>JAWLBM010000005.1:0-163637 GCA_041687675.1 Pleomorphomonas sp. | reverse complement strand
CTCATCAACGACGCCATCGGTCCCTCCTTCGGAACCGCTGACAGAATCCATCTCACCTCAAAGCGCTAGAGTCATTCTCCAAATGCGATTCCCCTGGCGCCCCGGCGCGGCCGGCGGGACAGGCGACCGGGCGGGAGGACGCGAGGCTCCGCCCGGCCAGGCGCTGGCTGCCCCTCGCCGTTTTCAGCCGCCGCGGTTGCGCTTGGCCAGCGTCCTCAACCGGAGCGCGTTCAGCTTGATGAAGCCGGCGGCGTCCTTCTGGTCGTAGGCGCCCTGGTCGTCCTCGAAGGTGACGAGGGTGGAGGAGTAGAGCGACTTCGGGCTCTCGCGGCCGATCACCATCACGTTGCCCTTGTAGAGCTTCAGCGTGACCTCGCCCTCGACGTGCTCCTGGCTGCGGTCGATCGCCGCCTGCAGCATCTCGCGCTCCGGCGAGAACCAGAAGCCGTAGTAGATGAGCTCCGCGTAGCGCGGCATCAGCTCGTCCTTGAGGTGGGCGGCGCCGCGGTCGAGGGTGATCGATTCGATCGCCCGGTGGGCGGCGAGCAGGATGGTGCCGCCCGGCGTCTCGTAGACGCCGCGGCTCTTCATGCCGACGAAGCGGTTCTCGACGAGGTCGATGCGGCCGATGCCGTTGTCGCGGCCGAGGTCGTTGAGCTTTGCGAGCAGGGTCGCCGGGCTCATCCGCACGCCGTCGACCGACACCGCGTCGCCGCGCTCGAAGCCGATCCTGACCACGGTCGGCCGGTCGGGCGCCGCCTCCGGCGAGATCGTGCGCATGTGAACGTATTCCGGGGCCTCGATCGCCGGATCCTCCAGCACCTTGCCCTCGGAGGAGGAGTGCAGCAGGTTGGCGTCGACCGAGAAGGGCGCTTCCCCCTTCTTGTCCTTGGCGACCGGGATCTGGTGCTTCTCGGCGAAGTCGAGCAGGTCCGTGCGGCTCTTGAAGGCCCAGTCGCGCCAGGGGGCGATGATCTTGATGTCCGGGTTGAGCGCGTAGGCCGAGAGCTCGAAGCGGACCTGGTCGTTGCCCTTGCCGGTGGCGCCGTGGGCGATCGCGTCGGCCCCGGTCCTGGCGGCGATGTCGACCAGGTGCTTGGAGATCAGCGGCCGGGCGATCGAGGTGCCGAGCAGGTAGACGCCCTCGTAGACCGCGTTGGCGCGGAACATCGGGAAGACGAAGTCGCGCACGAACTCCTCGCGCACGTCCTCGATGAAGATCTCCTTGATCCCGAGCATCTCCGCCTTGCGGCGGGCCGGCTCCAGCTCCTCGCCCTGGCCGAGGTCGGCGGTGAAGGTCACCACCTCGGCGCCGAGCTCGGTCTGCAGCCACTTCAGGATGATGGAGGTGTCGAGGCCGCCCGAATAGGCCAGCACGACCTTCTTGATGTCGCCCTTCTTCATGGGATCTCCGTGGGGACGCCCCGTCCCCGCCATGCGGTCGAAACGGGCCGGCCGGGGCCGGCCGGCGGGTCGGGCGGCACAATATCCGCTTGGCGGCACGCCGCAAGCGGGGAACCGTCCGGCCGAGCGCGGATTTGCTCCGGAGTTGCGCGTCCGGCCGGCGCTTCCCATATCGGCCGGAGACCAGGGAGGGCCCCATGACCAGGCGAAAGTTCGACGACCCGGAGATCATCGGCCCGCCGAAGGACCGCGAGCGGCGGGTGCGGCGGGATTTCTGGAAGGTGGCGAAGAAGGCCGCCCGCACGATCCCGTTCATGGACGAGGTCGTCGCCGCCTATTTCTGCGCAATGGACCCGAACACGCCGTCGCGGGTGCGCGCGATGCTGATCGCCGCCCTCGCCTACTTCGTGGTGCCGTTCGACTTCGTGCCCGACTTCCTGGTCGGCATCGGCTTCGGCGACGACATCACCGTGCTCGCCGGGGTGATCGCAATGATGCGGACCCACATCACCGAGAAGCATCGCCAGGCGGCCCGCCGGGCCATCGCCGACGACGACCTCGCCCAGGCGGTCTGACTCAGTCGACGTCGACCTGGGCGTCCGCCTCCAGCACCCGCCTCAGCCGGGTGAAGGCGAGGCGGATGCGCGACTTCACCGTGCCGAGGGGCAGGCCCCGCTCCTCGGCGATCTGGCTGTGGGTCAGTCCCTTGAAGAAGGCGAGGTGGACCAGGTCGCGCTGCTCCTCCGGCAACGCGGCCACGGCCGCGCGGATCCGCTCCTCGCGGACCTGGGCGTCCAGCGTCTCGTCGGCTTCGGCCGGCTCGGCCGGCTGGAACACCGGGTCGTTCTGGTCGATGTCGCCGAGGCGGTCGCGGCGGATCGCGTCGATGCGACGATTGCGCGCGATGCGGAACAGCCAGGTGCCGACGGAGGACTTGCGCCGGTCGAACAGCTCGGCCTTGCGCCAGAGGGTCACCATGACCTCCTGGGCCAGTTCCTCGGCAACGCCGTTGTCGGTGCCGATGCGGAGCAGGTAGGCGTTGATGCGCGGCGCATAGTGGTCGAACAGCCGGATGAACGCCTGCCGGTCCCGGTTCCGGGCGACCAGGTCGACGAGGTCGGCGAGTTCTTCGTTGTCTGGCACGTCGTGATGTCCCCCGGCACATCGGCCGCCGGCTGCCTTGCCGTACTTACCGCCTTCCGGCGGATGGCGCCACCCGCCATGCCGGTTCTTCCGGCATCGGCCCGAGGCCGCCGGCACCGACCGGGAGGCACGCCAAATTGTCGCCCCATTTGCGGAAAAGCGTTCCGCACGACAATCGAACCTTAGACCAAACCCCGACCGGTCGCCATCCGCACGCGCGGCCCGGCCATCCGAGCGGACGAGGTTTGAGGGGGACGCCGGGATCTTCCGGAAACCGTTTGGTAACCCTACCGCCGTAGCCTCGGCGGGAATCTTGACGCCGGGTGAAGCGTCGCGCCGCGCTCCGCTGCCCGCCACTCGAATGCAAGGTGAACGATGAAGATGAGACGCACCCTCGGCCTGACGCTTACCGTGCTCGCCTGCGCGACGTCTGCCGCGGTCGCTCAGACCACGACGTCGCTCGGACAGTTCAACAGGTGGAGCGCCTACGCCTACGTCTCGGACGGCGCCAAGATCTGCTACGCGGTAACGCAGCCGACGCAGACCCTGCCGAACGGGGTCAACCGCGACCCGGTCTACATCTTCGTGACCAACCGCCCGAAGGAGGGCGTGCGCAACGAGGTCAGCGTGATCACCGGCTATCCCTACAAGGAGGGCTCGGTGACGGAGGTGAAGATCGGCAACGACAGCTTCGCCATGTTCACCAAGGACGACGGCGCCTGGGTGAAGAACGCGGCCGAGGAGGCCCGCCTCGTCGGCGCGATGAAGGCCGGCTCCGACATGGTGGTGACCGGCACCTCGCGCCGGGGCACCGTGACGACGGACTCCTACTCCCTCTCCGGCGTCACCGCGGCGATCAACAAGATCGACGCCGAGTGCCAGTGACGGCCATCCCGCCGGCAATTTCGGCGGGACGGTTGGGTTCCGGCCCCGGCTTTGCTATATGAAGGCGGACTGCGAGCGGCCTCGACGGCAGACCCGTCGGCCGTTCGCTCCGTTTTGAAGCCTCCGTCGCCGGACGCAAACCCGATCATGACCCTTCTCCTCGACACCACCGGCGCCGCCCTGGCGCCCGCCCAGCGGCCCGCGGCCGCGCCCGAAAAGCCGTCGCTGGTCGGCCTCGACCGGGAGGGCCTCGCCGCGGCGCTCGCCGCCGTGGGCGTGCCCGAGCGGCAGCGGAGGATGCGCGTCCAGCAGCTCTGGCACTGGATGTACGTGCGTGGCGCCACCTCCTTCGACGCCATGACCAACGTCGCCAAGGACCTTCGCGGCGTCCTCGACGGCGCCTACACGCTGGCCCGCCCGGAGATCGTCGCCGAGCAGGTGTCCTCCGACGGCACCCGCAAGTGGCTGATGAGGTTCCCGCCGCGCGGCGCCGGCCGGCCGGTGGAGATCGAGACCGTCTACATTCCCGAGGAGGGGCGCGGCACGCTCTGCGTGTCGAGCCAGGTCGGCTGCACGCTCACCTGCTCCTTCTGCCACACCGGCACGCAGAAGCTGGTGCGCAACCTCACCTCGGAGGAGATCCTCGCCCAGGTCCTCATCGCCCGCGACCGGCTCGGCGACTACCCGGACGCCTCGCCCGACCGGGCGGCGATGGTGCCGTCGGAGGGCCGGCTCGTCTCCAACATCGTGATGATGGGAATGGGCGAGCCGCTCTACAATTTCGACAACGTCAAGTCGGCGCTGCTGATCGCCACCGACGGCGACGGGCTGTCGCTGTCGAAGCGACGCGTCACCCTCTCCACCTCCGGCGTGGTGCCGAACATCTCCCGCACCGGTGCGGAGATCGGCGTCATGCTGGCGATCTCGCTCCACGCGGTGCGGGACGACCTGCGCGACGTACTGGTGCCGCTCAACAGGAAGTACCCGCTGAAGGACCTGCTCGACGCCTGCCGGACCTACCCGGGCCTGTCCAACGCGCGGCGGATCACCTTCGAGTACGTGATGCTGAAGGGCGTCAACGACAGCCCCGCCGACGCGCGGGAACTGGTGCGGCTGCTGCGCGGCATCCCGGCGAAGATCAACCTGATCCCGTTCAACCCCTGGCCGGGCTCGGCCTACGAGTGCTCCCGCTGGGAGACCATCGAGGCCTTCGCCGAGGTGGTGAACCAGGCCGGCTACGCCTCGCCGATCCGCACCCCGCGGGGCCGCGACATCCTCGCCGCCTGCGGCCAGCTCAAGTCGGAGACCGAGCGCATGCGCAAGAAGGACCGCGAGTCGCTCGCGGATCTCTCCGAGGCGGATCTCGCCATGCGCGCCATGGTCGCCGGCCACGGAGAGGACTGATGCGCGCGGTCGGGCGGCTGTTCGCGGCCGGCGTCGGCTTCCTGCTGGCGCTCGTCGCCGCCGCCGCCTTCCTCCTCGCCGCCAAGGTCGGCCTCGAGCCGATGACGCCGGAGGAATCCGCCCTGTTCTGGGCGCAGTTCCTGGTCTATGGCGGCGTCACCGCGTCGCTGCTCGGCAGCCTCGCCTTCCTTCCCTGGACGTTGCTGGTGCTCGTCACCGAGATCTTCTCGATCCGCTCCTTCGTGGTCCACGTGGGCGCCGGCGGGGTCCTCGGCCTCATGGGCACCGTGCGGCTGGACCGCATGCAGGAGCGGCTGGCGGAGAACGACGCCGCCTTCGCAGCGGACGCGACGCTGGTCGTCGCCGCCGGCTTCGTCGCCGGCTTCGTCTACTGGCTGGTCGCCGGCCGCATGGCCGGGCTGAAGCCGCTCGGCCCGCCGCCGGCGACCGACCACGGCTGAGCGTCAGGCGAAGGACCGGGCGAGGCGCACCGCAAACAGCGCCATCACCCCGGCGAACACCCAATCGAGCAGCCGCAGGATGCGCGGGCTGCTCCGCGCCAGCCCGGCGATGCGCGCGGCGGCGAGGATCAGCACCACCGTGATCGGGGCGGTCACGACCACGTACCAGAGCCCCAGGAACATCAGCTTCGCCTGCCCGTCCGGGTCGCCGGCGGCGACAAACTGCGGCAGGAAGGTCACGAAGAACACCACGATCTTCGGGTTGAGGATGTTGATCGCCAGCCCCTTCAGGAACACCCGCCCGAGCGGCTCGCGGGCCGGTCCGCCCTCGGCGAGGGCGAAGGCCGAGCCGTGCCGCACCGCGTCCTGGGCGAGGTAGAGGAGGTAGGCGACGCCCGCGATCTTCAGCCAGAGGAAGGCGGTCGCCGAAGCGGCGAGCAGCGCGGCGAGGCCGACCGAGGCGAGGCAGGCGTGGACCACGAGCCCCGCCGCGGTGCCGAGGAAGGACGCAAAGCCCGCCGCCCGGCCGCCGCTCAGCGTCTTGCCGAGGTAGAGCGCCATGTCCGGCCCCGGGGTCACCGTGAGGAGCGCCGCCGCGGCGGTGTAGGCCGCGAGCACGGGAAGATCGGGCACGAAGCTCATCGGAAGGGTCCCCTCGGCCGCCGCGCGGCCCCGCGCCAGCGGTAGCCCCGAGCCCCTCGGCCGGTCAACCGGTCACGCCGCCAGCGGGTACGCCTCCTCGACGAGGTAGGGTCCGCCGCCGACGGAGGAGCGGGAGGAGTAGAGGACGAAGCGGTCCACCTCGAAGGAGGGCAGCCGGACCGGGCCGTGCTCCGAGATCCACCGGGCCACCTCGCCGGCGGAGGTTCCGCGCAGGCGGGCGAGCGTCACGTGCGGGGTGAAGCGCCGCGGCTCCGCCGGCAGGCCGAGGCGCTGGATGATGCGCTCGTGCTCGGCCTGCAGTTCCGTCAGTTGCGGCGTCGGCTCGACGCGTGCGAACAGGGAGTGCGGGCTGCGGCCGGAGAAGCAGTCGAGGCCGGAGAGCGTCAGCGTGAAGGGCGGCCGGTACACCCGGTCCAGCGCGTGGGCGACCTCGTCGGCGGTGCGGCCATCGATGTCGCCGATGAAGCGGAGGGTGACGTGGTAGTTCTCGGGGTCGATCCAGCGCGCGCCCGGCAGGCCGCCGCGCAGGAGCGACAATCGCATGGCGACGGCCTCGGGGATCTCCAGGGCGGTGAAAAGCCTGGTCATGATCGGTTCTCCCGACTCGCTCTCGTCCCCTGCGAGGAGACGACGGTCCTCGCCCGGATGCAAGGGTGCCGGTCGCGCGCTAACCTGTCGTCCACGACCGAACGAGGAACAACGCCGATGACACGACGTTCCGACGACGACGAGGAGCGCCGCCGCGAGGCGGAGCGGGTGCTGGGTCGCGTCGCCGCCGAGACCGAGGCGCCCGGCGGCTCCACATTCTCCCGCACCGCCGGCCGGATCGGCCGCCACTTCGCCGCGGCGGACAAGGAGGACCGCGACGCCGCGGAAGTCTGGGGCACGCGGATCGGCCGAGCGCTCGCCCTCGGCTTCGTCGTGGTCCTTCTCTTCGGCCTCGTGGCCACCTATTTGTAGCCCGGCGGGACGGACACGGAGCTCATGGCACGACAGGATCAGGGCGCCCGGATGGGGCGCTGGTACGGGACGATGGCACCGGACCTCGAAGATTTCTCCGCCCTGGCCGCCAAGGCCTGGGCCGACCTGCCGGAGGAGTTCCGATCGCTCTGCGCGGACCTCGAGATCCGCGTGGCCGACTTCCCGGACCAGGAGGCGCTGGACAGCCTCGGGCTGGAGAGCGAGTTCGACCTGCTCGGGCTTTTCGTCGGCATCGGCCTCGCCCATCGCGGCGCGGTGCCGCAGACCGGTTCCGGGCCCAACCGGATCTGGCTCTATCGCAGGCCGATCCTCGACTACTGGGCCGAGCACGAGGATACGCTCGGCGACGTGGTGACCCACGTGCTGATCCACGAGATCGGCCACCACTTCGGCCTCTCGGACGAGGACATCGACGCGATCGAGGCGAGCGTGCCCTGACCGCCCCTTACTCGCCGGGCGCCCGCGCCTCGATGGCGAGGGCGTGGAGGCCGCCGGCGAACTCCGCGGACAGCGCGTCCGTCACCATCCGGTGCCGCTCAACGCGGCCCCGGCCGGAGAAGGCGTCCGAGACGATTCGCACGCGGTAGTGGGTCTCGCCACCCTCCCGCCATCCGGCATGTCCATGGTGCCGTTCCGATTCGTCGACGACGGCCAGTTCGAGCGGCTGGAAGGCTTCGTTGAGGGCTCGGGCCATACGATCCTCGCGGGACATGGGCTTCGGTCCTTGTCGAGAGGGATGTCGCGGACGGGGAAAGACCGAACCGCCCGCGCTTGTCAACGCCGAGAGCCGAAAATTTCGCTGTGTCGCGCAATCTTGCCGACGCGATGACCGGACCCCATACTCCGCCGACGATGAAAGTGAATTCGAAGCTCTTCGACAGGATCCGGATCAGGCCCGACGCCGCCGAGGCGGCGCGCGAGCAGTTCCCGCCGTGCGAATGGCCCGGCTGCGAGGAGGGCGCGCCGCACCGCGCCCCCAAGGGCCGCGGCCGCGAGGGCCAGTACCACCGCTTCTGCCTGGAGCACGTCAGGATCTACAACAAGTCCTACAACTACTTCGACGGCATGGCGGACGACGCGATCGCCGCCTACCAGAAGGCCGACCTCACCGGACACCGGCCGACCTGGACGATGGGCGTCAACCGCTGGGGCGGCCGGACCGGCGACGCCCCCGGCCAGGACACCGCGGCGAGCGACCCGTTCGGGATCTTCCACGGATCCCGGCCGGCCGGCAGCCACCGGACCGAGGAGCCGAAGCGCAAGGTCTCCGCCGCAACGCAGAAGGCCCTCGACACGCTGGGGCTGGACACGCTCGCCGACAAGGCCTCCATCAAGTCCCGCTTCAAGGAACTGGTGAAGCGCCACCATCCGGACGCCAACGGCGGGGACCGCTCCTCCGAGGAACGGTTGCGGCAGATCATCCAAGCCTATAACTACCTGAAGACGGCAGGTTTTTGTTGACACGAGAGGCGCCGGAGGGCCCGTTGCCCCGGCGCGGCAGACGGTGACGACCCGCGCGCGACCCGGTGTCGCGCGCGCCAGGAGGTTCCATGGTTCAGACGACGATCGAGGCGCCGCAGGTGCCGGATCTCAAGATCTCGGTCCGGCAGGTGTTCGGGATCGACAGCGACATCGAGGTTCCGGCCTTCTCGACCCCCAACGAGCACGTTCCCGACTTCGACCCGGACTACCTGTTCGACCGCAACACCACGCTGGCGATCCTGGCGGGCTTCGCCCACAACCGGCGCGTCATGGTGTCGGGCTACCACGGGACCGGCAAGTCGACGCACATCGAGCAGGTGGCCGCGCGGCTCAACTGGCCGCTGGTGCGCGTCAACCTCGACAGCCACATCAGCCGCATCGACCTCGTCGGCAAGGACGCGATCGTCATCCGGGACGGGGTGCAGGTCACCGAGTTCCGCGACGGCATCCTGCCCTGGGCGCTGCAGAACCCGGTCGCCATCGTGTTCGACGAATACGACGCCGGCCGCCCGGACGTGATGTTCGTGATCCAGCGCGTGCTCGAGGTGGCCGGCAAGCTGACGCTGCTCGACCAGAACCGGGTGATCCGCCCGCACCCGGCCTTCCGCCTCTTCGCCACGGCGAACACGGTCGGCCTCGGCGACACCTCCGGCCTCTACCACGGCACCCAGCAGATCAACCAGGGCCAGATGGACCGCTGGTCGATCGTCACCACGCTGAACTACCTGCCGCACGACCAGGAGGTCGGCATCATCCTCGCCAAGGCGAAGCACTACGCCGGCGAGGAGGGCCGGGCGACGGTGTCGAAGATGGTGCGGGTCGCCGACATGACCCGCTCGGCCTTCGTCAACGGCGACCTGTCGACGGTGATGAGCCCGCGCACCGTGCTGACCTGGGCGGAGAACGCCGAGATCTTCGGCGACCTCGGCTTCGCCTTCCGCGTCACCTTCCTCAACAAGTGCGACGATCTCGAGCGGTCGCTGGTCGCCGAGTTCTACCAGCGCTGCTTCGGCAAGGAACTGCCGGAGAGCGCCGCCAACATGGTGCTGGGCTGAGCCCCGCGCCCGACGGACGACCATGGCCCGTGACCAGAAGACCGGGAAGACCCCGCCGGCGACCGACCCTCTGAAGAAGGCGGTCGGCGTCGCCATGCGCGCGATTTCCGGGGACCACGAGCTCGAGGTGGTCTACGCGGCCGACCGGCCGAGCGTCTCGGGCCACCGCGCCCGCCTGCCCGAGCCGCCGCGCCGGCCGACCGCCCACGACGTGGCGGTGACGCGCGGCCTCGGCGATTCCATCGCGCTGCGCCTCGCCTGCCACGACAACGCGGTGCATCGCGACTATGTGCCGGAGGGCACCAGGGCGCGCGCGGTGTTCGACGCCGTCGAACAGGCCCGCTGCGAGGCGATCGGCAGCCGGGCGATGTCCGGCGTCGGCGACAACCTCGAGGCGATGCTCGAGGACCGCTATCACCGCGGCAACTACCAGGAGATCGCCAGCCGCGACGACGCGCCGCTCGAGGACGCCGTGGCGCTGATGGTCCGCGAGGCGCTGACCGGCCGCAAGCCGCCACCGAGCGCGGAGACGCTGGTGTCGATGTGGCGGCCTTGGATCGAGGAGAAGGCCGGGCCGGACCTGTCGCGCCTCGCGGGGGTGATCGGCGACCAGCGCGACTTCGCCAGGGCCGTGCGCGGCCTGCTCGCCTCGCTCGACATGGCCGACGAACTCGGCGGCGATCCGGATGAACCGGAGGACGACGGCGAGGGCGAGAGCAGCGACACCGCCGACGACGAGAGCGGCGGCGACGCCGACCAGACCGAGGCCGCCGATCAGGCGATGCCGCAGGAGCAGGACTCCACCGGCGAGGAGCAGGAGGCGGGCGAGACCGAGGCCGAGGCCGAGACCACCGAGGACATGTCCGAGGAGGACACCTCCGACCAGGCCCGGGAGGCCGGCGAGAGCCGCCGTCCCGACCTGCCCTTCTCCAACGTCCCCGGCAGCGACTACAAGGTCTACACGACCCGCTTCGACGAGATGACCCGCCCGGAGGACCTCTGCGACGCCGAGGAGCTCGACCGGCTGCGCGGCTACCTCGACAAGCAGCTCGTCAACCTGCAGGGCGCCGTCTCGCGGCTCGCCAACCGCCTGCAGCGGCGGCTGATGGCGCAGCAGAACCGCGGCTGGGACTTCGACATGGAGGAGGGCCTCCTGGACACCGCCCGCCTCACCCGCGTCATCACCGATCCGATGCAGCCGCTCGCCTTCAAGACCGAGCGGGACACCACCTTCCGCGACACCGTGGTGACGCTGCTGCTCGACAATTCCGGCTCGATGCGCGGCCGTCCGATCACCGTCGCCGCGGCCTGCGCCGACATCCTCGCCCGCACGCTGGAGCGCTGCGGCGTCAAGGTCGAGATCCTCGGCTTCACCACCAAGGCCTGGAAGGGCGGCCAGTCGCGCGAGGCCTGGCTCGCCGCCGGCAAGCCCGCCAACCCTGGCCGCCTCAATGACCTGCGCCACATCGTCTACAAGGCCGCCGACGCGCCCTGGCGGCGGGCGCGGCGCAACCTCGGCCTGATGATGCGCGAGGGTCTGCTCAAGGAGAACATCGACGGCGAGGCACTCGACTGGGCCCACCAGCGGCTGCTCGCCCGGCCGGAGAACCGCAAGATCCTGATGATGATCTCGGACGGCGCGCCGGTGGACGACTCGACCCTGTCGGTGAACCCGGGCAACTACCTGGAGCGGCACCTGCGCTGGGTGATCGAGGACATCGAGACGCGCTCGCCGGTGGAGCTGATCGCCATCGGCATCGGCCACGACGTCACCCGCTACTATCGCCGCGCCGTGACCATCGTGGACGCAGAGGAACTCGCCGGCGCGATGACCGAGCAGCTCGCGTCGCTGTTCGAGGAGGAGTCCGGGCGTGGGCGGGCCGCACAGGCCCTGCGGCGCGCGCCCGCACGCGCGAGCGGCCGGTGAGCCGGGCGCTGCGGCGCTGTCTCTCCCTCCTGGCCGGCGCGGCGGCGCTGGGGCTGGTGGCGGGCAGCGCCCCGGCGGGTCCCGCAGTCGACGAGCAGCCGGACATCGTCGCGCACCCGTTCCCCGCCTTCCGGATCGGCCGTCCGGAGATCACCGACTTCGGGCGGCTGACCTTCATCGGCGGCTTCGAGTTCACCGCCGACACCCGCCGCGTCGGCGGCCTCTCGGGCCTCGTCGTGCGCGAGGAGGGGCGGTCCCTCACCGCCATCACCGACGACGGGCTCGCGCTCGTCGCCCGCATCGAGCGGGACGGCGAGGGACGGCCGACGGGCTTTGCGGGCGCGCGCCTGCGCGGCATGCGGCAGCTGAACCCCGACGGCAGCATCACCGCCATCCCGAGCGCCGACGCGGAGGCGCTGGACATCGACGGCGAGGCGGCCGGCTCCACCCTGTGGGTGACGCTGGAGTCCGTGCCCCGGGTGATGCGCGGGACCATCGACGGCGAGGGCTTCCCCGGCCCGCTGTCGCACCTGCCGGTGCCGGAGAGAGTGCGCCGGCTACGCTGGTCGAAGGGGCTGGAGGCCCTGGCGGTGGCGCCGGCCGACGGGCCGCTCCGCGGCAAGGTCGTCACCATCGCCGAGCGGCCGCCGCGGTCGCGGGACGATGGCGAACGCCCCGGCTGGATCCTCGGCGAGGACGGCTGGGCGGAGTTCAGGGTGGCCGACAGCGGCTTCGACGTCACCGACGCCGCCTTCGGTCCGGACGGCGACCTCTACCTCCTCGAGCGGCTCTACACCCCGGCGGAGGGCGTGCGCATGCGGATCCGCCGCATCGCCGTCGAGGATCTCGCCGAAGGAGCCGTGGTGGACGGCGCCGAGGTGATGTCCGCCGACCTCTCCCACCAGATCGACAACATGGAGGCGATGGACATCTGGTCCGCCCCGGACGGACGGACCATCCTGTCGCTGATGTCGGACGACAACCGCTCGCTGTTCCAGCGGTCGATCTACCTGGAATTCGAGCTGCGGCCCGGCGATTGACGGCGGTCGCGGCCTCAGCGGGCGCCGGCGAAGGCGCCGCGGCGGGTCATCAGCGTGGCGTAGGGCACGAGGGCGAGGAGAGCCATCGCCATCTTCACGGCGAAGTCGCCGAGCGCCCAGCTGGTCCAGGGAAGACCGGTGCCGGCGAAGGCCAGCGAGAAGAAGATCGCCGTGTCGGCCGCCGAGCCGACCGTCGAGGAGACCAGCGGCGCGCGCCACCAGGAGCCGCGCCGGAGCCGGTCGAAGACGGCGACGTCGAGCAGTTGGGCCGACAGGAAGGCGGTGCCGGAGGCGAGCGCGATCCGCGGGTCGGAGAAGACGAGCGACAGGGCGACCGCGAGCGCAAAGCCCACGTAGACGACGCGGCGCGTCGCCGCCGGGCCGTGCCAGCGGTTGGTGAGGTCGGTCACCAGGAAGGCGAATGGATAGGTGAAGGCGCCCCAGGTGAGCACGTCGCCGAGGCCGAAGGCCGAGACCGGGTGCTGGACCAGGATGTTGGACGCCAGCACGATCACCGCCATCGCGGCGATCGGCGGCAGGAGCCGGGGACGGGTCATGATGCCCGGTCCCGCGCGCGGCGGGACCGCTCCGAGGATCAGGCCGAGACGGCTTCGCCGGCCTCGGCGGCCTTCTTGGCGATCTGCTTCTTCAGCAGGCGGGCGCGGGACGACAGTTCCTCGTCGGACGCCTTCGCCAGGAACGCGTCGAGACCACCGCGGTGCTCCACCGAGCGCAGCGCGTTGGCCGAGATGCGCAGACGCACCGACTGGCCGAGCGCGTCGGACAGCAGCGTGACGTTGCACAGGTTGGGCAGGAACCGACGCCGGGTCTTGTTGTTGGCGTGGCTCACGTTGTTGCCGGTCAGGACGGCCTTGCCGGTCAGTTCGCACCGCCGAGCCATGGTGGTCTTCCTCTTGTCTCTGCGGCCGGGATCCACCGCGACCGTATACGCACGAACGCCGCCCGAGCCTTCGAGCGGCGCCCAGATTTCGAAGTGCCCTCTCATACTGTCGGCGCCCCGCCCCGTCAACCCCGCGCTCCGCGCGCACGAGCCTGCCGATTCCCCGCGCTCCGCGCGCACGAGCCGATTCCCCGCGCTCCGCGCGCACGAGCCTGCCGATTCGACTGCCTGCGGCATTGCGGGGGCTGACGGGCGTTAACCCTGCGGTTACTATGGCGGGCAGATGATTCCGCCGGTGGGCGGTGTGAATGCGATGCTCCGCTCGCCACCCGAGGACAACCGTCAGCGCCGGGCCTTGAGCCCTCGCGCCCGGATCCGGTCGGCGATCGCGGTACTGCCTGACATCTGGAGGCTCGAGACGGTGTCCCTGTTCAACAGTTCCATGCCGAAGGCGGGGCGTGCGGCCGCCGTCGCCCTCGTCGCCCTGGCGGCCTCGACCGCGCCGGCGGCCGTGGCGGCGCCGCCCGCGAGCGAGACGCGCGCCGTCTACGACGTGTCCTTCGCGGGCTTCGGCATCGCCAAGGGCTCGCTCGCGGTCCGGGTGGAGCGCGGCTCCTACGCGGCCAAGCTCCACATCTCCACCTCCGGGCTGGCGCGAATCATCTCCTCCGAGGAGAGCTTCGCGACGGCCCGCGGCCGCCTCGGCACGTCGCTGTCGCCGGCCACCTACGAGCTGCTGTCGCGCGGCGACCGCGTCACCCAAGTCAGCATGGACATCGGCGGCGGCAAGGTGCGCGACGTCATCGCCATTCCAGAGCTGAGCGAGCGGGCGGACCGGGTGCCGTTGCGCTCGTCCCACAAGCGCGGCGTGGTGGATCCCCTGTCGGCCGCCCTGCTCCCGGTCTCCGCCGACGGCCGCAAGGTCTGCGACCGGACGCTGCCGATCTTCGACGGCTGGACCCGCTACGACATCCGCCTCGCCTATGCGCGGACGGAGCCGGTCAAGACCAGCGGCTTCTCGGGCGACGCCGTCGTCTGTTCCGCCCGCTGGGTGCCGGTCGCCGGCCATCGCGAGAACCGCGAGTCGACGCGCTTCATGGCCGACAACAAGGAACTCGAGGCCTGGTTCGTGCCCGCCTCGGAGACCCTGATGCTGCCCTACAAGATCTCGGTGCAGACCATGAAGGGCCGGCTGGTGGTCACCGCCCGGCAGATCGACACGCCCACGGGCCTTGCCAAGGCCGACTGACGGGTTGCACCCGAAGTCCACAAGGTCCGTGGCGCCTGGCGCCGCGGCCCTTTTGCGTCCGGGACGGTGCCGCCGTGGGACACACCCCTTGACCGGATGGTGAGCGGATCCGCGGC
This sequence comes from Pleomorphomonas sp., assembly GCA_041687675.1. GTDB lineage: Bacteria > Pseudomonadota > Alphaproteobacteria > Rhizobiales > Pleomorphomonadaceae > JAWLBM01. The sequence continues at coordinate 148,926 of JAWLBM010000005.1, read as the reverse complement.
AATTTGGAGCGGATCCGGGCTCGTGCGGCGATTTCCGGCCCAGTCGAAATGGTTAACGGAGATGCCCCTCTACTCGACCCGACAAGCAACCGTTCGTTAACGCCGCCACGGACCGGAGTCTTTCTTCAGAATCCCGCTTGACAGCGATTCCGGGCGAGAATCGATCGACTCGCCACCCGAGTCGCGGGATTCAACATGCAGCGCGTTCGACTCGGATCGAGCCAACATCTCGTAGGGAACGAATCCGGAATCTCTTGAAGTCGTCGATTCGGACCACATCTGTTCCACATCGGTTCCGCAGCCGGCCGCAGGGCCAAAAAAGCGGCAGCGACCGGCGGCCGCCTGTGGTAGGAACGGGGCAGTAGGCCCGCCGACGATCGCGGGACACCGCGACCTTCGAACGACGTTCCGACGCCGGCCGACCTGATGAACATCGTCCAGAAAGCGCCCCTGCAGTCGGCCATCCGCGCTCGCAACGTGACCGCGGTGCTCGGGCCGACCAACACCGGCAAGACCCATCTCGCCATCGAGCGGCTGCTCGGGCACGACTCGGGTGCGATCGGGCTGCCGCTGCGCCTGCTCGCCCGCGAGGTCTTCGGCCGCATCGTCGCCCGCGCCGGCGCCTCGCAGGTGGCCCTCGTCACCGGCGAGGAGAAGATCGTGCCGCCGCGGCCGCGCTATTGGGTCTCGACGGTGGAGGCGATGCCGCGCGACCTCCAGGTCTCCTTCGTCGCCATCGACGAGGTGCAGCTCGCCGGCGACCTCGAGCGCGGCCATGTCTTCACCGACCGCATCCTGAACGTGCGCGGCACCCACGAGACCATGCTGCTCGGCTCGGCCACCGCGCGGCCGCTGATCGAGAAGCTGCTGCCGGGCGTCCATGTGGTCTCGCGGCCGCGGATGTCGCAGCTCGTCTACGCCGGCGGGCGCAAGATCACCCGCCTGCCCCGCCGTTCCGCCGTGGTCGCCTTCTCCGCCGACGAGGTCTATGCGGTCGCCGAGCTGATCCGCCGCCAGCGCGGCGGCGCGGCGGTGGTGATGGGCGCCCTCTCGCCGCGCACCCGCAATGCCCAGGTGGAGCTGTTCCAGAACGGCGACGTGGAGTTCCTGGTCGCCACCGACGCGATCGGGATGGGCCTCAACCTCGACGTCGACCACGTCGCCTTCGCCCAGGCCCGCAAGTTCGACGGATACCAGTTCCGCGGCCTCACCCCCTCGGAGATGGGCCAGATCGCCGGGCGCGCCGGCCGCTATCTCAACGACGGCAGCTTCGGCGTGACCGGCCAGGTGCCGCCGTTCGAGGACGACCTGGTGCGGGCCATCGAGAGCCACGACTTCGAGCCGGTGAAGACCTTCCAGTGGCGCAACGCCGAGCTCGACTTCGCGTCCGTCGCCGCGCTGAAGCGCAGCCTCGACGTGGTGCCGGACGTCGCCGGGCTGTCCCGTGCGCTGCCCTCCGACGACCTCCGCGCGCTCGACTACGTGCTGCGCGACCCCGCGGCGCAGGACAGCGCCAGCTCCCGCGACCGCGTCCGGCTGCTCTGGGACGTCTGCCAGGTGCCGGACTTCCGCAAGATCTCGCCGGCGCACCATGGCGACCTCGTGGTCGCCCTCTACCGCTTCCTCACCGCCCGCGACCGCATCCCCGACGACTGGTTCGCCCGCCAGGTCTCCTTCTGCGACCGCGCCGACGGCGACATCGACGCGCTGTCGTCCCGCCTCGCCGAGATCCGGACCTGGACCTTCGTGGCGAACCGTTCGAGCTGGCTCGACGAACCGGTCCATTGGCAAGAGCGCACGCGCGATATAGAGGACCGTCTGTCGGACGCCTTGCACGACCGGTTGACGCAGCGCTTCGTCGACCGGCGTACTTCCGTCCTCATGAAACGCCTGAGAGAGAACGCCATGCTCGAAGCGGAAATCACGGGAACCGGCGCCGTGCTGGTCGAGGGTCAGCACGTCGGCGAACTCCACGGCTTCCGGTTCGTGCCGGACCCGTCCACCACGGCGGACACCCCGGACGGCAGGGCGATCCGCACGGCCGCCGCCAAGGCCCTCGCGGGCGAGTTCGACAAGCGGGCCGAGCGGATCTCGAAGGCGCCGAACGACGACTTTGTCCTCTCCTCCGACTTCGCGCTGCGGTGGCTCGGCCAGCCGGTGGCCAAGATCGTCGCCGGCGAGGATGCGCTCGCGCCGCGGGTGACGCTGCTCGCCGACGAGCAACTCACCGGCCCGGCCCGGGACAAGGTGCAGGCGCGGCTCGACATCTGGCTGCACGCCCACGTCTCGACCCTCCTGAAGCCGCTCACAGACCTCAGGAACGCCACCGACGTGGACGGCATCGCCCGCGGCGTCGCCTACCGCCTCGTCGAGGCGCTCGGCGTGCTCGAGCGGCAGGAGGTCGCCGAGGACGTCAAGGCGCTCGACCAGGCCGCCCGGGCGGTGCTGCGCAAGTACGGCGTTCGCTTCGGCGCCTACCACATCTACATTCCCGCCCTCCTGAAGCCCGCCCCGGCGCAACTCGTCGCCCAGCTCTGGGCGCTGAAGCAGGGCGCCACCGACATGCCCGGGCTCGCCGAGCTGCCGCAGCTGTCGGCCTCCGGCCGCACCTCGATCAAGGTGGACCCGGCCTTCGACCGCAACCTCTACCGGCTGGTCGGCTTCCGCGTCGCCGGCGAGCGGGCGGTGCGCCTCGACATCCTCGAGCGCCTCGCCGACATCATCCGCCCGCTGATCGCCTGGAAGCCCGTCGGGGACGCGACGCCGCCCGAAGGCGCGATTCCCCAGGGCGGCGGCTTCACCGTGACGGTGGCGATGACCTCGCTGCTCGGCTGCTCCGGGGAGGACTTCAACTCCATCCTGAAGGCGCTCGGCTACCGGATGGAGAAGCGCGTCGTGAAGGTGCCCGTCACCGGCAAGCCGGACGCCGGCTCCTCCGATGCGGAGGCCGCCGTCGCCGGAGCCGACCCGGTGACCGCGCCCGCCGGAGAGGTGGCGCCCGCGGAACCCGGGCCGGCGGTCGCAGACGCGGTTCCCCTCTCCGCGGCGCAGGCGGGCGAGGGTCATGGCGCCGACCCGGTGACGGCGCCCGCAGGCGAAGTGGCCCCCGCGGAGCCCGAGGTCGAGCAGGGACTCGCCCTCGCCGAGGCCGTAGAGCCGTCCGTGTCGGACGCGGTCCCGGCCTCCGCCGAGGACGCCGCCCCGGCCGAGGCCGCGGAGCCCGCTCCGGCGGACGAAGGCGAGGCCCCCGCTGAGGAGGCGGAGCCTGCCGCCGAGGTCCCGGCCGAGGCGTCCGCCGCGGTGCACGAGCCTGCCGCAGAGCTCCCGGCCGAGGAAGCCGCCGCGAGCGGGCAGCCGGTTCTCGAAGAGCGCGAGATCGAGGTCTGGCGGCCCGGCCGCTTCGATCGCGGCCGCCGGCCCGAGGCGCGCGGCGGCCAGCCGCAGCGCGGCCCCCGCCAGGGCCGCCAGGGCGGCGAGGAGCAGCGCCCGGGCGGCGACCGGCCGGGCCGTCCCGACCACCGGCGGGGCCCGAAGGGCGACCGTCCCGAGCGCGACGAGCGGCGGGAGGAGCGCCGGCCGCGTCCGGAGGGCCGCGACGACCGGCGCCCGCCGCAGGGCCAGCCCGACCGCGGGCCGCGCCGCGATCGCCCGGTCGATCCCAATTCGCCCTTCGCGGCGCTGCTCGCCCTCAAGGCGGACCTGGAGCAGAAACAGAAGAAGTGAGCGACCCGACCGACCGGCAGCGCCTCGACAAGTGGCTCTGGTTCGCCCGCGTCGTGAAGACCCGGGCGATGGCCCAGGATCTCGCCGAGTCCGGCCGGGTCCGCCTCAACGGCCGCAAGGTGGACGCCTCGGCGCAGCCGGTCCGCCCGGGCGACGTGCTGACCGTCGGCCTCGGCCAGCGCGTGCGGGTCTACCGGGTCACCGGCCTTGCCGCCCGGCGCGGCTCCTACCCGGACGCGCTCAGGCTCTACGAGGACCTCTCGCCTGAGCCACAGCCCCGCGCTGACGGCGGCGCGGGGACCCCCGACGCTCCCGGCGCTTCCGAATCTCCGGGGGTCCCCGACGCTCCGGTGCCCGTGCGCGGGGCCGGCCGGCCGACCAAGCGGGATCGCCGGCGGCTCGACCGCAGCCGGCCGGAGGACTGATCCGTCCCATCCCGCACTGCGCAATTGGCCCCTTGCCAGCTTGGCCGAACTTCGCTACCCACGCCCCGAGAGTGAACGCCCGTCGCGGCCGGCGCGGGCGTCCAGGAGCGGCACATGACATACGTCGTCACGGATAACTGCATCCGGTGCAAGTACATGGACTGCGTGGAAGTCTGTCCGGTGGACTGCTTCTACGAGGGCGAGAACATGCTCGTCATCCATCCGGACGAATGCATCGATTGCGGAGTCTGCGAGCCGGAGTGCCCGGCCGAGGCGATCAAGCCGGACACCGAGCCCGGGCTTGAGTCCTGGCTGAAGCTCAATGCCGATTATTCGGAGAAGTGGCCGAACATCACGACCAAGCGGGAGCCGCCCGAGGACGCCAAGAAGTTCGACGGCGAGCCGGACAAGCTTGATCGCTACTTCTCCCCGGAGCCTGGCCAGGGCGACTGAGACCCCGCGGTCCCGCCGCGGAGGAATGTCGCAGGATCATTAGCCGGACGTCGCGGCCATAGTGTCGCGGCGGCCGCTGTAGCCCTTTGAAATCCGGCCGCTCCGTGCTATATCGTTACACGGCAGTCGACACATCGATCTGGTCGCTCGAATGTCCCCTTCGCGGGGATTTTTTATGGCTTGACCCGGCTCGTCCGGGCGGCCGGCCACCGGTTCCCAGCCGGCGGTGTGCGAACCGGATCATCACCCGGATCGGCTGATGGAAAAACGCGAGAGCGTGCCGGCAGAGACGAGCCTCGGGCTCGACATTCACGACGCATGTCCCTTGGGGAACCTGCCGAAAGGCCGGGAAGGGGTGGCGCGTGTTCCGCCGTCACAAGGAGTGGATGGACCGAATGGCCACACCGAAGAAGTCCGCCGTGCGAAACGGATTCAAGACCGGCGAGTACATCGTCTATCCGGCCCATGGCGTGGGCCAGATCGTGACGATCGAGGAGCAGGAGATCGCGGGCCTCAAGCTCGACCTGTTCGTGATCGTCTTCGAGAAGGACAAGATGACGCTGCGCGTCCCGACCGCCAAGGCGGAGCAGGTGGGCATGCGCAAGCTCGCCGGCGACGACACGGTGGAGAAGGCGCTCGAGATCATCAAGGGTCGCGCTCGGGTGAAGCGCACCATGTGGAGCCGCCGCGCCCAGGAATACGAAGCCAAGATCAACTCGGGCGACCTGATCGCCATCTCCGAAGTCGTGCGCGACCTGCACCGCGCCTCGAGCCAGCCGGAGCAGTCCTATTCGGAGCGGCAGCTCTACGAGGCGGCGCTGGACCGGATGGCCCGCGAGATCTCGGCGGTGTCCCGCACCACCGAGACCGAGGCGGTGCGCCGAATCGAGGACAGCCTCAACAAGAGCCCCCGCCGGATGGCGGCCCGCGGCGACGTCGAGGTCGCCGAGGACGAGGACGACGAGGCGGAGGCCGCCTGATCGTCCCGGCAACGAAGGCCGAAATTCCTACGAGGGGGGTGCCCGCGGCACCCCCCTTTTCAATGCGCGGAGGCCTGCGGGGCAGGGACGTCGAGGGCTCACGGCAAGGGGCGGAACGATCACGATTCCGTGTCCGGGGCCAACTATCGGATCCGAATGTGTTCCGCGGGCGTACCAATCGGTAACTGATGCCGAGGACGGAGCCGCAGCATGTCGACGACACCGACCGCCAACCGCTCGATGGTTCGCGCCGCGATGAAGGCGCCCTACCTCGAACGCGAAGAGGAGCACCTCCTTGCCCTGCGGTGGCGGCACGACCAGGACCAGGAGGCCCTTCACCGCCTCACCCAGGCGCACATGCGCCTCGTGATCGCGGTCGCCGCCAGGTTCCGCAGCTTCGGCCTGCCGATGGCCGACCTGATCCAGGAGGGCCACGTCGGCCTGCTGGAGGCGGCGGCCCGCTTCGAGCCCGAGCGCAACGTGCGTTTCTCCACCTACGCGACCTGGTGGATCCGAGCATCGATCCAGGACCATATCCTGCGCAACTGGTCGATCGTGCGCGGCGGCACCTCTTCGGTGCAGAAGGCGCTGTTCTTCAACCTGCGCCGCCTGCGCGCCAAGCTCTCCAAGGGCGACAGCGCGGTCAGCGAGGGCGAGGTGCACCGGCAGATCGCGGAGGCGATCGGCGTGCCGGTCAACGACGTGGCGGTCATGGCCGCCCGGCTCTCGGGGCCGGACACCTCCCTCAACGCGCCGGTCAGCGAGGGCGACGGCTCGAGCGCCGACCGCATGGACTTCCTCGTCTCCGACGCCCCGCTGCCGGACGAGACCGTGGCCGAGGAGATCGACGGGGAGCGCCGGCTCGCCTGGCTGCGCGAGGCGATGAGCGTCCTGTCCGAGCGCGAGGCGCGGATCCTGCGCGAGCGCCGGCTGGACGAATCGGGCGGCGCGACGCTGGAGGCCATCGGCGAGAAGCTCGGCATCTCCAAGGAGCGGGTCCGGCAGATCGAGACCCGCGCCATGGAGAAGCTGAAGATCGCGCTGCTGCAGAGCCATCCGGAGATGGCGCAGGTCTGAGCCGCCGGCACCGCCGGCCGGTTCAGCGGTCCGAGACGATCTTCACCTTCGCGCCGACGGCCGGCTGGTCCGCCGGCCCGAGGCCGTTCAGCACCCGGAACAGCGAGACGGGCCGGTCAGGCACGGTCATCCGCTGGCCGAGCGTCTCGGCCGTGTCGCCGGGCGCCACCGTGACGACGCGGATCCGCAGCGGCCGGAGGTTGGTGCGTTCGGCAGGGGAGAGGCCCCGGAAGGAGGCGAGCGTCTCCTGAAAGGCCTGCTCGAACGCCGGTCCGGGCGACCGGCTGGCGAACAGGAAGCGGTAGGTCTGGCTGCCGAAGCGGACGGCGGCGATCCTGTACGCGTATCCCCGCGCGCTCGCCGAGGCGACGGCCGCAGGCATGCCGTCGATCGACACGGTCCGCACGCTCGCCGGATCGAGGCCGCTGATCCAGCCCGAGTTGAGGTAGCTGACGAGATCGCTGCCGGCCGGCACGTCGGCGCCGTCGAAGCGCATCGCCGCGCCGCCGGGGCCGGTGGCGAGCACCGCCCGGGCGGTGTTCTCGAGCACATAGCCGTTCGGGACCGTGAAGGCGAGGCCGAGCTTGGCGTGCAGGAAGTCGCGGCCGCGGACGAAGCCCTCGACCGGGTCGTCGCCATAGAGCAGCCCGTCGACGCGCGCGAGGAACGCTTCCTGGTCGCGCTCGCCGGGCGTGCCCACCTCGCCGGCCGCGGCCACAGCCTGGCTGATCCGCTCGGGGGTCGAGGGGTGGGAGGACAGGAAGTCCGCCTCTCCCTCGGGGTCATCCGGCATGGCCGTCTTCCACGCCGCGTAGCGCGCCATCGAGGTGAGGAATCGCGCCGCGGCATACGGGTCGTAGCCGGCCTTGGACAGGGTGCGGATGCCGCCGACGTCGGCCTCGAGTTCCTGGATCTGGGAGAAGCGGGCGAGCGACAGCTGCGAGGAGGCGAGCGCCACGCGGGCGAGATCCGGGTCGTCCACCACGTTCTGCACCACCCGGGAGGCGACGGCCGCCGCCTCGGCCCGCTCGGCGCGGGAGAAGGCGTGGCGGGCCGTGACGTGCGCCATTTCGTGGGCGATCACGGCCGCCACCTCGGAGGTGTCGTTGGCAAGGGCGAGCAGCCCGCGGGTGACGTAGACATAGCCTCCCGGCAGCGCGAAGGCGTTGACGGCGGGCGAGTTCAGCAGCGTCACCCGGTAGCTGCGCCAGGGCTCGTCGCTGGACGCGACGAGACGGCCGACGGCGCGGGCGATGGCGATCTCCGCCTCCGGATCGGCATAGGTGCCGCCGAAGGAGGCGAGGATCTTCGGGTGCTCGCGCTCGGCGATCGCCACCTCGCGCGGGTCCACGCGGCCGGACATGTCCGCGCCGGTGGGCGCGAGCGGCGTCGGGCCGATGGCGTCGTCGCCGTCGATTCCGGCCGTGCAGCCCGCAAGCAGGACGGCGACGAGCAACGGGGCGAGCCTCCGGCCCACCCCACGGGATGCGAATGTCCGCACGTTCTGCGTCGTCTCCATCTGCATCAGCGGTCGTTCCGCCCTTTGTCGAGGATCTCGATCAAGTCGTGTTCCGCGACGGACATGTCCACTCCGTCGCGCTCGAAGGCCCATCCGCGCACCCGGATCCGGAGCCCCTCGAAGCGCCCAGGATCCTTATGCGCCGGGAACCCGGCCGAATTTCGGCCGAAGATCCGCACCGTCGCGTCGGTGCGGCGATCGGCGCCGAAGTTGAGATAGGTGGTCGCACCGGCATTTCCCACTGTCTCGACCCGCCCCTCGAGAATGACGAACCCCGGAAGCTGCGGCGGATCGTCCTCCGCGGGGCGGAAGATGCCCCCCGCGAGGGGTCCGCGCCCTGCCGCCCGGGCGCCCGCCTCGAGGGCGAGCAGCGCGGCCGTGCACGGGCCGGCATCCGCCCCGGTGACGGCCAGGCCCTCGGCGACGAGGGCGCCCTGCAGCCACAGCGCCCGTCCTCCGGGAAGGGCGACCGAAACCTGTCCGGCCACCCGGTCCCGCCGGTCGAGACGAACCCGGGCGCCATAGACCACGGCGACCGCCCCTGCGAAGCCCTCCAGCCTGCGGGCGAGGGCCTCGGCGGAGCCCTCGGGCGCCATGGCCGGCAGTTCGAGGCCGGCGAGCAGAGCGCCGGCCGGCGCTCGCCGGCCCGCGGTCCCGGCCCGCTCGAAGGCAAGCGCCGGGCGCGGGGTGTCCCCCGCGCCGGCCACCACGGCCGTCGCCACCGGGGCGCCGCCACAGGCCGCGCCGGATCCCGCCGCGAGCGCCGCGAGCCCGGAGCCGGGCAGGACGGCCAGCGCCGCCAGAAGGATGACCAGTCGAACGCGACACGCCCGCCGCATGTGGTGAAGATCCGCCGTCGCCGCCCCGCCGGTCAGTCATAGCACGCTCCGCCGATCGGTGCCCGGCAGCGCGGACAGCCGCCGGTGGATTTCCGCCCGGCGCGACCCTGCGGCAACGCCGTGGCGCGGCCGGGGCCTTGCCAGCGCCGCCCGGAGCGGCTACCTCTGCGCCGTGTGTCCGCGTAGCTCAGCAGGATAGAGCACAGGATTCCTTGTCGAACTGGGCGTCGCGCGCGGAAACGGCGCGGCGGATCTGCTCAAAGTCGGGGAAAGCTTCGGCGCTCTCGCGCCATGCCGATCCCGAGCCAAGCCCCTCGCGGGGAAGGTGTAGAGACTGGACGGGCAGCGCCTAACGGCCCACGGGCCCATGGCGAAGGGACAGTCCAGACCACGAACGCCGGCACGGCGGCGGCGAAAGCCGAAGTGGTATGAATCCTGGGGTCGTGGGTTCGAATCCCGCCGCGGACACCATTCTATTTCTATAAGCCGTTGCATCGACTTACTTTTCAGTATCAGGCAAAGTTGCGGCCCCACTTGCGGCCCCATTTCCTACGCTGGAACAACTTCATTTGCGGCCGGAGAGGCACCCCATGTGCGGTCGGGAGGACAACGAACTTTACGGGTCCTTCGATGGCGCATGCCTGCTCATGGCCTGGAACACCAAACCGGGCGAGACAACGGCTCAGACCCTGAACCGGCTCTTCCGAAAAGCCTTGGGCAAGGTTGCGCCGCATCTGGTTCACTCTCGGCCGATCCTGTCGGCAGAGAAGACGGAGGTGAGCATCGCGTACTGGCCGAAGCCGGCCATAGCGGCGCTAGCCCCCGAGGCGAAGCAGGATACCGATCCGCGGGACGGTCCTCGGCATTGGGGAACTCCAGTTGTCATTGCCCGATATGCCGGGCATGACTGCCTGATAGATGGCGAGACACGCGGCCGAGCGTGGCGAGCGGACGGCGCGACCGACAATTACCCGGTGTGCCTCATCTTGGTCCGCGAGCCCTGATCTCGCTCGGCCTGGGGGAGTGGCTCTCCGGGTTCTGGCGCTCGATCTCGTTGCGCTTGCCGCAAGCCGGCGCTTGGCTTCGTTGCGGGGATGACTTGTTCGTTCTGCGGTCCGGCGCAAGAGCTGCTCCAGCACCTCGTCCTCACCGATGCCCTCCGGCCAGCGGTAAGCCGCTGCCACCGATTCCAGTTGGGTGTGGGCGTTGGCTGACCCAGTTGTGGGCTCGTTGTAAAGTTCGTGAGGGGACGTGTGGCCCACGCGAGCCGCCTCACTGCCCGCCGCTGCGCGACACAGGGCGTAACAGCTTCGTGCTAAAGGCGTGTTTGCGGAGCCAAGGCCAGAAACCTTGGGTTACGTCGCGGCGACGGTGCTTGTGAATCTCATGCTTCAGAACGATCTGGAGCAGTAGCCGGCCATACGCGGTGTTCATGTGCTTGCGGTCCCGAACCGGATGGATCTGGCCGGCCATACCGTCTCCCAGGTCGAGCCGCCCGGCACCTGATGAGAACTTGTGCTTGGTCCAAAAACCCTTTGCGATCGAGGACGCGGGCTGCTCGACAAACTGGACCCCGATTGGGTCGAATATCATCTGACGCAGAACACCGACGATTTCGGCAAGCAAGCGGGGCTCGACTGCCGGGCTGTCGGGGCGAACCGCAAGGAGCGGACACGGGACGACCAATATCGGCTTGTCCGAGATCGATCTCAGGCGGCGGGCGAGCATGACGCTGGTCGAGGCTGTGGCGGAGTCCACGGCGGCTTGGCGAAAGACCGCTCGGGAAAATGTTTCCGAGGATAGGTACTCCAGGGTCAGCCCTAGCCCGACCAGCAGAAAGGCATCATATTCTAGCGGATCGACCTCAGTTCGGCCGCCGGATGTAAAACCAATACGACGTGCAAGGTCCTCATCCACTGCCAAAAGTTTTGACTTCTGCACAACGAGACCATCAAGCGAAGTTCCGCGATCCGCGAAGAAAACCAGCTGGAAATCTTGAAAATTTCTGCCGCGTTCATCCCAAGCGTTTTTTACGCAGGCAACGTGGCTATTTCCCAGTACAGCAATACGCTTCATGCAGATAAGTCTCGAGGAGCGGGATGTTCGTCGAGATCAATGCCAAGTTGCTGTGGGGGGCGGCTTGTGGGGCGAACGGGTTGCGAGTTGCTGAAACCGGTCTTTCGGTGTCCCTGCCGGCGAAGTGATCCGACCCGGCGAAGCCATGGCGGAAGTGCATCAGCCAAACCCCGCTTGGGCCTGCAACCCAAGGTGCCCTCGAGAGCAGATTGGATCAGCAGCACCCCATACTTTTCGTTCATGTGCGCGCGGTCCTGACCGCCGTGCGCGCGACCGGGGCGGCCGTCCCCGGCCTCCAGGCCCGCGGACCCGATGCAGTACTCCGGGCGGGTCCAGAAGCCCTTGACTACAGTCGAACTCGGCTGTTCAACCAGTACGGATCCAATTGGAGCAAACACATCGTGGCGTAAAGTCGTGAGATTGGTTTCGTATACACTCGGAGAGACAAACTGACTTGACTCATCGGCCGCAAGCAACGGGTTTGCATACACAACGACCGGAGCGGTGGACAGGGCTTGAAGCTGCTCCGCGATACTGTAGCTGAGGGAAGACTTCCCTGCGTCTATGATTGACTGGCGACACACCGCGCGAGAGTAGTTCGACCGCCTTATCCTCCTCATCGACAGCCCCAGTCCGACGAGGATAAAGGCATCGTATTTCGTGGGATCGATCTCGGCGACGCCCCCGGATCTGCGGGTCAGGATCTCTCTGAGCCGGCTGTTTCCGGGCACGAGACGGCCGTTTGATGCAAGCAGGTCGGCAAGCCCCCTCCTGCCCGCAGCGAAAAACGTCAAGTGGACACCCGGATACCGGTCACGAACCGCGTCCCACGCACTCCTTACGCAGGCCACGTGGCTATTGCCGAGTACCGCAATGCGCATCATCCGGACGGGCCGAACGCTGCGAGTAGCTGCTCCTCGCATACGACATCGCTACGCTCCGCAGATGCCTCCCCCTTTCGAATCGCTCTTTGCTTCCGCTGCGCCGGAAGAGATGCCTTTCCGTCTCCTAGTCCGGTAAAAAAGTGCCTCATGACCAATGAAACGCCGTGCGGGTTCACACTCCGAAGGTTCGGCTCGAAGAACATTCCGCGAAGGGGAGGGCTCGCGACCAATTCATAGGATGGGAAGTAGTCGATCAGAGTGTCAGTCTCGGCCAATTCGGCCGCGACAGCACGCAGTATCGATTTCGAGCGCATGGTCGCGACCATCACATGTTGCTCGGAAGCGGTGGCGGTCAAAGGGACAGGCGAAACGGTAAGCAGGATTTTGAGTTCCGGATTGATGCTGCGCATTGCTTGGACCGCAGCTATAAGATTGGATAGGACTAGAACAAATCGCTGATTGAAGAAATCGTGTTCATCCGCCACGAAGGTGCCGCCCGCAGTTCCAGGGCACATCGGGTATTCATGCCCATGAGATTTGCTCGACCAGCCTTCGGTCAGGCCAAGGGTGAACACGAATACCGTAGCCGTGCGGATTGCTTCGGAGAACGCCTTCAGCGCCACACTCCGAGACTGCCGCATCTCCCCGACGGACTCGAACCCGTTTGGCTCGATGCGGGGCCGAAAGGGATCGATCGCCCGGTCGCCCTCCACCCAGACTTCGTCGGGTTCCGGTCGAGATCCGGTCGCCCAATCCGTCCACTGGCGCAGTAGCGATGTCGTATAGATGTTTCCGGTTCGGCACGTGAACAGGTCGTAGTTGAAGCGCCGGGCATTTTCGGCCGACAAGCCAGGGGGCGCTGGCTCCGTGATAAGCCATTCGTACCCTCGCCCCTTGAGCGCACGGCCGATGTGCTGGGCGAAGCACGATCCGAAGCATGCGATCCGATCGTCGCGGGATATGGGGAACTTCGGTGTCCAGAGGCCTTCGAGGTCGAATGCGGACCTCTCAGCGACGGAAGGCTTCCAGAACGCCCGAGCAGGCAGCTTCTCGTAAGGGTTCTTGCCGTCAGCACCCATAGACATGTTACAACGTCCCAGTTGCGCTCGTTCGGCCTTTACCAGCGACATTCCTGAATCGCAATGTGATTGTCGAGCAACCGAGCGGGGCCAGCCGGACGGCCCAGGCGCATTCCAAGGGCGCGGGCCCGAGAACAGTTCACCCGCTCGCACGCGACACCGGCCCGCGGCTCGCTGAAGATGCGAGAACGCCCAGGTCGGGCCCACCGCAGGCTGAGCACGCCAGCCGGAGCGGGCACGGGTCGCCGGCGGCCGGGTGGTTGTGGCCGAGGCGGTCGGCCAGGGCGCGCAAATCGAGCGGCTGGTGGATTGGACGTCCGGCATCACCTCTCCGCCTTTCCGCTAACCGGCGAGGAACAAAATCCCTCTCAGGAGCCGTAGACCTGCTTCAGTCGCGCCTGCGTCTTTGGACCTGGAATGCCGTCGCGGAGCAGCGGAGGGTGAGCACGCTGGAAACTCTGCACCGCTGACTTGGTCACCGGGTCGAAGGGGCCGTTTATCGGGCCGGAGTAAAATCCCAGTCGTTTCAATCGCTCTCGTACGCCGGTAAGGTATTCGACCGGCGGCGGGGGTTGCAGATGCGGCTTGGAAGCCGCCTGCTCACGCTGTTTCTTCTGACCGATCTGCTGTTGAATACCGGTCAGCTTCGAGTAGACACGATCAGGCAAGCTGCGGAAGTTTCTATCGTTGGTTTCTGCGCCGATGGGGCAAAAGTCCTGGTAGACGTAAATATCCCACCACTCAATTTCTTCAGGGTTAAGCTCCTTGTGAATCTCCGCTCTCTCTGAGAATATGGCATAGTACTTCGCGAAGGGAATGCGCCCAAGTACTAGTGCCGCAACGACATGATGGACTTGGAAGCTTTCATCGGAGTAGTGCGGCAGAAAACCTTCGCTGCCACGCTGCTGCCTATGCTTCAGGAGCACGTGCCCGCCAACGTAATGGCGGCCCTCGCCACGGCCGGTCAAATCGGTGAACCCCTCTCCGATAATCACCGCCTTGAGGTCGCCCATCATGGTCGAGGCCGGATTGAGTTCGTTTTCGACCAGACGCGCCGCCCACGTCAGGATTTCGCGAAGCGCTTTGGCTTTGTTCGGATAGGCAAGGGCGCGAACGGAGTGATGTTTCAGCAGCGTACGACGCTTGTCGGCGGCTCGCACCTCTTTGTCGTCCCACGCCTTTCCAATCGACACGATATCCATTGAATTTGCCTCCGGTCGCGGTCGAGGTTGGCGGGATCGATCACTAGTTGTTCAATATGCATTAAGTCTTGTCAAATTCCGCCGGTACTCGCTTCGTTTCAATCCTGAGCCGGTCCCGTCCGGCAGCAAGGCCGGCCACGTGCCGCTTTCCGGATCCACGTCGCACACGTCCCGCAACCCCTCATGGACCGCCGCGGCGCTCGACTCGTCGTGGGCTTGCGCCGCGGCGGTATCGTGACTGCAGCCGCAGCTTTCGCAGCACCTCGGTGTGCCCCGACCGTCTCGCCAAAGCGAGCCGCCGCACATAGCGTCGCACTCGGGGACCTCAGATCCGGGCACTTGTCCCCGCGCCTGATAGGTTCTCGCGGGAAAGCGAGGAAGGCGGGTAAAACACCTCGCGTCTGCCACGATCAGCGCCTACATGGCGGCCATGCTCGGTCCCGCGTTCCTCCCACCGCAACTCCCGTCGCTCGCACCGAAACCGCCGGTCGGCAACCGCTGGATCCACGAGATTAAGCACGACGGCTACCGCACGCAGTTGGCGCTCGCCGAAGGCCGGGTCCGCGCCTTCACACGCAACGGGCACGACTGGTCGGATCGGTACCCCCGCCTCGTCGCCGCTGCGCTCGACCTTGGCTGCTGTTCCGCAGTGATCGATGGCGAGGCTGTTGTCCAGGACGAGGCGGGCCGATCGGACTTCGCCGCCCTGGTCGGCGCGCTCCGGCACGAACGGCACCGGATCGTTTTCTTCGCCTTCGACCTTTCTCCACATCGACGGGAGCGACCTGCGCAAAATGCCACTCGAAGAGCGCCGGCGGATCCTCCGCGACCTGCTCGCCGGTCGTCCGGCCGACTTCGCGCTCGCCTACAGCGAGGAGTTCGAGGGCGACGGCGCGGACCTGTTCGCGGCCGCAGATCGGACCGGCCTCGAGGGCATCGTGTCGAAGCGGCGCGACAGCCGCTACCGGACCGGCCGATGCGACAGCTGGGTCAAGGTGAAGTGCTTCGCCGAAGGCCTGTTCGCGGTGGCCGGGATCGAGCGGACCCGGACGGGGGAGGTCAACGCACTACTCGCGGACGCAGCCGGCGCGCCGGTCGGCCGGGCATTCGTGACGCTCGGCCGCGAGGACCGGGAGCAGTTCTGGGGCGCCGTTCGCATTCTTTCAACAGGCGCCGGGCGGAAGAGCCGAGCCGGCGACGTTCAGTCACTCGCGCCCGGCCTCAGCGTTCGGGTTCGGCATCTACGAGGAGAAGGCGTGATACGCCACGCGGCCATCGTCGGGCTGGCCGGGGTTGATTGAGCGACGCTAGACCCCACCCCGAGGCATGGTCGCTATTGCCCCACTGCCCAGCAGCATCGCATTCTTTCCCCCGCATGGACCCGCTCGCCGCCTTCCGCACCGAAGTCGAACGCACCCGCCACTTCTCTGTCGAGGCGCGACGGGCGGCCTACGTGCTGCTGTTCGAAAGGCTCGCCGACCCGGTGATCGACGAGGCGAAGCAGGCCGGCGACCTCGGCGCGGTGCTGGCGATCCTCGAGGAGGCGCGGCGAATCGGATACGAGGCCGGCGTTTTCGACCGGCCGCCGCCGGCGGCTTCGACGCACTGAGAGCACCATCGGCAGACCCGGGATGCGGCGCCATTAACGGCCGGTTCACCCGGGCATCTGCGATCGAATCCGGGGAAGCAAAACCTGTCGGCTCACAATTGGCAGAACCACACGCTTTTGGAGTCGCCGAAAAGATTGAGGCTACTGCTCGGCGTTCCGGAACCGGTTGCCCGGTTCATGTACGTCTGACCGTTCCAGAAATCGATGTGATCGCCGTATTCCCCTGTCACACGGCCTTGTGCGTCTTTGCGGGCGAATGTCGAGATCGTGTCAAAAAATATAATTCCCTTACCTTTCGGCCTAGCCAGAGATGACTCTCCTCCCCGGACCTCTTCAAAATTCCAATTCAGCACATTTCTTATGTGATTGAACAGCGTCTTCGCGCTGGAGATATGGGAGTATTTTTCCGAACCTGCGCAGCACCGGGCGGAGTGGAGCGCTGCGCCTCTATAATACTCCAAGATATCTTGCCGCTTAGCGCGCGAAAGCGCGACCGACATCCGCACCGCGCATTGGTTGTCTACTCTCGGTCCGCCTATCCCGGCATCGCGGCTGCGCCGGCACGGGAAGCGCGTGTCGGCGCCGCTGGTCCCGAAGCTCCTGTATTCGCGCTCTACGTCGAACGCGAACGGCTTGATGAGGCCGTATGACATGGGTGGCTCCTTGCGTTTCGAAATGCCAGGCGCTGAACGTGTACTAACCGCCTCGGCTTGTCCTGATAGCGGGAAGCCCGCGCGAAGCCGCAAAATTTCAAGCGATGCTCTCGTTCACCATTCACCCCTCCCGCGATACTCTTTGTGGAGGATACCGCGAGGCGAGGCAGATACCTACTGGTGCGGTCGTGTCCCTAGTGGTTTAGCTCGACGGTAGCTAAGCCGTCCGATCGCGTGCAATCCATAGCCCTGTAGCGGGCGCGCCGATCCACCTGTTCCTCGGCGCGGAACGGAAGGGCCGATCGCCGATCGCAGAAACAGAGAGGGCGACCCGAAGGCCGCCCCTGTTATCGCCTCGCGTGTGGGCCGGCCTTCACCCATCCAGCCAAGCCAGCGCAGCCTCATCATCGCATCCGCCATGGGATCGTGCCCCTTGCTCAACGTCACGATCCACGCCTCCGCGAAGGAGGCGACGGCAGACCCGCGGCGAGCCGGCGTCGTAGATACGGTTTCGATCCAAGCCTCCGCGAAGGAGGCGACCCTCGACCGCGCTGCGATCCTCCGCGCGGTCGTCGATCGCCTGCGTCCCGGCTCGGCGCACCCGGCCAACTGGATGCTCGTGGCGACGAGCCTCGTCGAGGCGGGGGTCGACATTTCGTTCCGCTCGGCCTTCCGCGAGCGCTTCTCGCTGGCCTCGCTGATCCAGACCGGGGGTCGGGTCAACCGCCACGGCGAAGCGGACGAACCCGGGGCGGTGCATGATTTCCTTGTCGGAGCGACCGAGGGGCTGACCCTGCATCCTGCGGCCGCCGCACCCGGCCATGTCCTCGAGCGTTTCTTCTGCGATGGGCTGTTGGATGGCGACTTCAGCCCAGCGGCGCTCGTCACCCGAGCAATGGCGGCCGAGTTGCGCGGCACCGGCGGAGCGGAGAAGAACCCGCTTCGGCGGGCGGAAGCCGCCCGCGACTACCCAGAGGCTGCGGAAGAGGGACGAGTGATCGCCACCGGTACCCGACTCGTGATTGTCGACCCGGCGCTAAAGGAGCGCCTCTCCCGAGCCGCAGCTGTCTCCTCGAGGGATCTGCTCGAGGGCAGCGTCCAATTGTGGGCGGAGAAGATCGAGCAACTCGCGCTCGAACCCGTAACCGGCAGGCCGGGCGTCTACTGGTGGCCACACCCCTACGACGGCGCCTTTCTCGGCTACATGGAGGGCGCACTCGGCCTTGAGGAGGCGGCGGACGCCAGCCTAGTCTAGGTTCGACGGGGTGCGGAGTGTAGCCAGTAAATCGATTTACAGAAGCCGTTGGCCGGCTTGTGAGAACTTGATTAACTGGTCAGTCATGTTGAATTCGGCGGGCTGCGGGCGAGTGTCAGAAAGCGGTCGTTCGGCGCCGTGGTCATGGCGAGACCCTCTTGATGCCGTTCGCCGTCAACGCCACGCCGGCGGCCTCGAGGGCGGCGACGAGGGCGTGGGGTTTGTAGGCCTGCGCGGGGATCGGACCGTCAGTCGCCTCCCAAAGCATGATCGAGCGGGGCGAGACGCCGATGGTCGAGGCGACCTCGACTTGGTCGAGACCGAGGGCGGCGCGGGCGGCTCTCAGCTGCCAGCCGGTGATCGGCGAAGGGGGGCGGTTGTATTTGCTGGGGCGGGGCATCAGCAGGCCTCCTTTACAAGTTTCCACTCGTCGTCGTGGTGGTTGGAGCGGTGGTGCCGGTAGTAGCGGCACGTACCGCGGCCGCGCAGGGCGGACCAGATCACGCCAGCGCGGGCGGTCGCCGCCACGGTGGCGGGGAACATGATGGGCTGCACGTCAGGCGGTATCTCCGGAGCCGTCACCGGATAGGGGGGCATCTCGAAGAACCAGAACTCCGGCTGGGTCATGGCGCTGCTCCTCCCATTGCACCGGTCCGGTTATCCCGCCCGTGGAGGAGGTCTGCGATAAATGCGATACACGCGCGCGCGAGAGTCGCATCAACTCCAGCCAGGGGAGAGAATATCCTGACAAATACGTAAAAAGAGGAGGATATGTATCTCCTTCGCGTACGCGTATCGCATTCATCGCAGAGTTCGATAAATGCGATGGAGTGAGGGGCTGTCATTTCTGCCCCCCACTGGCCCGACGGGGAGACTTCATCGCCGCGGCGAGTTGCTCCTTGCGCCGCTCCTCTTCCCTGGCCCGTTCTGCGAACCGGGCGCGGACGCCTGCCGTGAGGCGCCACTCCTTCGGGTAGCGTGGGTCGTTCGGAACCAGCCAGCCCCCGGCAACCAGCGGCGATACGGCGGCGAACAGATCCGGCACCGACATGCCGGCCAGCAGGGCGACGTTGCGGGTGAAGTCGGACGGCACGAAGCGATCCTTGCCACTCGTGAGGATGTAGCTCGCGATGCGCTGCAGGCGGTCGCCCACCGTTTTTGTCTCGGCGGTCCGGTAGAACTCCATCGCATGTGGGATCACGAACTCGCGCACGATCCGCGCCGCCGCCTCGACGGTCTCGGTACCTACCGGACGGGTGTGCTGCGTGATCGGATCGCGCGCGAGGTGCAACACGAGGCAGAGGGAACCGAACGTGCCCGGCAGCTTGCCAGCGAACGCCTGGAAGCCGGCGGCCAACCCACCCACCGCCTGCTCGATGTCATGCAGTTCGCGCCGGAAGGCTTCTGCGGCGAGAAGCGCCTCGTCGTCGAAAACCAAATCGTGACGAAGCGCGGGGCGGGTGGCGATTAGGGCGTCGAAAAGGGCGCCCCATTCCTCAGCGACGTTCGGAAACGGGCGGTCCTCGGGGAACCGCGGCGGACCCACCATCACGGGGACGAACCGCTGCAACAGCCCGTCCGATGTCAGCCCGTGCAGTTCCTGCAAGCGCTCTGGCTGCAAGCCTCCGATTATCGAACACGACAGGTTCTCGATAAAGATTGAGCCGCGCTTGATGCGGTCGATCGAGTAGGACCCGCCGTTGTAGGCCTCGAGCCAGAACGGACGGTCGGCCGAACCGGCCCCGGTGCCGCCGTAGCGCTCCATCGATGCGAACCAGCCCGTCAGCTCGTCGCGCTTGATCATGATCCCGCGCGTCTGTCCGGCCAGCACCTCGCCGAGCTTCTCGACCGTTACATCAGTTGCGACGAAGCGGGTCGGCGGCTGGGGCTCGCTGGCGTCATCGCCGCCGCAGTCCTTCCACTGGCGAACCGCATCGGCGTAGGCGCGGCGCGAGCGCTCCTCGCGCCGCTCGAGCGGCGACAGTACGGCATTAACGATCGGCGTCTTTTTCGTAGAAGGCTCACCAACGAGCAGCCCCCACAGACGCGGCGACACCCGCCATGGGGAGTGGCGGTGCATCCGCAACCGCCAGCCGTGGTCGATGCCGCCGCTGATGGCCACTAGGGCTGCGAATGAAACGGCGGAGACGCATCCGCCCGTCTGCAACGACGTCGCCTGAACGAACCGGGCTACCCCATCCGGCAGGCAGTCGAGAGGAAATGTCGGGACAGGGTACTTCGCCCAGGGATCATACGCCGTGTCGGCATCCGCCGCCTCGGCCGCGGCTTTCGCTTCCGCCTCGCCGTCCGTCCACCCCAAAGCCGACGGGTCGGTCTTCAGCTGCTCACAGAGCCAGAACGCGGCTTCACGTGCGCTCAACGGGAAGCGGAGCGAGCCGCGCTTCCACTCGATTACCAGGTCGATCGGCGTCCGCTTGCCTTCTTGCGGGTCGCCCTGGTCGGCGACGCCCCAGTCCACGATCCCTTCCGGCTGTATTGAGAGGTCTTCTTCAAGATTGCGGTCCAGGTCAACTGAAGCGACGCGCCAGCCATTGCGGCTTTCGTAGGCGTTGGGAAACAAGTTCGGCACCCATGCCGCGAATTTGCGCATGGCGGCGTCGTTCACGTTGCGAAAAAAGCCGTCGCCCGCCGCCTCGCCGGCCTTTTCCTGGCGGTGCGCTGTGCTCTCGGCCTGGGGTTTCGGATCTTCCTTGCCCTTGAATGACGCTATACGCTCTTGCAGGGCGGCAAGGGTGCCCGGGGCCTCGCTGATATCGACAGGCGCACCGCTGATGTGCCTCCCGGTCACCGTCAGGTATCGGCCTTCGCCGTAGATTTCTACGCCCGCCCGGTCGTACTTCAACGTGCGGTCGATCTTGCCGCGGGCAAACAGGCGGATACCGGCGCCCGACGGGGACCGTTCGGCGTAAGTCTCCTTCAGCGCAAGAACGCTTTCTGCCCACGGCGCGAGGGCCCCGGTCTCAGGACTGATGCACTTGTCGAGGTCTATGCCCGTCAGGTCATCGGTCGGTGAGAGGGCGAACCCCACCCCGTAGCCCGGATGGGTGCGGCAGAAGTCGCAAGCAGCCTCGAACGTCGTCCAGTGCGCCTGATCGGTCGCGCTGCACTTGTGCCCTGTCCGCGGGGAGTGTGGCGGCTTCGTCCACGTTTTGCGCCGGTCGTCCCACACGTACTGCCAGACAATCCATTGCTCGCGAGCCATGAGGTCGAGGAGGGCCGGGATACGCGGCAATTCGAGCGGAGGCATTTCAGGACGCGGCGGAACCGGGTCGCCCCACCCTGTCGAGAAATCGAAGCCGCCGCAGGTGTTCTCGGCGCGGAATGTCTGTTCGGCGGCGCTCACTGGGCACCTCCTTCGTACTCGGCGGCAACAACGTGGATGGGCGACCGGAGAACGTACCGGGCGTGGTTCCCGGCATAGGGGCCGCCGTGCGGCTCGTGCACCGTTTCGACGACGATCCCGTCCTGCCGGAGGAGCCAGGCGTAGTGGGCCCACCTGGGGGCAGGGTTCTCGATGGGGGTGCACCCCCGTTCGCCGGCCGCGATCAGCTGGTCAAGCGCCCAAGCCGCGCGACCCTTCACCGCGATCAGGGCGCCGTCGCCGTCTGCGATCCTTACGACCAGCTTCGTGATGCTGCGGTGCGATCCGAGGACATTAAGCATCACGCTGCCCTCCGAGGCCCGCCGCCTCGGCGTGCAGCCGGGCGAGCGTGGTCGTTGTCGGGACGCGGGAGAGCACCCAGGCGACGGCCAAGGCGATTTCAGGGGAAGGAACGCCCGTGACATTGGCGGGCAAACGCGCTATCTTTGTCATGCTTCGACTTCCTTTCGGGGGAGGTTGATTTTTGGCCCAGCTGCGACTTGCACTCGCAGCTGGGCCCTTTGCTTTTCAGCCAACGCCAAGCATTCGACGCACCGCACTGGTCGGAACGACCAGCTTGCGGCCGAAGCGAAGCGACGGGATTGCCCCGTTCCGTACAGCCGCGTACGCGGCGTTCCGGGAGAGGCCGAATACTTCGCCGGCCTGCTCCACGCTGATCACCGGCCTGTTCAAGACCGCTTCCATGTCACTCGACCGCATTGCCCTGCCCCTTTCGGATGCGCACGTGAACTATCACGCAGAGTTATAACTTCGGCGCGAGTTGACCGTCAAGTATGGCGCGTGATAGATCACGCACAATCCACATTCGATGGTACGGGAGGGGAAGATGCCGAGGCGAGCAAAGGGCCTTGCCGGTGAGGACGGCGCGGGGAAGCGCTATCCGCTCAACATGCGGACCACGAGGGAACTCCGAGACACCCTCACGGCCGCAGCCTCGCAGAGTGGTCGATCCCTTGCTCAGGAGGTCGAGCACCGCTTGGAAGAGAGCCTCCGCGGCACCTCGTACTTCGAGCTCGTCTTCAATAGCTCGCTTGGCCAGGAGCTTTCGGCCATTGCCCACGTCGTGCGAGGGATCGAGAAATACACCGGCCGTACAGCGACCACAGACGCCTTTACCGCTGTAGCCGTCAGGGCCGCGCTCGATTGGATGATCCGGGACATGCTCACCCGGAACATTCCGATCGCCGGCGTGGAGGCCATGTCCCGGGCTGAGCGCGAACGAGCGGCCGCGAAGGGAGAGATGCTTGCCCGCGTCATCAACGTTTTCGCCTCCGAGCCCGACGAAACCCAGCGCATGAGCGAGGGGCTCACCGCCCCTTCTCGCGGGGACGGGAAAGGTCACGGCAGTTAGCTCGTTGCCACCGTGTCTTCGCGCTGGGCGGTCAGGAACGCCCGGAGGTCATCGGCCAGGATCAGCCGGCGGCCACCGGCCTTCACGGACGGCAGGGCACCGGAACCGATCAGCTCATAGAGGGTCGTGCGAGACAGGCCGGATACGCGGGCCGCGTCGTCGATGCGGTAGGCAATCGGCGTCGAAGCGAAGGTCTCGCGGTGGTCGTGGGTGACGTTCATACGGACATCCTCGAACTCGGATGGCCGGATCTTGACATCAGCCCGAGGGATAGTGGAAGGGCTGCTGTGGAAAACCCGCACGGATTTTTTATGAGCGGGCGCGATGCCGGTTCACCCAGCGTGGATTTACTCCCACGCGACCTTGATAATGGTGGATCGGTTCGGCTTGATTCTCACCCAGTAGCGGGCAACGGGACGACGGTGGAGGGGATCGAGCCCTCGCAGTGTCGCGCCCAGGCCTCCATCAGCTGCCGCCGCTTCTCGAGCGCGTCACCCCGGCGGTAGGCGCGTTCGGTCTCATCGCCCACGACATGCGCAAGCGCCTGCTCGGCGACCTCCCGCGGAAAACTCGTCGTCTCGCCGGCCCAGTCGCGGAAGGACGAGCGGAAACCGTGGGCGGTAATGCCGTCCACGCCCATCCGAACGAAAAGCTGCTTGAACGCCATGTTCGACAGCGGCCGCCCGCGGCGGGCGCCTGGGAAGACGAATGCAGACGAGCGAGGATCGGTCCGCAGCTTTTCGGCCGCCGTAAGGATCTCCATGGCTCGATCGGTCAACGGAACGCGGTGAGTGCGGCCCGCCTTCATCCGCCCGCCCGGGATGGTCCAGAGCCGGGCATCGATGTCGATCTCCCCCCAGGTGGCGCCAAACACCTCACCGGCTCGCGCTCCGGTGAGGATCAGGAACTCGAGCGCTAGCGCCGAGACGGCGTCTCGCTTCCGCAAGCGCCGGACGAAGGCCGGGACATCGGCAAATGGCATCGCGGGGTGATGACCGCGGAGCAGCTTCCGCCGCATCGGCAGAAGGTTTGCGAGATGCCCCCGCCAACGCGCTGGGTTGTCGCCATCACGAAGTCCCCTCGCCTTCGCGGCGTCCAGCACTCGTTCGATCCGCCCCCTGAGCCGCGACGCCGTCTCGTGCTTGGTCGACCAGATCGGGTTGAGACAGCCGAGG
Organism: Pleomorphomonas sp.; assembly: GCA_041687675.1. Lineage (GTDB taxonomy): Bacteria > Pseudomonadota > Alphaproteobacteria > Rhizobiales > Pleomorphomonadaceae > JAWLBM01. The sequence goes on along the minus strand of JAWLBM010000005.1, from coordinate 125,223 downwards.
ACGTCTTCCGTCGTGATCTCGTTGACGAGCTTCCCGCGGATCGGAGCCGCGTAGACGGTCAGAGCCTGTCGCCACTGGTAGCGGTGCTTCTCGTTCTTGAAGCCCAATTCGATGGAAGCGATCAGCTGGTCGGCGAACTCGCCGAACGTTGGGATGGCGTGCTCGGTCACCTTTCGGGCGGCGATAGGGTCAATGCCCTCCCGGACCATGCGCCGCGCTTCCTCGGCCAACCGCCGCGCATCGGCAAGGGACACCTCTCGGGCGGACCCTAGGCCCATCTCCCGCCGCTTGCGGTTCCAGTTGAAGTACAGGAGCCACCGCCGGCGCTCACCCCCGCCGTCGCGGCTGACAACGAGATACAGCCCGTCGCCGTCGGCGTATTTGCCTGGCTCGGAGGCGGTCGCCACGGTTCGCGCGCTAAGTCTCTTCCCAACCCTTGCCATTCGCACCGGCCCCACTTACGGCCCCACTCAATTTCACGGATTGTAGCGAATCGATGCGGACAGATGAAGACGTACCCCGGCGTAATCCCCTGCTTTGCCGCACAATTCCCGGACTGCGACGAACAGGCTCGGATCATGGTTTGGTGGACGCCGCGGACACCATTCTGTTCGGCTGAATGTCCGGAAGGTCTGCGCTTTCAAAGCCGCAGGTTATCGCGGCCCCACTCTCGGCCGTCATACCCCAGCAGGACAGAGCCCTCCAGGACGTTGACCGCGCCTGCCTTCTCCCAGCATGGACGGGGGAACGGGGCTCTTGGGATGTTCGAACCGCTTCACGGGGCTTGGGCGCCCGCCCCGAGGACCGGCATCGTTCCAGAAGCGGCGGCGTGCGCATCCTGCGCGCGCCCGCCCCACCCCGGCGCGGCGGAACGGATGGCCGCCATCTCCGAGGGCAGGAGCGTGCCGGCCTCAAGCCGTTCCAGCGCCTCGCGGGACATGGCCTCGCAGGATGGCCCGAATATGGCGGGGGCGCCGTGGCACAGCGCGTCCAGCGACTTCTGCAGCCTGATCTGGACCTCCGAGACGGAGGCGCCATCCCGTGCGATGGGGCGAAATGCGTCTTCGATGGCGTCCCGCACATTGATCGGGGGCACGTAGACGCGGTCGAACCTGATCGCGCCTTCGTCTCGCGTGCTCCATTGCGAGAGAATGCGGACGTGACGCCCAAGGATGTCGATCGCCGTGCCCGGGTCGTTGATCGCCGACGACAGCGCGCGCGAGGCGATCTCGGTCAGGACGATGAGGCCGAAGCGCGGATCGTCCTCGAAGGTGCGCCGCGCTCCGATCGTGAAGGCCCGGCGCACTGTGGCGGCTTGCTCGTCGTCCAGCGATGCTCCGGAGACGGAGAGGAGCGGCACGCCCGGCGCGACGAAGCTTCCGGGAAGCCGGAGCATGAAGATCCTGCCGTCGAAGCTTTCGGCGCAGCCCTGGAGCGCCTGCATGTCCACGTGCTGGATATAGCCGGTGTCCGTCGCCGACAGGACCTGACATTGCTCGGGCTGGGTGTCAGTCATGCGCCGGCCGCCCAGGAACGGATTTTCCAGGCGCCGTGCGAGCGCATCGGCGGCCGCCCGCTCGACGCGGTCGAGAGTGTCGCCCATCCGTCCGAACTGCATCAGGTGGCCGATCCACCGGATCAGCGCCAGGACGACAAGCCCGATCACGACGATTGTGAACAGGAACACGACCACCTTGCCGGATGCGTCGTAGAAATTGGCGTGGAGCGCGATGAGACCGACGAGGCCGAACAGGAAGGCGCCGAGGAACGTGGCCAAAACGTTCTGCGTCGTCCGGTCCTGCTGAAGAAGAATCGTCGCGCGCGGCGTGGCTGACCCGGCGGCCGCAGCGAAGGCCGCGACGGCAATGGAAAGCGAGAAGGTCGTCACTGCGAGCATCGACGAGGTCAGGATGCCGAGGAGTTGCTGAACGGCCTCGGACCCGGTCTGAAGCGCGAGCGCCTGAGGCAGGTAGGGCGACAGGACACGGGCGAGCCCGGCCGCCAGAAACGCCAGGATCGCAAAACCGACGACCCGGACCCAGACCTTCTTGAGGGTCTCGCGCAGATACCAGGCGTATCGCGAGATCATGCGGCCCCGACCCCCTTCACCTGCCCCACGCCCCCGTCATGCCAGCGTTTCGTCGCCGGCTGCATTGAAGTCCGAGCCGGTTCGAACAGGCGCCGCCCGACCCCTCCACCAGAACGGGCGTTACTCCTGGCCTGCTCATTCGCCCGACTCGGCCTCGGCCTTTGTGGCGTGCTCGGTCCCGGGCTCGTGCTCGGGCGGGCTGTAGGTGGTGAAGAGCTTCAGCATTCCCGACCCGGTGTTGCGGAAGTTGTGGAAGACGCCCGAGGGTACGATGCTGACGTCGCCCCCTGCGACCTTGCACTCGGTTTCGCCGATCTTCGCAACGCCGGAGCCCGCGACGAAATATAGCAACTGGTCGTGGCCCTTGTGCACCTCGCCGCCGATCTCGCCGCCCTCGGGGATCGCCATCAACACGAGTTGCGTCTTGTCGCCGGTCCACAGGACCTTGCGAAACTCCTCGTTCTCGCGGGCAAGGTCGACGACGGGAAACGTCAAAAGCTGCATCTCGGACATCGCATTGGTTCTCCTCGCGCCGCCTCTACCGCCACGCCTCGCAGATTCTAACACTATACCGTTAGTGGACAATACGATAATATTGCATTGCATGATTTCTCAAATAGCGGCCAACCCAAGGAGCAGCACATGTCCGAACGTGACCAGTATATCGAAAAGGCCAAGGCCCAGATCGACCAGTGGAACGCCGAAATCGACAAGATGAAGGCGCAACTTGACGAGGCCCAGGCCGATGCGAAGATCGAGTACCAGAAGCAACTCGACCAGATGCGCTCGCAGCGTGACGATGCCGAAGCGAAGCTGAAGGAATTGCGCGCGGCGAGCGACGACGCCTGGTCCGACATGAGGTCGGGATTCGACAAGGCATGGGACAGCATCTCCAGTGCTTTCGACAGCGCAATGGCACGGTTCAAGACCAAGTGACGCTCGCGCGTGATCTTCTCCTCGCGCCGCTGCGTGCCGCAGCGATCGCCGGAGCAGCCTTGATCTTCACCCTGCCCGCCGCCGCTCAGGATGCGGGCCCGACAGTGACGACCGAGGAGGTTCGAGCCGAGATCTCGGAGGCGATGAGCGCCATCGCCGCCTATTCGGAGCAGGAGCGCGACAAGGCCCTCGCTGAGGCGCGCGAGGCGCTGAACCGTCTCGACGCCGAGATCGCGCGGCGTGAAGAAGCGCTTCGCGAGAACTGGGCCGAGATGTCGGAGGCCGCGCGCGCAACCGCACGGGCCAGGCTGCAGGACCTGCGGGCTGCCCGCAACCGCCTTGGCGAGCGGTTTGGCGCTCTCGAAACCGGGACAAGCAGCGCATGGGACGAGTTGAGGACCGGCTTTTCCAATGCCTGGATGGCTTTCTCGGACGCATGGACCGCGGCGGACGAGGACGCCTCCGCGAACTGATCGAACGCCGCGGCCGCCACGGCGGCCGTGGCCTTCGCGAAGGGCTGCCGATCCTCGGGATCATGAGCGCGGACTGCCTGCGCCGAAGGTTCGGCGTCTCCTTCGCAGGCTCGGCGGGGCCGGGCGCCTTCATCGCGACCGCAGTCGCGATCTGCACCGTGCCCGAGGGGCTGGCGCGGCAGGACCAAGCGGCACGGGCGCCTCAGATCTCCTCGCGCACCTGCGCGTATGTGAGTGCCGTGAAGATGCCGGTGCCGCCGAGGACGTTGCCGGCGAAGGCCGGAAGAATGCCGCCAAGAACCGCGGCACCGAGCCCGAGCTCGCCGAGCGCGACAAGCACGAACAACTCGGTCGATCCGGCCACCACGTGAGACATGCCCCCGAGCCCGATCGCATAGGTGATGATCACGATCATCAGCACCTCGCCTGCACTCTCCATGCGCGGAAGGATCCAGACCAGCGCGGCGATGAGAAAGCCCGCCGGGATGCCCCAGGCGAAATGCTGGAAGGGCGTTGCCTCGGCGTAATGGCGCGATATGGACACGATGCCCTCGAACCGCGCCTCCGGCAGGATGTGACCATGCACGAGCACGAGGGCGGCTACGAAACAGCCCACGAGGTTGGCCACGAACACGATACCCCAGAGCCGCGCTGTCTTGGCGAAGTTTGCGCGCGTGGGGGCGAGGAACAACGGCAGGATCGGCGTGATCGTGTTTTCGGTGAACAGTTGCATCCGCCCGAGGATCACGATCAGGAACCCCAACGCGTAGCCCAGGTTGGAGACGCCCGCGGCCCAGTCCTCATGCGGCAGGATCGAAGCGAGGAAACCCTTGCACAGCACCGAGGTGCTGATCGCCAGCCCGGCCGAGACACCCGACCACCACAGCGCGCTGGCGGGCCGCGACAGTTCGTGCTCGCCCTCCCGGCGAATCGCCTCGAAGATGACCGACGAGGACACGTTCGCGTAATCGTCGACATGCTTCTCATCGGTATGATCGAGGTCGGCTTCCTTGAACATGCGCCTCAACCCTGTGTCAGCGCCGGCTCGAAATACCTCGGCGGCTGGGCATCGGACGTGTCCGCGACTGGCGCGTCATGACCTAGGGTGTATCCTCGCCGCCCGGGACTGAAGGAACAAGTCGCATTTGGAAGAAGCCCGAGGATGGCGAAACGCGAGACGCATATCGGACACATCGTGAGACTGGGCGGCGGCATCGCCGACATCCGGTTCGAGGGACAGTTGCCCGCGATCTCGACCCGGCTGGTGACGCTCGGAGATCCCGAGATCGTCATCGAGGTCGCCGCCCTGCCCGGCAATGGCATCGCCCGCGGGCTGATCCTCAATCCCGGGCCCGACCTGCGCATCGGACTTGCGGTGCGGGACACCGGCGGTCCAATCGACGTGCCGGTGGGCGAAGCGGTGCTGGGGCGGATGTTCAACGTCTTCGGCGAGACGATCGACAACGGCCCGCCGCTCGCCGATCTTCCCCGCCGACCGATCCTGCGCGCGCCCGTGCCGCTGTCCGAACGACGGGTCGAAGGCGCGATCTTCGAGACCGGGATCAAGGCTATCGACCTGCTCAGCCCGCTCGAGCGCGGCGGCAAGGCGGGCCTGTTCGGCGGCGCTGGCGTGGGCAAGACGGTGCTGATCACCGAGATGATCCACAACATGGTCGCCGAATACGACGGAGTAAGTCTCTTTTGCGGGATCGGCGAGCGCTCCCGCGAGGCCGAGGAACTTTATCGCGAGATGGGCGAGGCGGGCGTCCTGGAAAACACGGTGATGATGTTCGGGCAGATGAACGAAAGCCCGGGCGTGCGCTTCCGCGTCGGGCATGCAGCCCTGACAATGGCCGAGTATTTCCGCGACGACCTGCGCCGCAACGTGCTGGTGCTGATCGACAACATCTTCCGCTTCGTTCAGGCGGGCGCCGAAGTGTCGGGCCTCCTGGGCCGCATTCCCAGCCGGGTGGGCTATCAACCCACGCTGGGCACCGAACTGGCCGACCTGGAGGAACGGATTTGTTCGACGGACAGGGGCACGATGACATCCATTCAGGCTGTCTATGTGCCCGCCGACGATTTCACCGATCCGGCGGCCACCCATACGTTCGCGCATCTCTCGGCTTCCATCGTGCTGTCGCGCAAGAAGGCGTCCGAGGGGCTTTATCCCGCGATCGACCCGCTGAAATCCTATTCGAGAATGCTGACGCCCGGCACCGTCGGCCAGCAGCACTACCGAGTCGCCCGCGACGTGCGTACCACGCTGGCGGAATACGAGGAACTCAAGGACATCATCGCGATGCTGGGCCTGGAGGAACTGTCCGAACGCGACCGCACCACCGTGCGGCAGGCCCGCCGCCTGGAGCGGTTCCTGACCCAGCCGTTCTTTTCAACCGAGGCGATGACCGGAAATCCCGGTCGCTTCGTGCCGCTTGGGGAGACTCTGGACAGCTGCGAGCGGATTCTGTCCGGCGATTTCGCGGATCGCGACGAGGGGGACTTCTACATGATCGGGTCGATTGCGGACCTCGGCGGTCAGGAGGCCACCGGTGCGGCTTGAGGTCATCACCCCTATGGCCGTTTGCGTCGACCGCCCTGTCCGCCGCATCGTGGCCGAGGCGCCCGACGGGCATTTCGGGATGTTGCCGGGTCATGTCGATTTCGTCACCGAACTGGTGCCCGGTATCCTGCTCTACGAGACCGAGGGGGGCGCGGAGCGCTTCGTCGCGGTAAACTCCGGACTCCTGGTGAAATGTGGCGACGAGGTGCGGGTCGCGGTGCGCGGCGCGGTCGAGGGCGACGACCTGACGGAGTTGCGTGCCAGGGTCGAGGCTGAGTTTCGTCGACACGACGAGGACGAGCGCGACGCCCGCGCGGCACTGGCACGGCTGGAGGCCAGCATGATCCGCCGTTTCCGCGACCTCGGGGCTTCGGGTCAATGACCGGGAACCGCGACAGCGAGACCGACGCCATCACGCGCAAGGCGCGGCAGATGGAGGAGGCCCGCAGGCGCCACCGCCAAAGCCCGTGGTACGGCCTGGGGATGTTCGGGCTGGTGGGCTGGTCCGTTGCGGTTCCCGTTGTCGCCGGCATCGCGCTCGGGGCATGGATCGACCGGCGCTGGCCGGGCGAGGTGTCCTGGACGCTGACGCTGCTCATCGGCGGCGCGATTCTCGGCGGCTTCCACGCCTGGTACTGGATACAGCGGGAGGGGCGCGGTGACTGACCCGGACCACCGGCCGCCAGGAGGTGCAGGATGAACCACCTCGTCCCTCTTGCACTCGGCGCGCTGGCGGGCGCCGCGATGGGTGCGGTCTATCTCGGCCTCTTGTGGGCCGCTGTGCGGCGCCTGCCGCAGGAACGGGCTGGCGCCCTCGCCTTCGCCGGGCTTGCACTTGCACGGGCGGCGCTTCTGGTCGGCACGTTGGCGGCGGCGGCCGCGATCGGTGTGCCGGCTGAGGGGCTGCTTGCGGGCCTGGCCGGGTTCATCGCCGTACGCCTCTCCGCAACGCGCCTGCTGGGGCGCCAGGCACCTGGGGAGACCACATGGAAATAAGCCCGGATGCGTGGATCATCTTCGAGTGGCGCGGCCTGTCGCTCAACGCCACGATCGTCTTCACCTGGGTGGTGATGGTGCTCCTGGTGCTCGGCTCCTGGATGGTGACGGCGCCCCTGAGCGAGCGGGAAACCGTGTCGCGCTGGCAGGTCGCGCTGGAGGTGATCGTCTCGACCATCCGCGACCAGATTGCAGAGGTCGGCGCGGATCGGCCGGGCCGCTATCTGCCGTTCATCGGAACGCTGTTCCTGTTCATCGCCACGGCCAACGTGCTGGCGGTGGTGCCGGGCTACCAGCCGCCGACGGGCTCGCTCTCGACCACCGTCGCACTGGCAGTCTGCGTGCTGGTGGCGGTTCCGCTGTTCTCCATCGGCGAGCGCGGGCTGGTTGGTTACTTGCGTACGTATCTCCAGCCTACGCCGCTGATGCTGCCCTTCAACATCGTGAGCGAGGCGTCGCGCACCATCGCGCTGGCGGTGCGGCTCTACGGCAACGTGATGAGCGGCACGATGATCGTGGGCATCCTCATCGCCGTCGCGCCGTTCTTCTTCCCCGTCGTGATGCAAATTCTGGGCCTTCTGACGGGACTCATACAGGCCTACATCTTTGCCATACTTGCGATGGTCTACATCGGATCGGCCAGTCGAACCCGCCACAGGGCCGAGTCCACCACAGATACAGGAGACTGAGCGTGGATGCAGCAACTTGGATCGCCGTCATCTCAATCTTCACCGCCGGGCTGACCATCGCCATCGGCTCGATCGGCCCGGCCCTCGCCGAAGGGCGCGCCGCATCGCAGGCGCTCCAGGCCATCGCACAGCAGCCGGACGCCGCGAACACGATCACGCGGACGCTGTTCGTCAGTCTTGCCATGATCGAGTCGACGGCGATCTACTGTTTCGTGGTTGCGATGATCCTGATCTTCGCCAACCCGTTCACCAGCCTCGCGACCGAGACCGCCGCGCAGGCTGCAGGAGGCTGACCCGATGGAGATCGACTGGCTGACCGTAGCGGCCCAGATCGTCAACTTCCTCGTTCTGGTCTGGCTCCTGCAGCGGTTCCTCTATCGTCCGATCACCAAAGCCATGGCGCGGCGGGAAGAGCGCATCAGGGCCCGGCTTTCCGAGGCGAAGGCTGCGCGCGAAGAGGTCGAGGCCGAGGCGGCCCGCCTGCGCGAGCGGCAGAGGGAACTCGAGGCCAGCCGGGAGGACGTGCTGCGCGAAGCCGAGCGGGAGGCTGCCGCCCTGCGCACCAGGCTGGAGAACGACCTCCGCCAGGAGATGGAGGCCAGGCGCAAGACCTGGGAGGATCGTCTGGAGGAAGATCGGCAGAGCTTCGTGGCCCGCCTGCAGCAGCGCGCCGGCCATCAGGTCATCGAGATCGTCGGCCGCGTGCTTCGGGACTACGCCGGAAGCGATTTCGCCGGTCAGGTGGCGGGCACCTTCGCGGATCGCCTGGGCAGCCTCGACCAGGAGACGCGCAAGAAGCTGGTGGCGGCGGCCGCCCGTGCGGAAGGGCCCGCCCGGGTCGAGAGCAGCTTGGTGCTGACACCGGGAGCGCGCGGTCAGATCACCCGCGCGATCCACACACAGATCACCCCCGACATCGAGGTCGAGTATCATGAAGGCGCAGACCTGCTGCTCGGCGCCCGCCTGACCATCGGCGAGCAGACGGTCGAATGGTCCGCCTCGCGGTTCCTTGGCCGCCTGGAGACAACGCTCGACGAGGCGATCGAGGGCAGCAGCCGCTTGCGCCGCAGCCGCGCGCCGGCGACCGGCTGAGAGACGCACGATGACATTGGGCGATCTTCACGACGATCTCTTCGCACCCCTCGAGGACGCGCTCCAGCGGGTCGTTCCTGTCCTGGAGACGGCGGAAATCGCCCACATCCTGTCGGTGGGCGACGGTGTGGCGGAGGTCGAAGGCTTCACCGATCTGCGCGCGGACGAGCTTCTGGCGTTTGCGGGCGGGGTCATGGGCATCGCCGCGAACCTCGACGAGACTCGGGCGGGCGTCATCGTCCTGGGCGACACCCACCGCCTGAGGCCGGGAGATCCGGTTCGCCGCACGGGCCGCGTTGCCGACGTGCCCGTCGGCTCGGGTCTGATCGGCCGCGTGGTCGACTCGCTCGGCCGCCCGCTTGACGGCGGAAGGTCGATAGAGGCCGAAGAGCGCCTGCCCATCGAGCAGTCGGCGCCGCCCATCATGAACCGCGCCCCAGTCCAGGTTCCGCTGCAGACCGGCATCAAGGCCGTGGATGCCGCCGTCCCCATCGGCCGCGGCCAGCGCGAGTTGATCCTCGGCGACAGGCAGACCGGCAAGACGGCCATCGCCGTCGATGCGATCCTGAACCAGAAGGACACCGGCGTGCTGTCCATCTATTGCGCCATCGGCCAGCGCGCCTCGGCGGTGGCGCGCGTCATCCAGAGCCTGCGGGAAGGCGGCGCGATGGAGCGAACCGTCGTTGTCGTCGCCAGCGGCGAGGATGCGCCGGGCCTGCAGTTCGTCGCGCCCTATGCGGCGACCTCCATGGCCGAGCATTTCATGGCCGAGGGGCGCGACGTGCTGGTCGTCTACGACGACCTGACGCGCCACGCCCGCGCCTATCGCGAGTTGTCGCTCCTCCTTCGACGCCCGCCGGGGCGCGAGGCTTATCCGGGCGACATCTTCTACATCCATTCCCGGCTGCTGGAACGCGCCACCCAGCTGCGCAAGGAATATGGCGGCGGTTCGCTCACCGCCCTGCCGGTGGTAGAGACGCAGGCGCAGAACATATCGGCCTACATCCCGACCAACCTGATCTCGATCACCGACGGGCAGATCTACCTGTCACCCTCGCTCTTCGAGAAGGGGCACCTGCCGGCGATCGACATAGGAACCTCGGTCAGCCGCGTAGGCGGCAAGGTACAGCTGCCCGCCTTTCGCGCGGTCGCCGGCAACCTGCGGCTGATGTATGCGCAATTCGAGGAGCTCGAGACCTTCGCCCGCTTCGGCACTCAGCTCGATGCCGAGACGCGCCGCAAGCTGACACGCGGCCTGCGGGTGCGCGAGGTTCTCAAGCAGGACGAGCACGACCACATCGAGGTGCCCGAGCAGATCGCAACGCTGCTGGCGGCGACGGAGGGCCTGTTCGACGACATCCATCCCGACGACGTTGCAGAGGCCGAGGAACGGGTTTGCAGGACCGTGCGCGCCGAAGTGCCTGAGATCTGCGACCGGATCACCGGGGGTGCGAAGCTGGACGAGGAGCACCGCGCTGCGCTGATCGAGGTAATGCGCGGCGCGCTGTCCGGGATGCGCTCGGAGGACCGCGATGGACACCCTTGAAAGCCTCGGGGATGCGCTTGAGACCACGAAAGACATCCAGTCCATCGTACGAACGATGAAGGCGCTGTCCTCGGTCAGCATCCGCCAATACGAAAATGCCGAGGCGGCGATGGCCGACTATGCCCGCACGGTTGAGCTGGGCCTGATGGCTGTGTTGCGTCAACGCAAGTCCGAGGGCCTGCCGCTGCCAGGGTCGGGCAACGCCGCCGGGCAAGAGGCGCTGATCGTCATCGGATCCGATCGCGGGCTGTGCGGGGGCTACAACGACCGGATCACGCGCTTCGCCCAAGCCCGCATGGAGGGGCGGCCGATGGCTCTGGGCGTCATCGGGGTCCGCGTCGCGGCCCGGTTCGAGGCGAACGGTTTGCCACTGGACTTCGTTCACGCCCTGCCAGCCTCGGTTGATGGGCTGTCGCGACTGGTGCAGACCGTCATCGTCGAGATCGATCGGTGGACGCAGGCGAGTGGAGTCGGGCGGGTCTGGCTGGCGCACAACCGCCGGGAGGGCCGGATCGTGGCGCAATCGCAGGCGCACCGGCTGCTTCCGTTGCCCCTTGCCTACCTGCGCAAACTGGCGGAGGCCGAGTGGCCGGGCCGGTCGCTGCCGTTGTTCCGGATGAACCCCGATGCGCTCATGTCCGCGCTCGTGCAGCAGCGGCTGTTTGTGCTGATCTACCGCGCCCTCGCCGAGGCGCTGGCCAGCGAACATGCCTCGCGTCTCGCTGCGATGCAGGCCGCCGAGCGGAACATCGAGGAGCGGCGGGACGATCTCCGCCAGCTCTACCGCCAGCGCCGCCAGGAAACGATCACCCGCGAATTGCTGGACGTCGTGTCGGGCTTCGAGGCCGTCAACTCGCGCAGTTGAGGCGAGCCCGGCGTCCCGGGTGTCGGGGCCCCCGTCGAGGCCGTGGCGGGTCGGCCCCGAATCGGCAACCCTCTTGGAACGCTCCCCTCGATCGGCGTATGACCGGGGAAGGTCTCAAGGGGTTCGTTGCGCGCATGAGGTGGTCGGATCTATCCAGTCAGGCGGCCGGCGTCCGGCAGGGTCGGGCTTTGGCGCAGGCAGGGCCGCGTCCCTCGGCGACGGAGTAATGCCCATGATCCTCATCCAGCTCCTGATCGGCGCGGGGATGATCGTGGTCACGATCAGCGTGCACGCCGGCTTCATGTGGGCCGCCTTCGCCCTGCTGCGCAGGCCGCCGCCGCCCGACATGCTCTTCCACGGCAGGGCCCTGCGCGTCGTCCTCTTCGTGCTCTGGTTCTTCTGCTCGATCGTGGTCCAGTGCTGGACCTGGGCGGTCCTGCTCCTCGGTCTCGGGGCCCTCGGCACCTTCGAGGAGGCGCTCTACTTCTCCACCGTGACCTACACCACGCTCGGCTACGGCGACATCGTCCTCACCAAGGACTGGCGCCTGCTCGGGTCCTTCGCGTCCACGAACGGCGCCATCGTGATCGGCTGGACCACGGCGCTGGTGTTCCTGATCGTGGAGCGTGTCTACGGCGTGAGCAGGTTCCGCGGCTGACCGGGCAAGCCCGGGGCCGCCCGGTCCCGGTCGGCGGGTCACTCCTCGAAGAGGTCGAAGGAGAAGCGGTAGGTGATGCCGGCGCCGACGTAGAACTGGTCTTCGTCGCCGCGATCGACGATGGGGCTGTCGGCTGCGTCTCCGACGAAGCGGTCCCAGCCCGCCTGGAGGTGGAAGCGGGTCTTCTCCGTCCAGGCATAGCTGGCGCGTGCGGCGACGCCGACCGACTTGAACCCTGCGTCCGTGTCATAGGCGGAGAGCACGGACCCGGGAGCGGCCGCTTCCGCCGCGCTGACACCGAAGTAAGTGTCCATGTAGCCGCCCGACGCCCAGGTCGCGCGCGGCCCGAACTCCAGCTGCAGCCGGTCGGTCGGGTTGGTGATCACGTCGAGCCCGAAGTCCGCGACCTGCCCGGTGTGGCCGTTGATGCCCTGGCGCAGGGCGACGAAGCCGCGGAGGTAGTCGTAGCGGTAGGCGGCCCCGAGGCCGAGTTCGAGCGCCCAGTCGACGTCCTCGGTTCCGGTCAGGTCGGAGGAGTCCGAGGCGGTCCGCTCGCCGTTGAAGCCGAAGGAGGGAAAGAAGCTGAAGCCGCGAACCGTCTCGGTGCCGTCGGCAACCTGCCCGAAGCCCGGCAGGTAGAACCGGCTGACGATCACGATCGGGAACGGAAACAGGAGCAGGCTGTCGGCGCCGGGATAGGCCGGGCTGACTATGCCTCCGCCGCCGAGGTCGATCACATACTGCCGGCCGGGCGCGGCGGGATCCTCGAGCCCCACCGCCACCTCCTGTGCGGAAGCCCCGACGGGCGACTGCGTGAGGGCCGCGCAGAGAAGGGTGCATACGATCAGGTGGTTTCTCGTGCGCATCTGTCGCTCCGATGGATTGGCGGTCGCACCCATAGTTGCCGAGCAGAACGGTAAATCAATTGCAAATGGCCGGATGGATGTCCCCGACGGCTCGATCGCACCCTTTCCGTTGCTGAAGCGCCACTGCGGCCCTACGCCGCATGCGCCGCCAGACCGTTGAATCAGCTCGGCTCCCGCCGCGCTTCGCCGTCCGCAGCCTGCAAGGACGAAGGCAGCGACCCGCGGGCCCGGCCGTGCGTCCCGATGCCCGCCCCGCCCTCCGAGCACTTCGGCGTCGGGATCGGGCGTCCGGACGGTGTGGCCGCCACGCAACGCAAGCATGAATTCCATTTTGTGCATGTTGCTAAAGAGGCGGCTCTGCGCAACCTTCTCCCCACAGGCCAAGTCCTAGAGAGGTTTGCGTCATGAAGAAGCTGATCATCGCCCTCGGTGCCGCCACGGTGCTCGCCGGTCCGGCGTTCGCCGCCGATCTACCGGAAACCACCTTTGCTCCGTCGCCGATCGCGCAGGCGCCGAACATGTTCGACTGGTCGGGCTTCTACGCCGGCCTCAACGCCGGCTACGCCTTCGGCGATCTCAACGTCACCCCGCTTCCCCAGGCCGATCTCGACGGCTGGATCGGCGGCATCCAGGCCGGCTACAACTACCAGTGGGACTCCATCGTCTTCGGCATTGAAGGCGACGTGCAGTTCGGCGGCATGGACTCTTCGACCACCTACGCCACCCGCCCGCCGCTCACCGTCAGCAGCGACCTCGAGTGGCTGTCGACCATCCGCGGCCGCGTCGGCGTCGCCTTCGACTCCCTGATGCCCTACGTCACCGGCGGCGTCGCCTTCGGCTACAACGACGTCGAAATCTCCGCCGGCGGCGTCAGCATCTCCGACGACAACTGGCACACCGGCTGGACCGTCGGCGGCGGCATCGAGTTCGCGATCAGCGAGAACCTCACCATGAAGGGCGAGTATCTCTGGGTCGACCTCGGCGACGAGAACTACTTCCCGAACCTCGGCGGCATCGAGGGCGACGCCGACCTCAGCATCGTCCGCTTCGGCCTGAACTACATGTTCTGACCCACCTGACGAGGACGTACAGGCAGGCGGCGCGGCTAATGGCTGCGCCGTTTTGCTTTCTCCCCCTCCGCCGGCGGGGAACAAAGCCCGGCCTTGCCAGTTCGCATCGGGACCCCTTCCGGAGCCCTCGATGCGGTTGTCGATCCTTTCGCCCCGGCGCGACCCCCTGCGCATGGCCATCCAGACCGCCGTGGGCGCGATGGCCGCCTATGGTGTCGGCCTGCTGATCGGCAAGGAGGCGGAGACCTGGGCGGTGTTCTCCGCCGTGTTCGTCGTCCAGGGCAACATCGGCGGCACCCTTGAAACCGCCGTCAGCCGGGTGATCGGGGCGGTCCTCGGCGTTGCCGTCGCGCTCGCCCTGGTGTTCACCGTGGGCACCGGCGGCTGGCGCACGGTCGCCTCGCTGGCGGCCGTGGTCGGGGTCATGAGCCTCGTCACCGGCTGGTATCCGCAACTGCGCTATGGGCTTGTCACCGGCACCATGATGGTGATCGCACCGGGCTTCGACGTGGTCGAGAACGCCTTCGAGCGCTCGGTCGGCATCGTCGCGGGCGCGGCTGCGGGGGCGCTCGCCTCCGTGCTGATCTTCCCGCGGGCTGCCGATTCCCAGGCACGCAGCGCGGTCGCCGACGCCCAGCGCGGCTGCGCGACGCTTCTGCGCCGCTGCGTGGGGGACCTCCTCGGCGAAAAGGGCGACCATGCGCCGATCCACCGACGGATCGAATCCTCGCTGCGGGCCGCGGGCCAGTCCTTCGACGTCACCCGACCGGAGCGCCTGCTGCGGCTGCGCAGGAGGCGGCGCGACCCGCCGGTCACGGCGACCGAGCGGATCTGGTACACGCTCGCCATCCTCGACAGGCTGGGCGACCGGCCGCTGCCGAAGACGCTCGTCCGCCGTCTCGAGCAGCCGCTCCGGGAGGCCGCCGACGCGGTGTCCGGCACATTGGAAGCGGCCGCCGAGTCCTGCGAGACCGGCCGAAACCGGGACGGCCCCTCGATCGAGGACAAGATCGACAGGCTGACCGATGCGATCGACGTGAGCCGCACCGAGCAGGTCTCCGATCTGTCCCGCGAGGACCTCGAGCAGATCCTCGCGCTCGCCTTCGCCTTCGAGCAGCTCGCCCGCAACCTCCGCGAACTGCTCGACGACCGGGACCGGGACTGAGCGGACGCTCTCCCGGCCCCGCCCGCCCCGGAACTCCGGCCGCGCCGCATCGTTCCTCGTTGGTGCACCCGGTTTCACGCTCCGAGCGGTCCGGTGAGGCGGAGGTGGGAGGACCGGAAAGGCGGCGGATGGGAAAGGGCGGACGAACCAGACGCGAGCGGAGCGGCGCCAACTCCGCCCTCGGCATCCGCCCCGGACGTCGCCGGATCCGGCCGGGCCCCGCCCTCCCCGTCCCTGCGCTGCTGCTGTCCGGCTGCCAGGGCCGGCAATCGGTGCTCGACCCTGCGGGGCGGTCGGCGGAGGCCATCGCCGATCTCTGGTGGGTGCTGCTCGCGGGCGCCGCCGTGGTCTGGCTGGCGGTGATCGGCCTGGCGGTCTACGCGGTCTTTGCCCGCCCGAACAGCCACGACCTCGGCAAGACCCGCATCCTCATCATCGGCGGTGGCGCGGTGGTGCCCTCCGTCGTGCTCGCCGCCCTGCTCGTCTGGAGCCTCCACATCCTCCCGGTGGTCCACCCGCCCGTCCCGGAGGGCGGCATGAAGGTTCGCGTGTCGGGCGAGCGCTGGTGGTGGCGGGTGACCTATCTCACCGAGGACGGGCGCGAGATCCCGCTCGCCAACGAGGTCCGCCTGCCGGTGGGCCGGGCGACCGCCTTCGACCTCGTCAGCCCGGACGTGATCCACTCCTTCTGGATCCCCTCGCTGGCCGGAAAGGTGGACATGATCCCCGGCCGGGTGAACCGGATGGTGCTGGAGCCGACGCGGGAGGGCGTCTTCCGCGGCGCCTGCGCGGAATACTGCGGCACCTCCCACGCGTTGATGAACTTCGAGGCGGTGAGCATGGCGCCCGCCGACTTCGCCGCGTGGCTCGAGCGGCAGGCGGCGCCGGCCGAGCCGCCCGAGGGGCCGGTCGAGGCGCGCGGGCTGGAGCTCTTCCTCGGCTACGGCTGCGGCGCCTGCCATACGATCCGCGGCACCGACGCGACCGGCGGGCTCGGGCCCGACCTCACCCATGTCGGTAGCCGGCTCAGCCTCGGCGCCGGCATCCTCCCCAACGACCCAGAGGCGTTCGCCAACTGGCTGGCGGCGACGCATGTGATCAAGCCAGACGTCAACATGCCCCACTTCGGCATGCTCCCCGAGGCGGAGATCGAGGCCATCGCCCTCTACCTGGACGGCCTCACATGAGCACGGACGAGGAGATCCGCCGCGGCCAGGAGGAGCGGCTCGCCGCGGCCTGGGCGACGCCGAAGGGCTGGCGCTACTGGTCGGCGGTGAACAACTCCGAGGTGGGCCTCTGGTACACCATCGTCGCCTTCGTCTTCTTCCTGTTCGCCGGCGTGCTGGCGCTGATGATGCGCGCCCAGCTCGCCGTTCCGGACAACGACCTCCTCTCGGCGGACCTCTACAACCAGGTCTTCACCCTGCACGGCTCGGTGATGATGTTCCTGTTCGGGGTGCCGATCTTCGAGGCCTTCTCCATCCTCATCATGCCGCAGATGCTGGCGGCGCGGGACCTGCCCTTCCCGCGGCTCTCCGCCTACGGCTTCTGGAGCTTCCTGATCGGCGGCACCTTCGTCTGCGGCTCGATCTTCTTCGGCGCGGCGCCGAAGGGCGGCTGGTTCATGTACCCGCCGCTCACCACCGAGTACCAGGACGACATCGGCGTCGACGTCTGGCTGCTCGGCCTCTCCTTCATCGAGCTGGCCTCGATCGCGGCGGCGGTGGAGCTCATCGTCGGCATACTGAAGTGCCGGCCGCCCGGCATGCGCATCAACATGATGCCGCTCTACGCCTGGTACATCCTGGTCGTCGCGGCGATGATCCTGTTCGCCTTCCCGCCGCTGATCGCCGGCGACCTGCTGTTCGAAATGGAGCGGGCCTTCGACTGGCCCTTCTTCGACGTCGAGCGCGGCGGCGACCCGCTGCTCTGGCAGCACCTCTTCTGGATCTTCGGGCACCCGGAGGTCTACATCATCTTCCTGCCGGCGATCGCCCTCGTCGCCACCATGGTGCCGACCTTCGCCCGTCGGCCGCTGGTCGGCTACTCCTGGATCGTGCTGGCCGCCGTCGGCACCGGCTTCATCAGCTTCGGCCTGTGGGTGCACCACATGTACACCACCGGCCTGCCGGCGATCTCGCTCGGCTTCTTCTCGGGCGCCTCGGTGGCGGTGGCGATCCCGACCGGCGTCCAGATCTTCTGCTTCATCGCCACCGTCCTGGTCGGCCGGGCTGTCGCCTCGGTGCCGATGCTCTTCGTCTCGGGCGCCCTCGCCGTCTTCGTCATGGGCGGCCTCACCGGGGTGATGGTGGCGCTGGCGCCGTTCGACTTCCAGGTGCACGACAGCTACTTCATCGTCGCCCACCTCCACTACGTGCTGGTCGGCGGCGTGGTGCTGCCCGTGCTCGGCGGCATCCACTACTTCTTTCCCTTCGTGGCCTCGAAGAAGCTGTCCGACAGCCTCGGCCGGGTCTCCTTCTGGCTCGTCTTCGCCGGCTTCAACCTCGCCTTCTTCCCGATGCATATCTCCGGCCTGAGGGGCATGCCGCGGCGGGTGTTCACCTACCCCGAGGGCTATGGCTGGGACGTCCTGAACCTCCTCTCCTCGATCGGAGCCTTAATCCTCGCCGCCGGCTTCCTGGTCTTCCTCGTCGATATCGTGAAGACCGTCGCCTTCGGCAGCATCAGCGAGCGCAATCCCTGGCAGGCCGGGACGATGGAGTGGCTGCCGACCATCCCCAACCCGGCCTGGGGCGTGCGGACGGTGCCGCTGGTGGAGAGCCGCTACCCGCTCTGGGACCAGAAGGACATCGTCGCCACCTACGACCGCGGCGGCTTCTTCCTTCCCGACGCCGAGGAGGGCAAGCGCGAGACGCTGGTGACCGGCACCATCGACGCCGAGCCGCTCCAGTGCCTGCGCGTCCCGGGCCCGACCTGGCTCACCCATGTCGCGGCGGCGGGCACCGGCGGCGTCTTCATCTTCTCGACCTTCCACTGGTGGTGGATGGCGATCGCCAGCGGCCTCGTCGGGCTCGGCTTCGTCCTTGCCTGGCTGTGGACAGGGACAGCGACCATTCCCGAGAAGCCGGAGAAGGACGTCGGCCTCGGCGTCACCCTGCCGCTCTACGCCTCCGGCCCGAAGTCGGTCGGCTGGTGGGCGATGTTCATCACCATGCTGGGCGACATGGCGGCCTTCTCAGGCCTCGTGTTCGGCTACTACTTCTTCTGGACCATCCACGAGAACTTCCCGCCCGAGGGCACCGTCGGTCCCGGCTGGCGCTGGCCCGTGCTCGCGCTCGCCCTGCTGCTCGCAGCCTGGGCGCTGACGCTCGCCGCCCGCATCCTCAACGGCCGCGGCCACCGGACCGGCTTCTTCGTCGCGCTGCCGCTGGCGATGGCCCTCGCGGTCGCCGGCGCGCTGGCGCTCGCCGCCGGCCCCTGGTTCACCGGGCTCGACCCGACCGTGAACTCCTACGCGGCCACCGTCTGGGTCCTCGTCGTCTGGACGAACTTTCACCTCGCCGCGGGGTTGCTGATGCAGGGCTACTGCATCGCCCGCGCGGCGGTCGGCAAGCTGACGCCGACCTACGACATCGACATCCACAACGTCGCGCTCTACTGGCACTTCGCCGCCGTCACGGCGGTGGTGACCGTTGCGACCATCGCCGGCTTCCCGCTGGTCGACTAGAGGCGGACATGGAGGACAGGGCGGACATCTTCGGCAGGCGAACGCCGCGACGGCTCAGGGCGGATCTCGGATCGCTGTTCCTCATCGCCGCTGCGCCGACGATCTGGGCCGCGCACTTCCTGCTCTGCTATGTCACCGCCGCGATCTGGTGCGCCAGGATCGCCGGCCGCGACGGTTCGCTCGACGGCGCCCGCCTCCTCGTCGCCGCCTACACCGCCGCGGCCCTCGCCGGCATCGCCGTGATCGCACGCAGCGGCTGGCGCCGGCATACCTATGGGGGCCAAGCCACGGTCCCGCACGCCCGAGCCACGGCGGAAGACCGCTACCGCTTCCTCGGCTTCGCCACCCTGCTGCTCGCCACGCTGAGCTTCGTCGCGACGCTGCTGGTGGCGATGCCGGCGCTGTTCGTCGAGACCTGCCGATGATGGGCCGGCTCCGACGGGCATGGCGCCGGCCGCTCGGCGCCATCGCGATCTTCGTGGTTCTCGCCGGCCTCGGCGCCTTCGCCTTTGTCTTCGCCGGGCTGGTGCCGATCGCGGCCAGCTCGGGGCACTTCGCCGTCACCACCTGGCTGCTCCACTCGGCGATGCGCTGGTCCGTCAGGACGCAGGCTGCCAACGTCCAAATCCCCGAGGACCTCGACCTCGCCGACCCGACCCTCGTCCTGCGCGGCGCCGGCCACTACGAGAGCAGCTGCGCCCCCTGCCACGGCGCCCCGGGGCGGCCGAAGTCCGTGGTGGCGCGCCGGATGACGCCGGAGCCGCCGAACCTCGTCCACGACATGGGCGAGTGGGAGGACCGCGAGCTGTTCTGGATCGTCCGCCACGGCGTCAAGTACAGCGCCATGCCGGCCTGGCCGGCGCCGGAGCGCGAGGACGAGGTCTGGTCGATGGTCGCCTTCCTGCGGCAGGTCGAGGAGATGTCGCCGAGCGCCTACGGGCGGCTCGCCGGGACCGGGGCGCAGGCGGGCGGGGCCGGGCGACTGCGCGGCATCGGCCAGCGGATCTCCCCGGTGGTCGAGACCAGCTGCGCGCGCTGCCACGGCGCGGACGGCCTCGGCCGGGGCCTCGGCGCCTTCCCCAAGCTCGCCGGGCAGAACGAGGTCTATCTCCGCGCCTCGCTCGCGGCCTACGCCGCCGGCGAACGCCATTCGGGCTTCATGGAGCCGGTCGCCGCCGGCCTCTCGCAGGAGCAGATCGCCCGCCTCGCCGCCCACTACGCGGGACTGCCCGGCGGCCCCGCCGAGCGCACCGACGGGGACCTCGCCCTCGGCGGCCGGATCGCCGCTGAGGGGATCGCGAAAAGCGGAGTTCCCGCCTGCTCGCGCTGCCACGGCCCGAAGGAGGGCCCGCGGGCGGAGATCTACCCGGAGCTGGCCGGCCAGTATCCCGCCTACATCGAGCTGCAGCTCGAGGCCTTCCGGGAGGGGCACCGCGGCGGCACGGCCTACGCCCACATCATGCGCACGGTGGCGGAGAGGCTCACAGACGAGGAGATCCGCGCCGTGGCTGCCTGGTACGGCTCCCTCGTGCCGGACTGAGCCTCACCGGACGGTGACGGCGTCCGGCGGCGGCGGGCCGCCGTCGTCGCCGACGTTGAACCAGACGAGGACGAGCACCACCGCGGCCGCCGTGCCGAAGAGGATGGCGGCGTAGGTGCCGCGGTTGCCCGGCTTGGTCCGGTCGAGCGGCGGATCGCGGTGGATCGGGGCCTCTTCTGTGCGCGGATCGTTCGGATCGCGGTCCATGACGGCCTCCTTTCAAGGTTCGCGGGCTTCCAGGAACAAGCGATGTCGCCGGGATCGGTTCCGAAGCCGGCCATCTCTCGCCTTGAACGGCGGCGCCGGATCGCCGATATCACCGCCGGGCGGCGGCCTGCCGCGCCCAGAGGATCAGCGACGCCAACACGGGTCGAACCACATGAACGAGCACGCCACCTCGCCGAGCGCCGAGCACCACGCCTTCCAGGCCGAGGTGTCGCGGCTGCTGCACCTGATGGTGCACTCGGTCTACTCGAACAAGGACATCTTCCTGCGCGAACTGGTCTCCAACGCCGCCGATGCCTGCGAGAAGCTGCGCTACTCCGCCCTGTCGGAGCCCGGCCTCCTCGCCGGCGACGAGACGCTGGCGATCACGATCGAGACCGACGAGGCGGGGCGGCGGCTCGCGGTCGTCGACACCGGCATCGGCATGAGCCGGGAGGAGATGATCGACAACCTCGGCACCATCGCCCGTTCCGGCACCCGCGCCTTCCTGGAGGGCCTGAAGGACGCCAGGGAGGGCGGCGCGCTGATCGGCCGCTTCGGCGTCGGCTTCTACGCCGCCTTCATGGTGGCCGAGCGGGTGCGCGTCACCTCGCGCAAGGCCGGGACCGAGGCGGCCCATGCCTGGGAATCGGACGGCAAGGGCGAGTTCACGGTCGAGCCGGTGGCCCTCGCCGACGCCCCGGCCCGCGGCACCCGGGTGGAGCTCTTTCTCGCCGAGGACGCGGCGGACTACGCGAAGGACGCCACCGTCGAGCGCATCGTCCGCGCCTATTCCGCCCATGTGCCCGTGCCGATCCGCGGGCGCGCGAGGGACGGCGAGCCGCGCGAGGTGGCGGACGGCTCGGCGCTCTGGATGAAGCCGAAGGCCTCGGTCGGGCCGGAGGAGTACCGCGAGTTCTACCACACGGTCGCCGACGCATTCGACGACCCGGCGCTGACCGTGCACTACCGCGCCGAGGGGCGGCACGAGTACGCCGTGCTCGTCTTCGTGCCCTCGCAGAAGCCCTTCGACCTGTTCGACCCGGCCCGCAAGGGGCGCCTGAAACTCTACGTCCGCCGCGTCTTCATCACCGACGAGGCCGGCGTGCTGCCCGGCTGGCTGCGCTTCGTGCGCGGCGTGATCGACAGCGAGGACCTGCCGCTCAACATCTCCCGCGAGATGCTGCAGACCAACCCGATCCTCGAGGCGATCGGCCGCAACGTGACGAGCCGGGTCCTCTCCGAGATCGGCAAGCTCGCCGACAGCGACCCGGAGGCCTTCGGGCGCATCATCGAGACCTTCGGGCCTGTGCTGAAGGAGGGTCTCTACGAGGCGCCGGACCGGCGGGACGAACTTTTCAAGCTGGTCCGCTTCAGGACCACCACCGGCGGCGACGCCTGGCGCTCGCTGGCCGACGTGGTCAAGGACTTCAAGGAGAACCAGACCGCCATCTACTACGCCCTCGGCGAGAGCCGGCAGCAGGTGCTCGCCTCGCCCCAGCTCGAGGGCTACGCCGCGCGCGGGCTGGAGGTTCTGGTCCTCACCGACCCGGTCGACGCCTTCTGGGTGCGCACGGCGATCGGCTACGACGGAAAGCCGTTCAGGTCCATCACCCAGGGCGCCGCCGACCTCGACGCCATCAGGCTGCCGGAGGGCGCCGGGGAGGAGAGCGCCCCGCCGGAAGACGTGGCGCGCCTCGTCGCAGCGCTGAAGGAGGCGCTCGGCGACAAGGTGTCCGACGTGCGCACCTCGGCCCGGCTCGCCGCGAGCGCCGTCTGCCTGGTCGCCCCGGAGTTCGGGCTCGATCGCCTGGCCGAAAAGCTGATGAGCCGCCATGAAGGCAACCGTTTCGACATGAAGCCGGTGCTGGAGATCAATCCGTCGCACGCGCTCGTCCGCGCGCTGGCGGCGAAGGCGGCCGCGGGCGAGCTTGAGCCGGTGCGGGCCGCCGCGCCCCTGCTGCACGGCCAGGCGAGGATCCTCGACGGCGAGGCTCCGGACGACCCGGCCGCATTCGCGCAGGCGATGTCGACGCTGATGGAGAAGGGGCTTGCCTGACACCGGCCTGCCCCTGGGGCGGCGCCCGCGCCGCTCCTCCTCGGGGGACGGGAAACGGAAGCGGCGGCGGGTCAGGACCCGGTGAAGTCGACCTTGGCGGCGCCCAGAATGGGCCCGGGCTTGCCGTCGAGCTTCGACTGCAGCACCACCGCGCAGCCGCCGCTGCGCTCGGTGGCGAGGTCGGAGATCGGCAACTCCACCGTCATCTCCTCGCCGTTCCACATGCCGAGCACCTGCCATCGCTCGACCACGTTGGTGTAGGAGACCTCGTGGCCGGCGTTCTCGCCGCGGCCGATCTCCACCGTGGTCGGCTTCATGTAGCTGGCGATCCAGACGGCCGCCGTCCCGGTCGCGGGCGGGTCGCCCGCCGGGATCTTGACGATGATCCGGTCGCCCTCGATGCGGGCGGACACGTCGACGACCATGCCCTCGCCCCGGGCGTCGTCGTCGGCGACCTTGGCGAGGATCGCCTGGCGATCGGACCCGATCACGTGGCTGCGGCCGTTGACCACGACCTG
Organism: Pleomorphomonas sp.; assembly: GCA_041687675.1. Taxonomy (GTDB): domain Bacteria; phylum Pseudomonadota; class Alphaproteobacteria; order Rhizobiales; family Pleomorphomonadaceae; genus JAWLBM01. The sequence continues at coordinate 102,206 of JAWLBM010000005.1, read as the reverse complement.
CGGCGTGTAGATGGCGCGGTCGCCGCGCGCTTCGGCGTAGCCGCGCTGGCGCTTGGAGAACTCCGGCTTGGCGAAGATGTCCTTCCAGCCGAGATAATCCCAGTAGTCGACGGAGAACGACAGGGCGACGATGCTCGGGTCGGCGGCGATCTCGCTCAGCACCGCGTCGGCGGGCGGGCAGGAGGAGCAGGCCTGGCTGGTGAACAGCTCGACCACGCCGCGGGTCTCAGCGAAGGCGATGCCACAGCCCGAGAGCAGGAGCACCGCGCCGACAACCGCCGGCCGTGCCGCTCCCGTCCCCGCGCGTGCCACCCTTTGCTTCGTCATCTCGCGAATCCGGCCTCCGTCGAAGTTGGACGCCCGGACGTTCGCCGGGATCAGTCGCCTCTTGAGATACGGCCGCAGGTCATGACTTGCGAGTCACATGTGCTTGAGAGCGCCGGCGACCTGACCGTTCAGGCGGGCCGCCGCCGGGCGGTGACCTCGATCTCCACCTTCATCTCGCTCCGGACGAGGCCGCAGACGATCATGGTGGCCGCCGGGCGAATGTCGCGGAAGTAGGCGCCGACCACCTCGAACACGGCGTCGGCATCCGCCGCGTCCACCACGTAGTAGGTGGCGCGCACCACGTCGGCGAGGGAAAAGCCCGCCTCGCCGAGCGCCCGGGATATGGTCTCCATGGCGTTGCGGGCCTGGTCGGCGACGTCCGCCGGCATCCGCATGCTGGCGTAGTCGTAGCCGGTGGTGCCGGCGACCCAGCACCAGTCGCCGTCGGACACCGCCCGGGAATAGCCGGCCACCCGCTCGAACGGGGAGCCGGTCGAGATCAGCTCGCGCGTCATCGGCGCTTGTCTCCCGCGCTCTCGCAGATCGTGGCCGCGGCTCAGGCCCAGGGGCGTTGCTCGGCGAGCCGGCCCTCATAGGCCGCGATCGCCGGGGCCTTCTCCATGGTGAGGCCGATGTCGTCGAGGCCGTTCAGCAGGCAATGCTTCTTGAACGCGTCGATCTCGAAGGAGATGGTGCCGCCGTCCGGTCCCTTGATGGTCTGGCTGTCGAGGTCGACGGTCAGCGTCGCATTGGCGCCGCGCTCGGCGTCGTCCATCAGCTTGGCGAGGTCGTCCGCGGAGACGACCACCGGCAGGATGCCGTTCTTGAAGCAGTTGTTGTAGAAGATGTCGGCGAAGGACGTGGAGATCACGCAGCGGATGCCGAAGTCGAGCAGTGCCCACGGCGCGTGCTCGCGCGAGGAGCCGCAGCCGAAGTTGTCGCCGGCGACGAGGATCTCGGCGTTGCGGTAGGCCGGCTTGTTCAGCACGAAGTCCGGGTTCTCCGAGCCGTCGTCGTTGTAGCGCATCTCCGAGAACAGGCCAGTGCCGAGGCCGGTGCGCTTGATCGTCTTCAGGTACTGCTTGGGAATGATCATGTCGGTGTCGACGTTGACGATCGGCATCGGCGCCGCGACCCCGGTCAGCGTGGTGAACTTCTGCATACTGGTCGTCTCCTCGAGGATCTTGCGGCGGGGCCGGTCAGGCGGCGGCGTCCAGGCCGGTGCCGGCGGCGCGCCCGAGCATCAGGTTGAGGTTCTGCACGGCGGCGCCGGAGGCGCCCTTGCCGAGGTTGTCGTAGACGGCCACGAGCATCGCCTGGGCCTTGTCGTCGTTGCCGAAGACATGGAGGCGCATGCGGTTGGTGTCGTTGAAGACCCGGGGGTCGAGCCCGGGCGAGCGGTCGACCGCCTCGAGCGGGGCCACCTCGACGAACTGCTCGCCGGCATAGCGGTCGGCGAGCACCGCGTGGAGGTCGGCGACGCGGGGCCGGGCCGGCAGCGCCCAGAGCTGCAGCGGCACCACCGTGATCATCCCCTGCGCATAGGCGCCCACCGCCGGCTGGAACAGCGGATCATGGGCAAGGCCCGTGTAGACGCGCATCTCCGGCAGGTGCTTGTGCTTCAGCGTCAGGGCATAGGGCAGGTAGGGCGCCGGGTCTGCGGCGCCCTCGTAGTCGGCGATCATCGACTTGCCGCCGCCCGAGTAGCCCGACACGGCGTTGAGCGTGACCGGCGCGTCGGCGGGAACCAGCCCGGCGCCGATCAGCGGGCGGATCGTGGCGATGAGGCCCTGCGGGTAGCAGCCCGGGTTGGCGACGAAGCGGGCGCGCGCGATCGCCTCGGCCTGGCCCGGCGCCATCTCGGCGAAGCCATAGGCCCAGCCGTCGGCCACCCGGTGCGCCGTGGAGGCGTCGATCACCCGCGTCGCGGGGTTCTCGATCAGCGCGACCGCCTCGCGGGCGGCGTCGTCGGGCAAGCAGAGGATGGCGACGTCCGCCTCGTTGAGCAGGCGGCGGCGCTCCTCCGGGTCCTTCCGCTTCTCCGGCGCGATGGAGAGCAGCGTGACGTCGCGGCGACCCGCCAGGCGCTCGCGGATCTGCAGCCCCGTGGTGCCCGCCTCGCCGTCGATGAAGACCCTGCTCTCCGCCATCGCGCCATTCCCGCAATCCCAGCCCGCCGGCAACCGCCGCCGGAGCGGGTTCCCATATCACCGCCGCCCGCCGCTGTCATGCCTCGGCGGCGGTCAGCGCCCCCTCTGCTTGCGCGCCGCCGCGCCCGTCGGCTGCACGGGCGTGATGCGCAGCGCCGTGATGCGGTTGCGCTGGCGCCGCAGCACCTGGAAGCGGAAGCCGTGGAAGGTGAAGGCCTGGCCGGTGTCGGGGATCAGCCGCGCCTCGTGGATGACGAGGCCGGCCACTGTGATCGCCTCGTCGTCCGGCAGCCGCCAGTCCATCACCCGGTTGAGGTCGCGGATCGGCACCGAGCCGGAGACGTTGACCGAGCCGTCCGGCTGCGGCCTGACGCCCTGGACGACGATGTCCTGCTCGTCGGCGATGTCGCCGACGATCTCCTCGAGGATGTCCTCGAGGGTGACGAGGCCCTGCACCTCGCCATACTCGTCCACCACCATGGCGATGTGGATCTTGCGCTTCAGGAACGCCTTCAGCTGGTCGTCGAGCCGTGTCGTCTCCGGCACGAACCAGGGCTCGGAGGCGATGGTCGAGAGGTCGAGCGTGTCGAACTCGCCGCGCCGTCGCTGGATCTCGCGCAGGAGGTCCTTGGCGTGCAGGATGCCGACGATGTTGTCCGGCTCCTCCCGCCACAGCGGCAGGCGGGTGAAGGGGCTTTCCAGCACCTGCCGGACGAGGTCGGCGGGGGCCTCGTCGGCGTCGATGGCGCGCATCGACGTGCGGTGGATCATCACGTCGGCGACGGTGAGCGTGGACAGGTCGAGCACGCCGCCCATCATGTCGCGGTCGGACTTCACCACCGCGCCCTCGCGGTGGAAGAGGTCCACCGCCCCGCGCAGTTCCTCGTGCGCCGACAACACCGCCGTGTTGGCGTCGATCGAGCGGCCGAAGATCTTCAGGATCAGCCGCACGACCGCCTCGACGGCGATCACCATCGGGCCGAACACCGCCACCACGACGCGCACCACCGGCGCGACGAAGAGCGCCATCCGCTCCGGGTCGCTGATCGCCAGCGTCTTCGGCAGCACCTCCGAGAAGACCAGCACCAGGAGGGTCATCACCACCGTCGCGATCGCCACGCCGCTGTCGCCGAAGAGGGCGAGCAGCAGGCTCGTCGCCAGCGAGGAGGCGAGGATGTTGACGAGGTTATTGCCGAGGAGCAGCGCCCCGATCAGCCGCTCCCGGGTCATGATCAGCGCCGAGACGACGCTCGCCCGCTTGTCGGTCCGCTCCAATTGGTGCATGCGCGAGCGCGAGGCCGCCGTCAGCGCCGTCTCGGAGCCGGAGAAGAACGCCGAGAGCATCAGGAGCAGGATGATGGCGATGACGGTCAGCCAGAGGTATTCGGTCATCCTGCGAGTTCCTCCGCGAGGAAGGCGCGAACGATCCCGGGCGGCACGTCGCGGGCGATGAAGGCGCGGCCGATGCCGTGGGTGAGGATGAAGGTCAGCGTGCCGCGCGTGACCTTCTTGTCCTGGAGGATGAGGTCGAGGAGGCCGTCGGCGTCGGGCAGGTCCATCGGAAGGTCGGCCATCCGGGTCGGCAGCCCCACCCCGGCGAGGTGGCGCCTCACCCGCATCGCGTCGTCGGGTCCCATCAGGTTCATCCGGACCGACATGTCATGGGCGAGCACCATCCCGACGGAAATCGCCTCGCCGTGCACCACCCGCCCGTCGTAGCCGGCCGCCGCCTCCAGCGCATGGCCGAAGGTGTGGCCGAGGTTGAGCAGCGCGCGGTCGCCGGTCTCCTTCTCGTCCCGCGCCACGATCGCCGCCTTCGACCGGCAGGAGACCGCGATGGCTTGGGCCCGCGCCGGCCCGCCGGCGAAGACGTCGCGCCAGGAGTCCTCCAGCCAGGCGAAGAAGCCGGGGTCGTCGATCAGCCCGTACTTGGCCACCTCCGCATAGCCGGCGCGGAACTCCCGCTCGCCGAGGGTGTCGAGCACGGTGGTGTCGGCGAGCACCAGGTCCGGCTGGTGGAACACGCCGACGAGGTTCTTGCCGTGGCTGACGTTGATCCCCGTCTTGCCGCCGACGGAGCTGTCCACCTGCGCGAGCAGGCTGGTCGGGATCTGCACGAAGCGCATGCCGCGGCGGACGACGCCGGCGACGAAGCCGGCGAGGTCGCCGACCACCCCGCCGCCGAGGGCGACCACCGCGTCGCCCCGCTCGAAGCGGGCGGCGATCACCTCGTCGACGAGGCGGGTGAACACGGGGAAGGACTTCGAGCCCTCCCCAGGCGGCACCAGGAAGCTGCGGCTTTCGATCCCCGCGGCCTCGAGCGACCGGTCGAGCGCGTCCAGGTGGTGGGCGGCGACCGTCTCGTCGCTGACCACCGCCGCCCGCGCCCCGGGCAGCACCTCCCGGATCAGCCGGCCGGCGTCGCCGAGGAGGCCGTCGCCGATCAGGATGTCGTAGGAGCGGTCGCCAAGGGCGACCGGCACCCGCACCGGAAGCGCCGAGGCCATCTGCACGTCGGTCATGGCCGCGCCTCCGCCGCCGGAGCCGGTTCCCCGGCGAGCGCCATCGCGTCCAGGGCGGCGACGACGTCGTCGACCACCACCTCGTGGGGGACGTCGCGGCTGAGGATGGTGAGGTCGGCGAGGGCGTAGACCGGGTATCGCTCGGCGACGAGGCGGCGCAGCGTTCCCTCAGGGTCCGGCGTCTGCAGCAGCGGCCGGTTCGAACGGCGCTTCACCCGCTCGAACAGCACCTCGGGCTCGGCCTTGAGCCAGACCGACAGGCCCGCCTCGGCGATCGCCGCGCGGGTCTCGTCGTTGACGAAGGCGCCGCCGCCGGTGGCCAGCACCTGCCGGCCCTCGCGCAGGAGCCTGGCGATCACCCGCCGCTCGCCGTCGCGGAAGTAGGCCTCGCCGTGCTCGGCGAAGATCTCCGGGATGGTCTGGTTCGCCGCCTCCTCGATGGCATGGTCGGCGTCCACGAAGGGAAGCCCGAGCCGGGCGGCGAGGCGCTTGCCGACGCTGGTCTTGCCGGCGCCCATCATCCCGACGAGCACGACCGAGCGCTCGCCGAGCATGCTCAGGATGCGGCGGACGCGGTCGGCGTCGGTCGTCCGGGTGTCCGCCTCTGCGGCGGGCTCTGCGGAGGACTGGATCATGGCGCTTTCTGTGCGGGCCCCCGCAGGTCCTGTCAAGCGCCGGCCGCGACGTCTTTGCGGTTGAAGCGGCGGGACGGCGCGTCCACCATCCGTCACTGCTTCCTTAACCCTTTGCATTGATGCTCGCGCCATGCCGACGCTGACCCGGTTCCTCCGGAACATCCTGATCCTCGGACTGGTCGGCTACGGCATCGTGGCGGCGCTGGCGACGCTGGTGGAGCCGCGGACGCGGCCGATGCGCGAGCCGCTCGACAGCCGAATCCTGCGCGACGCCGGCCGTCCGGAGACCGCCGTCGTGAACTGAAGCGATCCGGGCGGGGAGCCCCATGTCCGACGGACATCTCGTCGATGCCTTCCTGGAGGCGATGGCGGTGGAGCGCGGCGCCAGCGCCAACACGCTCGACGCCTACGGCCGCGACCTCGCCGACTGGCGAGACTTCCTCGCCGGCCGGGCCCGGCGGGTCGGCGAGGCCGGCCGCGACGACGTCGAGGCCTACATGGCCCACCTCGCCGCCCGCGCCTTCGCCGCCGCCACCCAGGCGCGGCGGCTCTCCGCCGTCCGCCAGCTGCACCGCTTCCTCTACGACGAGGGCCTCGCCGCCTCCGACCCGACCACCACCGTCGCGCGGCCGAAGTCGGTGCGGCCGTTGCCCAAGGTGCTGACCCACGAGGAGGTCGAACGGCTGCTCGAGGCCGCCCATGCGGCGGTGGACGATCCGGAGGCCGCCCCGCAGGTCCGGCTCCGCCGGGCCCGCTTCGCGGCCATGCTGGAGGTGCTCTACACGGCGGGCCTGCGGGTGAGCGAGCTCGTCTCGCTGCCGGCCGCCGTGGTCCGCGGCGACGTCAGGGCGATGACCGTCCGCGGCAAGGGCGACAAGGAGCGGCTGGCCCCGCTCGGCGCCCGCTCCCGCGAGGCGGTCGCCCGCTACCGGGCGCTGCTCAAGGAGAGCGGCCGCCATGCCGGCAGCCGCTTCCTCTTCCCGGCCTCGGGGGCGGAGGGCCACGTCACCCGCCAGCAGTTCGCCCGCGACCTCAAGGTCCACGCCGCCTCGCTCGGGATCGCCGCCGCGCGCGTGTCGCCACACGTGCTGCGCCACGCCTTCGCCAGCCACCTGCTCGCCGGCGGCGCCGACCTCAGGGTGGTTCAGGAGCTTCTCGGCCACGCCGACATCTCGACGACGCAGATCTACACCCACGTGCTCGACCGCAGGCTGGTGCAGCTGGTCGCCGACCACCACCCCCTGGCGGCCGGCAAGCAGCGCTGATCCGCGGAAAAGCCCCGCACCCACGTTGACACCCGGCCGCCCCGGGGCCAATTTGCGGCGCTTCACGGAACCCCCTTGCGCGGGTGGCGATCGTCCTTTCGCGCCGTGCCCGCCGACGACGAGAGCTCGATGCGCAGCTACCTGGAATTCGAAAAGCCCGTGGCCGACCTCGAGGGCAAGGTGCAGGAGCTGAGGGCCCTGTCCGAGGACGAGGGGGGCGTATCGATCGGCGACGACGTCGCCAAGCTCGAGCAGAAGGCCGCACAGGCGCTCGCCGACATCTACGCCAAGCTGACCCCGTGGCAGAAGACCCAGGTCGCCCGCCATCCGGACCGGCCGCACGCGATCCACTACATCGAGGCGCTGATCGAGGACTGGACGCCGCTGGCCGGCGACCGCTCCTTCGGCGAGGACGCGGCGATCGTCGCCGGCCTCGGCCGTTTCCGCGACCGCCCGGTGGCGGTGCTCGGCCAGGAGAAGGGCCACGACACCCAGACGCGGCTGAAGCACAACTTCGGCATGGCCAAGCCTGAGGGCTATCGCAAGGCGGTCCGGCTGATGGACCTTGCCGAGCGCTTCCGCCTGCCGGTGCTCTCCTTCGTCGACACCGCCGGCGCCTACCCCGGCATCGGCGCGGAGGAGCGCGGCCAGGCCGAGGCGATCGCCCGCTCCACCGAGGCCTGCCTCAGGCTGAGCGTGCCCAACGTCGCCCTGGTGATCGGCGAGGGCGGCTCCGGCGGGGCGATCGCCATCGCCACCGCCAACCGGGTGCTGATGCTGGAGCACTCGGTCTACAGCGTGATCTCGCCCGAGGGCGCGGCCTCGATCCTGTGGAAGGACTCCGCCCGCGCCCAGGACGCGGCGACGGGCATGAAAATCACCGCCCAGGACCTCGTGAAGTTCGGCATCATCGACGCCATCGTGAAGGAGCCGGTCGGCGGCGCCCACCGCGACCCCGCGGCCACCCTGCGCGACGCCGGCGATGCCGTCGAGGCGGCGCTGCGGGTCCTCGAGGCGATGACGCCGGAGGAGGTCCGCAGGGACCGCCGGGAGAAGTTCCTCGCCATCGGCCGCGAGCTGAAGGCCTGATCCGCGAGGTCGCGGTAACCGATCGGTAACCCTGCCGGCCGAGGATGCCTGGGACGTGAACACCGGCGCGCTGTGCGCGCCGCACCCAGGCGAAGCCTCGTCCCATGGCCCTGTCGACCCCCTCCTTCGATCCCTCGCGCTCCGCCCTTCGCGGGCGGCTCCTCCGTCTCGCCGGGGCGGCGCTCGTCGCCCTCGCGCTCGCCGCCTGCCAGGCGGACGAGATGGGCCTCGGTTCCGCGCCCAAGCACCTTCGCGAGGTGCCGGCCGCGACGCGGGCGCAGATGGCCGACCTCGGCATGGACGAATCCGCGCCGGTGCTGATGCGGATCTTCAAGGAGGAGAACGCCTTCGAGGTCTGGAAGCAGGACCGCAGCGGGCGCTACGCGCTGCTGAAGGAATACGAGATCTGCCAGTGGTCCGGCGAACTCGGCCCGAAGTTCAAGGAGGGCGACCGCCAGGCGCCGGAGGGCTACTACGCCATCACCCCGGGCCTGATGAACCCGAATTCCAGCTACCACCTCGCCTTCAACACCGGGTATCCCAACGCCTTCGACAGCGCGCACGGGCGCACCGGCACCCACCTGATGGTGCACGGCGCCTGTTCCTCGCGCGGCTGCTACGCCATGTCGGACGAGCAGATCCAGGAGATCTACGCCATCGCCCGCGACGCCTTCCGCGGCGGGCAGAAGAGCTTCCAGCTGGCCGCCTATCCGTTCCGGATGACGCCGGAGAACATGGCCCGGCACCTCGACAGCCCGCACATGCCCTTCTGGCGGATGCTGAAGGAGGGCTACGACCACTTCGAGCTCACCCGGGCCGAGCCCAGGGTCGACGTTTGCGGCCGGAAATACGTCTTCAACGTCACCGCCGAGGTGCCGATGAGCCCGGCGGAGGCCTGCCCGGCGCTGGTCCAGCCCGAGGCTCTGCGCATCGCCGCCGAGGCGAAGGCGGCCGAGGACGACGCGAGGATGATGGTCATCGCCGCCCAGCTCGAGCAGGAGAAGCGCGAGGCGGAGGAGAAGGCGGTGCTGGTCGCCGCCCGGGAGGAGGAGCGCCGCCGCCGCGAGGAGGAGCGCCGCATCGCGCTCGCCGAGGGTCGCGGCGGGCTCGCGGCCTGGTTCGGCTTCGGCGAGGAGGAGGAGGACGCGACGGAGACGGCCTCGACCGTCGCCGTCGCGGAGGTCGCGCCGGCGGTCGAGGGACCGGCGCCGATGCCGCGGCCGGACCCGCGCGGGCGCTCCCCGCTGCTGGCGATGGCGCCGACCCCGCCGCCCTCGGTGGTCGCCGGCCTGTTCTCCTATGGCGACGCCGGTCCGACGGTGGCGCCCGCGCCGGCCCCGGTCGCAACCGCGGCTCCGGCCCCGGGCGGGGTCGAGGCTGGCGAGGTAGCACCGGGCGCGGCCGGAACGGTCGCCTGCGCGCCGGGCGAGACGCAGGCCTGCCTGCCGCAGCCGGTGGCCGGCGTCGTCACGGCCTCCCGCGTGCCGGACGAAAACCAGTCGATCATCGACCGGATCGGCGACTGGTTCTGACGCCGGGATCGCCGGAGTGCCGCGGTTTCGATCTTCCGCGAGCCGACGCGTCGGGTTAAGCTACCATCCATGAGCACGTTGTCCATCGACGTCCGCAGGGCAAGGGTCGGCGACGCGGCCGGGATCGCGGCGGTGCACGATGCTGCCTGGCGTTACGCCTACCGCGGTGTCCTGCCGGGCCTCGATCTCGAACGGATGGTCGAACGGCGCGGTCCCGCCTGGTGGGCCAAGGCGATCCGCCGGCAGGTGGTGGTGCTGGTGCTCGAGGTGGACGGCCAGGTGGTCGGCTACGCCACCCTCGGGCCGAGCCGCATGCGGATGCTGCCGTTCAGGGGCGAGATCTACGAGATCTACGTGCTTCCCGAGTACCAGGGCGTCGGCCTCGGCAGCCGGCTGTTCCAGTCCGCCCGGCGGATGCTGGGCGACCTCGCCTTCTCCGGCCTCGCCGTGCGGGCGCTGAGGGCCAACGACGCCGCCGTCGGCTTCTACCGCCGCCTCGGCGGCCGGGTCGTGGTCGAGACCGGCGAGCGCATCGGCGACACGGTCCTCCCGGTGCTGGTGTTCGGCTGGGAGGAGTGAGGGCGGCCCGGCCGCCCGGCGGCGGGGGTCTTCCCGGGCGCGGCTACCCGAACAGCCCGTGCAGGTACCACTTCGGCGCGCTGGTCTCGCGGGCGAACAGGCCGTCTCGATAGAGCCAGAAGCGGCGGCCCTCGGCATCCTCCACCCGGAAGTAGTCGCGCGTCGGGCCGTCGGCGCGCCACCATTCGGCGGCGATGCGCTCCGGCCCCTCGGCGCGGACCACGTCGTAGAGCACGCGCCGCCAGCGGAAGCGCTGGGGCGGGCCGTCGGGAACGCCGGCGACGGTCTCGACCGGCTCCGGCGCCTCCAGCAGGCGGACCGGGAAGCGCGGCGGCTCACCGGCATCGGGGCGCGGCACGGCGGCGTGGGAGAGCGCCCGCTCCGCCGCCACGGCCGCCGGCACCTCGACGGTGCCGCGCTCGGGCAGGTGGCTTTCCTGCGGCATCAGCCGGCGCACCGCCGAGATCCCGAAGCGGGCGCCGAGGCGGTCGACGAGGCCGTCGATCTCGGCGGCCCGGTCGGTCTCGCCGGAGAGGTCCATCTGCGCGGCGTCCACCGGGGCGGAGAGGATCACCGACAGGCGCACCATGTCGTAGCCGTAGCCGACGTCGAGGCCGCCGCCGGCCTCGGTGGCGAGCCGCTCGCCGAGGAGGCGGACCATCGCCCGCGGGGCGCGCAGCGGCCGGGCGGTGCCGACCTCCACCCGGGTGACCTGGCCGTCGGCGCGGAACAGCGACAGCCCGATCAGCCGCGCCCCCTCGCCGCGCCGCTCCAGCGCCTCGCAGCGCGAGCGGGCGAGCGAGACCACCGCCCGCTCGATGTCGTCGAGGAGCGACAGCGGCTCGGGAAAGCGGCGCTCGGCAGCGAGCGCCGGGGCCGGCAGCCGCGGCGTGATCGATTCCCGCGCCCGGCCGAGCGCCTGGTCGAGCCGCGCGAGGAGGCCCGCCCCGAAGCGGGCGGCGAGCGGCGCCCGCGGCTCGCCGAGGACGGAGCCGACCGTCTTCAGCCCGACCCGGCCGAGGGCGGAGACGGTGTCGGCCGGCAGCCGCAGGGCGGCGAGCGGCAGCGGGGCGAGCCGCTCGCGCTGTCCGTCCGGCGGCACCACCCCGCCGCCGCCGAAGCGGGCGACCGCGTGGGCCGCGCCCGGCGTGTCGGCGACGGCCCCCGCGGCGGCGAAGCCCTGCGCCTCCAGCCGCTCCAGGGCATCGCCGAGCATCGCCGCCTCGCCGCCGAAGAGATGGGCGCAGCCGGTGACGTCGAGCATCAGGCCGTCCGGCGGGTCGAGGCCGACGAGGGGCGTGTAGCGGTCGGCCCAGTCCGCGAGGGCGGCGAGGATCGCCGCGTCGGCCTCCGGGTCGGCCTCCTCCACGGCGAGCGAGGGCACCAGCGCCCGGGCGTCGGCGAGCCCCTGGCCGGGACGGATCCCGCGCGCCCGCGCGCCGGCGTCGACGGCGAGGATGCGCACCGCGCCGCCGGTCCTCTCGGTCACGGCATGCGGCGGCTCGTCCTCAGGACGCCCGCCGGACGGCGGCCGGATGCGCCAGGACCTGCCCCATCTGAGCCGCGCCGTCCGGTCGGTGCGGATCGCCGGCAGGACGAGCGACAGGAAGCGGGGGGAGTTCGAGGAAGGCCCGGGCATCGCTGTTCCACTCCATGTCGGCGCGGCCGGTGCGGCCGTCCCGGTTCTTCTCCACGGCGACCGTCCAGGCCGGGAAGCCCGGCCCGCCCTCGAAGCCGTCCACCGCCCGCGAGCGGCGCGGCGCCACGGCAAGGCGCACGGCCGCCGCCGAGGCGGCCTCGGGCATGGCATGGCCGGCGAGGACCATCGGCACGCCGCCCTCGCGGGCCCGGAGCGCCAGCCGGCGCGAGGCGGTGAGGTCGAGCGCCCGCGGCAACCCGTGCGTCTCCATCACCACCGCCGAAAGGCCGGGGCAGCCGAGCCCCTCCTCCGCCGCCCACAGCGCCTCCGCCGCCTCGCGCACGGCGACCACGAGGAGCCGCCCGGGATCGAGGCCGAGATGGGCGAGGCCGAGCCCCGCCGTCGCGCCCGCCTCCCGCAAGGCCGCCGCCTCGCGCACCCAGAGCACCGGGCCGCCGCGCGCCTCGCCGATCCGCACCAGGAGCGCGGCGAGGAAGCCGGTGGCGGCTCCGGCGAGCCGGGTCTGCGCCGTCCGCACCTCGGTCAGCGCGGCGAGCGCCGGGCCGCCGCCGGGGAACAGGCGATCGAAGGACGGCACCCCGAGCGCGAGGCGGCCGGACGCCGGAGCCGGACGGCCGCGGACCGAAGGGATGGCAGCGGCCCCGACCCCGTCGGCGCCGCCCCCGGGACCGACCCGGGCGGCCCGGTCCGGGGCGGGCTCCAGCCGCGCCTCGGGCCGTCCCTCGATCCGCGCCACCGCCCGGCGCAGCGCCTCGAGCGAGGCGGGCGCGCCCGCCACGCCGCCGGCGGAAGCGCGATCCCCCGCCCCGGGGACGCCGGCTCCGCCGCCCGGCGGCAGGTCCCCGTCGAGGAGCCGCACCGGCCCGACCAGCGCCGCGTCCGCCGCGGCCAGCATCTCCGCCTCCGCGTCCGCCGGGGTGCGGACGAGGTCCGGAAGCGGTTGCGGGCGACGCAGGAATGCGCCGGGCCGCCCCGCGTTCGCCCTCTGAACGCGCGGTCGCATCATGTCAAAACCCATGCTTGTTCTCTTTATGTTCCTATAGATTCCCGGAACGGACGGGAGAGTCAAGACGGGATCGGACCGGCCGGCGCCCCCCGGACGCCCGCCCCATGCTGCATTGCACAAAAGTGGACTTGCGGGCGATGCCCGGATCCGGCTACACACGCCAGGATCCGCGAGCCACGCGGCCGGCCCTCCCATCGGAGAGATCCCCATGCGCATCGACGCCGTTCCCATCGGCAACAACCCGCCGCACGACGTCAACGTCATCATCGAGGTGCCGATCGGCGGCGAGCCGATCAAGTACGAAATGGACAAGGAGGCCGGCGCCATGTACGTCGACCGCTTCCTCTACACCTCCATGCGCTACCCGGGGAACTACGGCTTCGTGCCGCACACCCTGTCGGACGACGGCGACCCGATCGACGTGGTCATCATCAACACCCGCGCGATCATTCCCGGCGCCATCATGAACTGCCGCCCGATCGGCGTGCTCAAGATGGAGGACGAGAGCGGCCACGACGAGAAGATCATCGCGGTGCCCTCCTCCAAGCTCACCAAGCGCTACGACAAGGTGAAGAGCTACGCCGACCTGCCGGACATCACGATCGACCAGATCGAGCACTTCTTCGAGCACTACAAGGACCTCGAGCCGAACAAGTGGGTCAAGATCGTCGGCTGGGGCGACGCCGCCGAGGCGATGCAGATGATCCAGGCCGCCATCGACAAGGCGAAGAAGACCGACTGACCCGCCGGCCGGCTCCTCCGGACCATCCGCCTTAATGCCGCCCCGCCGAACCCTCGGCGGGGCGGTTTGCGTTTCGCCCCGGAGCCGTCCACCATCGCCCGCGCAACTATTCCGGAATTCGAAGTCCCAGACCAACAAATCAAGCAAATTCACAAGGGATTCCGCGTAAGAGAACGCTGCCGACGGGGGCAGGGACAGACGCCCTCGAATCGGGCGAGAAACCGGGGAGAGAGCGGGATGCCGCACACGTTCGACCACGTGAAGGAAACCAGGATCAACGACGCCGCCGCGATGGCGACCGCCCGCGGGCGGCCCGAGCTCGGCGACTTCCTTCGCGTGTTCTTCGCCCGCGGCGCCAGCGAGGACATCGCCAACTACACCCCGGACGAACTGGTCGACCTCGCCGACGCGGCGATGAAGGACCTCGCCCGGCGCACCGTCGGCCACCACCGGGTGAGCGTCTACAACCCCGACCACGGCATCGCCGGCGACGCGCACCACGCGATCACGGTGATCGAGATCCTCAACGACGACATGCCGTTCCTGGTCGACAGCATCATGCAGGAGCTGACCGCCCACGGCGTCGACGTGCGGCTGCTCGTCCACCCGATCCTGTCGCTCGTCCGCGACCCCGAGGGCGACTTCGCCGGCTTCGCCGAGCCCGGCGCCAGGGGCAGCATCCGCGAGAGCCTGGTCCACATCCATGTCGCGCGGCTGCAGGACGCCGCCGAGGCCGAGCGGCTGAAGGCGAGGCTCGACGGCGTGCTGACCGAGGTGCGCGCCGCCGTGCAGGACTGGCCGGCCATGCGCAAGGCGGTCACCGACCTCATCGCCGACTACCGCGAGAACCCGCCGCCGCTGCCGGTGGACGAGATCGCCGAGGCGATCGAGTTCCTGACCTGGCTGTCGGAGGACAACTTCACCTTCCTCGGCATCCGCGAGTACGACGTCGATATGGGCGCCGAGAGCGAGGTCGGCCAGATCGCGCTGAAGCCCGACTCCGGCCTCGGCCTGCTGCGCGACCCGGAGGTCCGGATCCTTCGCCGCGGCAAGGAACTCGTCCAGGTGACGCCGGAGGTGCGCGAGTTCCTGCGCCGGCCGGAGGCGCTGATCGTCACCAAGGCCAACGTCAAGAGCCGCGTCCACCGCCACGCCTACATGGACTACGTCGGGGTGAAGCGCTACGACGCCGACGGCCATCTCACCGGCGAGATCCGTCTCGTCGGACTGTTCACCTCCACCGCCTACACCCGCTCGACCCGCGCGATCCCGTTCCTCCGGCACAAGGTGAGCCGGATCATGGATCGGGCGGGCTTCGCGCCGAACAGCCACTCCGGCAAGGCGCTGCTCAACGTGCTGGAGAGCTATCCGCGCGACGACCTGTTCCAGATCGACCACGAGACGCTCTACGAGTTCGCGATCCAGATCCTGCAGCTCGACGAGCGGCCGAGGGTGCGCGTGCTCGCCCGCCGCGACAAGTTCGACCGGTTCGTCTCGGTGCTGGTCTACGTGCCGCGCGACCGCTTCTCCACCGAGACGCGGATGCGGATCGGCGACTACCTGCGCACCGTCTACCAGGGCCGCGTCTCCGCCTTCTACCCGCACTTCCCCGAGGGCAGCCTCACCCGCATCCACTTCGTCATCGGCCGCGACGAGGGGGCAACGCCCGACCCGGCGCGCCAGGAGCTCGAGGCGGCGGTCGCGGCGATCGTCCGCAACTGGTCCGACGCCTTCCAGGAGGCCGCGCGGGCGGCGATGCCGGCGGCCAAGGCGAGCCTCGTCGTCCAGCGCTGGGCGGAGGCCTTCCCGGCCGCCTACCGCGACAGCTACACCGCCGCCGAGGCGCTCGCCGACGTCGGCGCGATGGAGCGGCTGGCCGCCAGCCGGCGCACCACCATCGCCTTCCGCCGACCCTCGGACGGCGCGCCGGGGGAACTGGCGCTGAAGCTCTACAATTGCGGCAGCCGCGTGCCGCTCTCCGAGCGTGTCCCGGTGCTGGAGGCGATGGGCTTCCGGGTCATCGACGAGCAGACCTTCGAGATCGGCGACGTCGAGCCGATCGTCCTCCACGACATGCGCCTGTCCACCGCCTCGGGCGAAGCCCTGGACCTTGCCGCGCTCGACGCGCCGCTGCGGGCGCTGTTCATGGCGGTGTGGACCGGCGAGGCGGAGAGCGACCGGCTCAACGCCCTCGCCCTCTCCGCCCGGCTCGGCTGGCGGGAGATCGCGGTTCTGCGGGCGCTGTCGCGCTACCTGCAGCAGGCGCGCATCCCCTACGAGCAGGGCTACATCGCCGAGACGATCAACCGCCATCCGGCGGTCGCGGCGCAGATCCTCACCCTCTTCCACACCCGCTTCGACCCGGACCTCGGCGGCGACCGGACCCTTGCCGAGGCCCAGGCCGCCGGCGACCTGGACGCGGCGCTGGAGGCGGTCACCTCGCTCGACGACGACACCATCCTCCGCCGGCTGGTGAACCTCGTCCAGGCGACCAACCGCACCACCTTCTACCAGCTCGGCGAGGACGGCCGGCCGAAGCTGACCATCGCCTTCAAGCTGGACCCGCACAAGGTGACCGACCTGCCGCAGCCGCGGCCCTTCGCCGAGGTGTGGGTCTACTCGCCGCGGGTGGAGGGCGTGCACCTGCGCTTCGGCCCGGTGGCGCGCGGCGGCCTGCGCTGGTCCGACCGGCCGCAGGACTTCCGCACCGAGGTGCTCGGCCTCGTCAAGGCGCAACAGGTGAAGAACGCGGTGATCGTGCCCGTCGGCGCCAAGGGCGGCTTCTTCCCCAAGCGCCTGCCGGCCGGCGGCAGCCGCGACGAGGTCTTCCGCGAGGGCACCGAGGCCTACAAGACCTTCGTCTCCACCTTGCTCGAGCTCACCGACAACATCGAGGGCGACCGGATCGTGCCGCCGGAGAGGACGGTGCGCCACGACGGCGACGACCCGTATCTCGTCGTCGCCGCCGACAAGGGCACGGCGACCTTCTCCGACACCGCCAACGCCATCTCCGACGCCCACGGCTTCTGGCTCTCCGACGCCTTCGCCTCGGGCGGCTCGGCGGGCTACGACCACAAGAAGATGGGCATCACCGCCCGCGGCGCCTGGGAGGCGGTGAAGCGGCACTTCCGCGAGATGGACATCGACATCCAGGCGACGCCCTTCACCGTCGCCGGCGTCGGCGACATGTCCGGCGACGTTTTCGGCAACGGCATGCTGCTGTCGCCGGCCATCCGCCTCGTCGCCGCCTTCGACCACCGCGACATCTTCATCGACCCGAACCCGGATCCAGACATCGGCCTTCAGGAGCGGCGGCGGCTGTTCGCGCTGCCGCGCTCGTCCTGGAACGACTATGACCGCACCCGGATCTCGGCCGGCGGTGGCGTCTTCTCCCGCTCGGCGAAGTCGCTCACCCTGTCGCCGGAGGCGCAGGCCGCGCTCGGCTTCGCCAAGGCCCGCACGACGCCGCAGGAGGTGATGAGCGCGATCCTGAGGGCGCCGGTCGACCTGATGTGGTTCGGCGGCATCGGCACCTATGTGCGCGCCGACGACGAGACCGACGCCGAAGTGGGGGACAAGGCCAACGATGCGATCCGCATCACCGCCGGCGGCCTCAGGGCGAGGGTGGTCGGCGAGGGCGCCAACCTCGGCATGACGCAGAAGGCGCGCATCGCCTACGGCCTCGCCGGCGGGCGGGCCAACTCCGACGCGGTCGACAACTCCGCCGGGGTCAACTCCTCCGACGTGGAGGTGAACATCAAGATCGCCCTCGGCCGCGCCGTCCGCGCCGGCCGCCTTTCGATCCCGGACCGCAACGAACTCCTCGCCGGGATGACCCCGGAGGTGGAGCGCCTCGTCCTCGCCAACAACTACCGGCAGACGCTCTGCGTCTCGCTGGCCGAGCGCCATGGCTTCGAGGACTTCGGCTACCAGCGGCGGCTGATGCAGTGGCTGGAGGGCCGCGGCCTGCTCGACCGCCACGTCGAGACCCTGCCCGACGAGGCCGCCCTCGCCCGCCGGGAGAAGGCCGGCCAGCCGCTGACGCGGTCGGAGATCGGCGTTCTGATGGCCTACGCCAAGATCGTCCTCTTCGACGACCTCGTCGCCACGGACGTGCCGGACGAGCCCTGGCTGGAGGACGCCCTCGTCCGCTATTTCCCGCGGGAGATGCGCGGGCCCTACCTCGACGACATCCGCGCCCACCGGCTGCGCCGGGAGATCGTCTCCACCGTGCTCGCCAACGGGATGGTCAACCGCGGCGGGCCGACCTACGTGATCCGCATGGCCGACCAGTCGGGGGCCGGCATGGGCGACATCGCCCGCGCCTACATCGCCGCGACCGAGGCCTTCGGGCTCGGCGCCGTCGAGGCGGCGATCGACGCGCTGGACACGAAGATCCCGGGCAAGCTGCAGCTCGACCTCTACGGCCGGGTGCAGGACGTGCTGCTCGGGGCCTCGCTCTGGCTGCTGCGCAACGCGGTGCTGGACGGCGGGCTCGACGCCACCATCGCCCGCTTCGAGGGCGGCATCGGCGCCTACCGCGCCTGGATGGCGGACCGCACGGCGGACACGTCGCTTGCGGGCGACACCGCCGAACTGTCGGCTGCCGGCGTGCCGCACGACCTCGCCGTCCGCCTCTCCGGCCTGCGGATGGAGCTGGAGGCGCTGGACGTCATCCTGGTCGCCGAGACGGCCGGGCGGCCGATCCCGGTGGCGGCGGGCGCCAGCGCGGAGGTAGCCACCGCCTTCCGCTTCGACGCCATCGACCGGCTCGCCCGCGGGCTGCACCCGCGCGACTACTTCGACGGCCTCGCTCTCGACCGGGCCCGGCGGACCCTCGCCGAGGCGCAGCGGCGGATCTCGATCGAAGTGGCCCGCGACGGCGAGAAGGGGGTGGCCGCCTGGCTGGCGCCGCGGCGGGCGGATGCCGAGCGCACCCTCGGCACCATCTCGGGCCTGCTCCAGGGCGACCCGACGGTGGCCCGGTTCACCGTCGCCGCGGGGCTCCTGGGGGACCTCGCGGCGAGCTGACGGAGGGCGGCCCGCCCCAATCGCCGCACTTGCATGAGCGGCGGTTCTCGTGTCCCCTCGGCGGCGGATCCGGCCAGCGTTCGGGGGACTTCGCTTGACCATCGTGCCGTCGCCCGATGCGCCCGCCGCGACGACGCCCGTCGTCTATGCCGGCCGCCCGGGCATCCTCGGCTGGCTGCTGTTCGACTGCTCCACCCAGCCCTTCTTCACCCTGGTGACCACCTTCGTCTTCGCCCCCTACTTCGCCTCGGCGGTGGCGGAGACGGCGGCCGAAGGGCAGGCGCTGTGGGGCTACGCCACCGCGGCGGCGGGGCTTCTGATCGCCCTGACCGCCCCCTTCCTCGGCGCCGTCGCCGACGCGGCCGGCTCGCGCAAGCCGTGGATCGCCGCCTTTGGCGGCATGATGATGCTGGGATCGGCGGCGCTGTGGTTCGTCGCGCCGGGCGCGCCCTTCGCGATCCCGCTCGCCCTCGTCGCCTTCGCCGTCGGCACCGTCGGGGTCGAGTACGCCACCATCTTCAACAACGCGATGATGCCGACGCTCGTGCCAGAGGACCGGCTCGGCCGGCTCTCCGGCACCGGCTGGGCGATCGGCTACGCCGGCGGTCTCGTCTCGCTGCTGCTGACGCTTGGCCTCCTCGCCGCCGATCCGGATACCGGGCGGACGCTGGTCGGCCTCGAGCCGCTGTTCGGCCTCGACCCTGAGACGCGCCAGGGCGACCGCATCGCCGGGCCGTTCGCCGCCGTCTGGTTCCTCGTCTTCGCAACGCCGATGTTCCTGTTCACCCCGGACGTCGGCCGGGCGGCGCCCCTTGGCGAGGCGCTGCGGGAGGGGGCCCTGAAGGTCAAGGACACCTTCACCCACATCCGCGGCCAGCGGAACGTCGCGATCTTCCTCGCCGCCAACATGATCTACACGGACGGCCTCATCGCCCTGTTCGCCTTCGGCGGCGTCTATGCCGCGGGCGTGTTCGGCTGGACCACCGTGGAGGTCGGGCTGTTCGGCGTCCTGCTGACGATCACCGGCACCGTCGGGGCGCTGCTCGGCGGCCGGCTCGACGACCGGATCGGCGCCAAGCGCGTGGTGAGCGGCTCCCTCGTGCTGCTCGGCTTCTCCGCCGCCGCGATCGCCTCGCTCGACCGCGATTCGCTGTTCCTCGTCTTTCCCGCCGAGCCGGCCGTCGAGGGCGACGGCTTCTTTGCCAGCGCGCCGGAGCAGGCGCTTCTCGTCCTCGCCGGGCTGATCGGCTTCGCCGCCGGGCCGGTGCAGGCGGCCTCGCGCTCGCTGCTCTGCCGGCTCGCGCCGCCGGGCAAGATCACCCAGTTCTTCGGCCTGTTCGCCCTCACCGGCAAGATCACCAGCTTCCTCGGCCCGCTGACGGTCGGCTTCGTCACCGACCTCACCGACAGCCAGCGGGCCGGCGTCCTGCCGCTGGTCGCCTTCTTCGCCGTCGGCTTCGCCCTCTTGTCGATGGTGAAGACGCCGCCCCGGGCGCCGGCCGACGGCGTCAGTGGCGGAAATGCCGCATCCCCGTGAACACCATCGCGAGGCCCGCGGCGTCCGCCGCCGCGATGACCTCGTCGTCGCGCACCGAGCCGCCCGGCTGGATCACCGCCGTCGCGCCCGCCTCCACCGCGGCCTGGAGCCCGTCGGCGAAGGGGAAGAAGGCGTCGGAGGCGACCACCGCGCCGCGGGTCCACACCTCGCCCGAGCCGGCCGCCGCCGCCGCGTCCTCCGCCTTGCGGGCGGCGATGCGGGAGCTGTCGACCCGGCTCATCTGGCCGGCGCCGATGCCGACGGTGGCGCCGCCCTTCACGTAGACGATGGCGTTCGACTTGACGTGCTTGGCGACGCGGAAGGCGAACAGCATGTCGGAGAGCTCCGCCGGCGAGGGCGCGCGCTTCGTCACCACCTTGAGGTCCGCCCGGCCGACCCGGCCGTTGTCGCGCGACTGGACGAGGAGGCCGCCGGCGACCGTGCGCACCGCGACCCCCGGCGCCGCCGGGTCGGGCAGGCCGCCGGCGAGGAGCAGGCGGAGGTTCTTCTTCGCGGCGACGATCGCCGCCGCTTCCTCCGTCGCGTCCGGCGCGATGATCACCTCGGTGAAGACCTCGACGATCCGCCGCGCCGCCGCCGCGTCGAGCGTGCGGTTGAGCGCCACGATGCCGCCGAAGGCCGACACCGGGTCGCAGGCGAGGGCGCGGGCGTAGGCCTCCTCGAGGCTGGCGCCGGTCGCCACCCCGCACGGGTTGGCGTGCTTGATGATCGCCACCGTCGCGCTCTCGGCCGGGTCGAATTCGGCGACCAGTTCGTAGGCGGCGTCGGTGTCGTTGATGTTGTTGTAGGAGAGCTGCTTGCCCTGCAGCTGCCGCGCGGTGGCGACGCCGGCGCGCCGCTCGCCGGTGGCGTAGAAGCGCGCCCACTGGTGCGGGTTCTCGCCGTAGCGCATCTCCTCGGCGAGCCGGCCGCCGACGGCCATGAAGTCGCCGGTCTCGCCGCCGAGAACGCCCGTGAACCAGGCCGAGATGGCCGCGTCATAGGCGGCGGTGCGGGCGTAGGCCTTGGCGGCGAGGCGGCGCCGCGTCTCAAAGGTGATGCCGCCGGCGTCGATCTCCTGAAGAAGGCCCGCGTAGTCGGAGGGCTCGACCACCACGGTCGTCCAGGCGTGGTTCTTCGCCGCCGCGCGGATCATCGCCGGGCCGCCGATGTCGATGTTCTCGATGGTCTCGCCGTAGCCGGCGCCGCGGGCCACGGTCGCCTCGAAGGGGTAGAGGTTGACCACCAGGATGTCGATCGGCTCGATGCCGTGCGCCCTCATGGCCTCGGCGTGCGACGGCTCGTCGCGGACGGCGAGCAGGCCGCCATGGACCTTCGGATGCAGCGTCTTCACCCGGCCGTCCATGATCTCCGGGAAGCCGGTGACGTCGGCGACCTCCGTCACCGCGATGCCGGCGTCGGCGAGGGTCTTCTTCGAGCCGCCGGTGGTGAGGATCGTCACGCCGCGGTCGGCGAGCGCGCGGGCGAAGTCGACGAGGCCCGTCTTGTCGGACACGGAGAGGAGCGCGCGCCTCGGCGCGATACGGGGCGTTGCGGGGGCCATCGGCATCTCCGTCGGTCGGATGGGATGGCGGGCCGATAGCACGGAACCGGGTCGGGCGGAACCGCCCCGAAGGAATGACTGCCCGGCGTCAGTCGAACAGGTCGGCGCCGCCGCCCTCGCGGCCGCGGGCGGCCCGCTGCCCGCGGCCGCGGGCGGTGCGGGTCAGCGTCCAGTTCACCTCCGGCGTCACCCGGGCGCGCCCCTGCACCACGATCTGCGCCGAGCGGCGCCGCCCGTGCACCGCCGAGAGGAAGATGCTCTCGGCGAGTTCGGGCTCGATCATCGGGCAGGAGAAGGTCCAGGCCTCGCCGTCCGGGGCGACCAGCAGGATGTCGCCGCCCGCCGTGCGCGTCGCCCGGATCGCCGGGTGGACGTGGAAGCGGATGGCGAAGCGGTCCTTCTGCCGCCCGCGCCCGGACGCGATCAGCCGGTCCGACCCGACCAGGTGGTCGCCGTCGTCGGAGAGATGCAGGCTGCGCTGGTGGACGAAGCCGAACGGCCTTTCATAGCCGTCGTGCCGGCCGGTGACGGCGATGCCGCCGTCGCGCTCCTCGCGCACCGCGAGCACCTCGGTGGGGCCGGGCAGCATCAGCGTCCCCAGCCGGCGGCGCAGCCGGTCGGCCTGGATGAAGCGCGCCGAGGAGGTGTCCTCCACGGTCACCGTCGAGTGGGCCGCGGTGGCGCGCGCCAGCTGCCGCCAGCGCTCGTCGTCCTCGACGGTGCCGCAGTTGACGATGAAGCGGCTTCCCCCGCTGGACAGCTCGAAGGACAGGAAGCCGGCGTGGGCGGTGGCACTGAGGCCGAGCGGCGGCGGGCCGCCGACGTCCACCAGCAGCACCACGCCGCCGGCATCGACGCGTTGGTAGCCGCTGTGCACCGCGTTCTGCACCGGGTGGCCGCGGGCGTCGTCATGGGCAAGGACGGTGGCGAGCTGGTCGGCGGGCGTGGCGCCCATGCCGTTGAACTGGGCGAAGGCTCCGTCGGCGTGGCGGAAGAAGCGCAGCATCGGCATCATCCGGTCCACCGCGCCGAGCAGCGAGGCGGACGGGCCTATGCCGCGCGCGGCATAGGCCTGCTTCAGCGGCAGCAGCTCGGTGAGGAGTTCGAGCACGACGGCCGGGTTGCGGCTCGCGTGGCCGCCGTCGGGCAGGACCTGTCGGTCGAGTTCGGCGTCGAGCCGCTGCGTCGCCTGGCGGATCAGCCGGGACTGGCCGTCCATCGACAGGGCCGCCTCGGCGACGGCGATCGCCGAGAGGAGGCGCGGCCAGCCGTCCGGCGCATCGAGGAAGCGCACCCTCAGCCGGCGGACCTGGCGCACCAGCGAGCGCAGGAACTTGCGGTAGAAGGCGCGGTCGGCCTCCTCCAGGATCAGCGGCGACTGGGTGATCCAGGCGAGCACCCGGCGCGCCAGCACCTCCGGCTCGAAGGCCTCGCGCGGCGCCTTGGCCTCCTGGGCGACCCAGTCCGCCACCAGCGCCCGCGCGTTCTGGCGGGTCAGCGCCCCGTCGGCGGCCCGCAGGTGGCGCAGCCAGGCGAAGCCGTGCAGCTGCCGGGCCCAGGCCGGCGACGGCGGCGCGACATCGAAGGGCGAGCGGCCGCCGGTCTCGACGATCTGCCCGGCGAAGGCGAAGATGCCGCCGTAGATGTCGGCGGCAAGGGTCGGGTCGGCGGTGCGGATGTCCTGCGGCGCGATCACCAGCCGCTCGGGGGTCGGGCCGGGCCAGCGCCAGCGCGAGAAGGGACCGGTCTCCAGCGACACCACGGCGCGCCGGAGCGCCACGCCCGCGGCGTGCGACAGGAGGCGGGTCGACCCGCTGACCTGGTCCCATGCCATCAGGCTCGCGCCTCCTTCACCCACCGGTGCTCTCCTGCCGCTCGGCGATCCCGACACGGACCGGACTGCGATTCGCCGCGGCCGACGCGTGGCGCGGCAGCCGGTCGCAGGATTGGAGACCCGGCATGGTTACCAAGCCGTATCCGTAATCGACGAAAAGCGACAGAGTTGCGGGGGCGTGTCCTTCCCGCCGGTCAGACCCGCCTCCGGAGGCGGGCGGCGTAGAAGCCATCGAGGCCGGAGAGCCGCGGTTCCGGCGACGGAAAGTGGATCGGCAGCGTGCGAACGTCCCCGTCCGCGGTCAGCAGTTCCTCGTGCCCGAACACCTCGTCCGCGGTGACCGGCACCCGGTCCACCGGCGCGTCGATCAGCATCAGCCGGCGGATCTGGTCGGGCCCCTCCTCCGGCTCCAGCGAGCAGGTCGAGAAGACGAGGAGCCCGCCCGGCCTGAGGATCCGGATCGCCTGGTCGAGGAGCCGCCGCTGCAGCGCCGCCAGCGAGGCGATGTCCCCCGGCTTCTTCGACAGGATCCCGTCCGGGTGGCGGCGCAGCGTGCCGGTGGCGCTGCAGGGCGCGTCCAGGAGGACCATGTCGAAGGACCCGCCCATCCACTCGGTGACGTCGGCGGTGACGATGTTGGCCGTGAGCCCCAGCCGGGCGAGGTTGCGGCGAAGCCGCGCCATCCGCATCGACGAGACGTCCACGGCGGTGACGTCGGCGCCGAGATGGGCGAGCATTGCCGTCTTGCCGCCGGGGGCGGCGCAGAGGTCCGCCACCTTGCGGCCCTTGACGTCGCCGAGCAGGCGGACCGGCAGTGTCGCCGCCGCGTCCTGCACCCACCAGGCGCCCTCGTCGTAGCCGTCGAGCTTCTCGACCGCGCCGGAGGAGGGGACGCGGACGGATCCCGTCGGCAGCACGCGGCCGCCGAGCCGCGCGGCCCATCCCTCGGGATCGGACTTGACGGTGAGGTCGAGGCTCGGCTCGACGAGATGGCTCGCCGCGATCGCGCGGGCGGTCTCCTCGCCGTAGGTGTCCGCCCAGCGCCGGCGCAACCACTCCGGGGTGTTGAGGGTGCCCGGGTCCTGGTCGGCGAGAATCGCGTCCTTCTCGCTCGCCACCCGCCGCAGCACCGCGTTGGCGACGCCCTTGAAGGGCGCGCTGCCGCGGTCGGCCGCGACGAGGTCGACGGCGAGCGCCACTGCCGCATGGTCGGCGACGTCCATGAACAGGATCTGCCCCGCCCCTACGGCCATGATGGCCTTGAGGTTGCCGGCGTCGTCGGGGAGCGGCCGCTCGAGGAAGCGGCCGATGGCGTCCTCGATCTGGCCCCAGCGGCGCAGCGTCACCCCGGTGATGGCGCGGGCGAGCGCGCGGTCGCGCGGCTCCAGGGCCTGGTAGCGGATCGCCGGAGCGCCCTCGTCGAGCAGCCGGTCCACCAGCTTGCCGCGGCGGACGCCGGCGACGAGGTCGACGGCGAGCCGCCGCGCCTCGATCCCGACCGGGCCGCGCGGCTGCGGCCGGCCCTGGCCGCGCGTCGGCTTCATCACGCCGGTGCCGGGCTGGAACCCGGCGCCCCGCGGCCGACCGCCGCCGGGGCGGCCGTCCCGGCCCGGCGGCCGCTTGCCGCCGCCGGTTCCGCCCGGGGCCGACCCGCCCCGGCCGGGCTTCTTCGGAGGCTTCATCCCCAAGGTCCACGCTTGGCGCCCGGGCCGCGCTGGAGAACGGAGGCGCGGGACCACGGCCCCGCGGCGGCCACCTCGGCCGGCCCGCCGCCATCCTGCGTCATCGCCATCAGGGCGCGGATGCGGTTGCCGGTGTCCGGGTGGGTGGAGAAGAGGTTGTCCATCCGCTGGCCCGACAGCGGATTGATGATGAACATGTGGGCCGTAGCAGGATTCGCCTCGGCCGTCATGTTCGGAATCCGGCGCGCCTGGCCGGCGATCTTGCCGAGCGCCGAGGCGAGCCAGTCGGGCCGCCCGCAGATCTCCGCGCCGAGCCGGTCGGCCGAATACTCCCGCGTCCGCGAGATCGCCATCTGCACCAGCAGCGCGGCGATGGGGGCGACGAACACCGCCACCAGCAGGCCGACGACGCCGTAGGGGCTGTTGTTGTCGCGGCTGCCGCCGAAGAAGAAGCCGAAGTTGGCGAGCATCGAGAT
The DNA here is from genome assembly GCA_041687675.1 of Pleomorphomonas sp. Taxonomy (GTDB): domain Bacteria; phylum Pseudomonadota; class Alphaproteobacteria; order Rhizobiales; family Pleomorphomonadaceae; genus JAWLBM01. Next base: position 76,575 of record JAWLBM010000005.1, on the reverse strand, counting down.
CGCGCCGGCGATGGTCGCCGTGAGCGTCATGATCAGCGTGTCGCGGTTCTTTACATGGGCAAGCTCGTGCGCCATGACGCCGGCGACTTCCTCCGGGGTCAGCTGCTGCAACAGGCCGGTGGTTGCGGCGACCGCCGCGTTCTCCGGGTTGCGGCCGGTGGCGAAGGCGTTCGGCTGCGGGTTGTCGATGATGTAGACCTTCGGCATCGGCAGGCCGGCGTTGGCCGCGAGGCCGCCGATCATCCGGTAGAAGTCGGGCGCCGTGCGCTCGTCCACCTCGCGGGCGCGGTGCATCCTGAGCACCATCTTGTCCGCGTTCCAGTAGCTGATGAGGTTCATCGCCGCGGCGACGGCGAAGGCGACCACCATGCCGGCCTGGCCGCCGACCAGGTAGCCCACGCCCATGAACAGCGCCGTCATGGCGGCGAGAAGCATAGCGGTGCGCAAGACGTTCATCGAAGGTCCGTTCCGTGCGGCCGGGGAAACGGGCGCCGCGTCCCGGGGGCGGACGGATCCGCCGAACGTCCTATATGATGGGGAGCCGCCCCCGTTGCATCAAGCTGGGCACACCCGGAGCCGGCCGGGACATCTGCCGGCACGACGAGGACTTCTCATGGACGACGCCGCCGACCGCCCCGCATCCGCATCCGCCGCCGAGCCCGCCCCGGTGGAGGCTCCGCCGGCCCGCAGGCTCACGCCGGAGGCCGAGCGCGCCCTCGCCGAGGCCGCCGAGCGCCGCGCCGCCGCCGAGCGGGAGCGCGAAGCGAGGCCGAAGGAGATCGCCGGCCGCGGCGGGCTGGAACCGGTCCGCTACGGCGACTGGGAGGTGAAGGGGTTGACGGTCGATTTCTAAGTCGTCGCAATTGATCTCTGTTTCGCCGAAATTCCGCCCCGCCTTTGCCAAGGCGCGCTGTCAGCTTCATCCCGTCGTCCCGGGCTGAACGGCCGAGGTTCTCGGATTTCCAGCCCCCAGCCCCCCGAGGGCGCGTCCGGCCGGACTGATGCGGCGCCTCGAGCGCCGCGACCGGGACGACACCCTCCTTCCCCGATGCCGCCCCACCGATTGCGGCGCCGCGGCGCCGATGGTAGCTCTCCCGCAAGCGGGCGGAGGCTGCCGCCCGCGCCCCGATCGGAGCCGCCGATGCCCCCTCGATCCCTGCCGACAATGCTCCCCGTCGCGCCGCTGGCGCTTGCGCTGGCGATCGGGCTCGGGGCGATCCTCGGCGCGTGGGCCTTCGAGCTGGTCGGCGGCTACGTGCCGTGCGAACTCTGCCTGCAGCAGCGGATCCCCTACTACGTCGGCCTGCCGCTGATGCTCGCCGGCCTCGTCCTTGCCCGCCGTGCGACAGGGGCGGCGCGGATCCTCGCCGGCCTCGGCGGCGTCGCGCTCCTGGTCAGCGCCGGCATCGGCGGCTACCAGGCCGGGGCGGAATGGGGCTTCTGGCCCGGCCCGACCGACTGCGGCGGCGGCACCGGCCCGGTGACCGACGCGACCAACCTGCTCGCCCAGTTGCAGTCGACCCGCCTCGTCTCCTGCACGGAGACCTCGCTGCGGGTGCTCGGCCTCTCCTTCGCCGGGTGGAACGTGGTGGCCGCCGGCGCATCGGGCCTGCTCGCCCTCGCCGCCGCGCTGCTGCCGGCCCGCCGCTGACGCCTCAGGCGCTGAAGCCGCCCGCCGCCAGCCAGGCCTCCTCCTCCGGGGTGGAGGTCCGGCCGAGGATGGCGTTCCGGTGCGGGAAGCGGCCGAAGCGGGCGATCGCCTCGAAGTGGACGAGCGCCCAGTAGACCGTCTCCCGCTCGCCGAGGCTGCGCATCAGGTCGACGCCCCGAGCCTGCGCCTCGAGGTCCTCGGCGTGCTCGAAGGGCAGGTAGAAGAAGGACCGGACGCCCGGCGGGAACACCTCCGGGTGGCCGGCCTCGATCGCCCGCCGGGCCGCCGCGAGCGCGAGGGCGTCGCCCTCGAAGGCGCGCGGCGTGCGGCGGTGCATGTTGCGGGGCGCCTGGTCGAGCAGCAGGATCAGCGCCAGCGAGCCGTGCGGCGTCTCCTCCCAGGAGGACAACTCGCCCGCCATCGCCCGGGCGGCGAGCGGCCCCAGCACCGACCGTACCCGCTCGTCGAACTCCGGGTCGGACCGGAACCAGGCCGCCGGGCCGGCGTCCCACCAGAATTTCAGCACCTCGTTCGGCGTCGTGGCGGCGGTGTCGGTCATGGGGGCCCTCAAGGCGGTCCGTATCCGGCTGGATCGTGCCCGCCGGCCGGCGCCGGCGCAAGCACCCGCCGCGGGGTGGAGAAGGTGCGACCCGTGGTCTCGCCCGGCGCCCGGGCGCATCTGGAGGGTTGAAACCGGCCGCATTCGAGCCGACACAATGGGCCGGTTGCTGAGGAGGCTCGATGTCGGCATTGCGGATCGTCAGGATCGGGACCTGGTCGCTGGTGCTCGCGCTCACCATCGCCACGGCGGTGGTGCTGTGGCGCGGCGAGACCATGCCGCCGGCGACCCAGGACGCCGTCGCCATCGGCGGCCCCTTCACGCTGGTCGACACCGACGGGCACCGGGTCACCGAGAAGGCGCTCGAGGGGCGGCCCTACGCCATCTTCTTCGGCTTCACCCACTGCCCGGACGTCTGCCCGACCACCCTTTCGGAGGTGAGCCTGCTGCTCGACGACCTCGGGCCGGAGTCGCAGAAACTCGACGTCTACTTCGTGACGGTGGACCCGGAGCGGGACGATCCGGAGACGCTGAAGAGCTATCTCTCCTCCTTCTCCGGCCGCATCGAGGGCCTGACCGGCACCGAGGCGGAGATCGAGACCATCGCCGCCGCCTACCGGATCTACCGCCGCAAGGTGCCGACCGAGGACGGCAGCGACTACAGCATGGACCACTCCGCGTCCGTCTACCTGTTCGGGGCGGACGGCCGCTTCCGCGGGACCATCTCCTTCGGCGAGAGCCGGGAGGATGCCCTGGAGAAGCTCAGGCGGCTTGTGGGTTGACCGGACTGGCGGCCGCGCCGGTGGACGCGATAGACTGCAGACGCGGCACGACGGATGCCGACGAGACGAGGGTGGGACCCGATGAGCGGGCGGACAGCGGCATTGATCACATGGGGCGGCGGCGGGGCGATCCTCGCGGCGGCCGCTTCCGCCGTCGTGCTCCAGGTCGCCTATGGCGAGAGCGTCTTCGTGGCGCGCCTCCTCGCCGGCGTCGCCACCTGCCTTTGAGAGGCCGCCGATGAAGCTCCCCGCCGGTCCCGCCCGCCGCTCCGACCTGGTGCTTTCCGTGGCGCTGCCGCTGGCGATCATCGCCCTCGGGGTGGCGCTTTCGGTCGGCAGCGAGGGGGTTGCCGCCTTCGTGGACCTCTGTCTTGCCGCGCTGCGCTGACCCGGACGCCAGGCTGGACCTGCGCGGCCTCAACTGCCCCCTTCCGCTGCTGAGGACGTTGAAGGCGCTCGCCGCCATGGCGCCGGGCGAAACGCTGCTCGTCGAGGCGACCGACCCGATGTCGGCGATCGACATCCCCCATGGCTGCGCCGAGAACGGCCACCGCCTCATCGAGCGCCAGCAGGACGGCCGCATTCTCCGCTTCCGCATCGAGCGCGGGCCGCGACCGCCCGGCTGAAACGGCAGCGGCGCCCGTCGCCGGGCGCCGCGGATCGGAACGTTCCAAAAGGCCGGCGCGGATCACGCCTGGCCGGACCGGGGGTCAGCGGGTCGGAACCGGCACCTCGCCGCGGTAGTCGTAGAAGCCGCGCTGGGTCTTCCGGCCGAGCCAGCCGGCCTCGACATACTTCACCAGCAGCGGGCAGGGCCGGTACTTGGAATCGGCGAGCCCCTCGTAAAGCACCTGCATGATCGACAGGCAGGTGTCGAGGCCGATGAAGTCGGCGAGCTGCAGCGGCCCCATCGGGTGGTTGGCGCCGAGCCGCATCGCGGTGTCGATCGAATCCACCGTGCCGACGCCCTCGTAGAGCGTGTAGATCGCCTCGTTGATCATCGGCAGGAGGATGCGGTTGACCATGAAGGCCGGGAAGTCCTCGCTGACCGCGATGGTCTTGCCGAGGCCGCGGACGAAATGCTTGGCCGCCTCGAAGGTCTCGTCCTCGGTGGCGATGCCGCGCACCAGCTCGACGAGCTGCATCACCGGCACCGGGTTCATGAAGTGGATGCCGATGAAGCGTTCCGGCCGGTCGGTGGAGGCGGCAAGCCGGGTGATCGAGATCGACGACGTGTTGGTGCCGATCATCGCTTCCGGCTTCAGCACCGGGCAGAGCTGGGTGAAGATCTTGCGCTTCACCGTCTCGTTCTCGGTGGCGGCCTCGATGACGAGGTCGACGTCGGCGAGGCTGTCCATCGTGTCCACGCCGCGGATCAGCTCCAGCGCGCGGGTGCGGTCCGCCTCCTCGATCTTCTTTCCCTGGACCTGCCGCTGCAGGTTGCCGTTGATGGTCGCAAGGCCCGCCTCGACGCGCTCGGGCGACACGTCGTAGAGGCGGACGGAATGCCCCGCCAGCGCGCTGACGTGCGCGATCCCGCTGCCCATCTGCCCGGCGCCGATCACCGCGACCGACTTGATCTCGACCATTCTGACCTCGACTTCCGTCCTTTGGCGGAGGTGCCCGCGCATCCGCGGGCTCAATCCAGCGCCTTCACGAGTTCTGGTACGACGACGAAAAGGTCGCCGACAAGGCCGTAGTCGGCAACCTGGAAGATCGGCGCCTCCTCGTCCTTGTTGACGGCCACGATGACCCGGCTGTCCTTCATGCCGGCGAGGTGCTGGATCGCGCCGGAGATGCCGAGGGCGACGTAGAGATCCGGCGCCACCACCTTGCCCGTCTGGCCGACCTGCCAGTCGTTGGGGGCGTAGCCGGCGTCCACCGCCGCGCGCGAGGCGCCGACCGCCGCGCCGAGCTTGTCGGCGAGCGGGATCACCACCTCCTTGAACTTCTCCGCCGAGCCGAGCGCCCGGCCGCCGGAGACGATGATCCTGGCCGAGGTGAGTTCGGGCCGCTCGCTCTCGGCGAGCGCGGCGCCGACGAAGGAGGAGATGCCCGGGTCGGCGGGCGCGCCGACGCTCTCCACCGGGGCGGCGGACCCGCCTTCCTCCGCCGCGGCGAAGGAGGCGACGCGCACCGTGACCACCTTCTTGGCGTCGGTCGCCCGCACCGTCTGGAGGGCGTTGCCGGCGTAGATCGGCCGATCGAAGGTATCGGCCGAATGGACTGCCGAGACGTCGGAGACCTGCATCACGTCGAGAAGGGCGGCGACCCGCGGCATCACGTTCTTGCCGCGCGTCGTGGCCGCGGTCACCAGCCCGTCGTAGGTGGCGGCGAGATCGACCAGCAGCGCGGCGAGCGGCTCGGCGAGGTCGGGGCCGAAGGCCTCGGCCTCGGCGACCAGCACCTTCTCGACGCCGTCGAGCTTCGCCGCCTCGGCGGCGGCGTCGGCGGCGCCGGCGGCGTCGGCGACCAGCACGTGGACCGGCGCGCCCATGGCCTTCGCCGCGGTCAGCGCCTTGTGGGTGGTGTCCTTGAGGTGGCCGTTCTCGCTGTCGGCCAACAGAAGCGTGGTCATGTGTCTCCTCCCGGCCTCAGAGAACGCCGGCGGTCTTGAGCTTGTCGACGAGTTCGGCCGCCGAGGCGACCTTGACGCCGGCGGAGCGGCCCTTCGGCTCCACCGTCTTCAGGACCTCGAGGCGCGGCGCGGTGTCGACCCCGAGGTCGGCGGCCTTGCGCACGTCCAGCGGCTTCTTCTTGGCCTTCATGATGTTGGGCAGCGAAGCGTAGCGCGGCTCGTTGAGGCGCAGGTCCGTGGTGATGATCGCCGGGAGTGCGAGCTTCACCGTGGCGAGGCCGCCGTCGACCTCGCGGGTGACGGTCACCTCGCCGTCGCCGAGGTCCACCTTCGAGGCGAAGGTGCCCTGGGGCCGGCCGGTCAGCGCCGCCAGCATCTGGCCGGTCTGGTTGCAGTCGTCATCGATCGCCTGCTTGCCGAGGATGACCAGGCCCGGCTCCTCCTCGGCCATCACGGCCTTCAGGATCTTCGCCACCGCGAGCGGCTCGACGATCCCCTCCACCTCGACGAGGATCGCCCGGTCGGCGCCCATGGCGAGCGCGGTGCGCAGCGTCTCCTGCGCCTGGGCGGGGCCGATCGAGACGGCGACCACCTCGCTGGCCTTGCCGGCCTCCCTGAGGCGCAGGGCCTCCTCGACGGCGATCTCGTCGAAGGGGTTCATCGACATCTTGACGTTGGCGAGGTCCACGCCCGAGCCGTCCGGCTTCACGCGGATCTTCACGTTGTAGTCCACCACCCGCTTCACGGGCACGAGAATCTTCATGGACGTCATTCCTGGAACGGGGTCGTCCGCAGAACGCGGCGAGCCTTGTCGTTGGTTCCGCCGGCCTTGCTGCAGCGCAACAGGGAAGGTTCAGGACGCGACCCTACTGACGGGCGGACGGGCGTGTCAACGCACCCGGTAGTCTTAGCCACCCCCGGAGGGCGATGCGGGTCCGGCCCCGCCCGGTTCGAGGCCGCGGTCGAACAGCGGCACGCCGGGCCGGCGCAGGATGACGACGAACACCGCCCCTGCGATCATGCCGCCGATGTGGGCCCACCAGGCGATCGGCTCGAGGCTTTCGGAGAAGGCGGAGACGAACTGCCAGGCCACCCACAGCGCCAGCGGCCAGGCCGCGGTGATCCGGAGCGGAATTCGGCCGAGCAGCAGGATCCAGAGCTTCACGCGCGGGTGCAGCACGAGGTAGGCGACGACCACCCCCGCCACCGCCCCCGACGCGCCGACCAGCGGCCCGCCGGACGCCGGCAGCATCACGACGTGCATCACGCCGGCGACGGCGGCGCAGAGGAGGTAGAAGAAGAGGTAGCGCGCGTGCCCCATGGCATCCTCGACGTTGTCGCCGAAGACCCAGAGGAAGAGCATGTTGCCGGCAAGGTGCCAGACGTCCGCGTGCACGAAGGCGTAGCTGACCGGCCGCGCCCATTCGGGCAGCAGCGCGATCTCCGGCGGCAGCGGCAGGCCGTCGAGGAAGAAGACGGGCGTGAGGCCGAAGCCCCAGACGGTGGCGAGGTAGGCGTCGATGACCAGGCCGCTCTCCAGCACCAGCCAGACCGCGACCGTGAGGCCGATCAGCGACCAGTTCCCGTAGGGGCGCGGGATGTGCTCGAGCGGGTTGTGGTCATAGAGCGGTACGAACATGAGGCCTCCCCGTCGCGGACGCCCGCAGGATTACCAGACGCCCCGGCCGTGCGAAACAATGTCCGTCCCGTGCTGTTCTGGTTACAAACCCGGCTCCGCGCGCAAGGCGCACGGCGGCCGACGAACGACACGGGGAGACCAATCATGGAAAGCTTCTGGTTCTGGTTCCTGATCCTGCTGCTGATCGTCACCATCTTCGCCTGGCCGACCTGGCCCTACACCCGCGAGCGATGGCCCTACCAGCGCGGCGGCGGCTGGACCTACGCGCCGAGCGGCCTCGCCTTCGCCCTGGCGCTGATCCTCGTCATCCTGTTCTGGCTCGGCTTCGTCGCCATCTGGTGGCCGTGGGGCTACGTCGCCGCCTAGCGGTTCTTGCCCGGCACCCAGAGCACGTCGGCGGCGCCCTTGTCGTTGACCCAGCGGCTCGCCACGAAGAGGAAGTCGGAGAGGCGGTTCAGATAGCGCACCGCCTCCGGGTTGACCCGCTCCAGCGGATCGGCGGCGAGTTCGACGACGAGGCGCTCGGCCCGCCGGCAGACCGTGCGGGCGAGGTGCAGGTGCGCCGCCGCGGCCGATCCGCCCGGCAGCACGAAGGAGCGCAGCGGCGAGAGATCGCCGTTGAGGAGGTCGATCTCGACCTCGAGGCGCTTCACCTGGGCGGCGACGATGCGCAGCGGCTCGTAGCCGAGCGGCTCGCCGGTGTCCGGCGTCGCGAGGTCGGCGCCGAGGTCGAAGAGGTCGTTCTGGATCCGGCCGAGCATCGCGTCGACCTCAGCGATCTTGCCGGTGTGAAGCCGGACGAGCCCGATCGTGGCGTTGGTCTCGTCGACCGTGCCGTAGCTCGAGACGCGCAGGTCGTACTTCGGCCGCCGTTCGCCGGAGCCGAGCGCCGTGCTGCCGTCGTCGCCGGTGCGGGTGTAGATCCTGTTCAGCACCACCATCTGGTCGCCTCGCGTCGAGTTGTTACAGTCCGGGTCAGCGCCCCTGCAGCCAGATAGCCGTCATGATCACGACGATGGCGAGGAACTGCAGCCCCACCCGCCAGCGCATCAGCTTCTGGCTGGTGCTGGACGAGCCGCCGCGCACCATGTTGGCCAGCCCGAACAGCAGCACGACGAGCACGGCGCCCGTCGCGACCGGGACGAGGTAGAGGAAGACGGTTTCCATGGGCGCTCCGATCCGCACGGCCCGACCCCCCGGGGCCGCGTGCGTCAGGGCGCGGATATGGCGCAGGCGGATGACAGTTTCAACGGGCAATCCGTCTCACCCGGCCGGCAGCCGGACCGGGATCCCGAGCGCCTCGCCGACCGCGGTCAGCCCCAGCACCAGGCCGCGCTGGTCGATGCCGTGGGCGACGCCGGGGCAGACGTGGAAGATCGCCGGGATCTCCGCCGCGCCGAGCATGTTGACGGCGGCGAACATCAGCCCGATCGGCAGCACCTCGTCCCGGTCGCCGTGGATCATGGTGATGCGGGGGCGCGCCGTCGCCTGGGCAAGGTCCTCCGGCCCGCCGGTGAGGTGGCCGGAGAAGCCGACGATCCCGGCCGGCCCGCGCCGGCGGCGAAGGCCGACGTGCAGCGCCATCATGGTGCCCTGGCTGAAGCCGACCAGCACGATCTTCTCGTCCGCCACGCCGGTCCTGTCCCGCTCCTCGTCGAGGAAGCGGTCGAGCACCGGGGCGGCGGCGGAGGTGCCGCGCCAGCGCTCGTGCTCGTCGCGCATGGTCAACGGGAACCACTGCCGGCCCATCGGCGACATGCCGCAGGGTTCCGGCGCGTGCGGGCTGACGAAGGCGACGCCGGGGAGATGCGGCGCCCATGTGCGGCCGATGTCGATCAGGTCGTTGCCGTCGGCGCCGTAGCCGTGGAGGAACACCACAAGGCCCTTCGCCGGGCCGGTGGCGGGAATGCGCGGTCCATCGAGGCGGATCATCGGGGGTCCTTCAGACGGGGACGGCGGCGCGGCCGTCCCGGCAGGCCTTGTGGTAGGCCCACAGCAGCTTGGCGGCGACGCCGCGCCAGGGCGCCCAGGCCTCGGCGATCGCCCGCATCTCCTTTTCGGTCGGCCGGGCGGAGAGCGCAAGGCCCTCCATCGCCGCCACCTGCAGCGCGAGGTCGCCGGCGGGAAAGACGTCGGCGCGGCGGGCGCAGAAGAGGAGGAAGATCTCCGCCGTCCAGATCCCGATGCCGGGCAGCGCCACCAGCGCCCGCACCGCCTCCTCCGGCGGCGCCCCGGCGAGGCCGACGAGGTCGAGGCCGGCCCGCTCGGCCTCCGCCACGGCCCGCAGCGTGCGGATCTTGCCGCCGGAGAGGCCGGCGGCGCGCAGGTCGGCCTCGGAGGCGGCGAGCAGCCGCTCGGCGGTGACCTCGCCGAGGCCGCGCTCGAGCTTGCCCCAGATCGCCCGCGCGCTCGCCACCGACAGCATCTGCGCGACGACGATCCGCGCCAGCCCCTCGAAGCCCGGCGGGTTGTGGCGGATCTCGACGGCGCCGGCCATCTCCCGGACCGGGGCGAGGCGCCGGTCGGCGGCGACCAGCGCGTCGAGGCCTTCGGCGATGTCGTCGGGCGAAAGCAGGAGGCGCATGCCGGCGAATACCCTTCCGGCCGGAAAGGTTCCGGCCTATCAAGTTCCCCGCCAAGTCTGCCAGAGGCCGCGCCGTGACAGAACCCGTCTTCCGCTTCGCGCCCTCGCCGAACGGCGACCTCCACCTCGGCCACGCGCTCTCGGCGATCCTCAACCACGACGCCGCGGTGCGCGAGGGCGGGCGGTTCCTGGTGCGCATCGAGGACATCGACGGCGAGCGCTCCCGGCCGGAGTTCGTCGACCGCATCCTGGAGGATCTCGCCTGGCTCGGGCTCGCCCACGAGGAGCCGGTGCGCCGGCAGTCGGAGCACCTTGCCGACTACACCGCCGCGCTCGAGAAGCTCGAGGACCTCGGCCTCCTCTACCCGAGCTTCGCGAGCCGCGCCGAGATCGCCCGCGCCGTCGCCGAGGCGGAGGCGGCGAGCGGCACCCCGGCCCCGCGCGACCCGGACGGCGCGACGCTCTACCCGGGAATCGACCGGCTGCTCGGCCCGGCGGAGGTGGACGCGCGGCTGCGGGCCGGCGAGCCGCACGCGATGCGGATCCGCATGGACGCCGCGGCGCTGATGGCCGGCAGCCTCGACTGGGAGGAGGCGGGCGACCTCGCGCCCGCCGGCCGCGTCCCCGCCGACCCGCTCGCCTGGGGCGACGTGGTGCTCGCCCGCAAGGACGCGCCGGCGAGCTACCACGTCGCCGTGGTGGTCGACGATGCGCTGCAGGGCGTCACCGACGTGATCCGCGGCGCCGACCTCTTCCACGCCACCAGCATCCACCGGCTGCTCCAGCAGCTTCTCGGGCTCCCCGCGCCGCGCTACCGCCACCACCGGCTGGTGCTCGGGCCGGACGGGCGCAAGCTCTCCAAGTCCAAGGGCTCTTCGAGCCTGCGCGGGCTGCGGCAGGCCGGCGCGACGCCGGCGGACGTGCGGCGCAGGCTGGGGCTCGGCCCGCCGCCGCCGGGGGCCATGGCGAGGCCTCAGCGAAATCGATATAGCTGAGCCGACGATGCCAGCGGGGAGCCGGGCGATGGCGGACGGAGGGCGAGCGGGACGGCGGGGCCGGACCCGCGGCGGCGGCGATGCGCTGCAGCCGCTGCCGCGGCTGAGGAACCTCCATCCGCCCGTGGAGGTGCTCTCCGCCGAGCAGTTGGAGCGGATCCTCGACGCGGCGCTGACCGTGCTGGAGGAAGTGGGCCTCGAGATGATGCACGCCGACGCGCGGGCGCGCCTGCGCCGCGCCGGCGCCCTCGTCGACGACGACACCGGCGTCGTCCGGATCGGCCGCGAGATCGCCCTAGAGATGGCCGCGCTGGCGCCGGAGCGCTTTGTGCTCCGTGCGCGCAACCCGGACCGCGATCTCCACGTCGGCGGCGACGTCGTCAACTTCGGCCCGGTCAACGGCGCGCCCTTCGTCTCCGACGCCGAGGGCGGGCGGCGCTACGGCGACCTCGCCGCCTTCCGCGACATCCTGAAGGTCACCCATGCGCTGGGCGTCCTGCACTGGCAGGGCGGCGTGGTGGTGGAGCCGACCGACGTCGACGTGGCGCTCCGCCACCTCGCCATGTACCGGGCGCACATCGAGACCTCCGACATCGTCTGGGCCGCCCGCGGCGTCGGCGGCGTGCAGGCGCGCGACGCGGTCGCCCTCTCGGCGATCGAGCACGGCTGCAGCCTCGACGACCTCGCCGCCCGGCCGACGCTGATGTCGGTCACCAACGTCAACTCGCCGCGGCGGGTCGACGCCGAGATCCTCGACAACATCATGGTGATGGCCGAGCACGGCCAGTGCGTGGTGATCACCCCCTTCACGCTGATGGGGGCGATGGCGCCGGTGACGCTGGCCGGCGCGCTGGTGCAGCAGACCGCCGAGGCGCTCGGCGTCATCGCGCTGGTCGAGATGGTCCGCCCGGGCTGCCCGGTGGTGATGGGCGGCTTCACCTCCAACGTCGACATGCGCACCGGCAGCCCCGCCTTCGGCACGCCGGAATACGTGCGGGCCGCGCTGGCGACGGCGCAGATCGGCCGGCGGCTGGCGATCCCCGTCCGCTCCTCCGCGGTCAACGCCTCCCCGGCGGTCGATGCGCAGGCGGCCTGGGAGACAGGGTTCTCGCTCTGGGCGGCGATCGCCGGGCACAGCCACCTCGTCAACCACGCCGCCGGCTGGCTCGAGGGCGGGCTCACCGCCTCGATGGAGAAGATCGTCGTCGACGCGGAGATGCTCCGCGGCTGGGCCGAGATCCTGCGCCCGCTCGCCTTCGAGGACGACGACCTCGCGCTGGACGCCATCCGCGAGGTGCCCTCCGGCGGCCATCACTTCGGCACCGCCCACACGCTGGCGCGCTACCAGACCGCCTTCCACCGGCCGATCCTCGCCGAGGGCTCGAGCTTCGAGGCCTGGCGCGAGGCGGGGAGCCGGGACGCCGCCACGCGGGCGACCGACGTCTGGAAGCGGCTCCGCGACGGCTACGAGGCGCCGCCGCTCGACCCGGCCGTGGCCGAGGCGGTGGAGGCCTTCGTCGCCCGGCGGCGCGAGGAGATCCGCGCCGGCCGGGGCTGACCGCCCGCAGGCGCCACCCGGAGGACCCTGACGTGCCGGAGGCCCGCCTCGTCGCCAACGCCCGCATGTATGCCGTGACCGCGGAGGTCGAGGAGGCCTGGCGCACGCTCCTCGCCCATGTGGCGGCCGACGCCGGGCTCGCCTTCGACTACCTCCCCTGGCCCGCCCCGCGGCCCTTGGAGGACCTCTGGACCCGGGCGGACCTCGGCTGCGCCTTCATGTGCGGCTACCCGGTCGCGCTCGGCCTCGCCCCGGTCACCCCGATCGCCGCGCCGGTGCCGGCGCTGCCCTTCGCGGCGGGACGGGCGGTCTACCGCAGCGACCTGATCGTCGCGCGGGAGAGCCGCTTCGAGAGGCTGGAGGACACCTTCGGCGGCAGCGCCGGGTGGACCGTCGCCCACTCGCACTCCGGCTTCAACGCCTTCCGCCACCACCTGCTTGCGCACCGGCGGGCGGACCGGCCGAGGCTCTACGCCCGGATGGAGGGCGGCCTCGTCACCGCCCGGCGGGTGCTCGACATGGTCTCGGCCGGCGAGATCGACGTCGGCCCGCTGGACGCCGTCTGGCACGCCCTCATCGGCCGGGCGCGGCCCGACCTCGTCGCCGGGATCCGGGTGCTGGAGAGCACCGCGGCGGCGCCGATGCCGCCCTTCGTCGCCGGCCCCGGCCTGCCGGCGGAGGCGGCCCAGGCGCTGCGGCGCGCCTTCGTCGCGGCCGCCGGTCGGCCCTGGTTCGCCGGCCTCGCGCCCGTGCTGCTGGTCGAAGGCTTCGAGGCGGTGGACCGGGCGACCTACGCGCCGACGCTCGCCTGGCGCGACGAGGCGCTCGCGGCCGGCTATCCGGAACCAGCCTGAGCGCCTATTCCGCCGCCTGCAACCCCAGAACGGCGGCCTCGGCGGCCGCCTCGGCCTCGCGGCGGGGCACCCGGCCGAAGGGATGCTCGGCCCGGTCGTGGGGCGTCAGCAGGTAGCGGCGGGCGACGTCGAGGTAGCCGTCGTAGACGAGCCCGCCGTTTTCCGCGATGAGCCGCTCGCGGTTGGCGCGGTACCAGGCCGGGTAGCGGTACCAGGGGATGGTCGGCCGCTCGTGGTGGAGGGCGTGCAGGTTGTTGTAGAGGAAGAGGAAGCCGAGGACCGGCGCGTTCTCGACGATCGCCACCCGCTCCGGCGCCGCCTCCGCCGCCCGGTGCTCGGCGAAGGACCGCACCAGCAGAAGGGCCGTTCCGGGCAGCACCATGGCCCCCACGTAGAGCCACAGCGGCATGCCGCCCACGAGCGTCACCCAGGCCACCACCGGGACGCAAAGGAGAAGGTGCTCGGCCCACATCCGCCGCGACCCGGGCGCATTGCGGAGCACCCGGCCCGCCTCGTCGAGGAGGAAACGGCCGATGCTCCAGGCGGGGCCGATCAGGATCCGCCCGAGCAGCGTGCTCTGCGCGGTCACCAGCGCGCGGCCGACCACGCCGAGGCGGCGCCAGTCCTCGGCCGTCCAGTACCAGCTCTCCGGATCGTCGAGCGGGTCGGTGAGACGGTCGTCGACGTGGTGCAAGAGGTGGGTCTGGCGGTAGCGCCGGTAGGGCATCCACAGGGCCAGCGGCAGGATGCCGACCAACGTGTTGACCCGCCGGCTGCGGGTCGGGTGGCCGTGCAGGATCTCGTGCTGGAGCGAGCCGTGCAGGGTGATCAGGACGGCGCCCGAGGGGACGAGCAGCCAGGCCGGCAGGACCCCCCAGGCCCCGGTCACCGCCAGCCAGCCGCCGTAGACGAGGACGGCGAGACCTGCGGTCGGCCACTCCACCCCTGCACGAAGACGCATGGTCTCCAGATCCGCGACTCCCGCCATCCGCCTAACCAATTCCTTCCCCGACTCCGCTGGAAAACATGACGGAATCATGCGGCGCGACGGCGGGATCCCGCAAGGATGACCTTGTGACGGATCGCTGCGGATCGAGGGCTATTGCCGCGCGATCGGGATTTTGTCATCGTTATGGTGACGAAATCATCAGACTGGAGCATCGGCCATGGCCCCACCCCGTCCGACGGATGTCTTCCGCGAGCGGCTGGGCGAGGTCGTCGCCCGCTCCGGGCTGAACCCGTCCGCCTTCGCCCGCGGCGCCGGGATCGACCGCTCGACCCTGGCGCAGCTGCTCGACGGCAGGGACCAGCGGCTGCCGCGGGCGGAGACGCTGATCGCGGTGGCCGCCTTCGCCCGTGTCTCCATCGACTGGCTGCTCGGGCTCAGCCAGAGCGAGCAGATCGGCGCGGAGGTCATCGAGGCGGCGCTGCAGTTCCGCCGCCCCGGGCGGGGACCGGTGGACGACCTCTTCCTCGACTGGGTGCGCGAGGCGGTGGGCGCGCGCGTGAAGACGGTCCCGGCGTCGCTGCCGACCTTCCTGATGTCCGAGCCGGCGCTCCGCTTCGAGTATGCCGACGCGCTGTCGGGCGACGTCGACGAGCGCATCCACTTCGCCCGCTCGCGGCTGGACTTCTGGCGCCAGCCGGACACCGAGCTCGAGGTCGCCTTCAACCTGCAGCAGCTCGAGATGCTGGCCGAGGGCGCGGGCCGCTGGCGCGGCATGCCGGCGGCGGACCGGCGCGCCGCGCTGGAGCACATGCGCGACCTCTACGACCAGCTCTACCCCGGGATCAGGGCCTACCTCTTCGACCAGCGCGTCACCACCTCGGTGCCCTTCACCGTGTTCGGCACCCGGCGGGCGGCGATCTACATCGGCGAGCGCTACCTGGTGTTCAACGCCATCGGCCACATCCGCCTGCTGTCGCAACGATTCGACGAACTGATCCGGATCGCGGCGGTGCTGCCGCACGACTTCGCCGGCCATGTCGACGGGCTGATCACCCGCGCCGTCCCCTGAAGGTGGCCCGCCGCCCCATTGCGGCCATCGCCGCCCTTGACCATCGCCCCGCCCTGGGGCACCCCTCCGGCAACGTCCTTAGCAGCGGAAACCGCATGACCCCCGATGCCTTCGCCAGACGCCTCGCCCTGGTCGCCGCGGACGTGGAGGCGCACCTCGCCGCCGCCCTCGCCGGCACCGCCCTGCCCGGCGAGCGGACGCGGCCGCCGCGGCTGATGGAGGCGATG
This sequence comes from Pleomorphomonas sp., assembly GCA_041687675.1. Taxonomy (GTDB): domain Bacteria; phylum Pseudomonadota; class Alphaproteobacteria; order Rhizobiales; family Pleomorphomonadaceae; genus JAWLBM01. The sequence continues at coordinate 61,130 of JAWLBM010000005.1, read as the reverse complement.
CGCCACGCGGTCCTCGCCGGGGGCAAGCGGCTCCGGCCCTTCCTGCTCGTCGAGGCCGCCGCGCTCTGCCGCCGCGGCGCCATGGCGGAGGGCGACCCGTTGGTGGCGGCGGCGGCGGTGGAGTGCCTGCACTGCTATTCGCTGGTCCACGACGACCTGCCGTCGATGGACGACGACGACCTGCGCCGCGGGCGGCCGACCGTCCACCGCGCCTATGACGAGGCGACGGCGATCCTGGTCGGAGACGGCCTGCAGACGCTGGCCTTCGATCTCCTCGCACGGCCGGAGACCCATCCGAACCCGTCGGTGCGCGTCGCGCTGGTGACGGACCTTGCCCGCGCCTCGGGGATCGGCGGCATGGTCGGCGGCCAGATGCTGGACCTTGCCGCCGAGGGCCGCTTCGGCGACGGCCGGCCGCTGCCGCTCGGCGAGGCCGAGATCCGGGAACTGCAGGCGATGAAGACTGGCGCGCTGATCCGCGCCGCCTGCGTGATGGGCGCCCGCCTCGGCGGCGCCAACAGCGGCGACCTCGCCCGGCTGTCGCGCTACGGCGAGATCGTCGGCCTCGCCTTCCAGCTCGCCGACGACCTCCTCGACGTCACCGCCGACGCGGCCACACTGGGCAAGGCCACGGCGAAGGACGAGGGGCGCGGCAAGGGAACGCTGGTCGCCCGCCTCGGCGTCGACGCCGCCCGGTCGGAGCTCGGCTCGCTGGTCGACGAGGCGGTGGCGCTGGTGGCGAGCTACGGCCCCTCGGGCGAGACGCTCGCCGAGGCCGCCCGCTTCGTCGCCGCCCGGCGCAGCTAACCTCAGCTCTTGCGGCGGCCGAAGTCGGGCGCCGGGGTCTCCTGGCCCATGCCGATGATGCCGCGGCGGATCTCGCGGGTGCGGGTGAAGAGGTCGAACAGCTTGTCGCCCTCGCCCCAGCGGATCTGCCGCTGCAATGCGATCAGGTCCTCGGTGAAGCGGCCGAGCACCTCCAGCACCGCCTCGCGGTTGTGCAGGAACACGTCCCGCCACATGGTCGGGTCGGAGGCGGCGATGCGGGTGAAGTCGCGGAAGCCGCCGGCGGAGAACTTCATCACCTCCGACTGGGTGACCTCCTCGAGGTCCGCCGCCGTGCCGACGATATTGTAGGCGATGAGGTGCGGTACGTGGCTGGTGATCGCCAGCACGAGGTCGTGGTGCCTCGCCGACATCACCTCGACGTCGGAGCCGAGGCCACGCCAGAAGGCCTCGACCAGCGCCGTCGCGGCCGGATCGGTCCCCTCCGGCGGCGTCAGGATCGACCAGCGGTTCTCGAACAGCTCGGCGAAGCCGGCGTTCGGCCCGGAGTACTCGGTGCCCGCCACCGGGTGCGCCGGGACGAAGGACGTGCCCGCCGGCAGGTGGGGCTGCATCTGGCGGATCACCGAGCCCTTCACCGAGCCGACGTCGGAGACGATGGCGCCCGGCTTCAGCGCGGGCGCGATCGCCCGGGCCACGGCCTCGCAGGCGCCGACCGGCACGCAGGCGATGACCAGGTCGGCCCCGGCGGCGGCCTCGGCGGCATCCGCGTGCCATGCGTCGCCAAGGCCGATTTCCCGGGCCCGGGCGAGGTGCTTCGGCGAGGCGTCGGCCACCGCAATCTCGCGGGCGAGCCCCTTCAGCCGCGCCCCGCGCGCGATCGACGAGCCGATCAGCCCGATGCCGACGATGGCGAGCCGCCCGACGACCTCCGTCATGGCGCCCGCCCCAGGAAGGCCCTGAGCGCGTCGACCGTCGCGCGGTTCGCCTCCTCGTCGCCGATCGACAAGCGCAGCGCGTTCGGCAGGCCGTAGGCGGAGACGCGGCGCAGCACGATGCCCTCGCCGGTGAGGAAATCGTCCGCGTCGGCCGCCGTGCGGCCCGCCTCCTCGGGGAAGTGGATCAGCAGGAAGTTGCCGACCGAGGGCGTGACCTCGAGCCCGAGGCCGCGGATCTCCTCGCCGAGCCACGACAGCCAGCGGTCGTTGTGGGCGACGGCGGCCTCGACGAAGGCGCGGTCGGCGACCGCCGCCACCCCGGCGGCGATCGCCGGGGCGGACAGGTTGAACGGGCCGCGCACCCGGTTGAGGGCGTCCACCACCTCCTCCGGCCCGTAGAGCCAGCCGATCCGCAGCGCCGCGAGGCCGTGGATCTTTGAGAAGGTGCGGGTCATCACCACGTTGCGGAAGCTCGAGACCAGCTCGATGCCGCTCTCGTAGTCGTTGCGGCGGACGTATTCGGCATAGGCCGCGTCGAGCACGAGCAGCACGTTCGGCGGCAGTCCGGCATGCAGGCGGCGCACCTCGGTGATCGGCAGGAAGGTGCCGGTCGGGTTGTTGGGGTTGGCGAGGAAGACGACCCTGGTGCGCTCCGTCACCCGGGCGAGCAGCGCGTCGACGTCGGCGGTCAGCGCGGTCTCCGGCGCCACCACCGGCGTCCCGCCGGCGGCGAGGATGGCGATCCGGTAGACGAGGAAGCCGTGCTCGGTGAAAAGGCCCTCGTCGCCGGGGCCGATGTAGGCGCGGGCGAGAAGCTCGAGCAGTTCGTCCGAGCCGTTGCCGCAGACGATGCGATCGGCGGAAAGGCCGTGCGCCGCGGCGATGGCCTGGCGCAGCGCCGTGGCCGCGCCGTCCGGGTAGCGCTCGAGCCCGTCGCCGGCGGCAAGGTAGGCCTCCCGCGCCTTCGGCGAGGGGCCGAGCGGCGTCTCGTTGGAGGAGAGCTTGTGCAGCTTGCGGCCGGGCGCCGCCTTCGAGCGACCGGGCACGTAGGGGTCGATGGCCAGCACGCCGGGGCGGGGGACGGGGCGGTCGGTGATCATCGTCATGGGGCGCTTCGGGCTCGTCGGGAGGAGGGGTCGCGCAGCGGGTCAGCCGCGCTCGGGGGGGCGGATCGGCGCGGCATAGCCGCCGACCGGGCGTATGTCGGCGAGGATGATGCCGGCGTCGTCGCGGGCGCGGGCGGCGGTGCGGGCGCCGAGGTCGGCCGGGTCCTCGCCGTCGGCGGCCACCGCCACCACCAGTTCCGCGCCGACCGCGCCGGTGTGCCGGCCCCAGGGCGCGTGCCAGGCGATGACCTCGACCCCGCGCTTGCGCAGCCAGGCGTGGGCGGCCGGGTCGGCCGGCCCGCGGCAGGCGAACACCGCCACCTCGGGCGCGACCGGGTCCTTCAACGGCATCGACACCACCACCGCCGGCGTCGCCACAGGCCGGTCCGGCGCATCGACGAAGGGCAGCCGCCCGATCACCCGCGGCGCCCCCTCTCCGGCGCCGAGCCCAGTCCACCAGGGCGCGTCCGTCTCGCCGAGGCGGACCACCGCCAGGTCGGAGGTGGAGCGGGCGACGGCGGCGATGGCGCCGGCGGGCGCGTCGGCGGTCTCGAAGGGGACGGTGAAGCCGAAGTAGAAGCGGGCGACGTCGCGCGTCTCCGCCGCGTCGCCGGTGGCGACGTGGACGGTGTAGGGCGCCTGCAGCCATGTGAAGGTGGAGATGATCTCCCGCCAGAGGTGCTCCACCGTCACGATCGGCAGGTGGCCGCGGTGGCGGTCGACCAGCGCGTGCATCATCGCCGCCTCGCGACCCGGCCGGAACGCCGCCCCCGGCTCGTCGGTGCGCTTCACCGCGATCAGCTGGTCGATGATGTCGCTGCGATCGATCAGCAGCCGGTGAATCTCCGCGTCGATGGCGTCGATGCGGGCGCGGAGGTCGGCGAGCGCTGGAACGGAGGCTGTCGGCGGCTGGGACATGTCTGCGAATTCGCTGCAATGGGGGACGTCCGGCGGACCGGCGCGTCTTTCATAGGCAAGCGCCCGCGCGAAGGAAAGGGAAAACCGGGCAGCCGGCGGGTCGGGCCGAGCGGGGGCGGCGGCACGTGCATGCCCGTCACTGATCTTGTCATTAATACGGATGCTTGCTAGAAGGGAACGAACGGCGCGCTCGCATGCGGATCCGCGCGCCCGGAGTTGCGCCATGCCCCCGCTCGTCCGCCCCGCACTCCTCGGCGGCGTCCTCGCCGCCTTCCTCGTTCCCCCCGCGCTCGCCGACGTGGTGTCCGGCACGGAGTTCGCCGACATCCTCGCCGGCGAGGGCGGCGCGAGCGTCGTCACCGGCCTCGACGGCGCCGACACGATCTGGGGCGACCCGGTCGCCGGCCTCTTTCCGGCGTCCGCCGTCACCGCCGTGTCCCTCGCCCCCGGTGCGGTCGACACCGGCCCGGGCGGGCGGCACGGCGTCGTCTCGCCGGACGGCGCCCATGTCGCCTTCGTCAGCGAAGGCCCGCTGATCACCGGCGTCACCGGCACCCAGCTCTATGTGAAGAGGCTCTCGACCGGCGAGGTCTGGCTGCAGTCGCGGGTCGGCAACGGCGGCGGGTCCCTCGGCGTGGAGGACATGCCCGCGGCCTGGAGCCCGGACGGCAAGTCGCTGGTCTACGCGAGCCGCTCGGAGGACCTCGTCGCAGGAACCGGCACCGACTTCGACGGCAAGGCGCAGATCCTGGTCCACCAGGCGGCGTTCCTCGGTGAGGTGAAGCCGGTGGTGATCACCTGCTGCACCACCGTCGGGGGGATCAAGACCGCCGGCAACGGCGACAGCGGCGACCCCTCCTTCGGGCCGAACGGGGAAATCCTGTTCACCTCCCTCGCCACCGACCTCGGCCCCAACGACACCAACGGAAAGGCCGACGTCTACCTGCGCCGGACCGACGGCAAGATCGTCCGCCTGTCAGTCGGGCAGGGCGGCGGTCAGTTCACGGAGCACTCCGGCAGCGCGCGCTTCTCGCCGATGGGCGGCAAGGTCGTGTTCGTGCGCAGCTCGTCGGCGACGGTTCCGCCGGAGATGCGCTTCGGGGGGCAGGTGCTTGTCAAGACCGTCCTCGGCGCCCTCGACGGGGACGACGACGACATCGGCCAGTTCGAAGACATCACACCGATGGCCAACGGCCAGAGCCGCGACCCCGTGTTCTCGCCTGACGGGCGCGAGGTCGCCTTCGCCACCACCGGGTTCGACTTCGACGGCAGCCCGGCCGACACCAACGGGCGCGAGGACGTCTACGTGAAGACGCTCGCGGCCGGCGCGCAGAGCGGCCGGCCGGCGGGCACGATCCGCATCGCCTCCACGAGCAACCCCGACGGCACGGCGACGACCGGCCTTCCCGCCGGCGCCTACGCCAACCGCCCGGCCTTCTCGGCGGACGGCACCATCCTCGCGTTCTCCACGCGCGACTTCCCGCTCATCCCCAATCCCGGGAGCGGCGCACACCGGCTCTACTTCGGGAGCGTCGTCACCGGCGCTCTGTTCCGGCCGGTCTCCTCCTCCTCCGGCTCGATCGACCGCGTCTCCCTCGCGGCGTCGGCGCCGGTGGCGGTCGTCTCGGGCATGGCCGCGACCCTCCTCACCGTCGGCGTCGACGGCAACGGCAAGGCGGACGTCTTCGCCCTCGCCCTAGTGCCGGGCTCGCCCGGCGACGACACCATCCTCCCCGGCCGCGGCAACGACACGGTGTTCGGCAACGACGGGAAGGACACGGTGGTCTACACCGGCCCCGCCCGGCGCTACACGCTTCAGAAGATCGCCGGCGGATGGCAGGTGACGGACGGCCTTCTCGCGACGCTCGGCGGCGACGGCGGCAAGGACGCGCTCTACGGCGTCGAGGCGCTGGAGTTCGACGACGGCACCGTCGCGCTCGACGCCGCGCCGGTGCCGATGCCCGTCAACGGAAAGCCGGCGTTCGTCCATTCCGGCGTCCACGTCGTTCGGCTGAAGAACGACGCGAGCTTCTCCTTCCCGCTGGCGACCGACCCCGACGGCGACGATCTGCACTACACCGTCACCGGCTCGGTCAGCGGCGACGTGACGATCGCCGGGAACGTCCTCACCTATGTCGACAAGCCCGGCGCGGAAACGCAGGACACGGTGTCTGTGGCGGTGTCGGACTCCTTCGGCGCCAAGCCGGCGAACCTCGTGCTCGACATCCGCAAGTCCGCGGAGGGGGCGGCGACCGACGACGGCGAGACCCTGGTCGGCGGCGACGGCGACGACGTGCTCGACGGCGCCGGCGGCGTCGACGTCGTGCTCGGCCTTGGCGGCAACGACACGCTGATGGGCGGCGGCGGCAGCGGCTCCAACCAGCTCTGGGGCGGCTCCGGCGCCGACACCCTGATCGCCGGCGCAAACGCCGACCTGCTCTTCGGCGAGGACGGCGACGACACCCTCACCGGCGGGGCGGGACCCGACGAGCTCTACGGCGGGGCGGGGAACGACGACCTCGACGGCGGGGCCGGCTACGACGAGCTCCATGGCGGAGACGGCAACGACACGCTGGACGGTGGGAACGACTACAACAAGCTCTTCGGCGAGGGGGGCGACGACATGTTGTACGACACCTCCGGAACGTCGATCTCGTACGGCGGACCTGGAAACGATGTCTACCTCGTGGCGCCGGGGGCACAGGTGATCGAGAAGGCCGGAGAGGGCGCCGACCGCGTGGTCGTGGCGGGGACGGGGAAATTCCGCCTGCCGGACAACGTCGAGACCGTCGAGGTCGGAGACGTGGTCCCGGTCGGTGGCTACAAGCCTTACCGCACCGAAGACACCGGCGGACTTAACGTCTTCCCCACCGATATCTTCAGCAAATGGTCTCAACGGATCATTCTCAAGGGCCGCGTGCAATGGCTGAGCACGACCTTCGGGAACGACGTCATCGAATCGACGGGAGGATACGGCGACATCAGGATGGGCGACGGAACCGATACGTACAAGGCCCACCCGGAATGGGCGAGCTTCTATGCCAATCTCTACGAGACGGGATACTACAAGTTCGGCAGCATGAAGTCGTTCATGCTGCTGGACAGCGTCGAGATCCTTCACGGCACCGACAACGCCGACACCATCATCGTTTCGGACCGGAACGAGACCATCCATGCGGGCGAGGGTGACGACCGGGTGGAAGCGGGGCAGGGTGGCGAGGACATTCTCGACGGCGGGCCGGGGAGGGACACGCTCGGATTCTCCTGGAGCTCGGACCCCGTCACGGTCTCTCTGCATTCCGGCAACTGGAAGCTGACGTCCTTCAAGAACTTCGAGAACGTCATCGGATCCTTGTACCGCGACCGGATCATCGGCGACGACAAACCGAACGTGATCGCCGGGCTGGGTGGCTACAACAAGCTGACCGGAGGCAAGGGTGCGGACACCTTCGCCTACGTCGATAGCGACAACGAGGCGTGGGACGTCATCACCGACTTCAAGCTCAGCGAAGGCGACCGGATCGACCTGTCCATGCTCGACGGGAACCGGCACCGGAAGGGCAAGCAGAAGCTCCGCTGGCGTGGCAATCGCAAGATCGGCGGTCGCGCAGGCGACGTCAGCTTCTACAAGGGGCGCTTGCGGGTGAACGTCGGCAAGAATTTCGATGGAGAAGGACCCCAATTCGTCATACGCCTGCCCGGCGTGAAGAAGCTGCCGCGCAAGGCGGTGATCCTCCCCGGCGACGAGGAGGCCGCCGGGCCCGAGAGCGGTGGGCCGCGCCGGACGGCCGGCGAGGAGGTCCACCGCTTCCTGCTCGACGTGAAGCGCATGCGCGAGGAGGCGGAGCGCGGGCGTCCGCGCAGGTGAGGCGGTGGACGGTGCCACCGATCCACGGATGGACCGGTCCGGACCGGTGCGCGCCGAACCGGACCCGAGCCGCGTCGGACCGCATCCGGATCGGGCGGTTAGGGTCGCGGTCACTGCCATCCGTCTTACCCCCGAATGATCGATGCCGACAGCGTCAGACGACCGCCCGCCCGCCGCAAGGTGTCGCCACCCGGCGCGCCAGCTCCGGCCCCGTCGCCTTGACAGCCGGGGGGCCGGGATCCTAGCTAGCCGTCCTTCGCAGGAGAGCAGGCCCGCCGTTCCCATGCCCCCGTCCGACGCCTATGACCTGGAGCTCCAGGAGCAGCTCCGCCGCGGCGAGGCCGACCATCCGTCGAGCCCGGTGATGCGGTTCGGCGCGGACCGGCCGCTGGCGCTCGACAGCGGCGCGGCGCTGGCGCCCTGGCAGATCGCCTACCAGACCTACGGCAAGCTGGACGCGGACCGCGCCAACGCGGTGCTGATCTGCCACGCGCTCACCGGCGACCAGCACGTCGCCAACGAGCACCCGGTGACCGGCAAGCCCGGCTGGTGGACGCTGATGGTGGGCCCCGGACGGCCGATCGACACCGACCGCTTCTTCGTCATCTGCGCCAACGTGCTCGGCGGCTGCATGGGCACCACCGGCCCCGCCTCGACCAACCCGGACACGGGCCTCGTCTACGGCCTCGACCTGCCGGTGCTGACCATCCGCGACATGGTCCGCGCCCAGGCGATGCTGGTCGAGGCGCTCGGCATCACCCGCCTGTTCTCGGTGATCGGCGGCTCGATGGGCGGCATGCAGGTGCTGCAGTGGGCCGCGACCTATCGGGAGCGGGTGTTCTCCGCCGTGGCGATCGCGGCGAGCCACCGCCACTCCTCGCAGAACATCGCCTTCCACGAGGTCGGCCGCCAGGCGGTGATGGCCGATCCCGACTGGATGGGCGGGCGCTACATGGACCACGGCCGCAACCCCAAGAAGGGCCTCGCGGTCGCGCGGATGGCGGCGCACATCACCTACATGTCCGACCAGTCGCTGCACGCCAAGTTCGGCCGCGCGCTGCAGGACCGCGAGCGGCTGACCTTCGGCTTCGACGCCGACTTCCAGATCGAGAGCTACCTGCGCCACCAGGGCATGAGCTTCGTCGACCGCTTCGACGCCAACAGCTACCTCTACGTGACGCGCGCGATGGACTACTTCGACCTCGCCGCCGACGCCGGCGGGGTGCTGGCCAACGTCTTCTCCGGCAGCCGCACGCGCTTCTGCCTGATCTCCTACACGTCGGACTGGCTGTTCCCGACGGCGGAGTCGCGCGCCGTGGTGCACGCGCTCAACGCCGCCGGGGCCAATGTCTCCTTCGTCCAGATCGAGAGCGACCGCGGCCACGACAGCTTCCTGCTCGACCTCCCCGAGCAGTTCCGCACGGTGCGCGGGTTCCTCACCGGCGCCGCCCGCGCCGCCGGAATCGCACCTCCGGCCGGGGAGGCGTGAGCGCGATGGCCGACCCGGCGGTCCTGCCCGGCGCGGAGCGCGTCGACCTCGAGGTCATTTCGGGCCTCGTCGAGCCCGGCTCGCGGGTGCTCGACATCGGCTGCGGCGAGGGCGAGCTGCTCGACCTCCTCTCCCGCAGCCGCGGCGTCGACGGCCGCGGCATCGAGCTCAGCCAGGCCGGCGTCAACCTCGCGGTCTCGCGCGGCCTGGCCGTGATCCAGGGCGACGCCGACAGCGACCTCTTCCAGTATCCCGACAAGGCCTTCGACTACGTGATCCTCAGCCACACCATCCAGGCGACCCGCAACCCGCGGGTCGTGCTGGAGCAGATGCTGCGGATCGGCCGGCGGGTGATCGTCTCCTTCCCGAACTTCGGCCACATCGACGTGCGGATGCGGCTCATGCTGTTCGGCCGGATGCCGGTGTCCAGGCGGCTGCCCTACGCCTGGTACGACACCCCGAACATCCACTTCTGCACCATCCGCGACTTCGTCGCCCTCTCGGACGAGGTGGGCGCGACCGTGGAGAAGGCCCTCGCCCTCGACGTCACCGGCAAGAAGCTGCCCTTCAACGCCCCCTGGTGGGTCTGGAACCTGATCGGCGCCCAGGGCGTGTTCCTGCTCTCGAAGGGGTGAGGTCAGCGGGCGGCGCCGTCGCGCCGCGTCGGCACGCCGACGCCGCTCGGGATCAGCGAGGGGCGGAAGGCGGGGACGCGGGCGCGGCGGCGGACCGGCAGGCCGTGGTAGAGCTGCTTGGTGGCCTCGACGATGACGACGCCGGCGAAGACCGGCCAGAGCGCGCCGCCGATCCGCTCCCAGGTCTCGGCCGAGCGGCGGAAGCGGCGGCGGCTGAACGGCACGATGTGCAGCGCCTCGCCCCAGCCGACCGGCGAGAACAGGCTCTCGCGCAGAAGCTGCGTCAGCTGGCTGCGCGAGAAGGGACGGCCGTAGCCGAAGGGCGAGGTGTCGACGCGGGCCCAGAGCCCGCTGCGGTTCGGCACCACGGCGATTATCCGCCCGCCGGGGGCGAGCACGCGCCAGACCTCCCGGAGCACGTCGCGCGGGTCGTTGGCCATCTCGAGGGCGTGGACGATGAGCACCCGGTCGAGGGCGCCATCGGGCAGCGGCAGCATGTCCTCGGCGACGAGGGCGGTCGCCGTCGGGCCGTCCGCCGGCCAGTTCACCACCCCCTGCCCGGCCGGCATGAAGGCGATCACCCGCTCGGCCTCGCCGCGGAACTGGCCGACATAGGGCGTGGCGAAGCCGAGGCCGAGCACGCGGTCGCCGGCCACGGTCGGCCAGAGCGTGCGTACGCGGGCGGCCAGGATGTGCCGCACCGTCGCGCCGAGGTCGCCGCCGTAGAAGTCGCGCAGGTCGATGACGTCGAGATACATCCGGCTCCGTCGCGGGTTGGCGCATCGGGTTCGCGGCCATATGGTAACCCGACACCGCTGGGCCCGATGCTAGCACGGGCCGCGCCCGCTTTCCGCCCGAACGGAGGACTTCCCCGTGCCGACGCCCCAGATCGTCCTGATCCCGTGCCTTTCCGACAACTACGCGGTGCTGATGCACGACCCGGACAGCGGCACCACAATCCTCGTCGACGCCCCGGACGTAGAGCCGATCGAGGCGGCCCTCAAGCGGCGCGGCTGGCGGCTCACCCACATCCTCGTCACCCACCACCACGGCGACCACGTGGCCGGGGTGCCGGCGCTGAAGGCGGCCTACGGCGCCCATGTGGTCGGCCCCGCGCCGGAGGCGGACAAGATCGGCGGCCTCGACGAGACGGTCTCGGAGGGCGACCGGGTGACGGCGGGTCCCTTCTCGGCCTCGGTGATCGCGACGCCCGGCCACACGCTCGGCCACGTCGCCTACTGGTTCGAGGACATCGAGGTGCTGTTCGCCGGCGACACCCTGTTCGCGATGGGCTGCGGGCGCCTCTTCGAGGGCACGGCGGCGCAGATGTGGGGCTCGCTCTCCAAGCTGGCGGCGCTTCCGGACGACACGATCGTCTTCTGCGGCCACGAGTACACGCTCGCCAACGCCCGCTTCGCCGCCACGGTGGACCCGGGCAACGAGGCGCTGAAGGAGCGGATCGGCCAGGTGGAGCAGTCCCGCGCCGAGAAGCAGCCGACGGTGCCGACCACCATCGGGGTGGAGAAGCTGACCAACCCGTTCCTGCGCGCCGGCGACCCGGCGGTCGCCTCGGCGGTGGGCATGGCCGGGGCCCCGGCGGCCGACGTCTTCGCCGAGGTGCGCCGGCGCAAGGACAACGCCTGACGCCGCGCCTCAGGCCGCGCCGGCGGCGGCCCTGCCGGAGACGAGGACGTCCTTGGCGGCGAGGATCGCGCCGCCGGTGACCATCAGGCAGGCGACCGCCACGCCGGGCGTGAGCCGGCCCCAGCCGAAGGCGATCAGCACCAGGGTGGAGAGCACCGGCGCGGCATAGGCGGCCGCGCCGAGCACCTGGATGTCGCCGCGCTTCACCCCGTGGTCCCAGACGAAGAAGGCAAGGCCCACCGGGAAGGCGGCGAGCAGGCCGACCATCGTCCATTCGAGGGCGCCCGACGGCAGCACCGTCGGCTCGACGAAGGGGTGGACCGCGAGGCTGAGCGCCGCGGTGGCGAGGCAGAAGCCGGCCACCGCCTCGGTCGGCACCGCCGCCATCCGCCGGGACAGCACCGAATAGGTGGACCAGATCAGCGCCGAGCCCAGGGCGGCGAGGTAGCCGAACGCATGCTCGCCGGAGAAGGCCGCGCCGCCGCCGACCAGCAGCGCGGCGCCGACGAAGCCGATCGCGACGCCGGCGAGGTGGTGCCAGCGCAGCCGCTCGCCCGGAAGCAGCCCAGAGAACAGCACGATCAGCAGCGGCCACAGGTAGTTGACGAGGTTCGCCTCGACCGGTGGGGCGTTGCGCAGCGCGGTGAAGTAGAGCGCGTGGAAGCCGAACAGGCCGAGCGTCCCGAGCAGCCAGACCCGCGGCGGCTGGCGCAGCGCCCCGAGGCCGCGCCCGGAGGCGACGAGCCAGCCGACCGCCGCAAGGCCCGAGAGGCCGAAGCAGAGCCCGTTGAGCAGGAACGGGGGCACGGCGTCGGACCCGGCGGTGAACAGGCCGAGCAGCGACCACATCACCACGGCGGAAAGGCCGATCAGGGTGGCACGGGTCTTCGCGGTCATCGCTCACGTCTCGCGGCGCCGGCGCCAGCATCTGCGCAGGGCGCGGAACTGGTAGCCGAAGCCGCGCCGGATGTCACCTCCCGGCGCGGCTCAGCGCCGCACGTCCATGCGATGGATGAGGTTCGTGGTCTGGTAGCGCGGGACCCTCGCGAAGAGGTCGGCGAGCACCGCCTGGAGGTCGGCGACGCCCGTCTCGTATTCCCCGACGTTGGGATCGAACAGGTGCGCCCGCGTCACATGGATGTTGGAGGCGACCGAGCGCATCACGTTGGCTCCGGCGATGGCGTGGCCGCCGCCGGAGCCGAAGCGCATGGACCAGGTCGCCGAGGCGCCGGGGATCCGAAGATCGTCCTCCAGCCGCTTGAGCATGCCCTGCTGGCCGACGAAGACCCGCATCACGGTCGTCTGCGCGTCGAAGTCGAGGCCAAGCCCGCCGCCGACCGCCTGCCGCGCCGCCTCGCGCCCCAGCGTCGCGCGGTGGACGCCGTACTGCTTCTGGCGGGACTTCGATTCGGCGAAGCGCGCGCTCATCGCCTGCATGCGATCCGCGGGGTTCCCCGACGGATCGGACAGGATCGCGTCGAGCCAGGTGTCGCAGAGGGCGACGCAGATCCCGCCGGCGACCTCGGGATCCGTCTCGTGGGTGAGGAGCGCGCCCTGCCGGAACGGAGCGAGCGTAAAGGGAGCCATGGCAGCCTCCGAAACTCATGCATATTACCGAATGAGTTTACGGTCTGCGGCGGAGACACGACAGCAGGACCTGCGGTGCGGCCCGCGATCAGGGGTCGAGTTCGGTATCCCAGTAGAGGAAGTCGAGCCAGCTGTCGTGCAGGAAGTTCGGCGGAAAGTGGCGGCCGGCGTTGTGGAGGTCCTGCACGGATGGGGCGTAGGGCCGCAGGTGCAGCGTCATGCCCGCCTCGGAAACCGTCTTGTTCGCCTTGCGCAGGTTGCAGGGCGAGCAGGCGGTGACGACGTTCTCCCAGGTGGTCTGGCCGCCCTTGGAGCGCGGCAGCAGGTGGTCGAAGGTGAGGTCCTCGCGGGCGCCGCAGTACTGGCACTGGAAGCGGTCGCGCAGGAAGACGTTGAACCGGGTGAAGGCGGGGTGGCGCGAGGGCCGGACGAAGGTCTTGAGCGAGACGACGGATGGTAATCGGAACTCGAAGCTCGGACTTCGTACCGTGACATCGTACTCGGAAACAATGTTCACCCGATCGAGGAAGACAGCCTTGATCGCGTCCTGCCACGACCACAGCGACAGGGGATAGTAACTGAGCGGACGGTAGTCCGCGTTGAGGACCAGCGCCGGATGAGCTTCCGGCGAGACGTGTACCGTCACCTTGCGCTCCCTCGACCGAATCCGGCATCGCCGGCTTCGTGCCGGGATAATGTATAGCGTCTGTGTCACGTCTGTGAAGCGCCCGGGGCTTTTTGTGCGGCGCACCAAGTCCCAACTCATGCAGATCTTTTCAGGCTGGCGCAGGCGACCGGCGATTTCGCGCCGCCGCTCCCGGCCTCACTGCTCGGAGTCGGAAATCCGCCGGGCCATCGCGTGCCACAACCGCGTCGGCAGCAGCCGCCGCACCTGCGCGAGGACGCGCGTCGGCGTCGTTACCCGGTAGACCGGCCGCGGGTTCGGCGCCTCGCAGGCATGCACCAGGGCCGCCACCACGGCCTCCGGCGGCAGCTTGAAGGTGGACGCCCCGCCCTTCCGCATCCGCTCCAGCCGCCGCTCGTAGACGGCCCGGTGCGGCGAGGCGGCGATGTCGATGTTGGCGTGGAACTTCTCCATCGACGCCTTGACGAAGTTGGTCGCGATCGGCCCGGGCTGGATCGAGGAGACGTGGATGCCCGTCCCGGCGAGTTCCAGCCGCAAGGTGTCGGTGAGGCCCTCCAGCGCGTGCTTGGAGGCGATGTAGGCGCCCCGGTACTTGAGCGCGAGGAAGCCGAGGATCGACGAGCACTGCACGATCCGCCCGGCCCCGCGCGCCCGCATCGCCGGGATCATCCGGCAGGTGAGGTCGTGCCAGCCGAAGAGGTTGGCCTCGAACTGGGCCCTCAGCACGTCGGTCGGCAGGTCCTCCACCGCGCCGGGCTGGCCGTAGGCGCCATTGTTGAAGAGGGCGTCGATCCGCCCTCCGGTCGCCGCGAGCAGCGCATCGGCCGCCGCGGCGATGCTCGCCCGGTCGGCATAGTCGAGACGGAGCGCCGTCACCCCCGGCAGCGCACCCACCCGCGCGGCGTCCGCCTCCGTCCGCACCGTCGCGAACACCCGCCAGCCCCGCGCCGCCATGTCCCGCGCCGCGGCAAAGCCGATGCCGGAGGACGCCCCGGTGACGAGGAGGACGGGGGCGCCGGTCGGAGGCGGCGGTTCGGGGGTTCGCTCGGTTGCTTCCAACGGCTGGGATCCGACTGGATGGGACGTGCCTGAGCTTAAGGCAGGTCAGGTCCGACGCCCAGTGGTCAGTCTCTGTCCCGATCGCCGCGCATGACGGCGACGAAAGTTTGATCCCGGCCCACGAAGAGCAGCCCTGACCGGTACAACTGCCCCCATTGACATGGTCGCATCGGTCGCCGCATTTTCACATGCATCAACGCGATGCGGTACGCCGCTAGCACGCCCCGGGCCTCGGCCCGGGGTTTTTTGTTAGGGCATGCTGCCCGGTATTGACTGTCATTATCTACGATATCGCCGAGGTCGCCGTCCACTGCGACCCATCCCGCCTTTTTTCCCGCCCGCTCGCCAGCTATATGGAGGGCGAACGGAGACAGGCGGTGCTCGGGCACGACGACCACGACCATCGGGGATGCCGGACGGAAGCGATCGCGCGGGCGGAGGCCCGCTGCGCGGCGCTCGGCCTGCGCCTCACCGCCCAGCGCCGGCAGGTGCTGGAGGCGCTGACGGCGAGCCATGTGCCGGTCTCCGCCTACGACATCATCGACCGGATCGGCGGCGAGGGCCGCCGGCCGAGCCCGATCTCGGTGTACCGGGCCCTCGACTTTCTCGTCGCCAACCGCTTCGCCCACCGGATCGAGAGCCGCAACGCCTTCGTCGCCTGCGTCCACGACCACGGGGCGGAGGCGGCGCCCGAGGGAGGGCCGGCGCTCGTCTTCCTGCTCTGCGAGGCCTGCGGCGCCGCCGCCGAGGCCGAGCCGCCGGAACTCGGCGGCCTGCTCTCCGCGATCGCCGGGCGGGCCGGCTTCGAGGTCCGCTCCTCCGCCCTCGAGATTCGCGGCACCTGCGCCCGCTGCCTTGCCGGGGACGGCCGCCGCGCCCCCGCCTCTCCTCCTCCCGCCGGAGACACCGCATGAGCCTCGACACAGCGCCCCGCCCGCGCCGCCGCTCGGTTCCCGTCATGGTGGGCGGGGTGAAGGTCGGCGGCGACGCGCCGGTCGTCGTCCAGTCGATGACCAACACCGACACGGCGGACGTCGACTCCACGGTCGCCCAGGTGGCGGCCCTGGCCCGCGCCGGCTCCGAGGTGGTCCGCATCACCGTCGACCGCGACGAGAGCGCGGCGGCGGTGCCGCGGATCCGCGAGCGGCTCGACCGTCTCGGCGTCGACGTGCCGCTGGTCGGCGACTTCCACTACATCGGCCACAAGCTGCTCTCCGATCACCCCGCCTGCGCCGAGGCGCTGGCGAAATACCGCATCAACCCCGGCAACGTCGGGTTCCGCGACAAGCGCGACCGCCAGTTCACCGAGATCGTCGAGCTGGCGATCCGCTGGGACAAGCCCGTGCGCATCGGCGTCAACTGGGGCTCGCTCGACCAGGAGCTGCTGACCCGCCTGATGGACGAGAACCAGGCGGCAGGCTCGCCCCGCTCGGCCCGCGAGGTGATGCGCGAGGCGATCGTGCAGTCGGCGCTGATCTCCGCCGAGCGGGCCGAGGAGATCGGCCTTGCCCGCTCGAAGATCATCCTCTCGGCCAAGGTCAGCCAGGTGCAGGACCTGATCGCGGTCTACGCCGACCTCGCCCGCCGCTCCGACCATGCCCTCCACCTCGGGCTCACCGAGGCGGGGATGGGCACGAAGGGCATCGTCGCCTCCGCCGCCTCGATGGGCATCCTGCTGCAGCAGGGCATCGGCGACACCATCCGCGTCTCGCTGACGCCGGAGCCCGGCGGCGACCGCACCCGCGAGGTGCAGGTGGCGCAGGAACTGCTGCAGGTGATGGGCTTCCGCTCCTTCGTGCCGGTGGTCGCCGCCTGCCCGGGCTGCGGGCGCACCACCTCAACGGTGTTCCAGGAACTCGCCCAGGCGATCCAGGCGCAGATCCGCGAGGAGATGCCGGTCTGGCGGGAGCGCTACCCGGGGGTGGAGAGCCTGCAGGTCGCGGTGATGGGCTGCATCGTCAACGGCCCGGGCGAATCCAAGCACGCCGACATCGGCATCTCGCTGCCCGGCACCGGCGAGACCCCGGCCGCGCCGGTGTTCATCGACGGCCGCAAGGCGATGACCCTGCGCGGGCCGCGGATCGCCGAGGAGTTCCGCGAGATCGTCCTCGACTATATCGAGAAGCGCTTCGGCCGCGGCGACAGCGACGCCGCCTGAGCAACCGCCTGCGTGTCGCCGCCGTCCGGTCTCCGCGGCGCAACGGGCCGTGCCGGCGCGCTTGCAACAGGCCCTGCCCTGCCCTTTGATGGCCGGACCGGCGCCAGGATGGGGCGCGCGGCGACGGCGGGAGGCGGCCGATGCGGAGCCATGCGCGGGCGGTGGTGATCGGCGGCGGCGTCGTCGGGGCGAGCGTCCTCTACCACCTCGCCAGGACCGGCTGGCGCGACCTGCTCCTCCTGGAGAAGAGCGAGCTCACCTCCGGCTCGACCTGGCACGCCGCCGGCGGCATGCACACCTTCAACGGCGAGGCGAACATCTCGCGCCTCCAGAAGTACACCATCGACCTCTACCGGGAGATCGAGGCCGCCTCGGGCCAGTCCTGCGGCCTTCATCCGAACGGCGGGCTGATGCTGGCGGCGACCCCGGGCGAACTCGACAGCCTCCGGCTCATCTGCTCCCGCGCGCGCTATCTCGGCATGGAGACCGAGATGATCTCCCTCGACGAGGCCAGGGCGCTCAACCCGCTGATCGACACCCGTCACTTCATCGGCGCCCTCTGGCGGGCGGACGGCGGACACTGCGACCCGTCGGGCACGACCCAGGCCTATGTCGGCGCGGCGCGCGGGCTCGGCGCCGAGGTGGAGCGCTTCACCTGCGTGCTCGCGCTGACCCAGCGCCGGGAGGGCGGCTGGGAGGTGCTGACCGACAAGGGCACCATCATCGCCGAGCACGTCGTCAACTGCGCCGGCCTGTGGGCGCGCGAGGTCGGCCGGATGGTCGGCCTCGAGCTGCCGGTGCTCGCCATGGAGCACCACTACCTGCTGACCGAGGCGATCCCGGAACTCGAGGGCCGCGAGGCCGAAATCGTCAACACCACCGACTACTCCGGCGAGATCTACCTGCGCCAGGAGGGCCGCGGTTGCCTGATCGGCACCTACGAGCCGAACGGCGTCGTCTGGGCGCCGGAGCGGACGCCGGACGACTTCTCGATGCAGCTGCTGCCCGACGACCTCGAGCGGCTCGCGCCCTTCTTCGAGGTCGGCTTCGAGCATTTCCCCGCGCTCGGCCGGGTCGGCATCCGCAAGGCGATCAACGGCCCCTTCACCTTCGCCCCAGACGGCAACCCGCTGGTCGGGCCGGTGGCCGGGCTGCCCGGCTACTGGGTCGCCTGCGCGGTGATGGCGGGCTTCAGCCAGGGCGGCGGCATCGGCCTCGTGCTGTCGAGCTGGATGGACGAGGGCGATCCCGGGCAGGACATCCTCTCCATGGACGTCGCCCGCTTCGGCGCCTTCGCCACGCCGAAGTACACCCAGGTGAAGGTGCCCGAGAACTATTCCCGCCGCTTCCGCCTCGCCTACCCCAACGAGGAACTCCCCGCCGGCCGGCCGCTCCGCCGCTCGCCGATCCACCGCAGGCTGGTCGACCGGGGGGCGGCAATGGGCGCCAACTTCGGCCTCGAGCACGCGCTCTGGTTCGCCCCGCCGGGGGTGCCGCCGGTCGAGACCCCGACCTACCGGCGATCGGAGGCCTTCGAGCATGTCGGCGCGGAGTGCCGGGCCGTGCGCGAGCGGGTCGGGATCTACGAGACCAGCAACTACGGCAAGTACGAGGTGACCGGCCGCGGCGCGCGGGCCTTCCTCGACCGGCTGTTCGCCAGCCGCATCCCGCGGCCCGGCCGTCTCGGCCTCGCGCCGATGCTGAACGACGCCGGCCGGATCGTCGGCGACCTCTCGATCGCCTGCCTTGCCGAGGACCGCTACCTCGTCTTCGGCTCGGGCTTCGCCGAGGCCTTCCACATGCGCTGGTTCCGCGCCGCCGAGCCCCCAGCGGACGTCTTCCTGCGCTCGGCCGCCTCCACGCTGTGCGGCTTCTCCGTCGCCGGGCCGCGGGCGCGCGCGCTGATGCAGCGGCTCGTCCGCCGGGACCTCTCCGCCGGGGAATTCCGCCTGTTCGACGTCGCCGAGACCGCGGTCGGCTACGCTCCGGCCGTGCTGGTCCGGGCCGGCTTCACCGGCGAACTCGGCTACGAGGTGTGGACGACCCCGGACTGTTTCGAGACCCTTCACGACGACCTGCTGGAGGCCGGCGAGGACCTCGGCCTCGTCCACTTCGGCGGCCGGGCGCTTTCCTCGCTGCGGCTGGAGAAGGGCTACGGCTCCTTCAACAAGGACTTCCGGCCCGACCACACGCCGGGCGAGACCGGCCTCGACCGCTTCGTCGACTTCGGCAAGCCCGCCTTCCGCGGCCGCGACGCCGTCCTCGCCGAGCGGGCGGCGGGGCCGGCGCGCCGGTTCGTGATCCTCGAGGTCGACGCCGGCGACGCCGACGTGATCGGCTACGAGACGATCGTGAAGGACGGCGCCCCCGTCGGCTACGTGACCTCCGGCGCCTACGGCCACGTGGTCCGCCGGTCGATCGCGGCCGGCTATGTGCCGGCCGCCCTCGCCCGCGACGGCGAGGCCTTCGAGATCGACATCCTCGGCCGGACCTGCCGGGCGGTGCTGCGCCAGGAGCCGCTCTGGGACCCCTCGGGGACGAGGCTGCGCTCCTGACCGACGCTCAGGACCCGCCGGAGAACAGCGGCGGCACGGTGCCGAGCGGCAGGCCGTTGGCGGTGACGGCGCCCTCGTCGACGGAGATCGTCAGCGCCTTCGGGCTGCCCTCGCCCTCGACCGGGCGGCCGAGCAGCAGGAAGGCGGAGCCGAGGGCGGCGAGCGGAGGGGGCACCGGCTTGCCCGCCTTGACCGCCGCGGTCAGCCATTCGACGTCGCTGCCGACCGCGTCGAGGGTCGCCTTCGGGCGGCCGTCCGGCTCGACGGTCGCCGCCCCCTCGGCACGGATCGTCGTCCCGCCGACCTCCAGCACCGCCTCGGTGATCGTCAGCATGCCCCCCGCGGCGGCCCAGCGGGCGTACCCGCCCGGCGTTCCGTCGAGCGCCACGGCCTTCGTCAGGGTGAGGTTCACGCCGGCGCTCGCCGGCGCAGGCAGCAAGGGCGCGCCATAGGTGGCGCCGTCGAGGCCGGTGACGGTGGCCGCGAGGTCGAAGTCCCCGTCGTGGCCGGGCACCTGGCGGAGGTGGAGTTCGGCGCGGTCCGCCGCCAGTTCGGCGAGGTCGTCGGCGGCCGCCTCGGGCCCGGTGACCACGGTGACCGGCTTCTCGGCCATCACCGACACCCGCCCGGTCCTGAGGTCCTCGAGGCGCAGGCTGGCGCGGAGCGTCTCGAAGGTGGTGACCGCCCGGCCCCGCTCGCCCTCGACCGTCAGCGGCCCTTCCGCGAACACCAGCACCAGCTTCGGGTCCATCACGTGCCAGACCGCCGCGACCGCCTCGGCGGCGAGGGTCCCGCCGTCGCGCAGGCGCGCGACCGGGGTCTCGCAGGTCACCTCCATCCGGAACGGCCAGCCGCCGACCGCGCGGTCCGGGCAGGAGACCTCGACGCCGTCTTGCGCCAGGCGAGCGATGGCCTGGTCCATCTCGCCGAGGACCCGGTCCTTCGCCCAGAACCAGGCGCCGGTCCAGCCGGCGACGACCAGGACGACGAGGACGAGGAGGGCCACGATCTTGCGCAAGGGCGGGTTTCCATGGACGGGGGCTGGCGCAGGCGCCTTGCGGCGCGCTTTCCCTCTCTGCTAACCGCTTCCCGAGGCGAAAGGAAGATCGATGGACGACGCCTTCTGGGTATTCGGATACGGCTCGCTGATATGGAACCCGGGCTTCCCGCACCGGCGGACGGTGCCGGCGACGCTCGTCGGCCGCCACCGCTCGCTCTGCGTCTACTCCTGGGTCTACCGCGGGACGGAGACGGATCCGGGGCTCGTCTTCGGGCTCGACGCCGGCGGCGCCTGCCGGGGCCTAGCCTTCGAGGTGGACCCGGCCGACCGCGAGGCGGTGGTCGCCTACCTGCGCGCGCGCGAGCAGGTGACCGCCGTCTATGTCGAGGAGATCCGCCCGCTGCGCCTTGCCGGCCGCTCCGACCCGGTGCGCGCGCTCACCTACGTGGCCGACCGCCGCCATCCGCAATACGCCGGCCGGCTGCCGCTCGAGGCGCAGCTCGACATCATTCGCCGGGCCAGCGGCCGCGCCGGGCCGAACGGCGACTACGTCCTTTCCACCGCCGCGCACCTGCGCGAACTCGGCATCCGCGACGGGGCGGTCGAGGCGCTGGCGAGGGAACTCCGGCTCACGGCGTGACCGCCGGGGCGGTGAGCGCCTCGACCCGTGCCCGCGCCAGCGGCCCGAGGTCCGCCCCGTCCTGTGCCGCCTCGACCAGCAGCCGGTCGCAGGCCACCTCGATGTCGTCGCGCATCCGGCGGAAGGCCTCGCGCGGGTCGAGCCCGGCGGGAATCGGCGGCAGAACCTCGGCGACGATGGTGCCCTTGCGATGGACGAGGCTGCGCCGCGGCCAGAACACGCCGGAGTTGAGCGCCACCGGCACAATCGGCGCCTTCAGGTCACGGTAGAGGTGGGCGGTGCCGAGCTTGTAGTCCGGCGGCGCCCCGGCCTCGCGACGGGTGCCCTCCGGGAAGATCAGCACCTGGCGGCCCTCGTCGAGGGCGGCGCGCGCCCGGCGCGCCATGTCGTGCAGCGCCGAGATGCCGCCGGACCGGTCGATCGGGATCATGCCCGTGGCCCTCAGCCACCAGCCGAACAGCGGGATCTGCATCAATTCCCGCTTCAGCACGAAGGCCGGGTCGGGGACATGGGCGACGAAGGCCATGGTCTCCCAGGTCGACTGGTGCTTCACCGCAAGCAGGCTGCCGCCGGGCGGCAGCCGGTCGAAACCCCGGTACTCGTGGCGGATCCCGGTCACCGCCCGGTGCATCGCCATCGACAGCCGCGAGAAGGTCCTGACGGCGCCGAGCGAGGCGCGCCGGCCGAACGCGATCACCGGCAGGCAGACGACCATCATCACGATCATCAGCGCGTAGAACAGGATGTTGAAGAGGACGGAGCGAACTGCCATCGGCCGGCGGTTCCGGTGGGCTGGAGGGCCGCCGACCCGTCAGCGGGCGAGATCGGCGAGGATCGGCGAGGCCATCCCGCCCCTCTCCAGGGCGAGACGCGTCCTCGCCGCCGTATACTTCAGGTACTCCTCGAGGAGAAGCAGGGTCGTTCCCCCGCTCGCCCACCAGCGGTCGAGGTCGAGGCTCTCCGGCGACACCGCATGCGGCCGGATCCTCACCTCCGGCATGGCGGCGGCGAGTTCGATCACGGAGCGCGGCATGTGGTAGGCGCTGGTGACCACGATCAGCGAGGAGAAGCCGTTGGCGCGAACCCACTTCGCCGTCTCGGCGGCATTGCCGATGGTGTTGGCCGCCCGCTTGTCGAGGTCGACGCAGCAGTCGAACACCGCGGGCGAGGCGTCGAGCATCGCGCCGATCTGCCGGGCGCTGGTGTCGGGATGGACGCCGGAGATGAGGAGCCGTCGGGCGTGGCCGCCCTCGATCAGCGCCACGGCCCCGGCCACCCGCTCGGCGCCGCCGGTGAACACGACGATGCCGTCCGCGGTCGCGAAGGCCTCCGAGCGCATCGCCGCGACCTCGCCGGTGAAGGCGAGGAAGCCGCCCGCGAAGAGGCCGGCGCCCAGCAGCGAAGCGCAGCCCGCCATCACCGCCACATGGGTGAACCAGCCCCGGGGGCGCGGCCGCGCGTCCGCCGGATCCGGCGCGAACGGCGCCGCACCGGGCGGATGGAGGTCGGCGATCACGGGCGGCTGGCCGGCGTGCATGCCGTCAGGCTGGCACCCGAATGCGGCGCCGCGGGGGCGAGTCCCGCCGGGCCCGCCGGCGCTCATTCGATCGCCGCGAGCGACTGGCGCACCGCCAGCCGCGAGGTCAGCGCCGTCAGCGCCGCCACCGCCAGCACCAGCAGCGTCACCGCGAGGTACCCCCTGAGGCCGATGCGGAAGCCGCCGAGCAGCGTGTCGATCTGCTCGCCCCCCGGCAGCCCGGCGGAGTCCGTGATGGTGAGGTCGAGCATCGCGAACAGCACCACGGCGAGCACGCCGCCGATGGCGCCGCCGCGGGCGCCGAGCATCAGGAAGTGCCGCTGGAACTCGGCGGCGATGAAACGGTCCTCGGCGCCGCAGAAGTGCAGCACCTCGATGATCTGCCGGTTGCCGGCCATCGCCGCCCGGGTGGCGAAGACGACGGACAGCACCATCGCCACCAGCACCAGCGCCAGGACGGCGATGCCGCCGGCCACCATCGAGCGGGCCATCGCGGCGAGCCGGTCGATCCAGGCGTCGTGGTCGTCCACCGAGCCGCCGGCGATGTCGCGGCCGACGGCCTCGGCGAGGGCGGCGACGTCGAAGGCCGCCGGGTCGCTGATGGTCACCACCACCAGCCGCGGCACCGGCAGCGCCGACAGGTCGACGCCCGCGCCGAGCCAGGGCTCCAGCAGATGGCGCGTCTCCTCGTCGGTGACCGCCCGCGCGCCGCCGACGCCGGGGAACTCCTGGGCGAGCGCCACCGCCTCGGCGATCTCCTCCTCGAGACCGGAGCCCTCCATCCGGCGGACCTCGATGGTGACCTCGCGGCCGATGTCCGACAGCCAGGCGTCGGCCGCCTCGTCCACCAGCGAGACCGCGCCGATGGTCAGGCTGGCGAGGAAGGTCATGATGGCGATGACGAGGGTGAGCGCCCGGCCGGCGATGGTCTGCGGCGGCACGATGGGCGTCTGCCGGGACGAGGGCTCGGACGTCACCGGGCGGGCGCCATCGGCCGCCTCGGGTATGCGAACCGAGGGGCGGCGCCGGCGGATGGTGCGGATGGTGGTCACTCGTAGACCTCCAGCCGCCCCTGCGACAGCACCAGCCGGCGGGCGTCGATCTGGTCCATCAGGCCGATGTCGTGGGTGGCGATGACCACCGCGGTGCCGAGCCGGTTGAGTTCGCCGAAGAGGCGCAGCAGCCGGCGGGCGAGCGGCGGGTCGACATTGCCGGTCGGCTCGTCGGCGAGCAGCACCTCGGGCCTGGTGATCAGCGCGCGGGCGATCGCGGCCCGCTGCTTCTCGCCGCCGGAGAGCACGGGCGGCAGGACGTGCATGCGCTCGCCGAGGCCGACCCAGCGCAGGAGCTCCTCCACGTCCGGCCGGTAGCTCGCCTCGCTCTGGCCGAGCACGCGGCAGGGCAGCGCCACGTTCTCGTAGGTGGTGAGGTGGTCGAGCAGCCGGAAGTCCTGGAAGACCACGCCGATCCGGCGGCGGAACTGCGGCAGGTCGCGCGAGCCGATCCGGGTGGTGTCCCGGCCGAACACGGTGATCAGGCCGCGCGTCGGCTTCAGCGACATGAACAGCAGGCGCAGCAGGGTCGTCTTGCCGGCGCCGGAGGGGCCGGTCAGGAACTGGAAGGAGCGCGGCGCGACCTCGAAGGTGAGATCGCTCAGCACCTCCGGACCCATGCCGTACCGCAGTCCCACGTTCTCGAACCGGATCACGCCGACGCCTGCTCCCTGGTGGATCGAATCCGGAGCGACCCTATCGCAAACCGGCCGGTCGATCATCGTTCCCCGCCCTTAACGTTTCATTAAACATCTCAGGTTCCGCTAGCGGCAGGCGGGACGCCCCCCGGCGCCCCGCCTCGACCGATTCGCCGGTGCGGGTCCCGGGAGCGGGCCGGCGCGGCGCCGAGCCGGGACGAGCGATGCGGATCACCTGCCCGACCTGCGACACCTCCTACAAGCTCGCCGAAGGCGCGCTGCGCGGCGGCGGCAGGAAAGTGCGCTGCACCCGCTGCGCCACGGTCTGGTTCGCGCGTCCCGACGAGCCGCCCCGCGACGAACTCGCGGCCGAGCAGGAATGGTCGGCGGTCGAGGCGGCGACGCCCTCGCCGCCGCCGGGGCCGAGCGACGACGACTGGCGCGCCGCCCTCTCCGAGCCCGACGAGGCGGCCGCCCCGGAGCCCGCCGCGGCCGGGAGCCAGGCCGACCCCGAGGACGGAGAGGCGGCGGCCGGCGGCACGGACGCCGCGTTCGACCCGGTCGACGAGACCGAGCCGCTGCCCTCCGGCGCAACGGCGGCCTCCGCCGGCAATCTCGTGCCGCTGGACGCCGCGTCCGGGCGCAAGGAAGCCCCGGCCGCCGAGCCGGCCGTGATCGACGCCGACCCGCCGGGCTTCTCCCCTCGGCCCGCCGCCAGCCGCAGGTCGCTGCCGGCGAAGGGGAGCGGCGGCCGGCGACGGATCGGCGCCCGGTTCGCCAGCACGCTCGTGGTGGCGCTCGCCGGCGCGGCGCTGGTCGCGGTGGTGGCCGGCGCCTTCCTCGCCCGGGACGAACTGGTGCGGCAGATCCCCGATCTTGCCGGCCTCTACGGCGCCGCCGGCCTCGACGTCAATCTTCGCGGCCTCGCCTTCTCCAAGGTGCGCAGCTGGCGCGAGGTGGAGGGGGCGACCCCGGTGCTGGTGGTCGAGGGCGAGATCCAGAACATCGACCCGGTGGCGCGGCCGGTGCCGCGGCTGCGGTTCGCGCTGCGCTCCAACCTGGGCCGGGAGGTCTACGCCTGGACCATGGATCCGGCCGCCGGAACGCTGGAGCCGGGCGAGCGGACGCGCTTCAAGAGCCGCCTGCCGACCCCGCCGGACGCGGCGGCGGACATCCAGGTCCGCTTCACCGACAGACGGGGGCCTTGACGGATGGGGTCTTGTCGGGCTTCGACCTTGGCGACAGCGGAGGGCGGGATGGTCCCGCCGCATGGCTCCGCCGGGGCGAGGACGGGTGATGGACGGAAAACGCATCGAGGTGCTCTTCTCCGAGGCGGAGATCGCGGCGCGAGTGGACGCCATCGCTGCCGCGGTCGCGGAGCGGGCGCCGAGGGACCTCCTCGTGATCGCCATCCTGAAGGGCAGCTTCATGTTCGCGGCGGACCTGCTGAGGGCCCTGCACCGGCACGGGCTCGACCCGCAGGTGGAGTTCATGATGCTGTCGAGCTACGGCGCCGGGACCGTCTCCTCCGGGACGGTGAGGATCGTCCGGGACATCGACACCGACGTCGCCGGGCGCGAGGTGCTGCTGATCGACGACATCCTGGAATCGGGCCGGACGCTCGCCTTCGCGCGCCGGCTGATGCAGGACCGCGGGGCCGCCCGGGTGGACGTGGCGGTTCTGCTGGAGAAACCCGGCAAGCGGCGGGCGGAGATCGAGGCGGACGTGGTCGGCTTCGTCTGCCCGGACAGCTTCGTGGTCGGCTATGGCATGGACGCCGCGCACGCCTGGCGGCAGCTGCCGTTCGTGGGCGTGGTCGTGGGGGACGATGAGGCTCCGGCCTCGTGAAGGGAAGAGGCCGGCCGCCGGGGCACACCGGCGACGGCCGCCCCGGCGCGCCCGGGGACACTGGGAAGAGGTGGCACATGGCTCACATCCTGCTCACCGAGGACGACGATTCCGTCCGCGCCTTCGTCCGGCGCGCGCTCGAGGTCGATGGCCACAGCGTGGTGACCGCCTGCGACGGCGGCGAGGCGCTGGAGATCCTCGCCCGCGAGGAGGGCGCCTTCGACCTGCTGCTGTCGGACGTGATGATGCCGGTGATGGACGGGATCGCCCTGGCGCTCGCCACCGCCCGGGACTTTCCGGGGCTCCGCATCCTGCTGATGACCGGCTACGCCGACCAGCGCGAGCGCGCCCACGGCCTCGACGCCCTGGTGCAGGACGTCCTTTCCAAGCCCTTCACCCTGGCCGAGATCCGCCAGGCCGTCGCCCGGGCGGTCGCCGCGCCGAAGGTCGGCGAGAGCCGGATGGCGGGCTGAGGGCCGCAGCCCGCCCGAGGGCGGGCCGGCCGCCGGTCAGAAGGGATCGAGCAGCCGGCGCAGGTAGTCGAGCTCGAGCATCGGCCGGGTCTCGTCGGAGAAGCGGCGGCGGAGTTCCTCCAGGATGCGGCGGGCGCGCTGGACGTCGATCTCGCCCGGCACCTTGACGCTGTCGCCGAAGTCCGGCCCGTCGCGGCGCTGCGGCCGGCCGAGCGGATCCTCCGAATAGGCGGTGCTGCCCCGCCTCCCGGGCCCCTGGCCGTCGCCCTCGCCCTCCTGCATCTGCTCGGCGAGCTGCTGTGCGCCCTGGCGCAGCTGCTCGAGCGCGCGACCCTGCTGGCCGAGCGCCTCGCCCGACTCGCCCTGGCCGAGCGACTGCTCCGCCTGGCCCATGCTGCGGCCGGCCTCGCCGAGCTGGTCGCCGGGCTCCATGCCGCCCTCCTGCAGCTGGCGCACCATCTCCTCGAGCCGCTGCAGGAGGTCGCCCTGGCCCTGCTGGAGCTGGCTGAGGGCCTGCTCGAGCTCCTCCGGCGTCATCGGCTCGCCCTGCTGGCCCTGCTGTCCCGGCCGGCGCTGCTGCTGGCCGTCGGGCGACATGCGGAAGGTCTCGTTCATCAGCTCCTGCTGGCGGCGGATCATGTCCGCCAGCTCGTTCATCATCTGCTCCATCTCGCCCTGCTGGCCCTGCTGCCCCTGCTGCCCCTGCTGGGGCCGGGCCATCTGCAGGTTCTCCAGCATCCTGTCGAGCTGCGAGAGCAGCTGCTCGGCGGCCTCCATGTCACCGAGCTCCGCCATCTCCTGCATGCGATCCAGCATCTCCTGCAGGTCCTGCGGGCTCATCTGCTGCATCTGCTGCATCTCCTCGCGCGACAGTTCGCGGGCGAGGTCGGGATTGTTGCGCAGCTGCTCCTCGAGGGCCTGCATGTACTCGTTCATCGCCTCGCGGAGCTCGTCCATCAGGCGGCGGACCTCCTCCGGGGTGGCGCCGTTCTGCAGCGCCTCGCGCAGCCGGTCGCGGGCCTCGCGCAGGCGCTGCTCGGCAAGCGAGGCGTCGCCGCCGTCGATGGCGAGGGCCATCTGCCACATGAGGTCGAGCACGTCGCGGAGGTCGTCGTCCGAGCGGGCCTCGACGATGCGATTGCGCACGACCCTGAGGCCGAGGTAGACGCCGGCGTCCTCGACGAACTCGGGCGCGTACAGCATCACGGTGTCGAGCACCTCGCGCACGTCCGGCGCAGCGTTGGCGTCGAGGGCGAGGTTGCGGCGCTGCTCCACCAGCATCTTCGCCATCGGCTCGCGGAAGGGCCGGGCCGGGATCACCACCTCGATCGGGTCGGTGACGCCGAGGTTGCCGGCGTCGTCGCGGGCCTCGAGGCGCATCCGGCTGACGCCGCCGGCCCAGGGGTGGGCGGACAGGTCGCGGAAGGTCTCGGCGGTCTTCGTCTCCGACGCGCGGCGCGGCAGCACCAGCGCCATGTCGGGGGCGTCAACCAGCGGCCGGGCGTCCTCGCCGCCGAGGTTGGTGGCCGCGCGCGGATCGTCGAAGAGAGCCCGGGCGCCGGCGACGCGGAAGTCGTCGTCCACCTCGTAGGCAAGGCGGAAGGCGCCGCGCGAGGTCGCCGCCGGCTCCTCGACGAGGCGGATGCTCGGTGCGAGGTCCCGGGTGATCGCGAAGTCGAAGGCGTCGAGTTCCGTGCCCTCCCCGTCGGTGACCACCACCCGCCCGGACCGGTCGAGGGTCGCCTCGAAGGAGACCGGCCGGGTGACCCGCTCCGACGCCGCGGCCGGCACGGATGCGGCCGCGGCCTCCAGCGCGACCGCCTCGGCGGCGGCGCCGTCGTCGGCCGGCAGCGGCTCGAAGCGGGCGGTCGGGGCCTCGGCGCCGATCACCCGGATCGACAGGGCGCTGCCCTCCGGGATCGACAGCGCCGGCGCGTCCGGCGCGAGGTTGGCGAGGAAGACGGGAGCCCGGCGGGTGTAGCCGGGCGGCGTCACCCAGGCGTCGACCCGCACCTCGGCCACCTCGCCGGCGGGCAGGCGGAAGGCGTCGGCGATCGGGCCGAAGGCATCGCCGCGGATCGCCGCGAGGCCGACCACGAAGACGAGGAACACCGCCGCGCGGATCGCCCAGGGGTCGCGGCGGTCGAGCCGCGGCGACGGCGGCGCCACCTTGAGGCGGTCGAGCGAGGCGGCGACGCGCCGACGGTGCGCCTCCCACATGGCCACGGCGACCGGATCGTCCCGGCCGCCGGCCTGGGCGTCGCCGAGGGCGGTCAGCGGATGATGGGGGTAGCCCGAATCGCGCTCGATCCGCCGCGTCGCCTCGGCGGGCGCCGGCCGTCGCAGCCGGAACAGCGGCACCAGCGAGACGAGGAAGCCGAGCACCAGGGCGGCGACGAGCGCCAGCCGGGCGAGGTCCGGCAGCATCTGGAAGACGCGCAGCCAGGCAAGCGCCAGGAACAGGGCGGCGAGGCAGACGGGCACCGCGAGCCGCGGCCACAGCCGTTCCCAGGAGATCGCCCAGGCGGCGAGCGCCGTCTTGCGCTTCAGCGTCGCGAGCGGATCGACGCCGGGGCGGCGATTAATGTCGTCTCGGGTCGAGGGCTCGTGATTGGCAGCCACCCGCAGTCTCCTCGTCCGGAACCGCCCCCGAGCCGTTCCTCCTTGCCCCCGTCGAGGGGAAGGATAGCACAGGAGGTCCCGTCGCCAAGGGCGGGCGGACCCGGCGGGGGATCACGGAGGCGTGTCGATGCGTCGCGTCAGCCGGCGAGCCAGTCCGGCAGGCGGTCGAGGGCGATGATCTCGTCCACCTCCTGGCGCGGCCGGACGAGCGCCCAGCGCTCGCCGTCCACGAGCACCTCCGGCACGAGCGCCCGGGTGTTGTAGGTGGA
Source organism: Pleomorphomonas sp. (assembly GCA_041687675.1). Classification (GTDB taxonomy): domain Bacteria; phylum Pseudomonadota; class Alphaproteobacteria; order Rhizobiales; family Pleomorphomonadaceae; genus JAWLBM01. The sequence continues at coordinate 31,662 of JAWLBM010000005.1, read as the reverse complement.
GGCCTGCACCGCCCCGTAGGCGCCGGCGGAGAAGACGGCGACGAGGTCGCCGGCCTCGACATCCGGCATCGGCCGGGCGATGGCGAGGTAGTCGCCGGTCTCGCAGACCGGGCCGACCACGTCGACCACCGGGCGCGGCGCGCCGGGCGCCGCCTCCCGCACCGGCCGAATCTCGTGGTGGGCCTCGTAGAGCGTCGGGCGGATGAGGTCGTTCATGCCGGCGTCGACGATCACGAACGTCTTCCGGTCCCCGCGCTTCACATAGACCACCTCGCTGACGAGGATGCCGGCGTTGCCGGCGATCAGCCGGCCCGGCTCGAACAGCACCTCGCAGTCGAGGCTCTCCACGTGCCGGCGCACCACGGCGGCGTAGGCGGAGGGGTCCGGCGGCGGGGCGTTGTCGTCCCGGTAGGGGATGCCGAGCCCGCCGCCGAGGTCGATGTGGTCGACCTCGTGCCCGTCGGTCCGCAGCCGCGCGATCAGCTCGCCGAGGCGGCCGAAGGCCTGGTCGAAGGGGCCGAGCTCGGTGATCTGCGAGCCGATGTGCATGTCGATCCCGGTCACCCGGATGCCCGGCAGCGAGGCGGCCCGGGCGTAGATCCGCGGCGCGTCGGTCCAGGGGATGCCGAACTTGTTCTCGGACTTGCCGGTGGAGATCTTGGCGTGGGTCAGCGCATCGACGTCCGGGTTGATCCGGAACGAGACCGCCGCCGTCCGCCCGGCGGCGGCGGCGACCGCGGAGAGGCGGTCGAGCTCCGGCTCGCTCTCCACGTTGAAGCACTTGATGCCCGCCTCCAGCGCGAAGGCCATCTCCGCGGCGGTCTTGCCGACGCCGGAGAAGACCACCCGCGAGGCCGGGATGCCGGCCGCGAGCGCCCGCTTCAGTTCGCCCGCCGAAACCACGTCGGCGCCGGCGCCGAGGCGGGCCAGCGTCGCGATCACCGCCTGGTTGGAGTTCGCCTTCATGGCGTAGTAGACGCCCGCCCGCATGCCGGAGAAGGCGTCGGCGAAGACCCGGTAGTGGCGGGTCAGCGTCGCGGTCGAGTAGACGTAGACGGGCGTGCCGACCGCCGCGGCGATCTCCGGCACCGGCACGTCCTCGGCATGGAGGATGCCGTTCCTGTAGGCGAAATGGTGCACGGGCTCGGGGTCCGGGGTTGCGGCGTTTCGGCCGGTCAGATCAGCGGGTCGAGGATGAAGTCGCCGGCGGGCGGATCCGGCTCGGCCGGCGGCGGCGGGGTGCGCGCCTCGAACAGCGTCGGCGCCGGCGGCGGCACCTCGGCGGCGCCCGGCGGCTCGAGCGCGCCCTTCCGCGCACAGCCGCCGAGCGCGACGGCGAGGCCGAGCGCGGCGACGAGGAGGAACGGCTGGCTCCGGCGCATGGACGGGTCCCGGTTGGCGCGCGCGATCATAGCGGAGCGTCGGCGGCGGCGTCGAGCAGCGCCCGCCAGCGGACCACCTCGGCGCGGACGTTGTCCGGCGCGGTGCCGCCGTAGCTGGTGCGGCTGCGCACCGAGTTCTCGACGGTGAGCACGCCGAAGACCGCCTCCGTGATCGAGCGGTGCACCGCCCGCATGTCGGCGAGCGGCACCTCCGCCAGCTCGATCCCCCGCTCGGCGGCGATCGCCACGATGCGGCCGGTGACGTGGTGGGCGTCGCGGAAGGGCAGCCCAGCGACGCGGACGAGCCAGTCGGCGAGGTCGGTCGCGGTGGAGAAGCCCGAGCCGGCGGCGGCGGCCATCCGCGCCTCGTCGGCGACGAGGTCGCGGACCATGCCCTCGGTGGCGGCGAGCACCAGCGACAGGTTCTCCAGCGCGTCGAAGGTCTGCTCCTTGTCCTCCTGCATGTCCTTCTGGTAGGCGAGCGGCAGCCCCTTCATCACGATCAGCAGCGCGTTCATGTCGCCGATGATGCGGCCGGCCTTGGCCCGCACCAGCTCGGCGGCGTCCGGGTTGCGCTTCTGCGGCATGATCGAGGAGCCGGTCGAGAAGGCGTCGGAGAGGCGCACGAAGCCGAACTGGGCCGACGACCAGATGACGATCTCCTCGGCGAGGCGGGAGAGGTGGACCGCGAGGATCGAGGCGGCGGCGAGCGCCTCCAGCGCGAAGTCGCGGTCCGAGACGGCGTCGAGCGAGTTGGCGGTCGGCCGGTCGAAGCCGAGCGCCGCGGCGGTCCGCCGCCGGTCGATCGGGAAGGAGGTGCCGGCGAGCGCGGCGGAGCCGAGCGGGCACTCGTTGAGCCGGACGCGGGCGTCGCGGATGCGGCCGCGGTCGCGGGCGAGCATCTCGACATAGGCCATCAGGTGGTGGCCGAAGGTCACCGGCTGGGCCGACTGGAGATGGGTGAAGCCCGGCATCACCGTCGCGGCATGCTCGTCGGCGCGGTCGACCAGCGCCCGCATCAATGCTACGACCTGCGCCTCGACGTGGTCGAGCGTGTCGCGGACCCACAGCCGGAAATCGGTCGCGACCTGGTCGTTTCGCGAGCGGGCGGTGTGGAGCCGGCCGGCGGCGGGGCCGATCAATTCCTTCAGCCGCTGCTCCACGTTCATGTGGATGTCCTCGAGGGCTCGCGAGAACGTGAATTCGCCTGCGTCGATCTCGGCCTTGATGGCGTCGAGCCCCTCGGCGATCTTCTCGGCGTCCTCGGCGGATATGATGCCGCGGTCGGCGAGCATCGCCGCATGGGCCTTCGATCCGAGGATGTCCTGGGCGTAGAGCTTCCGGTCGAAGCCGATGGAGGCGTTGATCTCCTCCATGATCGCGGAGGGGCTCGACGAGAACCGGCCGCCCCACATGCGGTTGCTCATGCGCGTAACACCTTTCAGGGTCCCATAATGAACCAGAAGACGACCACCGGCCGCCGCGGCCTCCTAGCGAAAACCGCCGTCGCCGGCATCGTCGCCGTTGTCGCAGGCGTATACGTGACCCTGTGGGGCGCTGGCAATGGAGCCGAGGCGGCGACCTGCCAGGCATCGGCGGCCACCGTGGCCCGGATCGAGCCGCTGATCCAGGGCGAGGTGGCCGCCCTCCTGCCCGCCGAGGAGCCGCAGGACGTCTCGATGCTGGCCTTCAACGGCGAGGACGGCGCGCCGATGACGCTCGCCGACTTCGCCGGCCGGGCGGTCCTGCTCAATCTCTGGGCGACCTGGTGCGCCCCCTGCCGGGAGGAGATGCCGGCGCTCGATCGCCTGCAGGCCGAGCGGGGCGGCGAGAACTTCCAGGTGGTGACGGTGAATGTCGACGTCGGCGACCCGGCCAAGCCGGCCGCCTTCCTCGAGGAGATCGGCACCGAGGCCCTGTCGGACTACCGCGACCCTCGCATGAAGATCTTCAACGACCTCAAGACCCGGGGGCTCGCCTTCGGCATGCCGACGACGCTGCTGATCGACGACAAGGGCTGCCAGGTGGCGGCGCTGCACGGGCCGGCCGAATGGGATTCCCCCGACGCGCTGGCGGTGATCGACGCTCTCGCCGGCGGCTGACGCCGGGGTCAGGCCGGGCGGCGGCCGGCGGCGAGGCGGGAGGCGGCGAGACGGGCGACGGCCGCGATCCAGCGGGCGAAGTCGGCGATGAGATCGCTGTCGTGGCGTTCGATCCGCGCCACCACCGAGCGCCGCTTCTCCGCGACCGACATCATCGCGAAGCGGTGCCGCGCCTCGCCCTCGGTGCGGCCCCAGACCGAGACGGCGTAGGTCCCGCCGCTGTCGGTGAACTGGAACAGGAACGCCTCCGGCGTCTCCAGGTCGATCGGCATGGCCACCCCCCTTCCGCTGTTCTCTTGTCTTGCGTGCGGGCGTCGCGGTTCCCCGAATCGGGCTCATGGCGCGACCTCATCATGAGGTCGCGTTCATGGTTAACCGAGAGTTAATGAGTCGGAGCCGGCATTTTCCCACCTTATCCACCGTCAGACGGTCCGATCGACGACGAGGCCGGTTCCGGCGGGGGCGGCGGCGGCGACAGATTCGGCGATCATTGCGACGAGGCGCGAGTCCTGGGCAAGCTGCATCCGGGCCACCGCCATCTGCACGTCCATCCGCGTCTGCCGCTCCCGGGCGGCGACGAGCGTGGTGGCGATGGAAACGGCGTCCATGGCGATGGCTCCCTCGCGGGCGGGCCTTGCCCCCGCCCGGGAAGCATAGCCGCAGAGCCTTTCGCAAAGGTAAGGACGGCCGCGGGTCAGCCGCGGCGGGACGGCGGTGTGAAACCCGTGAGCGCGAGCGGGTTGTCCCTGATGGCCGCGGCGTCGGGCGTGTCCGGCGCAAGGGTGCCGACCACCGCGTCGAACATCCGCCGCACGAAGTCCTCCGGGAGGTCGCGGGTGATCATCACGATCCGCGTGCGCCGGTCCGCGTCCGGCCAGCCCTCGAGGCGCGCCGGCGGATAGAACACCTCCTGCACCCCGTGCACCACCAGCGGATGCTCCGGGTCCTCGGCAAGCCTGACGAGCCCCTTCATCCGCAGCACCTTGTCGCCGTGGGCGGAGCGCAGGAGGTCGAGAAAGGTCTCGAGGCCGCCCGCCGGAACGGCACGGTCGGTCGCCAGCGAGAAGGCGCGGATCCGCGCGTCGTGCCGGTTGACGTCGTGCGGGTCCTGGTGCGCGTGGCCGTGGGGATGGTGGTGGTCGTCGCCGCCGTCGCCGTGGTGGTGATGGTGGTGGTGGCCCTCGTAGGCCTCGGCGTTCAGCCAGCGGCGCACGTCGGGGATCCTCCGGTCCGGATCGTAGAGGCCGGCGCCGAACAGAGCCGGGGCAACCGCCTCGCCCTTCGCCGCGTCGAGGATCGGGGCGGCCGGGTTGAGGGCCGTGATCCGGTCCCTCAACGCCGCCTCGCGGGCGGCGCCCTCGGCGAGGTCGGTCTTGGTGAGGACGATCCGGTCGGCCACGGCGACCTGCTTCACCGCCTCCTCGTGCGCGTCGAGGGTGCGCCCGCCGTTCACCGCGTCGACGACGGTGACCACCCCGTCGAGGCGGTAGCGCAGGACGAGATAGGGATGCGCCATCACCGTGTGCAGCACCGGGGCCGGGTCGGCGAGGCCGGTGGTCTCGATGACGATGCGCGACAGGCGGTCCATCCGGCCGTTGTCGATCCGGCGCAGGAAGGCCTCGAGCGCGGTCACCAGTTCGCCGCGGACCGTGCAGCAGAGGCAGCCGGAGGAGAGTTCGACGATGCCGTCGTCAGCCGCCTCCACCAGCAGGTGGTCGAGGCCGATCTCGCCGAACTCGTTGATGATGAAGGCGGCGTCCGAGAGCGCCGGGTCGTTCACCAGGCGGTTCAGCAGGGTGGTCTTGCCGGCCCCGAGGAAACCGGTGAGCACGGTCACCGGGATCGGCGGGTGGCGCGGGCGGCGGGGTGTCGCGGCGTCTGCCTCGGCGGACATGGGCGAGGGTGTCTCCGGAAGGGGCGGGCGGTCAGCCGTCGCTGCGCTTGAGGCCGAGGATCTCGATCGGAGGCTGGCGCGGTGGCGGCGGGAAGCCGCCTGCCTCGGGGAGCACCATCGTCGCCTCCAGGGGCGGCTTCGGCCGCGGCAGCGGCGGCGCCTTGCCGGCCGGAACCGGCATCCCGCCGGGCACGCCGATGGCGATGCGCACCGGCGGCATCAGTTCGAACCGCGGCACGAGGAAGCTCCGCGCCGCCTCGTCGTCGCCGGCGCTGGTGCCCACCTCGGCCTCGGCGCTTTCGCCGGTGTTCTTCTTCCGCCCGCAGACCTCCTCGCGAAGGTTGGCGGGGGTCCCCGGCGGGCGGCTGGACGGGCGCAGGCTCTCCAGCGTCGGCCGCCGCGAGAACAGCCCGCCGCCGCTCTGGAACGCGGTCTCGAGCAGGCTCGCCGTGGTCTCCGCCCGGGTGCGGGCGTTGGGCTCGCCGAGCACCACCGCGACCAGCCGGCGGCCCCGCCGGGTCGTCGAGGCGACCACGTTGAAGCCCGAGGCGCAGACGAATCCCGTCTTCATCCCGTCGGTGCCCGGATAGCGCTCGAGCAGGTGGTTGTGGGTGCGGATCAGCTTGCCGCCGAGTTCCAGCGCGGTGATCCGGAACAGGTTGCGGTGCTCCGGGAACTCGCGGATCAGCGCGTGGGCAAGGAGGCCCAGGTCGCGCGCGTTCGACCACTGGCCGGAATCGGGCAGGCCGTTCGGGTTCGCGAAGCGGCTGCCGGTCATGCCGAGCCGGGTGGCCGCGTCGTTCATGCGCGCCACGAAGGCGCTCTCGCTACCACCGACCGCCTCGGCGAGGGCGACCGCCACGTCGTTCGCCGACTTGACGATCAGGATCTTCAGCGCGGTGTCCACGGTGATCGCCGTGCCCGGCTTGAAGCCCATCTTCGACGGCGGCTCCTTCGCAGCGTTGGCGGTCATCACCACCGGGCTCTCCAGGGTGATCTCGCCGGTGCGCAGGGCCCGGAAGGTCACGTAGGCGGTCATCAGCTTGGTCAGCGACGCCGGGTACCAGGGGTGGAAGGCGTCGTTCTCGGCGATCACCTCCCCCGAACCGGCGTCGAAGACGACATAGGGCCCGGCCGCGGCGACACGCGGGGCGAGCGCCAGGGCGAGGAGGACGACCGCGCAGGCGAGACGTCGGGCGGCAGGGAACGTGGGGCGCGTCGGGATCACGGGTCTCTCGTCTGTCCCTGCGTGCAGGTGGGCGGCGATGGCGCGTCGAGCGCCGGCTCTCCCCTCTTCCTAACCCGAACGGGGGTCCGGATGCAAAAGCCGCCGCGCCCGTCCGCCGGCTGTGGACGAACCGGCTGGTGAGCAGAAAGCGGGCGGCCTGCCCAACAATCCGGCAGACCTCCGCCGCGCGCTGCGGCACTCTGCCCAGCGGGCGCACCCCTTGAACGCAGGCCGCGCCGCCAACGCGGATCTGGCCCGCCTGTTGCAGGCTGGCCCGCCTGTTGCAGGACCGTGTGCCGGAGCCGGAGCCGGATCCGGAGACCGACGACCGAGGCGCCACGAAAGGATGACCGTGACCTTCCGCCACGCCCCCCCCGGGGCCGACACCGACGCGCCGCGCCTGCAGCGCGCCTTCGGTCGCGCCCGCGTCGGCTTCCGGCAGTCGGACGGGCAGACGCGGCTCGCCGACCTGTGGCAGCAGGGTTGCGCCAAGGTGCGGCTGCCGCGCGTCCACGACGGCGGCGGGCCGGTGGCGGTGCTGATCAACACCGCCGGCGGCATCACCGGCGGCGACGTCATCGAGGTGGAGGCGGTCTTCGGCGAGACCACCACCGCCACGCTGACCGCCCAGGCCGCGGAGCGGATCTACCGGCGCAGCGCCGGCGTCGGCCGGGTGTCGACCCGCCTCGCCGTGGAGGCCGGCGCCACGGCCGCCTGGCTGCCGCAGGAGACCATCGTCTTCGACGGCGCCGGGCTCGATCGCAGCCTCGACGTCTCGCTCGCCTCCGACGCCCGCTTCACCGGCTGCGAGGCGATCGTCCTCGGCCGGACGGCGATGGGCGAGACGGTCCGCCGCCTCGATCTCGTCGACCGCTGGCGCGTCCGCCGCGGCGGTCGCCTCGTCTTCGCCGACGCCCTGCGGCTCGCGGGGGATGCGGAGGCGATCCTCTCCGGGTCGGCGACCGGCAACGGCGCCGCCGCCTTCGCGACGCTCCTCCATGCCGGGGCGGACGCCGAGGGGCTGGTGGACCCGGCCCGGGAGGCGCTCGACAGGGTCCGTGGCGACGATCTCGACGGCGGCGCCAGCGCCTTCGAGGGCCTCCTCGTCGTCCGCCTTCTCGCCCGTGACGGCCGGGCGCTCCGCCGCGGCCTCGAGCCGCTCCTCGCCTGCCTCACGGGCCGCCCGCTGCCGCGGGTCTGGTCGCTCTGAACGCCCACGGGATCCAAGACCGATGAACCTGACGCCCCGGGAAAAGGACAAGCTGCTGATCGCCATGGCCGCCGAGGTGGCGCGCCGGCGCCTCGCCCGCGGGGTGAAGCTCAACCACCCCGAGGCGGTGGCGCTCATCACCGACTTCGTCGTCGAGGGCGCCCGCGACGGGCGGACCGTCGCCGACCTGATGTCGGCGGGCGCGACGGTGCTCGCCCGCGGTCAGGTGATGGAGGGCGTCGCCGAGATGATCCACGACGTGCAGGTGGAGGCGACCTTCCCGGACGGGACCAAGCTCGTCACCGTCCACCAGCCGATCCGCTGAGGAGGCGCAGATGATCCCCGGGGAAGTGATCGCCAAGGACGGCGAGATCGAGCTCAACGCCGGCCGGCCCGTGACCGTGCTCGAGGTCTCCAACACCGGCGACCGGCCGGTGCAGGTGGGCAGCCACTACCATTTCGCCGAGACCAACCCGGCCCTCGCCTTCGACCGGGCGGCCGCCCGCGGCCAGAGGCTCGACATCCCGGCCGGCACCGCCGTCCGCTTCGAGCCGGGCCAGACACGCGCGGTGTCGCTGGTGCCACTCGCCGGCGAGCGCCGGGTGTTCGGCTTCCGCCAGTCCGTCATGGGGCCGCTCGACCGCTGAGCCGCACCCGTCCCGCCGCCGATCCGCAAGAGACCCGCCGATGCCCTTCAGGATGTCCCGCGCCGCCTACGCCGACATGTTCGGCCCCACCGTCGGCGACGTCGTCCGCCTCGCCGACACCGAGCTTTTCGTCAAGGTCGAGAAGGACTTCACCACCTATGGCGAGGAGGTGAAGTTCGGCGGCGGCAAGGTGATCCGCGACGGCATGGGCCAGTCCCAGGCCACCCGCGCGGAGGGGGCCGTCGACACGGTGATCACCAACGTGCTGATCATCGACCACTGGGGCATCGTCAAGGCCGACGTCGGCCTCCGGGACGGCCGCATCGCCGGCATCGGCAAGGCGGGCAACCCCGACGTCCAGCCGGGCGTCGACATCGTCGTCGGTCCCGGCACCGAGGCGATCGCCGGCGAGGGCAAGATCCTCACCGCCGGCGCCTTCGACAGCCACATCCACTACATCTGCCCGCAGCAGATCGACGACGCGCTCTATTCCGGCGTCACCACCATGCTCGGCGGCGGCACCGGGCCGGCGACCGGCACGGCCGCGACCACCTGCACCCCCGGCCCCTGGCACATCGCCCGCATGCTGCAGGCCTTCGAGGCCTTCCCGATGAACCTCGCCCTCGCCGGCAAGGGCAACGCCTCGCTGCCCGGCGCGCTCGAGGAGCAGGTCCGCGCCGGCGCGGCGGCGCTGAAGCTGCACGAGGACTGGGGCACCACGCCCGCCGCCATCGACTGCTGCCTCTCCGTCGCCGACGACTTCGACATCCAGGTGATGATCCACACCGACACGCTGAACGAGTCGGGCTTCGTGGAGGACACGGTGGCGGCGATGAAGGGCCGGACCATCCACGCCTTCCACACCGAGGGCGCCGGCGGCGGCCACGCGCCGGACATCATCAAGGTGGCCGGGCTTCCCAACGTCCTGCCCTCGTCGACCAACCCGACGCGGCCCTATACGCTGAACACGCTCGACGAGCACCTCGACATGCTGATGGTGTGCCACCATCTCGACCCGTCGATCCCCGAGGACGTCGCCTTCGCCGAGAGCCGCATCCGCAAGGAGACCATCGCGGCGGAGGACATCCTGCACGACATGGGGGTGTTCTCCATCGTCGCCTCCGACAGCCAGGCGATGGGCCGGGTGGGCGAGGTGGTGATCCGCACCTTCCAGACGGCGCACAAGATGAAGGTCCAGCGCGGCGCGCTGGCCGAGGACGCCGGCACCGGCGCCGACAACTTCCGCGTCAGGCGCTACATCGCCAAGATCACCATCAACCCGGCGATCGTCCACGGCATGTCGCGGCACATCGGCTCGGTGGAGGTCGGCAAGCTGGCCGACCTCGTGCTGTGGAGCCCGGCCTTCTTCGGGGTGAAACCGGACCTGGTGCTGAAGCTCGGCTCCATCGTCGCCGCGCCGATGGGCGACCCCAACGCCTCGATCCCGACGCCGCAGCCGGTGCACTACCGGCCGATGTTCGGCGCCTTCGGCAAGGCGCTCGCCGCCTCGCGGGTGACCTTCGTTTCGAAGGCGGCCTTCGAGGACGGCGTCAAGGAGAGGCTGGGCCTCGACGGGCTGGTGCTGCCGGTGGAGAACGTCCGCGGCGGCATCTCCAAGGCCTCGATGGTCCACAACGGCGGGATGCCGGAGATCGAGGTCGACCCGGAGACCTACGAGGTGCGCGCCGACGGCGAACTCCTCACCTGCGAGCCCGCCGAGGTGCTGCCGATGGCGCAGCGCTACTTCCTGTTCTGACCGGGGACGGACCGGGCGACCCGGGACGCGGAGCGAAAGGCACTTGATGACGAGGATCGCCACCGACGGCGGATCGAAAGCCGCAAGCCCGTGCGAGCGGCCGGCCGCCCGCCCGCCGGCCGCCGTCGCGGCATGATCACCGCCACCCGCGTCCTGCCGGCCGGATCCTGGTCCGGCGAGCCGGCCGACACGCTGCTGCTCGCGCGCGACGACCGCCACCGGCGGCGGATGGTGATGCGCTGCGCCGGCGGCACCGCGTTCCTCTTGAACCTCCCCGAGGCCCGCGTGCTGGCCGACGGCGACGCGCTGGAGCTGGAGGACGGGCGGATCGTCGCCGTGCGGGCGAAGGCCGAGCGGCTCCTCGAGGTGACCGGCCGGGACGCGGCGCACCTCGTGCGCCTCGCCTGGCATCTCGGCAACCGCCACCTGCCGACCCAGCTGATGGGAGACCGGCTCCGGATCCGCGAGGACCATGTGATCGAGGACATGCTGGTGAAGCTCGGCGCCAGCGTGGCGCACGTCTCGGCCCCCTTCGACCCGGAGGGCGGCGCCTACGGCCACGGCTCGACCATGGGCCACGGGCACCACCATGGCCATGGCAGCCACGATCACAGCCCGGCGGACGGCCGCGACCCTCCCCGCCAGGCCGACGGACCCGGCGATGACTGACGCCGAGCCGGACCCGGGCGCCGAGTGCAGGCCGCCGGACGGGCCGGCGCTGCTGCGGCTGATGACCTGGCTGTCGCCCGCCTTCCCGGTCGGCGCCTTCACCTATTCGCACGGCCTCGAGTGGGAGGTGGAGCAGGGCCGCGTCGCCACCGCCGCCGATCTCGCCCGCTGGGTCGAGGGGATCCTCCGCCACGGCGCCGGCCGGTCCGACGCGATCCTCGCCGCCGAGGCCTGGCGCGCCGCCCGCGCCGGGGACCGCGACCGGCTCGCCGCGGCGGCGGACCTCGCCATGGCGCTGCAGCCCTCCAAGGAGCGCCGGCTCGAGGCCGGGGCCCAGGGCCGGGCCTTCGCCGCCGCCATCGCGGCCACCTGGGGCGCGCCCTCCCTCGCCGCGCTCGCCGGCCGGGCTTCTCCGCCGGCCTATGCGGTCGCCGTCGCAACCGCCGCGGCGGACCACGGGCTTCCGCTCGCCGCCCTCCTCGAGGCGCTGCTCAACGCCTTCGTCGCCAACCTCGTCTCCGCCGCGGTGCGCGCGGTGCCGCTCGGCCAGACCGACGGCCAGCGGGTGATCCGCGACCTCGCGCCCGTCGTCGCCGAGGTGGCCGCCGGGGCGCGCGCCGCCGCGTCCAACGACGTCGGCGGGGCGGCCCTCGCCGCCGACATCGCCTCCATGCGCCACGAAACCCAGTACACGAGGCTCTTCCGATCATGACCAGGACCTTGAACGGCCCGCTCCGCGTCGGCGTCGGCGGCCCCGTCGGCTCCGGCAAGACCGCGCTGATGGACGCGCTCTGCAAGCGCCTGCGCGACCGCTACCGGATCGCCGCGATCACCAACGACATCTACACCCGCGAGGACGCCGAGTTCCTGACCCGCTCCGGAGCGCTGCCGGCCGAGCGCATCGTCGGCGTCGAGACCGGCGGCTGCCCGCACACCGCGATCCGCGAGGACGCCTCGATCAACCTCGCCGCGGTGGCCGACCTCGTCGAGCGCTTCCCGGACCTCGACCTGGTCCTGATCGAGAGCGGCGGCGACAACCTCGCGGCCACCTTCTCGCCGGAACTCGCCGACCTGACGATCTACGTGATCGACGTCTCGGCCGGCGACAAGATCCCGCGCAAGGGCGGCCCGGGGATCACCCGCTCGGACCTCCTCGTCATCAACAAGACCGACCTCGCCCCCTATGTCGGCGCCTCGCTGGAGGTGATGGACCGCGACGCCAGGCGGATGCGGGGGGTCCGCCCCTTCGTCTTCACCAACGTGCGCGCCGGCGAGAATGTCGAGAGGGTGGTCGCCTTCATCGAGGAGGCGGGCGGGCTCGGCGCCTGAGCGCCGTCCGGTCGGTTCGTCCCCTTGCGGCGGGGCGCTCCGGGGGATACTCCGGGGCTTCCCGCCGCCGGACCGCATCCCTCGTGCTCACCATCGCCATCGACGTCCTGCCCGTCTTCGTGCTGATCGCGATCGGCTGGCTCGCCGCGCGGTCCGGGCTGCTCAAGCCGGGGGTGGGCGACGCGCTCGGCGAGTTCGTGTTCCGCCTCGCCGTGCCGGTGCTCCTGTTCCGCACCGTCGCCACCGCCGACCTCGCCGGCGTGTCGCCCTGGCGGCTCTGGGGCGCCTATTTCTCCGGCATCGCGGTGACCTGGACCGCCTCCCACCTCGTTGCGACCCGGATCCTCGGCCGGGACATGCGGGCGGGGGTGGTCTCAGGGGTCTCGGCGGCCTTCTCCAACATCGTCTTCATCGGGCTGCCGCTGGTGGACCGGGTGGTCGGCCATCGCGGGGTCGTCGCCGTGTCCATCGTCCTCGCCGTCCATCTCCCGGTGATGATGACCGCGGGCACGCTGATGATGGAGCGGGCGGGCCGGCTCACCGCCGGCGCCGAGCGGCGCCCGCTCGGCACGGTGCTCGGCCAGGTGCTGCGCAACCTCGCCCGCAATCCGCTGGTGATCGGGCTCGCCGCCGGGGCGCTGTTCCGCGCCACCGGGCAGCCGCTCGAGGGGATGCCGCGCACTCTGGTCGACCAGGTCGCGAACGTCGCCGGCCCGGTGGCGCTGATCTCGATGGGGATGGCGCTGTTGAAATACGGGGTCCGCGGGCAGGTCGGCCCGGCCATCGCCACCGCCGGACTGAAGCTCCTGCTGCTGCCCGCCTGCGTCTTCGCCGCAGCGACCCTCCTCGGCCTCGACGCCGACTGGACCGCCGCGCTGGTGCTGACCGCCGCGGTGCCGACCGGGGTCAACGCCTTCCTCATCGCCCAGCACTTCGGCGTCGGCCTCGGCCTCGCCTCCTCGGTGATCACCTTGACCACCGCCTGCGGCGTCGTCACGGTCTTCGCCTGGGCGCTGCTGCTGGGCGCCTGAGGACCGCCGGATGCCGATACCCGCCGAGACCCCCATCGCCGAGGTGCCGAACCTCGGCCCGGCGACCGCCCGCTGGCTCACGGAGATCGACGTCCTCACCTACGGCGACCTGGTCGCCCTCGGCGCGGTCGAGGCCTATGCGCGGCTTCGGTTCCGATTCGGGCGGCAGGTCACCCGCAACGCGCTGCACGCCTTCGAGGCCGCCATCCGCGGCGCCGACTGGCGGGCGCTGACGGCAGCCGACAAGGCCGCGCTCGACGAAGCTGTGGCCCGGCGCGGCCGCGGGCCGGACTGACCGGGACGCGCCGCGGCCGGGCCTCAGGGCGTGAAGCGGGCCACCAGTTCGTGCTGGTCGCCCGGATAGGTCAGCGATACGGCGGTGATCACCTGGCCGGCGCGGAAGGTCTTGCGGCGGACGACGAGGCAGGCGGTGCCGGGGGCGAGGTCGAGCGCCTCGGCCGTCGCCCCCTCCGCCGCGACCGCGGCGATGCGGTGCTCGGCCTCCGTCCAGGGGACGTGGGCGATCAGCCAGCGGCCGGGCGGCTCGACGGAGAGGTCGACGCCCGCGATCTCCGGCACGGCGGCGAGGTTCAGCAGCCGGTCCTCCAGCGCGAAGGGCCGGTCGCCGGCGCTGTGGCGGCAGCGGACCGCCAGCACCCGGGCGCCGGGGGCAAGACCCAGCGCGGCGCGGTCGGCGGGCGTCGCCGCCCGCTCCTCGCGGTCGAGCAGCTGGTAGGCGTAGGCCTCGCCGCGCTCGAGGATCTCGGCGCGGATGTCGGCGATGGTGAGCACGGCGGAGAGCGCCACCGGCCGCCGCACGAAGCTGCCGGCGCGGCGGCGGCGCTCGATCAGCCCCGCCTCGGCGAGCTGCGACAGCACGCGGTTGACGGTCATCCGCGAGCAGCCGTACTCGGCCTCGAGCTCGTGCTCGAAGGGGATGCGGTCGCCGGGACCCAGTTCGCCGGAGAGGATTCGCCGCTCGAGATCGGCGCGGATTCGCTGGCCCAGCGGCATGGCCGCGGCCGGAACGCGAATGTCGGTCAAGCGGTCGCTCCCGGCTGGTGGCGCCGCGAAAAGGCCGCCGCGCCCGTCGGCGGCGATTTTCACCACGGGCGGGCGCGGGGTGTCAACGCGCGGGCGGCCCGCCGGGGCCGGCCGCGCGCGGCGGCCGTCAGCCGTTGGCCATGTACTGGCCGCCGTTGATGGTGAGCACCGCGCCGGTCATGAAGCCGGCCGCGTCGGAGGCGAGATAGGCGACCAGGGCGGCGATCTCCTCGGCCTTGCCGAGCCGGCCGACCGGAATGCCCTTGATGATCCCCTTCAGCACCTCCTCCGGCACCGCCGCGACCATCTCCGTGTCGATGTAGCCGGGGCAGATGCAGTTGACGGTGATGCCCTTGAAGGCGTTCTCCTGGGCGAGCGCCTTGGTGAAGCCGATCACGCCGGCCTTGGCGGCCGAGTAGTTGGACTGGCCCATCTGGCCCTTCTGGCCGTTGACGGACGAGATGTTGATGATCCGGCCGGAGGATCGGGCGCGCATGCCCTCGATCACCGGGCGGGTCATCGTGAACATGGAGTCGAGGTTGGTGGAGATCACCGCCCGCCACTGGTCCAGCGTCATCTTGTGGAACATGCCGTCGCGGGTGATGCCGGCGTTGTTGACCAGCACGTCGACCGGGCCGAGCTCGGCCTCGACCTTCGCCAGCCCCTCGGCGCAGGCCGCCTCGTCGGAGACGTCCCACTTGTAGACCTGGATGCCGGTCTCCGCCCTGAAGGCCTCGGCCTTCTCGGTGTTGCCGGCATAGGTGGCGGCCACCGTGCAGCCCGCCTCCTTAAGCCCCCTGGAGATGGCGGCGCCGATGCCGCGCGTACCACCGGTGACGACTGCAACCTTGGCCATGTCCTGTCCTCTCCCCCGATGGGGATCCCGCCCGCGGGCGGCGATCCCCGACCGTTTATGATGCGATGGAAACCCGGTTCAGCGCTCGACGGTGAGCGCGACGCCCATGCCGCCGCCGATGCACAGCGTGGCGAGGCCCTTCTTGGCGTCGCGCTTCTGCATCTCGTGCAGCAGCGTGACGAGCACGCGGGCCCCCGAGGCGCCGATCGGGTGGCCGATGGCGATGGCGCCGCCGTTGACGTTCACCTTGTCGGTGTCCCAGCCGATGTCCTTGTTGACCGCGCAGGCCTGCGCCGCGAAGGCCTCGTTGGCCTCGACAAGGTCGAGGTCGGCGGCCGACCAGCCGGCCTTCTGGAGCGCCTTCTTCGAGGACGGGATCGGGCCGGTGCCCATGATCGACGGATCGACGCCGGCGGTCGCCCAGGAGGCGACGCGGGCGAGCGGGGTGAGGCCGCGGCGGGCAGCCTCCCCGGCCGACATCAGCACCACCGCGGCGGCGCCGTCGTTGATGCCGGAAGCGTTGCCGGCGGTGACCGTGCCGTCCTTGGAGAAGGCCGGCCGCAGCTTGGCGACGGCGTCCATGGTGGTGCCGGCGCGGATGTACTCGTCGGCGTCGACGGTGATGTCGCCCTTGCGGGTCTTGATCACCACCGGGACGATCTCGTCCTTGAACCGCCCGGCCTTCTGCGCGGCCTCGGCCTTGTTCTGCGAGGCGACGGCGAAGGCGTCCTGCTCCTCGCGGGTGATCTGGTAGGCCCTGGCGACGTTCTCGGCGGTGGTGCCCATGTGGTAGCCGTTGAAGGCGTCCCACAGGCCGTCCTTGAGCAGCGAGTCGACCATGGCGAAGTCGCCCATCTTCACGCCGCCGCGCAGATGCGCCACGTGCGGGGCCATCGACATGCTCTCCTGGCCCCCGGCGATGACGATCTCAGCGTCCCCAGCGGCGATCTGCTGCATCCCGAGCGCGACCGACCGGAGACCGGAGCCGCACAGCTGGTTCATGTTCCAGGCGGTGGTCTCGACCGGCAGGCCGGCGTTGATCGAGGCCTGGCGGGCGGGGTTCTGGCCCTGGCCGGCGGCGAGGACCTGGCCGAGGATCACCTCGTCCACCTCCGCGGGCTCGACGCCGGACCTCTCGAGCAGCGCCCGGATCACCGTCGCGCCGAGCTCGTGCGCCGGGGTCGAGGCGAAGGCGCCGTTGAAGGAGCCGACGGCCGTGCGGCCCGCGGCGACGATGACGATATCGGCGGAACTGGTCATGCGTTCACCCTCCCAGGGATCGGGCCGGGACCCTTCACCGGCCGTGCGTTCACCGCGGCCGGCGGGGCCGCTTGCTCGCGCGCATAACAGGCATGGCGGAAGGCCCTGTCAACGCCGACCAGAGGATAGCAGACCTGACGGGATCGCGGGCCACGCACGCGGCCGCCCCGGCCGGGGCGCCCGGCCCGCGGGTGTCCGCGACCCGGCGCTCGCGCCGGACCGTCACGATTTGGCTATGGCGATCAATCACTTGCCTGTCGGCGACGGCTGCAGGCGGCTGCTTCGGGGCGGCGCGGGCAGCCGTTGCGGCGCAGCATCGGTGAGCGCCCTCCGACGAGGCGTCAGCACTTCGGCTAATGTGGCCTATCTACGTGATGTTGCGGACAGAACTCGCGTCCCGCGCGGGACGAAAAGCGGTGGCCGCGGCGCACAAAAGTCCCTAACATCCAACCTCCGGGGGTGGCGAGGGAGGTCGCCCCCGCCAGGGAGGTTGCCGGGCGGGCGACAGATACGATGGCAAAGACCGAAGATCCGACGATCATCAAGAAATACGCGAACCGTCGGCTGTACAATACGGGGACCAGCACCTACGTCACCCTCGACGATCTCGCCACCATGGTGAAGGCGGGCGACGACTTCGTGGTCTTCGACGCCAAGTCGGGCGAGGACATCACCCACCCGGTGCTGACGCAGATCATCTTCGAACAGGAGAACAAGGGGCAGAACCTCCTGCCGATCGCCTTCCTGCGCCAGCTGATCCGATTCTACGGCGACAGCATGCAGGCGATGGTGCCGACCTACCTGGAGCACTCGATCGGTCACCTCACCCGCGAGCAGGAGAAGTTCCGCAGCCAGCTGAGCCAGGCCTTCGGCGGCGCGGTCGGCTTCGAGGCGATGGACGAGCAGATCCGCCGCAACACCGAGATGTTCGAGCGGGCCATGCGGATGTTCATGCCCTTCGGTCAGGAAGGCGGCGCGGAGGGCCAGCGCGGCGATGCGGCGAAGTCCGGCGAGACCCGCTCCGAGGACATCGACACGCTGAAGAAGCAGCTCGAGGCCATGCAGCGACGCCTCGACCAGCTCGCCCCCGAGAAGTGAGCCGCGCCGGCCGGGTCCGCCCGGCCGGTCGACCCGCCGCCCCGCGGCCGCGGAACAACGCCGGCGGCCCGCGGTTTGCACCCCGACCATCGACGGCCACGTCCGCCCCACCCCGGGGCGGTCCGGCCGTCCCGGATCGGGAGCGCGGCATGCTGGTCGGTGCCATTTCGGGAGCGGGAGCGCGGGCTGTCTCGCGGCGGCGCAGGCGGCGAATGGCCGTCGAGGCCACCGCGGCGGGCGCCCGGTCCGATGGACGCGACGCGTCCGGCGGGCAGCCCGGCGCCCCGGCCCGCGAGATCGTTCCGGCCAGCCCCTCCCCCTGCCGCGGCGGACGCGAGCCGCTCCGCATGTCGGCGCCCTTCATCGCCCAGCTCGCCGCCGGGCACCTCGGCGACCTCTCCGCGGGCGACCGCCGGGTGGCCCGCCGTCCCGAGACCGTCGGCCCGCGGGCCCGCGCCGCCTACGGCGGCACCCCGCGGCTCGCGGCCGGACTCGGCCGCGGCTTCCTGGTCGTCCGCGAGGTCTGAGGATCAGATCCCGTCCGCGCCGATGCCGATGTCGCGGCGGGCGGCGCGGATGGTGATCGAGAAGCCGGCGACCACGTCGATGAAGGCGATCACGGTGAGGATCAGGAACACCGAGTGCGCCGCCGCGGCGACCAGCAGGAACTCGACCAGGTAGACCACGAAGACCAGCATGGAGAGCATGTGGTCGGCGAGCGTCACGCTGCCGGTCCGCGTCGCCTTGAGGATCTCGGCGAAGAGCAGCCCGATCGCCACGATCACCATCAGGTCGCCCGAGGTCGGCGTCAGCCGCGCCCCGGAGAGCATCTCGACGGTGAACAGCGGCACGAGCCAGGGATCGCCCGGGCCGGCCCCGAGGAAGCCGAGGGCGAAGAGGTTGTAGACGATCAGCGGTACGAGCGTGAGCGGCAGGGTGCCGAGCATGGTGTCCTCCCCCGTCCTCGGGCGGCGCGGCCCCCGGCCGCTCCGGCCGGCCCTCGCGCCGGGCCGGAAAACGACGAAGGGCCGACGCGCGGCGCCGGCCCCCCGAAGATCTCATGCGAACCGGGCGAAAACCCGGCGGAGGGCGTCAGGCGCTCTCCTTCGGCTCCAGGATCTGGCGGCCGCGGTACATGCCGGTCTTGAGGTCCACGTGGTGCGGACGACGCAGTTCGCCGGAGGTCTTGTCCTCGACGTAGGTCGGCTGCTTCAGCGCGTCGGCCGAGCGGCGCATGCCGCGCTTGCTCGGCGAGGTCTTCTTCTTGGGGACTGCCATCTTCCAACTCCATCGTCCGGCCGGGTCCTGGCATCCGTCGGCGCGAGCCGGGACGGGCGCGGGCGGACGCTCGCTCCGAAAAAGATGGCGCGTTATACAGAGTGCGGGCGCGCTTGGCGAGGGGGCGCGGGCAAAAAAGTGGCCCCGGCGCGCCGCCGGCCCGCCCGCCCTCAGCCCTCCGGCTCGAGGCAGCCGATGTAGGCCCCCGACTGCGCGGCCCGGCGCTCGATGATCCGCGCGAGCTGCTGCTGACGGCGCGTCGGCTCCGCCGGGTTGCGCGCCGCCGGGTTCGGCAGCGCCGCGGCCATCAGCGCCGCCTGCCGCGGCCCGATGTCGGCCGCAGGGCGGCCGAAATAGGTGCGCGCCGCCGCCTCGGCGCCGTAGACGCCCGGCCCCCACTCGGCGACGTTGAGGTAGATCTCCATCATCCGCCGCTTCGACCAGACGAGGTCCATCCACAGGGCGAGCGGGATCTCCATGGCCTTGCGGACGTAGCTGCGGCCCTGCCAGAGGAAGAGGTTGCGCGCCGCCTGCATGGGAATGGTGCTGGCCCCGCGCGACGGGCCGTCCTCGTCG
The DNA here is from genome assembly GCA_041687675.1 of Pleomorphomonas sp. Taxonomy (GTDB): domain Bacteria; phylum Pseudomonadota; class Alphaproteobacteria; order Rhizobiales; family Pleomorphomonadaceae; genus JAWLBM01. The sequence continues at coordinate 12,302 of JAWLBM010000005.1, read as the reverse complement.
GCGGTCTCCAGCACCTCGAACAGCGCGTCCCAGTCGACGCCGCGGTGCTCGCAGAAGCGGCCGTCCTCGCTCATCATGACCGAGCGGACGAGGTGCGGCGAGATCCGCTCCAGCGGCACGTAGGACCGCTCCACCGGGCGGCCGGCGAGCGTGTCGCGCAGCATCAGCGTGCTGAAGGGCGGCACCACGAGGTAGAGCGGCACCAGCAGGGCCGGAACGGCGACGACGAGGAGCACGGCCCGCGCGAGCCATCCCGCGGCGCGCCGCAGCGGTCGCGGCCGGCGGCGGACGGGCGCCGGCGGTCCGGGCGGGGCGGGCTCGGTGAGGTCCTCTTCCATCGGCATCCGGCGGCGGCGGCCCTGGCATCATAGAACAGCGGCGGCGGCGGACCATAGCGGCGGCGACCGGGGCCGTCGAGACGCCCGGACCGCCGCGGCGCACATTCGTTCAAACGCATCCGCGGGCGGGCGCCGGCTGAGCCGGAACGGCGTGGCCGGAGGCGCTGCTGCCGGACAGGCCAGCCGGGAGCGCGACGGAGCCCGCTTCCTGGGCAGACGCCCGGAATTTGGTCGCGCCTGCACAGAAAATGGCGTGGTCATGCATTGGGCACCGCCCCATATTCGGCCTCGAGCCGCCGGACCGCCCCCTCCCGGGCGGGGCCGGCACCGCCCAGCATGGCTCCCGGGCTATCCTCCCGACCTTCATGGGGCCGGCCGACCGCCGGCCCCCTTTTTTTGCCGGCGGCCAGCGGCGGGCTTGCTTGCGGCGACACAGCCCATGGCCTTCGCCGCAGTCCGGCCTATGCTCTGGCGATCGTGTCCGCCGCCCGGAGCCGCAGAGATGACCGACGCCTTCGACCCCGTCGCCGCCACCCGCCACGTGCTCCGCGCCGCCTCCACCGGCGCGCTCGCCTCCCTTAATCCAGCCGGCACGCCCTTCGCGAGCCTCGTCACGGTGGCCACAGACGTGGACGGCACCCCGCTGATGCTGCTCTCTCGCCTCGCCGTGCACACCCGCAACCTCGACACGGACCCGCGCTGCTCGCTGCTGCTCGTCGCGCCCGGCGGCGAAGGCGGCGACCCGCTCGCCGGCGCCCGCGCGACGCTGGAGGGGCGGGCGGTGCGCATCGCCGGCGACGACGAGAGCCTCGCCCGGATCCGCCGTCGCTTCCTCGCCCGCCAACCCGAGGCCGCGGGATACGCCGGCTTCGCCGACTTCGGCTTCTTCCGCCTCGAGCCCTCGACGGCGCATCTCGTCGCCGGCTTCGGCCGCATCCATGCGATCCCGGCCGCCGATCTCCTGGTCGGCGCGGATGTCGCCGCCGAGTTCGCCGAAGCCGAGGCCGGCGTCTGCGCCCACATGAACGAGGACCACGCCGACGCGCTCGCCCTCTACGCCACCCGCCTCCTCGGCCGGCAGGCCGGCGACTGGCGGGCGGTCGCCGCCGACCCGGACGGCCTCGACCTCGCCCGCGGAACCGAGGTGGCGAGACTGCCGTTTCCGAAGCGGCAGGAGCGCATCATGGCCCTGCGCGGGACGCTGAAGGCCATGTCCGAGGCCGCCCGCGCGGGATAGTCTTCTTTTGCGTTGCACAATCCGATACTGGCCACCCGACCGGCTATACGTCGCGTCGGCGCCCGCTCCTTTCACGCTCCATCGTCGATTTCGCAACCACGACGGCGCGGCGGTTGCCTTAACCCTGAATCTTGCCGCGGAACATTTATTTTAACGCTAGAAAGAATGACGAAATTGGTTTGGCGCCCTGAAAACGACATAGCCGAAAGGATAAACGACCTGAAATTCAAACGATTAATATCCACGATCGGGCGCGTTTACCACAAGTCGAACTTGCCCATGCGCCTCTCCTCCCCGACCTTCGAGGTGTTCCGGCCAGCGAGACTGTCGGCCCGCGCTTCCTGGAGGGGGAGCGCGCCACGGTCGCCTTTGCCGGCCGAGCCGCCGCCGAACAGGCGCGCGGCAGGTGCGTTATCGGATCGCAAGATCCGGCAGCAGGAGGATGGACGTGAAACAGACGGGCACCTGGAACCAGGCGAAGGGGATCGAGACGACGGGGCTCCGCGATCTCTCCGCCGTCCACTGGAATCTCGGCGAGGCCGAACTGGTCGAAGCGGCCGTCTCCCGGCGCGAGGGCGTGCTCACCGCCCATGGCGCCCTGTCCGTCGACACCGGCCAGCACACCGGCCGCTCTCCGAAGGACAAGTTCATCGTCCGCGAAGACCTCACGCGCGACACCGTCTGGTGGGGCGGCAACAACGCCATGGAGCCCGACGCCTTCGAGCGCCTCCTCGCCGACTTCCTCGCCCACGCCGCGGGCAAGGAGATGTTCGTGCAGGACCTCGTCGGCGGCGCCGACGACGAGCACCGGCTGCCGGTGCGCGTGGCGACAGAGCTCGCCTGGCACAACCTCTTCATCCGCAACCTGCTGATCCGGCCCCGCCGCGGCGACCTCGCCGACTTCGAGCCGGAGATGACCATCATCGACCTGCCGACCTTCAAGGCCGACCCCAGTCGGCACGGCTGCCGCACCGAGACGGTGATCGCCTGCGACTTCTCGCGCCGCATCGTGCTGATCGGCGGCACCTTCTACGCCGGCGAAATGAAGAAGTCGGTGTTCACCATGCTGAACTACCTGCTCCCGGCCAAGGGCGTGATGCCGATGCACTGCTCGGCCAACGTCGGCCCCGCCGGCGACACGGCCCTCTTCTTCGGCCTCTCCGGCACCGGCAAGACCACCCTCTCGGCCGATCCGGACCGCGTGCTCGTCGGCGACGACGAGCATGGCTGGAGCGAGAACGGCATCTTCAACTTCGAGGGCGGCGTCTACGCCAAGACCATCCGCCTCTCCCGCGAGGCGGAGCCCGACATCTACGCGACCACCGAGCGCTTCGGCACGGTGCTGGAGAACGTGACCGTCGACCCGGTCACCCGCCTGCCGGACTTCGACGACGAGGCGAAGACGGAGAACACCCGCTGCGCCTGCCCGCTGCACTACCTCACCAACGTCTCCTCGACCGGCCGCGCCGGCCATCCGAAGAACCTGGTGATGCTCACCGCCGACGCCTTCGGCGTGCTGCCGCCGATCGCCAGGCTCACCCCGGCGCAGGCGATGGTGCACTTCCTCTCCGGCTACACCGCCAAGGTGGCCGGCACCGAGCGCGGCGTCACCGAGCCGCAGGCGACCTTCTCCACCTGCTTCGGCGCGCCGTTCATGCCGCGTCACCCGGCCGAGTACGGCGAACTCCTGAAGCGGCTCATCGCCGAGCACGGGGTCGACTGCTGGCTGGTCAACACCGGCTGGACCGGCGGCGCCTTCGGCACCGGCAAGCGCATGCCGATCAGGGTGACGCGCACCCTGCTCACCGCCGCCCTCGACGGCTCGCTTCGCCATGCGGAGTTCTACACCGACCCGTTCTTCGGCCTCGCGGTGCCGACCAGCGTGCCGGGGGTGGAGACGAACATCCTCTATCCGCGACGTACCTGGGCCGACCCCGCCGCCTACGACGCCATGGCCCGCAGGCTGGTCGGCATGTTCGCGAAGAACTTCGAGGCCTACGAGTCGCACGTGGATGCGGACGTCCGCGCCGCGGCGCCGGATGTGCGCCTCGCAGCGGAGTGAGCGGATCCGAAGGTCCTTGCCCGAGGAAACGGCCCGCGGGAGTGCCCCCCGCGGGCCGTCTCATGGAGTATGCAGTCGCCCGGCTCAGCCGTCGCCCATGGCCACCAGCGAGGCGTTGCCGCCGGCGGCCGCGGTGTTGACCGACACCACCTGCTCCAGCGCGAAGCGGGAGAGGTAGTGCGGGCCGCCCGCCTTCGGGCCGGTGCCGGAGAGGCCCGAGCCGCCGAAGGGCTGGGACCCGACCACCGCCCCGATCATGTTGCGGTTGACGTAGACGTTGCCCACCGGCAGCCGGTCGGCGATCCGCCGCACCGTCGCGTCGATGCGGGAGTGGACGCCGAGCGTCAGCCCGTAGCCGGTGGCGCCGATGCGGTCGATCACCCGGTCGAGGTCCCCCGCCCTGTAGCGGACGACGTGCAGGATCGGCCCGAACACCTCCTCCTTCAGCATGTCGGCGTCGGCGAGTTCCACGACGTGCGGCGCGACATAGGTGCCCCCCGCCAGCGCCCCGGCCGGCTTTTCGCCGGCAAAGCGGATGCGGGCGCCGGCGCCGGGGCCGGCGAGGTGGGCCTCCAGCTTGTCCCTCGCCTCCGCGTCGATGACGGGGCCGACGTCCGTCGCCGGGTCGCGCGGATCGCCGGCGACGAGTTCCCGCGCGGCCCCGCAGACGAGCCCGACGATGTGGTCGGCGACATCCTCCTGGACATACATGATGCGCAGCGCCGAGCAGCGCTGGCCGGCGGAGCGGAAGGCGGAGAGCACCACGTCGTCGCAGACCTGTTCGCCGAGGGCGGTGGCGTCCACCACCATGGCGTTGAGGCCGCCGGTCTCGGCGATCAGCGGCACGATCGGCCCGCGCCGCGCGGCGAGCGTCCGGTTGATCGCCCAGGCGGTCTCTGTGGAGCCGGTGAAGGCGACCCCGGCGATGCGCACGTCGCCGGTGAGCGCCGCGCCGACGCTGCCGTCGCCCGGCACGAGGGCGAGGGCGGAGACCGGGATCCCCGCCTCGTGCAGGAGGCGCACCGCCGCCGCCGCGACCAGCGGCGTCTGCTCGGCGGGCTTGGCGACCACCGCGTTGCCGGCGGCGAGCGCCGCCGTCACCTGGCCGAGGAAGATCGCCAGCGGGAAGTTCCAGGGGCTGATGCAGACGAAGACGCCCCGGCCGCGCAGCCGCAGCCGGTTGTCCTCGCCGGTCGGGCCCGGCAGCGCGGTGTCGCCCGAGAACTGCCGGCGCGCCTCGGCGGCGTAGTAGCGGCAGAAGTCCACCGCCTCGCGCACCTCGGCGATGCCGTCGGGCAGCGTCTTGCCGGCCTCGATGCCGAGCAGGGCGAGGAACTGGTCGCGCCGCGCCTCGAGGAGGTCCGCCGCCTTCTCCAGCGCCGCCGCCCGGGTTTCGACCGGCAGGGAGGAGAACACCCGGAAGCCGCCCAGCGCCACGTCGACCGCCCGCCGCGCCGTCTCGGCGGTCGCCTCGACGACGCGGCCGGCGACGGTCGTCCCGTCGATCGGGGAGACCACCTCGCGGGCCGGCCCGCCGATCGCGGGGGCGCCGTCGATGATCGGAGTCGCGGTCTCGAAGGGCACCGGAACCGCCCGGATCCCGGCGAGAAGCCGCCCGCGCGCGGCGGCGTCGGCGAGTTCGATCCCGGCGGAGTTCCGCCGGGCGCCGAAGATGTCGGCCGGCATCGGGATGCGGGCATGGCGCGCCCGGGCGCCGCCCTCGAGCTGGTCCTCCGGGCGCACCAGCAGCGCCGCGACCGGCACGTTCGGATCGCCGACGCCGGAGACGAAGGAGGAGTTGGCGCCATTCTCGAGCAGCCTGCGGACGAGATAGGCGAGAAGGTCGCGGTGGCCGCCCACCGGGGCGTAGATCCGGCAGGGCTGCCCGTCCTTCTCGGTCACCTGCGCATAGAGGCTCTCGCCCATGCCGTGCAGGCGCTGGAACTCGAAGCTCCTGTCGCGGCCGGCCATGTCGAGGATCTCGGCCACGGTCAGCGCGTTGTGGGTGGCGAACTGCGGGTAGACGCGCGGCCGGGCCTCCAGCATCCGCTGGGCGCAGGCGACATAGGAAAGGTCCGTGCCGGCCTTGCGGGTGAACACCGGATAGTCGTCGAGGCCGCGCTCCTGGGCGCGCTTCACCTCGGTGTCCCAGTAGGCGCCCTTGACGAGGCGCACCATGAAGCGGCGGTCGTGCCGCTCGGCGAGGTCCACCACCCAGTCGACCACCGCGCGGGCGCGCTTCTGGTAGGCCTGCACGGCGAGGCCGAAGCCGTCCCAGCCCTTGAGGCTGTCGTCGGCGGCGACGCGGGCGATCACCTCCAGCGACAGCGCGAGCCGGTCCGCCTCCTCGGCGTCGACGGTGAGATTGAGGTCGTGGCGCTTCGCCGCCCGGGCGAGGTCGAGCAGCCTCGGCACCAGGTCCTTCAGCACCCGGTCGGCCTGCACCGCCTCGTAGCGCGGGTGGAGGGCCGAGAGCTTGACGGAGATGCCCGGCCGCTCCGGCAGCGCCTTCGAGCCGGCCGTGCGGCCGATCGCCTCGATCGCCTTCGCGTAGGAGGCGAGGTAGCGCTCGGCGTCGGCGGCGGTGCGGGCGCCCTCGCCGAGCATGTCGTAGGAATGGCGGTAGCCCTTCGCCTCGTTCGCCTTCGCCCGCGACAGCGCCGCCTCGATGGTCTCGCCCAGCACGAACTGGTGGCCCATGAAGCGCATCGCCTGGCGGGTGGCGGCGCGCACCGGCGGCATGCCGAGCCGCTTTACCAGGCCCCCGAGCACCCCCTCGGGGGTCTCGCCGGGATGGACGATCCGCGTCGTCATGCCGAGCGCCCAGGCGGAGGCGGTGACCAGCCAGGGGTCGTCGCCCTTCAGCGTGTCGGAGAAGCGGCCGGCGGAGAGCTTGTCCTCGATCAGCCGGTCGGCGGTGGCCCCGTCAGGAACGCGCAGCAGCGCCTCGGCGAGCACCATGATGGCGAGGCCCTCCTTGGTGGAGAGCGAATAGGCCTTGAGGAAGTCCTCGACGCCGCCGAGGGTCGAGTGCGTGCCGCGGATTCCCTCGATCAGGCGGGTGGCGTGCGCGTCGACCTGGGCGCGGGCGCCGGCGCGGCCGGCCACCTCGGCGATCAGGCGGCGGACGACGTCCTCCTCGCGCGGGGCGTAGGGCGGGTTGAACGGCGGGGCGGGACGGCTCTCGGCGGCGACGGGCGGCATCAGGGTCCTCCGGAACGGCTGCGGCGGGCCCGCAGGAAGGCCCGCCGTTTCGATTTTCCCCAAGATAGCAGCAGACCGCTTGCAAAAATGGCGAAAAACGGGTGAGTTCCCGGCGAGTTTCACGGCAAAGGCGCCCCCGTGCCGTGAGTTTGGGAATTCACCTTTATGCATGCTGGTGCATGCATGCGGACCGGAGCCCTCGACCCGATGCCCACGATCGCCTCCCGCCGCCGGGCCGAGCCGGAGATCCCCGGCCTCGACCGGATCGACCGGCGCATCCTCGCCGCCCTGCAGGCGGACGGACGCATCACCAACCTGGAACTCGCCGACAAGGTCGGCCTGTCGCCGACCGCCACCGCCGAGCGGGTGAAGCGGCTGACGCGGGAGGGCTTCATCCTCGGCTACTCGGCCCGCCTCGACCCGGGCAAGCTGCAGCGGGGGCTGCTCGTCTTCGTCGAGATCAAGCTGGACCGGATGAACCCCGAGGTGTTCTCCACCTTCGCCGATGCCGTGACCCGCGCGCCGGAGGTCCTCGAGTGCCACCTGATCGCCGGCGGGTTCGACTATCTCGTGAAGGCGCGCGTGCGCGACATGGACGCCTACCGGGTGTTTCTCTCCGAGGTGCTGATGGCACTCCCCGGCGTGCGCGAGACCCACACCTACCCGGTGATGGAGGAGGTGAAGGACACGGCGACGCTGCCGATCTGAGCGCCGCATCCGACCGCCCGCCTTGATTCGGCCACCTTGCGGACAGGCTGCCGCCGCAGGTATCGTCGCGACGCGCCGGCCGCTGGCGAACCGTTTACCGTGACCTGAAACGGCGGCCGCGAACAGGTTCTCGAAGGGTTTCGTTAAGGTGCCGTTAGGCACGTCGCAGCTACAACGATCTCTGGACCCCGGATAGCGTGGGCGTGTTTAAATGTCGAAGATCAAATGCGTTTTCCGGTCGGCTGGCCGCCTCGCGGCGGTCGGGATCGCGCTGGCGCTGGCCGGCTGCGGCGCCCTCGGCGACGATGACTTCGCACCCCCCAAGGCGGGCAAGGCCGGCTTCACCTCGGCCCACTATCCGCTGAAGGGCGACAAAGACCCGCATCCCGGCGTTGCCCGCGTGCACCGCATGCCGATCCACGGCATCGACGTCTCGCGCTGGCAGGACAACATCGACTGGAAGGCCGTGAAGGGCGCCGGGACCCGTTTCGCCTTCATCAAGGCGACCGAGGGTGACGACCACCTCGACCCGATGTTCCGCCAGAACTGGAAGGGCGCGGCGGAGGCCGGCGTGCCGCGCTCGGCCTATCACTTCATGTACTGGTGCAGTTCCGCCCGCGACCAGGCGGAATGGTACATCCGCAACGTGCCGCGCGACGCGGACGCCCTGCCGCCGGTGATCGACGCCGAGTGGGTGCCGACCTCGAGGACCTGCCGTCGCCGCGTGCCGCGGGCCGAGGCGCTCGCCATGGTGCGCGAGGTCTCGAAGATCTTCGAGCGGCACTATGGCAAGGTGCCGATCATCTACACCGACATCAACTTCCACCGCGACGTGCTCGTCGGCGAGCCCTTCGACAACGCCTTCTGGCTGCGCTCGACCGCCGCCGAGCCGCACGAGCGCTTCGAGAGCCGCCCCTGGACCGTCTGGCAGTGGACGCAGACGGGCACGGTGCCCGGCATCCGCGGCGAGGTGGACCGCAACGCCTTCTACGGCAGCGAGACCGAGTTCAAGCACTTCGCCGCCACCGGCTGCGACCCGCGCAACAACCGCCTCGCCGCCTCCGGCCGCTGCGGCGCCGCCGGCACGATGGTCGCGCGCGCCGCGCCCCGGCCCGCGCCGGCCGCCCCGCCAGTGATCCCGGCCTCGATGCCGGTCGCCGGGGCCTATGCCCCGAGCGACGCCACCGGGGCCGTCACCCTCACCGACCTGATCGCCACCCTCGACGGGCAGTAGGAAGCCGGTGGGCCACACGGCACGGCGGCAGCGCCCAAGGCAGTCCGGAACGGCATGTCGGGCGTCGGGCAGACCCCCCGTCTAACATGAGCGCCATGCGGTCTCGAAGGGTCGTCGTGGCCGCGATGACTCAGCCTGGCGGCGCAACCCGCCGCCGGACGCCGGGCGCGCGGGTTCACGCTCAAGGTCTGCCAACCCAAGGTCGGGTCCGCCCGGTGCCGACGGCGCCTCCCAGCCAGTGACCAGCCGGCGAGGCTTCCCGCGGGCCTCGGACCCCATGCGCCGGCGGGGCTCGGCCCCCGCCCTGCTTCCCGGTTGCGGCAGACTGGGCGGCCGCGAAGACGCTCCCCGGGACCGGCCCGCTCGGACCGGGCACCGGCGCCTCGTGATCGGCGCGCGTCCGCCCCCTTTTCCGGATGCGTTCAAGAGCGGCTATCGGTCCCCCCTCCGGAACCGCTGGCAGACCCCATCTGACGTCGAAGCGCGCGAGTGATCCTCGCCTGCGGCTCCCCTCGCGGCCCTCTGGACGCGCCAGACCTGCAGGCGCTCGTCGGAAAGCGCCGACCCGCCGCCGGCAAGCTCGCCGTCCGGGTGGTCCGCCGCCCGGCGCCGCGGCTTGGCGGCGCCGGGCGGCAGAGGTCAGTTGCCGCTCAAGACGAGGTAGCCGGTCACCGGGTCCCAGTTCAGCGTGTCCGCGAAACTGCGGATGTAGCAGAGCCCGACGCGCCAGGTGCCGCCGCTGATCGACGCCCCGACGGAGGCGCTCACCGTGGCGTACTGGCCGGTCACGTTCACGTACTGGTAGGCCGGCGGATCCGACATCGGCTGCGGATCCGTCCAGGCGCCGCTGACGAACTGGGCCCGGCAGATGGTGAAGCCCACGTCGAACGAGCCCGCGTAAGGCGCCCAGTTGGGATCGTTGGGATCATAGGGAGGTCCGCCGTACACCGTCGTCCCGAGAATACCGGTGAGGACGCCGTTGAAGAGCGTCGTGGAGAACTCCTCGTAGGCGTTGCCCATCCAGGCGAAGTCGTATGTGGCCGCCGGCTCCTGGAAATAGCCGGCCCCGCCGACGATCGGCATGGTGGCAAGCACCGGGGTCGGACCCTGCGGTCCGGTCTCTCCCTTCGCGCCCGTCGGGCCGACCGGGCCGCGGACCTCCCCGACGTCGATCCAGGTGCCGCCGCCCAGCCAGACATGCAGGTGGCCGTCGTTCGCACTGATCCACCCGTCGTAGAGGGCGCCGCCGTATGCCGGGTCCAACTGGCTCGCGTCCGGGACCTGGCCGGTAATCACCACCGACTGCCCGGGGACACCCTGCAATCCCTCCGGCCCGGTCGGGCCGACGATCGCATCGCCCTTGTCGCCCTTCGGCCCCTTCAGGCCGACCGGACCCTGCGCACCGACCGCGCCGGTCGGGCCCGTCGGGCCGGCAGGTCCGGCAGGACCCGCGGCACCCTGGGCACCGGTCGGGCCGGTGGCTCCGGCGACGCCGGCCGGGCCCTGCAAGCCCGTCGGGCCGGTCGGGCCGGCAGGACCCGCGGCGCCCTGCGAGCCGGTCGGGCCGGTGGCTCCGGCGACGCCGGCCGGACCCTGTAAGCCCGTCGGCCCGGTCGGGCCGGCAGGACCCGCGGCGCCCTGCGAGCCGGTCGGGCCGGTGGCTCCGGCGACGCCGGCCGGACCCTGCAGGCCGGTCGGGCCGGTCGGGCCGATGGCGCCGTCCTGGCCCGCGGGACCCTCCGCGCCGGTCGGGCCGGTGGCTCCGGCGATGCCGGCCGAACCCTGCAGGCCGGTCGGGCCAGTCGGGCCGGCAGCTCCGGCCGGACCCTGCAAGCCGGTCGGGCCGGTGGCTCCGGCGACGCCCGCCGGGCCCTGCAAGCCTGTCGGGCCGGTAGCTCCGGCGACGCCGGCCGGACCCTGTAATCCCGTCGGCCCGGTCGGGCCGGCAGCTCCGGCCGGACCCGCGGCACCCTCTGCGCCGGTCGGGCCGGTGGCTCCGGCGACGCCGGCCGGACCCTGCAAGCCGGTCGGGCCGGTGGCTCCGGCGATGCCGGCCGGACCCTGCAAGCCGGTCGGGCCGGTGGCTCCGGCGACGCCGGCCGGGCCCTGCAAGCCGGTCGGGCCGGTCGGGCCGGCAGCTCCGGCCGGACCCGCGGCACCCTCTGCGCCGGTCGGGCCGGTAGCTCCGGCGACGCCGGCTGGACCCGCGGCACCCTGCAGGCCGGTCGGGCCAGTCGGGCCGGCAGCTCCGGCCGGACCCTGCAATCCGGTCGGGCCGGTGGGGCCGATGTCGCCGGCCGGACCCTGGACCTGGCCGACATTGATCCAAGCCGCGCCGTCCCAGACGTAGAGATCGCCGGCGACGAGGTAGCCGTCGCCCGCCTGCGGGCTGGTGACGGTCGCGACCAGCGTCGCCTCGTCGGGGAAGCTGCCGAGGATGGTTACCGAGGTGCCGTCCTCACCCGCCGGGCCCGTCGGACCGGTGGCGCCGTCCTGGCCCGCGGCTCCCTGCGGGCCGGCCGGGCCGGTCGGGCCGACCTCGCCGGCGACGCCCTGCGCACCGGCGGGGCCGGTCGGACCCACCTCGCCGACGGCCCCCTGCGGGCCGGTTGGGCCCACCTCGCCCTGGGGCCCCTGGATCTGCCCGGCGTTGTTCCACGCCGCGCCGTCCCAGACATAAAGGTCGCCGGCGACGAGATAGCCGTCGCCCACTTGCGGGCTGGCGACGGTCGCAAACAGCGTCGCCTCGTCGGGGAAGCTGCCGAGGATGGTCACCGAGGTGCCGTCCTCGCCCGCCGGGCCCATCGGACCGGTCGGCCCCTGCGCACCCTCCGCGCCGGCCTGGCCGGTGGCTCCGGTCACGCCGACCGGGCCGGCGACGCCCTGGAAGCCGCGCGGGCCGGCAACGCCGGGCACTCCCTGCGGGCCGGCCGGGCCCGTCGGGCCGACCGGGCCCTGGATCGGTCCCGCGTTCGACCAGCCGGCGCCGTTCCACACCCAGAGCTCCCCGTCGATCAGGTAGCCGTCGCCGGTGGCGCCGGTCGGCGGCAACTGTGCGGGGTCGTTCAGTTCGGCGATGATGGCGACGGAGGTGCCGTCCGCACCCTTGGGGCCGGTCGGCCCCGTGGCGCCGGGGAGCCCCTGCGGACCCTGGATCGGGCCGACCGGCACGAAGCCGTTCACGGCCCCGCCGCCGACCTGGCCGGTGTAGACCCAGAGCTGCCCGTCAATCAACCAGCCGTCACCGGGGGTGTTGCCGCTGGCCGGGAGCTGGGACGGGTCGGAGGTCGAGCCCTGGATGGCGACCGCCACGCCGGCCGGCCCCTGGAGGCCCTGCAGCCCCTGGAGCCCTTGCGGCCCCGTGGGACCCTGCGGCCCTTGCGGGCCCTGCATACCCTGCGGTCCCTGCAAGCCCTGCGGGCCCTGCGGGCCCTGCGGTCCGGGGGCGCCCTGCGGGCCGGCGGGGCCCTGGATCTGGCCGACGTTGGTGAAGACCAGGCCGGTCCACACCCACAGGTC
>JAWLBM010000004.1:0-196687 GCA_041687675.1 Pleomorphomonas sp. | reverse complement strand
ACCGCCAGGCCAGGCATCTCCATCCGACGAAAACGAAAGCGCTCGGGATGGTCCGATGACTTCGCACGATCCATCCTCGGCCAAATGCGATAGCCCTGCCACTCCCCCCTCCCTCCGATTGAACGCCCGGCTGCCGGCTGCTATGTCCGTAACGATACGTAACAACCGGACCCTGCCGGGGAACTTTCCCGGCCGCCAGGATTTCATGTGACCGTGACCAGGCCCGACACACCGCTCCTCGACAAGGTCTCCTCCCCCGCCGACCTCCGGTCGATGTCGCCGTCCGAGCTCCGCCAGCTCGCGGGCGAGGTTCGCGCCGAGCTGATCGACGCCGTGTCGGTCACCGGCGGCCACCTCGGCGCCGGGCTCGGCGTGGTGGAGCTCACCATCGCCATCCATGCCGTGTTCGACACCCCGGCCGACCGGCTGATCTGGGACGTCGGCCACCAGGCCTACCCGCACAAGATCCTGACCGGCCGGCGCGAGCGCATCCGCACCCTGCGCCAGGCCGGCGGCCTCTCCGGCTTCACCAAGCGGGCCGAGAGCGAGTACGACCCCTTCGGCGCGGCGCACTCCTCCACCTCGATCTCCGCCGGCCTCGGCATGGCGGTCGCCCGCGACGTCAAGGGCGGCACCAACAATGTCGTCGCGGTGATCGGCGACGGCGCGATGTCGGCCGGCATGGCCTACGAGGCGATGAACAACGCCGGGGCGATGGACAGCCGCCTCGTCGTCATCCTCAACGACAACGACATGTCGATCGCCCCGCCCACCGGGGCGATGAGCGCCTATCTCGCCCGCCTCGTCTCCGGCCGCACCTACCGCTCGATCCGCGAGGCGCTGAAGCAGCTGGCGAAGTCGCTGCCGAAGTCGTGGATGCGCCGCGCCGCGCGCGCGGAGGAATACGCCCGCGGCTTCTGGTCCGGCGGCACCCTCTTCGAGGAACTCGGCTTCTACTACGTCGGCCCGATCGACGGCCACAACCTCGACCACCTGCTGCCCGTGCTGCGCAATGTCCGCGACGCGGCCGAGGGGCCGATCCTGGTCCACGTGGTGACGCGCAAGGGCAAGGGCTACGCCCCCGCCGAGGAGGCCGAGGACAAGTACCACGGCGTCGGCCGCTTCGACGTGGTCACCGGCACCCAGGTGAAGGCGAAGTCCAACGCGCCGGCCTATACCCGCGTCTTCGCCGAGAGCCTGATCGAGGAGGCGCGCGAGGACGAGCGCATCGTCGCCGTTACCGCCGCGATGCCGACCGGCACCGGGCTCGACCTCTTCGGCGCGGAGTTCCCGACCCGCACCTATGACGTCGGCATCGCCGAGCAGCACGCGGTGACCTTCGCCGCCGGCATGGCGACGGAGGGGCTGAAGCCCTTCTGCGCCATCTACTCGACCTTCCTGCAGCGCGCCTACGACCAGGTGGTGCACGACGTCGCGATCCAGAAGCTGCCCGTCCGCTTCCCGATCGACCGCGCCGGCCTCGTCGGCGCCGACGGGCCGACCCACGCCGGCTCGTTCGACGTCGCCTATCTCGGCTGCATCCCCAACCTGGTGCTGATGGCGGCCGGCGACGAGGCGGAGCTGAAGCACATGGTGGCGACGGCGGCGGCCTTCGACGAGGGCCCGATCGCCTTCCGCTACCCGCGCGGCGACGGCCTCGGCGTCGAGATGCCGATGCGCGGCGCCCCGCTCGAGATCGGCCGCGGCCGCGTCCTCAAGGAGGGCACCAAGATCGCCATCCTCTCCTACGGCACCCGCCTCGGCGAGGCGCTGAAGGCGGCCGAGGAACTGGAGTCGCGGGGCCTGTCCACCACCGTCGCCGACGCCCGCTTCGCCAAGCCGCTCGACCGCGACCTCGTTCGCCGCCTCGCCCGCGAGCACGAGGTGATGCTGACCGTCGAGGAGGGCTCGGTCGGCGGCTTCGGCAGCTTCGTCCTGCAGGCGCTGGCCGAGGAGGGCCTGCTCGACCGCGGCCTGCGGATCCGCCCGCTGGTGCTGCCGGACGCCTACATCGACCAGGACAAGCCGGAGGCGATGTACGCCCGCGCCGGCCTCGACGCGGCCGGGATCGTGGCGAGCGCGCTCGCCGCGCTGGGGATGGACGAGGCCGCCGCCGTGGTCGGCGGGCGGCCCTCCGCGTGAGCCGGCGCCGATGAGCCACGACCTGACGCCCGCGGGCGACCCGGTCGGCGTTCCGGTCGAGGGCTGGACGCCGCGACCGCGGCCGGACCGCAGCCCGATGGAGGGCCGCAGCGTGGTGCTCGAGCCGCTCGACCCGGCCCGCCACGGCCGCGACCTCTTCGAGGCGCAGGCGCAAAGCCCCGGCGGGCGGATGTGGACCTGGATGCCGAACGGCCCCTTTGCGACGCTCGACGACTACCTCGCCTGGGCCGGGCCCGCCGCGGCCGCTGGGGATCCGATGCAGTTCGCCGTCGTCGAACGGGCCTCCGGGCGCGCCCTCGGCACGGCGAGCCTGATGCGGATCGACCCGGCCAACGGGTCGATCGAGGTCGGCTACATCGCCTTCCCGCCGGCGCTGCAGCGGACGGTGATGTCCACCGAGGCCATGTACCTGATGATGAAGCGCGCCTTCGACCTCGGCTACCGCCGCTACGAGTGGAAGTGCAACGCCCTCAACGCCCCCTCCCGCCGCGCCGCCGAGCGGCTGGGCTTCACCTTCGAGGGGGTGTTTCGCCAGCACATGGTGGTGAAGGGCCGCAACCGCGACACCGCCTGGTACTCGGTGCTCGACACGGAGTGGCCGAGGATACGGGCGGGCTTCGAAGCCTGGCTCGACCCGGCGAACTTCGACGCGGAAGGCCGGCAGAAGCGGACGCTGGAGGCGGCGCGGGCGGGAGCCTGACGGCGCACAGATTGATATTTCTGCCAGTGTATGTCATGACCATCCGGTTCGCCCCGGAGGTCAGACATGCCGATGCCGTCCCGCCCGCGCCGTTCCGCCCGCGTCCGCGGCCCCGCCGCCCGGCTCCTCTCCGGCGCCCTGGCCGCGGCCCTCGTCCTCCCCGCCCCGCCGGCCGGGGCCGCGAACATCACCGGCACGGCCGGGCCCGACGTGATCGTCGGCGGCGCCGGGGCGGACATGATCATGGGCGGCGACGGCGACGACATCCTCCACGGCGACCGGGGGGCAGGGTCCGGGGCGCCGGTGTCGATCGTGCGCCTGTCGACGCGCGCGCCGGACGCGAACGGCGTCGAGGCGGAGCTCGACGGCTCCAGCAGGTCGCCGGTCATGTCGATGGCCGGCGACAAGGCGGCCTTCCTCGGCCGCCCGACGCTGCCCGGCTACGTCATCGAGGCTGGCCCCAACAACCCGCTGCTTCTCGTCAAGAGCCTTGGCGACGGCGCGCTTCTGCCGGCCTCGTCCACCTCGCCGGCCGCCGACGGCAGCGAAACCGTCGTTGCGGTCGGTTCGGGCACACCCCCGGCGAGTTTCTCGCCCGAGGGCGGGCGGATCGCCTTCTCGTCGACGTCGAACACGCTGCCCGGCAACTTTTTCACGAGCGACATCTACGTGAAGGACCTTGGCTCGCGGCGCCTCGCCCCGGTGGTGCAGTTGACCGGCAACATGACTGTGCCGGTCTTCTATGGCGACGGCGCACGGATCGCTTTCGTCCGCACCTTGTCGAGCTCAGGCCCGTTCGATATCTACGAAGCGAACCTCTCAACCGGCACGTCCCGCGTGATTTCCGGCGGACCGCCGAATTTCAACGGCTTCGACGAGGCCGGTGACGGCAGCGCGGCCGCCTTCGACCTGACGCCGGACGGCCGCCGGGTCGCCATCAGGTCCAGTTCCACCAACCTTCTCGGCGCCGCCTGGTCCGGCCCCAAGATTGATACGAACGGGCAGGCGGACGTTTTCGTCAAGAATATCGAGACGAGCGGGCCGGACAAGGGCAAGGTGGTGCTGGCGTCCAGTTCCTCTCCGGATGCGAACGGGATCGAGACGCAGGCGGATGCGCCGTCCCAGAACCCGAGGATCTCTCCGGACGGGCGCCATGTCGCCTTCTACTCGACCGCGACGAACCTCGGCTTCGGCACGGATGGCAAGGGGCGACTCTACGTCAAGGACCTTGTGACGCGGCAACTCTCTGCGCCCGCGCCGGGCCTCGAGGTTTTCGGCTTCGAGGTCTCGCCCGACTGGTCGGAGGCCGTGGTCACGACCGTCGGCGCCCCGGTGCCCGGCGTCGCGGGGCCGGCGGCCGGATCCAGCATCTACCGGGTCGACCTCGTCACGGGGGCGATCGAGCCGGTCGCAACCCATGTCAACCAGGGCCAGACCACGTCGCACTCCGCGCTCGCCGGGTCGCGCTACACCCCCGACGGCAGCGGCATCCTTTTCACTTCCGGCGATTCCAATGTCATCGCCGGCGACACAAACAACCAGTTCGACGTCTTCCTCGCGACCCTGCCGCCCTCGCCGGGCGGCAACGACAGCCTCGACGGCGGAAACGGCGACGACCGCCTCCATGGCGGACCCGGCGACGACATGCTCGCGGGCGGCGACGGCACCGACACCGCGGTCTATCCGGGCAACCGCAGCCGCTATGCGGTCGCCGAGGACCCGGCGGCGCCGGGAACCTACACGGTGAGCGACCTCGATCCGGGCGCGAGCGAGGGAACCGACACCCTCACGGGCGTCGAGTTCCTGCAGTTCGGCGCCGCCGCCCCCGTGCCGGTCGAGGCCCCCGGAGCGGCCAACGCGCCGCCGACGCTGACCGGGCCGGCGACGGTCTCCGCCCTCGACGGCGGCCCGGCCGTGACCCTGCCGCTGACGGTCGGCGACCCCGACGGCGACCCGATCACCGTCGAGGTGGTCGATGCGCCGACCGCCGGCACGCTCGAGCTGGTCACCGTGCCCTGGCATTCGGCGATCTACGAGCCCGACGGCAGCGCGTCGACCGATAGCTTCAAGCTCCGCGCCAAGGATCCCTACGGCGGCGAGAGCGACTTCGTCGTGACGGTCGGGATCGGGCTGTTCATCGAAGGAACCGACGCCAACAACATTCTCTCGGGCGGCGCCCAGAATGACGTGATCATCGGCTATGGCGGCAACGACACGCTGGAGGGCAACGGCGGCGACGACCGCCTGAGCGGAGGGGCCGGAGACGACATCATCTCCGGCGGCGACGGCATGGCGGACACGGCCGTCTACCCGGGACCGCGGCGGCGCTACGCCATCTCGTCCGTCGGCTCCCTCCAGATCGACGATCGGGTGACCGGAAGCCCCGAGGGCAAGGACTTCCTCGACGGGGTCGAGTTTCTCGAATTCGCCGACGGCACCGTCAGCGCCGCCGATCCCGGTCCGGGGAACATGCCCCCGACGCTCACCGGCACGACCACTATCACCGCGACGGCCGGCGGCGCGCCGGTGACGATCCCGCTGACCATCGCCGATCCCGAGGGCGACCCGGCGACGCTGGAGGTCCAGATAGAGCCCACGCACGGATCGCTCACGCTGCAATCCTCGCCTCCGGCGGTGATCTACGCGGCCGATGCAGGCGCTCCGACGGGGCCGGACAGCTTCAAGATCGCCGCCCGCGACCTCTACAACGCGGCCGGCTCGCTGACGGTGCAGGTGGCGGTCGCCGGGCTCGACGGCACCGACGGGAACGACGACATCAGCGCCGGTCCGACCGACGACCAGATATTCGGCAAGGGAGGCAACGACATCCTCTCGGGCAACGGCGGCAAGGACACGATCGACGGCGGGGCCGGCGACGACACAGTTTCCGGCGGGGCGGGCGACGACACCCTGAAGGGTGGCGAGGGCGTCGACGCCCTCTCCGGCGGCGAGGGAGGCGACCTGCTCGACGGCGGGGCCGGCGTCGATACGATGGCCGGCGGGCCGGGGGACGACACCTTCGCCGTCGACGATCCCGGCGATACCGTGTCCGAAGCCGCGAACGAGGGCGTCGACACGGTGCTCGCCTCGGTCTCCTAAGCCCTGCCCGGCGACGAGGAGGTGGAGAACCTGACCCTCGTCGGCACGGGGAACCTCTCCGGCACCGGCAACGGGCTCGCCAACGTCATCACCGGCAACGACGGCGACAACCAGCTCTCCGGCCTCGGCGGCGACGACACCCTCCTCGGCAAGGGCGGCGCGGATCGGCTCGACGGCGGGGCGGGCAAGGACGCCATGACCGGCAACGGCGGCGACGACGTCTACGTCGTCGACGATCCGGGCGACACGGTGAACGAGATCCCCGGCGGCGGTACGGACACCGTGGAGGCCTCGGTCGCCTTCGCCCTGCCGCCGGACGTGGAGCGGCTGGTGCTGCGTCCCGGCGCGGCCTCGGGCACGGGGAACGAGCTTGCCAACGAGATCCTCGGCACCGCGGCCGCCGAGACGATCTCCGGCCTTGCCGGGGACGACCGGATCGAGGGCGGCGGCGGCGCCGACGTGCTCGACGGCGGCGAGGGGCTCGACACCCTCTCCTTCGCCGGCGCGACCGCCGGCGTGGTGGCCGACCTCAGGTCCGGCAAGGCCGGCGAGGCCAGCTTCACCGGCTTCGAGGCGCTGGTCGGCTCGTCCTTGGCCGACAGGCTCTCCGGCGGCAACGGCGCCGACGCCCTCCTCGGCGGGGACGGCAACGACCGGCTCGAGGGCCGCGGCGGCCGCGACAGCCTCACCGGCGGCGCGGGCGCGGACAGCTTCGTCTTCCGCCGCGCGGCCGACAGCCGGGCGAACCGCCCGGACACCGTCACCGACCTGTCGACCGGGGACCGCATCGACCTCAGCGCCTTCGACGCCGTGCCGGCGACGAAGGGGCGCCAGCGCTTCGCCTGGCGCGGGGCCAAGCGCTTCACCGGCAAGGCCGGCGAACTCCGCTTCGCCGCCGGCAAGCTCCAGGCCGACCTCGACGGCGACCGCAAGGCCGACTTCGCGGTGAGGCTGCCGGGCGTGAAGACGCTCGCCAACTCGGCGCTGCGGCTGAAGTGACTGGTTGGCGCTGCGGGTGGCGCCCGGGTCGGCGCCGCGGCTGAATTCGGACGTCCCCGGGCGACCCCGCCCCGCCGTGGTCGCGCCGAACCACCCGCACGTCATCCCGGCGAAAGCCGGGATGACGTGCGACATCGCCGCTGCGGCTCCGCGAGGTTCCTGGATGCCGGCTTTCGCCGGGATGACGGGAGAGAGGACGCAGGCCGCCGCGGCTCCGCGAGGGTCTCCGGGATGACGGGAGAGAGGAGGCGGGCCGCTGCGGCTCCGCGAGGTTCCTGGATGCCGGCTTTCGCCGGAATGACGAGAAAGGCGCGGCGGGGCCGGCATTTGCCGGGATGAGAGACGTCGAGGCCGGCGCCGGCGGGACGACGGTAGAGAGCCGAGCCGGCCAGCTAACCCGCGAGCCGCTCGGCCACCCGCTTCAGGTCGTCGACGAAGGTCGCCCGGGCCTTGGCCCTCAGCGCCTTGTCGGGCAGGCGGAGGATGGCGCTCGGGTGCAGGGTGGCGAAGCCCTCCAGCCCGCCGGCCGTCTCAAAGAAGCTCCCCCGCATCGCGGTGATCTTGACCGGCCGGCCGACCAGCGAGGCGACCGCGGTGCCGCCCATGCCGACCACCAGCTCGGGGCCGATCGTCTCGAGTTCGAGGTCCAGCCACCAGCGGCAGGCGGCGATCTCGCCGGCGGAGGGCTTCTTGTGCAGGCGCCGCTTGCCCCGCGGCTCGAACTTGAAATGCTTCACCGCATTGGTCACGTAGATCTCCGACCGGTCGAGCCCGGCCGCCTCGGCCGCCTCGTCGAAGACGCCGCCGGCGGGACCGACGAAGGGCCGGCCGGCGCGGTCCTCGCTGTCGCCCGGCTGCTCGCCGACGACCACCAGCCGCGCGTCCTCGGGCCCCTCGCCGAACACCGTCTGCGTGGCGTTGGCGAACAGCGGGCAGCGCCGGCAGCCCGCCGCTTCGGCCCTCAGCCGCGCGATCCCGCCGCCTGGCCGTCCCGCCTCGTCCCTCGCCATCCGCATGTCTCCCTTGTCGCTCCCCCGGGCTCAACCCTTCCGCCTGCCGATCGATCCGGGACGCGCCGGGCGGCCGGCGCGACCGCTCGCGTTTGACGCCCCGGCCCCGAGGCCGTAAGAGGCGACGGATCCCGCTCCTCGAGGACACACCCGGCCGCCATGTCGCACAACAGCTTCGGACATCTCTTCCGCGTCACGACCTGGGGCGAGAGCCACGGCCCGGCGATCGGCTGCGTGGTGGACGGCTGCCCGCCGGGCCTGCCGCTGACGGCGGCGGAGATCCAGGCCTTCCTCGACCGCCGCAAGCCCGGCCAGTCGCGCTTCGTCACCCAGCGCCGCGAGCCGGACGAGGTGGAGATCCTCTCCGGGGTGTTCGAGGACGAGCGCACCGGCGGCCCTGTGACCACCGGCACGCCGATCTCGCTGATGATCCGCAACGTCGACCAGCGCTCCAAGGACTACGGCGAGATCCGCGACCGCTACCGGCCCGGCCACGCCGACTTCACCTACGACATGAAGTACGGCGTGCGCGACTACCGCGGCGGCGGCCGCTCGTCGGCGCGCGAGACGGCGGCGCGGGTCGCCGCCGGGGCGATCGCCCGCAAGGTCATCCCCGGCGTGACGGTGCGGGCCGCGCTGGTCCGGATCGGCCGCGAGGCGATCGACCGGGCGAACTGGGACTGGTCGGCGGTGGACGACAACCCCTTCTTCTGCCCGGACCCTGCCGCCGTGCCGCGCTTCGAGGCCTATCTCGACGAGATCCGCAAGGCAGGCTCCTCGGTCGGCGCGGTGATCGAGGTGGTGGCCGAGGGCGTGCCGCCGGGCTGGGGCGCGCCCGTCTACGGCAAGCTCGACCAGGACATCGCCTCGGCGCTGATGTCGATCAACGCGGTGAAGGGCGTGGAGATCGGCGCCGGCATGGCCGCGGCCGAACTTACCGGCGAGGAGAACGCCGACGAGATGCGGATGGGCAACGACGGCTCGGTGCTGTTCTCCGCCAACCACGCCGGCGGCGTCCTCGGGGGCATCTCCTCCGGCCAGCCGGTGGTGGTGCGCTTCGCGGTGAAGCCCACCTCCTCGATCCTCACCGAGCGCCTCTCGATCGACCGCGCCGGCAACGAGGTGGACGTGCGCACCAAGGGCCGGCACGACCCCTGCGTCGGCATCCGCGCCGTGCCCGTCGGCGAGGCCATGGTCGCCTGCGTGCTCGCCGACCACTTCCTCCGCCACCGGGCGCAGACCGGCCGGGAGGGCGGGATCGGGATCAGCCGGGGCTGAACCGCGGCCGGGTCAGGACACGGGCCCGGAGCGGATCACCTGCTCGACCGGCCGGCGAAGGCTGAACGGGGCCTCCGGGCCGTAGCCGACCCTGAGGATCAGCAGAGGCACCCCCTCCGTGGCGAGCGCCGAGGCAAGCCGCGGCCGCAGGGCGCGGACCTCGATCGGCTGGTTGAGGTGCGCGGTGCGAAGGCCGAGCGCGCTCGCCTGCAGCGCAAAGCGCTCGTAGGCCCGGCCGGCCTCCACCCACTGGCGCACCGTGTCCGCCTCGCCGAGGAAGACGGCGACGAGCGGCGAGCTCCTCATGTTGCGGGCGTCGAGGTCGGCCTGGGCGCGGCCGCGCAGGACGAGGCCGATCACGAACCGGGCGAGGAACTCCGGGATCTGCGGCTGCCCCGCAGGTCGGCTCGCGAGACCGTCGCCGGTGGCGAGCGCCGCGCGGTCGTTGAAGCGCAGCCACGAGACCAGCTCGCGGCGGAAGGCCGGGTCGCCGAGCTGCGCGATGTCGCCTTCGCGGACGAGCTCGACGAGGTCCTCGCGCCGGCGCGGATCGTCGATGAGGAGCACGCGGACGCCCTCCCCCGTCCCGGCGGCCTCCAGCAGGTCCCGCTCGCGCGGCGGAATCGGCCGGCCGTCGTAGGGCCGCCGGGTGGATTGCCGCCGCGGGATCGCCGCCGACAGCGGCGTCGGGCGCATCGACGCGGAGGGCTCGAAGCGCAGCAGGAGGCGCGACCCGGCCTCGTCGAAGGTCACGTCGGCGGCATGGGCCTGGGCGGCGGCGGCCTGGACGATGTTCTCGGCGGCGCAGCCGAGGCTCTTCCACAGGTGCGCGTCGTCCGGGTCGACCACCGGGCACCGGCGCTCGAAGTCCGGGTGGATCGACAGCGACCTCTCGCCGAGGCGGAAGATCCACGGCTGGGTGTTGTGGCTGGAGGCGGCGAGGGTGCCGAGCCGGACCAGGTCCCGCAGGTCCAGCAGGCCGTCGACAGCCTCGCGGCCCGGCTCCCGCTGCCGGGCGACGGCTTGCATGTAGCTCGAGTCCGGGTTCATCGCTGGCTCCCGCCGCCGGGCCGCCGGCGACGTCCGCGCCGACCGCATTCCGCGAACCTGATCGGTCGTCCGCGATCCGTGCCCCACCGTGCCCGGTCGCGGCCGCTCGCGCGTTGATCCTCCTCAAGCGGCGCGCGGCGGGTCCCGCCCCTCGCCTCACTCCGGCAGGCGGTAGACCCGCGCGGCGGTGCCCCGGTAGAGCTGCAGCTGCTCCTCGCGGCTCGACCCGGCGATCACCTCGTCGACGATGCGGACCCAGTCCGGATAGGCGTGGGTGAGCTTGGAGACGGTCCAGTCGCTGCCGAACATGCAGCGCTCGAAGCCGAACACCTCGATGGCGCGGGCGACATAGGGCTTGACGTCCTCCGGCGTCCAGGCGGCGTGGTTCGCCTCGGTGACGACGCCGGAGATCTTGCAGTTGACGTTCGGCAGGGCGGCGAGCTCGACGATCTGGTTCCACCAGGGCTGGCGCAGGCCGTTCTTGATGTCGGGCTTGCCGATGTGGTCGAGCACGAAGGTCACCTCCGGGCAGCGGCGGGCGAGTTCGACCGCGTAGACCATCGCCCAGTGCTTGACGCAGATGTCGAAGGTGAAGCCGAACTTCGGCAGCAGCCGCAGCCCCTCGAGGAACTCCGGCCGCAGCACGAAGTCGACCAGCCGCTCGGTCTCGATCAGCCGGCGGATGCCGCGGGTGGTCGGGATGGCGGCGAGCGCAGCAAGGTCGGCCTCCACCGCCGCCCCCTTCTCCAGCGGCGCGTGGGCGACCTGGCCGCAGAGCCGGGGGTCGCGGTCGGCCATCTCCTGGACGTAGGCGGCCTCCTTGAGGTGCAGGCCGGGGTCGACCGCCACCTCGGCGAAGACGATGCGGTCGACCTCGACCGGGCCGCGCTCGCGGTCGAAGTCGTCGAGGCCGTGGCTGCGGGCGATCTTCGGCACGCCGGCGAGCCAGCCGTAGCTGAGCCTGTCGACGTCGTAGAGGTGGACGTGGGCGTCGGTGATCGGGAAGTCGGGCATCTCGAGGTCTCCTCAGCGGTGCGGTCTTGGCTTCAGGTGGCCGGGGCCGATGTCTCCGGTGCGGCGGAGCCCCATGAGGCCCATTGTGCGGTCCACCTCCGAGCGGAAGATCTCGAGGACATGCGCCACGCCCGCCTCGCCGGCGACGGCCAGCCCCCAGAGCTGCGGCCGGCCGATCAGGCAGCAGCAGGCGCCGAGGGCGAGCGCCTTGACGACGTCGGCGCCGCGGCGGACGCCGCCGTCGAGCAGCACCGGGATGCGGCCCTCGACCGCCGCGACCACGCCCGGCAGCGCCTCGACCGACGAGGCCGCGCCGTCGACCTGGCGGCCGCCGTGGTTCGACACGATCACCGCGTCGACGCCGGTCTCCACGGCTCGCCGGGCCTCGTCGGGATGGAGCACGCCCTTCAGGATCAGCGGGCCGGTCCAGATCCCGCGCAGCCATTCGACGTCGCGCCAGGACAGCCCGGGGTCGAGCATAGAGCCCATCCGCGCGGCGAGGCTGGCGACGTCGGCCGGCTCGCCGGGCCGCACGTAGTTGGCAAAGGTCACCCGCGGCAGCTCGCGCCGCATCCGCGACAGCCAGGCGACCTTGGTCGCCATGACAGCGAGGTCGCCGGCGCGGAAACGCGGCGGGATGGTGAAGCCGTTGGCGAGGTCGCGCTCGCGCCGGCCGAGCAGCTGGTTGTCGATGGTCAGCACCAGCGCGTCGTAGCCGCTCGCCGCCGCGCGCCGGGCGAACTCCTCGGTGAAGCCGCGGTCCCGGTAGACGAAGACCTGCATCCAGCGCGGCGCGTCGCCGATGGCGGGCAGGTCCTCCAGCCGGCAGACCGATGCGTGGCTGAGGCAGAAGGCGGTGCCGGCCGCCGCCGCCGCCCGGGCCGCCGCCCGCTCGCCGTCGGGCCAGAACAGGCCCGAGAGCCCGGTCGGCCCGATCATCACCGGCATCGACAGCCGGCGGCCGAACAGCTCCACCGAGGTGTCGCGCTCGGCGGCGCCGTCGAGGGGCTTCGGCAGCAGCGACCAGGCGTCGAAGTCGGTTTCGTTGCGGGCGAGCGTCAGCTCGTCCTCCGCCGCCCCGTCGGCGAAGTCGAACACCGGCCGCGGCAGCACCCGCCGCGCCTCCCGGCGCAGCGCCTCCACGCTCCACGCCCGCCCCAAGCCCCGCGGCGTCATCGCCGTCCTCCCCCGCTGCGAATGCCCTCGCGGCCCCGCCCCGGCCACAACGAAGGGTGCCATCCGGGCGCCGCCGTGGCACCATCCGTCCCGCGCGCCGCGACCTGCGTGCCCCCCGAGCCTGCAACCGAGGACCTGACATGATCAAGGACCCGCCTGCCCTCGCACTCCGCCGCGCCTTCCCGCGGCCGGACCCCGCCGTCCTCGCGGCCCTTGCGGGCGTGCCGACCGGCTTCGTGGTGGATGCCATGGGCGGGCGCGGCGCGATGGACTACCGCATCAAGCCGGTCGTGCCCACGACGGGCAGCGTGGTCGGCGTCGCGGTCACCTCCGACAACGGGCCGGCGGACAACCTCGCCCTGTTCGGCTCGCTGGCGGTGGCCGAAAGGGGCGACATCCTGGTCGCCGCCACCGACGGCTTCACCGCGACGGCGGTGACCGGCGACCTCCTCCTCGGCATGGCCCGCAACCGCGGCGTCGCCGGCTTCGTCACCGACGGGCTGGTCCGCGACCTGCCGGGCATCCTCTCGGTCGGCCTGCCGGTGTTCGCGGCCGGGGTGACGCCCAACTCCCCGGCGCGCAACGGCCCCGGCAGCGTCAACCTTCCGGTGGTGGTGGGCGGCGTCCGGGTCGAGGCCGGCGACGTCATCGTCGCCGACCAGGACGGCGTGGTGGTGATCCCGCGCGCCTTCGCGGCCGAGCTGGTCGAGCGCCTTGCGGCGGTGCGCGAGGCGGAGGCGGCGCTCGACGCCCGGGTGAAGGCTGGGCTCGAGGTGCCGGAGTTCATCGAGGCGGTGCTCGCCTCCGGGCGCGTGGTCGAGGTGCCCTGACCGGGGGGCCATCGTCAGAGCCGGAGCCGGGCGCCGCGCCCGTAGGCGAGCAGCATCGCTATGATGACGACGCCGTAGATGATCTGCCGGCCCGCCTCGGGCATCTGCATGACCGAGAGGACGCTCTGCAGCAGCACGATCAGCAGCGTGCCGACCACCGTGCCGAGGTAGCGCCCGGAGCCGCCGAGGATCGAGGTCCCGCCGATCACCACCGCGGCGATCGCCGGCAGCAGGTAGGGATCGCCCATCGCCTGGAAGGCCTTGGAGGAATAGCCGGCGAGCAGCATGCCGGAGATCGAGGCGAAGAGGCTGCAGAGCGCGAAGGTCGCCACCAGCACGAGGCGGGTGTCGATGCCGGAGAGGTAGACCGCCGCCTCCCGGTTGCCGGTGGCGTAGATGTAGCGGCCGAGCCGGGTGCGGTTCAGCAGGAAGGCGACGCTCACCCCGAGCAGCGCCCAGATGATCACCGGACCCGGAATGCCGAGCACCTCGCCCTTGGCCAGCAGCAGCATCAGGTCGGTCGGCTGGCTCGACGGCGAGAAGCCGCCGGTCAGCATCACCATCAGCCCGCGCAGCACCACGTTGACGCCGAGGGTGAAGATCATCGAGGGCACGCGCAGGTAGGCGACGCCGATGCCGTTGACGATGCCGATGAGGAGGCCGACCGCGAGTCCCACCGGGATCGCCGCAGCCCCGCCGACCGCGGTCGCCAGCATCGCCGAGGCGGCCATGGTCCACGGGACCGACAGGTCGATGTGGCCGAGCAGCACCACCAGCATCATGCCCGAGGCGACGAGGCCGAGGAAGGCGGCGACCTTCAGCTGGAGGACGAGGTAGGTGGGCGACAGCAGCGTCGCGGTGCCCTGCGTCGCCAGCGTGTAGACCGTGCCCACGAGGAGGATGACGAGGATGAAGCCGCCCGCGAAGAGGAGCGGCTTGTCGATCGTCGGCCTGCCGTTGCCGATGCGGCTCATGTCCATCCGCGTCACCTGAAGATCTGGAGCTGGTTCTTCATCCGCATCACCCGCGCCGCGCCGAGGCTGACGGCGAAGAGCAGGATGAGGCCCTCGAACATCGGCTGAAGCAGCGGGTTGGCGAGGAAGCCGACGGCGGAGTCCGCGTCGACCACGCGGAACAGGAAGGTGATCGAGCGCAGCACCATGACGCCGAAGATCGACCCGATCACCCCGCCGGAGCCGCCCATCATCGAGGTGCCGCCGATCACCACCGCGGCGATCGAGTTCAGCGTGTAGGTGCCGGCCTGGATCGGGTCGGCGTTGCCGCTGCCGGTCTGGATCGCGAAGTAGAGGCCGGAGAGGCCGGCGAAGAAGCCGCCGAGGGTGTAGGCCGCGAGCTTCGCCCGGTCCACCTCCACCCCCGACATGTAGGCGCCCGCCTCGTTCGAGCCGACCGCGTAGACCGCCCGGCCCGTCTCCGAGTTGCGGAACGGCAGCCAGACCAGCACGACCACGGCGAGCACGATCACCACCGGCATCGGGATGCCGCTGACGAGGCCGAACCACACCGGTTCCTCGCCGCTGTCCCACCAGCCGTAGGTGGCGGGGAGCTCGGCGATCGCGTTGGTCGCCACCCAGTTGAGGTCGCCGTCGACCCGCCCGCCGGGCGTCGGCCGGATGAACAGGGCGATGCCGCTGAAGATGGCGCCGGTCGCCAGCGTCACCACGATCGGCTGCAGCCGGCCGTAGACGACAATGAGGCCGTTCAGAAGCCCGCCGGCGGCGCCGACGAGGGCGCAGGCGACCATGCCGAGGATGATCTCGGCCGGCGAGCCGTCGACAAGTTCGGAGGCGAGCGCGTTGACGAGCGTCATCAGCGAGCCGACCGAGAGGTCGATGCCGCCGAGCAGCACCGGCAGCGTCTGCGCCATGGCCAGCAGCACGAGGCTGGTCACCTCGTTGGAGTTCTGGACGTAGAGGTCGACCGAGAAGCCCCGAGGGTGCATCACGCTGTAGGTGACGTAGATGACCAGGAACAGGGCGAGGGCCAGCATCGGCCCGATATTCTGGGAGAGGCGGATCCTGAGGTCGTTCATGGCCGCGCCGCCTCCGCTCCGGCCGCCGCCTCGCCGACCGGCAGGTTGAAGGCGCTGGCGACGATGTTGGTCTCGGTGATCTCCTCGCCCTCCAGCACCCGGACGATCCGCCCGCCGTAGAGGATCAGCACCCGGTCGCAGAGGCCGATCAGTTCCTCGTAGTCGGTCGAGTAGAGGAGGATGGTTGTGCCGGCGTCGGCGAGGCGGCGGAGCAGCCGGTAGATCTCCTCCTTGGTGCCGACGTCGATGCCGCGGGTGGGGTCGTTGAGGAGCAGGATCCGCGCCTCGGTGAGCAGCCACTTGGCGATCACCACCTTCTGCTGGTTGCCGCCGGAGAGGGTGGCGACCGGGTCGTCCACCGAGCCCACCTTGATCTTCAGGGCGTCGACCATCTCGCCGATGCGCCGGCGCTCCTCCGCGCGGTCGATCACGAGGCCGCGGCTCATCCGCCCGAGGGCGGTGAGCGAAATGTTGTCGGCGATCGACATCGGCAGCATCAGGCCCTCGGTCTTGCGGTCCTCGGGGATGAGGGCGATGCGCCGGGCGGTCGCCGCCGACGGGCCGGCGAGCCGCGCCGGCTTTCCCTCGACGCGGATCGTGCCCTCGACCCCGCGCATGACGCCGAAGAGCGCGAGCAGAAGCTCGCGCTGGCCCTGCCCGTCGAGGCCGCCGAGGCCGACGATCTCCCCCCGGGCGGCGGTGAAGGAGATGTCGGAGAGGCGGTCGGTCCAGGAGAGGCGGTCCACCTCCAGCACCGGCTCGGGCGCGACGGTCCGGACGGGCTTCGCCGGGAAGACGTTGCTGACGTCGCGGCCGATCATCATCTGCACCACCTCCTCGCCGGTCCGCGTTCCCGCCGGGAAGGTCTCGACGTGGCGGCCGTTGCGGAAGACGGAGACGGTGTCGGCGAGCGCCTCGATCTCGTGCATGCGATGGGAGATGTAGAGAAGCGACAGGCCGGCCTGGCGCAGCCGCTTCAGGATGCCGTAGACGCGCTCGACATCCGCCGAGGTCAGCGCCGACGTCGCCTCGTCGAGGATGAGCAGCTTCGGGGAGCGGCCGAGCGCCTTGGCGATCTCAACCATCTGCCGGCGCGACAGCGGCAGGTCGCGCACCAGCGTCAGCGGATTGATGTCCTCGCAGCCGACCTCGGCGAGCAGTTCCTCGGCACGCCGGCGCTGCGCCCGATGGTCGATCAGGCCGAAGCGGCGGGGCGGCCGCGTGATCGAGATGTTGTCGGCCACCGACAGGTCCGGGATGATCGACAGTTCCTGGAACACGCTGACGATGCCGACCGCATTGGCGTCCTGCGGCGTCTGGAACTTCGCCGGGGCGCCGTCGAAGTGGATCAGGCCGGTGTCGGGCACCACCACGCCGGAGATGATCTTGATCAGCGTGGACTTTCCCGCGCCGTTCTCGCCGAGCACCGCGTGGATCGATCCGGCGCGGCTCGCGAAGTCGACGTCGGCGAGGGCCTGCACGCCCCCGTAGGCCTTGGAGATGCCGGTCAGCGCCAGCAGGGCGCCGGCGTTCGGGTCGGCCATGTCGGTGTGTCTCCCACCCGGTCGAAAGGGGGCGCCGCCGAGGGGAGCGGCGGCGCCCGGCGGCCCGCGGGTTCAGGTCGCGGGCCGCCTCGGACGGCGTGCCGTCACTTCGCGTCCTCGCCGGTCTGCGACATGATCTGCGGCGCGGTGAACGACAGCCCGCAGGGCGGGAAGGCGTTCGCGGCGAAGAAGTCCACCGTCAGGTCGGGGAAGTAGTCCTCGCCCGCCTTCATGTTGGTGAAGTCGACGACCGGGTTCGGGATCGAGGTGAGCTGCGGGATGGGGTTGCCCTTCAGCGCCGCGATCGCGGCCTTGAGGGCGATCGCCACCTGCGCCGGCGACTGGCCGTAGGACATGCCCTTCAGCCCGTCGTCGGCGTGCTGGGCGATCTGGATGCGGAAGAGGTTTTCCGCCTCGCCGGCCATCGGCACGAAGGCGTGCCCGGCGTCGATCAGAGCCTGGACGGTGCCGTTGGACCCGCCCTGGGTGAAGATGCCGTCGAACCGGCCGTGGGCGGCGATCGCGTCGGCGGTGGCCTTCTGGGAATCGCCCGGCGCCCAGTTGCCGATCACCTCGACGACCTCGAACTCATTGCCGTCGGCCTCGACCACCGAGCGGAAGCCGTCATGGCGCTCCTGGTCGGCGGAGAAGCCGGGCACGCCGCGGATCTCGAGCAGCTTGCCCTTGTTGCCGACATGCTGGACGAGCCACTCGCCGGACATGCGGCCCATGGCGACCTGGTCCTGGGCGATGCCGGCCATCTGGTCGCTCTCGACCTGGTTGTCGAAGGCGACGAGGATGGTGCCCTTCTGGTTGGCGAGGCGGATGACGCGGTCCCAGCCCGTCGGCGTGTTCGGGTTGATGAGGACGGCGTCGAAGCCCTGGTTGACGTAGTCCTCCACCGCTCCGAGCTGGGCGGCCATGTCGGTGCCCACCGACACCACCTTGAACTCGGCGAGGTCCTGGGCGATCTCCGGCGTCTCGGCATAGGCCTTGGCGGTCTGGATCATCTGGATGCGCCAGACGTTGGCGACGAAGCCGTTGACCACGGCGATCCGGTAGGGGCCCTCCTTGGCGGGCCACTGGAAGTACTTGGTGTCCTCGCTCCACGGCTTGAAGCACTGCGGATCGAAGCCCGGTCCCGAGACGACCTCGGGGCCGGCGGCGAGCGCCGGGACGGCCGCGAGGCCGAAACCGACCACCGCGGCAGCGGCAAGTCCCTTCATCGACATGTCGTTGTCCTCCCTGTGGTGCACCACTCTTGGCGGGCCCGGCACCGGCCGCGGCCCCTTTCGTTGCGGAGCAGGCCCGGGCCAAGCTGCCCGTCCCCTCCTCCCCGGCGGGCCGACCTCCTCCACGGTCCGATGCGGACCCGGTCGAACCCCCTCCTCGCCCCGCCCCCCGCGGGGATCTTGCCGCCGGCTCCTCAGCCGGCGAAGCGCGTCTCCGGCAGCCCCCTGACCCCGACGTCGATCGCGAACAGGCCGCCGGCGAGCGGCTGGCGCGCGTGCTCCTCCCCGGTGAGGTCGTAGATCGCCGAGGTGACGTAGAGGGTGGACAGGTCCGGGCCGCCGAACATGCAGCTCGTCGGCTTCTGCACCGGCAGTTCGATGGTGGCAAGCAGGCGCCCGTCCGGCGCGTAGCGGGCGACGCGCCAGCCATTCCACTGCGCATTCCAGAGGCAGCCCTCCACGTCCACCGTCGATCCGTCCGGGCCGATGCCGGTGCCGGAGAGGTCGACGAGGCGGCGGCGGTTGGAGATCGCCCCGCTCTCCGCGTCGTAGTCGAAGCGGTCGATCGCCCCGTCGAGGGTGTCGGCGAAATAGAAGGTGGTGTCGTCCGGGCTCCAGACGATCGAGTTGGAGATGCCGATGCCGTCGAGCACCCTGGTGACGGTCCGGTCCGGGTCGACCCGGTAGAGCGCGCCGGAGTGGGCGGCGAGGCTGTCGTCCATGGTCCCGGCCCAGAAGCGGCCGCGCCGGTCGCACTTGCCCTCGTTGAAGCGGTTGCCGGCGAGGTGCGCCTCCGGCCGGGCGATCCAGTCGATCGCGCCGCTGTCGAGGTCGTAGAAGGCAATGCCCGAGGCGAAGGCGACGATCAGGCCGCCGGTCTCGCGCAGGGCGAAGCAGGCGATGCGCTCCGGCATCGTCCAGCGCTCGACCTCGCCCGTCGCCGGACGGTAGCGCTGCAGCAGGCAGCCCTCGATGTCGACCCAGTAGAGCGCCTGCTCGCGGACGTCCCAGACCGGGACCTCCCCCAGGCGGTTCTTGGCATCGACGACACAGGACACCCTCACGGATTCATTCCGATGCTGCGGGCTCGCGCCCAGGTCGGGAATGGAACGGAAAGTCTCGCCCCTCACGCCTGGGATCGTCGCCCCCGGCCGGGCTCCGGTCAATGCGGGTATCCGCACACGTAAATGCGCGGTCGCGCACCGCGATCCGCCGTGCGTGCAGACGCGCCCGGCGGGCCCGCCGGTCAGACCGCGGTGTATCCCCCGTCGATGGTGAGGATCGTGCCGGTCACGAAGGCCGCGGCGGGCGAGCAGAGGAACAGCACGCCCCCGACGAGGTCCTCCGGCCGTCCCCAGCGCTTCAGCGGGGTGCGGGCCAGGATCGCCGCGCTGCGGTCCTGGTCGGCCCGGAGCGCCTCGGTGAGCGGGGTCTCGATCCAGCCGGGCGCGATGGCGTTGACGCGGATGCCGTCCTCGGCGAAGGCGATCGCCAGCGACTTGGTCAGCTGGGCGATGCCGCCCTTGCTGGCCGCGTAGCCCGGCACCAGGCCGCCCCCGAAGAAGCTCAGCACCGAGGCGACGTTGACGATCGCCCCCCGGCCCGAGGCCCGCAGCAGCGGCCGCGCCGCCGTCGCGACCCGCATCGTTCCGGTCAGGTTCACGTCGACGACGGCCTCGAACACCGCCGGGTCGTGCTCGTCGCCACGGCGGATGATCCCGGCCGCGTTCACCACCGCGTCGAGGCGGCCGAGGCCGCCCACCAGGTCGCGCACCGCCGCGCCGTCGCGCACGTCGAGGGTCCTGAGGTCGGCGCGGCCGAGCAGCGGGTCGGCGGCCGCGGCCTCGCACTCCGCGGCGGCGACCCCGGTCGCCACCACCTCCGCCCCGGCCGCGAGGAAGCCGCGGGCGAGCCCCGCGCCGATCCCCGAGGTGCCGCCGGTGACCAGCACCCGCCGCCCCTCGTACCAGCCGCGTGCCCATTCGGCCGACGTCGTCCATGGCCGCCACCCTCAGCGCACGAACTGGTCGACGTAGTCGGCGCCGAGGCCGACGGCCGCGTAGTGCCGCCGGCACATGTCGATCTTGGTGAAGACGTCCTCATAGCCGACGTGGCGGTTATCGGTGTCGAGGTAGACCATGCAGCCGGTGATGTTGAAGAAGGTGATCATCTCCGCGCAGTCCTCCGGCACCGTGAGGGTGTGGATCTCGCCGGGCGGCTCGAAGACATAGGAGCCGGTCTCGGCGATCCAGTCGTGCTCGAGGTAGCGCCAGCGGCCCTTCAGCACGAAGCCGTGCACCGGGTTCGGATGGACGTGCCGCGACAGGACGCCCGAGCGGCGCACCCTGAGGAGGTTGCACCACTGGCCCTGCAGCGTGTTCAGCATCAGCGGCCGGAACCACACGTCGGGCGCCTGCGGCACCCACACACGCTCGTCCTCGGGCATCGCCGCGA
This sequence comes from Pleomorphomonas sp., assembly GCA_041687675.1. GTDB lineage: Bacteria > Pseudomonadota > Alphaproteobacteria > Rhizobiales > Pleomorphomonadaceae > JAWLBM01. The sequence continues at coordinate 176,085 of JAWLBM010000004.1, read as the reverse complement.
CGGCGATCTCGGCGGGCGCCATGGCGTGCGCCGATCCCTTCATCTCTGAATACATTCTCGGTCTCCCCTGCCCGTGCCGCCCGAGGATAGCACCACGGACCAGCCTGTCGCGCCGCGAACATGCGGACCCGTTCACGTCCGGCTTGCATCCGGCGATCGAATGCCTATGGTTGCAGATGCCGGCGGCTCAACCCGGATTGACCGGCCGCCGGCGACTTCCTCGGCCGCCGCCCCGGACGGAGCGCGGCGGCCTTTTTCGTGGCCCGGTCAGTTCGGCACGTTCTCCCTCAGTTCCCTCAGCCAGGTCTCGGCGGTACCGTCGGACGGCGCCCGCCAGTCGCCCCTGGGCGACAGCGAGCCGCCGGCCGAGACCTTCGGCCCGTTGGGGATCGCCGAGCGCTTGAACTGGCTGATGGTGAAGAAGCGATAGAGGAACGTCTCCAGCCACTTGACGATGGTGGGCAGGTCGTAGGCGTTCTTCTTGCCGTCCGGGAATTCGAACGGCCAGAGGCCCCTGGCGGGGTCGTTCCAGGCGTGCCAGGCGAGGAAGGCGACCTTGGAGGGCGCGAGGCCGTAGCGCAGGATGTGGAACAGGAAGAAGTCGTGCAGCTCGTAGGGGCCGATGCGGTCCTCTGTGCTCTGGATGTTTCCTTCCGCGTCCGCCGGCACCAGTTCGGGCGAGATCTCCGTCTCGAGGATCGCCGTCAGCGTGCGGGCGACCTCGTCGTCGAACTGCTCGGTGCGGACGGTCCAGCGGATCAGGTACTGGATCAGCGTCTTCGGCACCCCGGTGTTGACGGCGTAGTGGCTCATCTGGTCGCCGACGCCGTAGGTGGCCCAGCCGAGCGCCATCTCGGAGAGGTCGCCGGTGCCGATCACGAAGCCCTGGCGCTGGTTGGCGAGGCGGAAGAGATAGTCGGTGCGCATCCCCGCCTGGACGTTCTCGAAGGTGACGTCGTGCACCGGCTCGCCCCTGGCGAAGGGGTGGCCCATGTCGGAGAGCATCTGCATCGCCGCCGGGCGGATGTCGATCTCGTCCGCGGTCACCCCGAGGGCGCGCATCAGCGCCCAGGCGTTGGCCTTGGTGGACTCGCCGGTGGCGAAGCCCGGCATGGTGAAGCCGAGGATGCGCGAGCGCGGCAGCCCCAGCCTGTCGCAGACCTTGGCGGCGACGATCAGCGCGTGGGTGGAATCGAGCCCGCCGGAGACGCCGATCACCATGGTGTCGCCACGGGTCGCCTCGAAGCGGCGGGCGAGGCCTTCCACCTGGATGCTGAAGCTCTCGTAGCAATCGAGGTCGAGGTGCTCGCGGTCGTTCGGCACGAAGGGGAAGCGGCGCACCGGCCGCTTCAGGCCGACGTCGGCGAAGTCCGGCTCGTGGGCGAAGGCGACGCGGCGCATCGACGTCTCCGGGTGGCCGGCGAGCGCTGCGGCGTCGTTGAAGGTGGGCGTGCGCAGCCGCTCCTGCAGGATCCGCCGGGTGTCGACGTCCGCGGCGGCGAACTGCGGGGCGCGCAGGAAGCGCTCGGAGCGGGCGAGGAGGTCGCCCATCTCGTGGATCATCCCCTGGCCGTCCCAGGAGAGGTCCGTCGTGCTCTCCCCCGGCCCGGCCGCGGAATAGACGTAGGCCGCCACCTGCCGCATCGACTGCGAAGCCGAGAGCAGCGCCCGGTCCACCGCCTTGCCGACCACGATGTTGGAGGCGGAGAGGTTGCAGAGGATCGTCGCGCCGGCGAGCGCGCCGAGGGTCGAGGGCGGCGTCGGGGCCCAGTAGTCCTCGCAGATCTCCACGTGGAAGACGAACCCCGGCAGGTCGGAGGCCTCGAACAGAAGGTCGGTGCCGAACGGCACGCGACGGCCGGCGACCACCGCCTCCAGGCCGCGGAGCCCGGCGCCGGAGGCGAACCAGCGCTTCTCGTAGTACTCCCGGTAGTTCGGCAGGAAGGTCTTCGGCACGGCGCCCAGCACGCGCCCGCGGGCGATCGCCACCGCCGTGTTGTAGAGCCGGCCCTCGCGGGCGACCGGCGCGCCGACGAGCAGCACCGTGCGCATGTCCCGGCTCGCCTCGACCACGGCGGCGAGCGCCGCGTCCACGCCGGCGATCATCGCCTCCTGCAGGTGGAGGTCGTCCACCGCATAGGCTGAGATGCAGAGTTCCGGGAAGACGGCGAGGTCGACCGCGTCGGCGGCGGCCCGCCGGGCGAGGTCGACGACCGCGGCCGCGTTCCTTGCCGGATCGCCGACATGCACCGCCGGCGTGCAGGCGGCGATGCGCACGAGGCCGTGGCGGTGGATCGACCAGAAGTCCGCCCCGGCCGTGCCCTTGCCTGCCGCCCCGGTCGCCGGATTGCTCGTCACCCGATCATCTCCCTCATCATCCCGACGGCGACCCTCGCGCAGGCGATCCGCACGGGGCCGCGGCCCTGGTCGCCGAAGTGCTCGACGCGATGAACCGTCGGCCGGCCCCGGCGGGCGCAGGCGAAATGCACGAGCCCCGGCTCGTCCCCCTCGCCCGCCGGTCCCGCGAAGCCGGTCACCGACAGGCAGACATCCGCAGCCGAATTGTCAAGTCCGCCCTCGGCCATGGCGATCGCCACCTCCCGCGAGACGACGCCCGCGCGGGCGATGAGATCGCCGTCGACGCCCAGCATCTCGCGCTTGGCCCGGGCGGAATAGACCACGAAGCCGCGCTCGAAGACGTGGCTCGCGCCCTGGACGTCGGTGAGGAGCGAGGCGATCAGCCCGCCGGTGCAGCTTTCCGCCGTGGCGAGCCGGATTTCCCGGTCCGTGGCGGTGCGCAGCAGTTCGACCACCGCCCGGTCGAGATCCTCGGGCAGCGAGGCGGAAAGGGTCTCGGTCACCTGTCGTCTCCGGGATGGCGGCCCCGGACGGCGCCCGGGCGCCCGCGGCGGTTTCGCCCGGTTAACCCGTCGGCGGGCCGGATCGTTGCAGGACGGCCCTACTCGTGGCCGGCGACCGGATGCGGCACGTAGGGCGCCTCCAGCGCCGCCACCTCCTCGTCGGAGAGGCGAAGGCCGAGCGCTGCGACGGCGTCGTCGAGGTGCTCCGGCCTGGTCGCCCCGATGATCGGCGCCGTGACGCCGGGCGTCCGGAGCAGCCAGGCGAGCGCGACCTGCGCCCGCGGCACGCCGCGCGCCGCCGCCACCTTCGCCACCGCCTCGACCACCCGGCGGTCGGCCTCCTCCGTCGCCGTGTAGAGAAGCCGGGTGACCTGGTCGGTCTCGGACCGGTTGCTCGGCTCCGACCAGTCGCGGGTGAGGCGGCCGCGGGCGAGCGGGCTCCAGGGGATGACGGCAATACCGCGGTCGCGGCAGAGCGGCATCATCTCGCGCTCCTCCTCGCGGTAGAGGAGGTTCAGGTGGTTCTGCATGGAGACGAAGCGGGCCCACCCGTTCCGCTCGGAGACGGCCAGCATGGTCGCGAACTGCCAGGCGTACATCGACGAGGCGCCGATGTAGCGGGCCTTGCCGGCGCGCACCACGTCGTTGAGCGCCTCCAGCGTCTCCTCCACCGGCGTCTTGGGGTCGAAGCGGTGGATCTGGTAGAGGTCGACGTAGTCGGTGCCCAGGCGCGCCAGGCTCGCGTCGATCTCGGCGAGGATGGCCTTGCGCGACAGCCCGGCGCCGTTCGGCCCCGGCCGCATCCGGCCATGCACCTTGGTGGCGAGCACCACCTCCTCGCGGCGGACGAAGTCCTTCAGGGCGCGGCCGACGATCTCCTCGCTGGTGCCGTCCGAGTAGACGTTGGCGGTGTCGAGGAAGTTGATGCCGAGGTCCAGCGCCTTGCGGATGAACGGCCGGCTCTCCGCCTCCGGCATGGTCCAGGCGTGATTGCCGCGCTGCGGCTCGCCATAGGACATGCAGCCGAGGCAAAGGCGCGACACCTCGAGGCCGGTGCGGCCGAAGTTGGCGTAGTCCATACCATCCTCCCCGTCGAGGGGCCGCCTCCGCCGGCGGCCGCTGGGCAAGGACTAGCAGGCGACCGGGGGACCGGTCGACGGGGGATCCCGCACCAGGGTGCTGCGAATTCCCGCATGGGGGCGACGGCGGCGGCCCGGCTTCCTATATTCCTCATCATGATACGCGCCCTGGTCCTCGCCCTCGCCGCCCTCGCGGTGGCCCTGCTTCCGGCTCCCCGCGCCGTGCGGATGGGTTTCGCCGGCGTCCTGCTCGTCCTCGCCGTGGTGGTCGGCTTCGCCGTCGAGCAGCAGCGCTGGCAGCGCGAGGAGGACCAGGCGACCGGCCTCGTCGAGGAGGCGACCCACTGGGAGGAGCCGGCGCCCGGCGCCTTCCGCATCGCCGGCTGGCGGCTCTCCGCCCCCTTGCGCTTCAGCGACCGCTGGGCTGTCGACGCCACCTTCGACATCGCCCCGGCGGCCACCGATCCCTTCACGGGCATCGCCATCCGCGCCGTCGCCCACGACTGCCCGGACGCGACGACGCCGGCCCCGGCCTGCCCCGTCCTCGGCGAGGCGGTGTCTCGGCGGAGCTTCGGCGATCTCGGCCATGCGGCCACGCGCAACGTGCGCCTGCGCTTCGTCTACCCGGGTGCGCCCTTCCCTGCCGGCCAGTTGCGCCTGGAGCCGTCGATCGAGGCGATCCGCCGCTGACGAGGGAACGAGGCGAGAACCTCTCGGCACCGGTCCGCGTTAGGACCGGGGGCCCTGCATCCCGAGAGCATCCGGCAGCGGCCTCCGTCGACAACGACATGGAACCGCCGTGGACGCCGAGCCCTTCGTCACAGACTGCCTCATCGTCGGCGCCGGCCCGGGCGGGCTGATCGCGGCCACCTACCTCGGCCGGTTCCGCCGTCCGCCTCTGGTCGTCGACGGCGGCAACAGTCGCGCCGCCTGGATTCCGACCAGCCACAACATCCCCGGCTTCCCCGAGGGCCTGTCGGGGTCCGAATTCCTCGCCAGGCTGCATGCGCAGGCCGAGCGCTACGGGGCGCGGATGATGAAGGGCCGGGTCGACCGGCTGCAGCGCCGCTCGGACGGCCGGTTCTCGGCGACCGGGCCCGGCATCGTCGCGCTCGCCCGACGGGTGATCATCGCCACCGGCGTCGACGACGAGGTGCCCGACATGGCCGTGGTGGCGAGGGGCATCCGCGCCGGGCGGGTGCGGCTCTGCCCGGTGTGCGACGGCTACGAGGTGAGCGACCACCGCGTCGGGGTGATCGGCCCGCCGACCCGGGCCGCCGCCGAGGCGCGCTTCGTCACCGCCTTCACCGGCGACGTCACCGTGATGCGCCTCGCCGGACAGCCGGCGCCGGACGCGGGCGACCTCGCCCGCTGCGCGGAGGACGGCATCGCGGTCGCCTCGGCGCCCCTCGCACGCCTCGAGAGCGGCGACGACGGGATCGCGGCCGTGCTGGAGGACGGCAGCCGGCTCGACTTCGACGACGTCTACGTGGCGATGGGCGGCCGGCCTCGGGCCGGCCTCGCCCGCCGGCTGGGGGCCCGCACCGCCCCGGACGGCTACCTCGATACCGATCGCCACCAGCGCACCACCATCCCCGGCGTCTATGCCGTCGGCGACGTGGTGCACGAACTCAACCAGATCGCCGTCGCCGCCGGGCACGCCGCCATCGCCGCGACCGACGCCCACAACGGCCTCTCCCTGGAGGAGCGCGGCGAGCCCGCGCCCTGGCCGTCCGCGGACGCGCGCCGGGGCTGAGCGGGAACAAGGCCGCGCCTGGCGACTTCCGTCATGGCGGACCTGCCGCGGATCGCCCCGGAACAGCCGGTCGCGGAGCGGAGGCGGGGCGCAGAGACAGTGCCGGAGACGCCATGGCCGAACCGTCGAAACCCACCCGCCCGAGCCTCGGGGCGCCGCTCGCCGGGGCCGGCCGGTACCGGCGGACCGAGCTTGCGCTGCTCGCCGTTCTCGCAGTCGTGATCGTCGGCTGGGCCCTCTACGCGACCGCGGTCGTGATGGTGCCGATCGTCACCTCGGTGTTCGTCGCGCTCCTCGTCGCGCCGGTCGACCGGGCGGTGGCGGCGCGGGTCCCGGACCGGCTGAAGTGGCTCGGCCACGTGGCCGCGATGGGCATCATCCTGGTGGTGCTCGCCCTGTTCTTCGGCAGCATCTGGGTGGCCTCGCAGCGGGTGGTCGACCGTTTCCCGAGCGTATCGCGGGAGATCGAGCGCGCGATCCCTGGCGGCGCCGATGGGGAGGCTGCCCGGAGCGGCGGCGGCGAGGAGGCGTCCGGCGGCTCCGGACCGGCCGGGACCGGCGACGCCGCCCCGGCGACGCCGGCCCAGGCCGGGAACGAGGGCGCCGGCGGAGAGGATCCGGCGGGGGCCGGGCTGTTCGACTTCCTCAGCGGCCGCGACGGCGCCCTCGCCGAACGGGTGCAGGGGTACGCCTCCGACCTCGCCTCCACCATCCTCAACTCCGCCACCACCACCCTCGGCGGCCTCGTCCTGATCTTCTTTCTCACGCTTCTGATGCTGATGGAGGCGCCCAGGTGGCAGGCCAAGCTGGTCAGCATCATCGGCGACGGGAGCGACCGGAACTGGTCGAGTTCGCTCGACATCATCGCCGCGCGGCTGCGCCGCTACCTGCTCGCGCGGACCATCATCGGCCTCGCCACCGGGGTCCTCTATGCAGGCTGGCTCTGGATCTTCGGCGTCGACCTCCTGATCGTCTGGGGGCTGCTCGCCTTCCTCTTGAACTTCATCCCCACGCTCGGCTCGCTGATCGCCGGCATCCTGCCGGTCGCCTACGCCTTCACCCAGGAGGACCTGCAGACGGCGATTCCGGTCGCCATCGGCATCCTGGTGATCGAACAGATCATGGGGAACTTCATCGACCCGAAGGTGCAGGGCCGCCAGGTCTCGCTGTCGCCGCTGGTCGTTTTGATCGGGCTGCTGGTCTGGGGCTGGCTCTGGGGCATCCCCGGCGCGATCCTGGCGACCCCGATCATCATCGCCGCGGCCATCATCTTCGCCCACATTCCCGCGATGCGGCCGGTCGCGCTGCTCCTCAGCCGCGAGCGCGACCTGGCCGGCCTCGACCGGATGAGCGGCCAGGATTAGCCAGCGGACGAGGCGGAGGAATACTCGGGGAACAGCGCCAGCAGGCCCTCGGCGCTCGCCGGGGCGACGCCGCGCTCGGTGACGAGGCCGGTGACCAGCCGGGCGGGCGTCACGTCGAAGGCCGGGTTGCCGGCGGGCGAGGACTCAGGCGAGATCCTGACCCGGGTGATCCGCCCGTCCTCGCCGAGGCCCTGCACCAGCGACACCTCGTCGCCCGAGCGCTCCTCGATGGGGATCTCGGCGAGGCCGTCGCGGACGGTCCAGTCGATGGTCGGCGAGGGCAGCGCCACGTAGAAGGGCACGCCGTTGTCCCTGGCCGCCAGTGCCTTCAGATAGGTGCCGATCTTGTTGCAGACGTCGCCGGTGGCGGTCGTCCGGTCGGTGCCGACGATCACCATGTCGACCTGGCCGTGCTGCATCAGGTGGCCGCCGGCATTGTCGACGATCAAGGTGTGCGGCACCCCGTGGTGGGCCATCTCCCAGGCGGTGAGGTGGGCGCCCTGGTTGCGCGGCCGCGTCTCGTCCACCCAGACGTGGACGGGAATTCCCCGGTCCGCCGCCTGGTAGATCGGCGAGGTGGCGGTGCCGAAGTCGACCGTGGCGAGCCAACCGGCGTTGCAGTGGGTGAGGATGTTCACCGGGCGACCGCCCTTCGACGCGGCGATCCGCTCGACGAGCGCGAGCCCATGGGCGCCGATCCGGCGGTTGATCTCGACGTCCTCGTCGGCGATCGCCGCGGCCCTCGCATAGGCCGCCTCGACGCGGCGCGAGGGGTCGAGCGGGGCGAGATGCCGGCGCATGTCGTCGAGCGCCCAGCGCAGGTTCACCGCCGTCGGTCGGGTGGCGTGCAGGAGGCGCCAGGCCGCGTCCAGCGCGGTGTCGGACGGATCCGCCGCCATTGCCAGGGCGACGCCGTAGGCCGCCGTGGCGCCGATCAGCGGGGCGCCGCGCACCCACATGTCGCGGATCGCCACCGCCGCCTCGTCAACCGTCGTGAGGCCGGCGATGCGGAAATCATGCGGGAGCCAGCGCTGGTCGATGACCCGGACGGTGACGCCGTCCCGGTCCAGCCAGATCGAGCGATAGGAGATGCCGTCGACCTTCACCGGATGCGATCCTCCCCTCCCGGCCGTGTCCGACGACCGGGATAGCGCGTCCGGGCAGCCCCGCCAAGCCCCGGTCGCCGCCAGGCTCAGCCGGCGGTCGAATCGGTCCCGTCGTCGTCGCCGGGGTCCGGCAGGGTGCCCGCGCCGGGGGTCTTGAGCGGGTCGGTGAGTTCAGGCCGGTCGTGCGGCCCCGCCGCCGGCAGCCCCTCGCCTGGTTCCGGCGGGCGTTTCGCCTTCCCGGGGCCGCTTGGGGTCTTGCCGTCGGCAGGCTCCGGCTCGGCCCGCCGCCGCTCATTGTCGTTGTTCGCGTTCACGGCTTCACCTCCCGTCGTCCTGTCTTCGTCAAAACGCCAATGCGCCGGCGACGTTCCGGCGGATGGGCATCCAATTTCAAAGACAGAGGCCCTGCATTCTGCTTGCAAGATGTACAATCCATTGCGATTGTTCAACGATGGAGACCATCAGCGGCGGGTTTCAAGTCGGTGGATCACACAGGCGCCTTGGACGACATCTATGACGCTGCGCTTTCTTCCGATGGCTGGCCCGATGCCCTCGACCGGCTTGCGCGCGAACTCGGCGGCGTCAGTGCCGTCCTGATCCCCCGCTTCCCGAGCGACCTGGAACTCGGCTTCCCCTCCGGCCGGTGGCTCGAGGACTTGATGACGCATTTCATCAAGGACGGCTGGTATCTGCAGGACCTGCGCGCGGTTCGCGGCTGGGATCGGTTCGAAAGGGGCGAGGACATCCTTGTCGACCACGACCTGGTCACCCCCGCGGAACACGCCCGGCTGCCCTTCTTCCAGGAGTTCTTCGTCGGCCATGGCGTACCCTGGTGGGGCGGCATGGGATTCTCCTCCGGCGGGCGGCAGTGGTGCCTGTCGCTGGTGCGCAGCGACAGGCAGGGCCCGTTCCTTCGCGAAGACCTCGAGCCGAGCATCGGGATCCTGCCACACCTGCGCCGGGCGGTGACCCTGGCCTCCGCCTTCCGCACGTCGGTGGAGGCCCAGCGGATCGAACTCGCCGAGAGCCTCGGCCTGCCGCTGCTCCTGCTCGACCGTGCCGGACGGGTGAGAGCTGCGACGAGCGCGGCCGAGCCGCTGCTCGGCGGACCGCTCTCTCTCCGCTCGGGCCGGCTGCATGCGCTCCACCCGGACCGCGACCGCCGGCTTCAGGCGATTGTCGGGGCGGCGATCGCCGCCGTCGGCCCGAGCGCGCAGCCGGGGCACGGGATCGCCATGGTCGAGCGCCCGGACGGCGGCCGGCCGGTGATGGTGGAGGCGATGACGCTCCCGGCCCGCGCCCGGGACGTGTTCACCCGCGACGTGGCGCTCGTCTACCTGCGCGACCTCGGCGCCGCGCGCCCGGCCGACCCCGAACGGCTGCGGATCGTCTTCGGGCTCACCCAGGCCGAGGCCGAGGTGGCGCGGCTGGTGGCCGCCGGCGAGGACCTGCGCACGGTCGCCGAGCGCCGTCGGATCGCCTACGAGACGGCCCGTGTGCAACTGCGCTCGATCTTTTCCAAGACCGGTACGGTGCGCCAGAGCGAACTCGCCGCGCTGGTCAGCCGCTTCGGCTCGACGACCGGAGGCTGACCCGATCAGCGGAAGACGAGCGCGTCGCGGCCGGCGAAGCGGGCGGCGGGACCCATCTCCTCCTCGATCCGGAGCACCTCGTTCCACTTCGCCATCCGCTCGGAGCGGGAGAAGGAGCCGACCTTGAGCTGGCCTGCGTCCCAGCCGACGGCGAGGTGGGCGATGGTCACGTCCTCGCTCTCGCCGGACCGCGCCGAGACGATGGTGCCGAAGCCGCGGGCGCGCCCGGCGTCGAGGGCGGCCTTCGTCTCCGTCACGGTGCCGGCCTGGTTGGGCTTCACCAGCACCGCGGTGGCGGCGGCGGCGGCGGCGGCGGCGACGACCCGCTCAGCGTCGGTGACGAGGAAGTCGTCGCCGATCACCTGGCAGCGGCCGCCGTTCCGCCGCGTGAAGGCGGCGAAGCCCTCCGGGTCGTCCTCGGCGACCGGATCCTCCACCGAGACGATGGGGTAGGCATCGATCCAGCCCGAGACGAGGTCGATCATTCCGGCCGTGTCGAGGCGCCGGCGGTCGAGGGCGAGGCGATAGTCGCCGCCGGAGCCGAACTCGGAGGCGGCGACGTCGAGCGAGATCGCGACCTCGTCCGGCGCCCGGAAACCGGCCTTGCCGATCGCCTCCACCAAGGTATCGAGCGCCTCCTCGTTGGAGCGGAAGGCCGGCCAGAAGCCACCCTCGTCGGCGACTCCCTGCAGGCGGCCGGACGCCGCCATCAGCGCCCCGGCGGCCCGGTAGACCTCGGCCGTCCAGTCGAGCGCCTCGGCAAAGGAGCCCGCCCCCGGGCACATCACCATGAAGTCCTGGACGTCGACCCGGCGCGCCGCATGGGCCCCTCCGCCGAAGATCTGGATCTCGGGCAGCGGCAGGCGGACGGGCCGGTCGCCGCAAAGATGCCGCCAGAGCGGCAGGCTTGCCTCGGCGGCGGCGGCGTGCAGCACCGCCATCGAGGTGGCGATGAGGGCGTTGCCGCCGAGCCGCGCCTTGTTGGCGGTGCCGTCGAGCGCGATCATCGCCGCGTCGATCCCGGCCTGGTCGAAGGCGTCGCGACCTTCGAGCAGCGGCGCGATCTCGCGGCGGACGGACTCCACCGCGCCGCGGACGTCGAGGCCGCCGAAGGCCGTTCCGCCGTCGCGCCGGTCGACCGCCTCGCCGGAGCCGGTGGAGGCGCCGGCGGGGGCGATGGCCCGGCCGCGCGCGCCCGAGGCGAGGGTCACCTCCACCTCGACGGTCGGCCGGCCGCGGCTGTCCCAGACGCGGCGGGGGTGGACGGCTGTGATTTCCATCATCGGTGCGAAAGCTCCAGGGCCCAGCGGTCGGCGATCTCGCCCAGCCGTTCCACCGGCTCGGCGAGGAGCGGCCGGGCGGTGCGGCGCACCCGCTCCCGATCCTCCTCCGCCGTGAGGTACTCCACCGGCGACTTGCCGTCGACCCTGGCGAGGAAGAGGCCGGGCAGCAGCCGCGCCGCCCTCGCCTCCAGCACCTCCGCTGGCTCGAAGGACACCCCGGCGAGCCAGGCCTCGGCCATTGCCCGGTAGCAGGCGTCGAAGCCGGCCCGCGCCGACGGCGTCCACAGCGCCTTCAGGAGCATGTGGTTGAGGCAGAAGGCGATGTCGAAGGCGGGGTCGCCGTACCAGGCGCACTCGGCGTCGAGGAACACCGGCCCGCCCGGCCCGACGAGGATGTTCTTCGGGCTGACGTCGCCGTGCACCAGCGCCCGGCGGGTGGCGAGGGTGTCGGCGGAGAGCGCGAAGAGCGCGTCCCGGAGGTCGGGATGGCGGTCCGCCGTCGCCTCGAGATAGGGCTCGAGGCGGATCGCGTGGAACACGGCGTCGGTGCCGAAGCGGGCGGCGACCTCCGGGTCGCCGGCGGTCGCCTGGTGGATCGCCGCGATGGAGCGGCCGACGGCGGCGGCGAAGGCGGGATCGGCGCAGCCGTCGCGCAGGTCCGCCTTCCACACCGGGTGGTCCGCCGGCTCGAGGTACTCCATGGCGAAGGCGCCGATCGCCGGGTCGTGGGCGAGCACGCGCGGCGCCCGGCCGGGGACGATCGCGGCGGCCGCCTCGAGCCAGGCCACCTCGCTGGCGTTGCGCGACACCGGCGCCCGCCAGTCCCGGGCAACCCGCAGCCGGGCCAGCGCCTTCTTCACCGCGAAGCGGCGGCCCTCGGCCTCGACCTTCCAGATGTCCGACGCGACGCCGCCGGTGAGCGGCGTGAACCGCACCGCGGCGCCGGCGGGCACCAGGCCCGCCCGCTCGAGAAACGCCGCCACCTCCGGCCCCGGTCCCGGGCTCGCCTCCACCTCCACCCCCACCCGCATCCTCCCTCGAGGTGTTCCGTCCCGGCCATGATGGCGTATCGTGCCGGCCGGCGGTATCGATTCCGCCAAGGATTACATGAGGGAGGATCGAGATGACCAGCGATGCGCGGACGGCCCTGAGGCGGCTGGAGGGCAAGAAGGCCGTGGTCACCGCGGCGGCGATGGGGATCGGCCGGGCCGTCGCGGAGCGCTTCGCGGAGGAAGGCGCCACGGTGATCGCCTGCGACATCGACGGGGCGGCGCTCGCGGACCTCGCCCCCAAGGTGCACGCGACCCATGTCTTCGACGCCGCCGACCCGGAGGCGCTCGCAAGCGCGATCCAGCCCCACGGCCGGCTGGACATCCTGGTCAACTGCGTCGGCTGGGTGTTCCACGGCGGCATCCTGGACACGCCCCCGGAGGCCTGGCACCGCTCCTTCCACCTCAACGTCGACCCGATGTACCACGCGATCCGGCTGGCGCTGCCGGGCATGCTGGAGGCCGGGCGCGGCAGCATCATCAACATCGCCTCCGCGGCATCCTCGGTGAAGGGCTTCCAGAACCGCTGCGCCTATGGGGCCTCCAAGGCCGCGGTGATCGGCCTCACCAAGGCGGTGGCCGCCGACCACGCGAGTTCCGGGGTGCGCTGCAACGCCATCTGTCCCGGCACGGTGGATTCCCCCTCGCTCGGCGAGCGGATCCGCGCCTTCGCCGACCCGGTGTCCGCCCGCGCGGCGTTCATCGCCCGCCAGCCGATGGGCCGCCTCGGCAAGCCGGAGGAGATCGCGGCGATGGCCGCCTATCTCGCCGCCGACGAGAGCGCCTTCACCACCGGCTCGGTGATGATCGTCGACGGCGGCTCGGTGGGCTGACGCCCCCTCAGGTCTGCCGGGTGGGGATCGCCCGGCGGGCCGCGAGCTGGGCAGCCTCGGATTCGATCTCGCGGGCGTCCGGCGCCCGCCCGGACGCCTCGCCGGAGCCTTCGTCCGTCTCGAAGGCTTCCGCCTCCTCCCGCAGCGACCGCCGGGTCTCGTCGACCCGCCGGCGGTCGGTGTCGGGCTTGCGCGTCGGATTGTCCTTCGCCGTCATCGTCGCCTCCTCTTCGCTGTCCGGGCCAACGGCGCCGGCGCCGTCATGGTTCCCCTCCGGGCGGGCCGGACGGGAACCCCGGCCGGTGGCTCCGGGTTCGATCCCGGCGGAGCATGGGCCGGACCCATGGACCGGCACGGAGGTCGAGATGGCGGGCGAGGCGATGCGGCTCGGGCGGGAGGCGGACAACGGGCGGGCTCCGGCCGGAAGATCCCTCGGCACGGCGCCGAGCCCCGGCGCGGAGCCCCAGCGGAGGACGATCCGGAGCCGCAGCCCCTTGCTGCTGCGGGACGCCGCGACCGGCGAGGCACCCGAGGTCGATCTCGCCGTCGAACTGCACATGCCCCGCGTCGATGGGGGCGGCCCGGTTCCCGGCGTGGTCGTGGTCGAGGGGCTCGGCGGACTCCATGACGCGCGCGAGCGCGCCTACGGACGCAAGCTGGCGGACGCCGGCTATGCGGCCATCATCGTCGACAGCTTCGGGTCCCGGGGGGTCGGCCGCAACGGCGACCTTGTGCGCGCGCTCTTCGTCACCGAATCGATGATGCTCGCCGACGCCTTCGCCGCGCTCCGCTACCTGGCCGCCCTGCCGCAGGTGGACGCCGGCCGGATCGGCGTCATCGGCTTCTCCTACGGCGGCATGATCTCCGCGCTGTCCGCCTACAGCCAGATCGCCGACGTGTTCGCCGGCCCCGGGCCCCGCTTCGCCACTCACCTGTCCTACTACGGCTGCAGCATTCCACGGATGGAGGACCCGACGACCACCGGCGCGCCGGTCGCGGTCCTGGTGGGCGAGTACGACCGCAATGTCTCGGTGCAGCGGTCCGACGCCATCGTGGGCGACCTTCGCCATGGCGGCTCGGACTGCCGCTTCCACGTCTTCGAGGCGACCTACCACCAGTGGGACGGGCCCGACCTGCGCAAGCGCTTCGTGCCGGCCAACCTGAAGCGCCTGCGTCTTCGCGTCGGGACCGACAACCGCGTGCGCGACGAACGGACCGGGATCGCCTTTTCCGGCCGCAAGAGCCGCGCCGCCGTGATCGGGTTGTGGACCGACCCGACTGGCTACTCGATGCTGCACGACAGCGAGGTGAGCCGCCGCACCGACGACATCCTGTTCTCCCGGCTGGAGGCGATGTGACCCGCCCCGCGGCCGGACTCCGCGACCGGGTCATGCTGCGGTTAAGCATGATGGCAGCATTTAGATGCGAATGAGCGAATGATTCACCGCCTTGCGTGCACCCTGCCCGCGATGACCACGGGGGCGGAAAGGCGATGATACCGGTGTTCGCGCGGCTGGACGATCTGAGGGACATGGCCGGGCGCCTGCTGGGCCACGGCGGCGCGGCGGCGACTTCCGGGGACGTGACGACCTTCGACCCGCTCACCGGACTGCCCGCCGAGCCGGTGCTCGCGCGGCACCTGGAGCGGCTGATCGGGGCGGCGTCCGAGCGAGGCGACCGCTTCTCGGTCGCCATGGTGGAGGTCGACGGGATAGACGCCTATGCCGCCTCACACGGCGAGGCCGCCCGCGACCGCTGCCTGCTATTCCTCGCCGACCTCTGCCGCAAGCGCGCCCGACGCGAGATGGACCTCGTCGTCGCCTGCGGGCCGGGGCGCTTCTCGATCATCCACCACGACGTCGACAAGCGCCAGGCGATGTCGCTCGCCGACAGCCTGCGGCGGGCCTTCGCCGCGGCGAGCGTCGGCCCGGACGCGGATCTCCTGGCCGGCGCCAGCCTCAGCATCGGCGTCGCCACCGTCGCCGGCGAGAGCCTGGCGGCGGCCGCCATAGCCGAGCGCGCGCGTCGCGCGCTGGACCAGGCACGGGCGGCCGGCGGGGGCGCGGTCGTGGCCATCTGACCGGCGCCGCCGGTCCGCGATGGTCGAACAGGACGGACCGACTCCATTGTCACGAACCGATTCACGGTTTGTTAGAGGGTCGGCTTAATACTCGTTGCGCTTTCGTTAAACGCCACACAAACCCGGGTGTCCCATGCGTGTACTTCTGGTCGAGGACGATCCGAACCTCTCCCGCAGCATCGAGCTGATGCTGAAATCCGAAGCGATGAACGTCTTCACGACCGACCTCGGCGAGGACGGCATCGACCTCGGCAAGATCTACGACTACGACATCATCCTGCTCGACCTGAACCTGCCGGACATGTCGGGCTACGAGGTGCTGAAGTCGCTGCGGGCCGCGCGGGTGCGCACCCCGATCCTGATCCTGTCGGGTCTCTCCACCACCTCCGACAAGGTGCAGGGCCTCGTCCGCGGCGCGGATGACTACATGACCAAGCCGTTCCACAAGGACGAGCTGATCGCCCGCATCCACGCCATCGTGCGCCGCTCGGCGGGCCATGCGGAGTCCGCCATCGAGGTGGGCGACCTCAGGGTGCTGCTCGACCAGAAGACGGCGGAGATGGGCGGCCAGCGGATGCATCTCACCGGCAAGGAATACGCGATCCTGGAGCTTCTCGCCCTTCGCCTCGGCAGCACCATCACCAAGGAGATGCTGCTGAACCATCTCTACGGCGGCATGGACGAGCCGGAGATCAAGATCATCGACGTCTTCATCTGCAAGCTGCGCAAGAAGCTTTCGGTGGCCTCGGGCGGCAAGGACTACATCGAGACCCTCTGGGGCCGCGGCTACGCCCTGCGCGAGCCGACCGAGCGCGCCAAGGCCGGCTGAGCCAGCGCGGCCGGAAGCCGATCGTCTCCCCCGCCACCCCGGCCTCGCGCCGGGGTGACGCGTTTCGATGCCCGCTCTAGAATACTCTGGCCATCGATACGGCACTATGGAATGATCGTTCCACAATTGGCCGGAACCGGCGACTGGAGCGGAGGACGAGCATGGCCAACTGGGTGGACGCCTGCGGGGTGGAGGACATCGATCAGGAGGACCTGATCCGCTTCGACCACGGCGGGCGGACCTTCGCGATCTACCGCAGCCCGGACGACGATTACTACGCCACCGACGGGCTCTGCACCCACGAGAAGGTGCATCTCGCCGACGGCCTCGTGATGGACACCATCATCGAGTGCCCGAAGCACAACGGCCGGTTCGACTACCGGACGGGCGAGGCCAAGGGCGCGCCGGTCTGCGTCGACCTCGCCACCTATCCGGTCCGGGTCGAGAACGGCCGGGTCCTGATCGACCTCGGCTGAGCGGCGCCCGATGGCCGCGATCGTCATCGTCGGGGCCGGGGAATGCGGCGCCCGCGCCGCGCTGACCCTGCGCGAGGCCGGCCACGAGGGGCCGGTGATCCTCCTCGGCGAGGAGCCGCACCTGCCCTACGAGCGGCCGCCGCTCTCCAAGACGATCCCCGTGGAGCCGGTGTTCACCGCGACGGAGGCGGCCTTCGCCGCCGCCGGGGTGGAGCTTCGCCGCGGCGCCCGGGTCGCCGAAATCGACCGAGCCGCCCGTTGCGTGCGGCTCGCGGACGGCGGCTCCGTCGACTACGACCGGCTCCTCCTCGCCACCGGCGCCCGCGCCCGCATCCTGCCCGGGCTCGAGGCGGCCGCGACGTTGCGCACCCTGGACGACGCCCGCGCCATCCTGGGCCGGATCGGTCCGGGCGTGCGGCTGGCGGTCATCGGCGGCGGCTTCATCGGGCTCGAACTCGCCGCCACGGCCCGCGGGGCCGGCGCCACCGTCACCGTGCTCGAGGCCGCGGACCGGCCGATGGCGCGCGGGGTGCCGGCCGAGATCGCGGCGGTGATCGCAGCGCGGCATGCGGCGGAGGGGGTTGAGATCGTGACGGGGGCGCGGATCGCCGCCGTCCGTGCGGACGGGGTGGACCTCGCGGACGGCCGCAGCCTTGCCGCCGACCTGGTCGTCGCGGGCGTCGGCGCGGTGCCGAACACCGGACTTGCCGCCGCCGCGGGCCTTTCGGTCGAGAACGGCATCGTCGTCGACGAGCGGCTGGCGACCGGGGACCCGGCCGTGTTCGCCGCCGGCGACTGCTGCGCCTTTCCCTGGCGCGGCCGGCGGATCCGGCTGGAGAGCTGGCGGAACGCCCAGGACCAGGGCGTCCACGTCGCCCGGGCGATGCTCGGCGACCCGGCGCCCTATGCGCGGGTGCCCTGGTTCTGGTCCGACCAGTACGACCTCGGCCTGCAGATCGCCGGGCTGCCCGACCCGGCGGCCCCGTCGATCCGGCGGGAGCGGCCGGGCGAAGGACTGTTCCTGTTCCAGCTCGACGGCGACGGCCGGCTCGCCTCGGCCGCGGGGGTGGGCGGTGGCGCCACCGCCGGTCGCGAGATCAGGATCGCGGAGATGCTGATCGAGCGGGGCGCGCGGCCGGACCCGGCGGCGCTGGCCGATCCGGGCGTGAACCTCAAGAGCCTTCTGAAGAGGGCGTGAGGCCTCAGGCGCCGACGAAGTCGCGCGCCTTGGCCTCCTCGCCGAGGTCGAAGGTCTTCGCCTCGACGGGGGACAGCCAGCCGGTGGCCTCGATCATCGCGCGGGCGAGCTTCGGAGCGCCCACCACGGCGTAGCGGCGGACCTTGGCGACCGCCTCGGCCTGCACGCCGAGCGCCTCGCCGTCGAGGATGGCGCCGAGGCTCGATCCCTCCCAGTCGCGGATCAGGATCAGCATGTCCACCTCGTCCTCGTGGCGGAAGGCGGCCTCGCTGCGCCGCGCCATCCACTCGATGTCCGGCTCCTCGATCCGGCCGGAGATCGCGAAGACGAGGAGGTCCGGCCGCGGGCTCTCCAGGGCGGCGATCACGCCGCCCGGCGATGTGGCCGGCAGAGCTTCGGTCATGGGTCTCTCCTTCCTCGAGATGAACCCCTCGCCCGGCCGGGCGTTCCCGCCGCCTCACAGCACGCGGATGCGCTCGACCGCGATGGTGACGCCCTGCATGCAGGTGGAGACCTCGGCCCGCTCGCCGATGACCTCGACCCGGTCGCCGGGCTGGAGGTTGGCGGTTCGGCCGGCGAGCGTGTAGAGGCGGCCGTCGTCGCCGCGCACCGCCGTGCATTCGACGCCCTCGCGGGTGACGGTGCCGGTGATGCGGATCCGCTCGTCGCCCGGAGGCGGCGGCACGGGGCGGCCGTCCGGGATGCGGATCCTCATGCCGGGGAGAAGCCGCCCCGGGTCGCGGATCCACGGATTGGCGGCGAGCAGGTCGCGGACGCTGACACGGCAGCGGATGGCGATCCTGACGAGGGTGTCGCCGGGCGCCACCCGCACCTCGTCGCCGCAGTCGCGATCGGGCGGCGGGAAGGGACCCGGTCCCGGCCCCGGCCCGGGATAGGGCGGCCGCACCGGCCCGCCCCGGCCGGGCATGCGGATGACCTGGCCGACGTAGATGTAGGCGGGGTTGCGGATCTGCGGGTTGGCCGCGAGCAGCGCGCCGACGGTGGTGCCGCAATAGGCGGCGATGCGCGCCAGCGTGTCGCCGGGCCCGACCCGCACCCCGTCGCCGCAGCGCGAGGCCGCCGGCGGCGGCCGGTAGGGCGGCTGGTACGGCGGCTGGTACGGCGGGCGCACCACCGGAGGCGGCTCGAAGGGCGGATAGGTGGGCGGCCGGGCCGACCCGGACGGCATCCGGATCACCTGGCCGACGTAGATGCGCGACGGGTCGCGGATCAGCGGATTGGCGGCCAGCAGCGCGCCCACGGTGGTGTCGCAGTAGGCGGCGATGCGGGCCAGCGTGTCGCCGGGCGACACGCGGACGCCGTCGCCGCAGCGGGCCGCGGCCGCCGAGGCCTCGCCGGGGGCGGAGAGAAGGGCGGCCAGCGACATCGCGGCCGCGGCGACGAGCGTGCGAAACATGGCGGGACTCCTGCCGGTCATCCTCGAACGAACCGGTCCGCCCCGCAAGCGGTTCCCCCTCCCGAGCCCTCCCCCGGGCGAGGGCCGGCTCACTGCCGGCCGGGCCCCGTGGTCTTGCCGGCGTCGCCGACGCGCGCGCCGTGGCTGCGGCTGACGTTCTCGGTGTGGGTGCCCTCCTTGCCGGCGCGGGCGTCCGTGGCGGAGACCTGCGCCTCCTTCACCGGCCCCTCGCCGGCCGTGCGATGCTCGGGGATGTGGGTCTGTTCCCCCGCTTCCTTCTTCATCCGCAGGGCCTTCTCCATGTTCTCGGCCTGCTGCGTCTTCGCCTTCCCGGCGTTCCGGTCGTCGGTCATCGTCGTCACCTCATCCGTGCCCGCCGTGGCCGCGGTTTTCGCCGCGGTTGTCGGCGTGCTTGTTGGCCTGGCCCTGCCCCTGCTGGCGCGGCGCCCCGCCGGCGCCGTCGGCGCCGCCGTTCTGCGGGCTCTTGGAATCGTTGCGCCGGTCGACGCCCGCCCGGCTCTGCGTCAGTCCCTCGGTGTCGCCCTGGTGGCCGGAGGCCGCCGGGTTGGACTCCTGCGCGCCCTCCGCCTGGCCGAGCGGCCGGTGGCCTTTGCGCTTTTCGCTTCGGTTGTCGTGGTTTCTGGAAACCATGGCCTGTTCCTCATGCCCTCGGGTCGGGTTAACGCCCGAGGCGGCCGATGGTGCCGGCACGGCGCGAATTTCGGTCGGCGCGGAGGCGGGTCCGGGGCTGGAGCGCCAGCTATGCAGGTCCATGCCTGCAAAGTGTTCCCATCCCCGCCGTCCGTGCTAACCTCCCGATCCCTTGGCGGGGTTCCGGGGCGCCCGGTTGGCGCCGACGGGCCGCGGCCGCCGGGCGGTACGGCGCTTCGAGACGCCGGCCGGTCGGACATCGGGTGGGGACCTTAGACGGGAGGAAGACAGTGAAGATGCTTCGCAAGACCCTTATGGCGGCCGCCGCGCTCGCCGTCGCGATGCCGGCCGGAATGGCTTCGGCGGAGACCGTGCTGAAGTTCGCGCACGTCTACGAGTCGAACGAGCCCTACCATACCTGCGCCGTCGAGGCGTCGGACAAGGTCAAGGAGGCGACCGAGGGCCGTTATTCGTTCGAGGTCTATCCGGCCTCCTCGCTCGGCAAGGAGGAGGACATCAACGAGGGCCTCGGCCTCGGCACCGTCGACATCATCTACACCGGCCAGCTGTTCGCCGGCCGCGCCTACGGCCCGATCGCGATCGGCGGCGCTCCCTACATGTTCCGCGACTACGACCACTGGGACAAGTACCGGAACTCCGATCTCTTCAAGGAACTCGCCGACGGCTACCGCGATGCGACCGGCAACCATATCGTGGCCACCACCTACTACGGCCGCCGTCACGTGACCTCCAACAAGCCGGTGCTGGCGCCGGCCGACATGGACGGCATGAAGATCCGCGTGCCGAACGCGCCGCTCTACATGATGTTCCCCAACGCCGTCGGCGCGAACCCGACCCCGATCGCCTTCGCCGAGGTGTACCTGGCGCTGCAGCAGGGCACGGTCGACGGACAGGAGAACCCGCTGCCAACCATCCAGGCGAAGAAGTTCTACGAGGTTCAGTCGGACATCTCGCTGACCGGCCACATCCTCGACTCGCTGCTCACCATCGTGGGCGGCCCGACCTGGGGCTCGATGGACGAGGGCGACCGCGAGAAGCTCGTCTCGGTCCTCAAGGAGACCGCCGACTGCGCCACCGGCCAGGTGCGCCAGAAGGAGGACGAGCTCGCCCAGTGGTTCCGCGACCAGGGCGTGAACGTGCACGAGGTGGACATCACCCCGTTCCGCGAGGCGACCATGAAGCTGCACAACAGCGAGGCCGCCAGCTGGGAGCAGGAGACCTACGACCGCCTCCAGGCGATCGAGTAAGGTCCGCGCCGAAGGCGCACCGCGGGCGGCCGGCCGGCCGCCCGCGAATCCGTTCCCGCCAGCAAGACCCCAGCCGGAGCCGCCGATGGCAAAGGACACCCCGCCGCCCGCGACGGGCGCGGTCGCCCCGTCCGACGAGACTGAGATCGATCTCTCGGACATCAGGTGGAGCGACGGCGTCGTGCTCGCCGTCTTCTGGGCGCTCGCCTTCGTCGTATTCCTGCAGTTCTTCACCCGCTACGTCCTCAACAACTCGCTCGGCTGGACCGAGGAGGTCGCGCGGGTGCTGCTGATCGCGGTGACCTTCATCGGCTCGATCATGGCGACCCGCAAGCAGACCCACATCGCGGTGGAGCTGTTCTATCGCTACCTGCCCCGCAACGTCCGCTTCGGCATGCAGATCGCCGTCGACGTGATCTCGGCGGTGTTCTTCGCCGCGATGGGCATCCTCTGCGTCGAGCTCGCGACCCGCACGCTGGGCATGATGGTGTCGATCAACGTGCCGAAGGCGCTGATCTACTGGGTCGTCGCAGCCTGCTTCGGGATCATGACGGTCTGGGCGGTGGTCGTGCTGGTGCAGCACTGGCGCTCCGGCACCAGCCGCCTGATCGACCCGGAGAAGTTCGCGGCCACCGGCCCCAACATCTGAACGGCGGGCCCCGCCGACCCGTGGCGGCCGCGGCCGCCACGCCCTTCCCCAGCCCTCCGACCGAACCGGCCCGCCACAATGCTGCTCGCCCTGCTCTTCCTGGTCCTGATCGTCCTCATCCTCATCGGCGCGCCGGTGGCGATCGCGCTCGCCGGCGCCTCGGCCGTGTTCATCATTGCCGAAGGCCGGGTGCCGGAGGTAGTGGTGATCCACCGCATGATCAACGGCGTCGACTCCTTCCCGCTGCTCGCCATCCCCTTCTTCATCCTGGCCGGCAACCTGATGAACAGCGCGGGCATCACGGAGCGGATCTTCGACTTTGCCAAGGCGATCTTCGGCTGGATGCGCGGCGGACTCGGGCATGTGAACGTCGGCGCCTCGGTGATCTTCGCCGGCATGTCGGGGGCGGCCGTCGCCGACGCGGGCGGCCTCGGCGCGATCGAGATCAAGGCGATGCGGGACGCCAACTACGACCCCGGCTTCGCCGTGGGCATCACCGCGGCCTCGTCCACCATCGGGCCGATCATCCCGCCGTCGCTGCCGATGGTGATCTACGGCGTCGTGGCCGGCGCCTCCATCGGCCAGCTGTTCGCGGCCGGCTTCATCCCCGGGCTGCTGATGGCGCTGGCGCTGATGGCGATGATCACCTTCTACGCCCGGCGGCGCGGCTACCCGGTCGACCAGCCGTTCCGCTTCTCCGTCCTGGGCTCCACCTTCCGGCGGGCGTTCCTGTCGCTGCTCACCCCGGTGATCATCGTCGGCGGCATCCTGTCGGGCGCCTTCACGCCCACGGAGGCGGCCATCGCCGCCTGCGCCTGGGCCCTGGTCCTCGGCCTCTTCGTCTACCGCACGCTGACGCTGCGGCGCTTCCTCCGGGTGTCCTTCGACACCATCGAGACCACC
This sequence comes from Pleomorphomonas sp., assembly GCA_041687675.1. Taxonomy (GTDB): domain Bacteria; phylum Pseudomonadota; class Alphaproteobacteria; order Rhizobiales; family Pleomorphomonadaceae; genus JAWLBM01. The sequence goes on along the minus strand of JAWLBM010000004.1, from coordinate 153,691 downwards.
GCGGTGGTGCTGCTCATCGTCGCCGCGGCCTCGATCTTCGCGTGGATCCTGACCTCCAACCGGGCGCCGGAGAAGTTCGCCTCGCTGATCCTCACGCTGTCGGACAACCCCATTGTCGTCCTCATCCTGATCAACATCATCCTCCTGATCGTCGGCTGCTTCCTGGAGACCGTCGCGGCCATCACCATCCTGACGCCGGTGCTGCTGCCGATCGCCGTCCAGATGGGCGTCGACCCGGTGCACTTCGGGGTCATCATGGTGCTGAACCTGATGATCGGGCTCTTGACGCCGCCGATCGGCATGGTGCTCTACGTGCTCTCCAGGGTATCGCAAATCCCCTTCGAGCGATGCGTGGCGGCGACGGCGCCCTTCCTGATCCCCCTCGTGGCCGTTCTCGGGTTGATCACCTTCATCCCCGCGCTCACCATGTGGCTGCCCACGCTCCTCTACCGCTGAGGCGCGAGGGGCGCGGCCGCGGTCGTTTCGGGCCTGCTGCATGGCCCGCCGCGGCTCCGCCGGCGGAAGGAGGAATGGTCCGCATGAACATCGAGGAGACGAGGCAGCGCATCGAGGCCCTTCTCGAGGAACTCCGCGAGCTCGACTCCATGTCCGCGGAGAGCCGGGCGACGGTCGAACTCGACCAGCAGAGCATGGGCCGGCTGTCGCGCATGGACGCGATGCAGCGGCAGGCGATCGCGCAGGCGACCGGCCGCAGCCGAAGCCACGAGATCGCCAGGCTCGAGGCGGCCCTCGCCCGCATCGACGCCGGCACCTACGGCGAATGCCTGCGCTGCGGCGAGGAGATCGACGCGCGCCGCCTCGAGGTCGACCCGGCCGCGACGCTCTGCATCGACTGCGCCTCTGGAGATTGACAGCCGGCGCGCCGGAACCGGGCCGGACCGGCGGGCGGCGCGCCGCGTGTCCTTCCCGTCAGGCGGCGGCGGGCGCCGGGTCCGGGCGGACCAGCACGGTGGTCTCGACCGGGTGGAACTCGTCGCCGGGCATGCCGACGCGGCGTGCATGCTCGCGGATCGACTCGCCGTCCGCCGCCTCGTAGATGCACACCGTGCCGATCCGGCCGTCGTCCTCGTGGACGACATAGCTGCGGATCCAGCGGACGCGATCGGGCATCTCCTCGTTGCCGACGCGGGCGGACTTGGCGCCCGCCTCCTGCAGTTCGGCCATGTCGGCCCAGGCGCTGCGACGGCGGATCACATAGAGCTGCATCGCTATTCTCCTTGGTGAGGCCCCCTTGGAAGGGCGGCGGACGGCCCCCGTGAGCCCGCCGTCCCGGCGATCCGACGCGATCAGCGTCGGCCAACCGGCCGCATGCGCGGGCAAGGTCCCGCGCGAAAAGGGATACGCACGCAAATCGCGCCCCGGTTGGCCCGGCGGGGCGGCAGGAGGAGGCAAGGCCTATGGGCGCGGACGACGCCCGCGTGAGCGGCACGGACGGTCCCCGCCGCAGCCCGACTCGACCTCCGGAGCCGGCGCCAAGGTCGGCGATTCACCGAGGGCCGGCTGCGGGATCGGACGCGACGGCGGCCTTGGCAGACATCCCTGTGCGAATTCAGCATCCCGCATGTGAGGACGGGGTGCAACCCCGAAGGCAGCCTGGCGCGGCCGACGTCGCCGAAGCGCCCGGCCAACGCGGCGGTGCGGCGACGGGCGGGCGGGCCAACTGCCGCCGCGGCGACGGCCGGCCCGCCGCTCGCTCAAGCGACCGAGGCGAGTTCCTTCTCGAGGTCGCGGATCTCGGCGCCGCCGGCCATCAGGCGGCGGATGTCCTCGCCCTCGAGGTCCTTCTTGGTACCATTGCCGATCACCTGGCCGAGGGCGAGGAAGGTGAAGCGGTCGGCGACGAGCTTGGAGTGGATCTCGTTGTGGGTGATGAAGATGACGGCGATGTCGCCGCGCGCCCGCACCCGGGCGATGGTCTTCAGCACCTCCATCTGCTGCTTCTGGCCGAGAGCCGAGGTCGGCTCGTCGAGGATCAGCACCTTGGCGCCGAAGTGGATCGCCCGGGCGATCGCCAGCGTCTGGCGCTGGCCGCCGGACATGGTGCCCACCGCCTGGCTCGGATCGGAGATGTCGATGCCGATCTTGACCATCTCGTCGTGGGTGATCCTGTCCATCTCGTCCATGCGCAGCATGCCGAAGGGACGCGGGCCGCGGTAGAGTTCCCGGCCCATGAAGAAGTTGCGCGTCACGCTCATCAGCGGGTTGAGCGCGAGGTCCTGGTAGACGGTGCCGATTCCGGCCGCGCTGGCGTCGCGCGGCGAGCGGAAGTTGGCGGGCTTGCCGTCGACGAGGATCTGGCCCTCGGTCGGCTGGTGCACGCCGGCGAGGATCTTGATCAGCGTCGACTTGCCGGCGCCGTTGTCGCCGAGCAGCGCGTGGACCTCGCCGCGGTAGACGTCGAGGTCGATGCCGTTGAGGGCGGTGAAGGGGCCGAAGCGCTTGACCAGCCCCTTCACCCGGATGAGCGGTTCGGTCATCTCAGAGCCCTCCCGTGATCCGCTTGCGGACGCTCTCGTTGAGGAACACCGCGGCGAGCAGCACGACGCCGACGAAGACGCGGTAGTAGGACCCGTCGATCGCCGGGATGAAGAACACGGCGTTGGCGACAAGGCCGAAGGTGATGGCGCCGAACACGACGCCCACCACCGAGCCGAAGCCGCCGGTCATCAGCGTCCCGCCCACCACGGCGATGGCGATCGCCTCGAGTTCCTTGAGCACGCCCTTGGCCGCGTCCGCCGTGTTGGTGTCGAACACCTGGCAGGCCGCGAAGATGGTGGAGCAGAAGGCGGTGAACATGAACAGCGACACGCGCACCTTGTCGACCGGCACGCCGTTGGCGCGGGCGCTCTCGGGATTGTCGCCGGTCGCGTAGATCCAGTTGCCGGCCTGGGTGCGCGACAGCACCAGGTAGGCGAAGAAGGCGATCACCAGCCACCAGACCACGCGGGCGTCGAAGCCGGTCACCCACTGCTCGCCGACGCGGTTCACGTTGCCGCCGAGGGCGTACCAGATGTCGTAGAGCCAGCTGAAGCTCTGGCCGCCGAACATCGCCGCGAACCAGCTGTCCTCCTTGTAGTCCGGCAGGCCGGAGATCTGGGTCGACTGGTTGATCAGGCGGAAGGAGACCTCGGTCAGTCCGCGCAGGAAGAACAGGAATCCGAGGGTGACGATGAAGCTCGACAGCTTCGACTTCACCACGATCGTGCCGATCAGCCAGCCGATGGCGAGCGTCATCGCCAGCGTCGTGAAGAAGGCGGCGGCCGGGGACGCCGGTCCGAGGCCGAACGGCAGGCCCCATTTCAGCATCATGGCCATCGACATGCCGGCGAAGCCGATCATCGAGCCGATCGAGAGGTCGAAGTCGCCGGCGATCATCAAGAGGCAGGCGCCGGTGGCGATGATGCCGAACTGGGCGATGATGGACAGGTTGTTCTTGAGGCCCAGCGCGTTGAAGGCGTTGCCCTCGCTGGCGAAGCCGATCGCGACGATCACGAGGATCATGACGATGAACGCGCCGGATTCCGGCCTGCGCTTCATCTTCGACCAGAGCCCGCCCCTCTGCAGGCGATCGGCCTCCGTCCTGCCGGCCGGCGTGGCCGGTGCGCGCGTCGATGCGTCAGCCATGTTCGACTCCCCTCGCAGTGGCGGCCGCGATCCCTCGCGGCCGCCGCCTCGTGTCCCGGAACGGCTGCGATCAGCGGTTCGTGCCGGCCTGCTCCTCGACCGCCGCCGCGTTGGACGCGTCGACGAAGCCGGGGCCGGACGGGATGTTCGCGCCGGGCAGCATGCCGGCGTAGTTGTTGTAGAGGTGGAGCACCACGACAGGCATGTAGCCCTGCAGGTACTGCTGCTGGTCGATGGTGTACTTCACCTTGCCGTCCTTGATCAGGTTGATCACGCCCGGCGTCATGTCGAAGCACGACAGGTGCACCGTGGCGCCCACCTCCTCGACCGCCTCCGCCGCCGCCTCGCAGACGTGCGGGCCGGTGGCGAGCAGCGCGTCGATGTCCGGATCGGACTGCAGCGCGGCGGCGGTGCGCGTCTTGATCTGGGCGACGTCGTTGGACACGTCGATCATGTTGAGGTCCTGGCCCATCGCGTCGAAGTAGCCCTCGCAGCGATCGACCAGCGCGGAGTTGAAGGCCTCCTGGTTGAGGCAGAGCGCCTTGGTGGCGCCCTCGGCCTTGGCGCGCTCGCCGGCCGCCTGGCCGGCGTCGAGTTCCGGCTGGCCGACGTGCATCAGCGCGCCGACGGACTTGGAGGCCTCGAGGCCGGAGTTGATGGTGATCACCGGGATGCCGCTGTCGACCGCCGACTTGATGGCGCCGCCGAGGGCGTCGGCGTCCGGCAGGGAGACGATGATCCCGTCCGGCTGGGTGGCGGTGGCCGATTCGATCAGCTTCGCCATGTCGGCCATGTCGCCGGACGGCGCGTAGTTGTATTCCAGGTCGACGCCCATCGCGGCGGCGGCGTCCTTGCCGCCCTTCTCCACCACCGGCCAGAACGGATCGGTGCCCTGGGTGTGGGTCACCATCACGTAGCGCTCGGCCGAGGCGGCCGTGACCATGGCGGCGAAGGCCGTCGCGGCCAAAAGAATTCTCTTCATGTGTCTTCCTCCCTTTTTCGTCGGCTCGGTGAGCCGCTTCGCCCGCCGGACACGGCGAGACGGTCGAAGGTCTTCGGGCCCCGCGATGCGGCGCCTGTGGTTCCAATCTCGAATCGGGTCTTGCCCCAACCCTTTCGGACCGGCCCCGCCCGCCGCCGTCGGGCGGCGGCCGTGGCCTCTTCCCGCAAACCGCACCTCCTCCGGAACGGCACCAGCGGAAAAATCCGGACCCGAAGCTAGTCGATTTCAACCGTTTCAGGAAGCCCGAATCGGCTGTGGACGGAAAGGGATAGCGGTAGCGGGAGAATCAGCCGCGAGGGCCGCCCGGTCCGCCCCGAAGGGCAGGAAACGGGAGCGTTCCGCGCCGAACCGGCGGGGCGAAACCGGTCAGAGGCGGCGATGCGGGCACCTGCGAGGCCGCCGCCACGACCGGCAAGCGCCGCCATCACCACCGCTGGCCTTGCGGCCGCCGCGCCGGCGCCGGCCGCTCAGCCGAGGCGCACGGTCTCGCCGCTGCGGGCGGAGCGCTTGATCGCCTCGATCACCCGGAGCGAGCTGAGCCCCTCCTCGCCGTCGACCAGCGGCGTCTCCTCGCCACGGATCACCGCGGCGAAGTGGCGGGCCTGCTCGACCAGCGGGTCGCCGAAGCCGTGGACCGGGCGGGTCGACGAGATCGGCCTCCACCAGTCCGGCGCGCCCTCGTGGGTCCACAGCGCGAGGTTCGGCAGCGCCAGCGAGCCCCGGGTGCCGCCGATCCAGTAGCAGGTCTCGCCGGTCGCCGGATAGGCCGGGTTCTCCCGGGCGGTGAGCTCCCAGCTCCAGGGAGCGACCGCGGTGTCGCAGACGTTGACGGTGCCGAGTGCGCCGCCCGCAAAGCCGAGCAGGATCACCGCCGTATCCTCGACCTCGTTGCCGCGGACGGCGTTGGCCTCCATAGCATGCACACGGACGATCTCGCCGCAGAGATGGCGGAGGAGATCGATGTCGTGGATGAGGTTGAGGTAGATCGGCCCCGCCCCCTCGCGGCGGCGCCAGTCCGCCTCGAAGTAGGGATCCGGCTTCATGAACCAGGTCTGGCCCTGGACCGCCGCGATGCGCCCGAGGGCCCCGGCGGCGATCATCTCCCGCGCCTTCGCGACCAGCGGGTTGTAGCGCCGGTGGTGGCCGGTGAGCACCGGCACCCCGGCGGCGCGGCCGGCGGCGACGATCGCCTCGCCGCCGGCGACGTCCGCCGCGAGCGGCTTTTCCACCAGCACCGGCAGGCCCGCCGCGATGCAGGCGAGCGCGCCCTCCACGTGCAGCCGGTTCGGCGTCGCGAGGATCACGCCGTCGGCGCCGCCGCTCGCCAGCATCTCCTCCAGCGAGGCGAACAAGGGGGCGCCGGCCTCGGCCGCGAAGGCGCGGGCCTCCTCGGCCGGATCGACGATGGAGGCGAGGTCAGCGCCCTTGGCGGCGTGGATGGCCGCCACGTGCCGCCGCCCGATCAGCCCGGCCCCCGCCACTGCGATCCGCGTCCGCCCCGCCATCCCGCGCCCCCTCCGCTCCCGGTCTCCAACACCTAGCCGATTCGCGCGGCGGCCGCGGGTCGGAGGAGGACGGGCGTCGCGGCTTCAGTCCCGCCGGCCGAGCACCGCGATCGCGCGCTTGCCGCCCTCGCCGTCCGCCTCGAAGGCGGCGCCGATGTGCGTCATCCCAGGGGAGGTCATCGCCTCCACGAGGCCGGGGTCGCCGGACCACTGCCCGACGAAGCGCTCCGGATCGGCCGTCGTGATCCGGGCTCCGCAGCCGCCGCAGTCGGCGGAGAGGACCGCGAGCCGGCGGAAGCGGCCGCGCGCCTCGGCGGGGACCGCCTCGAACAGTCTGTCGGAGGAGAGCGCGGACCGCCCGTCCGCGGACCGGCGCAGGAGGTCGCCCGCGGCCACGGCGAGCGCGTCGCTGGGCTCGACCGGGGCGACGCCGTTCCGCTCGCGCAGGCGGTTCACCTCGGCGGCAAGGCTCTCCGTCCGCTGCGCCTCGGCGAGCGGGGCCGGCGCCTCCCCCTCCTCCGGCGCGCCGGGCCCGGCGAAGGTCTGCACGGCGACGACCTCGCCCCGCGGGTCGAAGGCGAGGCCGAAGCCGAAGCGGCCGACGCCGGCGGAGAGGATGTTCTCGCGGTGCCCCGGGCTCTCCATCCAGCCGGACTGGAACTGCTCGATCCGATCGGTCGAGGGCGGCACCGGGCAGCCGCTGCAGGTGCCGATGTTCTCGAGCACGAGGTGCGAGGGATTGCCGCCCGCCGCCAGGTAGCGGTCGCGGACGGTCTCGCCGGCGGGCGAGACATGGGCGAAGTAGTCGCCCGCGAGCATGTCCGCGGCGTGCGCCTGCGCCGCCCGGTCGAGCGAGCCGGAGGGCTCGAGCGCCCCGAGCCCGTGCTCCTGCCGCGACCGGTTGACCTCGTCGAGGGCGACCGCCCGCAGCCGGTCGAGTTCGGTCGGCGTCTCGGCCGCAGCGCCGCCGGCAAGCGAGGTGCCGAGCGCCGCCGCGAGCGCCAGCCGGACCGCCGCACCTGCCGGCCGGCGAGGTCCCGGGAGTCGGTCCCGTCCGTCCATTGCTCTCTCCTTCCGCACGTCCGCCCCTCCGATACCGCCCGGCCCGTTCCGGCGACAAGGTGGAATGCGGCAGGCGGGGCAGTGTTCCGGAGGGCGAGGCCATCTGCGCACGGGCAAGCGGTGGCACTCGGATGTGCGCGGCCTCGGCCCCCCGTGGCGGCAACGGGCTGACCACAAGGCACCGCGCCGGGCATGTCGGTAAGCCGGCTCGGGTTCGGACCTCTAGCCCGCGGCCGCGGCCAGCGCCGCCGCGGCGGCGTCGTCCATCGCCGGGCCGAAGCTGGCGGCGAGATGGGCGGCAAGGGCGTCGGTGACCGGTTGCGCCGCCTCCGGCGATGTGAGCAGCAGCACCTCGGTCTCCGGCAACTCCGGCAGGCCCTCGGCGGGATCCACCAGCCGCAGCCCGGGCACCAGCGAGGCCGGGCTCCCCACCGTGAGCGCAAGCCCGGCCTTCACCACCGCCTGCTGCCCGGCGACGGAGGAGGCGGTGGCGACGATCCGGTAGCGCCGCCCGGCCCGGCTCAGCGCCCGCTCCGCCGCGCCCCGCCAGACGCAGGCGTCGAGCCAGTCCGGGCGGAAGGGACAATCGTCGGGCGAGAGGGCGAGCGGAAGCGGGTCCCGTGTCTCGGCCGTGTGGCGGGCGGAGGTGATCCAGCACAGCGGCGTCGACCAGAGGAGCGTCGCCGGCCAGCCCCGCGGCTCGTGGCCGCCCTCGCAGAGCATCAGGTCGAGTTCGCCGGCCTTCAGCCATTGCACCAGCTGGCAGGAGGGACCGCTGGCGATCTCCACGGAGACGGCCGGGTGGGTCTCGGAGAAGCGTTCGAGCAGGCGCGGCAGGTAGAGCTGCGAGTGGTCCTCCGAGGCGCCGAGCCGCACCCTGGCCGGTTCAGCGACCATCCGCAGGCCGGCGAGGATCTCGTCGTTGAGGGCGAGCAGCCGGCTGCCCTGCTCGACGAGGATCCGGCCGTGCTCGGTGAGCTCGACGGCGCCGCCCTTGCGCCGGAGCAGCAGCGGGTGGCCGACGAAGGCCTCGAGCCGCTGGACCTGCAGCGACACGGCCGACTGCGTCCGCCCGATCCGTTCGGCCGCGCGCGTGAAGCTGGCCTCCTCGGCTATCGCCGCGAGGGTTCTCAAAAGGTCGAGGTCGAAGGTGGGCGCGCCCGGCATCACATGAGCGTTTGAAATATGCACGATTGAGTCAACTCGTTTTCCACGGCGCGGCGCCCTTGCCATCCTCCACCCACACCAAACGGAGGTTCCGGCAATGGCCCTTTCCGAAGCAGCCGCCCCGCGGCCCGCAATCCCGACGATCCTCGGCGAACTCCTGCGCCGGGCCGCCGCGGCGGCCCTGTCTCTCGCCTTGCGGCCGGCACCGCCGGCGGCGCCCGCGCGACTGCTGGCCGACGCCGGCCTGCATCCGGCCGAACTCGAGGTCGAGGCCGCGGCGCGGGCGGGAATCGCCCCGTCGCACGAGGTGCTCCGCTTCGGCCGCCTTTGACGGCTACGCCTCCGCCGCGGGCGGACGATCCGGGAAACGGGACCGCCTGCGGACGCCTACGGCGGCCCGTCCCGCCGAGCGCAGGAAACCGCATCTGGCGTGCCTTGCCCTGCGCTGCTATTCGCAGCGGCTGGAACTGCCCGACCGGAGACGCTCGCCGTGGCCGACCTGTCCGCCTTCGACCTCACCGGCCGCCGCGCGCTCGTCACCGGGGCGAGCCGCGGCATCGGCCGGGCCATCGCCGAGGCGCTCGCCCGCGCCGGCGCCACCCTGGCCGTGACCGCGCGCGACGCCGGGTCCCTCGGCGAAACGGTGGCCGCCGTCGAGGCCCTCGGCGCCACGGCGCACGCCCATGCCCTCGACGTCACCGACGTGACGGCGATCCGCCGGGTGGTCGCCGACGCGGCGGCACAGATGGGCGGGCTGGAGGTGCTGGTGAACAACGCAGGGGTCGAGGAGGTCCGTCCCTCGCTGGAGGTGGAGGAGGACCTCTGGGACCGGATCCTCGACACCAACCTCAAGGGCGCCTTCTTCGCGGCGCAGGCCGCCGCCCGGGCGATGACGGCCTTCGGCCGGCCGGGGGCGATCGTCAACATCTGCTCGCTGACATCCGTGGTCGGGGTGCCGACCGCGGTGCCCTACGGCTCGTCGAAGTCGGGGCTCCTCGGCATGACACGGGCGCTCTCGGCGGAATGGGCGCACCTCGGCATCCGCGTCAACGCCATCGCGCCCGGCTACTTCCGCACCGCCATGACCGACGTCTTCTACGCCGACGAGGCCTGGCAGGCGTCCATGCTGCAGAAGATCCCGCAGCGCCGCTTCGGCCGCCTTGGCGACCTCGGCGGCGCCGCCGTGTTCCTCGCCTCCGACGCCTCCGAGTATGTGACCGGCCAGTGCCTCGCCGTCGACGGCGGCTATCTGGCCTCCATATGACCGGCGGCCGCCGCCCGCGCTTGATCGCATCCCCCGCACATGTATAGACTTTTTCATCCTCTTTTTCCGTCGGCTTCGGGACGGGCGTTCTGATGGACACGGCAACCCTTGCGGCCGACGCGAAGGCCGGCATCGCGACGGCGCGCCGGACCGCGGTCTCGGTGCGCGGCGTGTCGATGATCTATTCCGGCCAGGCCGCCGTGGACGACGTCTCCTTCGACGTCGCCGAGGGCACCTTCCTCACCCTCCTCGGCCCCTCCGGCTCCGGCAAGACCACGCTCCTCAGGATGATCGCCGGCTTCCAGCAGCCGACCCGGGGCGAGATCCTCGTCGGCGGCGTCTCGGTCGCGGACCTGCCGCCCTGGCGGCGGTCGATCGGCATGGTGTTCCAGCGCCTCGCCCTCTTCCCGCACATGACCGCGGCCGAGAACATCGCCTTCCCGCTGAAGATGCGGCGCTTCGACGCGCGGACCATTCCCGACCGCGTCGAGCGCTACCTCGGCCTCGTCAAGCTCTCCGGCTACGGCGGGCGGCGGATCCACGAGCTCTCCGGCGGCCAGCAGCAGCGGGTCGCCATCGCCCGGGCGCTGGTGTTCGAGCCCGACCTCCTGCTCCTCGACGAGCCGCTGGCCGCCCTCGACCGCAAGCTGCGCGAGGAGATGCAGCTGGAGTTCCGCACCATCCAGCACGAACTCGGCGTCACCACCATCAACGTCACCCACGACCAGCGGGAGGCGCTGGTCGTCTCGGACGAGATCATCGTGATGGACGGCGGCCGGGTGCAGCAGATCGCCGATCCGCGCACGCTCTACCGCCGCCCCGCCAACCGCTTCGTCGCCGGCTTCCTCGGCGTCTCGGACTTCCTCGAGGGCGTGGCGCGTCCGGCCGGGAGCGGCCCGGGGATCGAGGTGGCCGGCAGCCGCCTGCCCTGCCAGGGCGCGGCGCTCGCCGACGGCGAGCCGGCCGTGGCGGCGATCCGGGCCGAGCAGATCCGCGTCGCCGGCTCCGAGGCCGGCCTCGCCGACCTCGACACGCGGCTCCCCGCGGAGGTCGCCGACGCGATCTTCGAGGGCGAGCGGATCGTCTACGAACTCAGGCTGCCGGGGCTCGGCGGCGTCGTGCTGCGGGCCATCGCCCACGACCCGGAGAGCCACGAGGCGTTTTCGGCCGGCGACCGTGTCGCGGCCGGATGGAACCGGCGGGATCTCGTCATCTTCCCGCGGACGTGAGGAAAAGCCGGGAGAACCGGCCCTATCAGGAGAGGGGTGAACACATGACCAAGCGCTTCGAAGACCTCGCCATCAGCCGGCGCGGGCTGCTCAGGACCACGGCCGTGGCGGGCGCGGCCGCCGGCCTCGGCTCGCTGGGCCTGCCGGGCCGCGCCTTCGCGCAGGAGCCGGAGAAGCCGGCGGAGATCATCGTCCGCGCCTGGGGCGGCGTGTGGGTCGACAGCCTCAAGGCGGGCGTGTCGGACCGCTTCACCGAGGCGACCGGCATCGCCGTGCGCCACGACCTCACCGAGGACAACGAGATCAAGCCGAAGATCTGGGCGGCCGTCGAGCAGGGCCGGGTGCCGCCGATCCACATCAACTGGGACACCACCGCCAACGCCACCACCTCGGCGCTGCGCGGCGTCACCGAGGACCTCTCGGACCTCTCCAACCTCGCCGGCCTGCTGCCGCTCGCCAAGCCCGTCGGCCTCGACGGCTACCCGATCGTCAACACCTACGCCTACGTCTACGTGCTCGCCTTCCGCGACGAGGCGTTTCCGGACGGTGCGCCGGACAGCTGGCAGATCCTGCTCGACCCGCGGTTCAAGGGCCGCGTTGCGCTCTACAACGACGGCATCGGCTTCCACCCGTCCGCCCAGGTCGCCGGCGGCGGCAAGGTGGAGGACATCCCGGAGAACATGGAGGCCTGCTGGGACTTCATCACCAAGCTGAAGGCGCAGGAGCCGCTGCTTGGCGAGGACCCGGACTTCACCGCCTGGTTCCAGAACGGCGAGATCGACGTCGCCTGCACCATCTCCTCCAACGCCCGCGAGGCGAAGAAGAACGGCATCGCCGTGTCGTGGACGGTCCCCAAGGAGGGCGCCAAGGTCGACACCGACGGCCTGTGGATCCCCAAGGGCCTGCCGGAGAACGAGCTCTACTGGGCCAAGCAGTACATCAACCTGGCCCTGTCGAAGGAGGCCCAGCAGGCCTGGCTCGACGGCCTCGGGCTGCCGGGCGTGGTGCCGGGCCTGACCCCGCCGGCGGACCTCGTCGGCGACCCCTCCTACCCGACCACGGAGGAGGATTTCGCGAAGCTCATCCTGGTGCCGCCGAAGGTCCAGGTGGAGAACCAGGCCGAGTGGTTCTCCCGCTTCAAGGAGATCATGCAGGGCTGACGCCCGCCCGCCGGCAGGACCGGCTCCCGCGACCCACCGCCGCCGGGCCCTCGCCCGGCGGCGGCCGTTTCCCGTCCCCGCCCCCGCCGGATCCATGCGCCGACCGTCCACCGCCTATCCGCTCAGCTGGCGCGCCTTCGACCTCCTCGAGGCGACGGCCGAACGGGCGTGGCCGCGTTCCTTCGCGCGCGCGGTCCCGTGGCTGTTCCTCGCCCCGGCGCTGGCGCTCGTCGGCCTCCTCGCCTGGGGCATCGTCGAGATCCTCGACACCAGTTTCCGGACGATGGACTTCACCACCTACCGCCTGTCGGAGGAGCGGGACCTTGCCAACTACGCCAAGGCGCTGACGCAGCCGACCTACCTCGCGATCATGGGCCGCAGCCTCGGCGCGGCGCTGGTCGTGACCGCGGTGACCGTCGCCCTCGCCTTCCCCTACGCCTATGTGATGGTGCGCACCCCCTCGGCGGCCCTGCGCAAGACGCTGCTGGTCGCGCTGTTCCTGCCCTTCTTCATCGGCCAGGTGGTGCGCGCCTACGGCTGGCTGATCATCCTCGGCAACCAGGGCTTCGTGAACGAGGTCCTCGGCCTCGCCGGGCTCGGGCCCTACCGCCTCATCTACAACTACCCGGCCGTGGTGTTCGGCCTCGTCCAGTACATGCTGCCCTTCGCCGTGCTGATGCTCGCGCCGGCGCTGACCGCGATCCCGGAGGAGATGGAGCGCGCCGCCGAGTGCCTCGGCGCCGACTGGATCCGCACCTTCCGCCATGTGGTGATCCCGATGGCCCGGCCCGGCGTCGTCGGCGCCGGCATCGTGGTGATGACGCTGTCGCTGACCGACTTCGCCATGCCGGCGATCCTCGGCGGCGGCACCAACGACTTCATCGCCAACGCGGTCTACGACCAGTTCTTCCGCACCTCCGACGCCGGCCTCGGCGCGGCGCTGGCGGTGATCCTCGTGCTCCTCGGCTCGACCATCGCCGGGGTCGTCTTCGCCCTGCTCGGCACCGGCACGCTCGGCATGCGGCGGGAGACGCCGCCATGACGTCTCCGCGCGCCCGATCGGCGGTGTTGTGGACGGTGGTGATCCTCTGCGTCGTCACCATGTCGGCGCCGACGCTGGTCGTGCTCGGCGCCTCCTTCACCGCCGGCAACCTGATCGTCTTCCCGCCGGACGGGCTGTCGCTCAAGTGGTACGCCAAGGTGCTGGCTGCGTCCGACCTGCGCCAGGCGTTCTGGCGCTCGCTGCAGGTGGCGACCGTCTGCACGGCCATCGCCCTGCCGGCCGGCGTGCTCGCCGGCATCGCGCTCGCCAAGTACCGGATCCGCTTCGCAAAGACGGTCCAGGTCTACCTGCTGCTGCCGTTCACCATCCCGCTGATCGGATCGGGCATCGGGCTGATGCTGCTCTTCGGCGAGCTGCGCCTCCTCGGCAGCCTCTGGCCGGTCGGCCTCGCCTGCTGCCTGATCAACCTCCCCTTCATGATCTGGGCGGTGACCGGCAGCGCCAACGCGATCGACCCCGAACTGGAGAACGCCGCCGCCAACTGCGGTGCGCCGCCCGTGCAGACCTTCTTCCTCGTCACCCTGCCGGCGGTGATGCCCGGGGTGATCACCGGCTCGCTGCTGATGTTCATCCTGGCGCTGAACGAGTTCCTCGTCAGCCTGCTGCTGGTCGACGCCCGCACGGTCACGCTGCCGGTGCAGATCTACAACTCCATCCGCTCGATCATCACCCCCGACCTCGCCGCCATCTCGGTGGTCTTCATCGCCGTCGCCGCGCTGGCCATCGCCGCGCTCGACCGGCTGGTCGGCCTCGACGTCGTCCTGAAATCGAAGTGAGCCCGCCCATGTCCGCGCCCTGCAACCTCCATGTCCTCGCCGATCTCGACGCCGACGCCCGGGCCGCGCTGCTGCGCCGGGCCGAGGCCGACCTCTCCGCCTTCATCGACAAGGTCCGCCCGATCGTCGAGGCGGTCCGCACCGGCGGCGACGCGGCGCTGGTCCGCTATGCCCGCGAGCTCGACGGCGCCGACGTGCCGGCGGACGCGATCCGCGCCACGCCGGCCGAGTTCGACGCCGCCTTCCGGGCGGTGGACCCGGAGGTGATCGCCGCGATCGAATACGCCGTCGACAACATCCGCCGCTTCCACGAGGAGCAGAGGCCGGAGCCGATGTGGCTGAAGGAGATCCGCCCCGGCGCCTTCGCCGGCGACCGCTGGCACCCGATCCCCTCGGTGGCGCTCTACGTGCCGCGCGGCAAGGGCGCCTTTCCCTCGGTGACGATGATGACCTCCGTCCCGGCGGTGGTCGCCGGGGTGCCGGAGGTGGCGATCGTGACGCCGCCGACGCCGGAGGGCACCGTCGACGCGGCGACCCTGGTCGCGGCGAAGGTCGCCGGCGTAGAGACCGTCTACAAGGTGGGCGGCGCCCAGGCCGTGGCGGCGGTCGCCTACGGGACGGAGACGGTCCGCAAGGCGGCGAAGATCCTCGGTCCCGGCTCGCCCTTCGTGGTGGCGGCCAAGCGCCTCCTCGCCGGGGTGATCGACACCGGCACGCCGGCCGGCCCGTCGGAGTCCATCGTCTTCGCCGACGAGACCGCCGACGGACGCCTCGCCGCCCTCGACCTGCTGATCGAGGCGGAGCACGGCCCGGATTCCTCGGCCTACCTGGTCACCCACGTGCGCGAGGTCGCCGAGGCGGCGATGGCCGCCCTGCCCGGCTGGTGGGCGGAGATGCCCGAGCAGCGGGTGTCCTTCTCCCGCGCGGTGCTCACCGGCCCGCGCGGCGGCGTCGTGCTGACGAGGTCGGTGGAGGAGTCCTACGCCTTCGTCAACGACTACGCGCCCGAGCACCTCGAGGTGCTCTCCGCCGACCCCTTCCGCCACCTCGGCCACTTCGTCAACGCGGCGGAGGTGCTGATGGGGCCGCACACGCCGATCACCCTCGGCAACTTCGTGCTCGGGCCCAACTGCGTGCTGCCCACCTCCGGCTGGGCGCGCACCTTCGGCCCGCTGTCGGTGACCGACTTCCTCAAGCGCTCCTCGGTCGGCTACGTCACCGCCCCCGCCTACCCGGAACTTGCCCGTCACGCCCGCACGCTGGCGCGCTACGAGGGCTTCGCGGCCCACGAGAACGCGGTGTCGGAGATCCGGGACCGGCTGCTCGGGGGAGGCTGAGGGAGACGGCGCTCGAGGGGACCGCCCGGCCGGGGGCCCCCTCATCCGCCCCTTCGGGGCACCTTCTCCCCGGGGGGAGAAGGGAGGGCGGAGACGGCGGGGCGGCTGAAAACCGCGTCAACGGATCGAACAGGCATCCGGAGTATGCTTGGCCAACGGCCGAAGCCCGGCCAGGAGTGCCCGATGTTCGAACTGCTCAAATCCCGCCGTTTCGCGCCGCTGTTCTGGACGCAGTTCTTCTCGGCGTTCGCCGACAACCTCCTGAAGACGGCGATCGTCTTCCTGATCCTCGCGGGGGTCGGCGGCGAGGGGGACGGCGGCATGGTGGCGATCGCCGGCGCCGTCTTCATCGCGCCCTTCTTCATCGTCTCGGCGCTCGGCGGCGAGCTCGCCGACCGGCTCGACAAGGCGCTGCTGGTGCGGCGGCTGAAGCTCGCCGAGCTCGGCGCCGCCGCCGTCGCGGTGGCGGGGTTCCTTGCCCACTCCATGCCCGTGCTGATGGCGGCCCTGCTGCTCTACGGGGTGGTGGCCGCGCTGTTCGGCCCGGTGAAATACGCCATCCTTCCGGACCATCTCGCCCGGTCGGAGCTTCCCGCCGGCAACGCCCTCGTCGAGGGAGCGACCTTCCTCGCCATCCTCGGCGGCGGCATCCTCGCCGGGCTTGCCTCCGACGCGGGGGCGGACCCTGCCTCCTACGCCGTGCTCGTCGCCCTCTTCTCCGGGCTCTGCTTCCTGACGAGCCTCGCCATTCCCTCCACCGTGGCGGCGGCGCCGGGGCTCAGGCCCGACTGGAACCTCCTGCGCTCCACCTTCGGCCTCGTCGGCGTGGTGCGGAAGGACCGCCGGCTCTGGCTGATGGCGCTCTATGGCGGCTGGTTCTGGATGGTCGGCGCGGTGATGCTGGCGCTGATGCCGGGCTATGTGAAGCTGCATCTCGGCGGCGGCGACGCGGTCGTCACCGTCTTCCTCGCGGTGTTCGCGGTGGCGATCGCGCTCGGCTCGGCGCTGGCGGCGCTGATGTCCGCGGGCCGGATCGTGCTGCTTCCCTGCGTGATCGGCACCGCCCTGATGGCGGTGTTCTCCGCCGACCTCGCCCTCGGCGCCGCCGCGGTCGAGCCGTCGAGGCTCGGGCTCTCCGTCGCGGAATTCTTCGCCAGGAGCGAGGCCTGGCGGGCGGCGGTCGACCTCTTCGGGCTCGCCGCCGCCGCCGGCCTCCTGATCGTCCCGTCCTTCGCGGCGCTGCAGGCCTGGGCGCCGGCCGAGAGCCGGGCGCGGGCGGTGGCGGCCGCCGCGGTGGTCTCGGCGGCGACGATGGTGGCCGGCTCCGCCGCCCTCGCCGCGCTGCAGGCGGCGGGGCACGGGCCGTCCCTGCTGTTCGCCGCCCTCGCCGCCGGCAACCTCGTCGCCGCCGCGCTGATCGCCGCGACGCTGCCGACCAACGCCTTCATGGACGCGATCTCGATCCTCTTCCGGGCGGTGTTCCGGATGGAGGTGCGCGGGCTCGACAACGTCGCCAGGGCGGGGCCGAACTGCATCATCGCCCTCAACCACGTGAGCTTCCTCGACGCCGCGCTGGCGCTGTCGCTGCTCGACCGCGACCCGGTGTTCGCCATCGACCACGGCATCGCGCAGCGCTGGTGGGTGCGCCCGTTCCTCAGCTTCACCCGGGCGATGCCGCTCGACCCGACCCGGCCGATGGCGACGAGGACGCTGATCCAGGCGGTGCGGTCCGGCGAGACGCTGGTGATCTTCCCCGAGGGCCGCCTCACCGTCACCGGCAGCCTGATGAAGGTCTACGACGGCGCGGCGCTGATCGCCGACAAGGCCGAGGTGATGGTCGTCCCCGTCAAGATCGACGGCCTCGAGGCGACCCCGTTCACCCGGCTGAAGCGCGGCCAGGTCCGCCGGCGGCTGTTCCCCAAGGTGCGGGTGACCGTGCTCGAGCCGGTGCACCTCGACGTCGATCCCGCGCTCCGCGGCAAGTACCGGCGCATCGCCGCCGGCAACGCGCTCTACCAGATCATGTCCGACCTCGTCTTCCGGACCTTCGACACGGCCCGGACGATCCCGCAGGCCGTCGCCGACGCGGCCCGCGTGCACGGCCGGTCCCGCACCGCCGTCGAGGATCCGGTGGCCGGCGCGATGAGCTACCGCCGGCTCCTCGCCGGGGCCGACGTGCTCGGGCGCGAGTTCGAGGGCCTCGCGCCCGCCGGCGGCGCGGTCGGGGTGATGCTCCCGAACGCCGACGCGACCGGGGCGACCGTGCTGGGGCTGATGTCGGCCGGGCGGGTGCCGGCGATGGTGAACTTCACCGCCGGCGCCGCCAACATCCGCTCGGGCCTGGCGTCTGTGAAGGCCGACACGATCGTGACCTCGCGCGCCTTCGTCGAGAAGGGCCGGCTGGAGCCGCTGGTCGCCTCGCTGGACGGGATCCGCATCGTCTACCTCGAGGACATCGGCGGCCGCATCGGCCGGCTCCGCCGGCTGGCGGCGCTCCTGCGGGGCGGCCGCGGCCGCGTGCCCGGCTCGCCGGACGACCCGGCCGCGATCCTCTTCACCTCCGGGTCCGAAGGGGCGCCGAAGGCCGTCGTCCTCTCCCACCGCAACATGCTCTCCAACGCCGCCCAGGCCGCGGCGCGGATCGACTTCGGCCGGCAGGACAAGGTCTTCAACGTGCTGCCGATGTTCCATTCCTTCGGGCTGACGGTGGGCTTCGTGCTGCCGCTGGTCTCCGGCGTCCCCGTCTACCTCTACCCGACGCCGCTGCACTACCGGGTGGTGCCCGAGCTGGTGTACTCCACCAACGCGACGATCCTCTTCGGCACCGACACCTTCCTCGCCGGCTACGCCCGGGCCGCCCACCCATACGACTTCCGGTCGCTGCGCTACGTGCTCGCCGGCGCCGAGCCGGTGAAGGAGACGACGCGCCGCACCTACCTGGAGAAGTTCGGCGTCCGCATCCTCGAGGGCTACGGCGTCACCGAGACGGCGCCGGTGCTGGCGATCAACACGCCGATGCACAACCGCTTCGGCACCGTCGGGCGGCTGATGCCCGGCATGCAGGCGAAGCTCGAGCCGGTCCCCGGCATCGAGGGCGCGGGCCGGCTGCACGTCCGCGGGCCCAACGTGATGCTCGGCTACATGCGGGCGAGCGCCCCCGGCCTGCTCGAGCCGCCGCCCGAGGGCTGGCACGACACCGGCGACATCGTCTCGATCGACGCGGAGGGCTTCATCACCATCCGCGGCCGGGCCAAGCGCTTCGCCAAGATCGGCGGCGAGATGGTCTCGCTGGCCGCCGTCGAGGCGCTCGCCTCGGATCTCTGGAAGGACCGCCAGTCGGCTGTGGCGAGCGTGCCGGACGCGCGCAAGGGCGAGCGGCTGATCCTCGTCACCGACGCGCCGGACGCGACCCGCGAGGCCTTCGTCGCCTTCGCCCGCAGCCGCGGCGCGACGGAACTGACGATGCCTGCCCAGGTGCTGACCGTCGCGAAGATGCCCCTCCTCGGAACGGGCAAGATCGACCACGCCGCGGTCGGCCGCATGGTCCAGGAACTCGCGTCCTCCTCGTCCGCCGCCTGACGGCGTCCGGCCCGCCCCGTCGGGTGTCCGCCCGCCGAAGGGGCGCTCTTCGGGGCGTCGCCTCGAGGGCGCTGGGTCCGGTCGGGAACCGAGGCTCGACCGGGCGATGCCACGCGGCGAAAGTAGAGGCTCACCCACGTTCCGCGGCCCGGCCGCGCGACGGAGTTCATGGACGTCCAGTGCCCGCGGGCCCGGACGTCGGGCCACCTGCCCCTTTTCGCTTGGCCGGGGGCGGCCGCCACGGATCGGGCGCCCGGATGACGCCTGGAGACTGGACCGGGATGAGCCGCAACCGCAAACCCCTGGGGGGCCTGAGCGTTCTCGTTGCCGGAGCCGAGCCGTCGGCAGCGCTGATCAAGCACGACCTCGAAGAGGCCGGGGCGCGCGTGCTGGGTCCGGTTTCGGACCCTCGGGCGGGTCTTGCGATCCTCGGCTCCGAACACCCCGACGCGGCGCTGCTCGACACCCGGGTCGGCGCGACCATCTACCCGCTGGCCCATGCGCTCGCCTTCCGCGGCATTCCCTTCGCCTTCGCCGTTGACGGCGACGGCGAGCCGTTGCCGCCGGCCTTTCGCCAGAGCCGCCGCGAGCCGCCGGTCCGCTCGGCCGGAGCGGTTCGCGCCGTGGTCAAGCGGCGGCGCTGATCCCGGCAGGCCTCCTGTCCGATGACGTTCCCCGGCTTCGCTGGGCCGGCGGGCAGGCCATCGCCGTGCGACGGGGCGGAGGCGCCAGTGGTCGGAAAATGGCGACGTGCGGCACAACTCGCGTTAGTCTGGACCGGCGGCGGGGGCCGAGCCGGTCGGGAGGCAGCGTGATGCAACCGCCCTGTGGGTCCATGCGGGGAAAGAGGCTCCTCGTCGTCGAGGACGAGTTCCACATCGCGACCGAATACGAGCGCCTGCTCGAGGAGCAGGGGGCCGAGGTTCTCGGCCCGGTCGGCGACCTCGGCTCGGCGCTGCGCCTGATCGAGTCCGCGGGGCGGATCGACGCGGCGGTGCTCGACATCAACATCTACGGCAACATGGTGTTTCCGATCGCCCACGAACTGCGCCGGCGCGGGGTGCCGATGCTGTTCGCGACGGGCTACGAGGCGGTCGAGATTCCCAGCGAGTTCAGCGACGTTCCGCTCTGCCAGAAGCCGGTCGACCGGCGCGAACTCCTGAGGAAGCTGCCCGTCTGGAACGGCCCGGAGCGTCCGGATCCGTCGGCGAGGCCGGCGAACGGACTGCTGGCGGCCATGCCCGCGGCGGCCCGCGAGCGCCTCCTCGCGGCCGCCGAGACGGTCGAACTGTCCGCCGGCCAGGTGCTGTCCGGGCCGGGCATGCCGGTCACGCGGATCCACTTCGTGCTCGACGGGATCTGCTCCCTCGACGCTCGCGACGGCCGCGGCGGCCGGGCGACGGCGGCCCTGGTCGGGCCCGAGGGCGCGACGGACCTCGCGGCGGCCGCCGGCGCCGTCGGGTCCGCGCAGACGTCAATGGCCCGGATCGGCGGGCGGGCGCTCCGGGTTCCGGTCGCCGCGGTGGCCGAGGTGCTGGAGGCGGACGGCGGTGCGCGCGCCGCCGCGTTCGCCCATTGCCACGCCCTCTACCTGCAGGCCTCCGCTACCGGGGTCGCGGCTGCGCGCCACACGCTCGAGTGCCGGGTGGCCCGCCTCCTGCTGATGTGCCTCGACCGGATCGGCCGGACCGACCTCGCGCTCACGCACGCCTCGCTCGCCGAGATGCTCGGCACCCGACGGCCGCGGGTCACCGAGGCGGTCCACCTGCTCGAATCCACCGGCGTGATCAAGGCGACCCGGGCCAACATCCGCGTGCTCGACAGGACGGGCCTGGAGGAAGCGAGTTGCGGCAGCTACGTCGCTGCGACGGACCACCCGCGACCCGTCTCCTCCGCCGGCCCGGCCTGACCCCCGGCCGGGCGGGCCGGGCCGGGTCGCTCAGGCGCGAGCCTCGACCGGCGCGTGCCTGTTCGTCATGGCCGCGGCGCCGATCTCGAGGACGCCGACCGCCACATGCGGCCAGAACACGAGGTCGGCGAAGCCGAACAGCCACGGCGACACCGCCAGGAACACCCCGCTGGCCGCGTCCAGCACCAGGTGGACGGGCATCGGGATCAGCCCGACCACGCCCCATTCGTAGCGGGTCACCAGGCTGTACAGGATGAGGCCGACGCCGAGGATGATCGGCACCCAGGCGGCGGCCCCGGCGTCGGCGAAGCCGAACAGCCAGGGCGCGGCGATGAGCAGGATGCCGACGAGATAGTCGAGAATCCCGTGAACCTTGGTGGAGATCATCCGCCGTCCTCCTCGTCTCGGGTCCGTGGCGCCGCCACGCGGCGGCGTCGGGTCGGCAACATCCCGGACGCCCCGCGGTTGCGCCGCCGGCCGGAAAGGTTCGGTTGCGGACCGAGCGTAAGGCCCGGAGACCAGCCGCCGGATCAGTCCGGCTGCCCGTGCGTCGAGACGAAGGACCGCTCGCCGCGCTCGCCGATGCCGACCAGGTCGAACCCGGGACTGCCGCACTCGGGGCACCGCCGGCCGCCTTCCTCGAGATCGGCCTCGATCTGCTGGAAAGCCTCCTCCCGGCGGGGCGCGGACACCACCTCGAAGACGATGCCGCAACGACGGCAATGACACGCGATCTTCACTGGCTGCACCTCCGATGTGGGGATCGAAGGCAAGGATAGGCCGCGCCGCCGGCCGACGCACCCGAGGGTCCCCGACGGGACGCCCCCGCCAGGGCGGCAGCGCGGCCGCGAACGACGGCCGTCGAGGAGGGACGAGGCCGCCCCGTCCCGGGACGGGATCAGGCACTCCGGCGGCGGCGGACCTCCGGGCTGCCGTCAGGCGGCATCGACGGCGCGGGACAGCCGGACGCATCGAAGGCGGTGAAGGCCGCCGCCCTCGGCCACCTCGGCGACCGGGAGCGGGCGGCCCGGGCGGTGGAGGAACTCAGGTCGCTGCGGCCGGGCATCGCCTCGGCCTTCGTCCGCGAGCGCCTGTTCTACCTGAGCGACCCGGCCCAGTTGGACATCTACGTGGAGGGACTGCGCAAGGCCGGGCTGGACTGAGCGTTCCCGGCGGCGGCCGGGTCGTCCTGCAGCGGCAGCAGGTCCGCCGGACGCACGGCAGCCGCCGGACTCGAGGCCGGCTAGATGCACTCCCCTCCGTCGATCACAAGCGCGTGCCCGGTCATGAAGGAGGACCTGTCGGACGCCAGGAACACGATGCCGTCGGCGATCTCCTCGACGGTTCCGAAGCGCTTCATGGGAATCGCCGTCGCGATGTAGTCCTCGAGCCGCGCGCGGCCGCCCATCTGGATCTCGAATCCCTTGTTGAAGGGGGTGTCGATGAACCCCGGGCACAGCGCGTTGAAGCGGATGTTCTCCCCCGCGTAGTCCGCCGCCATCTGCCGTGTCATCGCCAGCACCGCGTGCTTGGTGGTGCAGTAGGCGATCATCTCGCGATCGTATTGCACCCCGGAGTTGGAGGAGGTGATGATCACGCTCCCCCCGCCCTGCCGGCGCATCGGGGCGAGCGCGGCCTGCGCGGCGACGAAGTGGGACCGCACGTTCAGCCTCCACGAGGCGTCCATGTCCTCGGCCGACACCTGCTCCAGCTTGCCCTCGATCTGGATGCCGGCATGGCTGTGGAGGACGTCGAGCCGGCCGTGGCGCCCGGCGGCCCTCGCGATCGCCTCCCGCAGCCGCGCGTCGTCGGTGACGTCGAGCGCCATCGCCTCCGCCCGGCCGCCGTCGTCCAGGATGCTCCGCGCCACCGCCTCGGCGCCGGCGCCGTCCCGGTCGGTCACCACCACCAGCGCGCCCTCGCGCGCCATCGCCCTTGCGCCGGCGGCGCCGATCCCGGACGCGGCGCCGGTGACGAACGCGACTTTGTTCTCCAGCAGCATGGATGCACCTCGTCGTTTGTCCGATGTCACCGCCGCACACCCCGCTGGAGGATCAGCTGGGCCGCGACCAGGACGACCAGCGAGGCCACCATGACCATCGTGCCGATCACGTTGATCTCCGGCGTGATCCCGCGGCGGATCGAGGAGAAGATGTAGATGGGCAGCGTGGTCTCCGACCCCGCCACGAAGAAGGCGATGATGAAGTCGTCGAAGCTGAACGTGAAGCTCAGCAGGAACCCGGCCAGGACCGCCGGTGCGATCAGCGGCAGCGTGACCTGCCGGAAGGTGCCGAAGGGCGTCGCGTAGAGGTCGGCCGAGGCCTCCGCCAGCGATGCCTCGAGGCTGGCGAGACGGGCACGGACGATGATGATCACGAGAGCCATCGTGAACATCGTATGGGCCGCCACCAGCGACCCCATTCCCATCGACAGGGCCGGCGGCTCGGCCCCCTCGGGCCAGACCGAGGCGAGCCAGGGATTGATCCCGTCGAACACGGTGACCAGGGCGATGAGGGTGGCGATGCCGATCACGATCCCCGGGATCATCACGGCGATGTAGATGATCGCGTCGAAGATGGTCCGGGCCGGTCCGCGGATGCCCTGGAGGCCCACGGCCGCGAGCGTGCCGAGCACGCTCGCCAGCACGGCGGAGACGAACGCGACCACGAGGCTCGTCTGGAGGGCGTCCATGACGAAGGGGTTCGCGAACGCCCTGCCGTACCACTGCAGCGAGAAGCCCTGGAACTCGCTGGCGTGCCGACCCGCGTTGAAGCTGAAGAGCGCGATGATCGCGATCGGCGCATAGAGGAAAAGATAGATCAGGATCGAATAGGCGCGCATCTTGCTCGCTCACATGACGGCGGCGTCGTCCGGCCCGGTTTTCAGCCGGGAAACCAGACGCATATAGACCGTGACCGTCACCAGCATCACGACGATGAGCGTGACCGCGACCGCCGAGCCGAAGGCCCAGTTGCGGGACTGCAGGAAGAGATCGACCAGGGCGTTGCCGACGAAGAAGACCTTGCCGCCGCCGAGCAGCGCCGGGATCAGGAACTCGCCCATCAGCAGGATGAACACCAGCATGCAGCCCGTCGCCACGCCGGGGATCGACAGCGGCAGCGTCACCTGCCGGAACGTCGCCAGCGGGCGGGCGCCGAGGTCGGAGGAGGCTTCGAGCAGCCGCTTGTCGAGCCGGTCGAGGCTCACGTAGATCGGGAAGACCATCAGCGGAAGGTAGCCGTAGACGATGCCGACCAGCACGGCGAAGGGCGTGTTGATGAGGCGCACCCCCTCCAGCCCGACGGCCTCCAGCAGCGCCGGGATCCCTCGTCCGCCGAGGATGAAGATCCACGCGTAGCTGCGGATCAGGATGCTCGTCCAGAACGGCACGATGACCAGCACGAGGAGGATCGTCCGCCACCGCGGGTCCGTGCGCACCGCCAGCTGGTAGGCCAGCGGATAGGCGATGACCATCGCCGCCAGCGTCCCGAGGGGCGCCAGGATCATCGTGTTCTGGAAGGCGGCCAGCCGCGAGGGCAGGTTCGCGTACTGCTCGAGGGTGAAGGCGGGGACGTAGCCGCCGGCCGGCCCCCGCTCTCCGAAGCTGAACACGAAGATGAAACCGAGGGGCAGCACCAGCATGACCACGAACCAGGCCGCCGCCGGGGCGACGAGCAGCCAGTTCCGCTCGCGCTGGGTCATCCGCCGCCCCCGGTCCATCGCCTACGCCGACTTGAAGCGCGCCAGGAGCTCGGCGCGGTTCGGGTCGGTGAGCGTCGCCGCCGCACCGAACTCGAGCGCGTCGAGGAGTTCCTGCGCCGGGTAGAGGATCGGATCTTCCAGGATCTCCTTGGGCAGGAGCGCGTTGGTGCGGCTGTCCGCGACCGGATAGCCGTGCGCCAGCACCTCGCGCGCGTTGACCTCCGGGTCGAGCAGGAAGTTGATCAGCGCGTAGGCGGCGTCGCGGTGCGGCGCCCCCTTCGGGATGGCGTAGTAGTCGCTCCAGATCTCGCCGCCTTCCTTGCCGAGGACGAAGGCGATCTCCGGGATGTCCTTGTTGAGCTGCTTGCCGTCGCCGGTCCAGCACATGGTCAGCCAGGCGTCGCCGCTGCGCATCGACGGCTGGTAGTCCGACGAGATGGCGAAGAGGTGCGGCTTGACCTCGATCAGCAGCCGCTCCGCGTCGGCAAGCTCGGCCGGGTCGACGGAGTTGAACGAGTAGCCGAAGTACTTGAGGGCGTTGCCGATCGTGGTCAGCTGATAGTCGTGCACCATGGTCCGGCCGGAGAAATCGTCCTTGGTCCGGTCGAAGAAGTCCTTCCAGCTCGTCAGCGGCGTGCCGCCATCGTGCGAGGTGTTCACCGCGAAGCCGGTGGTGCCCCAGTTCTTGGGAACGGCGTAGAGCACCCCGTCGACGGTGCCCGCGTCCGAGAAGCGGGGGTCGAAGGCGCCCGCGTCGTAGTTCGGCAGCTTGGCGACGTCGAGCGGCTCGATCAGGTCCTCGGAGACGTAGGTGGTAATGGTGTAGTTGGTGGGCACGAAGACGTCCCAGCCGCTGCCGCCCGCCTGCAGCTTGGCCAGCATCTCCTCGTTCGAGCCGAACACGTTGACCTGGACGAAGGCGCCGGTCTCGCCGGTGAACATCTCGAAGTTCTGCGCATCGTGGTAGTTCGGCCAGGTGGCGAGCACGACCCGGTCGCCGATGTCGCCCTGGGCGAAGGCCGGGCGCGGGCGCAGGCCCGGAACCGCAGCGCCGAGCACGGCCGCGGCCGTGCCGAGGCCGGTCACGCCGAGGAAGTGCCTGCGGGTCACCGAGCCCTTCCGATAGCGCATCAGCTCCTCGATGAACCTGCGCTTGCTGATGATGTCGTTCCTGTCCATTTTCCGCTCCCTTGTTGTTGTCGTTTCCGTTCAGTCGCGTTTCAGAACCAGCCCGGCGTCCTCGCGCCAGCTGATCCAGGCGCTCGCACCCACCTCGAAGCTCGCCGCCCCCGCTTCGGCCTGCCGCGGCGCCAGCACGATGACGTTGCCCAGCACCGGCTGGCGCACGAGGTACTCCGTGTGCTCGCCGAGGAAGATCCGGTTCTGCACCGACACCTCGATGGCGCCGGCCTCCATCTGCCGCTGAATGCGGATCTGCTCGGGCCGGATGCTGAGGCAGGCGTCCTGGCCCGGGCCGAGCCCCTCCGTGGCGCGGCCCTCGAAGCGCAGGCCCCCGGCCATCTCGATCGCCGCCCGCCCGTGGCGGACCGCCTGGACACGTCCCTCAAGGAAGTTGGACGTGCCGACGAAGTCGGCGACGTAGCGGGAGGCGGGATTGTCGTAGAGGTCCTGCGGCGTGCCGACCTGGACGATCCGGCCGGCGCGCATGACGCAGATCCGGTCGCTCAGCGACAGCGCCTCCTCCTGGTCGTGGGTGACGAGGACGAAGGTGATGCCGAGCTGGCGCTGCAGGTCCTGCAGCTCGATCTGCATCTCCTTGCGGAGCTTGCGGTCGAGCGCCGCGAGGGGCTCGTCGAGCAGCAGGAGCTTGGGCTCGTTGACGATGGCGCGCGCCAGGGCCACCCGCTGCTGCTGGCCGCCGGACATCTCGAAGGTGCGGCGCGTCTCGAAGCCGGACAGCCGGACGATCTCCAGCGAGCGGGCGATCCTGCCCTCGATCTCGCGCCGGTCGAGGCGCGGTCGCCGCTGCCTGAGGCCGTAGCCGATGTTGTCGGCCACGTTCAGGTGCGGGAAGAGCGCATAGCTCTGGAAGACCATGTTGACGGGGCGGCGATAGGGCTCCAGCCCGTTGACCACCTCGCCGTCGATCAGGACCTCGCCGCTGGTGGGCGTCTCGAACCCGGCCAGCATCCTGAGGGCCGTGGTCTTGCCGCAGCCCGACGGGCCGAGGAAGGAGAGGAACTCGCCGGGGGCGATCCGGAGGTCGAGGTCACGCGCCGCGACGATCTCCCCGAACCGCTTGGAGACGCCCCGCAGTTCGGCCACCGGGAGGACATCGGGCGCTCCGCCCGCCTGATGATCCGGAAATGGCTGAGCGAGGATCATCGAACGGCGTCGCCCCGATTGCGTGAGGCACCGAGTGGAGAAACATTTGGCCGGCTTGTAAATACATTTTTTTCGATCGGTCGGCCGCCGCGGGCACGGGGAACGCGGCCGCCCGTGCCGCCGAGCGAGGCCAGCAGGCTGTGCATCAGGTCGCGGGAGGCATTCCGCATCCGCGAGATGCGCTGTTGCTCCAGCATCGCCGCAATCTCGAACGTGCCCGGCCACCTCTCCGGATCATCCTCCGCAGCCCGCAAGCCAAGGAGCAAAAACGAGATCTGCCGATGGCACACTGGAAAGCGGGCGCCGTCCCGCCGGATCGCGGGAGCCCCGCCGGCCCCGCCCCGGTCAGGAAGCGGAGCGCTTCGGAGCCTCGTTTCCGAGCAGCGCCTCGGCGGCGCGGTCCACCCGCATCCATTCCGACCAGGCCTGCATGGGAGTCCAGCCCGGCTCGCTGACGAAGGCGTAGGGCAGGCGGTAGTGGAGGGCCGCGCGCGGCCCGATCTTCTCCTTCGGCACCCGCGATCGTACCTCGCCCGGCACGAGGAAGGCGAGCACCGGAAGCAGGTCGAGGCCCCGTCTGCGCGTCGGGTTCGCCGACAGGTAGTCGCCGGCCAGCCGCCCGAGGTCCGGCCAGTAGCCCGGATCGAGGACCATGCGCCGGTAGGCGTCCGGAAAGCGCGGCGGCAGCGCGCGAGAAAGACGCGCGTCCCCGCCGGTGACGCGGGCGGCAAGTTCGTCCTCCAGGTCGACGTACGCCTTGAGGTAGGCCGTCAGCGTCCTCGCCTCGAGCGAGGGCGGGTCGATGTTGAAGTGCAGCCCGAGCGACTGCACCGGGTTGGCGCCACGCCCGGTCGCGCCCGCCGCGCGGAGGGCCGCGACGGCCCCGTCGACCTCGGGAAGCATCCACATGGGCAACGGCGCCGTTACGAGTTCGCAGGGGACGAACGGCGAGAGGAGCCGCCCGGCCAGCCGCTCGAGCCGCGGCCCGAGCCGCCATCCGATGTCCGGGTGCCGGCCGGGATGGAGGTGTCTCAGGTCCATCTCGACCGCGAGGTCGCCGAGGACGCTGCCATGGATCCGGCAGGCGTTGGCGTCCTCGGCCTCGACCCGGCCGCCGAGGTCCCGCGCCAGGGCGGCCGCCGCGGTCTCCGGCGAAAGGCCCGAGAACTCGATCTCGACCCCGACCCGCCGGGCGACGGGATCCCCGGACGGCGGCGCGGACAGGGTCCTGGGTCGTTCGAAGGCGAGGGTCGACTGCATTTCCGTCAGATGGGCCGTCGCGGCCGAATGGCCAAGGGGCGCCGGCCGGTCGCCGGTCCGAATGTTTCGCGGCGCCTCAGGGCCAGATCCACCAGACGTAGGCGGCGTAGCCGGCGACCAGGGCCGCGCCCTCGCGGCGACTGATCCTGAAGCCGGTCCAGGCGAAGGCCACCACCAGCAGCGAGACGGCGATCATCACCGGACTGTCGAAGGTGACGATCTCGCCCGGCACCGCCGTCGGGGCGATCAGCGCCGTCACCCCGCCGATGCCGAGGATGTTGTAGATGTTGGAGCCGATGATGTTGCCGAAGGCGACGTCGCTCTCCTTGCGGATCGCCGCCATGACCGAGGTGACGAGTTCGGGCATCGAGGTGCCGACCGCGACGATGGTGAGGCCGATCACCGTCTCCGAGATGCCGAAGGCGCGGGCGAGACCCACGGCCCCATCCACCAGCAGCCAGCCGCCGCCGACCACGATCGCGAGGCCGGCCACCGCGATGGCGACCGGGACGAGGATCGACCCCGCGGGGGCCGCCTCGGGCACGAGCGCGGCATCGGCCTCCTGGGCGGCGAGGCTCTTGTCGAACGCCGCGCCATGTCCGCCGGGCGCGGCCACCTTCTCCTGCCGGAAGGCGAGGTAGACGTAGGCGGCCAGCGCCGCGACGAAGACGACGCCGACGACGCGGCCGGGCTCGGTGGCCCCCGCCACGACGGCGAAGACGCCGGCCACGGCGACCATCACCAGCCCGTCCCGCTTCAGCGCGGCGGATTGCACCGCGATCGGCAGGATCAGGGCGGAGATGCCGAGGATGAGCAGGATGTTGGCGATGTTGGAGCCGACGATGTTGCCGTAGGCGATGCCGGGCGAGCCGCCGAGCGCGGCCTGGACGGAGGTGACGAGTTCCGGGGTCGAGGTGCCGAACCCGACGAGGGTGAGGCCGATGACCAGGGGAGAGACGCCGAGATGCGCCGCCACCCGCACGGCGCCGCGGACGAGCAGTTCTCCGCCGACGACGAGCAGGACAAGGCCGCCGACGAGCGCGAGGTATGTGGTCATCATCCCGTGTGAACTCCGGAGCTTGCGTCAGAGCGGAGCGCAAGTGGTGATGGCGCCGGCCGCGACAAGGGACCACCGCTGCGGCCTCACGCGGAAATCTGCGCTGTTGCGCCCGGGGCACAACCAGGCCGGCCGGCAAACCCTGTTTCCGGCTCAATGCATTCCCCTGCGGATTTGTTTCGCCGCCGGGCGGACACCGACGCTGTCCGCGGGGACCGGATCCACTTTTCGCATCGCACCCCGACGAGAGATCTGCGTTTGGCGATACGACACGTTCCCGACCCCCTTTGACGTTGCCGCCGGGACGGATACGGTCTGGCTATGGTCAGGAGCGACGACTCGGAGGAACGTCACCGCATGCGATACGAAGCACCGCAAACAGTCGAAGAGGCCGCGCGCCTGCTGCACGGGGCGCCCGCCCCGGCGCGCGTGCTCGCCGGAGGGACCGACCTGATCGTACAGATGCGGTCGGGGGTGGCGGAGCCCGCGCTGGTGGTCGACATCAAGCGCATCGCCGGGACGCGCGAGATCGTGGCGGAGGATGGCGGGTTCCGCATCGGCGCCGCCGTCCCCTGCGCTGCGATGGGCGAGCATGCGGCGCTCTGCGCGGCGTGGCCCGGCATCGTCGAGGCGGCGAACCTGATCGGGTCGACCCAGGTGCAGGGCCGCGCGACGATCGCCGGCAACCTCTGCAACGGCTCTCCCGCCGCCGACAGCGTGCCCGGCCTCGTCGCCGCGGGCGCCACGGCGCGGATCGCCGGTCCGGGCGGCGTCCGCGACTGCCCGGTGGTGGACATCCTCGCCGGCCCCGGCCGGACGACGCTGGCCCCCGACGAATTCGTCGTCTCGCTGTTCCTGCCGGCGCGGCCGCCGCATGCGGCCGATGCCTACCTGCGCTTCATCCCGCGCACGGAGATGGACATCGCCGTCGCCTCGGCCGCGGTGAACGTGACGCTGGCCGGGGACGGCAGCGTGGCGAAGGCGCAGGTGGCGCTCGGCGCCGTCGCCCCGACGGTGCGGCTGGTCGAGGCCGCGGGCGAGGCGCTGGTCGGCAGCCGCATGGACGACGGCGCGCTCGACGCGATGACCGTCGCCTGCCGCGCCGCCTGCTCCCCCATCGACGACAAGCGCGGAACGGTGGAGTTCCGCATCCACGTGGCCGGCGTGCTCGCACGGCGGGCCGCCCTGATCGCCTTCAACCGCGCCGGGGGCCGGACATGAAGACCATACCCGTTTCCGCCACCGTCAACGGCGACGCCGTGGAGTTCCTCTGCGCGCCCGACGAGACCCTGCTCGACACGCTGCGCGATCGGCTCGGGCTGACCGGCGCCAAGGAAGGCTGCGGCAGCGGCGACTGCGGCGCCTGCTCGGTGATGCTCGACGGCCGCGTCGTCTGCGCCTGCCTGGTGCTCGCCGCGGAGGCCGAGGGCGCCGAGATCAGCACGGTCGAGGGGCTGGCCCAGGGCGAGCGCCTGCACCCGCTGCAGCGCCACTTCATCGACGAGGCGGCCTTGCAGTGCGGCGTGTGCACGCCGGGCATTTTGGTCGCGGCCAAGGCGCTGCTGGACCGGAACCCGGACCCGACCGACGAGGAAGTCCGCTACTGGCTGGCCGGCAACCTCTGCCGGTGCACCGGATACGACAAGATCATCCGCGCGGTGAAATCGGCCGCGGCCGAGATGAGGGGGGACGCGAGATGACCCGCTACGAGAGAATCGACCGCAAGTTCAAGCAGGTCGGAACCCGCCCCGCCCGGCCCGACGGGGTCGACAAGGTCACCGGACGGGCGATGTACGGCGCCGACCTGACCGCGCCCGGCATGCTCTGGGCCAAGGTGCTGCGCAGCCCGCACGCCCATGCCCGGATCCGCTCGATCGACACCTCCGCCGCCGAGGCGCTGGAGGGGGTGAAGGCGGTGGTGACCGGCGCCGACTTCTCCCTGCCGGAGGACGAGGCGCTGCGCGACGTCTCCGTCAACTGCATGGCCCGGGACAAGGTCCTCTACGACGGCCATGCCGTCGCCGCCGTCGCCGCGGTGAGCCCGGCGGTCGCGAAGGCCGCGCTGAAGCTCGTCAAGGTCGACTACGAGGTCCTGCCGCATGTGATCGACGTCGACGAGGCGATGCGGCCCGGCGCGCCGGTGGTGCAGGAGGGCCGGAGCTACGAGAACGTGCCCGGCGGCATGTCGGCCAACGTGACCAGCCACTGCGAGTTCGGCCACGGCGACCTCGACGCCGGCTTCGCCCGGGCCGACCTGGTCGTCGAGCGCAGCTTCAGGACGGCGGCGACCCACCAGGGCTACATCGAGCCGCACGCCTGCCTTGCCGCGGTCACCACGGACGGCCGCGCGGACCTGTGGTGCTGCACCCAGGGCCATTTCATGGTGCGCGAGACCTGCGCCGCCCTGCTCGGCCTCGACTCCAGCCAGCTGCGCGTCACCGCGTCGGAGATCGGCGGCGGCTTCGGCGGCAAGACCACCGTCTTCGTCGAGCCGGTGGCGCTGGCGCTGTCGCGCAAGACCGGGCGGCCGGTGAAGGCCGTGATGAGCCGGGAGGAGGTGTTCCGCGCCACCGGCCCCACGGTCCACGCCTCGATCGACGTGAAGATCGGCATGACGCGGTCGGGACGGATCACCGCCGGCGAGGCGCACCTGCGCTATTCGGGCGGCGCCTTCCCCTGCGCCACGGTCGACATGGGGGCGCAGGCGGCCTTCGCGGCCTATGATCTCGACGCGGTGCGGACCTTCGGCTGGAACGCGATGACGAACCGGCCGAAGGAGGCCCCCTACCGGGCCCCCGGCGCGCCGCAGGCGATCTACGCCGTCGAGAGCGTCGTCGACGAACTGTGCAAGGAACTGGGCCTCGACCCGCTCGACGTGCGCATCGCCAATGCCGCGCGCAAGGGCACGAGGTCGGCCTACGGGCCCACCTTCGACGAGATCGGGCTCCTGGCCACCCTGGAGGCTGCGAAGGCCCATCCGCACTACACCGCCCCGCTGGGGCCGAACGAGGGCCGGGGCCTGTCCTGCGGCTTCTGGTTCAACTTCGGCGGCAACACCTGCGTGACGATGAACCTCGCCCTCGACGGCACGGTGGCGATCACCGAGGGTAACCCCGACATCGGCGGGTCGCGCGCTTCGATCAGCCTGATGGCGGCCGAGGAACTGGGCATCCCCTACGAGAAGGTGCGCACCATCGTCGCCGACACCGCCTCGATCGGCCACAGCGACGTGACCGACGGCAGCCGCGTCACCTTCTCGGTCGGGCTCGCGACGATCGAGGCCGCCCGCGACGCCAAGCGCAAGATGTGCGAGCGCGTGGCCCGGCTCTGGGGCATCGACCCCGAGGCGGTCGAGTGGAGGGATGGTGCGGTGCATCCGGCCGGCTCGAACGCGGGCAGGTTCGCGCCGATGACGATCGCGGAGATCGCGGCGGCCTCGCCCAACACCGGCGGGCCGATCGCCGGGCACCACGAGGTCAACGCCGACGGCGCGGGGGTGAGCTTCGGCGTGCATCTCGTCGACGTGAAGGTCGACCCCGACACCGGGTCCACGACGGTTCTGCGCTACACGGTGTTCCAGGACGCGGGCCGCGCCGTGCATCCCTCCTACGTGGAGGGCCAGATGCAGGGCGGCGCGGTGCAGGGCATCGGCTGGGCGCTGAACGAGGAGTATATCTACGGCGCGGACGGGCGGCTGCAGAACCCCGGCTTCCTCGACTACCGGGTGCCGGTCGCGTCCGACCTGCCGGAGATCGACACGGTAATCCTGGAGATCCCGAACCCAGGCCATCCCTACGGCGTCCGCGGCGTCGGCGAGACGCCCATCGTGCCGCCGCTGGCAGCGATCGCCAACGCGGTGTCGCGCGCGGCCGGGGTGCGGCTGACGGAACTTCCGATGTCGCCGCCGCGGGTGCTCAAGGCGATCCTGGCGCGGGGCTAGGCCATGGTGAAGGTCCGCATCTGGGGCTCGCTGCGCACCGCCACCGGCGGTGAGGCGGAGGTCGAGGTCGAGGCCGCAACCTTCAAGGAACTCCTCGACCGCCTGGCCGAGGAGTATCCGGGACTGAAGCCGCAGATCGAGCGCGGCGTCTCTCTCGCACTGGACGGGGTGATCTACCGCGAGGCCTGGTTCACCCCGATCCGCGAGGACAGCGAAGTGGTGCTGATGCCCTACATGGCCGGCGGCTGAGCCCGTCCCGCCGCCTCGCCTCCCCTACCGTGGCGAGCCCGCCTCGATCCAGCGTTCGAACAGGGAAATCTCCTCGGGGGAAAGGGGATAGCTGAGGAACGGCATCCGCGGCTTGCTCTCGCCTCGCAGCCGCCGGACCAGCTCGCTGCCGGCTATGTCCCCGGGGACCAGCACGAGCCCGTTGTCACCGCCCGCCATGATCCCGTCGTAGCTGTCCAGCCTCAGGCCGCGGGCCGCATGCTCGCCGGCATGGCACATGACGCAGCGCTTGGTGAGAAGCTGAGCGAGGTCGCCCCAGCCGGGCTCGGCATGGGCGGGCGGCGCGACGGCGATCACCGCCAGGCAAAGGACCAGCCGCAAGGCGCCGCGCGGACGCGCGCCGCCGGGCGGGAATTTCGTCAGCGACCGGTCCATGGCGCCTGCTCTCCGCAGCCTCCCGCATCCTACCACGGCGAATAACGGACGGGGCACATTTGCGGTCCGCAACAATTCGCAGAGGGAACTTAGCCGGTTGTGCTAATATCGACCGTCCGGATCCTGCCGGTCGTCCAGCAAGGTCCGGCACACGGGGAGGACAAAAAGATGAAAGTCGCAACAACAGTCTGCGTCCTGACACTTGCGTGGTTTTCTCCTTCGACCCTGCTGGCCGAAGAGGTGGATCTCGACCAACTTCGCTCGATGCATGAGAAGTACAGGGACATAGAAGTCGCGCTGGCCGAGGGCTTCATCACGCCGGACAATCACTGTGTCTCGGCCGAAGGCGAGGGACTCCCGGCGGAATTGGGCGGCATGGGGATCCATTACATCAACCCGGCCCTGCTGCAGATCACCGCGACCGAACCTCGGGTGGACGGCACCGGCACGCATACGGACTGGTCCCGCCCGGCGATCCTCATCTACGAGCCCCAGGCAGACGGCTCGCTGGAACTGGTCGCCCTCGAGAACCTCGTCTTCGAGGCCGCCTGGCAGGCCGCCGGAAATGCCGACGCGCCCGTGCTGAACGGCCGGACCTGGGACCACATGGCCGACGATCCCACGACGGAGGGCGACGAGGCGCACGGGTTCAGCCCCCACTTCGACCAGCATGTCTGGTTGTGGCGCGAGAACCCGGCCGGGGTGCTCATGCCCTTCAACCCGAGCGTGACCTGCGAGCACGCGCCGCACTGAGCCGCGCCGCTGCCGACCCGTTCCGGGCAAGACTGTCGGAGGAGCGCTCGGGCGCCCCTCCGAGCCTCCAGGCAACCGCCGGCGGCAGTCTCCGAGCCATCCGCGGATACGCCCGTCGAGAGCGTCTTCGCCGGGACACGCGGGTCAGCGGCGGCTATGATGCCGGCGATGACGACCCCGCCCCGCCCGCGCGCCCGAGACCTCGGGCTTCCGCTGTCCGGTGTTCCCGGCCCGCTCAACGCGATCACCGACGTGCCGGGCGTGCAGGTCGGGCTCTGCACGATCCGCGAGGAGCAGCCGCGGCCGGGGCGACGGCTGCCGGTGCGGACCGGCGTCACCGCCATCCTGCCGCGCCCGATCGGCGATGCGCCGCGGCCGGTCCATGCCGGCATCCACCGCTTCAACGGCAACGGCGAAATCACCGGCAGCCACTGGATCGAAGACGGCGGCCTGTTCGCCGGCCCGGTGCTGATCACCAACACCCACAGCGTCGGCATCGCCCATCACGCGGCGATCCGCTGGATGATCGAGCGCCATCCCGCCACCTACGAGGGCGACGACCTGCTCTGGATCCTGCCGGTGGTGGCGGAGACGTTCGACGGCCTGCTCAACGACATCAACGGCCAGCACGTGACCGAGGCGGACGTCCGCGCGGCCCTCGACGGCGCCGCGCCCGGGCCGGTGGCGGAGGGAAGCACCGGCGGCGGCACCGGCATGATCGCCTACGGATTCAAGGGCGGGACGGGCACCGCCTCCCGGCGGGTCGCGGTGGCCGGCCGGGAGTTCACGCTCGGCGTGCTCGTCCAGGCCAACCACGGCCAGCGCGACTGGCTGACCGTCTGCGGACTCCGCGTCGGCGGCCACCTCAAGGCGGCGACCCGCGAACCGGCGCGCGAGCGCGGCTCGATCATCGCCGTGGTCGCCACCGACATCCCGATGGCCCCGCACCAGCTGAAGCGGGTGGCGCGGCGCTGCGCGATCGGCATCGGCCGGGGCGGCACGCCCGGCGGCAACAACTCCGGCGACATCTTCCTCGCCTTCTCCACCGCCAACGAGGGCCCGCTGCCGCACCGGCGCCCGCCGATCGAGACCCTGGAGGTGCTCAGCGACGAGCTCTTCGACCCGGTCTACATGGCCGTGGTGGAGGGGGTGGAGGAAGCCGTTCTCAACGCCATGCTGGCGGCGGAGACGACGGGCGGCACCGCGCATGACCGCTTCCTCGTCCGCGCCCTCGAGCCGGACGCGCTCCTGCAGGCGATGTCCAGGGCTCAGCGGACCTCGATCCGGAAGCGGTAGCGATCCGACCGGAAGCTCAGGATCGCGTATTCCACCGGCCGTCCGGTCTGGTCCCAGGACACGCGCCGCGCGACGAGGATCGCGGTTCCGGGCGCCACGTCCAGATCCCGGGCGAGGTCCCGGTCGACGTTGGCCGCCTCGATGTACTCCTGGGCGCCGCTCATCCGGACGTCACAGCACGAGGCGAGCCAGTCGTACAGCGATCCGCTCGAGAGGTCCGACGCGGTCGGCGGCTTGACCGTCCGGAACAGCGACGGCGAGAGCCAGGAGATGGCGAAGCCGATCGGCTGCTCGTCGGCCTTCAGCAGGCGCCGGGACTGGAAGACGAGTTGGCCGGGCCTCAGCCCGAACGCGCTGGCGACCTCCGCCGACGCGCGCACCCGGCCGACGAACCGCGTCTCGTAGGACGGGCGGAGCCCGCGGCGGCGCATGTCCTCGGCGAAGCCGGCCATCTCCATCGCCGGCTGGTCGACCCGCGGCACCACGACGATGGAGCCGCGGCCCGACCGCCGGGTGATCAGGCCCTCCTGCTCCAGCCGGTCGAGGGCCGCGCGGGAGGTGGCGCGGCTCACCCCGAAGGTCTCGTTGATCCGCGCCTCCGAGGGCAGCACGTCGCCCGGCTTGAAGTCGCCCTCGGCGATAGCGTCGCGCAGGCGCTCGGCGATCTGGAACCAGAGCGGGGCGGGGCTGCTCTCGGGAAGGGGTTCATTCCACTTCATGGGCATATCGTACGAACGTCATGACGTTTGCGTCCAGATTTCTTTTCTGCCAATCTGCATATGAGACCGCGACCGCAGGGCTGCGGGCGGTCCGACCCATGGTGAGACGGGAGAACTCACCAGGTCAGAGGGAGGAATCATCGTCGACCACCGCAATCCGATCCGCCTGCCAATGAACAACATGAGGGGACACCAATGGTAAAGAAGCTGCTTCTGGCGGCCTCCTGCATCGCGCTCTATTCGGCCAGCGCCGCGAGCGCGCAGGACACGCTGCCCATCTCCGGAAAGACGTGCGAGCAGTTGACCGAGTTCTACGGGAAGCTGCCGTTCACGGACGTGCTTCCGCTTGAGGAAGGGCCGATCACGATCAACGGCGAGACCCCCGAGATCGTCGTCGGCTTCTCCCAGACCGGCTTCAACCACCCCTGGCGCGTGTCGATGCTCGAGGCCGCCCAGGCCGAGGCCTGCCGGCATCCGAACGTCAGCCTGGTGGTCCTCGACGGCAATGTCGATGTCGCCAAGCAGAGCAACGACGTGCGCGACCTCCTCGCCCGCGACGTCGACGCGGTGCTCCTGAGCCCGGTCGAATCGGCGGCCCTCGTCCCCGCCGCCCGGGCGGTGATGGACGCCGGGATCCCGCTGATCGTCATGGATCGCGACGTGCCGAGCGACAAGTCCCTGTTCATCGGCCAGAGCAACGTCACCATGGCGGAGAAGGTGGCCCAGCGGATGGCCGACGACCTCGGCGGCAAGGGCAACATCGTGGCGATCACCGGCCTCAAGGGCTCGTCCCCGGCGGTCGACCGCGACCAGGGCATGAAGAACATCCTCGCCAACTATCCGGACATCAAGGTCCTCGCGGTCGGCGACGGCCAGTGGATCCGCGAGCCGGCGGTGCCGCTGATGGAGGACTTCCTGACCGCCCATCCGGAGATCGACGCGGTGTTCTCGCACGCGGAGGAATCCTCCTGGGGCGCCCAG
Source organism: Pleomorphomonas sp. (assembly GCA_041687675.1). Classification (GTDB taxonomy): domain Bacteria; phylum Pseudomonadota; class Alphaproteobacteria; order Rhizobiales; family Pleomorphomonadaceae; genus JAWLBM01. The sequence goes on along the minus strand of JAWLBM010000004.1, from coordinate 116,275 downwards.
CTCGCCATCGCCCGGGCGAACCGCTGCGGCGACGGCATCCGCCACTACACCTTCGACGGCTCCAACGCGGGCTTCAAGTCGGTGAAGGCGGGCACCTTCAGCGCCGACGGCAACTACACCCCGTTCATCGCCGACATCGGCCTTCGCGCCGCCCTGTACATGCTGATGGACAAGGAGGTTCCCGGCACCGAATCCTACGAGAACCCGGGCCAGAAGCTGGCGCTCGCCGACAGCCCGACCGTGGTCCCGGAGAACGCGGACGAGTGGATCGGCCGCGGCTGGGGCGACTTCGAGCCGACCCCCGACCCCTGCAAGTAGGCGGGTCAGCGACGGCCCGGAGAAGAAGGACGGACGACTTGAGCGCCATCGAGACGGATAGGACGCAGGCCTTGTCGCACGGGGCGCGCGAGGTGCTGCTGGAAGTCCGCGGTTTGCGAAAGTCCTTCTCCGGGAACGTCGTGCTCTAAACGGTGCACCGCCCCGCCTCCGCGGGCGATGACCACGCCATCGTCGGCGAGAACGGCGCCGGCAAGTCGACCCTGATCAAGGTGCTCGGCGGCGTCCACCAGCCGGATGCCGGCAGGCTGATGGTCGGCGGACGCGAGGTCCGGCTCTCCTCGCCGCGCGACGCCTTCGACAAGGGCATCGTCGTCATCCACCAGGAACTGTCGCTGGCGCCGCACCTCTCCGCCGAGGAGAACATCTTCCTCGGCCATTTTCCCCGCACCGCCTTCGGACTGGTCGACCGGCGGGCGATGCGGACCCGCACCCGCGAACTGCTCGACCGCCTGTCGATCCGCATCGACCAGACGCGCCCGGTCGGCGAACTCAGCATCGCCCAGCAGCAGATGGTCGAGATCGCCAAGGCGATCTCGCTCGAGGCGAGGGTGCTGATCCTCGACGAGCCCACGGCCGTCCTCGACGAGACCATGGTGGAGACGCTGTTCGCCCTCGTCGCGCGGCTGAAGGCGGAGGGCATCGGCATCGTCTTCATCTCCCACCACCTCGAGGAGATCTTCCGGATCGCCGACCGCGTCACCGTCCTGCGCGACGGGCAGCGGACAGGCCTCGCCGAGGTCGCGGACGTCGACCAGGCCTGGCTGGTCGGGAAGATGATCGGGCGGGAGTTCCCGGCGCACGCCGCCGGGTCCCGCGTGACCGGCGAACCGGCGCTCGAGGTCGAGGACCTCGGCCTCGAGGGGGTCTTCTCCGGCATCACCTTCACCGTCCGCCGCGGCGAGATCCTCGGCCTTGCCGGCCTGGTCGGGGCCGGCCGCACCGAGGTCGCCCAGGCGATCATCGGCGTCACCCCGCCGACCACGGGCCGGATCCGGGTGTTCGGACGCAAGGTCCGGATCACCAATCCGAACGTCGCCGCGCGGCTCGGCATCGCCTATGTCACCGAGGACCGCAAGGCCCTGGGCCTCCTCCAGAACCGCCCGGTCCGCGAGAACGCCACCATCTCCAACCTGCGGCGCTTCCGTCGCCTCGGCTTCCTCAGGCTCGGCGCCGAGCGCTCCTATGTGCGCGAGGTCATCCGCCGCCTCGACGTCCGGCTCGCGGGCATGGAGGTCGAGATCCAGACGCTGAGCGGCGGCAACCAGCAGAAGGTGCTGATCGGCCGCGCCCTCAGCCTCGACCCGAAGATCCTCGTCTTCGACGAGCCGACCCGGGGCGTCGACATCGGCGCCAAGAGCGAGATCTACGGCTTCATCGAGGAGCTGGTCGCCAGCGGCGTCGCCGTCCTTCTCATCTCCTCCGAGATGGAGGAGATCCTCCGCCTCTCCGACCGCGTGCTCGTCCTTCGCAACGGCCGGGTGGCGGCCATGCTGGACCGCGGCGAGGCCACCGAATCACGCATCATGCATGCCGCCGCGCTCGCGGACGGAGACGCAGGTCCGGAACGCCCATGACAGCCATCACCCCGTCGCGCCCCTTGGGACTCACCACGATCGCCGACGTGTGGCGGCGCACCGGCGTGCTGGTGGCGCTGATCCTCCTGGTGATCGCGGCCTCCTTCCTGTCCGACCGGTTCCTCACGGTGCCGAACCTCCTCAACGTGCTGCGGCAGGTGGCGATCGTCGGCATCCTCGCCCTCGGCATGACATTCGTGATCCTCACCAAGGGCATCGATCTCTCGGTCGGCTCCATCCTCGGTGTGTCGGTGGTGCTCTACGCCGGCCTCCTCGAGAGCCAGCCGATGGCGGTGGCGATCCCGCTCGGGCTGGCGGCGGCCATGCTGGCGGGCCTCGTCAACGGGATCGGCGTCGCCTACGCCGGAATCCCGCCCTTCATCATGACCTTGGGCATGCTCTCCTTCGCTCGCGGCATCGCCTTCATCTACACCGGCGGCACGCCGATCCCGATCCTCAACGAGAGCTTCTACGACCTCGGCAACGGCTACCTGCTCGGCATCCCGATCCCCTCCCTGATCCTGATCGCCGTGCTCCTCGCCAGCTGGGTCGTCCTGACGCTGACCCCCTTCGGCCGCTGCGTCTACGGCATCGGCTCCAACGAGGACGCCGCGCGGCTTTCCGGCGTGCCGGTGCGGCTCTACAAGACCATCGTCTACATGATCTCGGGCCTCGTCTCGGGGCTCGCCGGCCTCGTCTACGCCTCGCAGCTGAGCATCGGCACCCCGATCGCCGGGCAGGGCTACGAGCTGGACGCGATCGCCGCGGTGGTCGTCGGCGGCACCTCGCTGTTCGGCGGCCGGGGCTCGGTGTTCGGCACCTTCGTCGGCACGCTGATCATCGGCGTGCTCGCCAACATCCTGAACCTCACCGGCGTCGATCCCTTCGTCCAGCAGCTCTTCAAGGGCGCGCTGATCGTGGTGGCCGTCTTCATCATGGCGCGCGCGGACAGGGCCTGAGCGATGACCAGACCACGGCGCCAGGACTTCACGCACAGCGGCGGCGCCCTGGCAGGGCTGCCCGACGTGATCGGCCGGCTGCGTCCGCTGGTTGACGAGCACGTCACCGAGGCACGGGTGCTGCACTATCTGAGGGAGCTCTCGCAGACCCCGGCGCCCTCGACGGCGGCGAGCGCCATGCGCGGCCGCATGCTCCGGGACCTCATCGAGGCCGACCGGGGCCCGGGTGACCCGCCAGTCCGCCTCGACCTCGACTTCCGCAACACCGGCAGCGCTGTCCTGACCACCGGCGGGGGCGACGACAAGGGGCTGTGGTACTTCGCGCATCTCGACACCATCAGCTACCTCGTCCAGCCGCGGCGGGACGACGGCTATCCGCTGGTGCCCTTCTGCTATCACCTCGTGCAGGACGGCGAGCGGGCCGCCCGGGCCTACCGCTACGACCTCGGCGCGGGAGAGTACCGGGTGGCGGCCGAGGGTCGCCTCGTGTCCGACGCCGGCGTGCCGCGCTTCGTCCCCGACGACGGGGCCGAGGCGCTCCGACCGGGCGACCGGGTCGCGCCGGTCTGCCGGTTCAGCCGGGCGGCCGACGGGACGGTCACCGGGCACTTCGACAACGCCGGCGGCGTCGCCGCGCTGGCGGTGGCCTCGACGGTCCTCTCGCGGGCGGGCATCGACGCCCTGCTGGCCTTCCCCGACGAGGAGGAGGGCCCGGTGGGCAGCGGCAGCCAGATGATGGGGCGCGGCGGGTCGCGGATCGTCGCCCACCTCCCCTCCCCCGACCTCGCCGTCGTCACCGACATGCAGCAGGCGGGCGGACGGGGCGAGGACGACGGGGACCGGCCGGAGAACACCACGCGGCTCGGCCGCGGCGCCGTGCTCGCCGAGTTCTCGAGCCTGGCGCGCGGGGCGGTCACCCCGCCCCACCTCTACGCCGCCGCCCGCCACTGGGCCGACCTCGTCGCAGGCTGCGGCGTGTCGGTGCAGGAATCCAACAACGCCTACACCTCCCGCAGCGACGACGTCAGCGTCCTGTTGCGCACGCCGGACATCCTGCTGCTCGGCTTCCCCGGCTTCGACCGCCACTTCGACCACGCGGACCCGACGGCGAACCTTGCCGACATCGTCGACCTGGCGCGGTCGCTGGTCTACGTCGCCGCGCTGCGGCCGCTGGCGGCGGCCCTCAGGCGGGGGGAGCGGCCATGATGGACGTGGTCACCGTCGGCTGGCTGACCGTCGACGACATCGTGCTGACCGACGGAACCTGCCGGCAGCAGGTCCTGGGCGGCGGCGCCCTCTATTCGGCGGTCGGCGCCCAGGTGTTCGCCGACCGGGTCGGCATCCACTCGGTCTGCGGGGCGCCCTATCACGCGCGGGCGCTGGAGGAGATCGGCCGCCGGGGCCTCGATCCCTCCGGGATCGCCCGCATCGACGGCAACGGGCTCGAGCTGTGGCTGCTGCACGAAAGCGACGTCCACAAGCAGCAGCTGCCGAAGCTCTCCTCCTCGACCGCCGACGAGATGGACGCCGCCCGCGGCCCGATCGGGGAGCGCTACCGGTCCGCCCGCGGCTTCCACATCGCGCCGCAGAGCCCGGCCGGAACCCTCGCCAACGTCCGCGACGTCGCCGGGCTGCCGCATCGGCCGGTGGTGACGATGGACATCCTCTCCGACGTCTTCATCGACGCGAGCCTCTACGCCGACCTCCGGTTCCTCGACCACCTGACCGCCTTCCTGCCGAGCGAGGCCGAGATCTACCGGATCTGGCGCACGTCGGACCTGGAGGGCTGGCTCAGGGCGAACGCCCGGGAGCACGACTGCCACATGGTCGCGAAGGTCGGCGAGCGGGGCTCGATCGTCTGCGAGGCCCGGACCGGCCGGCTGGTCCGGATCCCGGCCCTTGCGGCGGACGTCGTCGACACGACCGGCGCGGGCGACGCCTATTGCGGCGGCTTCGTCGCGGGGCTGGTGGCCGGCCGTCCGCTCGAGGAATGCGCGGCGATGGGGACCGTCGCGGCCTCCTTCGTCGTCGAGGCCTGCGGCGCGCTCGCCACGGCGCGGCCCGGCCCCGACGAACGCGACGCCCGGATGCGGGCGCTGCTCGGCGCAACGAGGCCCGAGCCCGGCTGACCTGACAGGAACACAAAGGCAAGAGCTCGCAATCCATGGACATCTCGCCCGCACGACCGTCGCCGCTCCAGCGGATCTTCGGATCGGCCAAGCCGCTGATCGGCGACATCCACATGCTGCCGCTGCCCGGCACCCCGCGCTACCGGGGCGGCGGGATGGACGAGATCGTCCGCCGCGCGGTGGTGGACGCCGAGGCCTATGCGGCCGGCGGAATGGATGGTGTCATCGTCGAGAACCACGGCGACATCCCGTTCCTGAAGCCCGCCGAGATCGGACCGGAGATCGTGGCGGCGATGGCCGTGGTGGCCGCCGAGGTGGCGCGGGCCGTGAAGGTGCCCGTCGGCGTCAATATCCTCGCCAATGCGGCGATCGCCTCGCTCGCCGTGGCGAAGGCCAGCGGCGCCCGCTTCATCCGGGTGAACCAGTGGGTGAACGCCTATGTCAGCAACGAGGGGGTGATCGAGGGCGAGAGCGCCCGCGCCCTCCGCTTCCGCCGGATGATCGGCGCCGAGGACGTGGCGATCTTCGCCGACGTGCACGTCAAGCACGGGTCCCACGCGATCGTCGACGACCGGCCGCTCGCCGAACAGGCCCGCGACGTCGAGTTCTACGACGCGGACGTGGCGATCGCGACGGGCAACCGGACCGGAGACTCCGTTCCGGAGGCGGAGATCGCCGGCATCCGGGCCGGCACGCGGCTTCCGCTCATCGCCGGCAGCGGCATCACGGCCGAGAACGCCCCGGTGCTGATGCCGCTGCTCGACGGCGCCATCGTCGGATCGAGCCTCAAGGCCGGCGGGGTCTGGTGGAACCCCGTCGAGCGGAGCCGGGTGGAAGCGCTGGTCGCGGCCGTGGCGCCGCTGCGGGCGGGCTGAACGCACCGGCACTTCGAAAGCGGAGGGTGAGCCCATGGCTGCGACCGCCGACCTGGTCGAGCTCTACGCCGGCACCGACGCGACCGGCCTCGCGGCGCTCGTCCGCGCCGGCGAGGTGTCGCCCGTCGACCTCGTCGAGACGGCGATCGCCCTCGTCGAGGACCTCGACCCGCTGCTCAACGCGGTGCCGATCCGCAGCTTCGACGCCGCCCAGGAGGCGGCCGCCGCCGGGCCCGGCCAGGGCCCGCTCGCCGGGGTGCCCTTTCTCCTCAAGAACATCGGAAGCAACTGGAAAGGCATACCGCTGACCGCCGGGTTCGCCTGGCTGAAGGATTTCGTGCCGGACCAGGATTCACCGATGGCCGCGCGGATGCGCTCGGCCGGGTTGATCCCGATCGGGCGCAGCAACACCCCCGAGGGGGGCTGGTCGATCGGCACCGAGCCCCGTCTCTACGGCCCGGCGCGGAACCCCTGGAACCCGGAGTTCACGCCGGGGGGCTCCAGCGGCGGGGCGGCCGCGGCGGTGGCGGCGGGCATGGTCCCGATCGCGGAGGCGACGGACGGCGGCGGTTCGATCCGGGTGCCGGCGGCCTGCTGCGGCCTCGTCGGCCTCAAGCCGTCGCGCGGGCGCATCAGCTACGGCGCGCGCGAGGTCGACCTCTGGTTCGGCAGCATCGGCACCCTGTGCAACAGCCGCAGCATCCGCGACACGGCCCTCTTCCTCGACGTGGTCGCGGGCGCCGGGACCGGGGATCCCTACCTTGCGCCGGCGCCCGGCCGGAGCTGGGCGGCGCTGGCCGCCGATGACCCAGGGCCGCTGCGGAGCGGCTCCACGCCCGGGGCTCTGGGGGGAGCCCCCACGGCCGGCGAGATCGACCAGGCGATCCGCTCGCTCGCGGCGACGTGCGCCGGCCTCGGACACACCGTCGAGGAGCACGGCATCGACATCGAGGCCGAGGAGGCCTGGGCCCGCTACAACGACGTGAACGCGGTGGAGACCGCCGCCGACCTCGACCGCCTGGCCGCCGTCGTCGGCCGCCCCGCCGGGGAGGACGATCTCGCACCGTTCAACCGGGCGCTGGTCGCGCATGGCCGGTCGCTGACCGCGGTCCAGTACGCCCGCAGCATCCGCGACGTCCGTGTCGCGGGTTACCGGATCTGCCGCGACCTCGAGCGCTTCGACGTGTTCCTGACCCCGGTGCTCACACAGCCGGTCCGCCCCGTCGGCTACTGGTCGATGGAGGACGGCGACCGGGAGCGATACCTCCGGCGCTGGTCGGACGCGGCCTACATGTTCCTGTTCAACATCTCCGGCCTGCCCGCCATGTCGGTACCGGCGGGCTTCGACGGCAACGGACTGCCGATCGGGGTGCAGTTCGTCGGCCGGCACGGCGACGAGGCGACGGTGCTCCGGCTCGGGCGCCAGATCGAGGAGGCGCCGCGATCGAACCGGCGCCGGCCGATGGTCTTCGCCGGGAGCTGACCCGGGTCGAACCGTCCGGACCCCGACGTCCGTGTCGCCCGGGTCGGCCCGACGATCGCTCACGACGGATCACAAAATCGTCAACTCTGCCGTAGGTAGTCTCCCGGTAACCGGAGTACCCCCAACCTCCCCGGCGGTTTCTGCCAGGCCGGCCAGGGGACGCATCTTCGAAGGTCCTCAGACCTGACGGGCGCCTCCGGCGACCTGCAGACATGGTGCAGGCGGCGGAGCCGCACGCCGCGGGTGCGACCCGGCCGCTCCGCCGGCTGTCGCATCCGGCGAGGAGCTTTCGGGGTCGGGACGCCCATGACCGGCTGTCGGGCCGTATACGCAGAGGAGGGCTGGATGAGACTGCAGGATCTCAGGATCAAGGCGAAGGTGATGCTCATCGTGGCCTTGATGTCGGCGGTCACCGCCGGGGTGGCGGGTTTCGGCATCTACGAGATCGGCGTCGGCAACGGCGAACTGGCGCGCGTCAGCTCCAGCGGCGAGGAGGCCACCACCGGAGCCAGGCTCCGCGAGGCGGTGACAAGGCTCAGCCGGGCCGAATACCACCTCGCCGCGGACCCGAGCCCCGCGACGGTCGCCGAGGTCGAGCAGTCCATCGTCGAGCTCAAGGCCGAGTTCAGCCGGCGGCTCGACGCGCTGCGCGCCACGGCGGATTTGCAGCAGGCCGAGAAGCTCGACGCGGTCGGGGCCGCATTCGAGGCCTACTCCGGCCAGGTGCGCGGCACCCTCGACCTCGTCCGCAGGCACTCGGAGCGCATCGTCCTGGGAGACGGACAGCAGGCGATCGTGGACGCGGTGCGCGACAGCCGGGACATGGCTTCCGAACTCGGAAGCATGGTTTCCGCATACGTCGACGCGACCGAGGCGTACAGCCGCACCGTCGCGGAGGAGGCGAAGGCGAGCGGCCGGACGGCGACGATGCTCATGAGCATCGCCGCGGTCGCCGGCATCGGCCTTGGCGCCGCGGTCGGGTACGTCATCGGAACGCGGGGGGTGGCAAGGCCGCTCAACCGCTCGGTCGGGGACCTCAACGCCCTCGCAAAGGGACAGCTGGACCTCGAGGTCGCGGGACTGGATCGGGCGGACGAATGCGGTGACATCGCCCGCGGGCTGGAGGTGTTCAAGCAGAACGCGCTGGAGAGGATCCGCCTCCAGTCCGAGGCGGAGAGCGAGCGGGAGGCCCGCGCGCGCCGGCAGGAATCGATCGAGAGGGCGGTCGCCGAGTTCGAGCACTCGGCGGCGACGGTGGTCCAGGTCGTCTCGTCCGCGGCCACGGAGCTGCAGGCGGCGGCGCAGTCCATGGGAGCCTCCGTCGAGCAGACCCTGAGGCCGTCCTCGGTCGCCTCCGGCGCGTCCGAGGAGGCGTCCTCGAGCGTGCAGACCGTCGCCTCCGCAGCCGAGGAACTCGCCGCCTCGATCGGGGAGATCGGTCGCCAGGTGAGCCAGTCCACCGGCATGGCCGCGAGGGCGGCCCGGGAGGCCAACCTGTCGGCCGACAAGGTCCGGCATCTCTCGACCGCCGCCGAGCGGATCGGGGGCATCGTCGACCTCATCACCACCGTTGCCGGGCAGACCAACCTGCTGGCGCTGAATGCGACGATCGAGGCCGCGAGGGCCGGTGAGGCCGGCAAGGGCTTCGCGGTGGTGGCCGCCGAGGTGAAGCAGCTGGCGGACCAGACGCAGAAGGCGACCCAGCAGATCGCGGCCCAGATCGCCGAGATCCAGGGCGCGACCGGGGAGACGGCCACCTCCATCGAGGCCATCACCGAGACGGTCCGCGACATGAACCAGGCCTCGTCCACCATCGCTTCGGCGGTGGAACAGCAGGGGGCGGCCACCCAGGAGATCGCCCGGAACGTTCAGCAGGCGGCCCAGGGGACCGCCGCGGTGGCGGAGAACATGGGCGGCGTCGCCCAGGCGGCCGAGAGCGCAAGCGCGGCGGCCACCCAGGTGCTCTCGGCCGCCGCCGAGTTGTCCCAGCAGTCGGAGGTGCTCCGCCAGCGCGTGGACAGCTTCCTCGACGCCGTACGGGCCGCGTGAGGTCGCCGGCGCCGGGCCGCGCGGTCCGGCGCCGGCAGCCCGCACGGCTCCCCTCGCAGCCGCCGGGAGAACGGGAGCCGGCGCCGGGGAACTCGCCCCGCCGCCACCTGCCCTGTCGAGGGGGATCGCAGCTGCGACCTACCGGTCCGTCGGGGGAGCCGCGAATCGAGGTCCTCCGCGACGGACGTGACCTTGGCGAGAGTAGTCGAGGACGCGCCGCGCTTGCGGCTCACGGCTCGGACGCAACGGCGCCCTGCGGCCGGCGCGAGGGCGGTGGCACGGACGAGAATGCAGGCGCGGACCGGGGAAGGCCCCTTCCCTCGCCCGGCGGGGGTCAGCAGACCGTGCGGTACCGCTCCACCATGGTGCGCAGCACGTCGTCCATCGGCTTCGACCACCAGTCCTCGGAGAAGATTTCCACCTCGCAGGGACCGGAAAAGCCCTCGGCTTCGACGGCCGCGCGCAGGCGCGGCAGGTCGATCACGCCGTCGCCCATCATGCCGCGGTCGGTGAGGAGGTCGCGGGTCGGCACCAGCCAGTCGCAGATGTGGAAGGCGTGCAGCCGGGCAAGGCCGGCCCGGGCGATCTGCGGGTAGAGGTCCGGATCCCACCACACGTGGTAGACGTCGACGGCGAGACCCAGCCGGCGGCTGCCGTCCGGATCCAGCCGGTCGCAGATGTCGAGGGCCTGGCCGATGGTGTTCACGCAGGCGCGGTCGGCCGCGTACATCGGGTGCAGCGGCTCGATCGCCAGCGGCATGCCCGCCGGCTCGGCATAGTCCATCAGCTCGCCGATGGCGTCCTCGACCTGCGCCCGCGCCCCGGCGATGTCGCGCGAGGGCGCGCAGCCGGGCCGCGAATACTGGGGCAACCCGCCGACCACGAGGACGAGGCACGGCGCGCCGAGGGCGACCGCCTCGTCCACCGCGCGCCGGTTGTCGTCGCGCACCTCCCCGCGGCGGTCCGCATCGGCCGGGAACATGCCGCCGCGGCAATAGCCGGACAGCCGGAAGCCGCCGTCGCGGACCGCGGCCACCGCCCTGTCGAGGCCGACCGCGTGCACCTGGTCGCGCCAGGGCGAGATGATCCCGATGCCCGCCCGCGCCGCCGCGCCCAGGATGGCGAGGAGGTCGCCCTGCTTGCGGACGGTCGCCGTGTTCAGCGACAGGTGCTCGAGGCCGGCGTCGGCGGAGAGGTCGCGCATGGCTCAGCCGATCCCGTGCACCGCGAGGAGGCTGCGCATCCGCGCCGCGGCGAGGTCGGGGTCGCGGATCAGCTTCGCCGCGTCCGCCAGCCGGAGCACTTCGGAGAAGTGGCGGATCGACCGGGCGCTCTGCTGGCCGCCGACCATGGTGAAGTGGTCCTGGTGGCCGTTGAGCCAGGCGAGGAAGACGACGCCGGTCTTGTAGAAGCGGGTCGGCGCCGCGAAGATCAGCCGCGACAGCGGCACCGTCGGGTCGAGGATCTCCCTGAAGCCCTGCTCGTCGCCGGCGCCGAGGCGGGCGAGCGCGGCGGAGGCCGCGGGGGCGATCGCGTCGAAGATGCCGAGCAGGGCGTCCGAGTAGCCCTGCTCGTCGCCGGCGATGAGGTCGGCGTAGTTGAAGTCGTCGCCGCTGTACATCCGCACCCCGGCCGGCAGCCGGCGGCGCATCTCCACCTCCCAGGCGGCGTCGAGCAGCGAGATCTTGATCCCGTCGACCTTGTCCGGATGGGAGCCGATCGCCTGGAGCGCCGTCGCCATCGCCGTCGGGATGTCGCGCGAGCCCCAGTAGCCGGCGAGCTGCGGGTCGAACATCTCGCCGAGCCAGTGGATGACCACCGGCTCGCGCGCCTGCGACAGCAGCCGGTCGTAGACCCTGAGGTAGTCGTCCGCCGAGCGCGCGACCTTCACCAGCGCGCGGCTCGCCATCAGGATGATCGGCGAGCCGGCGGCCTCGATGGCCTCGAACTGCTCCTCGTAGGCGCGGATCACGTCGTCGACCGAGCGGGCCTCGGCCGGATCGAGGTGGTCGGTGCCGGCGCCGCTGGCGAGCCGGCGGTGGCCCTCGGCCTTCGCCGCCTCGGTGGAGCGGCGGATCAGCTCGAGCGCGATCGGCCAGGAAAGGCCCATCCCGCGCTGGGCGGTGTCCATCGCCTCGGCGACGGAGAAGCCGAGCGACCAGAGGTGCCGCCGGAAGGCGATGGTGGCGTCCCAGTCGACCGGGGTGTCGAGCCACGGGTCGTGCTCGGCCAGCGGGTCGGCGACCACATGGGCCGCGGCGAAGGCCACCCGGTTGAAGGCGCCGGGCGCCGTCGCGGGGAACGGGCTGGCGCCGGTGAGGCGGTAGTCCTCGAGGCCGCCGCCGGCGGCGGGAAGGCGGAGGGTCAGGTTGCGGTTGTTGTCGAGCATGTCGGGTCTCCCTTTCAGCGCGCCGCGAGCGGGGGCACGTCGATCCAGCGGCGCTCGCGCCAGCTCTCCATCGCCAGCTCGACGAGCTGGACGCCCTTCGCGCCCTCCAGAAGGGTGTACTTCCACGGCTCGCCGGTCACCACGTGGCGGATGAACATCTCCCACTGGTGCCGGAAGCCGTTTGCATAGCTCTGGACGTCCGGCATCTCCTGCCAGTCGTCGAAGAAGTCCTCGGTGCGCTTCTCGTCCGGGTTCCAGACCGGCCGCGGCGTCGCCACGCGCGGCTGGATCTTGCAGCCGTGCAGGCCCGCGATCGCCGAGCCGTGGGTGCCGTCGACCTGGAAGGTGACGAGGTCGTCGCGATAGACGCGGGTCGTCCAGGAGGAGTTGACCTGGGCGACGACGCCGCCCTCGAGCTCGAAGGTGGCGTAGGCGGCATCGTCGGCGGTGGCCTCGTAGGGCCGGCCCTCCTCGTCCCAGCGCTTGGGGATGTGGGTGGCGCCGAGGCAGGAGAGGCTCTTCACCTCGCCGAAGACGTTGTCGAGCACGTAGCGCCAGTGGCAGATCATGTCGAGGATGATGCCGCCGCCGTCCTCGGCCCGGTAGTTCCAGGACGGCCGCTGGATCGGCTGCAGGTCGCCCTCGAACACCCAGTAGCCGAACTCGCCGCGCACCGACAGCATGCGGCCGAAGAAGCCTGAGTCGCGCAGCATCCGGAGCTTCATCAGGCCGGGCAGGAACAGCTTGTCCTGCACCACGCCGTTGCGGACGCCGCGCTCCTCGGCGAGCCGGGCGATCGCCAGCGCCTCGGCGAGGTTGGTGGCGGTCGGCTTCTCGCAATAGACGTGCTTGCCGGCCTCGATGGCCCGGCGGACCAGCGTCGGCCGCATCTGGGTGGTGCCGGCGTCGAAGAACACCGTGTCCTCGGGATTGGCGAGGGCCGCGTCGAGGTCGCCCGTCCAGCGGGCGACGCCGTGGCGCCTGGCCAGCGCCTCGATCTTCTCGGCATTGCGCCCGACGAGGATCGGGTCCGGCATCACCCGGTCGCCGTTCGCCAGCGGCACGCCGCCGTCGCGCATGATCGCCAGGATCGAGCGGATCAGGTGCTGGTTCATGCCCATGCGCCCGGTCACGCCGTGCATGATGATGCCGAGACGATGGGTTGCCATGCTCTCTCCTCCCTCGCTCGCGGCTTGCCCGCGCTGGCTCCATCCAATAAGTAACAGACTGGTTACTTGTCAAGGATGGGCCATGCTGCATCCCAGTCGTCCAGGAGAAGCAGGATGAGCCTGACCCGAAGCGCCGCCGGTCTCCCGTTCCGGCTCTCGCTGTGCAACGAGGTGCTGCGCGAGCACGCCTTCGCCGACCAGTGCCGCCTCGCCGCCGGGCTCGGCTACGACGGGCTCGAGGTGGCGCCCTTCACCGTCACGCCCGATCCGCGGGAGATCCGGCCCGGCGAGGTCGACCGGCTGCGCGCCGCCGCCGAGGCGGAGGGGATCGCGATCACCGGCCTTCACTGGCTGCTCGTCTCGCCGGAGGGCCTGTCGATCACCGATCCGGGCCCGGACGTCCGCCGCCGGACGGCGGAGGTGATGGAGGCGCTCGTCCGCCTCTGCCGGGATCTCGGCGGCAGCGTGCTGGTGCACGGCTCGCCGCGGCAGCGCTGGCTGCCGGACGAGGGCCCGGCGCGCGAGGAGGCCCGCCGCCTGGCGCTCGACCACTTCGCCCGCGCGGGCGAGCAGGCCGCCGGCGCCGGCCTCCTCTGGTGCATCGAGCCGCTCGCGGAGGCGAACTTCATCCGCACCGTGGCCGAGGCCGTCGGGGTGCTCGACGAGATCGGCGGCCCGGGCCTTGCCACCATGCTCGACGCCTCGGCGGCCGGCCAGGCGGAGAGCCTGCCGGTTGCGGAGGTCCTCGATCGCGGCCTTGCCGATGGGCGCATCGCGCACGTGCAGATCAACGCCGTCAACCGGAAGGCGCCGGGCCAGGGTCCCGAGCAGCTGGTCGACCTCGTGCGGGTGCTCGTGGAGCGGGACTACCGCGGCACCGTCGCCGTCGAGCCCTTCGTCTACGAACCCGACGGGCTCGGCTCCGCCGCCTTCTCGGCGGGCTACGTCCGCGGGCTTTCCGAACTCGTCCCGGCGGAACGTAATTCAAAATAACCAATTGGTTATTTACAGCGGCGACGGTTGTCCCCTACCATCCGCCGCAACGGCCCCGAGGAGGGCCGGACATATGTTCAAGGGAGGATCACGGATGAAGCGTCTTGCGATTTCCACGGCCGCCGCGGCTTGCGCGCTGGTCCTGGCCGGTACCGCCCAGGCCCAGGAGTGGCAGCCGGACCGGCCCATCAACATCATCGTGCCGTGGTCGGCGGGCGGATCGACCGACCAGGTCACCCGCGTCGCCGCGCCGCTCCTCGAGGAGGCGCTCGGCCAGCCGGTGGTCGTCGTCAACCAGCCGGGCGCGTCGGGCGCCACCGGCACGCAGGCGGCGCTCGCCGCCCCGCGCGACGGCTACACCTGGACGGCCAACGCGGTCGCCAACAACGCCACCTACGCGGTCACCGGCCTCGTGCCCGGCACCTCGATCGACGACTACCGGATCTACCTGCACGTCGCCAACGTGCCGGTGATCAGCGTCCACCCGGATTCTCCCTGGCAGGACATGGGCGAGTTCCTCGAGGCCATGAAGGGCCCGGAGCAGCCGACCGTCGCGACCGCCGGCGTCAACTCCTCCGGCGGCATGGCGCTCGCCGCGATCCAGGCGGCGGCCGGCGGCGAGGGCCGGATGATCTCCTATGACGGCGGCGGGCCGGCGGCCATCGCCACCGCGGGCGGCGAGGCCCAGGCGACCACCCAGCTCGCCTCCGAGCAGGCCGAGCTGATCAAGGGCGGCAAGCTGCGGCCGCTGGCGGCGCTCTCCACCGAGCCGCTGGAGATCGAGGGCATCGATCCGATCCCGCCGATCACCAACTGGCTTCCGGACATGCACATCGCCCCGGACTACTTCGGCATCCTGATCCCGGCCGGCGCCCCCCAGGAGGTCTATGACACCATGGACAAGGTCTGGGAGGAGAAGATCATGAACTCCGAGGAGTTCAAGACCTACGCTCGCGAGCGCGGCGCGGTGTTCTCCCCGGCCTATGGCGAGGCCGCCCTCGAGAAGGCGATGCCGGTGATCATCGCCGAGGCCTGCGCCCGGGTGGACCGCGGCGAGGCCGTCGTTCCGCCGAGCGAGATCGGCATCGACTGCGCGGCCGGCACGGCCAAGTGAGGCCATGAGGGCCCGGCCGCCGCGCGCGGCCGGGCCTTCCTTCCGGAGAGGCCGATGACCGCACCCCGCGCGGCGACTGCAGACCTCGTCACGGGCGTGATCCTGTTCGCGCTCGCCGTCGCCCTGATCTACGGGGCGTGGACGATGGACCGGCTCGAGATCCGCCAGATCCACCCGCTCACCGCCCCCGGGCTGCTGCCGGGCCTGCTCGGCGTCGCGCTTGCCCTCTGCAGCGCGCTGCTGATCGCCGGCGCCGTGCGGGCGCGCCGCCGCGCCGCCGCGGCCGGCGCGGAGGGGGAAGCGGCCGGCGACGGCTCGCCGGGCAACCTCGCGGTCGCGACCGGCCTCTGTCTCGCCTATGCGCTGGTGCTCGTCGGCTGGCTGCCCTTCTGGCTCGCGACGAGCCTCTTCGTGGCCGCCTTCATCGCCGTGTTCGAGTGGCCAGACGCGGAAAGCGGCAGGGCCCGGCTGGTCAACCTCCTGTGGGCGGCCGGCATCGGGCTCGGGGCGGGCCTCGCCATCTCCTACGCCTTCAGCGAACTCTTTCTGGTGCGCCTGCCCTGAGCGGTCGCGGGAACCAAGATGCAAGGCCTCCAGCTCTTCTTCGATGCGATCGTCGCGCTGACGTCGGTGCAGTCCATCTTCACGGCCGCATGGTCGGTGCTGCTCGGCATCATCATGGGGACGTTGCCGGGACTGACCGCGACCATGGGCGTCGCGCTCTTGACGACGCTGACCTACCGGATGGGCGCCGAGCAGGCGATCCTCGCACTCGTCTGCATGTACGTCGGGTCGATCTACGGCGGCAGCCGCAGCGCCATCCTGCTCAACATCCCCGGCACCCCGGCGAGCGCCGCGACGACGCTCGACGGCTATCCGCTGGCGCGCGCCGGCCGGGCCGGCTACGCCATGGGGATCGCCACCACCTCCTCGGCCATCGGCACCGTCGTCGGCATCTTCTTCCTGGCCGCGACGGCGCCGGTCCTCGCCGACATCGCCCTCGACTTCCATTCCTACGAATTCTTCTGGCTGGCGCTGTTCGGCGTCATCATCTCCGGCCAGCTGACCGCGGCCGGGTCGCCGCTGAAGGGCTACATCGCCGGCATCCTCGGCCTGATGGTCGCCATGGTCGGCATGGAGGGGATCCACGCCCACGTCCGCTTCACCTTCGGATTCAGCGAACTGGCCGGCGGCATCGGGCTGATCCCGGCGATGGTCGGCGCCTTCGGCTTCGCCGAGGTGCTGAACGTGATGTACGAGCGCCGCGCCCAGCTGGTCGCCGGCACCGTGGACCGGGTGCTGCCCCGCATCGCGGACGTGTGGCGCTACAAGTTCACCGCGCTCCGCTCCGGGGTGATCGGCACCTTCGTCGGCGTCCTGCCCGGCGTCGGCGAGGACATCGGCGCCTGGGCCTCCTACGCCGCCGCCCGCCGGCTGAGCCGCAAGCCGGAGGAGTTCGGCAAGGGCTCCATCGACGGCCTGACGGCGGCCGAGACCGGCAACAGCGCCGTCGTGCCCGGGGCGCTGATACCTGCGCTGACCCTCGCGGTCCCCGGCTCCGCCCCCGCAGCGGTGCTGATCGCCGCGCTGTTCATCCACGGCGTCCGGCCCGGCCCGATGATCATGACCGAGCAGCCGATGTTCGTGTACTCGATCGTCGCCATGCTGCTCTTCGCCACCATCGGCATCACCGTGTTCGGACTGCTGCTCACGCGGCCGCTGCTCATGGTGCTCCGGATCCCGCGGGAGCGGCTGATGCCGGTGGTGTTCGTGCTCTGCGTGATCGGCCCCTACGCGATCACCCAGCGCATGTTCGACGTCTGGGTGATGCTCTTCTTCGGCGTCGTCGGCTTCCTCCTGCGCCGGATGAAGTACCCGATGGCGCCGCTGGTGCTCGGCATCATCCTCGGCGAGCTGATGGACAAGAACCTCCGCCGGGGCCTCAGCCTCAGCGACGGCGACCTGAGCCCGTTCTTCACGCGGCCCATCAGCATGCTCTTCTTCGTCGTGATCGCGCTGACGGTCATGCTCAGCATTCCCGCCATCCGGCGGGCGGTCGCAGGGATCGGGAGGCGGTTTTGGCCATCGGCAAGGTCGCAGACGCGGTAGTGGAGGAGGCGGCGCCGCGCCGGCGCCAGCGCCCGCGCAACCCGGAGGTCACCAAGCGGGACATCCTGGTGGCCGCGCGGGAGGAGTTCTGCGAGCACGGCTACGGCGGCGCCAGGGTAGACCGCATCGCCGAGCGGGCCGCGGCCAACAAGCGGCTGATCTACCACTACCTCGGCAACAAGGACGAGCTCTACGCGGCCGTGCTGCTCGACGCCTACCGGGAGATCCGCGAGGGCGAGAGCAAGCTCAACCTCGGCACCCTGCCGCCGGACGAGGCGATGCGGCGGCTCGTCCGCTTCACCTTCGACCACTTCCGGGCCAATCCGTGGTTCATCCGCCTGCTCTCCACGGAGAACATCCTCAGGGCCCAGTTCGTCCGCAGCATCTCCGAGATCCGGAGCCTCCACTCGCCGATCGTGACGCAGATCCGCACCATCCTCGCCGCGGGCCAGAAGGCGGGCATCTTCCGGGGCGGCGTCGACCCGGTGAACCTCTACATATCCATCGCCGGGCTCGGCTACTTCTACTTCTCCAACCAGCACACGCTGTCGGTGATCTTCGACGTGCCGCTGGGCTCGGAGGAGGCCATCGCCGCCCGCAGGACCCACGTCGAGGAGGTGATCCTCGGCTACCTGCGCGCCTGAGCCCGCCCGAACGGGAGACAGTACCGTGAGTGATCCGCTGCGCGTGCGCATCCGCGCCATCGACCTCTTCGAACGCCCGGTGAAGCTCAGGATGCCGTTCCGCTTCGGCGTCGTGACCCTCACCGAGACGCCGCAGGCCTTCGTGCGGGTGACGGTCGAGCTGCCCTCCGGGACCGTCTCGACCGGCGCGGCGGCGGAACTGATGGTGCCGAAGTGGTTCGACAAGGACCCGGCGCTCAGCAACGAGCAGAACGTCGACCAGCTCCGCCGGAGCCTCGCCATCGCCCGCGACCTGAGCCTCGGCGGGCCGGCGCTGAGCGCCTTCGGCCATTTCGCCGAGCGCCATCCGGAGCAGGTCGCGACCGCGGCCGCGGAGGGGCTGAACCCGCTCGTCGCCGCCTTCGGGCCGGCCCTGATCGACCGGGCGGTGCTGGACGCGATCGGCCGGGGCACGGGGATGTCGTTCCAGCGCCTCGTGCGCTCGAACGCCGTCGGGCTGGCGGCCGACGCGCGCATCGCGCCGGACCTCGCCGGCTTCGACCTCGGCGGCTTCCTCGACGGGCTCGGATGGTCCGACCGGATCGCGGCCCGCCATACGGTGGGGCTGGTCGATCCGCTGACCGCGGCCGACCTCGCCGGACGCGAGCGACCCGCCGACGGCCTGCCGGCGACGCTCGAGGAAATCATCGCAACCTACGGGCACCGCTGGTTCAAGCTGAAGGTCTCGGGCGACCTCGAGGCGGACGTCGCGCGCCTTGCAGCGATCGCGGCCGTCCTTTCCCGGATCCCGGACGGCTACCGGGCGACTCTCGACGGCAACGAGCAGTATGGCTCCGCCGAGGCGGTGCTGGAGCTGTGGCGTCGCATCCGCGCCGAGCCCTCCCTCGGCCGCCTCGCCGCCGCCGTCGCCTACATCGAGCAGCCGATCGCGCGGGCGCGCACCTTCGAGGAGCCCGTGGACGCCCTCGCCGCGGAGCGGCCGGTGATCATCGACGAGGCCGACGCGGACCTCGATGCCTTCCCGAAGGCGCGCCGCCTCGGCTACGCGGGGGTGTCGTCGAAGACCTGCAAGGGGATCTACCGCTCGCTCGTCAACGCCGCGCGCGCGGCCTTATGGAACGCGCAAGGCGGCGGCGCCAGCTACTTCCTGTCCGGCGAGGACCTGACCGGCCAGGCGGGACTGGCGGTGCAGCAGGACCTGGCACTGGTGTCGCTGCTCGGCCTCGGCCATGTGGAGCGGAACGGCCACCATTATGTCGACGGCTTCGCCGGGGCGCCGCCCGCCGAGCAGGCCGCCTTCCTCGCGGGGCACCCGGACCTCTACCACCTGCAGGACGGCCGCGTCCGGCTCGCCATCCGCGGCGGCGACCTGGCGATCGGCTCGCTCGACGTCCCCGGCTTCGCCTCCGCGGCGCTCCCGGACTTCGGCGCGATGGAGGAGATGGCCGGCCGATGACGCGCCGGACCGTCGGCCCGGCGCGTCGTCCCGCGCTTCAGGGCTACTTCGCCGAGGCGAGCATCCGCGCCAGCAGGAGGTCCTTCTCGAGGCCGCGGACATCGAAGGTGCCCGGCGGGTCTCGGCCCCGTTCAGGGTGTCGACCACCACCCGGGCGCGGTTCTTCAGCACCGTCGGGCCGGCCGAACTCTCCGCGATCAGGCTGACCGCTGTCTCCGCCGGGATGCCGGCGCCGCGCAGCAGCACCAGGCTCTCGCCGAGGGTCTCCCAGCGTGGCCGACGTCCGACCCGCGCATTGCGCCTCTTCCCCGCCGACGGGACGATTCACGACCCCGGCGGCAGGGCGTGCGGCTTCAAGGATCAGCTGGCGGGCGCGGCCGCCGCGCCTGCTTCCATGGCCTCCACGACGGCGATCGCGCAAGCTCGAGCGACGTCGCCCCGGAACTTCTCGTTCACGTTGTCGACCCAGCCGGCCTCGACGACGAAATCGTCGCGCTGCCAACTGCTCGCCTCCTTGAGCAGAACCAGCTGGTCCGGCTCCTGCTCCGCCTTGGACACGCAAAGTGGCGTGAAGGCTTGGACGACGGCCGACTCGGCACTCGTCGCAGCCATCTGGGTGGCCGTTCCTCCGGTTACCCAGCCGCCCCAAGCGAAACCAACAATGATCGCAGCTATCGCGCCACCAACGACGCCCCAAGCTGCGGGTTTAATCCATTCTGGCGCATTCATAATAGAACTCCTCTTCCACTTCGATATTATTCCCGGCTACGAATTGAGACAGACAGATTACCGAAAATTTGGATTTTTAATATACACCAGATTCAGATAATTAAATAGCCCCAAATCGGTTCTTTTCTCGAGCTCTGACCACAGACCGGTCGACAGACGCCACGTTGAGCATGGTCCCATCCTCCTGAAGACCTGCCCAGCCCGCCCCAGCCCTCCCGCTTTGCGACGGCCATCAGGCACGGACCGGCCCGAGGAGGCGTCGGCCGACATTGTCCGCGCCGAGGCGACCGAGGCTGGCCGGCCCGCTCGTCGGACATCACTGCCCAGGATAAAAATGCGCGCACCTGGCCGGTCCTCGATCCGACCGATCGCGTCGGCGCGGCGAAAGCCGGCGGCATCGGATCCGGCGGGGACCTCGCCGCACTGGCCGCCTCGTCCGGCCCGCCGGAGACGCAGCCCGAAGGGGCCGTTGTCGGCACTGGCCCGCCGCCGCCGGGGGTGCCCTATCGGCCGCGGCGGCCCCCCGGGGCAGCCGGCAGCGGAGCATCCCTGCCGCACGCCGGCCCGACCGCTCGGCGAATGCGAGCGACCGGGTCGCGGCCTGCGGCAGGGGTCGCCATCAGGGCGATGCCCCTTCCCCCCCTGCGGAGGCGCCGGTCTGCGCCCTGTCCTCGTCTGCGGGCCTGCTCGGCGCCTTCCCGCTCGGCTTGCCGCGGAGATAATGCTTCTCCGGGCGATACCGGTTGCGCGCCATCAGGGACCGGAGAAGCGCCGGTCCGAGAAGGCGCCGGAGCGCGGAGGCGGTCTGTTTCAGCAGCGGCATTGCGGCGGTGCCCGGCGGGGCACTCTCCTCGAGGTGGCGATGCGCTCAGGCGGTCGTCAGCCCGAGCCGGGCGAAGGCCTCGGGCGGGGCGTCGTTCTGCTCCATCAGCGCCCGCATCAGGGCGACCATCCGCGCCTCCCCCGCCGGGTCGTCCAGCGGCCGTTCCTGGCCGGGATCGGTCTGGAGGTCGTAGAGGCGGGTGTCGTTCTCGATCATCGCGCCGGGTCCGTAGTTGTTGAACATCGGCGAGCGCTCGATCACCGGGACCTTGAGCAGCGGAACCCGCTTGGTCCAGCCGAAGGGCTCTTCGAGGCTCGCGCCCGCCAGTTCCTCGGGCGTGAAGGGCGCGTTGAGATGGGTCGGCATGACCGTGTACTGGTAGATCTCCTGCCGGACCAGGTCCTCGGGATAGCGGTGGTAGGTGAAGCGGCCGTCGGTCACGTTCACGGCGCCGCCGAAGTAGCCGAAGATCACCGCCTCCCGGTCGTCCGCGCCGAGCAGCGAGCGCCCCTCCACCTCGGGCGGCGGCGCGACGCCCCAGAGGTCGAGGAAGGTCGGGGCGACGTCGACCGACTGGGTCAGCCGGGCGATGCGCCGGGCGCCGGGATTGCGCGGGTCGTGGATGAACAGCGGGATGTGGACGATCTCCTCGTACATGTTCATCCGGTTCTTCGCCCAGAAGTCATGCTCGCCGAGCAGGAAGCCGTGGTCGGTGGTGACCACGAGCGCCGTGTCCTTCCACATGTCGTGCCGGTCGAAGTCGTCGAGGAGGCGCCCCAGCAGATCGTCGCAGAGCGACACGATCGCGTAGTAGTTGGCGCGAAGCTCGTCCGCCTCCTCCGGAAGTTCCTCCACGCGCCCGTAGCGCGGCCAGTCGCGGATCGGGCCGTTCCAGCCGGTCCTGAAGGGCTCCTTGAAGCGCTCCGGCGCGAAGAACGGCTCATGGGGATCGAAGGTCTCGATCTGGAGGAGCCAGTCGTCCTTGTCGCGGTTGAGGTCGAGGAACTCGAGCCCGTGGCGGAAGCACTGGACCGAGGGGAAGTCGTCCTCCTCGCGGATGAACTCCCGGTTGACCATGTAGGGGCCGAACTTGCCGATCTTGTCGGGGGAGGACTGGGCCGGGTGGTACTTCTCCGCCAGCCGCTCCCACGGCGGCTGGACCATCGCCTTCCACGGGTCGCTCTCCTGGCCGCGGACGAATTCAAAGGTCGAGTAGCGGTTGTGATAGGTCGCCCCGCCATCCTCCCAGTAGTGGTAGTGGTCGGTGACGAGGTGCGAATGCACGCCCTTCGCCTTGAGGAGTTCGGGGAAGGCGTTGTCGAACGGCTCCAGCGGACCCCAGCTGCGGTGGAGGAAGGTGAGCCGGCCGGTCAGCAGGTCGCGCCGGGCGGGCATGCAGGGCAGCGAGCCCACGTAGTGCCTGTCGTAGACGCTCGACCTGGCCGCCAGGCGGTCGAAGTTGGGCGTCGGGATGCGGGTGCCGCCGTAGCAGCCGAGCATGTGGCGGTTGAGGCTGTCGAACAGGACGAAGACGGTCTTCACGGCACTTTCCTCGCGAGCAGACGGGTCAGGCGGCGGCGCGCGGCGAGCCGAGCCGCTCGCCGCTTCCGGAGACGAAGAGATTGAGGTTTCCCGGGTCGAAGCCGAGCGACACGGTCTCGCCGACCGCAACGTCGGGACGGCCGGGCATGCGCCAGCAGAGGTCGCGACCGAGGCCGACGTCGAGGAAGACGTAGGTCTCGGCGCCGAGGTGCTCGATCACCTGCACGACGCCCTCGATGCCGCCGTCCCGGACCCGCCTCAGGTGCTCCGGCCGGATGCCGACGTCCACCTCGGCCGATCCGAGGTCGGCGGCGAGCGGCGCCTCCACCGCGCCGGCGGGAAGGCGGATCGAGACGGCGCCGCGGGCCACCGCGCCGGGAAGGATGTTGATCGCCGGCGAGCCGATGAACTCGGCCACGAAGCGGCTCGCGGGCCGGTCGTAAAGTTCGAGCGGGCTTCCGGCCTGGGCGATCCGGCCCTGCTCCAGCACCACGATCCGGTCCGCCATCGTCATCGCCTCGACCTGGTCGTGGGTGACGTAGATCGACGTCGCCCCCAGGCGCTGGTGCAGCTTGCGGACCTCGGTGCGCATCTGCACGCGGAGCTGCGCGTCGAGGTTGGAGAGCGGCTCGTCGAACAGGAACACCTCCGGCCGCCGGACGATGGCGCGGCCCATGGCGACCCGCTGGCGCTGGCCGCCGGAGAGCTCGCGGGGAAGCCGCGCGAGGTAGGGCTCGAGTTCGAGCGCCCCGGCCGCCTTGCCGACGGCCTCGTTGATCGCCGCCTTCGGCTGCTTCCGCAGCGCCATCGAGAAGCCCATGTTCCGCTCGACGTTCATGTGCGGGTAGAGCGCGTAGCTCTGGAACACCATGGCGATGTCGCGCTCGCGGGGCTCGAGGTCGTTCACCACGCGCCCGCCGATGCTGATCGTCCCCGCCGAGATCTCCTCGAGGCCGGCGATCATCCGGAGCAGCGTGGACTTGCCGCAGCCGGACGGCCCGACGAGAACGACGAACTCGCCGTCGGCGATGGTGAGGTCGATGCCGTGGATGACCTGGAGATGGCCGAACCGCTTCTCGACGCTGTCTATGCGGACTTCAGCCATGTCATGCTCCGGCGGTTCACTTGACCGCGCCCAACGTCAGCCCCTGGACCACGAAGCGCTGGCCGAAGAACATCAGGACGAGTGCGGGAATGGTGGAGAGGATGGAGGCCGCGGCCATCTGGCCGTACTGGACCTCGTACTGCTGGGCGAAGCGGGCGATCGCCACCGGCACCGTCGCCGTGTGCCTGCCGGTGAGGCTGAGCGCCACCGCGAACTCGTTCCAGGAGAACACGAAGGCGAGCACGCCGGCGGCGATCAGGCCCGGCGTCACCAGCGGCAGCGTGATGCGCCGGAAGGCGTCGATCCGGCGGCATCCGTCGACCATCGCCGCCTCCTCCAGGTCGCGCGGCACGTCGGTGATGAACGCCATCATCATCCAGATCGTCATCGGCAGGTGCAGCGCGATGTGGGTGAGGACGAGCGCCGTCAGCGTCTCGGTCAGGCCGACCTCCCGGAAGAGGAGGTACCAGGGGCCCACCAGCGTCAGCGGCGGGATCATGTTGAAGACGAGGGTCCAGCCGAGGAAGGTCGCCGAGATCCAGCGGCTCCACCGCATCCGGCTCAGCGAATAGGCGGCGAGAGTGCCGATCACCAGCACCATCGCCGTCGACACCGAGGCGACGATGATGCTGTTCACCACGTTCTTGGGGAAGTCGGACCGGCGGGACCAGAGCACGTCCTCGTAGTTGAAGGCGGTCGGCGGGAAGATCCACGAGCCCTTCAGGATCTCGATCTCGTACTTCAGCGACTGCAGGCCGACCCAGAGGAACGGCGCGATGATCAGGAACACCCCGAGGGCGAGCAGGCCGTAGCCGAACGCCCGCGACGGGCCGCGCAGCACCAGCATCATCGCCTCCCGACGGCGGCCGCCGCGCGGTGCCCGACCGCGAGGAAGGCGATCGTCGCCGCGATGATGGCCAGCGACAGCATGGCGCCGTAGCCGAGTTCGTTCTGCATGAAGAAGACCTTGTAGAGGTGGAGGCTGACCACCTCCGTCGCCGTGCCCGGCCCGCCCGAGGTCAGCAGGAAGACCTGGTCGAAGACCTTGAAGGCGAGGATCGTCCGGAACAGCAGGGCCACGGCGATGGCCGGCCACATCAGCGGGATGATCACCTTGAACACGAGGTCACGATTGCGGGCGCCGTCGATCCGCGCCGCCTCGATCACCTCCTTCGGCAGGCCCTCGACCCCTGCGAACAGGATGAGGAAGACGAAGGGAGTCCAGTGCCAGACGTCGAGAATGATGACGGAGTAGAGGGCGAGGTCGACCGAGCCAAGCCAGTTGATCGGCTGGAAACCGAGGCCGGTGACGATCTGGTTGAACACCCCGAAGTCGTGGCCGTACATCAGGCTCCACATCGATCCGATCGCCACCGGCGGCATCAGGACGGGAATGATCAGAACGGTCCGGGTCACGCCCTTGAACGAGTTCAGCGAGGCGACGAGGATCGCCAGCCCCAGGCCGAGCACCATCTCGATCGCCACCGCCACCACGGCGAAGTAGGCGGTGTTCCAGAGCGCGATGTGGAAGACCTCGTCCCCGGCGAGGCGCCGGAAATTGTCCCACAGCGCGAATGTCCAGATCTCCTCGGCCTGCTCGAAGCGGATCGAGGAGGCGGCCATGAGGAAGAGGTTGGCGAGCGGGAACGCGGTGAGCACCACGAAGACGATCACCGCGGGCCCGAGCGTGACCCACTTGAGGTGCCGGTCGAGAACGTCCGTCAGGCTCGCCGCCGGGCGCGGCGACCGCATCGGGGTCGCGCTCCCGGGGCTGCCGCCGGCGCCGCGCAGGGACTGCGCGCCGCCGGCTCCAAGTCCATGGTCCATCACTCCGGCAGCGGCTCGAGCCGCCCCGTCTTGCGGCCGTTGCGCTGGAACAGTTCCTCGAGGTCCTCGGCGGCGCGGTTGAGGGCCGCGCCGGCGCTGAGCTCCCCGATCAGGGCCTGGTTGAGCCGCAGGCCGAGGATCTGGTTGACCGCCGGGCCCTCGGTGTAGCCGAGCAGCTGCTTGCCGTACTCGATCTCCTCCAGGTAGGCCGGCATCCAGCGGAACTCCTCGCGGTCCTTGAGGTCGGAGGCGAACACGTCGGTGCGGACCGGGATGCCGCCGCCCTCGGCGTAGGCGTACTGGGCCTCGTAGGTCAGGAACCACTTGGAGAAGGCGATCGCCCCCTTCTTGCCCTCCTCGGAGGCGTTCTTCGGGATGGCGAAGACCCAGCTTCCGATCGCGACGCCCGGCTGGCCGTCCGGCGTCGCCCGCGGCAGCGGCGCCGCGTCGATCTTGCCCACGACCGCCGACTTCTGCGGGTTGTCGAAGTTCGGGAAGGCGGCGACCACCGCGTGGCCCTGCATGCCCTTGCCGGTCTGCATCAGCTGGATGAGGTCGCCCTGCCCGAGCGTGGCGTAGTTCTCCGGCCCGCAGGTCCGTCCGACCTCGATGTACTTGTCGAGGGCGGCCTTCGCCTCCGGGCTGTTGATGGTGACCGTGAAGTCGCCGTTCGCCGGATCCTTCTCGATGCTGCCGCCATAGGCGAGCAGGTAGGCCATGAAGTCGTAGTAGATCGAATCGCCCTTCTGGCCGCGCTGCAGGTAGCCGTAGGCGTCGGGCGGGTTGTGCAGCACCTTGCAGTTGGCGAGCACGTCGTCGAAGGTCACCGGCACCTCCAGCCCCTTCTCCTCCAGCACGTCGCCGCGATAGTAGAGGAGCTGGACGTTGCCGTTCGGCGCATAGCCCATCAGCTTGCCGGTCTCGCAGATCCGGAACTTCTTCTCCTCGTCCCAGCAGCCGGCGTCGTCGAGGCCGAGCACCTCCGGCGGCACCTCGAAGTCCGGGTCGATGTCCTTCAGCGGCTGCAGGAACCCGCCCTCGTAGAACTCGACGGTGTTCGTGCCGTTGATGTTGAGCAGGTCGAGCGGGCTGGTGCCGCCGCTGCGGACCGCGGAGCGCGCCTTCTCGAGCATGCCGTCGAAAGGCGTCACCTCGAGGTTGACGACGTTGCCGGTCTGCTCCTCGTAGAGCGCGACCACGTTCTCGAAGCCGTTGTACCAGGGCGAGGAGTTGATCAGGATCGTGATCGGCTCCTGCTGGCCCACGTCGAGAAAGCTGTCCTGGGCCGCGGCATTGGCGACCAGCGCGCCCGCGAGCGCCGTGGTCGCCATGACGGCGACCAGCTTCGATTTCGGCATGTTCTTCCTCCCCGTTCTTCGACGGCCGCGCCACGTCCTCCGCAACGGCCGGACCGTCGCCGCGGCGATGCGCGTCGCCACAGAATACTTCGCGCTTCAATGTGCGAAAATGATATTAGATACCGTTGGATATTCCGTGGGGTTATGGGACATGGACAGGAACATGCGGGCCTTCCTGGCCGTCGCCAAGACCGGCAACCTGACGGCGGCCGCCGGCGAGATCGGGCTCACCCAACCCGCGCTGACCAAGACGATCCGGCGCCTCGAAGCGGACTACGGGGCCGCCCTGTTCGAGCGCACCTCCCGCGGCATGGTTCTGACCGACGCCGGGGAGACCCTGCTGGCGCGGGCGCGACTGATCGAGATGCACTACCGGCAGGCGCACGAGGAGGTGGCCGCCGCCCGCGCGGTCACGCCGGCGCAGTTCCGGATCGCCTCGGGGGCCGCCTACCACATGACCATCGCTCCCGACCTCGCCAAGCGGCTTTGCGCGGAGTTTCCCCAGACGCGGTTCGTCGTCGACTTCAACGTCGCCCAGCTGACGCTCCCCAAGCTGCTGAGCGGCGAGATCGACCTGATGCTCGGCGCCATCACCAGCCCCCAGCCGGAGGGCATAGAGACCCACCAGCTGATGACCGTCGAGATCTCGCCCTACTGCTGCCGCTCCAACCCGCTGGCGCGCGAGCCCGTGCTCGATCCGGAGACGCTTCGCGACACGCGGTGGATCATCTACAAGCGCGACCAGCTGATGGCCGATCGGCTGAGGATCTACTTCGAGGACAATCGCCTGCCGCCGCCCCGCGTGGTGATGGAGGTCGAGGCGCTGGCGGCGAGCTTCCGGATCGTGCAGCAGTCGGGCTACCTCACGCTGGCGCCGGCCTCCCTGCAGGAGATCGCCGCCGAGGCGGGACTGGCAAGGCTGGCCACCCGCACGCCGATCTGGAGCTTTTCCTCCGGGGCGTGGATCCGCGCCTCCTCGAAGCGCTATGCGATCATGCACAGGGCGCTCCAGCTGCTCCGGGAGGCCTGCGCGGTTCCCGAGCCCGGGCAATTCCCCCAGGTTATGGATGTTGGGACGTAATATCATTTTGCGGGTCTGGCGGGCGGTCTTATCGTCCCGGCTGGCGCCTCGATCTCGTGCGCCGGAAAGGCCAGCGGGACATGCGCAAGCCCAACGTCGTCATCTTCTTCACGGACCAGCAGCGCCACGACACGACGGGCGTGCACGGCAACCCGATGGGCCTCACCCCGAACTTCGACCGGCTGGCCCGCTCGGGCACCCACCTCTACAATTCCTTCACCAGCCAGCCGCTGTGCGGGCCGGCACGATCGTCGATGCAGACCGGGCGGTTCGCCACCGAGACCGGCGTCTTCCGCAACGGCATCCCGCTGCCCGACGACGCCGAGACGATCGCCCGGGTGTTCGGCCGCAACGGCTACCGCACGGGCTACATCGGCAAATGGCATCTCGGCGGCGAGGACCCGGTCCCCCGGCGCGAGCGCGGCGGCTACCAGAGCTGGCTTGCGGCCAACCTGCTGGAATTCGTCTCGGACGCCTACGACACCGTGCTCTTCGACGACGACGACAACCGCCGCAAGCTGCCCGGCTACCGCGTCGACGCGCTGACGGACGCGGCGATCCGCTACTGCGACGCCCACCAGGACGAGCCGTTCTTCCTGTTCGTGTCCTTCCTGGAGCCGCACCATCAGAACCACACGGACGACTATCCGCCTCCGGACGGCTATCGCGAGGCGATGACGGCGCAGCTCTGGACGCCGCCGGACCTCGCCACGCTGAAGGGCACCAGCACCTGGCACCTCGGCGGCTACTACGGGATGGTGAAGCGTCTCGACGAGGCCTTCGGCCGGCTGGTCGACGCGCTGAAGAGCCTCGACCTCCTCGACGACACCATCGTCATGTTCACGTCCGACCACGCCTGCCACTTCAAGACCCGCAACAGCGAGTACAAGCGCTCCTGCCACGAGAGCGCGGTCAGGGTCCCGACGATGATCACCGGCCCCGGCTTTGACGCCGGCGGGCAGGTCCGCGCCCTGTTCAGCACCATCGACGTCGCGCCGACGCTGATCGACGCCGCCGGGCTGGAGGTTCCCGCCGTGATGACCGGCAGGTCGATCATGC
This sequence comes from Pleomorphomonas sp., assembly GCA_041687675.1. Taxonomy (GTDB): domain Bacteria; phylum Pseudomonadota; class Alphaproteobacteria; order Rhizobiales; family Pleomorphomonadaceae; genus JAWLBM01. The sequence goes on along the minus strand of JAWLBM010000004.1, from coordinate 87,469 downwards.
CGGTGATCCGCGACCACCGGACGCCCTGGCGCCAGGACGTGTTCTTCCAGATCTCGGAGACCGAGACCGGTCGGGCCCTGCGGACCCACAGGTGGAAGTACGGCGTCACCTCCGAATACGACGAGGACGCACCGCGCTCGGAGGTCTACCGCGAGAGCTACCTCTACGACCTCGACGCCGATCCCTACGAGATGGTGAACCTCGTCGGCATGACCGCCTTCCGAGAAGTGGCCGACGGCCTCAAGGGCCGGCTGCTGGCGTGGATCGCCGAGGTCGAGGACGGCCACGTCCCCGAGATCCTCGACGCGCCGGAGCGCTACTCCCGGCAGTACCGCCTGAAGCCGACGGATCTCATCGGCTTCAACGAGCCGGAACGGCCCGTCGAGCCCCCTGTGACCGGCTGACCCGGGAGACGAGACCCGGTCGCGGGAGCCGGGCGGCTGCGGCCGACACGCCGGTGCTCGGCACGCGCCGGGAGGAGAGAGCGGCGGGCGCCGGGTCACGCCGCCGACACGGCAGGGCTTCGGCTCGGTGGTGATCGGCCCGCCGAGGTCCGGCTCGACTTCCGGCCCGAGGGGCTTGTCTGGAGCCTCACGGCGAAGCTGCCCAGATCCGACCGGCCGGCCTGGGACGATGCCGGCCAGGCCAGGTTGCGTGATCGTCGGTGGGACCGATGCGGACGGGCACGGCCCGGCGGCCGGGCGCCGCACGCTCGCCGTCCCGGCGCCGATCGCCGTGTAACGGCAGTCTCCGGCCGGCATGGCCCGCCTCGGCCGGGCGGAGCTCCGGCCCGGTTCCGCTCGCCCGGCGCCGGGCAGGTCCGACGGACGATCCGTGTGCTACTTCGGCCCGGAATACGGCCCGCAGCTCTCGCCGACCACAAGCGTCGGCGGGAAAACCACGTGTCGCGGCGGACCATCGACGCCGCGGTCGATCCGGTTGACGAGCATCCGGAGCGCCTCGTTCGTCATCTCCAGGATGGGGTGTTCCGTGCGGGTGAGCCGCGGCCGGAGGCCGCCGATCCCGGGGATGGTGTCGGTGGAGGCAAGCGAGAGGTCGTCGGGGCACTTCAGACCGAGATCGGCCAGCGCCCGCATGACGCCGAGCGCCATCACGCCGTTCGCGACGTAGAGGGCGCTCGGGGGATTGCGGCCCTCGAGCAGTTCGCGCGCCACGGAGTAGGCGACGTCCTCGCGGAACTCCCCCGACCGGACGTGCCCGGGCTCGGGGGCGAGACCGCGGGCGCTCATCGCCTGCAGCATCCCGTCGAGGCGGCCCTTCGCCGTCGTCAGGTGCAGCGGCCCGGTGATCGAGCCGATCCGGCGGTGGCCGAGGTCGAGGAGGTAGTTGGTGACCTGTCGCCCGGCGGCCTCGTTGTCGATGGTGACGGTGTCCGACCGGTTGTCGTCGACCACCCGGCCGAACAGCACCATGGGCGCGGAGGGCGCATCGCTTTCGCGCTGCGCATAGGTGGAGGGCAGCCCCACCGGCACCAGCACGACGCCGTCGCAGGAGAGCAGCTTCGCCCGCGCCAGGATCCGCTTCTCGCTTTCTGGCTTCTCGTCGCTGTTGAACACGACCAGCGAGTAGCCCCATGCCGCCACCGCCGCCTCGGCGGCGCAGACGATCCGGGAGAAGAAGGGGTTCGCAAGGTCCGCCACGACGAGCGCGATGAGGTGGCTCCGCCCCTTCTTCAGCCGGCGGGCCATCATGGAGGGCGTGTAGCTGAGGTCCTCAATGGCGGCCAGCACCCGCCCCCGGAGCTGCGGGCTGACATAGGCGCTGTCGTTCAGCACCGCCGACACGGTCGCCGTCGATACCCCCGCCGCAGCCGCCACGTCCCTGATGGTCGCCATTGCTCGTCCAGCAAACCGTTTCGCCAAACTTGCGCGGGCTGTTTGCGCCTGTCCAGAAGATTTTTCGGAAAACCCACTTGCCCCGGCAGTCAAGTTCGCCGAACATCAGCGAAACGGTTAGGAGGCGTTCACCCGCGACCCGCGCGATGCATCGGGCCGGGTATCAGGGAGGAAGCAGGGATGAAGATCGTCGCAGCGGCCGCACTCGCGGCCAGCGCCATTGCCATGGCCGGACCGTCGCTCGCCCAGGACAAGCCGCTCCTCGGGATCGTGTCGATCGCCGCAACGGAGGCCAACAACGTCCGCTACATCAAGGGCGCGACGCGGGCCGCCGAGGAACTCGGCTGGGAGGTGAGCGTGATCGACGCCGCCGGCAGCGCCGACCAGGCCAACGCCGCGATCCAGAACTTCGCCCAGCGCGACGCCCACGCCATCATCGACATGGTGTTCCCCTACTCCTCGATCGGCGCCGGCCTCGCCGCTGCCGAGTCCGCCGGCATCCCGGTGGTGACCTGGGGCGGCGGCCTCGGCTCCAGCGTCGCGGCGACGAACGGCTCCGGCGCCCCGATCGCCGAGCCGGTGATCGAGCAGCTGGTCGAGGATCTCGGCGGCAAGGGCAACGTGCTGGCCCTCACCTACCGGACCGGCGAGGTCTGCCGCAATCGCGAGACGCTGTTCGACGAGATCGTCGCCGCGCACCCCGAGATCGAGGTGACCAAGAACGAGGTCCGCATCCCCGGCTACTTCGAGGATGGGGCCCAGTACGCCAACGCCTGGCTCGCCTCGCATCCCGAGGGCGACGGCAACCTCGCGATCTGGGGCTGCTGGGACGACCCGGCGATCGGCGCGATCGGCTCGCTGCGCCAGCAGGGCCGCACGGACGTCAAGGTCTACGGGGTCAACGGCAACGCCCAGGCGATCGAGAACATCAGGAACGGCCACATGACCGCGACGGCCTGGCAGGACAGCGAGACCGAGGGCTACAACATGGTCATGCTGCTCGACGAGATCGTCAAGGCGGGCGACGCCTGGCAGCCGAAGGCGGAGGAGGTTCCGGCCGTCCTGATCACCCAGGACACCGTCGAGAGCTTCATCGCCGAGCACCCCGACGCGCTGCAGTAGGCGGCGGGAACCGAACCCCGGGCGGCGGCATGCAGGCGACCGAGACACTGCCTTCCCGCGACGTCGAGCGGTCCCTGGTGTCGGCGGAGGGGGTCGCGAAGGCCTTCGGCGGCGTCCAGGCGCTGCGCGGGGTTTCCATCGACATCCGTCCCGGCGAGGTCCACGGCCTCGTCGGGGCGAACGGCGCCGGCAAGTCGACGCTGATCCGCGTCCTCGCCGGGCTCGTGCAGCCCGACGCCGGCAGGATCCTCGTCGACGGCCGCGAGGTCGAGGTCACGACGCCCCACCGGGCCAATGAGCTCGGCATGAGCTTCATCCACCAGGAACTCGCCTACATCCCGGGGATGTCCGTTCTCCAGAACATCATGCTCGGACTGCCGAAGAAGACCCGCTTCGGGTTCGTCGACTGGGCGGCGGCCGAGCGCGAGGTGGAGCCGCTGGCGCGGCGCGTCGGCATCACCGCTCCGCTCGGCGCCAGGATCAACGGGCTGCCGACCGCGGAGATCTGGCTGGTCAGCATCTGCCGGGCGCTGGTGCGGAAGGCCCGCCTGATCGTCATGGACGAGCCGACCGCCTCGCTGTCGGAGAGCGAGGCGGAGAAGCTCTTCGCGATCATCTCGGATCTCGCCGCCGGCGGCGTCTCGGTTCTCTACGTCTCCCACCGACTGGACGAGATCACCCGCCTGTGCTCGCGGGTGACGGTGTTCCGCGACGGCAGCCGCGTCGCCGGGCTCGAGGGCGAGGAGATCACCAGACAGGCCCTCGTCACGGCGATCGTCGGCGGCGCCGTCGAGCACCTGTCCCACGCCCCGCGCCCGCCCGGGCGCGACGAGCCGGTCCTGAGGGTCGAGGGGCTCGCCCGCGAGCCCAAGGTGGCCGGCGTCAGCTTCGAGCTGCATCGGGGCGAGGTGCTCGGGATCGGCGGCCTCGTCGGCGCCGGGCGCAGCGAACTCGCCCGTGTCGTGTTCGGGGCGGACCGTCCCCACCAGGGGGCGATGACGCTCGACGGGCGGCCTTTCGCCCCTCGCGCCCCCTCCGACGCGGTGGCCGCGGGCCTCGGCTTCGTTCCGGAGGAGCGGCGGTCGGAGGGGCTGGTGCTCACGAAGAGCGTCGCGTTCAATCTTCAGATCGCGAACCTCGCCGCCATCGTCCATGGCCGCGGCCTGCCGCTGGTCAGCCGCCGCCGGCAGACGGCGCTTTCCGAGGCCATCATCCGGGACCTCGCCATCAAGACGTCCGGGCCGGACCAGCCGGTGGGCCGCCTTTCCGGCGGCAACCAGCAGAAGGTGGTGATCGGCCGCTGGCTCATGCGGCGGCCGCGGATCCTCATCCTCGACGAACCGACCCGCGGGGTCGACATCGGCGCGCGCGGCGAGATCCACCGCCTGATCCGCAAGCTCGCCGAGGACGGCATGGCCGTGCTGGTGATCTCCAGCGAGCCCGACGAGCTGCCGGACCTCTGCGACCGCGTGCTGGTCATGTCCGAAGGCCGCATCGTCCGGGAACTCGCCGGCTCGGCGATCACCCGCAACGCCATCGTCGAGGCCAGCTACGCCGAAGGCCATCCCGCCGAGGAGACCGTCCCATGACCATCGCCGCGACACCGGCACGCGGATTGTCCCCGCGCTCCAAGCTCGTCCTCGGCGTCCTCGCGCGCTACGGCACGATCATCGGGCTCCTGGCCATGATCGTCGCCTTCTCGTTCCTCTCCCCGCGCGCGTTCCCGACCCTCGGCAACTTCACCAACGTGCTGAACCAGGCCTCGCTGGCCATGATCATCGCCGGCGGACTGACGCTCGCCGTGGTGGTCGGCGAACTCGACCTCTCGATCGGCTTCGCCGCCAGCCTGCACGGGATCCTCGTCACCGGGCTGATCGTCGGCAACGGCCTGCCGATCGCCCTGGCGATCGCCATCGTGGTCGCCCTCGGCGCCCTGATCGGGCTCGTCAACGGCCTCATCGTCACCAAGGCGAAGGTGAACTCGGTGATCGCCACCCTCGGCGTCGGCACGATCCTGACGGGCCTCGCCTTCGCCTATTCGGCGGGCGTTCCCATCGTCGCCGGCGTGCCGGAGGCGTTCCTGCAGGTCTCGCTGGGGCGCTGGCTGTTCGGCATCCCCAACAACATCGTCTTCATGGCGATCGTCCTGGTCGCGCTGTGGGTGCTGGTCGAGCGCACCGCCCTCGGCCAGGAGATCCAGGCGGTCGGCGGCAATCCCGCGGCGGCGCGGCTCGCCGGCATCGACGTGGACCGGATCAAGATCCTGGGCTTCGTCGTCTCCGGGATGTGCGCCGCGCTCACCGGCGTGCTGCTCGCCTCCCGGCTCGGCAGCGGCACGGCGAGCGCCGGCGACGGCTATCTCCTCACAGCCTTCGCGGCCGTCTTCCTCGGGTCCGCGACGCTCCGCGACGGCGAGTTCCACGTGCTCGGCACCTTCGTCGGCGTGCTGATCATCGCCTTCGGCTTCAACGGCCTCAACATCTTCGGCGCCCCGACCTTCTCCCAGTACATCTTCCAGGGCGCCATCCTCATCTTCGCGGTGGGCCTCGCCAGCCTCGGCCGCGCCCTGTCCGAAAGCTGAAGGAGAGACCATGTCCGCCCCGGCCGCCGACCCGTCCGCCCTCTGGGAGCTCCATGTCATCGAATTCGCCCGGTCGAAGGACCAGCCGGTGGCGAGCCTCGTCCACGGCGCCCATGACGCGGGCACCGTCGACCTGCCGTTCTCCTTCGTGCTCGCCCGCCGGGCCGGGAGCGTCGTCCTCGTCGACACCGGATTCATGAAGGAGGGCATCGGCGAGGAGATGAGCGTCCGCTTCGGCATCCCCCACTGGATCTCGCCGGTGCGGATGCTGGCGGAACTCGGCGTCGGGCCCGAGGACGTGACCGACATCGTCATCAGCCACGCGCATTTCGACCACATGGGATCGATCGGCGAGTTCCCGCGCGCCCGCATCCACATCCAGAAGAGGGAACTGCTCAGCTGGCACGAGGCGATGGCGATGCCACCGCGCTTCGGCTTCCTGACGGCGATCATCAACCCGGACGACCTGCGACGCGCGTTCGACGCCTCGGTCGAGCACCGGCTGAACCTCGTCGACGGCGACCGCGACAACCTCCTGCCCGGGCTTCACGTCCGCCTCGGCCAGGGACACACCCTCGGCCAGCAGTTCGTCTCGCTCGACACCGCCCGCGGGCGCGTGGTGGTCGCCGGCGACTGCGTCTACTCCTCCCGGAACATCTGCGGCCACAACCACGACGGCGTCTACGTTCCGCTGGCGAACGCGGTCGGCAGCACCTGGGACCAGCTCCTCGCGATCGACCGCATCAACGAGGAAATCGGGGGCGACCTCGGCCGCCTCATCATCCTCCACGACAGCGACCGCTGGCAGGGCATGGAGATCGTCCGGGAGGTGGAAGGCTTCCGCATCGTCCGGGCTGCCTGAAGGCTGTCAAAGGCCGAAGGCGGCCATCCTCGCGAAGACGAGACCTTCATCGTCCTTTCCGGCGAGATCGATTTCGGGGTGGGCGGCAAGACGATATCGGCCCGAGCCGGCACGATTGTTTTCGGCCCACGCGATGTTCCCAACCGCTATACCGTCCGGCGCGGACCAGCTCGAATGCTGTTCCCACTGACGCCGGGCGGTTTCGGCCGACTGCTGATCGCGACGAGCGAGCCCGCGGCTGAACGCCGCATACCCGGCCAGGACGAAGCCCTTCCCGACTATGAGGCTGTGTCGGCAACCGCCCGAAGGTTCGGGTGCGAGTTGCTGGACTGACCCGGCAGGCTTTGAAGATTTCCCCCGCGCCACGGCTCCTCCGCGGCGCTTTCGTCGTGTCGGCGAGGCACCCTCGCGGGAATGTCGTCCGCCGCGCGTGTCGACCCCGGCCCGCTTCGCAGCCGCAAAATGCTGGTGTATGCTGATGTGAATAGATCAACCTCCCGGACGGTTCCCTCGAAGGTACGGAGCGAGACATGCGCATGGCACTCGGCAGCGCCGCCGGTCGTCGGCTGTGCGGGGCGTTGCTCGGGGTGCTGGCGCTGGGATGGGCCGTAGTCGGCGCATCTGCCCAGTCGGCGCCGAACGGCGGGGACGCGAGCGCCGTCGCGGCGGCCGGCCCCGGCGATGCGGACGCTTGGGAGATGCTGCCGCCGGACCTCGACTTGCCCCTCTTCTCCGACGCGGAGCTGGAGCGGCTGGTCGCGCCGATCGCGCTCTTCCCCGACGTGCTCGTCGCCCAGATCCTGATCGCCGCCACCTACCCCCTCGACGTGGTCCGCGCGGACCGCTGGGTGCGCACCAACGCGGCCCTCGAGGGCGAGGAACGCTTCGCCGCGCTCGAGGCGCAGGGCTGGGACCCGAGCATCATGGCGCTGACCGGCTTTCCGGTCGTGCTGGAGCGCATGGCGGGGGATCTCGACTGGACCGAGGCGCTCGGCGATGCCCTGATCACCCAGGACGAGGACCTGCTCGACGCCGTCCAGCGGCTTCGGGCGATGGCGCAGGCGGCGGGGTTCCTCGCCAGCGGCGACGAGATCACCGTGAGCATCGAGGATGACGCCATCCTCATCGACCCGACCGACCCGGATGTGATCTTCCTGCCCCTCTACGATCCGGACCTGCTGTTCGAGGCGGCGCGCGCCGGCGCCTATGCGGGCGCCCGCGAGGCGGCGGGCGACGGCGCGGGGGGCCCGCAGGTCGTGGTCGTCGAGCAGGCCGCGCCCGCGACGATCGTGGTGGACAACCGCGGGCATTCCACGGCGGTCCTGGCGACCCCCGCGCCGATCGCCTTCGCCACCGGCGTCGTGGTCGGTTCCCTCTGGAACACCAACCGCTGGTACCGCAGTTCCTGGTGGGGCCCCACCCGGGTCCATCATCACCATCATATCCACTGGCGCGGCGGCGGCATCTATCGCCCGCCCGTCATCATCGCCCCCGGCCTGCGCCCGGGCCACCGCCCGGGACTGCGCCCGGACGACCGCTGGCGCCCGCGGCCTGAGGACCGCACCCGCCGGCGCGACGAGATCATCCGTGACCGGGTGTCGACCGGCCGGCCCGGTGGCGACGGCGCCCGCCTGCCCGGATCGGCGCAGCCGCCGCGCGTCCCGGCGGATCGCGGCGATGCCTTGCGCGACCGGCTCGGGGATCGTGGCCGCCTGCCGCAGACCGAGCGGGACCGGCTGCGCGAGGCCGCCGCGGACCGGGTGCGCAGCCCCGGCGAGACGTCGACCCGCCCCGTCGACGCCGCGAGGCCGCGGCCGCCGCTGCGGGACGGCGCCCTTGGCGGCCAGCGCTCCGTGACCGAGGCGGCGCGCGACCGCGATCGCGGCCGCCAGAGCCTCGACCGGCCGGGTCCAGCGGGTGGCGCCTCGCGGGATGCGGCGCGCGACAGGCTGCAGCAGGGGGCCGAGCAACGACGGGCCGAGCCGCAGCGCCCCCAGCGCCCTGCGGCCGTTCCGGACCGCCCCCAGCGCCCGGCGGCCACGCCGCAACGTCCCCAGCGCCCGGCGGCCACGCCGCAGCGGCCCCAGCGCCCGGCGGCCGCACCGGATCGCCCCCAGCGCCCGGCGGCCGCGCCGCAGCGGCCCCAGCGCCCGGCGGCCGCACCGCAGCGGCCCCAGCGCCCGGCGGCCACGCCGCAGCGCCGGGAGCAGACGACGCGCCCGGCGAGGGGCGGCGGCCTCGATGTGCAACGGACCCGCAACGTTCAACAGGATCGCTCGCGGGGGCAGACCAGCCGCCCGGCGGTCGACCGCCGCCCCAGCCGCTGACATGCCGTCGAAAGGGAAGCAGCCATGCCGGAGACATCGCTCCTGAACGCCGTCTGGCGGCCGTCGGCCCTGGCGATCGTCGCCATACTCGGCGCCGGATTGCCGGCGGGCGCCGAGACCCATCGGTTCGACACACCGCTGGCCGCGGCCGATGCCCTGATCTCGGCGGTCGCATCGGGCGAGCGCGAGCAGATCCTTGGCGTGCTCGGCGCCGAGGCGGAGGACATCGTCTTCACGGGCGACGAGGCGGCCGACGCGGACGCCATGGAGCGCTTCGGCGCGGCGGCGGCCACGCTCCGCCGTGTCGTGGTCGACGATGCGGCCGGCAGCGCGACGCTGTATCTCGGCGAGACGCAGTGGCCAGTCCCGTTGCCGATCATCCGCACCGAAACCGGCTGGGCCTTCGACGCCGCCGCGGCGCGCGAGGAGATCCTGATCCGCCGGATCGGCGCCAACGAGCGCGACGTGATCGCGCTCGGCGCCGAGTATGTCCGCGCCCAGCTCGAATACCGCAGCCGCGACCGCGACGGCGACGGCGTCCACGAGTTCGCGCAGCACGTCCTCAGTGCGCCCGACAGCCGCGACGGGCTCTACTGGCCGGCCGACGAAACCGACGAGCAGAGCCCCTTCGGCCCGCTGCTCGCGATGGCCGCGGCATCGGGCTATCTGGCGGACGGCAGCCTCGCGGAGCCCGAGCCCTATCACGGCTATGTCTACCGGATCCTGACCGGCCAGGGCGAGGAAGCGCCGGGCGGCCTCTACAGCTATGTCGTGAACGGGAACATGGTCGCCGGCCACGCGCTGCTGGCCTACCCCGCGGCCTACGGCGCAACCGGCGTGATGAGCTTCATGATCGGCGAGGACGGCACCGTCTTCGAGGCCGATCTCGGCGAGGCCACGGCCGAGGTCGCCGCCGAGATCGAGCTCTACGATCCCGACGCGCGCTGGCGACCGGTCGCCCTGCCGTGACCGCCCGCGGACCGGCAAGCGGGGCCCGAGCGGCCTTGCGGGGACGTCCATAGCGCGAGGGAAGCGCCGCGGGAGCCCGCCGCGTCATCACGGAGGGTGGAGCGAGCGGGCCCCTCGCCCCGCGGCGAAAAAATCCTCCCAACGAACCGGCAGGCTCGGACGCCGCGTTGCGAGGAGGAAGGCGGCACCTGGCGGGACATCCGCAACCGAAGTTGCGCCGAGGGGTTCCAGTCTGGTCCTGATGCACGACCGGAGCGCCGATGAGCGGCAACACAGGGGGATACGTGAATGACCCGGTGACGGGAGGGCCCGGGGCGTCGATTCTGGCCCCCGGAGTCAATTGCTGTGCCGTAGCCGAGGCGCGGCGAGCGGCCCTGCTGGTCGATGCGGACAGCTACTTCGACACCCTCGCATCGGCCTTCAGCCGCGCAGAACGGTCCATCGTGATCGTGGGCTGGGACTTCGATGCCCGCATCCGACTCCGGCCGAGAGACGGGCCCGCCGGACCGAGCCTGGGCGAGTTCCTGCATTCGCTGGTCGCCCGGAAGCCGCAACTCGAGATCAGGATCCTGGTCTGGAGCCTCGCGCCGGTTCACGCGCCCAGCGCTCCCCTTCCGCTCGTGCTCGGAGAGGAATGGCAGGACCACGAGCGCATCCATCTTCGTCTCGACACCCATCACCCGATCTACGGCGCCCACCACCAGAAGATTGTCACGGTAGACGACTCGCTCGCCTTCGTCGGCGGCATGGACCTCACCGTCGAACGCTGGGACACCCCGGAACATGCGCCGGGAAACGACCTGCGCAGGGAGCCCGACAATACTCCCTACGATGCGGTCCATGACGTCCAACTCGTCGCGGACGGGCCGCTGGCCCGGGTCCTCGGCGGCATCGCGGCGACGCGCTGGCGCGACGCCACCGGCGAAGCGCTCCCTCGAGCACCCTCCGTGGAGCGCTGGCCGAGCGGGCTGCGGCCCGACTTCGCCGACATCGCAGCCGGCGTGTCCCGCACCGCGCCGGCCCATGCCGGGCGGCCGCAAATCGAGGAAATTGCGAAACTCAACGACGACCTGCTGCGCTCCGCGAGGAGAACCATCTACATTGAAGCCCAGTATTTCACGGGAAGGCGCCTGCGACGGGTGCTCGAAGAAGTGCTGGTGCGGCCCGACCCACCGGAAATAATCGTCGTGTCCACGCGCGTGGCCAACGGACTTGTCGAGCGTTTCATCATGGGAGCCAACCGCGAGCGCCTGCTGCGTTACTTGCGGGCCATCGACAGGAACGAACGGTTGCACGCGTACTTTCCCGTCTGCGACGGCACGGGAGAACACCGCCTGCTGATACACTCAAAGCTGATGATCATCGACGACCGCTACCTGCGCGTCGGATCGGCAAACCTCAACAACCGCTCCGTCGGCCTCGATACGGAGTGCGACGTGACGCTCGAGGCGACGACGGAGGAGGCGCGCAAAACCGTCCTCCACGCCCGGGACGCGCTGCTGGCGGAGCATCTGGGCACGGACGTCGACGCCGTCCGCTCGGCCATCCTCCGCGAGGGCAGCCTCTCGGCTGCCATCGACAGTCTCGGGCACCAGGCGCGGAGCCTGTCTCCCATGGAGGTCGGCCCGGGTGCGACCCGATCCTTCCCCGGTACCGCCTTGCTCGATCCCGAGCGCCAGTTCCCGGTTGTGGCAAGGCTCCGGCGCGCCTGGCAGCGAGGCTAGGCCGTCGGTTGCTTGCTGCGGCGCAACAGGACCAGTTCGTATCCGGCAAGGACCGAGATGCCCAGGACGAGGGGAACGAGAAAATAGGCGACGCGGAAAACCAGGACCGCGCCGATCAGCTTCTCCCCGGGGAGAAGGTACAGCAGGACGCTCTCGACGACGCCGAGCCCGCCGGGGACATGCGTGATCAGGGTGGCCACGTTCGCGCTGACATAGGCCGAGGCGACCGAGAGATAGGGTATGTCCGCTATCGCCAGCACCGCCTGGTGGAGTGCCGCCGCGACGAACGCGAAGTTCAACGGGCCGATGATGGTCTGGGCAAGTGCAAGCCTGATATTCGGCATGCGAATCTCGCGGCCCCGGACGCAAAGCGGCCGCCTGATCGTGGCGGCCAGCACCAGGTACCCCGCCGCGACGGCGAGGCAGGCGGCGCCCGCCGCGTGGGCGACGCCGCGCGTCAGGCCGAGGGCCTCGACGGCCACGTCGGGTCGAACCAGGAGGGCGCCGCCTCCCAGGATGCCGAGCCCGAGACCCACCGTTATGCCGCAAAAGACGATCAGCTTGGCCACCTCGCTGGCGCGCAGTCCCCAGCGCGCGTAGAACCGATAGCGGATGGCGCCGCTGGAAAAGGCCGCGAGCCCGACATTGTGGCCGATCGACAGGGCGGCGAAGGAGGCGACGGCGACGCGCCTGTAGGGGAGCGGACGCCGGACGTAGTGCAGCGCCAGCCAGTCGAATCCGGTCAGGGTCAGGTAGCTGAGCGCCGTGAACCCGAGCGCAGCCGAGATGCGGCCGCCGGACACCGCCGAGACGGCGGCCACGAGTTCCGGCCAGTCGTATCGGCTCAGCGTCCGATACAGGAGGAACACGGCGATCGCCGCGACGACCGCACCGAACAGGTAGCCCAGATAGCGCTTGCGGGCGCGCGACGGCGTCTCGCTCGCGGGTTCCGAGGCGCCCTCACCTGCCAGATCTCTGGTTCCTCTTCCTTCCACCCGGCCCAACGCGCCACGTCGGCCAGGGTTCAACCCCCCTGCGGTCCGCAGCCCGGCGCCCTGCCGGCTCGGGTTCCGCTGCCCCGGAACATGACGCACCCTTGGCCGGTTCGCTGCCCAGGGATTCGGGCGAGGATCGGCCGAAGCCTTCCTCGCTGAACCGGCTGAGAGCGCAGATCGAGGTGATTGCGATCTGCAGGACCGCCGCTACTGTGCAGGCGGCGGGGACGTAATCCAGCGCGCAACGACCGTCTCGCCCCGCGCGAGCGTACAAGCGACGGACCGACCGGACGACACGAAGTGGCAACCGCCCGGGGAGACATCATGACCCTGTTCTGGATCACCCTCGTCCCCTTCGCCGCGCTGTTCGTCCTCCTCATCCCGTTTCGCCGCCCCGCCTGGCAGGCCGCCCCGATCGCCTATGCGATCACGATCCTCATCGCGCTTTTCGTCTGGGAGATCACGGGGGGCGTGCTCACCGCCAGCGTCTTCAATGCGCTGATCGTCTTCCTCGAACTCCTGCTGATCGTGGTGTTCGCTCTGCTCGTGCTGAACATCATGGTCGAGACGGGGGCTCTCGACACGGTCAAGCGGGCGATCGGGAGCATCACATCCGACGAGCGCGTGCTGGCGATGCTGCTCGCCTGGGGGCTCGTCGGTTTCATCGAGGGCGTCGCAGGATTCGGCACCCCCGCCGTGATCGCGGCGCCGGTCCTCGTCCATTTCGGGCTGAGCCCGCTCAAGGCCGTTGCGATCTGCCTGATCGGGAACAGCACCGCAGTCCCCTTCGGAGCGGCGGGAACGCCGGTCGTCATCGGCTTCGCGGGGCTCGATCTCACGGACGAGATCGTGTCGGACGCCGTCGTCTACGCCGCCGCCGTCCACGCCCTGATGTCAATCTTCGTCACCTGCTTCATCGCCTACGTCGTGACCCTGGGCAAGCCGAAGGGAAGCCTGCGCGAGTTCTTGCCCTTCGCCGTCTTCTCGGCGCTGAGCTTCAGCCTGCCCTATCTCGCGATGGCCTGGTTCGTCGGCCCGGAACTGCCGGCGATCGCCGGCGGCATCGTCGCGCTGACGACGATCTCCTACGCGGCCAGGCGCGGCTTCCTGCTGCCGTCGACGCCGCAGGAGTTGAAGGTGTCGCAGTCGCAGCACAAGGAAGAGCCCGATCCGGACGGCCGGACGGACGACACGGACGCGGACCGGAGGACCGACGGGGAAGCCGTCTCGCCCGGGGCCATGCTGCGCGGCTTCGCGCCCTTCATCGTGATGTCGCTGGCTTTGATCGTGTCGCGGACCGTGCCGGGCATGCGGGAGACTCTCGAAGGCGTCACCATCACCTTCGGGGAGATCGCCGGGACCGAGCTGGAGGATCTGACGCCGCTCTACACCCCCTACTTCTATCTTGCGCTGGCCCTCGCCACGGCGCTCGTCGTCTTCAGGATCGACGGCCGGGTGCTCAAGTCCGCCGCCATCTCGACATACGAGAGGATCCGCACGGCCTCGGTCGTTCTGATCTTCATCATCGGCCTGACCCAGCTTCTGCTCATATCGAAGACCAACCAGGCGGACCTGCCCTCGATTCCGGAAGTGCTCGGCGAGGGCTTTGCCGATCTGCTGGGCGGGACCTTCGTGGTCTTCAGCGGCTTCCTCGGCGCGCTCGGCTCGTTCATGACGGGAAGCGCCACCGTGTCGAACCTGCTGTTCGGCAGCCTGCAGGTGGACGCCGCCCGCGCGCTGGAGAACGCGGCAGCGATCTTCCTCGCGCTGCAGCTCATCGGGGCCGGCGTCGGCAACATGATCTCGCTCTCCAACATCGCCATGGCCGCTGGCGCGGCGGGGCTCGATTCGAAAGAGGGCGAGGTGATCCGCGAGACGATCATCCCGGTGATCGTGGTGTGCCTGATGGCGGGGCTCGTCCTGTATTTCTGGTAGCGGCGACCTTTCCTGCCGCCCCTGCCCTTCCCGAACAGCGGCCGGCGCGCTCAGCTGTGCCTCGACCTCGCAAACCTGATCGGAAGCGCCGCCGCCCATCGCTTGCGCGGGAGAGGCCGCGGGTCGGGCGAGATCGCGGTCGATGCTTCCAGGTCCGCAGCGGATCGCGGCTGCTCCTCGCGGATGGTGCGCTGCCCGACATCAACGCCCGGCACCTCGGCGAGTGCGTCGAGCGGGCCGGGGACACCGGGAAGCGGCAGCCCGAGCACTCGGGTGCGAGGGACATGGGTTCATCGGCGCACCTCGCGACCGACGAGGGGGCGGACCCCCTCGCCGTCGACCATCGCACAAGGCGCGTCGTCAGTTCTTGACGGTGTCCTCGAGGAAGAAGCGACCGAGCGGGTTCTGGTAGAAGTTCTCGATGTTCTTCCGCGAGACGTTCCGGTACGGGCTGTAGTAGAGGTCGATCCAGTGCGCGTCGTCCTTCGCGAGTTCCTGGATCTCGACGTACATCTGCTCGCGCTTGGCCGGATCCATCTCGACGCGGGCCGCCGCCACGAGATCCCGCACGGTCGGGTTCTCGTAGCGCGTCATGTAGTTCATGTTGGTGTCGTGGCCGAGAACGAAGGTGGTCTTCTGGTCCGGGTCGAGGATGTCGTTGGTCCAGTACATCACCGAGACGTCGTAGTCGCCGTTGACCAGCATGTCCCAGCTCTGGCTGGGGTCGACCTTCTGCAGGTTGGCGGTGATGCCGGCCTCGGCGAACTGCTGCTGCAGGAGCACGGCGATCTGCTCGTCCACCTCGTCGCCGGCGTTGACGACATAGTCGAGCGTGAGGTCGGAGGCACCGGCCTCGGCAAGCAGCGCCTTCGCCTTCTCCGGATCGTGCGCGCGGCGGAGATTGTCCTCGTTGTGGTAGAGGGCGCCCTTCGGGACGTAGGAGTAGGCCTCCTCGCCGATGCCGAAGGTCACCGCGTCGACGATCGCCTGCTTGTCGATGGCGAAGTCGATCGCCTGGCGCACGCGCTCGTCGGCGAGCGGGCCCTTCTCGTGGTTGATCAGCAGGTGGTCCTCCCGGGTCGACGGGTCGAGGTGGACCGTGAGGTCGGGATCCTGCTGCATCTCGCCGATGCGCGAGAAGGGCACGAAGATCGCGGCGTCGATCTCGCCGGCCTGCACCTTCAGCATGCGGGTGTTGTCGTCGGGGATCGAGATCCACTCGACTCCGTCAAGCTGCACCCGGTCCGCCTCCCAGAAGTTCGGGTTCTTCTCGAGGACGACGCGGTCGCCGCGCAGCCACTCCTTGACCGTGAAGGCTCCGGAGGCGACCGGGCTCTCGGCGTAGGCTTCGGGCCCCATCGACTCCATGCCGGCCTTGGAGATCACCGAGGCGCCGGGCATGGCGAGTGTGGAGAGGAACGGCGCCGAGGGCGTCGCCAGCTTGACCACGAGGGTGCGGTCGTCGGCCGCCGTGGCGGCCTCGATCACCTTGTAGCCGTCGCTCCACAGCGAGCCCTCGTCGTCGCGGATGCGGGTCAGCGTGAAGGCGGCGTCCTCGGCCGTGATCGGCGAGCCGTCGGAGAACTTCGCGTCGCGGATCTTGAAGGTGTAGGTGAGGCCGTCGTCGGAGACCTCCCAGCTCTCGGCGAGGCCCGGCTCCAGCACGGTGCCGGTCCGGTCCACCCGGACGAGCACGTCATAGACGTTCGAGAACACCCAGAAGTCCACGTTCTGGGCGGTCTTGATCGGATCGAAGGTGGTTCCGTCCTCGCGCCGGCCGATGGTCAGCACGCCGGCGGCCTCGGCAAGGCCGCTTCCGAACGCCAGCATCGCCATGACGCTCGCGGCGGTCAGTCTCAGAAGATTCGACTTCATGGTTCAGGTCCCCTCTGCTTCAAGTTCTTTTTCTACGGTCCCGGGCTCGAGCACACAGGTCCAGCGTCGCCCGTCCTCCCGCCGGGTGGGAGGCGGCGGATCGGTCCGGCACTCCGCCCGGGCAAGGGCGCAGCGCGGATGGAAGCTGCACCCCGCGGGCAGGTCGAGCGGGCTCGGCGGGTCGCCCGCGAGCGGCCGGTCGGGAAGCGCGCGATCGGGGTCGATCTCGGGGATCGCCCGGATCAGGGCAGCCGTGTAGGGATGGCGCGGGCCGTGGAAGACGGCCGCCGTCGGGCCCTCCTCGACGATGCGGCCGAGATACATCACCGCGACGCGGTCGCAGAGGCGCCGGACGATGGCGAGGTCGTGGGCGATGAAGATCAGCCCCAGGCCCATCCGCTCGCGAAGGCCCATCAGGAGGTTGATGATCTGTCCCTGGATCGACACGTCCAGCGCCGAGACGCATTCGTCGGCGACGATCATCCGTGGCTCGACCGCCAGGGCCCGGGCGATCCCGACGCGCTGGCACTGCCCGCCGCTCAGCATGTGCGGCCGGCGGTCGGCGAACTCGGGCTGCAAGCCGACCATGGCGAGCAGTTCGCCGACCCTCCGGCCAACGTCGCCGGGCGGCACCTTGCGGTGCACCCGCAGCACCTCGGCGATCGCCGCGCCGACGGTCATCCGCGGGTTTAGCGAGCCGTAAGGGTCCTGGAAGATCATCGCGGTCTCGCGCCTGATGCGGGCCAGCGCCTCGGGGCGGCCGTCGCTCACCCGGGTCCCGTCGAAGGTCACCGATCCGCCGGCGATGTCGAGGAGGCCGAGCATGGCCCGACCCAGGGTGCTCTTGCCGCTGCCCGACTCGCCGACGATCCCCAGCGTCTCGCCGGGCTCGAGCCGGAGGTCGACGCCGTTCACCGCCCGCAGCCATCGCCGGCCGAGGCCGAGCGGCCCGCCGCCCTGGACGGGGAAGCGGACCTCGAGGTTCTCGACCGCAAGGAGGGGCCCGGCGTCTCTCACGCGTCCACCTCCTCGGCAAGGGCGGGGTTGTGGCAGGCGGCGACGTGGCCGGGACCGAAGCGGCCGAGCGGCGGCTGCTCGGTCCGGCAGACGTCGAGGGCCCGGGTGCAGCGGGGGTGGAAGCGGCAGCCGCCCGGCATCGCGCCCAGGGTCGGCGGCTGGCCCGGGATGGTGTCGAGCGGGCCGCGGCCGCCGAGGCTGGACGGCTGGCAGCGGATCAGGCCCTCGGTGTAGCGATGCCGGGCGGCGCGCAGCACGTCCCGCTTCGGACCCCGCTCGCAGATCCGGCCGCCATAGAGAACCGCGATGCTGTCGCAGGTCTGCGCCACCACTCCGAGGTCGTGCGTGATCAGGATGATCGACAGCCCGTGCCGGTCCCGGATCTCCATCAGGAGCCGCAGGATCTGGGCCTGCACGGTCACGTCGAGGGCGGTCGTCGGCTCGTCGGCGATCAGCAGGTCGGGATTGCAGGCGAGGGCGACGGCGATCATCGCCCGCTGGCGCATCCCGCCGGAGAACTCGTGCGGGTAGCTGTCCACCCGGCCCGCCGGGTCCGGGATGCCGACCTGGCGCAGCGCCTCCACGGCCTTGGCGCGGGCCTCGCGCCGGCCGGCGCCCTCGTGCAGCCGCACGCTCTCGGCGATCTGGTCGCCGATCCGCATCAGCGGGTCGAGGTGGCTGGAGGGGTTCTGGAAGATCATGCCGATCTCGCCGCCGCGCACCGCCTGCATGGCGCGCGCGTCCAGGCGGGAGATGTCGCGGCCGTGCATCAGGATGGTGCCGCAGGCCCGGCGCATGGACGGCGAGGGCAGGAGGTCGATGACGGCGCGACAGGCGACGGTCTTGCCCGATCCGCTCTCGCCGACGAGGCCGAGGATTTCGCCGCGACCGACATCGAAGGAGATGCCGTCGACGATGGTGCGCTCGCCGTCGTCGGTGGCGACCCGGACGGTGAGGTCCGAGACGGACAGGATCGGGGGCTGCTCCGACCGGCTCACGACCTGACCCCCAGCCATTCGCCGAGCCCGTCGGCCAGGAGGCTGAACCCGAGCGCGAGGGCGACGATCGCGAGGCCCGGGAAGGTGGTGATCCACCAGGCCGTGGTGATGAAGCCCTGGCCCTCGGCGACCATGATCCCCCATTCCGCCGTGGGCGGCTGCACGCCGAGGCCGAGGTAGCTGATGGCGGCGCCGTTGAGCAGCACCAGCACGGCGTCGGACATGGAGAAGACGATCGATCCAAACAGCGCGTTGGGCAAAAGGTGGCGGAACATCACCCGGCCGTGGCCGTAGCCGAGGCTTCGGGCGGCGACCGCGAAGTCGGCTGTCTTGAGGACGAGGATCTGCGCCCGGATCAGCCGGGCGTAGGAGACCCAGCCGACCAGCGCCATGGCGATGTAGAAGCTGGTGAGGCCGGGGCCCAGGATGGCGATGATGGACAGCATCAGCACCAGGAAGGGGAAGGCGAGGATCACGTCCACGAGGCGCATGAAGGCGACATCGACGAACCGGCCGAAGTAGCCGGCGACGGTGCCGATCACGGTGCCGATCAGGAAGGGGAAGATGACGCCGAGGACGGCGATCTGGAGATCGACGCGGGTGCCCCAGATCACCCGGCTGAGGATGTCGCGCCCGAAATTGTCGGTCCCGAACGGATGGGCGAGCGACGGCGCGGCGAGGCGGACCTCGGCATCCTGGTAGATCGGGTCGTAGGGAGCGATCCAGGGCGCCAGGAGGGCGACCAGCACGAAGCCCCCGACGACGGCGACGCCCATGGCGAGCGTCGATCGCCCGGCGAGAACGCGCCGCCAGGGCGGCCGCCGGATGGCTTCGACGGCGCTCACAGCTTCACCCGCGGATCGATGGCGACCGTGACGATGTCGGCGGCGAAGTTCACCAGCACCGTGGCGACGGCGAACACCATCGCGACTCCCTGGACCACCATGTAGTCGCGCGAAAAGATGCCCCGGACGAGAAGCTGGCCCATCCCCGGAATGGCGAAGACGCTCTCCACCACGACCGTGCCGCCGATCAGCCAGCCGATGTTGACCGCCAAGAGGTTCACCGTCGGCACCAGCGAATTGGGCAGCACGTGCCGCCAGAAGACAGCGCTTTCCGAGAGCCCCCTCGCCCGCGCGGCCGTCGCCTGGTCGGACTCGAGCTCGACCAGCATGCTCGCCCGCAGGCTTCGCGTCAGCACCGCGGAAAGCGACAGCGCGACCGTCAGGCAGGGAAGCAACATGTGGTGCAGCTTCTCGGCCGGCGTCCGCCCGTAGCCGGAGACGGGGAAGAGGTCGAGCTTCACGCTGAACAGGATGATCAGCATGATGCCGAGCCAGAAGGCCGGGAGCCCGAGCCCGGCGGTGGAGACGAGGCGGACGCCGTGGTCGATCGCCCGGCCGCGGTTGCGGGCGGCGAGACTCGCCAGCGGCACGGCGATAAGAAGCGAGAGGAGCACGCTCCCGGCGACCAGCACGAGCGTCGGCTCGATGCGGGTGGCGACCAGCCTCAGCACGTCGATCTTGAAGACGATCGACCGGCCCATCTCGCCGGCGGCGACGTTCTTGAGGAAGTAGAAGTACTGGAGCCACAGCGGCTCGTCGAGGCCGTACTGGGCGCGGATGTTGGCGAGCGCCGTCGGCGTCGCGCGGGTGCCGAGCAGGATGCGCGCCGGGTCGCCGGGAATGAGCCGCACCAGAACGAAGGTGATGATGCTGATCCCGATCAGCACCGGGATCAGTTGCAGCGGCCGGAAGAGGACGAAGCGGTAGCGGTGCATGGCTCACCCTCCGCCGCGCTGCCGGTTCAGGAAGTCGAGGATGGTGGCCCGCCAGGCCTCCGGCTCCTCGTAGAAGGGCGAGTGGGAACTGGCCGCGAAGACCCGGATTTCCGACCCGGGGACGGCCATGTGCATGCGCATGCCGCAGGCAGGCGTCAGGGCGTCGTGCGCGCCGTTGACGATGAGGGTCGGCCAGTCGAATGCGGACATCTCGGCCAATCGTCGGAAGCTCCGGATCGAGCCGGTATAATGATACTCGTTCGGGCCCTGGATCGCGAGGAATATCGGATAGTTGAAGACCTCCTTCGAGCGGGTGACCGGGCGCGGCCGCGCCCGCGTCCGGCGGATGTGCCGGCAGTCGAGGAGCCTCACCGCGGCGGCATAGGCGGGGTGGTCGTAGCGCCCCTCGGCCTCGAAGCGCTGCATCATCGCCACCGTCTCGGAGCCGAGGGCGTTGCGGTGCCGCTCGATCTCCGAGAGGAGGTGCGGGATGTCGGCCGCGGTGTTGGCGAGGATCATGGAGCGGATGCGCCGCGGATATTTCAGCGCGTAGTCGATGCCGCACCACCCGCCCCAGGAGTGGCCGAGGAAATGCACCCGCTCGAGGCCGAGCGCGTCCAGCACCGTCTCGACCTCCTCGACGTAGCGCTCCAGCGTCCACAGCGCGGGCTCGTCCGGATGATCGGAGGCGCCGGTGCCGAGCTGGTCGTGGACGACCACCCGGAACCCCTCCCGCACCAGCGGCAGGTGCGGCTCGCGCAGGTAGTCGCAGGGAAGGCCCGGGCCGCCGTTGAGCAGGAAGAGGACCTCGTCACCCTCGCCGTACTCGTAGGCGACCACCCGGTGCCCGCCGCAATCGACCTCGACACGCCGGTCCGGGGTGCGTTCCTCCCAGACCACGAAGCCGTTCTCGAGGAGCCCGGTGTCCGCCATCCGGTCGGTCATCAGCCGCTCCGGTGGCGTTCGAGGAAGTCGAGCAGGGCGGGGTAGTAGGCGCCCGGCTCCTCGTAGAAGGGCATGTGGCTGGAGTTCGGGAACACCCGGATCTCCGCATCCGGCAGGTGGAGCTTCATCCGGAGCGCGCAGGCGGGCGTCAGCTCGTCGTGCTGGCCGCAGGTGATCAGGGTCGGGACGGTGATCCGGTGGAGGTCCGGGACCCGGTTCCAGTCCTTGAGGTTGCCGACGTAGAGGAACTCGTTCGGTCCCTGCATCGTGCCGTAGGGACCCATGTTCCAGTCAGAAAGCGACCGCTGCACCGGCGCCGGCCACTCGTCGAGCCGGCAGACGTGGCGGTAGTTGAGGATCGTGATCGCCGCCTGGTACTCGGGATGGCCGAGCGTCCCCTCCGCCTCGTGGCGCTGCATCATCGCCACCGTCTCGGGGCCGAGGGCGGCGCGCAGGCGCTCAAGCTCGGAGATCAGGTGCGGCATGTCCGCCACCGTGTCCTCGAGGATCAGGGTCTTCAGCGCATCCGGGTATGCAAGCGCGTAGTCGATGGCGAGCCAGCCGCCCCAGGAGTGGCCGAGCAGGTGCACCCGGCCGAGGCCGAGGGCGCGCCGGACCGTCTCCGTCTCCTCGACGTAGCGGTCGATCGTCCACAGGGCGGGATCCTCGGGGCGGGAGGACCGCCCGGTGCCGAGCTGGTCGAAGGCCACCACCCGGAAGCCCTTGTCGACGAGGCAGGAATGTGCCTCGCGCAGGTAGTCGCAGGGAAGCCCCGGGCCGCCGTTGAGACAGAAGACCACGTCGTCGCCGGAGCCGAATTCGTAGGCGACGACCGTGTGGCCGTCCACCGACACCTCATGAATGTGATCCGGCTCGATCTCGCGCCACATAGGCCTCGTCCCTCCAACCCCTCGCGCTGCCTTGTTGCGAGGCAGGGTGAAATCCTAGCCAACGAGGGGTATGGCGAAAGCTATTAGAAATGATAGGCTTCGCGTCTCCTCGGCCAGGCCCCCCGGGCGGGGACGATGGGGAACCCAACTGCCCGCGACGCGAACCATGCTGCAAGGCCTCTCCGAGATCAGGTCCCGCATCGAGGGCGGGGCGACCACCGACGAGCGCGTCGACCGCGCCTTCGAGTCGATGCGCGACCTCGGCTTCGTCGCGCTGATCTACGACTACACGCCCGTGGCGCTGGACCTCGACGGCCGGATCATCACCCCCTCGCTGGTGCGCATGCGCAACGTGCCCGCGGGCATGGCGGAATACTGGTGCGACCGCGGCTACTACCAGATCGACCCGGTGCAGCAGATCGCCGTCCGCTCGACGGTGCCGTTCGTCTGGAGCTACGACCGCCGGGTCGAGACCCCGCTCGCGGGCGTCCTCGGCGAGGATCACGAACCCGTCGTGGACTTCCTGCGGGAGGGCGGCATCCTCGCGGGCGTCACCGTGCCGGTGCACATGCCGGGCGGCGACTTCGCGACGGTGACCGGCGTCCGGCCCGACGCGGCCGGCGGCCTACGCGACGCGGAGGCGATCCTGCCGGACTTCACGCTGCTCGCCCACGTCTTCCACGAGGCGGCGGTGCCGACCTTCGACGAGACCGCGCGCGTCTGCGCCAAGGTGCGTCTGACCCCGCGCGAGCGCGAGTGCCTGTGCTTCAGCGCCGAGGGGCTCTCGGCGAAGGAGATCTCCCAGCGCATCGGCCGCTCCGTCCCGACGGTGGTGATGCACCTCAACGCCGCCGCCCGCAAACTGGGCGCCCGCAACCGCGTCCAGGCGGTGGTCCGGGCGACCCACTATCGGCTGATCGGCTGAGCGGGGCGGACCCTATCAGTTCATATAGCTGGGAGGCCGCCGGCTCGCCCCGGTAGCATGGCGACGGCGGCAACCGAGGGGGCTCAGCCATGACCGCAGAGAAGGTGACCGAGGGTATAGCGCCCTTCCGCGAGTTCGAGACCTGGTACCGGGTCACCGGCGACCTTGCCTCGCCCCGGACTCCGCTCGTCGTGCTCCACGGCGGCCCGGGCTGCACCCACGACTATGTCGACGCCTTCCGCGACCTCGCCGCCGGCGGGCGGGCGGTGGTCCACTACGACCAGATCGGCAACGGCCGATCGACCCACCTCAGGGATCGGGGGCCCGACTTCTGGACCGTCGACCTGTTCCTCGCCGAACTGGACAACCTGCTCGCCCATCTCGGCATCGCCGGCCGCTATGCCCTGCTCGGCCAGTCCTGGGGCGGGATGCTGGCCTCGGAGCACGCGGTCCGGCGGCCGGCCGGGCTCGCGGGGCTGGTGATCGCCAACTCGCCGTCGTCCATGCGGGTCTGGGTGGCGGAGGCGAACCGGCTCCGCCGCGACCTGCCGCCCGATGTCCAGGAGACGCTGAGCCGCCACGAGGCGGCGGGCACGCTGGCCGATCCCGCGTACATCGCCGCTTCCCGGGCCTTTTACGACCGCCACGTCTGCCGGGTGACCCCCTGGCCGGCCGAGGTGGCGCGCACCTTCGCGGCGATGGACGAGGACCCGACCGTCTACCACACCATGAACGGCCCGACCGAGTTCCACGTCATCGGCACCCTGAAGGACTGGACCATCGTCGACCGGCTGCACCTCGTCGATGTGCCGACGCTGGTGATCTCCGGCCGGCACGACGAGGCGACGCCAAGGGTGGTCGGCACCTATGCCGAGCGGATCCGGGACGTGCGCTGGAGGATCTTCGAGGAGTCCAGCCACATGCCCCATGTCGAGGAGCGCGCGGCCTGCATGGCCGAGGTCTCCGGCTTTCTCGCCGGCATCGACGCCCGGCAATGACGGCGGACAGCGCGGGCCGTGCCCGCGAGGCGGCGGTCCGGCGAGCGGCCGCAGGACCCCTTCGGGGATAGCGTCGCCACTTTGGCGCCGAATGCGGCGGGCGGACACCGGCATGTCGATTGACCTACCGCTGGACCAGGGCCGCCCTGAACTGGAATTCTCCGGCTGGTGGGTTGCCATGAGAGCCGGCGCGGAGCCCGCAAGAGGCTTAAGCGGCGGCGCGCCGGTGAGGTTCAGACACGCCTGGAATCACCGGTAGCCGAGCGCCGACTGCGGGGCATGGCGTTGGTGGAAACTTTACCAGCTCCTGATGATCCGAGCTTCGGCGATGGGACCGGGGATGTCGCTGTGGAGCAACCAATCCCGGGCCGGGCGACGGCGATCGGCCGAAGATCCTGAAAGGTCAGCACGGAGCCGAGGGGATCCGGACGAGCGGCGTCAATGCCGGGCGCATCCGCACCGGCCTCCTCAACGAGGACATGATCGTCCAGCGTGCCGCCGCCCGCGGAATCACCCCAAAGGATTACATGTCCGGCAATCTGATCGGCGTCGAGGTCACCGCACGGGATATCGCCGACGCCTTTCTCCACCTCGCGCTGATGGACAAGGTCAACGCGGCTGTGCTCACGGTCGACGGCGGCGCGATCGCAACGGCAATGCGATGTCGAAGCCATGAAGGTTGTTCATCCAGGCCCGGGATGTGGGGTGGGGGTTGCGAAGCCAACCAATTCTGACCGGAGCGCCCGGACGAACATGCACAGGAATCCTCGCATGACCGTCCATGGTCGAGGTCTGGATCAGCCATCGCCGGCCGGGCCCGCGATCCGGGCGAAGCGCTGGCGGTAGCGGGCCGGCGTCACGCCGACCATCCGCTTGAACAGCCGGCGGAACGAGTTCGGGTCCTCGTAGCCGACGTCGAAGGCGACCGAATCCACCGGCGACGTCGCCGTCTCGAGCAGTTGCTTGGCCTCCTCGATCCTCAGCGTCTGCACGTAGTCGATGGGGGCATACCCTGTCGCGGCGCGAAACCTGCGGGTGAATGTCCGTTGCGGCAGCCCGGAGCGGGCCGCCATCAGCGCCACGGGATTTTCGGCCCGGTAGTTGTCGGCGATCCAGGTCTGGACCTCCGCGATCACCGCATCGTTGTGGCGCTGTGGCCGCCGGGCGCCGGCGAACGGCAGTTGCCCCTCGCTGTGGTCGCCGAGCAGGTAGATCTTCGCCGCCCGCACCGCCTCGGTCCCGCTCGAGAAGCGCGCGACGAGATGGAGCGCGAGGTCGGCCCAGGCGGAGGCGCCCCCGCTGGTGACGATCCTCCCGCCCTCGCCCGAGGGCGTCAGGATCCGCTGGGGCGCAAGCACGACCGAGGGATAGTGCCTCTTCATCAGGTCCACGATCGCCCAGTGGGTGGTCGCGGTCTGGCCGTCGAGCAGCCCCGCCTCGGCGAGAATCACCGTTCCGGTGCACACGGAGCAGATCATCGCGCCGGCGTCATACCGCTCGCGCAGCCACGCGGTCTCCACCGGCCACTGCCCGCGCGGATCCCAGTCGGGCGGAAAGGCGAGGTCGGCGACGATGACCACGTCGGCCTCGCCCAGCCCCTCGTGCGGGGTGATCGGCACGCCGAAGCGGCTCGGCGGCGGCACGCCGTCCCGTGCGACGATGCGCGCGCGGATGCGATTGCCGCCCGGCTTCTCGCCGGTCAGGATTTCCCAGTCGCGGCCGACCGACCGGAACACCTCGTAGAGCCCGTAGATCGAGGCCGGCGTGCTCTCGGGCAGCACCAGCAATGCGAAGGTCGGCTCGCTGTGTTCCGCGGTCATGGGGGAGATCCTGGCCGATTCGACCCGTTTTCGTCCGCAACGCCCCTTAATAGCGCGACCCTCGCCGTCTATTCCAGCGCATCGACGAAACGCAGCCTGGAGCAAAGACATGACAAAGCCATTCAGCACGGCGGATTTCGACACCGCCAAAGCCGACGCGTTCCTCGACCGGGTGGCGGGCCTGATCAACGACGGCGCCGTCGCGATCATGGTCGGCATCGGCCACCGCACCGGCCTCTTCGACACCATGGCCGGAATGCCGCCGGCGACCAGCACCGAGATCGCGGCGGAGGCCGCGCTGGCCGAGCGCTATGTGCGCGAGTGGCTGGCGGTGATGGTCACCGCCCGGATCGTCGCCTTCGACCCCGCGAACGGCACCTACAGCCTGCCTGCGGAGCATGCCGCGAGCCTCACCCGCGGCGCATCGCTCGGCAACTTCGCGGTCTACGCCCAGCATGTCGGCCTGCTCGGCCAGGTGCAGGAGCGGCTCCTCGCCTGCTTCGAGACCGGCGAGGGAATGAGCTACGGCGACTATCCATGCTTCCACCACATGATGGCGGAGGACAGCGCGATGACGGTCGCGGCCGGTCTCTTCGACCACATCCTGCCGCTGGTCCCCGGCCTCGACGCACGCCTCGAAGCGGGGATCGAGGTGATGGACGCGGGTTGTGGCCAGGGGCAGGCGCTGATCGAACTGGCGAAGCGCTTTCCGAAGAGCCGCTTCCTCGGATACGACCTCAGCGAGGAGGCGATCGGCCACGCCGCGGAAGTCGCGCGCCGGGCCGGGCTCGAGAACATCACCTTCGAGGCGCGGGACCTCACCGGCTACGCCGAGCACGAGCGGTTCGACTTCGTCACCACGTTCGACGCCGTCCACGACCAGAAGGACCCCGCCGGCCTGATCCGCGGCCTCCACGGTGCGCTGAAGCCGGGCGGCATCTACCTGATGCAGGACATCGGCGGCTCGGCGCGGCTCGAGAACAACCTCGACTTTCCAATGGCGTCCTTCCTCTACGCAATCTCCTGCGCGCACTGCACGCCAGTGTCGCTCGGCCAGGGCGGCGAAGGGCTCGGCACGATGTGGGGCTGGGAAACGGCGGAGAGCATGCTCCGCGCCGCCGGCTTCGCCGAGGTGGAGCGACACGTCCTGCCCCACGATCCGATGAACGTCTGGTTCGTCGCGAGGCGCTGAGCCTCCAACCGGTCGCCCATGGGCGACCGGCCACAGCGACGGCAGCGGCGCCCCGGACGGAGAGCCCGACAATGACATCGACAAACGGACGATCCGTGCGGCCGGGCGGCCGCCATGCGCCGGCACGCCTCCTTTGGCGCCTCCACGGCTTCCTGCCGACACGTCGCCGCGGACCCGTCGCCGGCACGTCGCACCTGAGCGACCACATCCTGTGCGACATCGGCCTCAGGCAGCGCCGGTTCCCGTTCAATCCCTTTGGACTCCCGCGGCTCTGACCAGTCCTCGAACCTCGCCAGGAGGTCACATGGCGGAGGGCCGGGCCGGCAACTCGGGCGCGGTCTGCAGCCTCCAGCCTTTCGTCAGGACGGCCTCCTGGAGAGGCAACGTCGTCGTATGCGGCCGAGGATGCTCGCAAAGCACGGGCAGCCCAGATCAAGGGTCGCCGACCGGCGCTTGCCCAGGTTGGCCGGCAGGTGAATGGGACGGTGACGCTTCCGGCCTGCCATCGGAGATGCGGTAGCCCGCCTCGTCGAACACGTGCACATCGTCTGCGGAAAACCGAAGGCCGAGCCTGTCGCCGACCTGGACTGCCCGGTTCGGCGGGGCCGCGGCCACCACGGTCTGCCCGCAATCGTCGAGCGAGACGTGAAGGTAGAGCATGGACCCGAGATACTCGGCGTGCCGGACCGTACCGATGAGGCCGAACGGCCCCCCTCCCCCCGGAACCAGCGCCTCGGGTCGCAGCCCCAAGGTCGCCCGTGTGCCCGATGGCGCGGCGCGGGCCAGCGATACCGGCACATCGGCGGATCCCAGTCGGGCCAGGGTGGATGAGCCGGCGCCCTCGATCAAGGTCGCGTCCAGCAGGTTCATCTGCGGCGCTCCGATGAAGCTCGCGACAAAGCGCGTGCGGGGCGCCGTGTAGATGTCACGCGGCGTCCCGATCTGCTCGACCCTGCCGTCGCGGAGCACGACGATGCGGTCCGCGAGCGTCATGGCCTCGACCTGGTCGTGGGTGACGTAGATCATCGTCGCGGCGAACTCCCGGTGCAGCCGCGCGATTTCGAGTCTCATCTGGAGCCGGAGCGCCGCGTCGAGGTTGGAGAGGGGCTCGTCGAACAGGAAGACGGCGGGATTGCGCACGATCGCCCGGCCCATCGCGACGCGCTGACGCTGGCCTCCGGAGAGTTGCCGCGGGTAGCGGTCGAGCAGCGGCGTCAGTTCCAGGAGCGCGGCGGCAGCCTCCACCTGCCGCCGGCGCTCGTGCCGCGGAACCCCGGTCATGCGCAGCGGAAACCCGATGTTCTGCTCCACCGTCAGGTGCGGATAGAGAGCATAGGACTGGAAGACCATCGCGATGTCGCGCTCGCGTGGCTGCCGCGCGTTCACGACTTCGTCGCCGATCCAGATCCGCCCGCTGGAAACGTCGTCGAGCCCGGCGAGCATCCTGAGGAGCGTGGATTTTCCGCAGCCGGACGGGCCCACGAAGACGGCAAGCTCCCCCTCGGCGATGTCGATGTCGACGCCGTCGAGGACCGTCGTCTCCCCGAACCGCTTGGTGACCGCCTCGAACCTCACGCCTGGCATGGCCGCTCCACCTGCATTTCCCCTGTCCAAGATCCCAAATGCAGCATTCCGCTCGCCGTCACCGCACGCTGCCGGTGAGCGCTCCCGACACGATCCAGCGCTGCATGACGATGAACATCACGATCACGGGCAGGGCGAAGACCAGTGCGGCAGCCATCTGCAGCTCGTGAAGCGTGAAGTATTCGCCGCGGAAGGATGCGATCCCGTTCGCCGCCGTCCAGAGCTCCTGGGAATGAACCAGCGCGTGGGCGAAAAGATAGTCGTGCCAGCTCGTCACGAAGCCGTAGATGAAGATGGCCGCCATCCCCGGGAGGGCCAGAGGCAGCGCGACATACCACCAGGCGCCCAGCCGGGTGCAGCCGTCGATCCGGGCGGCACCGTCGAGATCGGGCGGTATGCGATCGAAGAAGCCCTTGCTCATCCAGATCGCCAGCGGCACCACGAGCGAGATGTGCCCGACGACCATGCCCTGGACCGTGTCCAGCAACCCCAGGTCGCGGAACAGGATGTAGAGCGGGACGATGATGCTCGTCGCGGGCATCATCTGTGTCACCAGGACGACCATCATCAGCAGCCCGGCACCACGGAACCGGAGCCTGCTCAGGGCGTAGCCGCAGGAGGTTCCGAACAGGAGCGACAGCGCCGACGCGAGTGTCGCGACGACGACGCTGTTGACGATCCAGCGCAGCATCGGGCGCTCGGTGAAGATGGCGACGAAGTTTCCGAACGACAGTTGCTCCGGCACGAAGCCGGTCAGCGCCCGGCTGAAGCCGGTCGGCGTCAGCGCGACGACCAGCATCCAGTACATCGGGAAGAGCACGATGGTGCCGAGCAGGCACACGGCCGAGAAGCGCAGGAACGGCGCGAGGTGGAGGCGCCATGGGCCCATGGGGTCGGTCATGGCCCGTCCCGCCCCTCCTGCAACCGGGCGACCAGACGCATGTAGCCGACCACCAGCACGATCGAGATCGCCACGGCGAGGATTCCGAGCGTCGCCGCGTAGCTGAAGTCCAGTCGACGGAACGCGGTGTTGAATGTCAAGACGGTCAACGTCTCGGTGGCGCCGGCCGGCCCGCCACCGGTCAGGATGAAGATGATCGGGAAGGACTTGAAGCCCATGATCATCAGGAGGACGACCGTCACCGCGAGTATGTACCGCAGCTGCGGGAGAGTGATGAACAGGAACTGCTGCAAGCTGTTCGCGCGATCGATCCTCGCGGCCTCGTACAGGTCCTCCGGGATCGAGTGGAGCCCGGCGAGGATGAAGACGTAGGCCATCGGAAACTCGTTCCAGATCTGGGCGACCATCAGCGCCGGCAGCGCCGTTTGCCGCTCCACGAGCCAGTTGGCGCCGCCGACCAGGGGCACGTGCTCCAGGATGCGGTTGATCACGCCGAAGTTGCCCTCGTACATCACGCCCCAGACGAGGGCCGTGACCACCGCCGGCACGGTCCAGGGCAGCAGGAAGACGAGCCGGGCGAGAGACCTGAAGCGAACGATCCGCCGCGTCAGCAAGGCCGCGGAAAGGGCGACGGCGATCGAGCCGACAACGGTTCCCGCCATGTAGAGACCGGAGAGCGCCACCGCCGACCAGGCCTTCGCGTCCGACCACAGGCGGACGTAGTTGTGGGGCCCGTAGGTGCCCGCGGCCGCCGGGCGGCGGAAGTTGATCGTGTCGAAGCTCATCTGCCCGGCGAGCAGCATCGGCAGTCCGATCACCATTCCGAGCACCAGCAGGGCCGGCATGATCATCAGGAGAGGAAAGCCACCTCCGTCCGTCAGCCACGCGAGCGGCCGCGAGCGGATGGCTCGCGCCCGCCTCGATCCGGTCGCCGGAAGGGCTTCGGACATCGCTCTCCCTGTTCTCTTTTCCGCAGCCTTGCCCGCTTCGAACGGGTGCGGGGCCCCGTCGCGCCCCGCACCCGACCCGGTCTCAGTTCGAGCAGCACTCGACGAGGAGGCGCTGCGCCTCGGCCAGCGACTCCTCTGCGGGGACGCCGTCGCGGAGCGTCAGCAACACCGCGTCCACGATGATCGGCCAGATCTCGTTGAACTGGTCCTCGTGGCCGCGGATGAAGATCGGATGGGCCGTCCCGAGCGAGGCGACGTAGGGCTCCAGATAGGGCTTGGCGGCGAGTTGATCCTCCGTCAGGGCCCCCACGCCGTAGGGTATGTACGGGCTATGGTCGCTGAAAAGCGCCTGCATCTCCGGGCTCGCCGCGGTCACCAGGAACTCGAAGGCCGCCTGGGGATCCCCGGCCTTCGCGTTCACGGCGAGCGCCATGTTGACGCCGCCGGTCGCCGGGCCGTCCCAGGGGTGGCTCGCCGTCTTGTAGCAGTCGATGTTCTCCGGGTTGTTCTCCTGGATGAACGGGAACTGCCACTGGCCGTCGATGGTCATGGCGGCGCCACCGGTCGCGAAGAGCGCCCGGAGGTCCGACTCGTACATTCCCTGTGCCACGGCCCCGGAATCGTAGACCTCTTTCATGTAGTTGAGCGCGTCGACCGCCGGCTGGCTGTCGACCGTGAAGTTGCCGGCCTCGTCCGCGAAGCTGCCGCCGTGGGCGATTGTCCACATCAGCAGCATCTCGTAGGTCGGATCCTCGTTGGCGTTCACCATGTTGGCGCCGTAGCGCTTCACGGTGCCGCCGTCTTCCTTCACGGTCAGCTTCTTCGCGGCGTCCAGGAACTCGGCCGGGGTGGTCGGCGGCCCGGCGACTCCGGCCTCCTCGAAATGGCAGGCGTTGTAGATGAGTTGCAGCGTCCGGCCGGTGATCGGCAGGGCGTAGGTCGTCCCGTCCACGGTCAGGCTGTCCCAGCCGCCCTCGACGATGCGGTCGCGAAGGCCGGCGGCGCCGATCATGTCGTCGAGGGGGATGATCGCGCCGGCGGCGAGCATCTCGCCGAGGTTGTTCGGGTTCACCGTCAGGATGTCCGGCGCATTGCCGCTGGCGGTCTCGAGGAGAAGCCGCTCGTAGTACTGCTTCGCGGTGACGCTGCGCGGGACCACGGTGACGCCCGTCCTCTCCTTGTGATGCTGCACCAGGAGCTTCCACCAGTCGCCCATGCCGGGCGCATCGTAGTCGACGACGAGGAAGCTGATCTCCTCCGCCGCCTTGGCCGCCGGGGAAGCCACCACGGTCGCGGCCCCCGCGACGAGGGCCGATATGAGGGTTCGGATCTGCATGAGCGCGATCTCCCAATCTGAGCCGCGGCCGCAACCCGCGTGCCGGGCATGTGGTCGACGACCGCACGGCCGGGCGGATCCCCGATCCGGTCCCGACGGAATGCGCGTCGCGTGCATCAAGACTGCCCGGCCGGCAGCCCCCGCCCAACTCACTTGATGGAATACGCTTCCGACATTTTGTGAGGAGGTCGCAGCCCTGCCTCGCCGTGGTCCAGAAGTCCTTCCGCCGTGACCCAGCGGCGGAACGCGCCCGCAGCCCGCAGGTCGCGTCTCCGACGTGGCATGTCGAGGACGATCTCCCGCCCGCTGAGCAGACCGGTCGGCGAAACCGGGGCGAGCTGCCCGCTTCGTACCGCCGGTCCGATCATGTACGAGGGCAGCAGCGCGATGCCGTGCCCGGCCAGTGCGGCGGCGTAGAGGAGAGCCATGCTGTCGTGGGTCGGGCCGACCTCCGGCGCCGGGCAGGCCAGGCCGGCCCGGGCGAACCAGTCGGGCCAGAGGTCGGGACGTCCGGCGAGCTGCAGCCGCGGCGCCGCCGCGATCCGACCCGCCGGGGCGAGGTCGAAGCGCCTGACCAGGGACGGGCTCGCCATCGGCAGGAGGCGCTCCTCGAAAAGGACCACCTCGGTGGTGCCGCGGCATGCGCCAGGACGGGCCATGATCGTCGCGTCCAGGCCGTCACGGACGAGGTCGACGGCGCCCGTCCGGGTCACCAGGTTGACGGTGATGCCCGGATGCAGGCGGTTGAAACCGTCCAGCTTGGGTATCAGCCAGTGAGCCGCGAGACCGGGCGAGACGGCCACCGACAGCATGCATCCCGGCGGCGGCTGCGGGTCCAGCGCCTCCCCGGCGACCTCGAGCTGCGCGAGAATCCGGCTCACGCCGGCGAGGTAGTTGCGCCCGGCGGGCGTCAGCTCGACATGCTGCCGGTCGCGGGCGAAGAGTGCCACGCCCAGCACCTCCTCGAGCTGGCGGACGCGCTTGCTCACCGCGCCCTGCGACAGGTCGAGGTCGCGCGCGGCCTGCGAGAAGCTGCGGTGCCGGGCCGTCGCCTCGAAGGCGATCAACCCCGAAATCGAGGGTATCGACCTGCGAGGCATAGCCAACGGCCGCGAAGGGCCCGGCGGCTGACCCGCGGGGTCCTCAACTGGCACAGGTGGTCGAAAACGCTCGGTCATGCTGGCGGTCCATCAGGTACTTGGCCACGAAATAGTCGATGTGGCTGCCGCCCCCGTTCTTCATCATCGTGATGTCGCGATCCGACGTGCGTCCCGGCACCCGTCCCTGGCAGAGCTCGAACAAGTCCGCGCGCACGTCGTCCCGGCCGATCACGCCGCGGTCGAACGGGCCCAGGAACTCCCCGGACCGGGTCGTCGTCTGGCGATGGTCGACGAAGATCTTCGAACGCGTGAGCACGTCGTCGTCCGCCTCGCGCATCTGTGGCGTGAAGGACCCGACGAGGTCGACGTGCGCACCGTCCTTCAGCAGGCGGCCCTTGAGCTGCGGCTCGGTGGCCATGGTGGCCGAGGAGATGATGTCCGCTTGCGCCACCGCGGCGTCGAGGTCGTCGACCGGGGTCGCGGTGATGCCGCGCCGGGCGAGGATGGCGGCCAGCCTGGTGGCATTCTCGCGCGTGCGGTTCCACAGGAGGATGCGCTTCAGGCCGGGCCGTGCCGTCAGGTGCGCCTCGACCAGGTAGGGCGCGAGTCCGCCCGCCCCGATCATCAGGAACGTCTCCGCATCCGGCCGCGAGAGGAGGCTGGAGCCGAGCGCGGAGTCCGCCGAGGTCTTGCGGAAGATCAGCGCTTCGCCGTCGGCGATCGCCTCGGTGACCCCGGTCTCGCCGTTGATGAAGACGTAGATGGAGTTCACCGTCGGCAGGTTGTGCCGCTGCCTGTTGTTCGGAAACGAGGTGACGAGCTTTGCAAGGATGCCCTCGCCGGGCTGCCAGGCGGGAAGGATGATGAAGATGTCCGGCTGCCCCTCCGGATTGGGCTCCTGGTAGAGGATTCGATCCGACTGCTTCGGCATCCCGCCCATGTGCGCCTGCCGCAGCGCGGCGATGAGACCATCGAAGTCGAGCAGTTCGTGCACGCGGCCTGCGTCGATCATGATCATCGGGTCGCTCCCCTCCTGTCCTTCAGCCGGCTGCTCCGGCTTCATTCTTCCGCGATGACGGCGACGTCCTCGCCCTCGCAATGGATCGCCACCGTTTCTGAGATCTCCGCGCATTCCCGCGGGCGCGCCTCGGCAACGAGGACGGTCTCCCCGGCCTGGAGGCGCAAGTGGACGCGCCCGCCGAAGAAGGTCCGCTCGATGACGGACGCCCGCCAGGAGAACGCGCCCGGCGGCGGCGTCCCGCCGATCCGGATCGCCTCCGGCCGGACCACCGCCGTGACCGCCTGGCCCGGCCTCAGCCGTCCCGCCGACGTCGCCGCCGCTGCCGGCAGGGTCCACGAATCGCCGGCGATCTCGATCACGATCTGGCGGCCGTCGCTGTTGACGACCGTGGCCGGCAGCATGTTGGCCGCTCCCACGAAACCGGCGACGAAGGTGGTCGCCGGCCGGGCATAGACGCGATCCGGAGTATCCAGTTGCTCGATCCTGCCCGCCCGCATCACGGCGACCATGTCGGACATCGACAGGGCCTCGTCCTGGTCGTGGGTGACGAAGATGAAGGTCTTGCCGGTCCGGCGCTGGATGGATTTCAGCTCCCGCTGCATTTCGAGCCGCAGCTTCAGGTCGAGGGCCCCGAGCGGCTCGTCGAGGAGAAGCGACACCGGATCCGGCGCGAGCGCCCTGGCGAGCGCCACCCGCTGTCGCTGGCCGCCGGACAGCTGGTCCGGGCGCCGGTCGCCGATGTCGGGCAGCCGGATCAGCGACAGCATCTCCGCCGAGCGGCGCTCGACCGCCGCCCGCGACATCCCCTGCATCTCGCAGCCGAACCCGACGTTCCCCATCACCGTCATGTGCGGGAACAGGGCATAGTCCTGGAACACCATGCTGACGGGGCGGCGATGCGGCACTTCGGCGGTGATGTCGCGTCCGGCGACGCGGACGCTTCCGCGGTCGGGCGTGACGAATCCTGCAATGGCCCGGAGCAGGGTCGACTTGCCGCAACCGGACGGCCCCAGGAGCGTGACGAACAGGCCCGTGTCGACGGCGAGCGACACGTCGTCGAGCGCCACGTGCCCACCGTACCGCTTGGTCAGCCCGCGGATCTCGATCGCGGGCGTCGGCCCGGTCGCGCTCATCTGGAGTCCCCCCAAGGCGTAGGGCCGGTTCATCTCTCGACCCCCCGGCGCCGCATGAAACGTTCCGCATAGAACGCCACGAAGAGAGTGGCGACCAGGACCAGCGAGGAAATCGCCGCAAGACCCGGGTTGAAGCCGAAGCGCAGCTTGGCGAACAGCAGGACGGGAAACGTCGGGTCGAAGCCGCCGAGGAAGAACGATCGCATGAAATCCTCGAAGGACAGCAGGATGCAGAACAGGAAGGCGCCGAAGAGGGCGGGCGCCATGAAGGGCAGCACCACCCTCGCGAGCACCACGAGGTCGTCCGCGCCGAGGTTCCGTGCCGCCTCGGTCAGCGAGGGGCTCATCGCATTGAGCCGCGTCAGCATCATCACCACGACGAAGGGAACCGACCCGACGGCATGTCCGAAGGCGATGGCCGCCACACCGGGCTCAAGGCCGATCCGCCCGAGGAACATGCGTAGCGCGATCGACGACACGACCACGGGGAGGAACGCCGGCAGCACGATCACCGCGACCGCCACCGCCCGAAGGGTCCCGCGCAGGCGCGCGACGGGAAACGCCATCGGCACCCCGACGGCCATCGCCAGCAGCGTCGAATAGACGGCCACCTGCACCGAGATCCAGAGCGAGCCGCGATACTCGCGGTCCGTGAGCACGTCGGCGTACCAGCGCGTCGTCCACTTCTCGATCGGGAAGGCGACGAAGTTGGAGTCGCGGAATCCCATCGCGGCCATCACCACGAGCGGAGCGAAAAGGTAGGCCACGAACAGCCAGAACCAGAGCGCCAGGAAGGGCGGACGGCGCGTCATGACGCGCTCCTTTCGCGCGATCCGCGCCAGAACAGCGCCAGGAACAGCCCGACGTAGGCGAGCGCGGCGGCGATGAGGATGATGCTGAAGGCGCTGCCGAGCGGCCAGGAATCGCCGGCGCGGCCGAACACCTGACCGATGGTGGCCGCGAACATGGTGTCGCCGGGCCCGCCGAGCAGTTGCGGCATCGCGTAGAGGCCGACGACGAGCAGGAACACCAGCGTGCACCCGGCGACGATGCCGTCGCGCGACAGGGGCAGCACGATGCGCCAGAACCGTCGCGCCGGCCCGGCGCCGAGGTCGGCGGCCGCCTCAAGCAGCCTGCTGTCGATCTTCTCGATCGCGGCATAGAGCGGCAGCAGCATGTAGAGGGAGGCGAGGTACAGCACCCCGACCGTGAGCGAGATGCCGTTGTAGAGGAGTTCGACCGGCCGTTCGAGGACGCCGGCGGCCTCCAGGAAGGAGTTGATCGCTCCGTTGTTGGCCAGCATCAGAATCCACGCGAAGCTCCGCACGATCTCGCTCACCCAGAAGGGCGCGACGACGAGGAGCAGCAGCCGGATCCGCCAGTTCGGCGGCGCCACCTTCGACAGGTAGTAGGCGACCGGGAACATCACGGCGAGGGTGAGCGCGGTCATCAGGGTGGCGAACACGAAGGACCGCAGGAAAGCGTTCAGGTAGAGAGGGCGCTCGAAGAAGGCCGCGTAGTGCCGCAGCGTCCAGGATGGCTCGGAGCCGGGAGGCAGCGGGTAGCGGTCCTGCAGGCTGATCCCGACCATCTGCACGAGCGGCGCCACGTTCGCGACGAGGATCCAGAGCAGCGGCACGGCGGCGACCAGGGCGAGACGCAGGCCGGGACGGGCCGACAGGCCGTCGACCACCGCCCTGTAGGGCTGGAACTCGCGTGCGCGTACGAGGATGCTCGCCATCTCTTCAACCGGAACGGGCCCGGAGGCGGCGCTCGTGGCCGCCGCCGGGCGCCGTGGCGTCAAGCCGCCCGGATCTCCTCGGCAGCGGTGTCGATCAGGTCGAAGATGAAGGCGGCGGTCTCCACCTCCACCCATGACAGCCTGGCGCGCTCCTCCGGCGACAGCGCCAGGACCGAGCGCTCGGCGTCGGTGAGGAGTTCCTCCACTCCCTTCAGCGCCGAATTGTATCCGGTGGACCGGACGATGGCGGCACCGTTCTCCGGCGAGGCGAGAAGGGCGTTGAGGAACGTGTAGGCGTTGTCGAGGTTCGCGGCGTTCGCGGCGATGTTGAACCCGTAGGCGTATGCGAGCCCGCCCTCACGCGGGATCACGTAGCCGGCCGGGAACCCGTCCAGGATCAACTGGGCCGCCGGGCCCGAACTGCCGGCCGCGACGCGTACGTCGCCGTTCACCAGCATCTGCTGCACCTCGGTGGCGGCGTCGTAGTAACGCCGGACCTTGTCCTTGTGCTCGATCAGGAAGTCGCGGGTGGCGTTCACCGCCCGCTGTGCGACCGCCGGGTCGTGCGCATAGCTGCGGGCGCTGCCGTCGTAGCCGAGGAAGTTCATCGCCAGCGGAAAGAAGTCCTGGATCTGGTAGGTGGTCCGTCCCGCATTCTCGGGATCGAACATCACCGCCAGGCTTTGCGGCGCTTCCATCTCCTCGGTGTTGTAGATGAGGCCGGTCGAGACGACGACCAGCGGCACACCCCAGATCCGGCCGCGACGCGTCACCCATTCAGCGTCTGCATACTCCTGCTCGACCCGCGACCAGTTTTCGAGCCGGTCCAGGTCGATCGGCTCGAGCAGTCCGGCGTCGACGAACTGGTAGAAGCGGTGGCCGGCGACGCAGACAATGTCCGCACTGTGGTTGCCGCCCTCCGCGACCATGAGGTTGTACTGCTCACCCTGGTCGGAGACGAGCCGCACATTGACGCTGATCCCGGTTTTCTCCTCGAACTCCCTCCGGAACTCGTCGGTGATGAAACCGGCGTAGGACCACACGTTGAGCTGCCCGCCCTGGGCCCGGGCCCGCCCGATCAGGGCGGGCGTGGCGAGCGCCCCGAGGCCGACGGCACCGATGCCGCGGATGATGCGGCGGCGTGTCACTGGATGGGTCATGGTGCGTTCCTTCGTCTGGTCACCGCGAGTGAGGTCTGCCTCACCGGGATGAGGAAGTTGAGGCCGCCCGGTCCCGGTCTGCGGACCGGCTCGCCGACGTGGCGAACCGACCCAGTTGCTCGACGAGGCGGTCGAGTTCGTCGAGCGTGTTGAATGCGTGCACGGAGGCGCGGACCAGGTGCGTAACACCTTGGTTTATCAATGCATCCCGTGTCAGTTGTGTGGTCGATACCGACGTGTTGATCCCGGCGGTGCGCCGAAGGCGAGCGACGATATCTCCCGCCGGGAGGCTGGTATGCGAAAAGGTGACGATGCCGCTTTGCCGGGCCCCCTGGTCGCGGACCGTCACGCCCGGGACGTCCAGGAGCGCCGTCCTCAGATACCGCGCCAACTGCTCGATCCTCGCGCCGATCGCCTCCATTCCGATCCGCCGGGCGTAGTCGCAGGCGACGCCGAGCCCGATCTGACCCGCCACGAACCGTTCCCAGAGTTCGAATCGGCGAGCGGCCGGCGCGATCTCGAAGCGGTCGGGCGTCGTCCATGCGGCGGACCTGACGTCGAGACCGAGCGGCGAGAGCTGTTCCGCCCAGTCCCGCGCGACCCAGAGGAACCCGGTGCCGCGCGGCCCGCGGAGGTACTTGCGCCCGGTGGCGGACAGCATGGTGCAACCGATGTCCCGGACGTCGACCGGCATCTGGCCGACGGACTGGCAGGCGTCGAGGAGAAATGGAAGTCCGTGCCTGCGCGCGATCGCGCCGATCTCGACGACCGGGTTCACCAGCCCGTCGTTCGTCGGAATGTGCGAGATGCAGATCAGCCGGGTCCGCGGCGAGATCATCCGCCCGAGCGCTTCGACATCGACGTCGCCGGACGCCGTGTCCGGGACGAGGATGACGCGGATCCCCAGCTGCCGTTCCGCCTGCCGAAGCATGATCATGTCCGAGACGTACTCGGAGCGGGCCGTCAGGACCTCGTCGCCGGGCTTCCAGGCCATCGCTCCGAAAACGGCCTGCCAGGCCCGCGTGGCGCTTTCCACATAGGCGATCTCGTCGGCCGTCCCGCCGACGAGCGCCGCCGCTGCGCCGTAGAAGCCCTCGAGCGATTCCTGCGCCTCGGCCTCGGCCTCGTAGCCGCCGATGTCGGCCTCCAGCGCAAGATGGGCGGTCACCGCCTCGATGACCGGGCGCGGCATCAGTGCCGCTCCGGCGTTGTTGAGGTGGATCGTCCCCGCCCGGCAGCCGGGCGTATCATCCCTGAGGGCCTCGACGTCGATCTCCATTCCCTCTCCGCACCCTCCGCCGACGATGGGCCGCGTCGTCGGGAGCCATCTCGCGACCGCTGCCCGCGCCCCGTCGATCACCTTTTGGAGCCAACCCGAGGGTCGCACCCGGGACCCCGGTCAGAAAGCTGGAAAAATCTCATGATCATCATAAACTGCATTCATGCAGCTCCGACGCCGCCTGCCATCGACCAACGCGCTTTTCGCCTTCGAGACCGCGGCGCGGCTCGGTAGCTTCTCGCGCGCGGCCGATGAACTGAACATCACCCAGCCGGCGGTGAGCCACGCCATCGCCGCGCTGGAGCGTCACATCGGGCACAAGCTGTTCCGCAGGGCCGGCCCGAAGCTGGAACTCACCGAGATCGGCGAGCGGCTCAGCCGGGTCACCACCCGGGCGTTCCACTCGATCGAGAGCGCCCTGGCCGAGTTCGACGGCTATGACTCCAGCCGCGAAGTCGTCATGCTGTCGATCTCCTCCGGCATGGCCACCCACTGGCTCATGAGGCGCTATGACGCCTTCCGTGGCCGCTTCCCGGACGTCCAGCTGCAGTTCCAGCTCATCGCGGGCAGCGTCGGCGGGCCGCTGCACAATTGCGACCTCGGCCTGCGGGTTGCGAGCGGCGAGGACAGCCGGCGCCTCTCCGGGTTCTTCGCTCCGGAGCGCGTGCTCGCCGTCGCCGCGCCCCTCTATGTTCGCGACCACGGTCCGTTCGAGGCGGCGAAGGGCGTCCCCACGCTGATCAGCCTCACCGACCACTGGTTCGACTGGCCCGAGTTCTGCGCCGCGGGCGGGCTCGCCATGCCGCCGCGTTTCGAGCGGCTCGCCTTCTCCGACTATTCCGTGGTGCTGCAGTCGGCGTTGAGCGGCCAGGGCATGGCGCTCGCCTGGACATCGGTCGCCTCGCGGCTCGTCCTCGACGGGCTTCTCGTCCAGGCGGCGAAGCCGGTGATACAAACCGAGCGCAGCTACCACCTCGTCCATTCCAGCCAGCGACCGCTGCGCCCCGTCGTCGAGGAGGTCAGGGACTGGTTGATCGCGGAGATGCAGGCGGAGGAACGCGCGCTCGCCGAGCTCCTGGGCTGACGCGGGTTATTCTTCCCGCGACCCACGGGCTGAAAAACTTTCCTTTGGACGGACCGGGGTCACGGCTCACGATCGCATCGCTGCATCGTCCGGAGGGCCCTCGCACCGTGATCGTCACCGCCGCCAAGATCTACGTCGTCCCCACGGGCTTTCGCAGGGCCGTCCTGCTCGAGCTGGAAACCGATGCCGGCATCTCCGGCCTCGGTGAAGCGGGCATCGCCTACGGCGTGGGCACCGAAGCCGCCGCGGCCATGGTCCGCGACATGGTCGAGCGCTTCGTCCTCGGCGAGGATCCACGCCGCTGCGAGTTGATCTGGAGCCGCATCTACGACGTCGGCTTCTGGACCAAGGGAGGCGGCGCCATCGTCATGGCGGGCCTGAGCGCCATCGACCATGCCCTGTGGGACATCAAGGGCCGGGACCTCGGCGCGCCCGTGTACGATCTCCTTGGCGGAGCGGTTGCGGACGACCTGCCGGTCTATGCGAACGGATGGTGGGTCGGCTGCTCCAGCCACGACGACTTCGCGCGAGCCGCCGCACGCATGGTCGACCGCGGCTACAGCAGGCTCAAGCTCTATCCGCTCGGTCTGCCCGACCCGGTCACGGTCGTACGGCACCCCGTGCGCCGGTCCGCGGATCCGGGAATGGCCACGCACGTCCGCGATTTGCTATCCGCGATCCGCGACCGGGTGGGGCCCGAGATCGAGCTGATGCTGGACCTCAGCGGCGGACTGAGCACCGACCAGCTGTCCCGGGTCCTCGAGGCGATCGAGCCGATCGGGATCCGCTTCATCGAAGAGCCCGTCGACCCGGCGCTCCCCCACGTCCTGCAGCGCATCGGCCAGCTCACCCGCATTCCGATCGCGGCCGGCGAGAGGGTCTATACCCGCTACGGCTTCCGCACGCTCCTCGAAACCGGCGTGGTCTCGATCGTGCAGCCGGACGTCTGCAACACCGGCGGCATCATGGAGGCGAAGAAGATCGCCGCCCTAGCGGAGGCCTACAATGCATGCGTCGCGCCGCACAACTACGGCTCCACCCTGGGAACCGTGGTGGCGGCGCAACTCGCTGCGTGCATCACCAATTTCATGGTCCTGGAGTGCTTCCCGGACCATACGGCGGAGCCCGACTACCGGCCGGTTCTGACCGAGCCCCTCGAGGCGACTGTGCGGGACGGCAGGATGCCCCTGCCGAAGGGTCCGGGGCTGGGCGCGGAACTGGACCGCGGGTCGGTCCAGCCTTTCCTGTTCGCCGCACTGGCGCGGTAGGCCTTCGGTCCGATCCGACGGCGCCCGGCAGCGGTACGTGGGCTACGGGCGCGGCCGGTCGATAGGCTTGGTGATCAGGTTCGAAACGACTGGGCGCTCTCGCCGACGGGCCTCGTTCCGGCCTTGCAACTCGGGGGTCGCGGTGCCGGGCGCGATCAGGAACTGAGCCGGCTCGAGAGCCTCCAGCACGCG
Source organism: Pleomorphomonas sp. (assembly GCA_041687675.1). Lineage (GTDB taxonomy): Bacteria > Pseudomonadota > Alphaproteobacteria > Rhizobiales > Pleomorphomonadaceae > JAWLBM01. The sequence goes on along the minus strand of JAWLBM010000004.1, from coordinate 45,909 downwards.
CCGGGCGGCGGGCGGCGGCGGACTGAAGTTCCTCCCCGGCGGCACGGGAAGGTATCTGGCCACCTCAGGTGCCGCCGGCCAGCGACAGCGTCGCCGCGCTTGCAAGGAGAAGCTCGAGCAGTTCCTGGCGTCGCTGCTCCGGGGTGTCGATCGGGAGAACGAAGCACAGGGTCCGTGAAACGTGAGCCCGGCCATCGCGGATCGGCGCGGCCATGCACCAGGTGAACCGGTCGGCAAGCGCGTGCGTCTCGCTGTAGCCGAGGCGTCGCGCCTCGGCCACCTCGACGAGGAAATCCTCTTCGGCGATGAACCTTCCGTCCGGCAGCCGATAATCCTCGGCGGGAACGAAGGCCCGGATCTCGTCCTCGCCCATGTGCGCCAGCAGCAGGCGTCCGGAGGCCGTCCAGGGAATCGGGACCGCGGCGCCCACCTCGCTGGAGATCCGGAAGGGCCCCGGGGAGTCGCGGCAGTCCAGGACCACGTACTTGTTGCCGCGAAGCGCGCAGACCTGGACGGTCTCGCCCGTCTCTGCGGCGAGCCGGTCCAGGGTCTCGGCGATCCGGCGGTTCTGCTCGCCGTGGTGGCCGTAGGCCCAGCCGAACAGGTGCATCGCGCGGCCGAAGTAGACCCGGCCCTCGGGGCCAGCCTGCTCGAGCATCTCCGCCTCGAGCAGGCAGTTGACGATCTCGTAGGTGGTGGAGCGCGGGGCGCCGATCAGCTTCGCGATCTCGGAGACGCGGAGCGGCCGGCGCTGCTGCAGCAGGGCCTCGAGGAGCATCACCGTGCGGTCGATACCCCGCCTCCGGTCGCCGAGCGGGAGGGGCGCCCGGGCCTCCGTTGCCGCCGGAGCACCAAACTGCAGTTCCTGCATGCAATCTCCCCGCGCTCGCCGAATATCGCTGCGCTTGAATGTTGTCCGGCACGGGTCTAGCATTCAGCTGTCCGGAATACGGGCATACTGTCCGAAATGTCGGACAGTATCAAGCTGGGATTGGTCGGAGCGGATCGGGAGGGAACGGCCGCCGAACACGGCGACCGGAGGGGCCGCGTCCACTTTGGGCCATTCGCATGAGTGATGGAACCAGCAGGGGGATCCAGGAACATGATGTCTTCGAAACTCGCCGTCCTGAGCTGTCTGGCCGTGTTGACCGGCGCGTCCGCCGCTTCCGAGGCGAACGCCGCCGCCAAGTGCATCAAGGGCGATCGCAAGCCGCCCTATACGATCGGCTGGGCGAACATCTACTCGGTGCCCACCTGGATGAAGCAGACCGAGGGGACCATCGCGGACCAGGTCGCGAAGTTGAAGGAGCAGGGCCTCGTCGACGAACTGGTGATCACCGACGCCCAGGGCGACGCAAACGTCCAGATCCAGCAGATCCAGTCGATGATCGACGCGGACGTGGACGCGATCATCCTGATCGCCGGCTCCTCGTCGGCGCCCGGCCGCGTGGTCGCGGACGCCTGCGCCAAGGGGATCGCGATCATCAACTTCGACAGCCTCGTCGACACCGACGAGGTGACCGCCAAGATCAACACCGACTCCAACAAGTGGGGCACCCAGGCCGCCGAGTTCCTGATCGACAAGATGGGCGGCAAGGGCAAGATCCTGATCCTCAACGGACCCGCCGGCGTGTCGGTCAGCGACGACCGCCGCAAGGGCGCCGACCCGGTGCTCGCCGCCAACCCGGAGGTCGAGGTCCTGGCGGAGACCAACACGGCGTACAACGTCGCTCCGGCACAGGAGGCGGTGACCAGCCTCCTGTTCGCGCATCCCGAGATCGACGGCATCCTGTCGCTGGGCGGCGCCCTTTCCGCCGGCGCGATCCTGGCCATGGACAAGCAGGGGCGGGAGATGGTGCCGATGACGGGCGAGAACGCCCGCCAGTTCCTCGAACTCTGGAAGGACAAGGGGCTGACCGCCTGGGCGACCATGCAGCCGAACTGGCTCGGCGCCTTCGCTACCTACACGGCCGTGCAGGCCCTCGAAGGCAGGGACATTCCGGCCTTCGTGGAAGTGCCGCTGCCGATCATCGACGACAGCAACATCGACGAGTACCTCGCCCGCGCCGGAGACTTCCCGGCGGACGGCTACATCTACTCGCCCTACGACGACGCCCTGTTCGACAAGCTGCTCTCCCAGCAGTAAGGGCGGGCCTCGGTGACGGCGGCGGCGCCGATCCTCGCCGCGAGGGGCGTGTCGAAGTCCTTCTTCGGCAACGAGGTCCTTCGCGACGTCACGATCGAACTCCTCCCGGGCAGGGTTCACGCCCTCCTCGGGGAGAACGGGGCCGGGAAGTCGACCCTGATCAACCTGCTGTCGGGCGCGCTCAGGCCCGACGGCGGGCGGATCGAGGTCGACGGCCGGCCCGTGGCTTCCTTCAACCCGGCCGGCGCCCGCGCCGCCGGCGTTGCCGTCGTCCAGCAGGAATTGAGCCTGACCGGCAGCCTGTCGATCGCCGAGAACATCGGCATCGGCGACTTCCCGCGGCGCCGCGGGCTGATCGACTACCGCGCCCTCGCCCGGAGCACCCGCGCGGCGCTGGACCTTGTCGGGCTCGACGAGCCGCTGGACCGGCCCGTCGCCGAGCTTTCCCTCGGCCGGCGCCAGATGGTGGAGATCGCCAAGGCGCTCCATCGCCGCCCGCGCGTGCTGATACTCGACGAGCCGACCTCCTCGCTCTCCTCGACGGAAGCCGGCACGCTGGCCGCGCTGGTCGCCCGGCTGTCCTCCGAGGGACTGGCGATCCTCTACATCTCGCACCGGCTGAACGAGGTGCTCGCGATCTGCGACTACGTCACCGTGCTGAAGGACGGCGTGCGCACCGCGGACCAGCCGATGCAGGGCGTCAGCGGCCCCGGCCTCGTGCGCCTCATGGTGGGGCGGGATCCGGGCGACCTCTTCCCCTCCTGGACCTCCGACCGGGAGCACCGCCCGGCGCTCTCGGTCGAGGGCTTCTCGGCGGGCGCGATGCGGGACGTCTCCGTCGAGATCAGGCGCGGCGAGGTGTTCGGGATCGGTGGCCTGGTCGGCCAGGGCCAGGAGGATCTGCTTCTCGGGCTCTACGGCGCGATTCCGGCGAAGGTCCGCCGGGCGGTGGTCGGCGACCGGCCGGCGCTGCCGCGCTCGGTGCCGGAGGCGAACCGGCTCGGCATGGCCTATGTGCCGGCGGACCGCAAGCGTGAGGGACTTCACCTTCTGCATTCGATCGCGACCAACCTGATGCTGCCGGCCTTCGCCCGGTGGCCGGCCCTGAGGCTTCGCGACCGGGCCGGCGAGCGGCGCACCACGCGCGATCTCGCCGCCCACTTCTCGATCAGGGGTGATCTCTCGCGAGCGGCGCAGGCGCTCTCCGGCGGAAACCAGCAGAAGGTCGCCCTCGCCAAGTGGATGCCGCACGATCCGTCGATCCTGCTGCTGAACGACCCCACCCGCGGCGTCGACGTGGACACCAAGCGGGAGATCTACGGAATGCTCCGCGGCTTCGCCTCCGAAGGAAAGGCGGTGGTGCTGCTGAGTTCCGACGCCCAGGAACTGGTCCATGTGGCAGACCGGGTGCTCGTGGTGCGCGAAGGCCGGGTCGCCGCGCTGATCGACCGCGAGGACCTCCGCGAGGAGACGATCGTGGCCGCCGCGATGGGCGCCGAGCGCGAGAGGGTCGCCACATGACCCGGGCCGCCCTGGCGAAGTCCGATGGATCTCTCTACTGGCGCATCCAGGCGCGGCGGATGCTCGGCGTCCGCGGGCTTCTCCTGCTCGTCGTCGGTTTCATCCTCGCCTACGCGGCCCTGTTTCCCGGGCTCCTGACGCCGAGCGGCTTTTCGAAGTTCACCCAGAGCTGGTTCCCCCTCGCCCTCGTCGCGATGGCCCAGGCGCTGCTGATGCTGACCGGCGGCATCAGCCTCGCCATCGGCGCGATCGTCAGCCTCGGGGCGGTGATTGCGGCCACGACCATGTCCGGTGCGCTCGGGGTCGCCGGCGGGACGCTGGCTGTGCTTCTCGCCGGGCTCGGCGTCGGTGTCGTGACCGGGCTGATCGTGGTGAAGCTGCGGCTCCCCGCCATCGTGGTGACCCTTGCCGGATCCTTCATCATCGGCGGGGCGGCGCTCGTCATCCTGCCGCGCCCGGGCGGCTCCGTGCCGATCTGGTTCTCCGACCTGCTGGCGGGAGACCTGCCAACCGCGTTCGCCGTTCTGGTGGCGATCGTCCTTCTCTGGAAGGCCTATCTCGCCACGCCGCTCGGGCTCAGCCTCTATGCAGCCGGCGAGAACCCGGTGGGCGCCTACCGCTCCGGGGTCGCCGTCGACACCGCCCAGATCGCGGCCTACGCGCTGTCCGGGATGCTCTGCGCGGGCGCGGGGCTCTTCGTCGCCGCACAGACCGGCTCCGGCGATCCCGTGATCGGCGCCAGCTTCACGCTCAACTCGATCGCAGCCGCCGTGCTCGGCGGCGTCGGCTTTCTCGGCGGCCGCGGCACCATGCGCGGAGCGCTCCTCGGCAGCCTCCTGCTCAGCCTGATGATCAGCGTCATGTTCTTCCTCGGCTTCACGCCCGTCGCCCAGTACGTCGCGCAGGGATTGATCATCATCGGCGCGGTTGCCATCCCCGAGATCCGGAAGGTGCAGAGATGACTTCGCCCGCCTCGCCTCGCCTCGCCCTGCCGGCGGCGCTCAAGAGCCGGCCCTTTCTCACCTTCCTGGTGGTCGCGCTGGTGTGGATCGTCGCCAGTTCCTTCAGCCGGGGCTTCGGGGCCTACGGACACCTTAGGTACCTGGTGGAACTGGCCGCCGTCCTCGGGCTGGTGGCGGCGGGCCAGACCGTCGTGGTGATCGCCGGCGGGATCGATCTCTCCGTGGCGGCGCTGGTCACCGTCAGCGCCGTCGGCCTGCCTCTCCTGTCGCCGGCCGGCGATCCGACCGGGGCGGTGGCCGTGCTCGCGATCGTCGCGGTCACCAGCGCGATCGGCTCAGTCACCGGGCTCGGCGTCGCCTATCTCCGGGTCCATCCGATGATCATGACGCTGGCCATGGCCACGTTCCTCCAGGGCGTGCTGATCATCATCGCGGGGGGCAGCGCCATCTCGGCGCAGAACCCGCTGGTCCACTGGCTCGGCAATGCCCGGCCCTTCGGGATTCCCGCCGCCGTGCTGCTCTGGCTCTTCGTTGCGACAGCGACGCTGCTGATCCTGCACATGACGCCCTTCGGCGCACGCGTCTTCGCGGTCGGCGCGAACCCGCTGGCCGCCTCCCTGTCCGGCGTCCCGACCGCGGCGACGACGGTGGCGGTCTACGCCTTCAGCGGCCTCACCGCCGGTCTGACGGGCGTCGTCGTGCTCGGCATGAACGGGCAGGGCTATGTCGGGATCGGCGATCCCTACCTCCTCGCCTCGATCGCCGCGGTCGTGCTCGGCGGCACCTCGATCCTCGGCGGCCGCGGCACCTACGCGGGCACCGTGCCCGGCGCGCTGCTGCTCGTCACCATCACCGCCCTGATCACCGTCGTGAACGCGTCGCCCGGGTGGCGGAACATCCTGTTCGGCACCCTGATCCTCGCGCTGCTGCTGCTCTCGGGCCGGGAGGGCGCCCGGCGATGACGATCAGTCTAGGCGATAGACACGGCGGGCGTTGTCATGGAAGAGAGCCCGCTGCTGGTGCTCCGGGAGGTCGGCCGTGAGCGCGACGAAGCTCTCCCACACCTCGCGGATCGTCGCGTGCAGCCCGGCCACCGGGGCGTCGCTGGCGAACATCGACCGGTCGACGCCGAAGCAGTCCATACAGTGCCGGACCACCGAGCCCAGGCTTTCGAGGGTCCAGCCGTGATCATAGGCGACCAGGTCGGATATCTTGACGACAACGTTGGGCCGGCGCGCCAGCTCGCGGATCCCCTCGCGCCAGCGCCGCATGCCCTCCTCGTCGCGGTCGATCGGGCTGCCGCAGTGGTTGAGGACGAAGACCTGGTCGGGGAAGTCGGCGGCGAGCCTCGCCGCCTCGGCGTGCTGGCGGGGGAACACCATCAGGTCGAAGGAGAGGCCATGGTCCGCCAGCCGCGCGAGGCCCGCCCGCCAGGCCGGGTCGTCCATCAGGCCGTCGCGAGCCGCGAAGCGACGGGCCGGGTCGGGATCCCAGCTGAGGATGTCGCGGACGCCGACGGTGCGCGGGACGGCGGCCTGGGCCTCGAGGAGGGCCGCCGCCCGGGCGTCCGCGAGCGGCACGTGCACCACGTAGCGGGACGCGACGCCGGCCGGCCTGTCGAGGCTCTCCAGCCAGCGCGTCTCGCCGAGGCAGTCGTCCGCGCGCCAGCCGGCCTCGACGTGCACCGTGGCGACGATGTCGAATCCGTCGGCGTCCCGCAGGTAGTCGGCGGGAAGGTAGTCCCGCCGGATCCTGCCGAGGTCGCCGAGGCTGCCGCGGTCCCGGTCGGCCGGGCTCAGCCAGGGGTGTCGGCCGAGGGACAGGTCCCAGAGATGGTGGTGACAGTCGACGATGGGACCGCTGTAGGGTTTCGGCGGCAACGAAGCCTCGCCCGGTCTGGAGCCGCGGATCCGGCCTGCGGGAGCGATCGCCGCCGGCCGTCGGGAAAGGGATAGCACCGAATGAACGCCGACGCACCGACGCCCTCGCTGCGCGTCCGCCAGGACTGGCTGCTCGACGACCGGATCCGCGGCGTTCCGGTCGGCACCTCCGGCCTTCGGGCCAGCGCCGTCCCGACGCTCGGCTGGCATCCGGCGGAGGGACTGATGCAACTCCCGGTGCTGACTCTGGACGAGGCCGCCTTCGAGGCCAACCGCGACCTGTTCCTCCGCTTCCTCGGCCGTCGCGGGGTGGCGGTGGCGCCGCATGCAAAGACCCCGATGGCGCCCGACCTCGCGCTTTCGCTCGTCGAGGCGGGCGCCTGGGGCGCCACGGTCGCCGACGTCCGGCAGGCCTCGGTGATGCTGCACGCGGGCATCGAGAGGCTCGTGCTCGCCAACGAGGTCGGCGGCCCGGGCGGCGCGCGGCGGCTCGCAACCCTGGTGGAACGCTGGCCCGCGGCCGAGATTCACGCCTTCGCGGATTCGGTCGCCGCCGTCGATGCGCTCGCCGCCGCCTGGACCGGGCGCCCCGGCCTGCCGCCGCTGAGGATCCTGCCGGAACTCGGCGCAGGACGCGCCGGTGCGCGGTCGCTGCAGACCCTGGAGGCGGTCGCCGAGGCCGTGCTCGCGACCGGCGGACGACTGGTCCTCTCCGGGATCGCGGCCTACGAGGCGAGCGCGGGGCGGGCCACCCCCGAAGAGACACGGGCAGCCATCGACGGGCTGCTGGAGAAGGTCGCCGTCGGGCTCTCGCTCGTCCGCGGACGAGCCGGCAAGGACGTGCCGCTGATGGTTTCCGTCGGCGGGTCCGGCTGGTTCGACGTGGTGGTCGACGCCCTGGCGCCGGCCGTCCGCCGCGACGGCAACGCCAGCCTGGTGGTCCGCAGCGGCGCCATCTTCTTCCACGACCACGGCCTCTACGACCGAACGCTCCGGGCGCTCGACGCGCGCGGCGGCTTCGAGGAGGAGGGTCGCCCGGCGGCCGAGGCGTTCCGGCCGGCTCTCAGGGTCTGGGCGGAGGTGCTCTCGAGTCCCGAGCCGGGGCTGGCGATCTGCGGCATGGGCATGCGCGACGTCTCGTTCGACCAGGGATTCCCGACGGCGCTCCGGATCCATCGTGACGGCGTGGCCCTCCGCAGCAACAAGCTGCCCGCCGTGTTCCAGCTCAACGACCAGCACGCCTTCTGCAGGATCGCGGATGACGCGGACCTGCGTGTCGGCGACGTGGTGGAGTTCGGGATCTCCCACCCCTGCACCTGTCTCGACCGCTACCGGGCCCTGTTCGGCCTGGACGAGGCCGGACGGGTCCGGCACGTCTTCCAGACCTTCTTCGGCTGACGGGAGATGCCGTCGCCCTTCGACAGGTGAACCCATGCACTCCGGCCTCGTCCACGACCTCGACCTCGATCGCGACGGCAAGCGCCTCGCCTTCCTGGGCATTCCGTTTTCGGTCGACCGCTCCCCCTACTTCCAGGTGAAGGTGCCGGTCTGCGTGGTCCGCAACGGATCCAGTCCCTCCGTGCTGCTGATGGCCGGCTGCCACGGCGACGAATACGAAGGCGAACTCGCCCTCGCCGCGCTGATCCGGCGCCTCGACCCGGAGCGGATCCGCGGCCGGGTCACCATCCTGCCCGTCGCGAACCAGCCGGCAGTGATGGCTGCCAGGCGATGCTCGCCGCTCGACGGCGGCAATCTCAACCGGGCCTTCCCCGGCGATCCGAGGGGAACGCCGACCTTTCGGCTGGCCCATTTCCTCGAGACCCAGCTGTTCCCCGCGCACGACGTCGTCCTCGACATCCATTCCGGCGGAACGTCGATGGAGCACCTCCCCACCGCCCTCACCGAGCGGAACGCCGACGCGGACGCCCAACGGCGGGCGGTCGAACTGCTCGGGGCAATGGGCTTCGTCTACGGATTCGTGGCCGACAACGGCCAGGACTCTCCGACCTCGATGGGCGCCGCCCGCCGGGCCGGCGCCATCGGCGTCAGCGGCGAGTTCGGCGGCGGCGGGACCTGCACGGCGGAGACCATGGCCCGGACCCGGAGCGCCATCGACAGCCTGCTCGCCGCCCTCGGCGTGGTCGACGGGCCGGTCCTCGGCGATCGGCTCGAGCAGCCGGGCCGGCCGATGCAGCTGCTGTCCCTCGCCCGGCACAGCCAGGGCATCTATGCGAGGCGGCGCGGCTGGTTCGAGCCGGCGGTCGCCCTCGGCGCCGAGGTCAGCGCAGGCGACCTTGCCGGGTGGTACCACGACCTGGAGCGCCTCGAGGCGGCCGAAGAGCCGCTCCGCTTCGAGGAATCCGGGATCGTCATCTCACGCCGCCTGCACACGGACTGCCAGGCCGGCGACTGCCTGGTCCAGGTGGCCGGGCCGGTGCCGGCCTGACCCGCGACAACCCCAGAGGACACGCCGATGATACGCTCCATGTGGACCTATCCCTGGGACATCCAGGACCTCGGGCTTCCCGAGGTCGAAGCCGAGCTTCGCGAGCGGGCGGGCGTCGGCATGGTCAGCCTGGCGACCTCCTACCACGCCGGCCGCTTCCTGCAGCCGCGCAGCCCGGTGCGCAAGGCCTACTTCCCCGAGGACGGCACCATCTACTTCCGCCCCTCGCCGGAACGCTGGGAGGGGGCCGCCATCCAGCCGAAGCTCGCCGACGTGATCGCCGAGCGGGGCGACGTGCTCGCCGATCTCGTCCGCCGCCGGGACCAGGGCGGGCTCGCCGTCGGCTGCTGGACGGTCTGCCTGCACAACACGCGGCTTGGCTTGCTGCATCCCGACGTGGTGACCCGCAACGCCTTCGGCGATGCGAACCACTACAATCTCTGCCCCGCCAACCCGAAGGCCAGGGACTACGTCCGTCGCCTCGTCGCCGACGTCAGCCACGGCTACCGGCCCGACAGGATCGAGCTGGAGAGCGCCTGCTACATGGGCTTCGCCCACGAGCACCATCACGAGAAGGACGGGGTCGGGCTGGCGCCGGAAGACGACTTCCTGATGTCGCTCTGCTTCTGCCCGAGCTGCCTCGACGCCGCCTTCCGGTCCGGCATCGACGGCGAAGCGGCCCGGCGCACGGTCCGGGACCTTGTCGTCGCCGCCTGCGAGCGGGTGGTTCCCGAGCCGGTGTTCCCGGAGTTTCCGAGCGCGGGACCCGACGTGTTCCGGAAGTGGCCCGAACTCCACGCCTATGTGATGCGCCGGTTCGAGACCGTGACGAGCCTCGCCGCGGAGCTCAGGGAGGCGACTCACCCCGAGACCCGGCTCCTCGTCATCGACATCAGTGACGGATGGCTCGGCGGCTGCGACCTCGCCGCCCTCGCCGCGGTCACCGACGGCGCGATCCTCTGCGCCTACGACATGACCCCCGACGCGGTGGAGCGGCTCGCCGGGGACGGCCGCCGGGCGGTCGGGCCGGACAAGTTCCTCGGAGCCGGTTTTCGCCTGTTCTACCCCGAGATGAAGAGCCGGGACGACGTCCAGGCCCGCGCCGGCGCGGCCGTCGCGGCCGGAGCAGACGGCCTCAACTTCTACAACTACGGCCTTGTGCCGGCGGCCCGGCTGGACTGGGCGAGGACCTGAGGGTCGGCAGCCGTCGCCCGGGATAGGACGCCGGGCAACGGGCAACTTCTCCGAAACTTAGCCGCCGTCGAGAGACGAAACGGAATGTTCGCGAACCACGCTGCTTTCCGGTCCGGTGCTGGCCCCGAAAGTGATCAAGCGGCGGATCTCCGGGCGAACCCCGAGGCTTTGCTTTTGCCGCAGGGCCGCGCGGAAGCTTCGCGGCGTCTGCCCGAACTGAGTCCTGAACACGCGTGAGAACACCGCCGGATAGGAGAAGCCGCAGGCTGTTGCGACGTCCTTGATCGAGTGCTCCTCGTAGAAGAGCAGATTCCGAGCAGCCTGCAGGCGTATGTAGAGGTAGAGCCGCATGGGAGACTCTCCAAAGCTGCGGCGGCACGCCCGCGTCAAGGTGCGCTTCGAGACACCGAGCCGCTCGGCGAGTTCTTCGAGACTCAGCGGGAAATCGAGATGCTCCTCCATCACCGTCACCAGGCGGCTGGAAAGAATAGCTTGTTCCATCGCGCCCGGGCCGTCCCCGCGCTGGCGGGTGAGCGAGTCGCGGCGGGTGTGAACCAGCGCGTTCGCCACCTCGTTGGCGAGCGCCTCGCCGCTGAAGCGGGCGATCAGATCGAGCATCATGTCGAGTGCGGCAACGCCGCCCGCGCAGTGGATCCGGTTGCCGTCGACAAGGTAGATCCGGTCGCTGGTCGTCGCTGTCGGAAAACGCTCGCGGAAAGTCGGCGCGGCCTCCCAGTGCAACACGACCTCCTCGCCGTCCCGTCCGCCGATCAGGCCCGCTTGCGCCAGTGCGAAGGCGGCGGTGTCGACGCCTCCGACCATCGCCCCGAATCTTGCGGCGGTCCTCAATTGCGAGAGAAGGCGCGAGGAGTTCCGCTGGGTCGGCAGATTGCCCTCGAAGAGCAGGTACACATCCGCCTCGGGCATGTTCCGGAGAGGGCAGTCGGCCCCGAGCCACATCCCATTGCTGGCGCGGACCGGTTCGCCCGACTCCGAGACAAAGGTCCAGCGAAACAGCTCGCGCCCGGAGTTCTGGTTGGCGATTCGAAGGGCGTCGCTCGCCAGAATCAACGCGTTCAGCGGGAATTCCGGCTGCAGAACGAAATTGAACCGCGGGCAGGTCCGCTCGTCGGCGGTCGATGCGGAACCCATGGTGGACACGCCTCCCGAAACTGGCCGGCAGGATAAAGTCACTGGCCCGAAGCATCAATCGCCGCGAGACCCGGCGATGGACACTCAACTTGCGCCATGGCGCCCCCGGACGGGTCCGGCGGCCCTGTTGGCGTATGCGCCAGCGCCAACGAGACGAGGTGTGACGTGAGTGTGGAGCAACTCAAGGACGCGTTGGCCGGCTGCTACGTGACCATCCCCACTCCGTTTCAGGACACCCCCGACCTCCCCGTCAACGAGGAGGCCCTGCGCACCCATGTCCGGTTCCTGATCGACGCCGGACTCGACGGGGACCGTGCCACCTTCCTCGCCGGCGGGGCAGCCGGCGATTTCTCCACCATGACCTTCGACGAGAGGGTGCGGGTCGCGGCGGTGGTGGTCGACGAGGTGGCCGGACGGGTTCCGGTCGCGATGGGCGCACAGACGACCAGCACCCAGGAACTCGTCAGGCTGGCCCGGGCTGCGCGCCGGATCGGGGCGCAGTTCATCCAGGTCTCCTGTCCGTTTTACTTCACCCACACCGAGGACGACTTCGAAGCCTTCGTACGCGCCGCCGCAGAGGCCGAACCGGACCTCGGAATCATCGTTTACAACACGTTCTGGACGAGCCAGAACATTTCCTTCGGCATGGTGGAGCGCCTTGCCGAGATTCCCAACATCGTCGGCCTCAAGTGGGCGACGCCGCGCACCGACGCCATGGAGTTCGAGGACGTCACCTCCCACTTCTCCGGCCGCTTCACCATCATCGACAACAACCTGTTCTTCGCGTTCAGCTCGATGCCGGCGCTCGGCGCTCGGGCATTCGAGGTCCACAACTGCAACTTCTGGCCGGAGTGGGGAATTCGGCTGATCGACAAGGTGAAGGAGGGCGATCACACCGAGATCGCGCGCATGCTGGTTGAAGAGGCCATGCCGTTTTACAAGCTCTGGGTGAAGATCGAGCGATCCTACACAAGCGGCGACGGTTACCTGGACAAGCTCTGCATGGAGCTTGTGGGCCTGCCGTCCAGCCGCTGCCGGCCGCCGACGCGCGACATCCGCGAAGCGTTCCGTACCGAGGCCTTGGAGATGCTGCGCAGCATCGGCGCGCCCCGCCTCGAGGCCGGCAGCCGGATCGCGGCCGTGGCGAGCTGACGAGCGACCCGGGCGGCCCGACGCATGAACATTTTCATCGCCCTCGACCTTCAACCGGCGCAGGCGCGTCGCCCGCGAGCGATCGCCGGCACGGATCACGTCGTCGGTCACGGGCTGCCGGACGACACGGCGCCGCTGGGCGAGCCGCCGGAGGGGATCATCCGGCTCGATCGGGGGTACTGATGACGAAGATCGCCGACATCCGCTGCGTCCTCCTGAGTTCGCCCTATGCGGACGCGGACGACCCGGAGATCAAGGAATGCTTCCCGAACGGGCCCAGGCGGACCGTGGGAATGGTCGAGATCACGCTCGACACGGGCGTCACCGGCCTGGGCGAAGGCTATCTCGCCGTCTTCGCGCCGCTCGTGTTCAGGTCGATCGTGGATCTCTGCCGCCCCTACCTGATCGGCAGGGATGCCTTCGACATCGCCCGCCGCGTCCGCGACCTGCGGAGTATCTGCGACTACTGGTCCCTGCAGGGCGCGGCGCGCCACGTCATCAGCGCCTTCGAGATCGCGCTGCAGGACGCGCGCGCAAAGAGCCTCGGCGTCCCGGTCCACGAGGCGCTCGGCGGCGCGAAGGCGGACAGCATCCGGATCTACGGCAGCGGCGGGTGCTGCGACGCCAAGGAGCAGTTCCTCCGGGAGTTGGACCTTCTCGGCTCGCTGGGTATCGGTCTCTACAAGATCCGGTCGGTCAAGCGCGACGTGCTGCGGACGGCCTGGGTGCTCGAGGAGGCGGGCCGGCGGGGAATCCGGGTCGGGATCGACATGTGCCAGAACCTTGCGGACCCGCCCCAGGAGGTGGACGACGTGGTGGCCTTCATCGACGGGGTCCACGCCCTGACGGACCGACGGATTGTCTTCGTCGAGGAGGCGATCGGGCCGGACAGCCCCGAGGGGTTCAAGGAGCTTCGCCGGCGCACGGAGGTGCCGGTGTACGGGGGCGAAATCATCACCACCCCCAAGGAGATGATCGGCCGGATGCACGACGGCGTCTATGACGCCGTCCAGCCGGACGCCTCGGTGATCGGCGGAATCTCGGCCGTGCTCGAGGTGTTCGCGGCGGGGGTCGAGACCGGGACCGGCGTCGTGGTGCACGCCTGGGGCGGCGCCGCCGCGATCATGGCCAGCTATCACGCGGCCTTCGCCGCCGGCGGCGAACTCGTGGAGTATCCGATGCTCGCCTTCCCCCTCGGCGTGGAGATGATGGGCGAGCAGGGACGCGTCGTCGACGGGCGGCTTCTGCGTCCGGAAGCCCCGGGCCTCGGCCTCACGCTGACGCCGGAGATGGAGCGCCGCTATCCCTTTGACGAGACGGCCGTCTATTCGTGCATGCTCCACGACTGGGGGCCGCCGCCGGACTCCTACTGGAGCCGTTGAGCTCGGGCTTGCGGCCCCGTCCCGGTGCTATTGCATCCGGCCGGTGACCGCCCGCCCGTCCGCCGCGAAGAGATGAACTCGGCGGGTATCCGCCCCGAGCCGGTGGCGCCCCGGCCCGATCTCGGTCTCCTCCTGCCGCGACTCGACCACCAGCGGCCCCGCGGGGTCGGCCGGCGCATGCAGGTAGCAGGTGCCGCCGAGGTTCTCCACGAACTTGATGTCCGCCTCGAGGCGGATCGGCCGATCGGCGTCCACCGAGAGGTGCTCGGGCCGGATCCCCAGCGTGACGGCCTCGCCCGCCGCCACGCCGCCTGGCGTCGCCGGAACGGCGAACGGGCTTTCCTCCCGCCCCGTCAGCGCGACCAGGGCCTCGGCGCCGGAAACGGCGGTGACCCGGCCGGACAGGAGGTTCATCCGGGGCGATCCGATGAAGCCGGCGACGAACAGGTTGCGCGGCCGCGCGTAGACCTCGGACGGGGACCCCACCTGCTCTATCCGCCCCTGCCTCAGGACGACGATCCGGTCGGCCATCGTCATCGCCTCGACCTGGTCGTGGGTGACGTAGATCATTGTGGCGCCGAGCTGACGGTGCAGCGCGGCGATCTCCAGGCGCATCTGCACCCTCAGCTCCGCATCGAGGTTCGACAGCGGCTCGTCGAAGAGAAAGACCTTCGGGTTGCGGACGATCGCCCGGCCGATCGCAACCCGCTGGCGCTGTCCGCCGGACAGCTGCTTCGGCAACCGGTCGAGGAGATCCTCCAGGCGCAGGATGCGGGCGGCCTCGCGGACCCGCTCGGCCCGCTCGCGCTTTCGCATGCCGGCCATGCGCAGGGCGAAGCCCATGTTGTCGGCGACCGTCATGTGCGGGTAGAGCGCGTAGGACTGAAACACCATCGCCACCTCCCGCCTGGAGGGATCCACCCCGCGCATCGACCGACCGTCGATCCGGACCTCGCCACGACTGAGGTATTCCAGGCCGCAGATCATCCGCAGCAGCGTGGACTTGCCGCATCCGGACGGGCCGACGAACACCACCAGTTCGCCCTGCCCGACCTGGAGGTCGACATCGTGGATGACGTCGATGGTTCCGAAGGACTTGCCGACACCGGAGAGTTCAACCTGGTACATGGTTCCTCGCTCCCCCAAGCAGTTCCGCGCCCGCGACGGTGGACTGGATCGCCGTGGTCCCCGACCGGTCGCGCCCGTAGTAGACGACAAGGAGTTCGCCGTTGCCGCGCTCGGCGGCCGTGGGATACCCGAGGTCGCGATCGGGCAGGTCGTCGCGCAGGACGACCGGCCCGGACCAGTCCTCGCCATCCGCTCCCGCAAAATATAGCACGATGCCGAACGGCGGCCGGCGGCGGCCGGCGACCATGGCGAGCCGTCCGTCCCGGAGCCTCAGGACGTGGGCCGGATAGTCGCTGATCCCGGTCGGCTGCGGCCTCGACCAGGTCCGCCCCCCATCGGCCGAGCGGACCGTGTGCAGGATCCGCGTCTCGTTCTCGCGGAGGACGAGGAGGAGGTCCCCGCCGGCGAGCAGCACCGGCGCGGGTTCCTCGAAGCTCCGGCCGGGAACGGCGGCGACGGGCTCCGGGCGGTCCCAGGTCCGGCCGCCGTCCCGGCTGCGGACGAGGAACACCTCCCGGTAGTGCGGCACGTCGCTGAGCGGGAGCACGATCTCGCCGCCGGGCATCACGATGCCGCCCCGCATCCCGTAGCCGCCGCTGTAGGGGGCGGTGTCGATCCGGCCCGCCGGACGGAAGGGCGAGCTGGGGGTTTCGGCGAGGCTCGCCAGTGTCTCCCCGCCGCACCGGGCCAGCGGGAAGAGATCCAAGACGGCGGCCGGGCCGGCGACCCCGTGCAGCCCCTCGAACTCGGTCGAGCGGGCCCACTGGGCCGCGAGATCGGACGGGAGGGCGAGGTCCTCCGCTCCGGGCGGGAATCGCTCGGTCGGTCCCCAGCCGAAGCGCCACTGGTTGAGGAGCACCGAGCCGTCCGGCAGCGCGGTCAGCCCTGCGCACTCGAAACCGGTCGCCTCGCCGGCGGGGACCGGCTTGGGCACGCTCCAGCTGCGGCCCTCGTCGCTCGATCGCATCACCACGTTGCGGAAGGCCGGGTCGAGCGGCGGATGGAGCACCACCCGCCGTCTCGGCGCCAGGTTGAAGACGAGAAGGAACGTCCCGTCCGCCGCCACGGCCATGTGCGGGTGCGCGGCATAGGCGCCGGGATCGCGGAAGACGAGACCGTGGGTCCGTCCGCGCGCATCCCTCGCCCCTCCGGGCGTGTCGGTCACGGTAGCCAGAACCGCGTGCAGCGGACGTACTGCAGCGGCGTCTCGCCCTCGGTCCACTCATGGTAGCAGCAGGCGATCGAGCCGTCGTCGTTCTGCACCACCGTCGGATACCCGATGTGCTGGAACAGGCCGGGGTTGTCCGGATCGACGCCGCCCCCGGAATGGCCCCCCGCGCCGGAATCCCCGCCGAGGCTCGATGCCGGCTTGCCCCCGCCCGATCCGGTCGGCAGGCCGCCCTCGCGGATCACGAACTCGTCGGCAACATCCCAGGTGACGCCGTCGCGGGACACGACGCCGCGCACGCCGTAGGGCTTGCGCCGGTATCCGTAGACCATGAGGTATCGACCGTCGGCCAGGGCGACCATGTCGGCCGGATACCCCCAGATGTTGGTCCACTTCGGCGGCGTCCAGGAGAAGCCGTCATCCTCGGAGATCGTCATGACCATGTTGCGGGCATCGCCGCTCGGATTGACGTGCGTGCGCATGAAGCAGACCAGGCGACCGTCTGCGAGGCGCACGAGCGCCGGCTCCTCGTAGTCGATGATGGAGGCGGGATCGTAGGCCAGCGTGGAGAAGTACTCCCAGTTGAGGCCGCCGTCGTCGGAGCGGATCAGAGCGGAGCGGGTCGATTCGCCCTCGCCTTCCTCGCCGTATCCGCGGATCCGGCCGTAGAGGCCCATCAGCAGGGAGCCCGACGGGAGCTCCCAGCACCCGAGCCGGCACCCCCCGTGCTTCAGCGGCCGCACATTGCAGGGAACCGGGTCGCTCCAGGTCTCGCCGCCGTCGGTGGACTTGACGACGAACGTCCCGAGCCAGCCCTGGGTCTTGAACGCCCAGGTCCAGTCGCCCCACTCGCGGGTCCACGGATGCATGCTCCAGGACGGCTGGGTGGGTGCGACGCCCCGCTTGAAGAAGGCGGTGATCGTGAGGTTGACGATCAGGGAGCCGTCGGAGAGCTCGCAAATGCCGCAGTCCCAGTTGCCGGTGGTCTCGGTCCACGGCAGCACCACCTTCGGCTCCGTCCAGGTCCGCCCCCCGTCGCGGGACCGGGTGATCAGGGTCTGGCCGCTGTCGTGGTGGTAGGGGAAACGCTCCTCGTTGAACACCGCGAGGATGTCGCCGTTTCGGAGTTTTCGGGCGGCGATCTGGTTCACGCAATGAACGGGGCTGCGGAAGATGTCGTGGTGCGTCACGTCGGCGATCGCGGACATGGGTTGTGGTCCTCTCGGCACTGGTTCGGCGGAATGCGGCGGGTGCTCGGGCCCGGTCAGCTCGTGTCGGGCGGCGCTCGCCGGGCGATGTGGACGGCGACCGTCTTGATGGAGACGTAGTTGCGGATTCCCGGCAGCCCGCGCTCGCGGCCGAAGCCGCTGTCCTTCACCCCGCCCGTCGGTGCCTGCACGCCGCCGATGAACCAGCCGTTGATCCACACCGTCCCGGCGCGGAGCCGGCGTGCGAGCCTCAGGGCGCGGTCGATGTCCCGGGTCTGCAGGCCCGCGGCGAGGCCGTAGGGAAGGCCGTTGGCGAGTTCGACCGCTTCGTCCTCGTCGGTGAAGTCGAACACGGTGACGACCGGGCCGAACGTCTCCTCCCTCGCGATCGGCGCCAAGGGATCGACCCGGTCGAACACCGTCGGCGCGACGAAGTAGCCCCGGTCGAGACCTTCCGGGCGACCGCCGCCCGTCAGCGCGACCGCGCCGCCGGCGAGGGCCGACTCCATGTGGCCCATCACCTTCGCGTGCTGCTCGGCGGAGACCAGCGGGCCGATGTCGCCGTTGTCGAGGCCGGGCGCCGGGCGGATCCGCCGGACCCGTGCGACGAGGCGCTCCAGGAACGCCGCGCGAATGGCCCCGTGGACGATGAGGCGCGAGGAGGACGAACAGACCTGACCGCAGTTGTCGAAGCCGCCTTCGACCGCCGCCGCGACGGCGCGGTCGAGGTCGGCGTCCTCGAAGACGATCATCGGGTTCTTGCCGCCGAGTTCGAGCACCGCCGGCTTCAGGGCCCGTCCCGCGGCGGCCCCGACCAGCCGGCCCGTCTCCACGGACCCGGTGAAGGTGACGCCAGCGACCAGGGGATGCTCGACGAGCGCGGCGCCTGCCTCAGGCCCGAATCCGGTGACCACGTTGACGACGCCGGGCGGGATGCCGGCGAGGGCGGCGATCTCGGCGAGCGCGAGCGTCGTCAGCGGGGTCTGCTCCGCCGGCTTCAGGACCGCCGTGCAGCCGGCTGCGAGCGCCGGGGCGAGCGATCGCATGGCCATGCCGAGCGGGTAGTTCCAGGGCGTGATGTGGCCGGTGACACCGAGGGGCTCGAGCTCGGTGAAGTCGAGGACGTCCGGTCCGAGCGGGATGGTGGCGCCTTCCAGCTTGTCGGCCGCGCCTGCGTTGTAGCGCAGCGTCGCCGCCGCGCCGGCGACGTCGCCGGCGGCCGACGCCAGCGGTTTGCCGGCATCCAGGGTCTCCAAGCGGGCGAGGACGTCGGCATGCGCCTCCAGCACGTCGGCGAACCGCATCAGCAGCTCGCCTCGCCTTTGCGCCGTGGTCTCGCCCCATGCTCCGTCAAGCGCACCGCGGGCGGTGCGTGCCGCGGCGTCCACGTCGGCGGCCGCGCCGCGGGAGACGCGGGCGAGCACCCTGTCCGTGCTCGGGTCGACCGATTCGAAACTCTCGCCGGAGGCGGCCGGGCGCGCCTCTCCGGCGACGTGGATCGAGCCGATCTCCGGCGCCGCGTCCACGCCGAGCGCGGCGAGGCGTTCGAGAAGGCGGGAGCACTGCGACGCGACGGTCATTGCTTGATGCCTCCCTGGGAGATCCCCTGGATGAAGTACTTCTGCAGGAGGAAGAACAGCACGAGGCTCGGCAGCGACAGCACCGTCACCCCGGCCATCGCGACCGAGTAGCCCTCGAGCTGGGTATGGGTCCCGACCACCGGCGCGAACGCGGCGATGCCGACCGGCATCGTCTTCATGCTCTCGTCGAACGTGACGAGCAGCGGCCAGAGGAAGTTGTTCCAGTTGAGGGTGAAGATGATCACCGAGGCGGCGATGGCGGGGGCCCGCGCGAGCGGCAGCGCGATCAGCAGGAACAGGCGGAACGGCCCCGCCCCGTCGAGGCGGGCCGCCTCCTCCAGTTCGCGCGGGAAGGACAGGAAGAACTGGCGGAAGATGTAGACGGAGAACACGTTGGCGATGGTCGGCAGGATCAGCGCCTGGTAGGTGCTGGCCCATCCGATCTTGATGAACGCCAGGAGCATCGGGATGACGGTCACCTCGACCGGGACCATGAGGGAGGCGAGGAACACGAGAAAGATCGTTGCCCGCCCGGGGAAGTGGAACCGGGCGAGGGCGAATCCGGCCATAGCACCGAAGAACACGCAGAGCGCCGTCGAGGTCACCGCCTGGATCAGGCTGTTGAGCGTCCAGCGAACGATCGGGAATTCGAACACCTTGACGTAGTTGTCGATCGTGAAGCGCCGCGGAATCCACTCGATGCTGGCGGTGAGCACGTCGCTCGGAAACTTGAGCGACGTCGAGACCATCCACACGAAGGGGGCGGACCAGACCAGCGCGACCAGCATGCCGCCGATCCAGATCGGCACGTCGACCGGGCGCATCCCGCGCCGCTCCAGCCAGCCGTTCATCAGCGCGCCTCCTTCAGGAGGAAGCGCTGGACCACGGTGACCAGCAGGATCACCACGAAAAGCATGATGGCGAGCGCGGAGGCGTAGCCGTAGAGGTTCCGGACGATCGCGACCGTGTACATGTAGTGGATCGGCGACGACGAGGAGCCCGCCGGCCCGCCGTTGGTCATGACGTAGACCTGGCTGAAGATCCGAAGGGTCGAAATGAGCTGCAGCGTGATCACCATGGACAGGACCGGGCGCAACTGCGGAAGGATCACGTGCCACAAGCGGCTGAACGGGCCCGCCCCGTCCACTTTCGCCGCCTCCACGAGGTCGCGCGGTATGTCCTGCAGGGCCGCAAGCAGCAGCACGAAGGCAAGGCCAAGGTCCCACCAGATCGAGGCGATCGACACGCCCACGAGCGACCAGTCGGCCGAGGTGAGCCATGGCACGGGGGAGATGCCGACCGAACCGAGCACGTTGTTGAGAAGCCCGAACTGTGTGTCGAGGATCCAGACCCAGACGAGTCCGATGACCGTGGCCGAGACCACGTTCGGGGCGAAGAAAAGGGTCCGCGCGAGGCCGGACAGGGGATATCCCTGGTTGACGAACAGCGCGAAGCCAAGGCCGAGGATGGTGACGCCGGGGACGATAATGACGGCGTAGAGAACCACGTTTCGGAACGCCAGCCACACCCACTCGTCATCGAACGCCTCGCGGAAGTTCTCCAGCCCGATCCACTCGGGCGTGCCGATGATGCGCCACTCGGTGAAGGCGACATAGGTGCCGAAGAACACCGGCGCGACATTGAAGAGAAGGAACGGCAGGGCGAAGAAGGCGATGAAGACGTAGCCGATCCAGTCGATCGGAGCCCGCTCGCCTTGCGCGCTCCGGCGCGCTGCAGCCGGCGATGTCGCACTGATGAGTGTCACGATCACACCCCGGGGTCGCATGCAACTGGCCGGCGGTCGCTAGGCCGCGGCCGCCGGGTACGGGAGGTGCCGGTCACCCCGAGGCGACCGGCCGCCCTATCTCAGTCAATCCTCATCAAGAGCCTGCTGCCAGCGCTCCTGGAGTTCGGCCATGGCGGCCTCGGGCGTCTTCGTCCCGGCCCAGACCCCCTCGAGGGTGCGGGCGAGGAAGTTGCCGCCGGAGTAGATCGTGAACTCCGGCCCGGCGACGACCGGGATCTCGAGGATGTCGGCATAGGCCATCCCGTCAACGAAGGCGCCGCGCACCTTCCAGGGGTGACCGGCGGTCTTGTAGTCGTCGCGGGACAGGATTGACTGCCTCGGCGACGCGCCACGGCCGACCGTTGTCCACAGGAAGCTGTTGTCCGACAGCCACTTGACCGCTTCCATGGTTGCCTTGTGGCGGCCCGGGTCGCTCTGGGTGTAGAGTTCGAGCCCGCCCATCTCGAAGTAGGTGCGCCGCTGGTCGCCGATCTTGGGGAAGTCGGCCGCCATGAAGTTGAGGCCCTGTCCGACGTAGCCGTTGAGCGTCCATGGGCCGGTCCAGAAGATGGAGCCGTTGCCCGTGCCGAACTCCTTGTATCGATCGGTCACGTCGCGGGTCGACACCTTGTGGGTATCGAATAGCTCGAGCACCCATTGCATGGCGTTTATGCCGGCCTCGGGATTGACCGCGGCCGTCTTCAGGTCGTCGCTGGCGCGTCGGAACCCCATCTGCTCGGCGACGATCCCCCAGGTGACCGTCGGCTGGACGCCGGACCCGGTCATGAGGAGTCCGGAGCGGGTGACCCGGTCGCCATCCATCCGGGTCATCGCCTTGCCCCACTCGATCAGGTCGTCGCCGCCCTGGGGCGGCGCGTTCGGATCGAGCCCCGCCTCCGCCACGTGGTCGAGATTGATCAGCGGCTGCAGGCTCATGAGGTCCATCGGCACCATGAACATGGCGTTGCCGTACTTCGGATAGCGCGACGCGGTGATCGAGCTCGCCGAGAAGTCGTCGATCGCGAGGCCGACCTCCTTGGCGAGGTCGTCGAGCGGCACCGTGACCCCGTCCTTGGCGAGCTGCGCGCCCTTGCCGGCGGTCCCCCAGCCGAAGTCGGGCGCACGCCCGGTCGCCGTCGCCGCGAGAACCTTGGTGACGTACTGCTCCTCGGGCACCAGTTCCATCCGGATCGTGACGCCCTTGTCCTTGTGCGCCTCGTTGAAGGCGTCGATCATCTTGGCCCAGACCTCGCCATCAGAGGCGGCGAGCCAGCTCCAGTGCACGATCTCGACCGGGTTGGCCGCGAAGACGCGGGTCGCTCCGAGGTATGGCGTTGTCAGCCCGACCGTCGCCGCGGCGGCCGACGTCCGGAGCACCTGCCGGCGCGACACGGTCGTGCCGGGGCCAAGCTTGACAGGATCATTCGAGTTCATGTCCGATACCCTCCCTTTGATCTTGGCGAATGCGGCCCATACGCCCGCGCCACCGGCAGGCGAAACGGGCTTCCCTGCCGACCCTGCGCATATGCGTTCGACCGCCTTGGACGGCAGCTGGTTTGAGGCCGGACGGCCGGCTCTGCTCTTGTTTTGGGTCGCTCGCGCCACTTCGGGCGTGAACCAAGGATGGGGTGCTCGTCGCACCACGGATTGATGATCCGGGACAGGGAATGCACTGTCACGGACAGGTGGCCAAAACCGGAGGCAAGCTGGCCCGCTCGAGTCGATCGAGAAGACCGGCCCACGTCGTGGGCCTCGGTTCCGCGATCACCGCAGGGGAAAGCCGGACCGAAACGGACCCGCGACCGGAGCTACATCTCAACGACTTGCAAGCAGTCGCAGACGCCACACATTCCAGTGGCTCGGGCCGGTACGCGACCCGGACAACGCAGGTCCGGCTCCTGAATGGCTTCGCTGGTCGCGACGAGTTGCCGAAGCTCGCCGCTCAGCGCCGCCAGGGCGGGTGCGACCACGTCGATGCCCTGGCGGCCGAACAGCCCGCCCTCGCCCGCATAGCGCGAACTCAGGGTCGCCGTAGTTGGCGAGGCCCCGCCGGAGCCCCGTCAAATGTCCCTGCCTGCCATGGCGGTCTCAGCCCCTGCGTTCCAGCCGGTGGCGAATGTACTTCGGCTCGAGGTAGTCGAGGATACCCTGCGACCCGCCTTCGCGGCCGTGGCCGCTGTGTCCGACGCCGCCGAAGGGCGCCTCGGCCGTGGCGAGCAGCACCTCGTTGATGCCGACCATGCCCGCCTTCAGGCCGCGCGCTGTCCGCTCGGCCCGCTCCGCGTCGGGGGTGAAGACGTAGGAGGCGAGGCCGTAGACGAGGCCGTTGGCGCGCTCCAGCACCTCGTCCTCGTCGGTGAAGCCGGCGATCGGCGCCACCGGCGCGAAGGGTTCCTCCCGCATGATCCTGGCCGTCTCCGGCACGTCGGCGAGGACGGTCGGCTCGAGGAAGTGGCCCTTGTTGAGATGGGCGGGCCGGCCGCCGCCGTGGAGGAGCCGCGCTCCCGCGGCGCGGGCGTCGGCGACGAGGTCCAGGGCGCCGTCGAGCGCGGACCGCCGGATCATCGGCCCCATGGTGACGCCGTCCGTCAGCCCGTCCCCGAGGACGGCCGCGGCGGCCACCTCGGTGAACGCGCTCTCGAACGCGGGACGGATCGCGTCGTGCACGTAGAAGCGGCTCGGCGAGATGCAGACCTGGCCGCAGTTGCGGAACTTCGCGGTGGCGAGCATCCGCGCGGCGGCGACGGGGTCGGCATCCGCATGGACGATCGCCGGCGCGTGGCCGCCGAGTTCCATGGAGGTGCGCTTGAAGTCGGCGGCGCACTGCGCGAGCACGAGGCGACCCACCGCGACGGAGCCCGTCAGGGACACCTTCCGCACCACCGGCGAGGCGATCGCGGCCGAGGCGACCACGTTCGCGGGGCCGGTCAGGATCCCGATCGCCCCGGCCGGAAGTCCCGCGTCGACAAGCGCGGCGCCGATGGCGAGGCAGGCGCCGGGCGCCTCGCTGGCCGGCCGCGCGATCACCGCGCATCCCGCCGCGAGCGCCGCAGCGATCTTGCGGGCGGGGAGCAGGGCCGGGAAGTTCCAAGCGGTGAGCGTCAGGACGACGCCGACCGGCTCGTAGACCACGCTCAACCGTTCGTCCGGCCGGCGGCCCGGCACGATCTGGCCGTAGACGCGCCTGGCCTCCTCGCCGTACCACTCGAACTGGTCGGCGGCGGCGCCGATCTCCCCGCGCGCCTCGGCCAGCGGCTTGCCGGTCTCGCGGCTCATCGTCGTGGCGATCGCCTCCGCCCGCTCGCGCAGCAGCCCGGCGGTCCGGGCGAGGAGGCGCCCGCGCTCCCAGGCCGGCACCGTGCGCCAGCGGGCGAATCCGGCGGCCGCGGCCGCCAGCGCGGCCTCGACGTCCGCCGGTCCGGCCGAGGCCACGGTCCCGACGACCTCCTCGGTCGCGGGCGAGACGATCGGGAAGGTCCCGCCATCCATGGCCGGCCGCCAGCGGCCGTCGATCAGAAGTCCCTGCATGTCCACCATCCCCGGTCCTGCCCGATCAGATCGTCTGGCGAAGCCACTCCGCCTCGACCGCCTCGACCCAGTTGCCGACGTTCCAGGACCCGTAGGCGCCCATGCCCCCGGCCTGGTCCTCGCCGTCGTAGACGGGAACGTGGACCAGCGAGAGCCCCGGATGCGCGTGGGCCTCGGCGAGCGCCGCCTCGAAGCTCGCCGCGTCGAAGCCGCCGAACACCGCCTTCACGCCGGCGACCGCCGAAGCAAGCCGCACGTAGTCCACCGCGACCCCGTCCGAGGTGCGGAACCCGGCCCCATACTGGGCGCGCTGGAGGCTGCTGATCGCCGCCATGCGGCGGTTGTCGAACAGCACGATCATGCCCCGGAGGCCATGCTCGACGCCATCGATCAGCACCTGCGGGTTCATCGTGAACGAACCGTCGCCGGTGAAGGCCATCGGGTAGGACGGCCGGTCGGCGAGCGCGGCCGCCATCATCCCGCTGACCGCGAACCCCATGTAGGAGGCGCCGGTCTCGGTGAATGTCCGCCCCGGTTCGTCGTCGTCGACGATCTGGAAGCCGTTCGCCTGAACGTCGCCGGCGTCAAAGTACTTCACCGCCCCGACCCTTCGGGCGAAGGCGGCGGCGACCGCGATCGCCGCGGGCTGGGTCAGCACCGCCCGGCCCCATGCCGGATCGTGAATCGGGGCAGCCGCGGTGCGGGAGGCGCGCAGGGCCAGCCACGCCCGCTTCCTGTCGAGGCAGGCGGCGAGCCAGGCGTCCGCCGCCGGCGTCCGCCGGTGGCCGATCCGGTCGAGGGCGGCGAGCAGCCGCTCGATCACCGCCCCGGCGTCGCCCTGCAGCGCGAGGGTCCGGTTGTAGTGGAGCGCGTCCTCGAGGTCGGCGTTGACGTTGACCACGTCGCTCACCCGCGGCCAGCCCGTGCCGGAGCAGTCGGACTGGCACACCGCGCGCGAGCCGACGACGACGAGCAAGCCGGCGTTCTCCATCGCGTGGTTGCCGCTGATGGAGCCCTTCGAGCCGCCCACGTGCATGTTCTGCGGGTGATCGTCCGGCATGAGGCCGACGGAGCCCGGCGACAGCACCACCGCCGCGCCGATCCGCTCAGCCAGCCTGGTGACGGCCGCCGCCGCCCGGCGGGCGCCGCCGCCGGCCTTGATCGCAATCCGCTCATGGGCGGCAATCAGGCGGGCGGCCTCGAGGAAGACGTCGTCGCCGGCGGGCACCTGCGGCTGCGGCCGCAGCGCACCCGGCAGGGCGGCGAGGTTGAGGTCGAGGAGCTTCGGCTGCGTGTTGATCGGCAGCATCAGGTAGAAGGGCTGCGGCCGGGTCGGGTGGCCGACGGTGGCCGCGCCCTGGCGGAGCGCGTCGCGCAGCGCCTCCGGCGTGTGCAGCTGGTAGCTGCGGCCGAGCACGCCGGCCAGTTCGGCATAGGCCCCCTGCCCCCGGCGCGGCACCTGCTGCATGTTGTAGCCCTCGCCGAAGGTGGTCTCGTCCCCGTATAGGTGCCACACCCCGACGCCGTTGGAGGCGGCCGCGAGCGAGCCGGCGAGCGCCTGGAGCGCGCCCGGCCCGATCGAGGTCAGCACCGCCGGCATCTCGCCGTACTCCCACGACAGGGCGGTCGCCGCGTGCGCCATCGCCACCTCGTTGCGGAAATTGTAGGTGGCGGTCAGGCCGGCGGCGTCGTAGTGGCGCAGCACCTCGCCGACGGCGGTGTTGCCGTGGCCGAAGATGGCGAGGAACTTCCGCACGCCCTGCTTCAGGAGCCCGAGCACCAGCGCCTCGGCGAGGCTCACCCGCAGCATCGGCGGCAGGGCCGCGTCGGTGATCGCGCGGTTGAGCCCGCCTGCCGCGGCGATCGCGCGGGCCCTCCCGGCGATGGCGGCGGCGGACGCCGGACCGGACTGGTCGGCTTGGTCGGACATGGATCGGCCTTCCGGATCGGGTCAGCGGGCGGGACGGACGTCGCCGCCGGTCCGCGCGGCCTCCTGCGCGGCGAGGGCGAAGGCGAGCACCTCCCTGCCCTCTTCGCCGGTGAGCTTCGGCGTGCCGCCGTGGTTCAGCACCTCGATGAACTGGCGGGTCGAATGGACGAAGCTCGACTCCCAGCCCGTGTCCATGTCGCTGAAGCCCGTCGTGCTGCCGCCGGCGTAGAGCAGGACCGGAGGCTCGTCACTGATCCGCCCGTGGCCGCGGTTGATGCAGATGACCCCCTTCGTCCCGGTGATCTCGACGCGGTCGTCCTGCGGGTAGTGCACCGACATGATCTCCAGATCGGGAGAGTAGACCACCTCGAGGCTGCCGACGCGCCCCTCCGAGAAGCGCCAGGAGATCAGCGCCGGCGCGTCGAAGGGAAAGCCGTCGGGCGCCCTCGTCTCCGAGATCCAGGCGTGCACCGCCTCGGCCTTGCCCATGAAGTGCCAGGCGAGCGCGAACTTGTGGTGTCCGTCGTCGAAGCAGAGCGGGCCGCCGCCGCTCTTTGCGGGATCCGCCCGCCAGGCCTGCGCCGACGCCGGCACCGTCCAGGCCGTGCGGCTTCGGCCCGGGTTGCTCTTGATTCGGATCGACAGCGGGGTGCCGATCGCGCCCTCGTCGATCAGCCTTCGCGCCTGCATCACCGGGGGATAGAAGATGAAGTTCTCGAACACCTTGAAAATGACGCCGGCGGCCCTCGCCTTCTCGACCAGGTCGTCCGCCTCGGCGAGGTCGAGCGTCATCGGCTTCTGCAGCGACACGTGCTTGCCGGCGGCCATGGCGTCGCTGGCGATGCGGTGGTGGAGATGGTGCGGCACCAGCACCTCGACCGCGTCGACCCGGGGGTCGGCCAGGAGTTCGCGGTGGTCGGTGTAGACCCGCGCGTCCGCAAGGCCCCATGCGGCCGCCCGCCCGCGCGCGAGTTCCCCGTCGACGTCGCAGATGGCGACGATGTCCGCACCCGTGTTCGCCAGGTACTCGATGGCGTGCAGGTCGGAGATCCGCCCCGCGCCGATGAATCCGATCCCCGCACGTTCGATGGTCGCGCTCATTTTCGTCACCCCGTCACCGTGTCGATCCGGGCGACCCGCTCGGTGACGAGCCGCCCGAGTTCCTCCAGCCGCGTCCGATCGATCCGCGCGGTCGGGCCGGAGAGCCCGACGGCGGCGATCATGGACCCGGACACGTCCAGCACCGGGGCGGCCACGCAGCGGACCCCCAGCGAGAATTCCTCGTCGTCGATCGCATAGCCCCTGCCCCGGATCTCCCCGATCTCCTCGTCGAGCAGTTCGCGGCGGGTGATCGTACGCGCGGTGAACGCCATCAGCTCCCGCGCCTCCGCGCCGCTGCCGAAGGCGAGATAGGCCTTGCCGAGCGCCGTGCAGTGCAGCGGCGCCAGCGAGCCGACCGGGTGGTCGACCTTCAGGGGATGCGGCGAGGAGACCTTGTCGATATACCAGACCTTGTTGCCGACCAGCACCGCCATGTGGGCGCACTCGCCGCTCATCCGGACGAGATCCTCGAGGGCGGAGCGGCTGCGCTCGCGAAGCCCGATCAACTGCTCCAGCGGCTTGGAGCGGTGCGAGCGGATCTTCGGCCCCGGACCGAAGCCACGCCCGCCGGCCCTCGCGAGGTAGCCTGCCTGCGCCAGCGTCTGCAGCAGCCGCGAGGCGTTCGCCTTGTCGATGTCGAAGCGCTCGGCGACGTCCGAGTTTCGCACGGGCTCCCCGGCGGCCACCACGAAGTCGAGGATCTCGAGCCCCTTCAGCAATGTCTGCACGACTCGCATCGCACGGCTCCCGCTCCCGCCCAGTCTCCGGGAACCCTAGACTAGAGTTGCCATAGCGGCAACAAGAGTTGCGCGGAGACGTACTTGACCCAACTCATGGCAAAAGATCGCCACATCTGCAACAGCTATGTTGACACTGGGTCAACGATCTGGGAAAACCGGAAATTGTGGCGCAGATGGTTGCCAATAAGGCAACATCCGATGCCCGACGACGGGAGGACCGCACAGATGAGCATTGAGACGATCAGGCGCGCGCTCCTGGGCCTGGCAGTGGCGCTGCCGGCCGGATTCGCAGCAGCGGCGGCCGCGGCCGCCGCCGCCCCCCTGACCATCAAGCACAACATCACCGGCGAGCTCGGCCGGCAGGGGCTCGAGGAGATCTTCGGCAGGTTCACGGAGGAAACCGGCATCGCGGTCGTGGACAGCCCCATCGGCCACGAGGACTTCAAGACCGGCATTCTGGTCCGCGCCGCCGGCAACAGCCTCCCCGACGTGTTCAGCTACTGGGCAGGCGCGCGCACCCAGTTCGTGGTCGACGCCGGCAACATCGCCCCGATCGGCGACCGCTGGCAGGCGTCCGGCCTCGACGGGGTGGTCGTGCCCGCGATCGCGGAGAACGCGACGCTCTACGACGGCGACCGCTACCTCGTTCCGTTCGGCTACCACTATGCCGGGCTGTTCTACAATCCCAAGGTCCTCGCCGACGCCGGCGTCACCGAGATGCCCGAGACCTGGGACGCGTTCCTCGCCATGCTGAAGACCCTGAAGGAAGCCGGCGTCGATCCGATCGCGCTCGGCTCCAAGAACCGCTGGCCGGCGCAGTTCTGGTTCGACTACCTGCTACTGCGCACCGCGGGCCCCGAGTACCGCGCCAGGCTGATGGACGGCTCCGCCTCCTACACCGACCCGGAGGTCGTGAAGGCGATGGAGATGTGGAAGGAGCTGGTCGACGCCGGCTATTTCGTGCCCAACGCCAATGCAGACGACTGGACCGATGCGGCCGACAAGGTCGCGCGGGGCGACGCGGCGATGACGCTGATGGGCACCTGGATCACCGGATACTGGAACGGCATCGGCCTGAAGCCCGGCGACGACTACGACTTCTTCGCCTTCCCGGCGATCGATCCCGCGCAGCCGAACGCCGCCGTCGGGCCGGTCGACGGCCTCCTGATGGCGAAGAGCGCGGCGAACCCCGACGCGGCCTGGAAGCTGCTCGAGTTCCTCGTCTCCGACCCGGAGGCGCAGGCGAAGTGGGCCGAGGTGCAGGGCGCCCTGTCCCCGAACACGAAGGTCGACGCCTCCACCTACTCGCCGGTGATGAAGCGCGCCCTCGACGAGGTCGCCTCCGCCGACGCCTTCGCCTTCAACTACGATCTCGCGACGCCGCCGCCAGTCGCCGAGGTGGGGCTGTCGATGTTCGCCCGCTTCATGGACGACCCGTCCGACGTCCAGGCGATCCTCGCCGACACCGAGGCCAAGGCGAAGGACGGCTTCACGGCCCAGTGACCGGGCGGCGGGCCGTCCCCGGCCCGCCCTCCTATCCGACCCCGCCGGCGACCGGCCCTCCAGCCGGCCGCCGGATCCCCGCACGGACGCCCCGGCATCGAGGCCCATGGAAACAAAGGTCCGCTTCTGGCGCGTCGTGTTCCTGGCGCCGCCCCTCGCCGTCTTCTCGGTGCTGGTGCTGTGGCCGCTGGTCGACAGCTTCCGCTATTCGGTCACCGACTGGAACGGCTTCTCGCCGGACGCCGCCTTCGTCGGGCTCGACAACTTCCGCCGGATCTTCGTCGACGACCTCTTCACCAACGCCATTGTCAACTCCGCGATCTGGATCGTCGCGGCGCTCGTGCTGCCGGTCGGCGCGGGGCTCGGCCTCGCCCTGCTGCTCGACACCGGCCTTCGAGGGGCGAACGTCTTCAAGTCGATCTTCTACCTGCCGATCTGCCTCTCGGCGGTGGTCGTCGGGCAGATCTGGATCTGGATCTACCAGCCGGACTGGGGCCTGCTGAATACCGCGATCGAGGCCGTCAGCGGGCAGCGCTTCACCTACGCCTGGCTCGCCCGGCCGGACAGCGCCCTTTTCGCCGTGATCGTCGCCTGGTCCTGGCAGCAGACCGGCCTCGCCATGGTCATCTTCCTCGCCGGACTGACCGCGATTCCGCGCGACCTGCTCGAAGCCGCCGCCGTCGACGGCGTGCCATGGCGCAAGCAGGTGCAGCACGTGGTTTTGCCTTTGCTGCGGCCGGCGACCGTCGTGGTGATCGCCCTGTCGGTGATCAACTCGCTGAAGGGCTTTGACATCCTCTACATCATGACCGCCGGCGGGCCGTTCAACTCGTCCGATACGCTGGCGATGTTTATGTACAACGAGTCCTTCAAGAAATACAGGATGGGGTACGGCAGCGCGATATCGGTCGTCCTGTTCCTGATCACGCTGACAGTCATCTTCATCTACTTCCGCCAGCTGAAGAAACTGGACGAGATACAGGACTAGGCCATGACCGCCCGGACCCGCACGAGCAGCGGCCGCCTGCTGGCCGTCTATGTCAGCCTGTTCGTCCTCGCCGTCCTGTTCCTGGCGCCCACGGTGGGCGTGCTCCTCAGCGCCTTCAAGTCGACGCGGGACATCGCCCTCGGCGACCTCTGGTCGATTCCGGGCACGCTCTACCTGGACAACTTCGTCGAGGTGCTGTCGAACCCGGCCGTGCACCGCTACCTCGTCAACACGCTGCTGGTCGCCGTCCCGGCGACCGTTGCCTCGATCGCGCTGGGGATCTCCGCCGGCTACGTCTTCGCCAAGCTGCCGTTCCGCGGCAGCGACCTGCTGTTCCTGGTGATCGTCTCCGGGATGTTCTTCCCGCCGCAAATCATCCTGATTCCCCTGTTCCGCCTCTTCAACGCGCTTGGTCTCATCGACACGCTCTGGCCGATGATCCTGATCCACACGGCGATGGGGATCCCGATCTGCACGCTCCTGATGCGGAACTTCTTCACCGCGGTTCCGAATGCGCTCCGCGAGGCGGCGCTGATCGAGGGCGTCAACGAATGGCAGATCCTCACCCGGATCGCGTTGCCGATCAGCCTGCCGGCGCTGGCGGTGCTTGCGACACTGCAGTTCACCTGGATCTGGAACGACTTCCTCTGGCCGCTGATCTTCACACAGAGCGACGACAAGCGGACGATCATGCTGGGCCTCGTGTCACTGCGTGGACAGTATTCCGTCGCCTGGGGCGTTCAGGGTGCCCTGTCGATCGTGGCGAGCCTGCCGACGCTGATCATCTTCCTTTTCTTCCAGCGCTATTTCATCCGCGGCATGACCATGGGCGCGGTGAAGGGGTGATTGTGTTCAGCCGGAGCCGCCTTCGAAAGCGCTCGCCGAGGCGGCCGCGCAATACGGCGTCGAGCGCACCTTCGCCGATTGGCGGGCCTGGTCGCCGCGCCGGGCCTCGAGGCGGCGTGCGTGGCCGTCGGTCCGGCAGTCCACGACGCCGCCACGCTCACCGCCTTCGGGCGTGGCCTGCCCGTCGTCGTCGAGAAACCGCCGGCGGCGACCCGGGCCGAGGCGGACGAGATCGCGACCGCATCCCGCCGTGCCGGCCGCCCGGTGCTGGTCGGCTTCACGAAGCGCTATCCCGCCGGAACCGGATCGCCGGGAAACACCCCGTCCCGCGACCGGGACATCGCCATGGTGTTCGAAAACTACGCGCTCTATCCGCATGGCGGACAATCTCCGTTTCCCGCTCCGCGCGCCCGTCCGGCGGCACCTCTACACGCCCGAAGTGATCGAGGAGCGCGTACGGGAGGTCTCCGGGCTGCTGCGGATCGACCACCTTCTCGGCCGCTCGGTCAACCAGTCGCTGCGGCATTCTCTACGACCCGAGCCACTTCGTGCTCCAGCAGCTCGACCACCTCGCCTTCCTCGACATCTACATGGAGTTCATCCGCGTGATGCGTAAAGGACGCCGAGTTCCGGCCGAACGGCCGCCAGGGAATGTACGGCGGCTATGGAACCTGGATGGAACCTGGGCGGAACGCTCGCTCGGCGACGGGCAGATCGACTTCCGGGCGATCTTCTCGAAGTTCACGCAGGCCGGCTTCGACGGCTGGGCGACGCTCGAGTGGGAATGCTGTCTCAAGGATCCCGTGCAGGGCGCCCGCGAGGGCGCCGCCTTCATCCGCGAACGGATCATCGAGTCGGCGCGCCACTCCTTTGCCAGCGAGGCAGGCACGATGCCCGACCGTGAGATCAACGCGCGCGACCTGGGGATACTGAGCCAGCACAATCGAAGGTGATGACGCTGAGAGGAGCGGTCCAGGAAGTGCCGCCGGCAGATCGGCTGCGGCCATCGGGTTCAGGCCCAGCGCCTGGGCGGCCGCGCGACTTCGTCGACAGCGTGGCAGGGCGGCGAGCCGCTCTCCCACGCTATGATGAAGCGGTCGTCTGGCATGCTGGAGGGGTGACGCCACGCGGACAATGGTCCGGCCCTCAGTTGCGGCGCCTGCGAAGAAGGTGCATGCTGAAAATTATCTAAGGGAGAAGCATTATGGGGGGTCGGACGAATGGCGATCTTCGACAGAATGGATAAGGCATTGGCGGATCACAATGCTGACGCCTATCTCGACCTTTACGCTGACGATGCTGTGTTCGTAAGGCATCAGAGCGGCACGACAATGGACAAGCGGCAGTTCTCCGAGCTGATCCGCAAAATGATGGCGTCCGACAAGACGGCAATGGGCACTCGGCGCAAGATCTACGAGAACGATGACATTCTGGTGGTGCATGGCATCAACGACTACCCCGATGGCACCCGCGAGGCGGTCCTGATGGCCCTTTCAGTGAAGGACGGGAAAATCAGCCGGGTCGAGACCGGGGCAACACCGCTCGAGAAGTGACCTTGGCCGACGAGGGTGCTGCTGCCCGCGTCTCATGAAAGGAAATCCGACATGCCTAAACTCATCGCGACGCATGATGTCGATGACGTCGCCCACTGGCTCGCGTCCCCGAAGCGGGCGGAAGTGTTCGAGGGCATCGCGACCAACATCCAGACCTACGTGCTGCCGGGCGGCGGCAACAAGGTCGCATTGTCGATGGAGGTTGCCGACATGGATGCGCTCCAGGCCATGCTGCAGAGCGAGGCGGGAGTAGCGGCGATGAAGTACGACGGAGTACGCCCCGATACCCTGGTCATGTACATGGAAAAGTGACGTCGGGACGCACCGGGGCGCCCCAACGCGATTCTGGAAAACCGCGCCCCATTCCGACGGCCTAGCGGGTAGCGGGACCGGACCGAAAGGACGGATCTGGCGGCTTCGCGTCCGTCCGGCGGGAGGAGCTCGCGAGTCAGGCACACCTTCGCCGGTTTGCCCGCCACCGACGGCGACCAGAAATCATTTCCACCTGACTCCCGCACGTGCGCTCGCTCCAGGATGGCGCAAGGGCACCGTCGCCCGCATGATCGACACTGGCGCCATCCTTGCCCGATGCGCAACTTGCCGGATCATCGGTGTTGACCGGACCGGCAGGACCGGGCCCATTGCCGGATCAAATGGGCTCTCGGGGATGATCTCGGGCGGGCAATGCGTTTTACCGTCTGCCGGGCCCGGGTACGGCTCTCCTCCTACCGCGTCGCAACGCACGGCGAGCCCCGGAGCCGCATTCTTGCCGCCACACCTGCGATTCTGCTACTGCTTTGGCACTGCTTGACCGCTGTGTCGTATTCCTTGGTTGGTAATCACCCGCTGGGTGTGGTCGATGGCCCCGCCGCGCCCCCCGGACGTCGGATCGTCGCCCTATTCGCCGCGAGGCGCCCGCTCCCGCAGGGGCGAGCCCACAGAAAGGATTCGCCGTTTCATGCCGGAGTTCGCCCTTCGGGCCGATAATCTCGGGAAGCGGTACCGGCTCGGAACCGCGCTCAACAGCAGCACCACGTTGCGGGAGGTGATCGCCTCGGGGGTCGGGCGGGCGGTCCGTCGCACTCCGTCCCGATCCGCGGGCGGGTCCGGCGGCGAAGAGTTCTGGGCCTTGCGCGACGTCTCCTTCGAGGTCCGCACCGGAGAGGTTCTCGGCTTTGTCGGCACCAACGGAGCCGGCAAGAGCACCCTCCTGAAGATTCTTGCCAGGGTCGTCGAGCCCACGACGGGGTCCGTCGAGGTCCGAGGCCGGCTCGGTGCCCTGCTCGAGGTCGGCACCGGGTTCCATCCCGAGCTGACCGGACGCGAGAACATCTTCCTCAACGCCGCCATCCTCGGCATGCCACGGTCGGAGACGAGGCGGAAGCTGGACGAGATCGTCGCCTTCTCCGGAATCGAGCCCTTCATCGATACGCCGGTGAAGCGCTACTCCAGCGGCATGTACCTCCGGCTCGCCTTCTCGGTCGCGGCGCACATCGACCCGGAGATCCTGGTGATCGACGAGGTCCTCGCCGTCGGCGACGCGGCGTTCCAGAGGAAGTGCATCGGCAAGGTCGGGGAGATCGCGGAAACCGGCCGCACCGTTCTCTTCGTCAGCCACCAGCTCGCCCTGGTCCAGAAACTCTGCACCCGCGCCATCCTGATCGCCGGCGGCAGCATGCAGGCGGACGGGCCGGTCCACGAGGTCATCGAGGGATATCTCCAGGCCGTGGAGGCGCGATCGGCAGAAAGCCTCACCGGGCGGACGGCGCGCAGCGGGCGGGGCCGGGTGAGGCTCGCCGGCATCGACCTCGACTCGGCCGCCGGCGTGCCGACGACCGGGCACTCCCTCACCTTCCGGTTCCAGACCGACGGAGACGACCCGGTCGACTGCGCCTTCACCATCTACGACGAATTCGGGGACGCGGTGACGTTCTTCAACTCGGCCGACCGTGCGGAGAGCGACGGGACGGGCGACCGGCTCGCCTGCACCTGCGACCCCTTGCTGCTCCGGCCCGGCCGCTACCGGATCAACGCGGCGCTCACCGCGCTCGACGGCGTCATGGAGGATCACGTGGAAGGGGCGCTGATTTTCGATGTCCATCCGGGCCTCCTCGACGGACGCCCCGTGGCTGCGCATCCGGGGTACGGCAGCGTCGCCCTTCCCCACAGCTGGACGCAGAGGGGAACGGCGTGACGGTTCCGATCGGCAGGGTCCTGGTCGCAGGCTGGTTCAGCTTCGCCGACGGCCATGCGACCGCCGGGGACCTGATGTCGCGGGACCTCGTCTGCCGCTGGCTCTCCGACGCGGGAATCGCCCACGACTTCGCGACGGATCCGCCTTTTACGGGCGGCGTCGACTGGCGCGTGGTCGATCCCGCCACCTACAGCCACGTTGTCTTCGTGTGCGGGCCTTTCGGCCGGGGAGTGCTGGAAGCCGAGTTCCTGACGCGCTTCGCGGAGAACCGCCTGATCGGGCTCAACCTGTCCATGAGCGAGCCGGTCGGGTCGTGGATGCCGTTCGATCTCCTGATCGAGCGGGACAGCACGCGTGCGGTCAACCCGGACCTGGTGTTCGGGGCGACGCAGGGGTTGCCGCCGGTGGCCGGTCTCTGCTTGGTGGAGCCACACGACGAGGCGCCGCGGCTCGCCGAGGCCGATGCCGCCCTGACGCAGCTTCTCGAAGGCCGGCGACTGGCCGTCGTGCCGATCGACACACGCCTCGACTCCAATTCCGTCGGGCTGCATTCGCCGCCGGAGGTTGAAGCCCTGATCGCCAGGATGGATGTGGTCGTCACCACCCGCCTGCACGGCCTGGTGCTGGCGCTCAGGAACGGGGTTCCCGTCCTCGCGGTCGATGCGGTGCCCGGCGGTGGCAAGATCCTCCGGCAGTGCCGTCGCATCGGCTGGACAAACGTCATCGCCATCGACGAGATGGATCGCGGACGGCTGGAGGCGGGACTGGACGCCGCGCTGGCCCCCGACGCCGGCCGCCTCGCCCGCGAGATCGGCCGACGTGCGCGGGAAGAGGTCGAGGAGATCGGCCGCCGCTTCCGCGCCGACCTCTCAGGAGGGACAGCCGTCGAGGACGCCTACCGGGCCCGTCTCGGGCGGGGCGTCGACCGCTACCGCGAGGATATTGCCGAACTGCTCGTCGCGACGGCGCCCGAGCCGGAGACGCCACCGCCGTCCTTGACGCGTCGCATGCTCCGACGCGCGATGGCGGCTCTCGGGAGCAAGTGAGGAATGGTCGCCGAAGACATGGGCCAGCCGGACCCGCCCGCTCCCGGCCTGCCGGCGGAGCCGGCCACGCGACCGGGGCCGGTCCCGGTCACCGTCATCAGGGCCGGCCGGACGCGAGTGTTCCCGGATCTCGCAGAACTCTGGCGACACCGTGAAGTCGTCTACTTCCTGGTGTGGCGCAACCTGAAGGTCAAGTACCGCCAGACCCACATCGGCGTGGCCTGGGTCGTGCTGCAGCCGCTGATCACGGTGGCGGTGTTCACCTTCATCTTCGGGCGCCTCGTCGGCGTGCCGACCGGCGATGTCCCCTATGCCCTGTTCGCATTGGCCGGCCTCGTGCCCTGGAACTATTTCGCAAGCACCGTCAACGGGATGACGAGCAGCCTGGTCGACCACCAGGAGATGATCCGGCGGGTCTACTTCCCGCGTCTCGCCATCCCGCTGGCGATCCTGATCACCGCCCTGGTCGACCTCGCCATCGGCTTCGTGATCATCGCCCTCGCGTTGGTGGTCTTCGGCGTCGTGCCGCCGATCCAGGCGGTACTGCTGCCGTTCTTTCTCCTGCAGATGATGGCGACGGCGCTCGGGATCGGCCTTTTCGTGTCGGCCAGCAACGTCCGGTACCGGGATGTCGGCTACATCGTGCCCTTCGCGGTCCAGACGCTCCTTTTCCTGACGCCGGTGGTCTATCCGAGCGACCTGCTGCCGGCGGCGGTCAGGCCGGTCGCGGGGCTCAACCCCATGGCAGGCGTGCTCGAAGGCCTCCGCTGGTGCCTGTTCGACACGCCGCCATCCTTCGCGGCCATCGCCCTGTCGCTGGCGGTGACGGCAGCCTTGCTGGCGATCGGGCTCGCATGGTTCGCGCGGACCGAGCGTGGCTTCGCCGATGTGATCTGAGGCGCGTTCCTGAGTCAGTTTCGCCGGGCGAGCAGGCGCGTTCCGATCCGGCGAAGGCGTCGGCGCATGCGGGCGAGCCTCTGGGTCGCCGCCAGGGCGAGGCGGTCGGCGCGGACTGCCCGGTCGTCCGGAGAAAGATAGGGTGACCGGGCCAGGCGCAGCGCCCGTTCGAGGCGACGGTCGCCGATGCCGGACGCCGCGACATGTTCGGCCACCCAGTCGAGAAAGGCCGCCCGTGCCGGGTGCGGGCCGAAGCGCCCGTAGTCGCCGGCCGCCGCGGCGGCGGCCGAGGCCGACCGATCGTGCTGTCGGTAGCAGGACAGCGGCACCGGCGTCACATGCACGGGGTGCCTCAGGAACAGCTTCACCCAGAGGGACTGGTCCTCGTAGAGGGCGAAGCGCTCCTCGAACCCCGCCGGATCGATCGCCGAGCGCCGGATCAGCGTCGAGCAGGTGCACGGGACCTCTCCGTCCTGCAGCAGAATGACCTCGGTGAGGAGCGTCGGCGGCTCGAAGGTCCGCCCGCCTCGGCCCCCGGTCGATTCGGTCCAGTCCCGCGACGGTTCCGCCGGATGGAACCAGCGGGTGGGGCCGTAGACCATGGCCACACGCGGTTCGGCGTCGAGCGCCGCCACCGTCACCGCGAGCATATCCGGGACGAGAAGATCGTCGGCGTCGAGGAAGGCGACGAACTCGCCTCGCGCGGCGCGGATCCCCGCGTTGCGGGCCGCCGCCGCGCCGCGGGGATCGCCCGGGCTGCGGCGGATCAGGCGCACCCGCGGGTCCGCGGCCGCCGCCTCGGCGGCGATCCGGGCGCTCGCGTCGGCGGAGTTGTCGTCGACGAGGATGTGCTCGAAGTCGCCCATCGTCTGCGCCCGCACGCTCGCGATCGCCTCGGCCAGGAAGGCTTCGGCGTCGAGGAAAGGCGTGATGACGGAGACGCGCGGCGTCATCGCCGCCCCGCGACGCGGGCGGCGATCCGGCGCGGCGCGCGGAGTGCGGACTGCAGCAGCGCGCGGCCCGCTCTCGCTTGCTCCGCCCGCAGCGCCGCCTGCACCTCGGGCGTGGCGCCGAGCCGCCGGAAGGCGGCGGCCAGCGACCGCGTCAGCCTCAACCGCGCCCAATCGGTCCGCAGACCGGACCCCAGCCTGGTCGAGAGACTCGCGCCGTGCTGGCGGTATCGCGCCCAGGTCCGGTCGGAAACGTAGACGGGGCAGGCGGCGAGCGCCTTGCCGAAAAAGGTGGCGTCCTCGAACATACCGCGGAACCCGGCATCGAAACCGCCGAGCCGTTCGAAGACCGTCGCCCGCATCAGAGCGTTGCAGACGGTCGGCGTCTGCACCTCGTTGTCGAGCAGCAGCCGGAACAGGGTCGGCGGCTCCACCCGGCTGTCGGGAGTCACGCCGAGCGGGTAGGTGAAGTCCGTGCCGGGCCGCTCCGGTGACCAGCTGTTCCAGATCAGCGTGCGCCCATAGACGAGGCCGAGCTCGGGGTCGGCCTCCATGATCCGTGTCTGCTCCTCGAGCTTCTCCGGCGTCCACACGTCGTCGGCGTCGAGAAAGGCGACATAGGCGCCCCGGGCCTCGGAGATGCCGCGGTTGCGGGACGCGGCGATGCCGTGGTTGGCGCGGTCCGGATGGGTGACGAGCCGGATCCGCGGGTCGGCGGCGGCGTAATCCGCGACAATCCGGGCGGTGCGGTCGACCGAGCCGTCGTCGACCACAATCAGTTCCCAGTCGCCGAGCGTCTGGGCGAGGATGCTGTCGATCGCCTCGCCGATGAAGGTCTCGCCGTCGCGGACCACGATGATCGCCGAGACCAGCGGCGCGCCCGGCTTCTCATCCATGGGAGAGCACCTCGTCGCGGAATGTGGTCTCGTCCCAGTCCGCCGCCAGCAGGCGGGGGATCTCGAAGACACCCTGGCGCGGCCGGACCGCCGTCGGCACCGTCGTGCAGGCGTAGTCGACGCCGGTGCCGGAGACGATTCCGACCGTCCGTCGGTCGTGGTCGCCGAAGGGGTAGGCGAACCCGTACACCGGCCGCCCGGTCCACTCCCGGCAGGCGCTGCGGCTGTCGACCACCTCGCGGCGGAGCGTCTCGTCGTCGAGGTTCGGCAGCGACGGGTGGGTGACCGTGTGGGCCCCGATCTCGATTTCGTCGGCCTCGGCGACGTCGAGAAGCTGATCGAGCGTCATCGCCCGGTCGCGCACCGGCGCGGCGAAAGCCGTCCCGGCCCAGGCGGCGAGCCGCTCGAGGGCGGCGTCGCGCTCGTGCGGGTCCGAAAGACGCAGCACCGCGTGGAGCCGGTCGTGCACCCGCCTGCGGTCCCCGGGCCCCGACCCGACCTCGCAGGCGATCCGTTCCGCACCCACTGTGAGGTCGATGGCGGCCGGGATGTCCGAGGTTTCCAGCACGATCCTCGAAAGGTGATCCCACCAGTAGCCGCGGTCGCCCCCGATCGCGCCGGACATGACGAAGACGGTCGCCGGGCAGCCCGCCCTTTGCAGGATCGGCAGCGCGTTGCGGTGAACGTCGCCATAGCCGTCGTCGAAGGTGACCGCAGCCGTCCGCCGCGGCAACCGCCCCGCCTTCAGCTCCGCCGCCAGCCAGGACATCGGCACGATCCGCCGCGACCGGCCGAGAATCTCGATCTGGAGGGCGAACCGTTCGGGGGCGACCGCCAGCTGCCACGGGTCGCAGGGGAGCGTCTCGACGCGGTGATACATCAGCACGATCGGCCGCTCGGAGGCGAGGAGAACCCTCGCCCGGCCGACGACCCGACCGGCCGCGGCACGCAGGTTCATGTCGGCCCCCCGTGCTTGACCGCGCGCCCGGTGACGATCAGCGGGCAGCAGTCGTCGTCGACCGCGAGCACTTCTGGCCGCAACTCATGGTCGGCGAGGCCATAGAGAAAGGCGGTCGCCGCCTGGACGTTGCCCTTCGCCTCCACCGTCACGGCGTGCCGCTCGAAGCAGAGGCCGAGCAATCGGCCGAGGGCGGCCGGGGTGATCGACCAGCACCAGTCGTCGTGCCACTCGCCGCGATCGATGGGGCTGACCCAGGGCACGGTCACGAGCAGGACGCCGCCGGGCTTCAGCACCCGGTGAAGCGTGCGCACTGCGGCCGGCATGTCGAACAGGAGGTGCAGCGTCTGCGTCAGCACGATGCAGTCGAAGGTATCCGACGGCAACCCCGCCCCGTCGGACAGGTCGCCGACGAACGTGGTCGTCGGATGCCCGGCGTAGCGGTTGAGCACGTCGCTCCTGGACACCCGGTCGCCGCCATAGGCGAGCGTGTAGGCGTTGTCGCCGATCTCGAGCACCCTGCCGCGGATGTCCCCCGCCGAGCGGGCGAGGAAATCCTCCACGTAGAAACGATCGACCGGCCGGCCCCGGTCGAACCCGAAATGCGGGCTGATCGGCGTCGTCCGGTCGAGATCGCCGAAGCGAACCGGACGCCTCGACAGCCGCCTCTCCCGCCATCGGCGGACGCCCCGGACCAGCA
Source organism: Pleomorphomonas sp. (assembly GCA_041687675.1). GTDB lineage: Bacteria > Pseudomonadota > Alphaproteobacteria > Rhizobiales > Pleomorphomonadaceae > JAWLBM01. The sequence goes on along the minus strand of JAWLBM010000004.1, from coordinate 5,374 downwards.
GCCGCGCCGCCGGAACCGGAGCGCCGACGGCAAGGGCGAGGAAGCGGCCCGCCTCCGTCGAGACTCCCGACCGGTTCCGCGCCGCGCGCACGAGTTTCTCGGCCTGCACCTTCACGTAGTATCGAGCCCATTCCTCATTGCCGCGGCGGTAGGCCTCGACCCACTCGGGCCTGGTGCGCGCCGTCTCGGCATGCCGGCCGAGCACCGCGCGCGCGCTGCGGAGCATCCGCGGCACATCTTCCGACATGTTGTCGCCGTGCCGGCGATAGGACGCGAGCCGCCGTTCCGTCGCCGCGACCGGATGGTGGCGCGACAGCCGCAGGTAGGCGTCGTAGTCCTCGCAGGACCGGAGGGAGCGGTCGAACCCGCCCGCGGCCGCGAGCAGATCCCGCCTGTACAGCACGGTGCCGTGCATGCCGACCAGATTGCCGGAGAGGAAGCTCGCATAGGCGTCGTCGCCGGGCATCATGACGTCGACCGACGCGAACGGCCGCCCGTCCGTGTCGACGAGTTCGTACGCTCCGTAGACGAAGGCGCAGTCCGGGTGCTCGCGGAAGAGGGCGAGGTCGGCCTCGACCATCACCGGCGTCAGCGTGTCGTCGGCGTCGAGAAAGGCCACGTAGCGTCCGCTCGCGGCCGAGAGCCCGGTGTTCCGGGCGCCCGAGAGACCCTGGTTCTCCTGCCGGATCAGCCGGACGGATGGGTGCCGGGCGACGACCTCGCCGGGATCCTCGGTGGATCCGTCGTCGACCACGATGATCTCGTCGGGCGGCACCGTCTGCGCCAGCACGCTGCGGATAGCGGCGTCGAGGAACCGGGCATGGTTGTAGTTGGTGATGACGATGGAGACGTCGGACCTGGTCAAGGGGTCTCTCCCGAATATCCGCTATTCGTCGCAACCGGCTCTCCGCCGGCCATCGGATAGCCGGCGAAGCGAAGCCAGGCGACGCTGCGCCGGCATGCCTCCTCGAAGCCGATGCGCGGCATATATCCGAGTTGGAGACGCGCCTTGTCGATCGGCAGCCGCGTCGCGCAGGTGTGAAGCGCGACCTTCTCCTCGGTGAGTTGCAGCCGGCGGCCGCGGCCGGAGCCCGGCTGGTCTTCGGCGCGCGCCTGCCGCAGCGTCGCATAGGCGGCGCGCAGTCCGCTGGAGATCGGGGCCGGCAAGCGGTGCACGCCGGCCTTCAGCAACGCCAGGCGGTGCTCCCGGGCCAGGGCGGCGCGGCTCGGTCGCTCCACGGCGATCTCCTCGAGGCGGACGCCGAGCGCCTCGGCGACGGGGCGGCAGAGATCCGCCCAGGTCACCGTCTCCGCGTCGGCGACGATGAACGCCTCGCCGTCGGCGCGGGGAGCGGTCATCGCGAGCCTCACCGCGTGGACCAGGTTGTCTACGTAGATGGCGTTGCAGATGCCATGACCGCCCTCGACGAGATAGGCGGTGCCGTCGAGAAGTTCGTCGGCAAAGCCGCCGGTCCAGTAGGAGCGGGGACCATGAACGATTCCCGGTCTCAGGATCACCACCTCCACCGGTCCGCTCCGGCGGAGTTCGGCGAGGCGGCGCTCGGCGCGGACTTTCGCGTTGTTGTAGGCGATCGGCTGCCGGACGCTGAGCGGCGAGCGCTCGTCCGTTCCAGGAAGCGGCGCCTGGCCGTGCACCGACGCGGTGCTGAGATAGACGAGGCGGCGCACTCCGGCGGCGGCCGCGGCGCGGTAGACCGGGGCGATGCTACCGAGGATCGTGGCGGGATCGCCGGCGACGGCGTGGATCACGTAGCGGCAGCCCTCGAAGGCCCGCTCCAGCGCCTCCGGGTCCCGCGCGTCGGCGATCCGGCCATCCAGCCCGAAGCGGCCGGCCAGCGCCAGCGCGTTCGGACGGCGGACCACCGGGCGCACCCGGGCAGCCCCGGAAAGGTGGAACAGCTCCACCGCCCTGTTGCCGATGAAGCCGGACGCGCCGACGACCGCGACGAGATCCCGGATCATGCGGCCTCCCCGGCGGGCAGGGGTTCCAAGTCGGCGGAGAGCCAGGGCATGTCCATCGGCGCACGACGCGCATAGCAGTCTGCGACCAGCCTGAGCGCGTCGCGGGCGGCCTCCGGCGGAACCGCGAGTGGCCGCTCCTGCCGCCGCGCCTCCACGACGTCCGCGAACTGGCGGGCGTAGCAGCCGACGAAGTCCGGCGCTTCTTCCGCCACCGCGTCGAGGACGACGGGAGCGGAGCCTCCGAGCGTCAGGGTGAGACGCTCGGTGTCGTTGGCCGTCCACACGATCCGACCCTCCGACCCGGTGATCACGGCGAGGTTGGGGCGCGCCCAGTCGCGGCTGAGACGCAGCCGCCCGGGAAGGCCGTCGAAGTCGAGGTCGACCGCGCAGTTGGCCTCGACCCCGCCCATGGCGTCGTCCCGGTAGGCGATCACCGTCGGCGGGCCGAACCACCAGCTCATGAGATCGAGGACATGGGTGCCGATGTCCTGGAGCACGCCGCCGCCCTCGGCCCGATCGAACGCCCGCGGGGAGGCGATCGGCCAGTCGAACGGGCCGCCCTCGAACCAGGAGACCGAGACCGGCCTGCCGATCGTGCCCGCCCCGACAAGCCGCCTGATCGCCTGCGTCGCGGGAAACCGGCGGCGCACCAGCCCGATGGCGAGGCGCCGCCCGGTCTCCCGCGACGCCGCCAGCATGGCGTCCGCCTCGCCCGGCGAGGCCGCCATCGGCTTCTCGCAAAAGACGTCCAGACCCGCGCGCATGGCGAGGATCGACTGCTCGGCATGAAAGCGCGGGGGCGACAGCACGGCCGCAAGGTCGGCCCCGCGGGACAGCGCGTCACCAAGCTGTCCCGCGGCGGCGGCCCGCGGCAGGATCTGGCGGACCGCCTCCATGGCGCCGCCGTCGGGATCGTGAACTGCGAGCACCTCGACGACGCCGGCCCGCTCGAGCCGGGCCAGCGCAGGCCCGGCGTAGAGGCGGGTGACGGCGCCGCAGCCGATCACCACGACACGGGCCGGCGCCGTGCCGGCGGCGGGATCAACGCGCACCGACACGGCGGCGGCCCTCCTCGAGCAGAATCCCCGCCACCCGCTTCAGGGTCGACAGCCCCGGCGACAGACGGAAGGCCTCGCGGCTCTGGGCCAGGAAACCGACCCCGTCACCGCCGTCGAGCAGACGCGCCGCCGTGTCGAGGGCACTTTGCGCATAGGTCCGCCGCGCACGGGCGACGATCTCGTTCTGTCGGTCCGGCGGCAGGTGGCCACGGATGAGTTCGATCGCCAGGCGGTTGTAGGCGGCATCCCTGGCGCTCCTGACATGACGGCCCGTGTTCGAGCGCGCGTGCATGCGGTAGAGCGCAAGCGCCCGCGGTTCGTACCAGACCGGGTAGCGGGAGGCGACCCGCACCCACATCTCCCAGTCCTCCGCGCAGGCGAGGCGCCGGTCGAACCCGCCGAGCGCCTCGTAGGCGCATCGCCGGACGACGATCGAGGGGGTCATGATCCGCTGCTCGCTGGCAAGCCGCTCCACGGGGTCGGGAAGGAGGCCCGACTGCGCCTGCTCTTGCGGCTGGACGCCGAGTTCGCGCCCGTCCTCGTCGATGTAGACGGACCGGCAGAAGGCGGCGCCTGCCTGCGGTGCGGCCTCAAGGCCCCGCCCCATGGCCTCGTAGAAGTCGGGCCGGACCAGGTCGTCGCCGTGGAGGAGGTGCACGATCTCCCCTTTCGCCCGGGCGAGACAGGTCTGGAAGTTGCCGATGTGCCCGACATTGCGCTCCTGGCGATAAAAGCCGACGCGACCCTTGCCGACGGTCCTCACCACCGAGCCCGGATCGTCGCCCGAGGCGTCGTCCACCACCTCGATCTGCATCGCGTCGGGACCAGGGTCCTGCGCGAGCACGGCCTCGATCGTCGCCGCCAGGAAGCGGCTGCAGTTGTAGGACGGGATCATCACCGACCAGCGCGGCCGCGGCCCGTCGCCGGCCACCGGCGCCACCGGTTCGACGTGGACGGCGTCCCGCTCCATCAGCCAAGGCCCACGCTGCGCCTGAGGAGACCACCCGCGACCCGCACCGCCTGCCCACGCGGCGACGCGGCCCCGAGGCCCGCCAGGGAAAGGCCACGCCTCAGGCACCGCCAGCCGTCGGCGAGGTCGCCCGCCGAAAGGTACTGCTCGGCCCAGTCGAGAAAGAAGCGCGTCCCGCCGCGGCGTGCGGCGCGGGCGAAGCGCGGCCCCGCCGAGCGGATCATGTGCCGATAGAACCGCTCGACCGCGTCGAGCCTGGCGGCCGGCGCCAGCTGGGAGTAGAGCCCGCCGGAATGGACCCGGTAGACGCCGACCGGCTCGTCGACGAAATCGAGGCGCCCGTGCTCGGCCGCCACGACGTAGAGCGGCCAGTCGGTCACGGGGAAGAGGTCGGCGTACCATGCCGGCATGTCGCGGACATACGAGAGGCGCAGCATCCCGCTGCAGGTGGCGAAGGGATTGCCCTGCCAGATCTCCTCCCAGCCGATGCTGGACGGCTGGTCGCCGGGCGTCCAGCGGCGGTCGGTGACGCTGTCGCCGTCGCCGACCAGGGCGTTGTGGAAGACGGCGGCAGAGCCCGGATGCGCCTCGAGATGTTCGGCCTGCCGCTGCAGCTTGTCGGAACGGATCCAATAGTCGTCGCCGTCGAGCATGGAGAGGTACCGCCCGCGTGCCTCGCGCAGTCCGCGGGCGACCACCTCGTTGGAGGCGACGTTCGACGAAGAGAGGATGGCCCGGACCTTTCCCGGGTGGGCGCCGACCGCCGCCTCCACGATGGCGCGCGTGCCGTCGGTCGAGGCGTCCTCGCTGATCAGCACTTCGAACGGGAAATCCGTCTCCTGGACGAGCACGCTTTCGAGCGCCCGACCGACATGGCCGGCGTGGTTGTAGGTGACCAGCAGCACGGTCACCAGCGGCGTGGGCGATGAAGTCGGGTCCATCCGCATCGGATCCATGGAACACCTGAAGCGGCCGCGGCCACGGAGCGTCGATACTGGGCCAGTGGTCGGTAAGGCGAAGTTACCGGAACGAATTCGTCGAGCACGGTCGGATCCGGCGCCCGTCGCGACCGAGGCTGCACCTTGCCACGCGCGCATGGGGTCCGAGGGTCGCGGCTCCGATAGGCAATGGACCATTGATATTGCATGCGGGGGGCGGAGACCAGAGGGATCGGGCGATCCGGCCGGCATCAGGGTCCGGACAGACCGGGATCGTGTCCCCAGACGTGGTGTAGCTGACGGCGAGCACACTGTTGGTCGCCGGTTCGGCCGGGACGCGGGTCAGGCCGCCATGTCCGGCAGTCCGACGAGGGGATCATCGCCGAGGGCGGTGATCGTCTCAAGGGTCATGTAGCGGGCTCGCT
>JAWLBM010000003.1:0-217857 GCA_041687675.1 Pleomorphomonas sp. | reverse complement strand
GCCTCCTCGCCGTCGCCTGCGCCATGCTGGAGACACGGACCACCTTCGACCCAAACCACAGCCGAAACGCCCCTTGCTAAACGGTGGGGAGTCCCCCCCATCTGTATGTCGGCGCCGCAATGCTCAGGGGGCCCCACGGGGGACGCAAGGAAGCGCGGCGGCATACCCGTTATGGCCTGGGCACAGTCGGCTCAGCCCGTCTGGAGCCGGCGTAGTTGCCTTTCTCGAATGTCGGTGATGATGAGCCGCACGACGCAAGCGCCGCGCGGCCTGCGTTCAATCTAGCCCCGGCTCTATCTGGGCGACCAGCTTCTTCTGGCGACCGCATCGAGATCAAAAATGGCCCGGACGCGGAACGCACCGTCAATCTAGCCGAACCATCCCGCGCGAATGGTGAAATTGTTCAACTACCGACGTGACCGCCTCCTCCAAATACGGGCATTCGTGCCCGATCTCGACTCGGCCCTCGGTCCGAGTCCGCTGCTGAAGATCGGCGCACTCTAAGATAGGGAAGCTAACGCTGCGGCGATATTTTCCGGTGATTGTCACGGTCGCTTCAGTTCCGCATTTAGGGCAGGTGGCGTACATGGGCGATCTCCATCAAATGGACTGCCGATCTGTCCGGGAATGGCGGCGTCTCACGACGCTGCACTGTCAAAGGCCACGGCGGCTCCGCTCAAGCGGCGTGGACCGAGGTGGAATCAGTTTGTCGGTCGATTCCTTTGTTATGATAGCACTTGGCCGCGGCCGCTGTCGTGCAGTTGTTCCGCATTCGCTTCGGCATGCGGCGTAGCACGGCCCGGGCTCAGGCCTGCAGGGCTCGCCCGGACCGCCGCAGGAGCGCGGCGTCGAGGCCGAGCGCCGCCAGCAGCGTCAGGGCGGCGGTGCCGACCAGGGGCCATTGCAGCGTCTCGAGGCCATCGAGCCGGCCGGCCGCGGCAAGCGCCTGCGTCACCCCGAGCGTTCCCATGAAATTGTGGAACAGCAGCGTGGCGTAGGCATCCCGCGAGAGCACGAAGAACGTCCCCGTGACCAGCCCCACGAGGGTGAGGAAGGCGATCATACCGATCTCGTCGAAGGGCGGGCTGTGCGCGACGTGGTAGACGCCGAAGAGCAGGGCGGAGACCGCGACGAGGCCGACCCGGTGCGCCCACCCGGCTTGCGGTCGAAAGGCGGCCAGCGCCGCGGCCGGGAGCGCGAAGCAGACGAGGATCTCGGCCGCCGACACCACGAAGACCTGGGCATAGGCATTGAGAAGGACGAGGGGATCGAGCGTCGGGGCCCCAAGCCCGGCGTAGCCGGCAAGGCCGAGAGCGAGCCCGGTCGCCACCGCCACGGGGCGCGGTTTCCCAGGGCCGAGCCCGGCGGCCGTCACGCGGGCGCGGCTCCGGGCGGTGAGGCGAAGGACCAGGATCGCCCCCACGACGCCGACGCCCAGGTTCACCACCAGCGCATAGACGGCGCGGTCCACGGTCGCGTCCGGCCTGAGCAAGGTGGCGATCCGCCCCTCGAACCACCAGGTCAGGAAGGTCCAGACCAGGTAGACCAGCGCCGCGGCGGCAATGGGCAGGCGTTGAGACATGGGGACCGGTCCGGGTGAAGGCGGGGACATGCTATCCTCTCGCGCAGGATGCATGCATTCGCCTGACTACGGACCTTGCGTGCCCGCTGCGCGGCGGCTGCCAGAGCGGTCACGATGGCCGCAGCGTCTCACGTCGGCCAGACCGGGTGCTCGTCGTCGATCGTGTAAAGATGCGCGTGACGCCGTCCCGCTGCGTCGGCGAGATGCGGATGGCCGGGCGGCAGGTCCGGGTGCTCGTGCTCGATCGTCTCCGGGTCGTCGGCCGGCCAGGACAGCCTTGCCGCAGCGGCGCCCGAGACGGCGAGCGCGGCCAGCGCCGCGAAGGCGGCGGTCAGGCCGGCGGTGGCGCCGAGCCAGCCGGCCACGGGGTAGGTCACCAGCCAGCAGGCGTGCGACAGGGCAAACTGGGCTGCGAAGACCGCCGGCCTGTCCTCAGGCCGCGCGGAGCGCCTGAGCAGCCGTCCAGACGGGGTCAGCACCGCGGAGTAGCCGGCGCCGATGGCGAACCACAGCGCAAGCAGCGGGCCGTAGCCGGGCAGGATCGCCCCGAGCACCAGGCCGGCGATCAGCGCGAGGGCGCCGGCCAGCATGGCGCTGCGATCAGGCACCCGCTCCAGCAGCCTCGGCAGGGCGAGGGCGACGAGCATCGAGCCGGCGCCGAAAGCCGCTAGCGCCAGGGCGGTGGCCTGCTCGCCGAGCCCGTAGGCGCCCTGCACCATCACCACCGTGTTGACGATCACCATGGCGCCGGCCGAGGCGGCGACGAGATTGAGCGCCAGCAGTCCGCGCAGGCGCGGCGTCGCCAGATAGATCCGGATGCCCCGGGTGGTGCGTTCGAAGATGCCGCGCGGCTCGGCGGGTTTCGGGCTCGGCAGCGCGACGGAGACGACCAGCGCCGCCGACAGCAGGAAGCCGAGCACGGTCCCGGCGAACAGGTCGTGGAAGCTGACGACGGCGAGCAGCGCGGCCGCCAGCACCGGGCTGGCGAGGCTCTCGAGGTCGTAGGCGAGCCGGGAGAGCGAGAGGGCGCGGGTGTAGTCCCTCTCGTCCGTGAGCACGTCCGGGATGGTCGCCTGGAAGGCCGGGGTGAAGGCGGCGGACGCAGCCTGCAGCGCGAAGATCAGGCAATAGACCTGCCAGACCTCGTCGACGAAGGGCAGCAGCACGGCTACCGCGGCGCGGACGAGGTCGAGCGAGACGAGCATCGCCCGGCGCGGCAGCCGTTCGGCGAAGGCCGCCGCCACCGGAGCGACGCCGACATAGGCGACCATCTTGATGGCGAGCGCCGTCCCGAGCACCGCGCCGGCGTCGGCGCCGGCAAGGTCGTAGGCGAGGAGCCCGAGCGCCACCGTGGCGAGCCCGGTCCCGAGCAGCGCGACGACCTGGGCGAGAAAGAGGTGGCGATAGGTGCGGTTGGCGAGGACGGAAAACATCTGGAGAGGTCCATGCGCGACGGGAGCGCCCGGCCCGGCCGCCTCAGAGGTACTTGGCGATCTCCCTGAACTCGTCGACCGGCCGGCGCTGGTCGCGGGTCATCGACCCGACCACGTGGTCGAGGCAGTGGTCGAGGTGATCCTGGATCAGCGTGCGCTTGGCCTGGACGATCGCCTTCTCCACCGCGTGCAGCTGCTGGGCCACGTCGAGGCAGGGCTTCTCCGCCTCGAGCATCGCCACCACCGACCGGAGATGGCCCTCGGCCCGCTTCAGCCGCTTGATGATGTCCGGATGCGAGCCGTGCTTCATGAGTCCTGGCCGTCGACCTTCCTATCCCCGGGGAGGGGATAGTCTACGGCTACCCACTTCCCGGCCGTCCGTCAACAGGATCCGGCAACCGAGCGGCGGCCGCGCGGGAGGATGCGGTCCTCGTTCATCCTCCGTTAACCAATCTCCACCTACCGTCGGATCCGTCTCCCACCCGCGCAGATAATTTGAGTGTCCGCCTTGCGCCCCGACCTAGTCGCCAGGATGGTCACGGCCCTCCTCCTGCTGATGATCGCATTCGGCGCGCCGCAGCCCCTCGGCGCTGGCGTCCCGGAGGCGAGATCTCCGGTTTACCAGGCCGCAGTCGGCCATGACGCCGAGCCGGGACACGCCGGGCACATGGTTGTCGCCGATGGGGACGAGATGCCGGCGGGACACGCGCACGCGCACGACCCCTTCGACCACACCCACGACGTCCCGACGGCGTCCGCCGCGGCACACGGGTTCATCGTGCCGCCGCCGATGGTGGCAGCGGGCCGAGAGACGCCTGCGCTGTCACTCGGGCCGCGCACACGCTTCGAACGCCCCCCGAGGAACTCCGGATTGAGTTGACCCGAGGCCGCCCGGCGACGGGCGGCGTCCGCACTCATCCGGAGCCCCATCATGACATGTCGACCGATCGCGGGGTTGTGGCCCGGCAAGGGGCGCCCATGGCGCGTCCTGCACGGGATCCTCGCCGCCACCGTCCTCCTCGTGCTGTCTGCCGCCGAGGGCTTCGCCCATGCGGTCGCCGAGGGCGATAAGGGCTACATCATGGAGATCACGGGGGTGCATCTCGTCCCCTTCGTCTATCTCGGCGCCAAGCACATGGTGACGGGATACGACCACCTCCTGTTCCTCGCCGGGGTGATATTCTTCCTCTACCGCCTCAAGCACATTGCCATCTACGTCAGCCTGTTCGCCATCGGGCACTCGGTCACTATGCTGGCGGGTGTCTACTTTGGCTGGAATGTCAATTCCTACCTCGTCGACGCGATCATCGGCCTGTCGGTGGTGTACAAGGCGCTCGACAACCTCGGGGCATTCCGGCGCTGGCTCGGGTTCCAGCCGAACACCAGGATGGCGACGCTGGTCTTCGGCCTCTTTCACGGGCTCGGGCTCGCAACCAAGATCCTCGAATATCAGATCGCGCCGGACGGGCTCATCGCCAACCTCCTCGCCTTCAACGTCGGCGTCGAGATCGGCCAGTTGCTCGCCCTTGTAGCCATTCTCCTCGCCATGGGTTTCTGGCGGCGCAGCGACGGCTTCCTGCGCCACGCCTACACCGCCAACGTCGCCATGATGTCCGCCGGCTTGGTGCTGATCGGGTACCAGCTGACCGGCTGGATCCTCTCCTGAAGGTGATCGCCATGTACAACACCGACCTGCCCCGCCGGGCCGATCTTCCCAGCGCGTTGCGCCTTTGGCGCTCGACCCTGCTCGCCGCCGCCTCGGCCGCGGTTCTGCTCGTCACCATCGTGCTGCCCGCCGAGTACGCCGTCGATCCGACCGGCGCCGGCCGCCTGCTCGGGCTCACGCAGATGGGCGAGATCAAGCGCCAGCTCGCCGAGGAGAACGCCGCCGAGGGGAACGCCGCACAGGCGTCCGCCGACCCGGCGGCCGAGGCGTTCCGGGTCGAGGTTCTCGCCCGTCTGGAGCGGATCGAGGAGCGGCTCGCGGCTGCCGCCTTTGCACCGCAGCCGGAGATGGCCGCGGCGGATCCGCTCGCGTCTGCCATCGCCGAGGCCGCGGCCGTGGACACCTGGGGTCCGCCCGTTGGGGAGAACGCCATGGCGTCAAGCGCCCCCGAGGCGATGCCGGACGTCGCGCCCGACGGACTTCGATCGGACTCGGTCAGCTTTTCCTTGGCGCCGGGCCAGGGCGCCGAGATCAAGCTCGTCATGCAGGCCGGTGACCAGGTGAACTTCGCCTGGGAATCGACTGGCGGGCCGGTCAACTTCGACCTGCATGGCGACGGGGCGGGCCAGTCCGCCGACTACGAGAAGGGCCGCGGGGTCGACGGCGACGACGGCGTGCTGGAGGCGGCCTTCGACGGCAACCACGGCTGGTTCTGGCGCAACCGGACCGACGGCGACGTCACCGTGTCGCTGGTCACCGAAGGCATCTACGCCGATATCAAGAGGGTCCAGTAGATCGGCCACGCTGCGGGCCACGGCCGCACGCCATGGCTTGTCGCGAGGGGCCTTCGCCGCCCGGGCAGCGATGCCGACGCCCGGGCGCCGCCCCGCCTCTGGCCAGAACCGGCGGGGGGGGCTAGAACCTGTCCGCCCCGGCACAGCCGGAACCGGTCGACTTTCGACAGGGCGCCGCCGATGCTTCAGGAGCTTGTCGCGATCCAGGCCTTGGTTCGCGAATCCATTTCCGCCGATCTCGCGGCCTACGGGGAGGCGGGCGGGGCGGCCGTGCTCGCCGCGATGGTCCCGACCGGCGTTCTGTTCGGCGCCGTCCATGCCCTGACTCCGGGACATGGCAAGCTGCTGCTCGCCGGTTACGTCGCCGGCGCGCGCGTCGCCGCGACGCGGGCCATTGTCGTGGCCGCTGCGCTCTCCGCAACTCACGTGGGCATGGCCGTCGCGATCGCTGGGTTCGGGCTTCCGCTCGTCACACGAACGCTTGGCGGCGTCGGGGAAGCGCCGGTCCTGGAGGCCGTGAGCCGCGGCATCATGATCGCGATCGGCATCTGGTTCATGATCCGGGCTGCGCGGCCCCACCGCCATTGGTCCGACCACGGCATCTTTGCAGGGGTCGCGGCCGGCTTCATCCCCTGCCCGCTCACTCTCTTCGTGATGACTATGTCGATCGCCCGCGGCATGCCGGAGGCAGGCCTCGCCTTCGCGGCGGCCATGCTGATCGGCATCGGCGCGGTCCTGACCATCGTCGCTCTCGCGGCAGCCCTCACACGCGGCCGCGCGGAAACCGTGGCGGTCCGCCACGGTGTCGCTCTCGACCGGGCATCGCGCGCTATACAGGGCGCCGCCGGGCTCGCCGTCGTAACCGTTGCGATCTGGGAGATCGGGTCGTAAGCCGCTGCAGCCCCTTGGCGCGGCTGCACCGACCGCATCGCCCCACCCCGCACCGCCACCGTCCCGGGCCAGGGCGGCCCTGTAACCGAGCGGTGACCCGACGCCCGCCGCAATTCCCGAGTGCCGCGATTCCCACCGCCCAGAAACGACAAAAGCCGCGGTTTCCCGCGGCTTCTGTGTCGTCGGAAACTGGAGCGGGCGAAGGGATTCGAACCCTCGACCCCAACCTTGGCAAGGTTGTGCTCTACCCCTGAGCTACACCCGCTCACGCCGTTTCCGGTCGGCTCCGTCGCCGGAGCGAGGGGTATATGGACCAATCGCGGGCGGATTGCAACAGGGAAAAGACGAGGCCTCGCGGCGGATGGACGATGGCGGCCGAACGGGTTCGCGAGCCCTCCTAGCCGCGCCGGACGGGCATTCCGGCGCCGCGGGCAGGACCTGCCCCGACGGGTGCAAAGGAGACGGCTGCGGGCGGGGCCTGCGATCGGTCCGCGGGCTACGGCGCGGCGGGCGGGGGATGGCCCGATGGGTCGATCGGCAACGGCATTGCGGCGGACGAGGGCGGACGCGCTCGCCGCGGCGGTGGGCCGTTCCGCCCCAAGGCGGCGGCGGGGGTTGAAAGCCGAGACGGCGCGGGAGTAGGAAGGGCCGCGACCAAATCACCGGCCGGAGACCCCATGCCCGCCACACCGTCCGACGTGTTCGCCCTCCTCGACCGGCTCGGCGTGGCGCATTCCACCGTCGAGCACCAGCCGCTCCACACCGTGGAGGAGAGCCGGGCGCTTCGGGGGGAGATCCCCGGCGGCCACTCCAAGAACCTCTTCGTCAAGGACAAGAAGAGCCGCCTCTTCCTGATCACCGCCCGCGAGGACGCCCGGCTCGACCTCAAGCGGGTGCACGAGGCGATCGGCGGCTCCGGCCGGGTGTCGTTCGGCTCGGGAGAGCTGCTGGAGGCGGTCTGGGGCGTCAGGCCCGGCTCGGTGACGCCCTTCGGCGCCATCAACGACACGGCCGGCAGGGTCACGGTGGTGATTGAGCGGGCGCTGCTCGAGGAGGACCCGGTGAACTTCCATCCCCTGGTCAACACGGCCACCACCTCGCTGCCGCCGGAGGGCCTCCTCGCCTTCCTGCGCGCCACGGACCACGAGCCGATGGTCGTCGACCTGCCCCTCGCGGAGTGAAAACCGCAGTCCGGCGGCACCGGGGGTTTGTCATCCGGCCCCGGACGCGCCACATAGTGTGCAACGACAACCGGCAGAAGGCGGCCCCGGCCGCCGGGCCGAACCCATCCGAGAGCGAGCCATGAGCGGACCCACCTTCACCTTCGGCAACGGCTTCGGGACCGAGGCCCCGCCCACCGCGGCGGCGGACGACCTCGTCAAGGACACCACCACCGCCAACTTCGTGCGCGATGTCATCGACGCCTCCCGCCAGAGCCCGGTGCTGGTTGACTTCTGGGCCCCCTGGTGCGGGCCGTGCAAGCAGCTGACGCCAGTGCTGGAGAAGGCGGTGCGCGCCGCCAAGGGCGCGGTGAGGCTCGTCAAGATGAACATCGACGAGCATCCCCAGGTGGCCGGCCAGCTCGGCATCCAGTCGATCCCGGCGGTGATCGCCTTCGTCGACGGCCGCCCGCTCGACGGCTTCATGGGCGCGCTGCCGGAAAGCCAGGTGAAGCAGTTCATCGAGCGGGTCGCCGGCCCGGCCGGACCGAGCGAGGTGGAGCAGTTGCTCGAGCAGGGCAACGCCATGCTGGCGGAGAAGTCCTTCGAGCCGGCAGCCGAGCTCTTCATGGCGGCGCTGCAGTCGGACCCCGAGCAGGTCGCCGCCGCGGCCGGGCTCGTCCGCGCCCTGGTCGGCCTCGGCCGGCTCGACGACGCCCGCGCGGTGCTGGAGCAGATCCCCGAGGCCAGGCGCGGCGACGCCGCGGTCGCCGGCGCCCGCGCGGAACTCGACCTTGCGGAGCAGTCGGCGAAGCTCGGCGACACGGCGACGCTGGTCGCCCGCATCGAGGCCGATCCGAACGACCACGACGCGCGGCTCGAGCTCGCCATCGCCCTCGCAGCCCACGGCCAGCGCAAGGCTGCGGTCGACCATCTCGTCGAGAGCGTGCGGCGCGACCGGGGCTGGAACGAGGAGGCCGCGCGAAAGCAGCTGGTCCAGTTCTTCGAGGCCTGGGGGCCGACCGATCCGGAGACGCTCTACGGACGCCGGCGGCTGTCCTCGGTGCTCTTCTCCTGAGGGGGGATCGCCGGGCGGGCGGCGGACCCTATATGGCGGTCTGAGGCGGGGGCCGATCAAGGCGCCCGCCGCCGTCCAGGACCCGAGGCGCATGACCGGCAACTTCACCTACAAGGGCCCGGAAGACCTGCCCGACGCTATCCCCGTGTTTCCTCTCACCGGCGCCCTGCTGCTGCCGAGGGGACAGCTTCCGCTCAACATCTTCGAGCCGCGCTACCTCGCGATGGTGGACGCCGCCCTCGCCGGGTCGCGCGTGATCGGCATGGTGCAGCCCCGCTTCGACGGCGCGGCACGACGCCCCGACGGCGAGCCGGCGCTCTGCGCGGTCGGCTGCGCCGGCCGGCTCACCAGAGTCAGCGAGACCGGCGACGGGCGCTATCTCGTCACCCTCGGCGGCATCTCCCGCTTCCGGATCCTCGCCGAGATCGACACCGACCGGCCCTACCGCCTCTGCCGCGTCTCGGCCGAGGAGTTCGCAGCCGACTTCGTGCCGCGGGCGGGCGAGGAGGCGGTGGACCGGGCGGGGCTGCTCAGCGCCTTCCGCGCCTATCTCGACGCCAACAACCTCGAGGCGGACTGGGAAAGCGTGGACCGCGCGTCCACCGAGGCGCTGGTCAACGCGCTGTCGATGATGAGCCCGTTCGGGCCGCCGGAGAAGCAGCTGCTCCTCGAGGCGCCGGATCTCAAGACGCGGGCCGACATGCTCGTGGCCATCACCGAATTCGCGATCCGGGAAACCGCCGGCGAGACGCCGCCGTTGCAGTAGGGGCGCGCAGCGGCGATAAACGGTCCGATCCGGCAGGAAAGGCGGTGGGCGATGGCGGACGAAGCGCGGCAGACGGGCTCGGTGGACCCGAAGCTTCTCGAGATCCTGGTCTGCCCGCTCACCAAGACGACGCTGGAATGGCGCCCGGACCGGCAGGAACTGGTCTCCCGCGCGGCGCGGCTCGCCTATCCGGTCCGCGACGGCGTCCCCATCATGCTCCCGGACGAGGCCCGCCCGCTCGGCGACGACGACTGAGGGCGGGCAAGGCCGGGGCGTTTCCGATCAGGTGGAGTCACCTGGTCGACAAGAAATTTCTCCAGGCTCGAAGCTCTAGCTAGTCAGCTTGGTCAAGCAGGGCCCGGAGCGCCGCCTCCGTCGCCGCATCGGCGCCCTCGATCCGCAGTGTCTTCACCCGCCGGGTCGCGCCGGCTTCGAGCGCCATGCGCGACTTCGGCACGCCCGCCGCCGCGGCCACGAGGGCGCACAGCGCCGCGTTCGCCTTTCCGTCCTCGGGCACCGCGCGGACCCTGGCGGCCAGCACCTCGGCCCCGTCCGACATCACCTGCACGCCCTCCAGTCGATCACGGTCGGCGCGCGGGGTCAGCCGCACGCGGAGCAGGAGATCGTCTCCGTCTCTGGCGATCGCCATATCGCTCGGCATGCCTCGCTCCGTGCTCCGCCCGTCCCGGGCGACGGCGGGATCAGAAGGCCAGCGGGTAGAGGTAGTAGATGATCAGCCGCTGCACGAGGAACACCAGCAGCAGCAGCACCACGGGCGAGAGGTCGAGCCCGCCCATGTTGGGCAAGAACCGGCGGATCGGGCGCAGCACCGGCTCGGTCAGCTGGTACAGCGCATTGCCGATCATCCCCACGAACTGGTTGCGCGGGTTCACCACGTTGAAGGCGTAGAGCCAGGAAAAGATGGCCGAGGCGATCACGACCCAGACGTAGAGGTCGAGGGCGAGGAGAACGACGTCCAGGATGGCGCGCATGACGGGGGAGTGGCTCCGCTTCTTTGTTCTCCGGATTTAGAGGCCCGGCTGCCGCATCGCAACCCCGCGCCCCGTCCAGGGGGTCAATATTCGGTCTCGTAGAAGACCCCGAACCGGGACTCGTCCGGCCCGACCTGCACCCGCGCCTTGAGATCCTCGGTGATGTCGAGGTTCACCGACACGTCCGCCTGCCCGGACGGGCCGGCGATCACCCCGAGGTAGACGTTCTCGGTGACATAGCTCCCCGCCTGCACCGCCGCGTTGCCCTCCGCGTCCGTCACCAGCTGCAGGTCGTCGAGACCGGTGGCCGCGCGCAGTTGCCCGAGGATGTCGGCGCCGCCGCCGGCGCCGGCGAGGTCCGCCACGGCGACCGCGAGGCTGGCGATCTGCAGGGGCGACAGCTCGTCGATGCCGCGGCCGAACAGGAGCTGGGCGAGCACCTCGTCCTGCGGCAGTTCCGGCACGGAGGAGAGCACGATCTCCGGGTTCGAGGCGCGGCCGGTGATCGCCGCCGTCACGGTGATGCCGCCGCCGCTGGTGGTCGCCACGAAGTCGAGCAGGGGGTCGAGGTCGCCGACGAGGGTCAGCGTGCCCCGGTCGAACACGATCCGCTGGCCGATGATGGTGATGCTGCCGCGGATCAGCTCAAAGGCGCCGACCGGCTGCACGTCGGTCACCGGTCCGGTGACCCGCACGCTGCCGCCGAGCTCGGCGTCGATGCCCCGGCCGCGGACGAAGATCTGCCGCGGAGCATTCACGGTGATGTCCACCCGCGGCCCCTCGGCGGCGGTCTCCCCGTTGCCGTTCGCCCCGTCCAGCACCGCGCGCACCCGCTCCAGCGTGCGCTCCACGTTGGGGGGCGGCAGCCGGTGGCGGACGTCGAGGAAGGTGACGCCGCCGCCGGGCAGCGTCTCCGGCACGGTGATCTCCGCCCGGTCGACGAGGATCTCGCCGGTGATCAGCGGGCCGCCGACGAGAGGGCCGGTCACCTGCAGGCGGCCGTCCAGGTCGGCGGTGACGATGCGGCCGTCGGTGAAGCGGGCGTTGTCGATGGTGATGGCGAGGTCGGCCGGAAAGCCAGAGCCGGGCTCGATCCCGATCGAGCCGGTCACGGTGATGCTGCCGCGGCCGCCGAGGACGCCGGTGACGCGCTCGATCACCGCGCGCTCGCCGTCGAGCGATACGCGGGCGGAGATGCCGGTGAGCCGGGTCGCGGTCTCCGGGTCGGTGAAGGTGGCGTCGTCGACCGCGACGTCGCCGGTGACGGACGGATTGGCGAGGGTGCCGCCCACCTGCAGCGACACGTTCGCGGTGCCGGAGAGGGTCGCCCCGCGCTCGAGGAGGAAGCGGTCGGCAAGGCCGAGCGGCACGTCGCCGCTCACCGCAAGGTCGAGCGGGCCGCCCCCGAGCGGGACGGTGCCCTCCGCGGAGAGCGAGATGCCGCCGCCGCTGGCCGTCGCGTCGAGGGTCACCGCCTCGGCGCTGGCGCGGCCGGAGGCTTCCACCGCGAGTGGCGGAACGCCGGCATCGCGCAGCGGGGCCGCGGCGATCTCCCGGCCGGCGAGGTCGAAGGTGGCGGTCGGCGAGGCGAGGGTGCCGCCGATGCTGGCGGTGCCCGAAAGGCTGCCGGCGAGATCGAGGTCGGGCCGCACCGCGTTGGCAAGCGCCAGCGGCAGGCTGTCGAGGCGGACGTCGAGGTCGATCTCGCCGCCGTCCAGCGGGATCCGTCCCTCGACCGCGGCGGCGAGGCCGCCGCCGGAGGCGGAGGCGTCGAGCACGACGGCGTCGCCGGTATAGCGGCCCGCGGCTTCGACCGACAGCGTCGGCACGCCGAGGCGGCGCAGCGGCGCGGCCTCGACGCCGGCGAGTTCGACCTCGAACTCGGCGGTCGGCGCGGCGGGCGTGCCGCCGACCTCGATCGTCCCGGAGAGGGTGCCGCCGGCTTCGAGGTCCGGCTCCACCGCGTTGACGAGCGACAGGGGCAGGCTCTCGACGAGGAGCGACAGGTCCAGCGCCTCGCCGACCGAGCCCTCGGCGACGATGCGGCCGCCGCCGACGTCGATCAGCGTGCGCGGCAGGGAGACGGTCCCGCCCTCGACGGTCACGGTGACCGGTTCGGAGAGGGTGGCGGCGAGGTCCTCGCCGCGGGCGAGGCGGAAACGCTCGAGCGCGACCGCGTAGCCGTCGGGCAGCGCGGTGAGCGCCCCAGCGGCGGAGAGGCTGCCGGCCTCGAGGTCGGCATCGACCGCGAAACGGGTGGTTTCGCCCTCGCGGGTGGCGGTGGCCTCGAGGCTTTCGATCCGGGTGCCGGCGAGGTCGATTGCGGTCGCGGCGACGCGACCGTCGATCCGGGGGACGCCGAAGAGGTCGGCCACCGTGGCATCGATCTCCGCGGCGCCGACCGAGACCCCCTCGATCGCGAGGTCGCGGGCGGTCGCGGTCACGTCGGCGGCCTGGGTCCCGTTCGCGCTCGCGAGCCGGACGTCGGCCTCGAGCGCGCCGGAGGCCTCGACCAGCGCAAGCGGGGCGACCGCCGAGAGATCCGGCGAGGCGACCTGGAGCCGGCCGTCGAGGAGGCCCTCCGGCGAGATCGCGACGCCGCCCTCGACGCGGGTGCCGCCCGCGGTGAACAGGAGGTCGGAGATGCGACGTGCGCCGTCGTCGAGGCTCTCGATCCGTGCGCCGCCGTCGATGGCGACGCCGTCAAGGAAGCCGGAGAGGGTCAGCCGGCCGTCGACCGCCCCGGTCTCGAGCCCGACGACACCCTCGAAGGCCGAGCGCGCCTCGGTGAGGCGGCGGCCGTCGAGGGTGAGCGCCGGCGAGGTGATCTCGGCCTCGATCGCCGGGCGAACGCCGCTCCCCTCGATCGCGGCCCGGAGCGAGACCGGCCCGGAGGCGCCGTCGACGACGAGGCCGATGTCCTCTAGCGCGGCGGTCAGGGTGAGGTCGGCGGTGGAGAGGTCGTAGCCGCCGTCGACGCGCGCCTCGAGGACGGGCGTGGTGATCCTGAGGTCGTCGAAGCGGAGCCCCTCGGTGGTGCGCGCGGCGCGCCCCGCAAGGCGCGCCTCGCCGGCGAGCAGGGGGTCGAGCCGCGGGATGCCGACGGAAAGGTTCTCGGCGAGGGCATCGAAGGTGAGGTCGAAGGCGCCCGTGCCGGCGTTGGCGGTGCCGGTCGCGTCGAAGGTGAGCGCGCCGGAGATGTCGCGGCCGGCGAGGCCGGCGAAGGGGGCGACGTCGGCGGCGTTGAGCCAGACGCGGCCGTCCAGCGTCAGGCCGTCGACGGCGCCGGCGAAGTGCAGCGCCGCGTTGGGGTTCTTGACCTCGGCGATCTCCACCTCGACCGGCTGCCCGGCGGTCCAGGCGCCGTGGGCGAGAATGTCGAAGCGCTCGCCGAGGGCGCGCGCAAGGTCCGGATCCTCGGCGGCGACGCCGGTGAGGGCTCCGCCCAGGTCGAAGGTGATCCGCCGGGCGGCCGGGTCGTCGAGGTTCTCGGCGACGCCTTCCGCCGTAATGCGCGCCTCTTCGGCCGACAGCGTCTCCGTCTCGAGGCCGGAGAGATCGAAGCTGCCCGTCCAGGTGCCGGTCCCGCCGCCGAAGGAGACCTGGAAGGTGGCCGCTTCGATCGAGGCGGTTCCGGCGGCGCCGGGCAGCGGCACCCGTTCGCCGTCCCCGGCCGAGAGCGAGCCGTCCACCTCGATCGCGGTCGGAAAGCCGTCCGGCGCCAGCGCCGCGCCGATCTCCAGCCTGGCGACGCCGGACTCGACGACCGCGCGAGGCACGGTGATCGAGCCGTCCTCCTCGAGCACCGCCTCGATGGCCAGCGCCGAGGTGCCGCCGAAATAGGGGGCGTAGGCCTCCGGGAACAGCGGCGCGAGGCGGCCGGAGAGGTCGGTGGCGAAGCGGTAGCCGCCGTTCGCCGCGGCGACGGTCGCGGCGCCGGAGACGAGCTCCTCGCCGGCAACGGCAAGGGTGATGTCGGCGCGGAAGTCGGAGAGCGGGCCGGTGCCGTCGACGGTGAAGCGCACCGCCGGCTCGCCGGGGATGCCGATCAGGCGCGCGAGGACGCCGCCCGGCGGCTCGTCGAGCGTGAGGTCGAGGTCGAGCGTCCCGTCCTCGCCGTAGTTCGCCTGCAGGGCTAGGCGGCCGGGCTGCGCGTCGGTGCGCTCGATCGCAAGGTCCGCGTCGAGCACTCCCTCCGCCAGGGTCAGCGAGCCTTCGACCGACAGCTCCGCCCGCTCGCCGAGGATCGGCTCGCCCAGCACCACGTTCGGCACGGCGAGCCGGTCGATCAGCAGTTCGACCGGGAGGTCCGGCAGCGTGAACGGCTCGCCGGCGGCCGGCGTCGGGGCGTCCTCGGCGGCCACCGGCGCCCGCTCGACGACGATGCTCTCCGCCTCGAGAAGGTCGATGTCGAGCCGGCCGCGCAACAGGGCGAGCCGGCTCCACACCAGCCGCACGTCGTTGATGGTGAGCCAGACGCCCTCCGGGTCGGAAATGGTGATCGAGGAGATCCGGACGTCGGAGGAGAGCGCGCCCTCGATCCGGCCGAGGGAGATCTGCCGGTCGGGCGTCGAGATCCTCTCCTCGACGAAGCGGACGAAGCGGCTCCGCTCCTCGCTCTCGTCCTCCTGGGCGGTGGCGAAGGTCCAGGCGCCGGCGAGGCCGGCGGCGAGAACGACCAGGGCGATGAGGCGGGAGAGGCGGGCGATCATGGGTCGTCTCCCCGTCAGAAGGCCTGGCCGAGGCCGATGTAGACCCCGAAGCTCGGATCGTCCGGCCCGGGATCGAGCGGGAAGGCCACGTCGGCCCGGATCGGCCCGATGCCGGTATAATAGCGCAGGCCGACGCCGGCGCCGATCTTGATGTCCTCGGAGAAGTCCGGCAACGAGGAGGAGTAGGCGCTGCCCGCGTCGACGAAGGGCACGATGCCAATCGTGTCGGTCACCATGGCGCGCAGTTCCAGCGAGGCCTCGACGTAGGACAGCCCGCCGACCACCTCGCCGTTCTCGATCGGGCCGACGCCGCGGTAGGCGTAGCCGCGCACCGAACCGCCGCCGCCGACGAAGAACAGCCGGCTCTCCGGTATCTCGCCCGCCTCGGCGCCGACCAGCGAGCCGACCGCCGCCCGCGCGGCGATCACGAAGTCGCCCTCGTCGTCGATCGGAAAATAGACCGAGCCCTCGAGTTCGGCGATGACGCCGGTGTTGCCGTACTGGAACTCGTAGAAGGGTTCGAGGCCGAAGCCGACCCGGTAGCCGGTGGTCGGGTCGAGCTCGTCGTCCCGCCTGTCCCAGTCGATCTCGGCGGGGAGGCTGACGAGGAGGAATTCCCCGGCCCGCGGCGAATCCTCGATCTTGACCGCCTCGACGTTGATCGAGGCGGCGAGCGTCAGCCCGTCGAAGGCCTCGTGGGCGAGGCCGACCCGGGCGCGGACCGTATTGTCCGTGTAGGTGTCGAGTACGTTCCGCTCGCCGGAGACCAGCGCCGTCAGGTCGGTGTAGGGCGTGAACACCCCCGGCTTGAGGAAGGACGCACCGACGAAGTAGTTGAAGTCCTCCGCGTTCACCGAATCGATGCCGCCGACGCGGGCGTCGAGGCGGAGCTGCTCGGCCTGCCCGAACAGGTTGCGGTGCTCCCAGTAGGTCTCGACGCCGGCGCCGTCGACGCTCGACCAGGTAGCGCCCACGCCGGCGGCGTGCAGCGGCCGCTCGGCGACCGCGACCGTCATCGGCAGTGCGCCGTCGGCCCCGACCTCCTCCGCCTCGACCAGTCGGCTGGTGGAGAAGACGCCAAGCTGGCGCAGGTTGCGCTGGGCGCGCGAGATGGTGTCCGGGTCGAACGGCTGGCCGGGCTCGATGCCGGTCATGTAGCGCACGAATTCCGGGTTCATCCTCTCCGTGCCGGTCACCGCCACCGGGCCGAACACTGCGAAGGGACCGCGGTTCACGTCGATGCGGACCGCCAGCGTCTCCGTCGGATGGTTGGCGACCGCGTCCCGCTCGGAGATCGCGGCCTTCGGATGGCCCTGCTCGCGCCACTCCTCGACCAGCAGCCGCTCCGTCGCCAGAACCGCGGTGGAGCGGGCGAGCTCGCCGCTCTGCAGCGCCGCCGCATCGTCGGAGGGCTCGACCACGTCGTCCTCCTCGACCGGAGGCGGCGCCCGGCCGGTGATGGCGACCTCGCCGAAGGTGAAGGCAGGCCCGGGATCGACGGTGACCTCGATCGGCACCGGCGTCGGCAGGTCCGCGTCGGGGGCGATCTCGAACGGGTCGCGGCCGGCGACGGTGATCTCCACCACCGGGCCGTAGCGACCGGCCGTGTAGAGGGCGCCGACGATACGGGCGTATTCGGCGCGGACCCGGTTCAGGAGCGCGGCCGTCGACGGGGGCGGCGGATCCTCGCGCTCGCGCCACAGGCGCGAGGCGCGCCGCACCAGGTCCTCAATGTCCTCGTCCTCGGCGAGGACGTCCAGGTCGAGGGCGTAGGGCTTTGCGTCGGGGCCGATCTCCGGTTCCGCCTCGTCTTCGCCAAAGATCCGGTAGCCGAAGATTTCGAGCGCCGCGGCCGGCGTGGTAAGGGGAATGGCCGTCGCGACGGCCAGGAGGGCCGTGGCCGTGACCGACAGCCCGATGTGTCCGCTCCTGCGCGGCAGGAGAGGTTCCTCGCCCCGAGCCATGGCTACTCCGTACCTCGACCACGACCCGGGTCCCGCGCCCTTGCGCGCCGGATCCGGCCGTTGCGGCCGTTACTCGCCCCCGGGCGCATCTAACCAAAGCATCGGCGACAATGAAAGTCCGAGCAGCCACAAGGCGGGGCGGCAGTCACGGTTCCGGCAGCCGCGTGGCTCCGGCGCAACGGAAAGCGGCCGCTATCCGGCGCTCAGCCCCGGCGGCTGGAGATCCGGTACTCGGTCCGCTGCCGGTAGGTCTCGCCGGGACGGAGCACCACGCTGGGGAAGTGCGGGTGGTGGACGGCGTCCGGCCAGCACTGCGGCTCGAGGCAGAAGCCGCAATGGCGGCCGGCCCGGCGGCCGTCGGGGAAGCGGTGCTCGAGGTCGGTCATGTTGCCGTCGTAGGCCTGCAGGCCCGGCTCGGTCGAGTGCACCTCGAGGACGAGGCCGCTCGCCGGCCCCTCGACCCGCGCCACCAGCCTCGGCTCCGCCACCGGGGCGGCGGCCAGTGCGTAGTTGATGTCGAGCAGGCCGCCGGCGGCGCCGATCGGGCGCGGCGCGCGGAAGTCGAGGGCGGTGCCGGCCACGGGGAGCACCGCCCCGGTCGGGACGAGCCGCTCGTCGACCGGCGTCACCGCCTCCGCGGGGATGGTGAGGACGTGCCCGAGGATGTCCTCGCCGCGGTCGAGGTCGAAGTAGCTGTGTGTGGCGAGGCCGACCACGGTGGCCCGGTCCGTGGTCGCCGTCAGCTCGAGCGCGAGGGTGCCCGGGCCGGAGATCTCGTAGCGGCAGCGGACGGTGACGGTGCCGGGATAGCCCTGGTCGCCGTCGGGGGAGACCAGTTCGAACACCGCCGACCGCCCGTCCGCCTGCGCCAGGGTCCAGTTGCGGCTGGAGAAGCCGCCGGATCCGCCGTGGAGGTGGGTGCGCCCCTCCTCGTTGAGGTCGAGCGCGAAGGACGCGCCGTCGAGCTCGAGGCGGCCGCCCGCGATCCGGTTGGCGACCCGCCCGACCACCGCCCCGAAGAAGGCCGGCGGATCGAGGTAGGGCTCCAGCCGGTCGAAGCCAAGCACGACGCTGCGCGCCCCCTCGGACGTCGACAGCCTGAGGCCGCGGATGCTGGCCCCGTAGGTCAGCAGCTCGACCTCGAGGCCGTCGCCGGCAAGGGCGACCTCGGTCACGGTCTCTCCGCCGGGAAGGCGGCCGAAGGTCCGCGTCGTCATCTCCGCTCCGCTCCGTCGGTCAGGCGAGGGTGTAGGCGGTCTTCACATGGGTGAAGAACTCGCGGGCGTAGCTGCCCTGCTCGCGGGCGCCGTAGGACGAGCCCTTGCGGCCGCCGAAAGGCACGTGGAAGTCGACGCCGGCGGTCGGCAGGTTGACCATCACCATGCCCGCCTCGCTGTTGCGCTTGAAGTGGGTCGCGTGCTTGAGGCTCGTGGTGCAGATGCCGGCGGAGAGGCCGAAGGGCGTGTCGTTGGCCACCGCCAGCGCCTCGTCGTAGTCCTTCACCCGGATCACGCAGGCGACCGGGCCGAAGATCTCCTCCCGCGCGATCCGCATCTGGTTGGTCGCCTCGGTGAACAGTGCCGGCTGCAGGTAGAAGCCCTCGGCCTGGCGGTTGAGGCGCTCGCCGCCGAAGGCGAGGCTGGCGCCCTCCTTGCGGCCGATGTCCAGGTAGTCGAGGTCCTGGTCGAGCTGGCTCTGGTCGACCACCGGGCCGATGTGGGTGCCGTCCTTGCAGGCGTCGTCGACGACGAGTCCCTTCAGCCGCTCGGTGAGGGCGGCGACGAAGCGGTCATGGATTCCCTCGGTGACGATGAGCCGCGAGGAGGCGGTGCAGCGCTGGCCGGTCGAGAAATAGGCGCCGTTGACCGACGTCTCGACGGCGATCGAAAGGTCCGCGTCGTCGAGGACCACCATCGGGTTCTTGCCGCCCATCTCCAGCTGGATCTTCTTCATCGGGTCGGAGCCGATCGCCGCCTGGGCGACCTTGCGGCCGGTGCCGATCGACCCGGTGAAGGTGATCGCGTCGATCCCCGGATGCTCGAGGATCCGCTGGCCGACGACCGAGCCGCGGCCCATGACGAGGTTGAAGACGCCGGCAGGGATGCCGGCGCGGACGATGATGTCGGCGAGCGCCCAGGCGCAGCCGGGCACGAGGTCGGCCGGCTTGAAGACGACGCAGTTGCCGTAGGCGAGCGCGGGGGCGATTTTCCAGGCCGGGATCGCGATGGGGAAGTTCCACGGCGTGATCATGCCGACGACGCCGATCGGCTCCCGCGTCACCTCGACGCCGACGCCGGGGCGCACGGACGGCAGCACCTCGCCGGCGAGGCGGATGGTCTCGGCGGCGAAGAACTCGAAGATCTGGCCGGCGCGGCCCGCCTCGGCGATGCCCTCCGGCAGGGTCTTGCCCTCCTCGCGCGCGAGCAGCCGGCCGAGTTCCTCCTTGCGGGCGAGGATCTCGGCGGCGACCTTCTTCAGGATCTCCGCGCGGGCGTAGGGGACCGAGCGCGACCAGGCCGGGAAGGCGGCGCGGGCCGCCTCGACGGCGGCGTCGACGTCGGCCGCGGTCCCGCGGGCATAGTCGCCGACGGTGTCGGCCACGTTGGACGGATTGACGTTCGGGGCCGTCTCGGACGCCTCGACCCAGTCGCCGGCGATGAAATTGCGGAAGGGCGCGGTCATGGCAGCGTATCCTCATGCTCGCCGCCGTTGTCGCCCCGCCCGGTCGGCGGGGGATCGGCGGTCTTCGGGCGGGGCGGCAATCTCCAACAGATGGCCCGCCCTTGTCGAGACGTCAATCGGACGGGTCGCCGCGGCGCCTGCCGGGCCGGCGACCGGGGCCGAGCCTCGCCGGGCCGCAGCCGCCGCGCAAGGGCGGGATCCCGCACCGCGGCGGCGGGATCCGGCAGCCAGCGCCCCGGGGGGCCCCGGAGCCCCCGCCGGATCACGCGCCCGGCCGGCCACGCCGGCCGCCCACGGCGGCCGTCGCGACGGCCCGCAAAGCCGCCGGAGAGGTCGCTTGACAGACCCCCGCCCGCTCCCTTAGATGCGCCCACCTGACCGGGGCCGTAGCTCAGATGGGAGAGCGCTGCAATCGCACTGCAGAGGTCAGGGGTTCGATTCCCCTCGGCTCCACCAGGTCTTCCCCGAGACCCGTCGTTGATCTCCCGCGCGGCCGCTGTCGCGGCCATGGCCTGACCGCCGCGCTGGTGTGAGGTCGGCCCTGCGATGCGCATGCCGCTCCGTGAACGGCCGGCTGCAGCGGATCCGGCGATCGCTCCGTCAGCGGAACATCGGCGGGCGGGCGTCCACCCAGCGGCCGCCGTCGCGGGCGGAGTCCACCACGGCGTAGATGGCGGCCATCGACCTCAGCCCGTCCTCGGCCTTGGGGTAGTGGTCGGCAAGCGGGTCGATCGCCCGGCCGTCCGACCGGGCGCGGATCGCCTCGGCGAGGTCGCGGTAGATGTTGGCGAAGGCGAGCGGCATGCCCTCGGCATGGCCGACGGTCACCCGGCTGGCCCGGTCGGCCTCCGGCGACAGGCCGCCCTCGCCGCGCTCGATCACCTGCAGGCGCTGGCCGAGCGGCATGAAGTAGAGCTGGTTCGGCTGCTCCTGCGCCCAGCGCAGGCCCCCCCTCTCGCCGAAGACCTGGATCGCCAGCCCGTGCTGGCGGCCGATCGCCACCGAGGAGGTCCACAGCCGGCCGACGGCGCCGCCGGACATGCGGAAGTTCACCATCGCGTCGTCCTCGAGCCGGCGCGAGGGGATGCAGGAGGCGATGTCCGCCGACAGCCGCTCGACCTCCTGCCCGGTGACGAAGGAGGCCATGTGCAGGGCGTGGATGCCGCAGTCGGCGAACTGCGCCGAGACGCCCGCCTGGGCCGGATCGTAGCGCCAGCGCACCCGCGGGTTGTCGGCGTCCGCCGCGTCGGCGTGGTGGCCGTGGGCGAACTCGGCGACGACGAGGCGGATCCCGCCGAGGTCGCCGCGGGCGACCATCGCCCGCATGTGGCGGACCAGCGGATAGCCCGTGTAGCCGTAGTTGACGGCGAAGATCGCCCCGGTCTCCCGGCAGAGGCGGACGATCTCCTCGGCCTCGGCGACCGTGACGGTCATCGGCTTCTCGCAGAGGACGGCGAAGCCGGCCGCGAGGAAGGCGCGGGCGATCTCGAAATGGGTGGCGTTCGGGGTGGCGATGGTGACGAGGTCGACCCGGTCGGGCCGGGCCCGCTCGCCCTCCAGCATCTCCTGCCAGCTGCCGTAGGCCCGGTCCGGCGCGAGGCCGAGGCTTCGGCCAAAGGCCCGGCCCTGCTCCGGACGGTGGTCGAGCGCCCCGGCGACGAAGGCGAAGGCGCCGTCGAGGGCGGCGCTCAGCCGGTGCGCCGGACCGATCTGGCTGCCCTCGCCGCCGCCGACGAGCCCCCAGTCAAGCTTGCGCATCCTCCGCCTCCCGATTGAAGCCGATCGAGCCGAGGAAGCGGCGGTTCGCCGCCGCGTCGTCCTTCGGCCGGACGTCGAGGGTCGGGTCGCAGTCCTGCTCGACCGTGCACCAGCCCGAGTAGCCCGCCTCGAGGAGCACGTCGCGCACCGCGGCGAAGTCGACGTCGCCCCGGCCGAGGTTGCAGAAGATCCCCTGGCCGCAGGCCTCGTAGAAGCCCGTCCGCTCGGCCACGACCCGCGCCTTCACCGCCGGATCCACGTCCTTGAGGTGCATGTAGCGGATCCGGCCCGCATGGCGGCGCATGAAGGCGACCGGATCGAAGCCGGCGTAGGAATGGTGGCCGGTGTCGAAGCAGATGGAAAGGATCCGCTCGTCCACCTCCTCGAGCAACCGCTCGAGTTCCGGCTCGAAGTCGATGAAGCCGGCGGCATGGGCGTGGATGCCCACCGCGAGGCCATACTCCTCGGCCCCCATTCGCGCCACCGTGGCGATCCGGTCGCGAAAGGCGGACCACTCGGCGGCGTCCATCTGCTCGGCCTCCGAGGCGCGGCCGGCCGTCGGGGCACGCCGCGGCGAGATCGAGTCGATGAGGACGAGGTGCTCCGCCCCGTGCGCGGCAAGGGCCCGGCAGGTGCGCAGGGCGCCGTCCATCACGTCGTCCCAGGCGGACGGGTCGTGGAAGGGGCGGAAGACCACGCCGCCGATCAGGGCGAGGCCTGCCTCGGCGAGGGCGTCGGCGAGAATCCCGGGGTCCTCCGGCATGTAGCCGACCGGCCCGAGCTCGATGCCCTCGTAGCCGGCTTCGGCGCATTCCCTGAGCACGGTGCGCCAGGGCGGGTTGCGAGGGTCGCCGGCGAACTCGACGCCCCAGGAGCAGGGGGCATTGCCGATGCGGATGCTCATCCGTTCACGTCCTCTCCCCCGGCGGCACGGGCTCCGGCGTTCTCGTCGCCCGGGCGCCGTTTGCGGACCATACCAGCACGGCGTTCGCCGGCAAGCGAAGTCGGGCCGGCGGCGGGGCCCGCCGCCTGCCGCCGCTTCATGCGAAGTGGATGCGGAAGGCCTCCCGCACGGTTCGGTCCACCTCGGGATCGATCTGCGAGCCGGCGCTGGCGAGGATCTGGTTCTTGCGCTCGATCGCCCGCTCGATCAGGCCCGGCCTGCCGGCCTCCACCCATTCCTTCGGACTCATGCGGTTGCCGAGGGCGGGGTAGACGTATTCCGTCTGCATCAGCGCGATCGTCTGCTCCGAGCCGAGGTAGTGGCCGGGCCCGCCGAGGCAGACCTCCTTCATCACCTCGATCGAGGTGGACTCGTCGGTGACGTCGATGCCGCGCACGCAGCGCAGCACCTGGCCGAGGATGTCGTCGCCGATGACGAGGCTCTCCAGGCAGAAGCCGAGCAGCGAGGCGTGCATGCCGACCGCCTCGTAGGCCATGTTCAGCCCGGAGATCCCGGCCAGCAGGTTGGTGATCCCCTGCTCCCAGCCGGCCTGCATGTCCGGCAGCTTGGAATCGGAGATCCCCGCCGCGGCCCCGCCCGGCAGGTCGTAGAAGCGGTGCATCTGGGCGCAGCCGGCGGTGAGCAGGGCCTGCTCGGCGCTGCCGCCCGACATGGACCCGGTCCTGAGGTCCGAGACGAAGGGCCAGGTTCCGAAGATCGCCGGGTGCCCCGGCGCCATGGCGTTGACGTAGACGACGCCGGCGAGGCATTCCGCGACCGCCTGGACGATGGCGAGCGCGATCGGCGCCGGCGCGGTGGCCCCGGCCTGCCCGGCCGAGAGCAGCAGCACCGGCATGCCGCCGCGCACGCAGTGCTCCATCGTCACGCAGCTCTCCTCCGCGAACTTCATCGGCGGCACGACGAAGCAGTTGGAGTTGGACACGAAGGGCCGGGCGCGCCAGGCCTCCTCGCCGCCGGCGATCATGTGCAGGAGGTCGAAGCAGCCCTTGACGTGGGAGGGATCGGAGAAGGAGGTGCCGACGTGCTTCTTCGTGCCGGCGCAGCAGGCGTAGAGGGTGTTGATGTCCATCTCGAAATTGTCGACGACGTCGCGGCAGACCATCGCCCGCTGGAAGAAGTGGACGTTGTCGAGATGCTCGGCGAGCCGCGCGGCGGCGTAGAGGTCCTTCGAGGTGGAATCGCGGTACTCGTTCCGCTCCATGTCGACGATGTGGACCGCCGCCCCGGCGGTGCCGAAGTGGACGCGGGTGCCGGAGAGCTCGAGGTCGTACTTCGGGTCGCGGCCGTGGAGGGTGATGTTGCGCGCCGCCTTGGCCAGCATGTCCTCGACCAGGGCGCGCGGGAAGCGGATGCGGCCGTCGTCGCCGAGGATGGCGCCGGCGCCGGTCATGATCTCCACGCCCGAGGCCGGCGCGTTGGCGAGGCCGATCTCCTCCAGCGCGTCGAGCGCCGCGGCGTGGATCTTCGCCACGCCCGCGTCGGTCAGCGGCCGGTAGCGGCCGCCCTCGAGGCCGGGGCGGATCGGCCGCATGGCGTCGGGCAGGGGGGCGCGGCGCATGGCGACGCGGGCGGCGCGGCCGCTCCGGGCGGCGCGCCTGGGTTCGCAGGACAAGACATCCTCTGACATCGCTGGTCGCTCCATCGCGGGCCCCGGCGGGGCCCGGCTTGCCCGAACCGTTCAGGCCCGCAGGCGTTCGCCGCGGGGGTCGTAGAGGGGTTTCAACGAGGCCTCGGCCTCGACGAGCCGGCCGGCGACGTCGATGGCGTAGCTCGACGCCAGGAGGTCCTCCGCCGTCTCGCCCGCCGAGGGCACGTAGCCCATGCCGATGGCCGCCCCGAGGTGGTGGCCGTAGGCGCCGGAGGAAAGGTGGCCGACGATGCGGCCGTCCCTCAGGATCGGCTCGTTGTGGTAGAGCATGGGCTCCGGATCCCGCAGGCGGAACTGCAGCAGCCGCCGGGAGAGCCCCGCGTCGCGCTTGCGCAGCACCGCGTCGCGGCCGATGAAGTCCGCCTTCGAGGTCGCGACGGCGAAGCCCAGCCCGGCTTCGAGGACGTGGTCCTCGCAGGTGATGTCGTGGCCGAAGTGCCGGTAGGCCTTCTCGATCCGGCAGCTGTCCATCATGTGCATGCCGCAGAGCGCCAGCCCGACGTCCTCGCCGGCCTCGATGATCGTTTCGAACACATGGCCGCACATGTCGGCCGAGACGTAGATCTCCCAGCCGAGTTCGCCGACGTAGGAGACCCGGTGCGCCCGGGCCAGCGCCATGCCGATCTCGATCTCCCGGGCGGCGCCGTAGGGATGGTGCCCGCCGGAGAAGTCATCCGGCGAGACAGCGCGCATCAGCTCGCGCGAGCGCGGCCCCATGACGGCGAGCACGCCCTCCGCGGCGGTCATGTCGGTGATCACCGCGCGGGCGTCGCCGAGGTGGCGGCGCAGCCACGTCTCGTCGGCGAGCCGGGTCGCGGAGGGGGTGACCACCAGGAAGGCGGTCTCCGAGAGCCGGGTCACGGTGACGTCCGCCTCGATGCCGCCGGCCTCGTTGAGGAACTGGGTGTAGACGATGCGGCCCGCCGGAACGGCGACATCCGCCCCGCAGACGCGGTTGAGGAATCCTTCCGCGTCGGGGCCCTCGACCCTCAGCTTGCCGAAGGAGGACATGTCGTACATGCCGACGCCGGTGCGGATAGCGTTGTGCTCCGCGGCGGCGTTGTCGAACCAGTTCTGCCGGCCCCAGGAATAGTCGTAGCGGCGTTCCTGCCCCGGGCGGGCGAACCAGTTGGCCCGCTCCCAGCCGGCGGTCTCGCCGAAGACGGCGCCCCGCGCGTCCAGGTGGGCGTGGAAGGGGGTGCGCCGGACGCCCCGGGCGGTGGCCTTCTGCCGGTAGGGGAAGTGGTCGGCGTAGAGCAGCCCGAGGGTCTCCTTCGACCGTTCGAACAGGTAGCGGCGGTTGCCCTGGAACGGCTGGTTGCGGGCAATGTCGACGTCGCCGAGGTCGAACGGGCGGGCGCCGCCGTCCAGCCAGGCGGCGAGCGCCATGCCGGCGCCCCCGGCCGACTGGATGCCGATCGAGTTGAAGCCGGCCGCGACCCAGACGTTGTCCATCTCCGGGGCGAGCCCGAGGTTGTAGGCGTTGTCCGGCGTGAAGCTCTCCGGGCCGTTGAAGAAGGTGTGGATCCCGGCGGTGCCGAGGATCGGCAGCCGGTGCACCGCCCGCTCGAGGATCGGCTCGAAGTGGTCGAAGTCCTCCGGCAACTGGTCGAACTCGAAGCTCTCCGCGATGCCCTCCATGCCCCAGGGCTTGGCCTGCGGCTCGAAGGCGCCGAGCAGGAACTTGCCGGCGTCCTCCTTGTAGTAGGCGCACTCGTCCGGGACCCGGAGGACCGGCAGGCTGGACAGACCCGGAATCGGCTCGGTGACGATGTAGAAGTGCTCGCAGGCGTGCAGCGGCACGTTGGCCCCGGCCATCCGGCCGACCTCGCGCCCCCACATGCCCGCGGCGTTGACGACCGCCTCGCAGGCGATGTGCGCCGGCCCCTCGGCGCCCTCGACGTCGACCCCGGTGACCCGCCGCCCCTCGCGGCGGATGCCCCGCACCGGCGTGTTCTCGAAGACCATGGCACCGCGCATGCGGGCGCCCTTCGCGAGCGCCAGCGCGATATTCGCCGGGTCCCCCTGCCCGTCCTTCGGCAGGTAGACCCCGCCGACGACGCCGTCCATGTTGAGGTGCGGGTAGCGGTCGGCGATCTCGCCGGGCGGGATCTCCTCCACGTCGACACCGAAGGCGCGGGCCATCGCGGCCGAGCGGCGGAGTTCCTCGGCCCGCTCGCGGGTCAGCGCCACGGAAATGGAGCCGACCGCCCGGAAGCCGGTCGCCACCCCGGTCTCCGCCTCGAGCCGGCCGTAGAGCTCGGCCGAGTAGCGGGCGAGCCGGCACATGTTGGCGGTCGCCCGCAGCTGACCGATCAGCCCGGCCGCATGCCAGGTCGTGCCGGAGGTGAGCCGCTTGCGCTCGACCAGCACCACGTCCGTCCAGCCGAGGGCGGTCAGGTGGTAGGCCACCGAGCAGCCGACGACGCCGCCACCGATGATGACGACGCGCGCGTGTCGAGGGAGTGTCGTCATGTCGGGCGACCGGTCTTTCCTGTTGTCAGGCCCTGAGCCTCTGGTTGTCCGGGTCCCACAGCGCCGCCTGCCCCTGCACCGCCGCGGGGAAGCGCTCGCCGTAGATCTCCACCTCGAGGCGGTTTCCGGGGACGGCGAGGTCAGTCCGGACCATGGCGAGCGCGATCGACTTGCCCACCCGGTAGCCGAAGGCGCCCGAGGTGGTCTCGCCGACCACCCGGTCGCCGTGCCAGAGCGTCGACATCGACGGCGCGTCCGCCCCGGCGCCCTCCACCACCAGCGTGGCAAAGCGCTTCTTGGATCCCTGCTGCCGCTCGGACAGGAGCGCCTGCCGGCCGGGGAAGTCCTCCGGCTTGTCGAGCCGGACGAAGCGGTCGAGGCCGGATTCGAGCAGCGTGTAGTCGGTCGAGAGGTCCCGCTTCCACGTGCGGTACCCCTTCTCGATCCGCAGGCTGTCGAGCGCGAACATGCCGAAGGGCACGGCCCCGCCGTCGAGCACCGCGGCATGGATGTCGGGCATCTCCTCGTTCGCGGCGTGGATCTCCCAGCCGAGTTCGCCGGCGAAGCTCACCCGCACAAGCCGGCAGGGCCGCCCGGCGACGCGCGCCGGCTGGTGGGTCAGCCAGGGAAGGGCGAGGTCGGCCTCGGCGATCGTTTCCAGCAGAGCCCGCGACGTCGGCCCGGTGACGATCAGCGTGTCCTCCTCGCCGGAGCGGTTCTCCAGCTTGAGCCCGGGGGCGAGTCGGGAGCGGAGCCACTCGAAGTCGTGCCATTCGGCGGCGCCGGCGGTGATCAGCTCGAAGTCGTCCTCGCCGTGGGCGATCACCGACATCTCGGTGACGGTCCGGCCCCGGTGGTCGGGGAAGTAGGCGAGCGAGAGCCGGCCCTCGCGCGGCAGCCCGCCGGCGACCAGGCCGAGGAGCCAGCGCCGCGCCCCCGCGCCGGAGAGGCGGTAGCGCGAGAAGCCCGGCAGGTCGAGGACGCCCACATGGTCGCGGACGGCGAGGCACTCCTCGCGCACCCGCGGCTCCCACGGGCCGGACCGGCTCCAGGTCTGCGCCGCCTCGAAGGAGGTGTCGTCGCCGGGCCTTGCGAACCAGTCGGCCCGCTCCCAGCCGTTGTAGACGCCGAACACGGCGCCCGCCGCCTTCACCCGCCCGTGCACCGGCGAGAGGCGGCGATCGGCCCCGGCGGGCCAGCGCGCGTGCGGGAACTGCATCGCGTACTCGTGGCCGTAGACCTCCTTCGCCTTGGCGAGGCAGTAGTCGTCGTCGGTGTAGGCGGTGTAGCGGCGCGGATCGCAGGACCACATGTCCCACTCGGTGGCGCCCTCGGTGACCCATTCGGCCAGCACCTTGCCGGCGCCGCCCGCCTGGGCGATGCCGAAGGTGAAGACGCAGGCCTCGAAGGCGTTCGGGACCCCGGGCATCGGGCCGATCATCGGGTTGCCGTCCGGCGCGTAGGGGATCGGGCCGTTGATGACCTTCTGCAGGCCGACCGTGCCGAGCAGCGGCACCCGGGCCATGGCGTCGGCGATGTAGGGCTCCAGCCGGTCGAGGTCGTCGGGGAAGAGCTGGAAGCTGAAGTCCTCCGGCATCGGGTCGTCGGGGCTCGCCCAGTGGGCGCGGCAGTCCCGCTCGTAGGGCCCGAGGTTGAAGCCGGCCTTCTCCTGGCGGAGGTAGTAGGAGACGTCGACGTCGCGCAGGAGCGGCAGCTTGCGGCCCTGACCGGCGGTCCAGGCGGCGATCTCCGGGATCTCCTCGGTGAGGAGGTACTGGTGGCTCATCACCTTGATCGGCAGGCGACGTCCGCCGAAGGGGCGGAACCACTCGGCGACCCGCCCGGCGTAGTAGCCGGCCGCATTGACCACGATCTCGGCCCGGACGTCGCCCGCGGCCGTGTGGACGATCCACTCGCCGCCGCTGCGCGAGACGCCGGTCGCCGGCGTGTGGCGCAGGATGGTGGCGCCGAGGTCCCGCGCGCCCTTGGCGAGCGCCTGCGTCAGTTGCGCCGGGTCGATGTCGCCGTCGGCCGGGTCGTAGAGCGCACCGAGGAGGTCGTGCGTCTCCAGGAAGGGGTAGCGGTCGCCGATCTCGGAGGGGCCGAGGAGTTCGAGCGCCATGCCCTGGTAGCGGCCCATGCCCACGGCGCGGGCGAACTCCTGCATCCGCTCCTTGCGGTGGGCGAGCCGGATCGAGCCGGTGACGTGGTAGTTCATCGGGTAGCCGACCGCCTCGCCGAGCCCGCGATAGAGCTCGGTCGAGTAGCGCTGCATGTTCATCAGCGACCAGGAGGTCGAGAAGGTCGGCACGTTGCCGGCGGCGTGCCAGGTCGAGCCGGCGGTGAGCTCGTTCTTCTCCAGGAGGACGCAGTCCGTCCAGCCGGCCTTGGCGAGGTGATAGAGCGAGGAGACGCCGACCGCGCCGCCGCCGATGATCACCACCCTCGCCGTCGTCGGTACCGTGGCCATCCGCAGCCGTCCCCGCTCCGCCCCTCGAGGGAAAGATGTCACGGCCCCCGGGGCCTTTCAATTCGACCCGGCTTGCAATATTGATCGAAAATTCCGATCAGGGACGGCGATGCAGCTCGACGTCATCGAGACCTTCCTCGACCTCTGCGAGACCCGCAATTTCCGCCGCACGGCGGAGCGGCTCGGCGTCACCCAGTCGACCGTGTCCGGCCGGCTGAAGGCGCTGGAGGCGGCGGTCGGCCGGCCGCTGTTCACCCGGTCGCGCTCGGGCGCCGAACTCACCACCGAGGGGATGCAGTTCGAGCCGCATGCCCGCAGCCTCCGGCGCGGCTGGGCGGAGGCGCTGCATGCGGTCCGCCACTCCGGGGGCGCGGCGGTAACGCTCCGCATCGGCATCCAGCACGACCTTGCCGCCGACCACATCGGCGACTGGCTGGCGGGCTTCCGCGCCTCGCTGCCCGACACCGCCTTCTATGTCGAGGCCGACTACTCCGCCCAGATGTGCGCCGACCTGATCTCCGGCAGCCTCGACCTGGGGGTGATGTATTCGCCCCGCGCCCATCCCGACCTCCATGTCGAGCAGACGGGGGAGGTGACCTACCGGATGGTTTCGACCGAGGTGGACCGGCTGGCGGACGTGAGGCCCGAGCGCTACGTGCGGGCCAACTTCTCCCCGGCCTTCCAGCGCCAGCACGACGCGCTGCTGCCCGGCCTCGCCTCCGCGCCGCTCGGGTCGGGACTGACCGCGGCGGTGGCGGGCCTGGTCGTCGGATCGGGCGGCACCGGCTACGTGCTGGAGCGAACGGCGGAGGCGCTGGCCGCGACCGGCCGCTGCCGCCCGGTGGCGGACGCTCCGCCGATCCAGCAGACGGTGCACGGGGCCGTCCACGTCCGCGACCGGCACCGGCCGATGCAACGGCGGCTGCTGGCCGTCGTCGGCAGCCACTTCGGGCGGATTCCGGCCGCTGGCCGGCCCCTCGCCGGCCGGAGGCAGCCCTGACCGGGGCGGGCTCCGAACGGCCCGCCCGCAGCCGCCCCGGCCGCGCGGCGCGGAACAACGGCGGCCCCGGCCTGTTCGGTCGCCGTCTGCAGCGGCCGGAAGGGGCTCCGCATGAGCATGATCATCGCCTTCATCATCGGCGTCGTGGCCGGGTTCCTGGCCGTCGCGGCGCTGCCGCGGCCGCGGGGCGCCGCCTCGCTCATCCTCGCCCTCGGGGTCGGGGTCGCCGGGGCCTATGCGGGCTACTTCCTCGCCTGGACGGTGGGCTGGGCCGAGGCCGACCGCCTCGAGGGCACCATCGCGGCGATCGTCGGAGCCGTGGTCGCGGTCGTCGCGATGGTCGTCGTCGCGCGGGCCCGGGGCACCTCGGTCGAGGAACCGACGCGGCGCTGAGCCCCGCGCGGGCTCATCCCCGCAGCGCCTCCACCCAGCGGATCACCTGGGTGTAGACGGCCCGCCGGTGGCGAATACCCCCCTCGAGCAGGTCTGCGATGGGGCGCCAGCGCCACTCCAGGAACTCCGCCGGCTCGTGGGTGTGGGCGGCGTCGACGCGGATCTCGCCGTCATGGCCGGTGAAGCGGAACAGCGTCCAGCGCTGGCGCTGGCCACGGAAGGGGTGGAGCTTGTGGCCCGGGGCGCCGCGGACGGGAAAGTCGTAGTCGAAGGCTCCGGGGGTCGCGGCCACGAAGTCCGCCGAGGCGACGCCGGTCTCCTCGAGGAGCTCCCGCCGCGCCGCCGCGACGATCTCCTCGCCGGGGTCGACGCCGCCCTGCGGCATGCACCAGTCGGCGCCGGGCGCGGCGATCTCGGGATCGGGCCAGCCGTGCGGGTTGGGGAAGCAGCGGCCGGCGAAGACGAGCCCCTCGGTGTTGACGAGGACGATGCCGACGTTCGGCCGGAGCGGCAGGTCGGGTGTGAGCGGATCGCGCTGCGCCGGCGGCTCGGCGGCCGCCTCCGGACGGCCGCTCACAGCGGCTTCGCCAGGTGGGCGAAGGCCGCGCAGACCTTCTCGTAGACCGGCCGCTTGAACGGCACGATCAGCGCCGGGACCCGCTCCAGCCGCTCCCAGCGCCAGGCGCCGAACTCCGGCTTCTCGGCCCCGCCGGCCGGGTGGTGGATGTCGACCTCCCGGTCGTCGCCGGTGAAGCGGAAGGCGAACCATTTCTGGGTCTGGCCCCGCCACTTCCTCTGGAAGCGGCCGGTGGCGATGTCCTCCGGCACGTCGTAGGCGTACCAGTCGGGCGCCTCGGCGAGGAGTTCCACCGAGGTGACGTTGGTCTCCTCGTGGAGCTCGCGCCTCGCGGCGGCGAGGAGGTCCTCGCCGGGATCGATGCCGCCCTGGGGCATCTGCCAGGCGTCGTCGCCGTCTCCGGCGCGATCGATCCGATTGCCGAGGAAGACGAGGCCCTCCCGGTTGATCAGCATGGCGCCCACGCAGGGGCGATAGGGAAGCTCGTCGCGGCGGGTCACGGGGCCGGGCCTTGGTTCAGGAGGCGGAGAGGGCGGCGGAGACCGGAACCAGGGTGATACCGCGCCGTTC
This sequence comes from Pleomorphomonas sp., assembly GCA_041687675.1. Classification (GTDB taxonomy): domain Bacteria; phylum Pseudomonadota; class Alphaproteobacteria; order Rhizobiales; family Pleomorphomonadaceae; genus JAWLBM01. Next base: position 186,282 of record JAWLBM010000003.1, on the reverse strand, counting down.
CAGCGTCTTCGCCCATTCGCCGATCGCCCGCACCGAGACCGGCAGCGCGCTCGCCGAGCCGACGGCGAGGCCGCGGGTGCGGGCGATCTGCTCGAGCTGGGCAAGTCGCCCGGCGATCTCGGCTTCGCTGGCGACGGTGTCGATGACGAGGTCGGCGCGGGCGAAGGGCGTGCGCGTCGCCTTGGCCGCCTCGTCGCTGCGGCTGCGCAGCGACGCGCCCTCGTCGACGAACATCAGCCCGCGCCGGGCGATCTCGGACATCATCGGCTGCAGCGCCTCGGTGTCCGCGGTGAAGCGTGCGCCCATGTAGCTCATCACGCCCACATAGGTGCCGATGCGCGACATCAGCCAGCGCAGGCTGTCCACGTTCTTCTCCGGCGAGGCGCCGGTGATCAGGGTCTGCGGGCCTGGATCGTTGTCCGGGTAGTCGAAGGGCTCCAGCGGCACCTGCAGCAGCAGCTCGTGGCCGTCCTGGCGGGCGCGGGCCGTCCAGCGGTCGAGGCTGTTGCCGTAGGGCGCGAAGGCGAGGGTGATCTCGGGCGGCAACTGCCGCAGCGCCTCCTGGGTGCCGGTCTGGCTGAGGCCGAGCCCGCCGACGATGATGGCGATCTTCGGCGCGGCGCCGACATAGTCCGGCACCGGGCGAGCGTAGGCGTCGAGCGGCCGGAGCCCGGCCTCCGACACCCGCGGCAGCGGCCCGTGGGGCCCGTCCTCCTGGAGTTCGGGGAGCGGCAGCGTCGGCAGGCTGAGCGAGGCGACGTCGCCGTTCGGGAGGCTCACCGCCACGGCGCCGCCGGGCGGGCGAACCTCCTCCACCTCCGCGCCGCCGGCCGGCGCCTCGATCGGCGGCAGGATCTCGCCGGAGCCGGACTTGACGCCGACCATCGTCACCTCGTCGCGGTCGATCGAGCCGTTGACGTCCTCGATCCGCGTGACCGCCACCGGCTCGCCGCCGAGCGGGTCGTCGACGGCGACGATGTAGAGCCCGATCGCCGAGGCGAGGCCGACCACCGCCACCGAGGCGATGACGCCGAAGGGCCGCCGTTTCTTCTCGGCCCCGGGGGTGCCGAGGCCGAGGGGAGTGGAGAGATCGCTCATTCGCCCGCCCTGATTCGCGGGTGTGAGTGTACCGCGTGGGCGTCCCCGGCGCACCGCCCTCAGGCCTGATCCTCTCCGCCGGCTCGGGCCGGCGCGGCCGCCGGCCATCCGATCTGCGGCTTCCGTTCGGCCGGGCCTTGATGAAGACGGCCTTGGACGCCTGGCGACCCGCCGTCGCGCCGTCCGCGGCCCTGGCTCCAACCTGTCCCCGAAACGCGAAGCGGCCGGGTGTCGCCACCCGGCCGCCTCGTCAGCCTCGCCGCCGAAAGTCAGTTCGGCACGGTCGCCGCCTTCTCCTGGGCCGGCGGGAAGGCGCTGTTCGCCTGCAGCCCGCGCAGGAGGTCGAAGGCGTAGTTCAGCTGGGTGTCGTCCTTCGGCTCCGGCGGCACATAGGCCTGCGAGCCGGACTGCTCCTCGCCCTCGGTGGCGCCGAGATGGCCGCGCAGGTTCGCCTCGCCGCGGGGCTGCAGCTGGTCCTTCAGCTCCGGCGGCAGCTCCTGCATCACCTCGATGTCCGGGTCGATGCCCTTGGCCTGGATCGACACGCCCGACGGGGTGTAGTAGCGCGCCGTGGTGAGCCGCATCGCTCCGTTGCCGCCCAGCGGGATGATCGTCTGCACCGAGCCCTTGCCGAAGGACCGGCTGCCGACGAGCGTCGCCCGGCGGTGGTCCTGCAGCGCGCCGGCGACGATCTCCGAGGCCGAGGCCGAGCCGCCGTTGATCAGCACGATCACCGGCTTGCCGTTGGTGAGGTCGCCGGACTTGGCCGCGTAGCGGCGGGTGTCGCCGTCGTAGCGGCCCCGCGTCGAGACGATCTCGCCCTGCTCGAGGAACGCGTCGGAGACCGAGATCGCCTGGTCGAGCAGGCCGCCCGGGTTGTTCCTGAGGTCGACGACGTAGCCCTTCAGCTTGTCCGCCGGGATCTCCTTGTTGATCTCGCGGATGGCGTCCTCAAGGCCGTCGAAGGTCTTCTCGGTGAACTGGGTGAGCCGGATGTAGCCGATGTCGTCCTCGACCCGCGAGCGCACCGACTGGATCTTGATCACGTCGCGCACGACCTTGATCTCGATCGGCTTCTCGGCGCCGGCCCGCTGGATCGTCAGCATGATCGGGGTGTTCACCGGGCCGCGCATCTTCTCAACGGCTTGCTGCAGCGTCAGGCCCTGCACCTGCTCGCCGTCGAGGCCGATGATGAGGTCGCCGGCGAGCACGCCGGCCTTGGCCGCCGGGGTGTCGTCGATGGGGGTGACGACCTTGACGATCCCCTCCTCCATGGTGACCTCGATGCCGAGCCCGCCGAACTCGCCGCGGGTCTGCACCTGCATGTCCTGGTAGTTCTTGGCGTTCATGAAGCTCGAGTGCGGGTCGAGCGAGGTCAGCATGCCGTTGATCGCCGCCTCGATCAGGTCCGCCTCGTCCGGCTCCTCGACGTAGTCGCCGCGGATCCGCTCGAACACGTCGCCGAACAGGTTGAGCTGCCGATAGGTATCGGCGCTCGCGGCATTGGCCGGAGCAAGGCCCGGCAGGTTACCGGTCAGCACGACGACCGACACGGACGCGCCGACGAAGGCACCGGCAGCGAGTAGCGAGAGTTTCCTGATCATCCGCGAACCTTCCGATCCTGCGACCCCGCCCACCAGGGCCCGGGATCGATCGAAGCGCCGTCCTTGCGAAACTCCACGTAGAGAACCGGCTGCCTGAGAGTCAGATCCGGTACCGCCGCACTCGCAAGTCGCTGGCTTCCCATTGTCCCGACGGGTTCTCCGGCGAGGACGAACTGCCGGTGTTCCACGTCGATCTTCTCCAATCCAGCGAGTAGGATATGATATCCGTCCCCTACGTCCAGTATCAAGAGTTGGCCATAGGAGCGGAACCTGCCCGCATAGACGACCCAGCCGTCCGACGGCGAGGTCACCGTCGCCCCCGCGCGGGTGGCGATGGCAAGTCCCGGCGAGGGCGAGCCCAGGCCGTCGTCCTCGCCGAACTCCTTCAGCGTGACACCGCGAACAGGCAATGAAAGCAAGCCCTTGGCGGCGCCGAAGGCGATCGCGGGCTGCAGTCGTCCGTTGTCCGTCGGCGCCGGGCGGGCCAGCCGCGCCGCCTCCTCCGCCGCCTTCCGCGCGCCTGTGGCGGCGGCGAGTTCGCGGTCGAGCGCGCTCATCAATTCTTCGAGCGTGCGGGCCTTTTCGGCCAGCTCCTCCGCCCGGGCCTTCTCCGCCGCCAGCGCCTCGGCCTGCGCCGCACCGGCCTTCCGCTTCTCCTCGACCAGCATCGCGAGGCGCATCTCCTCCTCGCCGATCGCGGTGGCGTCGGTCCGCAGGCGATCCCGCTCCGCCTCCGCCTCGGCCCGGACCGCCACCAGCGCCTCGAGATCGGCGGTCAGCGCGTCGGCCTCGACGCGGATCTCCGGCAGGACGGCGCCGAGCACGATCGCCGAGCGGACCGCCCCCAGCGCGTCCTCCGGTCGCACGATCAGCGCCGGCGGCGGCCGGCGGCCGATTCGCTGCGCCGCGGCGAGGACGTCGGCAAGGATCTCCTTGCGGTTCTCCAGGCTCGCCCGGATCGTCGCCTCCTCGTCGGACAGGCGGGCGAGCCGCCCCTCGGTCGCCGACAGCGAGCCCTCCAGCGACTGCACCCGCGCGGCGGTCCTGAGCAGGCTGTCGTTGAGGCTCGCCCGGTCCTTCTCGAGGGCGGCGATCTCGGCGGCGATCTCCGCCTGCCGGTCCGAGGCGACCACGATGTCGCGGCGGATCGCCTCGAGCTCTGCCCCCTTCAGCGTCCGCTCGGCCTCGATCACCGCCGGGTCGCTCGAGTCGGCGCCGAGTTCGGGCACGCGCGTGTCGGCCGGCGCCTGGCCGGCCAGCACCGCACCGGCGACCAGACCCGCGCACCCGTTCCGGATCAACCTCTTGACGGCTACGGACCGCATGGGTCGCCGGCGTCCTCGCTTGCTCGGGCCGCGTCAGGCGCGGTGGTATGGGTGACCGCTCAGGATCGTGATCGCTCGATAGACCTGCTCTGCGGCGAGAATGCGGACGATCTGGTGCGGCCATGTGAGGCGGCCGAAGGACACCCGGTGGCCGGCCCGCGACAGCACCGCCGCGCCGTGGCCGTCGGGGCCGCCGATCAGCAATACCGCCTCCGGCGTGCCGCGGTCTCGCGCCTCGCCCAGCATGGCGGCGAACCGCTCGCTGGTCGGCAGGTCGCCGCGCTCGTCGAGCGCGACCAGCAGCACGCCCGGCGAAAGGTCGGCGAGCAGGGCCGCGGCCTCCTCGTCCTTGCGCGCCTGCGCCTCGCGTGCGCGGCTCTCCGGCACCTCGCGGACGGAGACGCCGGAAAGACCGATCGCCCGGCCAGCCTTCTCCGACCGGTCGAGATAACGCTCGGCGAGTTCACGCTCCGGGCCGGCCTTCAGCCGTCCGACGGCATGGATGGCGATTCGCATCGCGCTCGGTTCCCCCCTGCCGGCGGCACGCCCGCCGACAGCCGCAAGACCTCATCCGCGCCGCGGGCCGCCGCCCGGGCGCCGATCCCTTCTCCGGACCCGCCTCGGCCTCAGCCGTGGACGCGCGCCGGCACCGGGTCGGCCGACCACATCTTCTCGAGGTTATAGAACTGCCGCACCTCGGGCCGGAAGACGTGAACGATCACGTCGCCGGCGTCGATCAGCACCCAGTCGGCGGCCTCCTGGCCCTCGACGGTTGCGTTCCCGAAGCCCGCGTCCTTGATGTCCTTGAGAATGTGCTCGGCGATGGCCCCGACATGGCGGTGGGACCGACCGGACGCCACCACCATGTGGTCGGCGAGGGTGGTCTTCCCGGCGATGTCGATCGGCACGATGTCCTCCGCCTTCGAATCGTCGAGGCTCGCGAGGATGGTGCCGAGCAAGGTGGTCCTGTCCGTCTCACCCTCCGGCCGGGTCTCTGACACGGTCGGAGTGTTGGGCGCGCGGTTCACCGCGCCCTCCATGGGGAGTGTCATACTCAGGGGTAGGTCCTTTCGATCGTGTCGAAAAGGGTCAAATCTGCACTCGTTCGCGTGCGTTCCACAGGCCCTGACGCCGGCGTTGTCCCTTGGCCGGGAGGCGGCGCCGGAGTGCCGGACATGCGACGGGGAACCGGTCCCCGCACGATGAGAGTGGCCCCGGGTTGCGACGATTTCAAGACGCGCGATCGGGGGTCGCGACCAAAGGACCGGCAACCGCAGCCCGGGCTGACGCGTATTGACGATGCGGCTGCAAGGACTTCTGATGTCCGTCCGACCGTATCGAGGGCTCCGCCGATGAACGTCCAGACCGCCATCCGCCTCGCCATGTCGCGCTACACCGACTTCTCCGGCCGGTCCGGCAAGGTCGAGTACACGGTTTTCGTGCTGTTCGTGTTCCTGCTGTCGCTGGCGCTGTCGCTGGTCTTCCGCGACTGGCTCGCCTCGCTGATCATGCTGGTGTTCCTGCTGCCCTACGTCGCGGTGGGCGTGCGCCGCCTGCACGACATCGACCGGTCGGGCTGGTGGTACCTCATGGTGCTGGTGCCGATCCTCGGCCTCATCATGATCATCGCGCTGATGTTCGTCGAAGGCACGCCCGGGACCAATCGCTTCGGCCCGCCCGCGCCTCAGGTCTGACCGTTCCGCGCCCTCAGCATGGTCGAGGAAATCGGCACCCGGCGGCCGGTGAGGAAGACCCAGGCCGGCGGGGGCCGGTCCGCCAGCGTGCGCGCCTCGCCCTCCGGCACCCGGGCGGCGGCGAAGGCGCGGGCGGCGGGGGAGGCGAGCGCCCGGAGCGTCGAGCCGGGGCGGTCGATCACCGCGATCGCGACCAGCGAGGCGATCCGCCGCCAGCCCTGCCAGCGATGGAAGCTCGCCCAGTTGTCGGCGCCGATCACCAGCACGAACTTCACCCGCGGGTAAAGCCGCACCAGCGCCTCGACGGTGTCGAGGGTGTAGCGCGTGTCGATCCTCGCCTCGAAGTCGGTCACCAGCATCCGCGGGTCGCGGGCAAGGCCCCGCGCCGCCGCCATCCGCTCGGCCATCGACGGCAGCCGGCCGGTGTCCTTCAGCGGGTTGCCCGGCGTCACCAGCCACCAGACGCGGTCGAGGCCGAGGCGGACGAGGGCCGTCTCGCTGGCGTGGAGGTGCCCGGCATGGGGCGGGTCGAAGCTGCCGCCGAAGAGCCCGACCGCCTGGCCGGGCGCCGCATGGGGCAGCGCGGACCGGGCGATCGGGGCGGCGCTCATGCGGGGCGGGTCTGGCCCGTGCCGCGCACCCGGTACTTGAAGCTGGTCAGCTGCTCGACGCCCACCGGGCCGCGCGCGTGCATCTTGCCGGTGGCGATGCCGATCTCCGCGCCCATGCCGAACTCGCCGCCGTCGGCGAACTGGGTGGAGGCGTTGTGCATCACGATGGCGCTGTCGATGCGGTTCATGAAGCGCTCGGCGGTCGCCGCGTCGCCGGTGACGATCGATTCGGTGTGGTGCGAGCCATGGGTCTCGATGTGCTCGATCGCCTCATCGACGCCGTCGACCAGCTTCACCGAGATCACCGCGTCGAGATACTCCGTCCGCCAGTCCTCCTCGCCCGCGGGCTCCGCCTTCGGCCAGAATGCCCGCACCTCCTCCGTCGCCTTGATCCGGCAGCCGCCGGCGGCGAGGGCGTCGAGGATCGGCGCGAGGTGGGTGCCGGCGACCGCGCGGTCGACCAGCAGCGTCTCCGCCGCGCCGCAGATGCCGGTGCGGCGGAGCTTGGCGTTGACGACGATGTCGCGGGCCATGTCGAGGTCAGCGGCGCGGTCGATGTAGACGTGGCAGATGCCCTCGAGGTGCGCGAACACCGGCACCCGCGCCTCGGCCTGCACCCGGGCGACCAGGCTCCGGCCGCCGCGCGGCACGATCACGTCGATCGCCCCGCCGAGGCCCGCCAGCATCAGGCCGACGGCGGCGCGGTCGGTGGTCGGCACGAGCTGGATGGCGTCCCGCGGCAGGCCGGCCGCCTCGAGGCCCTCCTGCAGGGCGGCGAGGATCGCCGAGGAGGAGCCGTGGCTGTCGGAGCCGCAGCGCAGGATCGCCGCGTTGCCGGCCATCACCGAGAGGCCGCCGGCGTCGGCAGTCACGTTGGGCCGGCTCTCGTAGATGATGCCGATGACGCCGAGCGGCGTCGCCACCCGCTCGATCCTGAGCCCGTTCGGCCGCTCCCAGGCGGCGAGCACCCGCCCGACCGGGTCGGGCAGCTCCGCGATCGCCTCCAGCGCCGCCGCGATCGCCTCGACGCGGGCCGCGGTCAGCGTGCCGCGGTCGACGAAGGCGGCGCTCGCCCCGGCGGCCTTCATGGCGGCGAGGTCGCCCGCGTTGGCCTCCAGGATCTCGCCGGTCCGGCGGCGGACGGCGGCGGCCATGGCGCCCAGGGCGGCCTTCTTCTCCTCCCCCGCCGCGACGGCGAGGCGACGGGCGGCGGCGCGGGCGCGCCGGCCCACCTCCATCATGGCCGCCTCGATGTCGTCGGTCGCCGGACGGGCGGTCGCGATGGCTGTCACGGGCCGATCTCCCCCTTGGTCACCAGGTCGTCGCGGTGGATCATCTCGGCGCGGCCGGCGATGCCCAGGATCTCCTCGATGGCGGAGGAGTTGCGGCCGCGGATCCGCTCGGCGTCGTCGGCGTCGTAGGCGACGAGGCCGCGGGCGATCTCGACGCCGGCGGGGTCGCGCACGCTGACCGCGTCGCCGCGGCCGAAGCGGCCGGTCACCTTGACGACGCCGGCCGGCAGCAGGCTCTTGCCGAGGGCGAGCGCCCGGGCGGCGCCGGCGTCGACCACCAGCACGCCGCGTGGCTCCAGGTGGCCGGCGATCCAGGCCTTGCGGGCGGTGACCGGGTTCGCCTCGGCCTTGAAGAGGGTGTGCGCCCCGCCGGCGTCGATCACCGAGAGCGGCGCGGTCACCTTGCCGGAGGCGATGATCATGCGCGTGCCGGCGACGGTGGCGATCCGGCCGGCCTCGATCTTGGTCTTCATGCCGCCGCGCGAGAGTTCCGACCCGGCGCCGCCGGCCATCGCCTCGATCTCGGGGGTGATCCGCTCGACCACGGGGATGAGGCGCGCCGAGGGGTTCTCGTTCGGAGGGGCGGTGTAGAGGCCGTCGATGTCGGACAGGAGCACCAGCAGGTCCGCCCCCATCATGGCGGCGACGCGGGCGGCGAGGCGGTCGTTGTCGCCATAGCGGATCTCGCTGGTGGCGACCGTGTCGTTCTCGTTGATCACCGGCACCGCCTTCATCTTGAGGAGGGTGCCGATGGTGGCGCGGCCGTTGAGGTAGCGGCGGCGCTCCTCGGTGTCGGTGAGGGTGAGCAGGATCTGCCCGGCGGTGAGCCCGCGGGCGCCGAGCGCCTCGCTCCAGGCGCGGGCGAGTGCGATCTGGCCGACGGCGGCCGCCGCCTGGCTCTCCTCCAGCTTCAGGCGCCCGCGCTTCAGCCCCATCACCCGCCGGCCCATGGCGATGGCGCCGGAGGAGACGAGCAGCACGTCGGCGCCGCCGGCCGCCAGCCGGGCGACGTCCTCGGCCATCGCCGCCATCCAGCCGCGGCGGAGCTCGCCGCTCTGGCTCTCGACGAGCAGCGCCGAACCGATCTTGACGACCACCCGCCGGTAGCCGGCGAGCGCGCCGGCCATGGGACGGACCTCCGTCGCCGCGGGCGCCTCGGTCAGGGCTTCCATGTGCCGGTCCGCCCGCCGCCGAGCGCCTCCCGTTCCTCCGCGCGCGCCGCATCGATCGCCGCCGCCATCGCCCGCAGCGCCTCGGTGACGCCCTCCCCGGTGATCGAGGAGAGGAGCAGCGGCGCCCTGCCGGCCACGCGCTTCAGCTTCTGCGCCTTCTTCTTCAGATCGTCCGCCGGCACCAGCTCGACCTTGGAGAGGGCCAGGATCTCCGGCTTCTCCTCCAGGCCGCCGCCATAGGCGTCGAGTTCGCCGCGCACCACCCTGTAGGCCTCGACCACATCCTCCTGGCTGGCGTCGACGAGGTGGAGCAGCACGCCGCAGCGCTCGACGTGGCCGAGGAAGCGGTCGCCGAGGCCGACGCCCTCGTGCGCCCCCTCGATCAGGCCGGGAATGTCGGCGAGCACGAATTCGCGGGCGTCGATCCGCACCACGCCGAGGCCGGGGTGCAGGGTCGTGAAGGGATAGTCGGCGATCTTCGGCTTCGCCGCGGTGGTGCGGCTGAGGAAGGTGCTCTTGCCGGCGTTCGGCAGGCCGACGAGGCCGGCGTCGGCGATCAGCTTCAGCCGCAGCCAGACCCACTTCTCCTCGCCCGGCAGCCCCGGGTTGGCCCGGCGCGGCGCCTGGTTGGTGGACGACTTGAAGTAGGCGTTGCCGAAGCCGCCGTTGCCGCCCTTGGCGAGCAGCACCCGCTCGCCCACCTCGGTCAGGTCGGCGACCAGCGTCTCGCCGTCGTCCTCGAGGATCTGCGTCCCCTTGGGGACCTTCAGCACCACGTCCGCCCCCTTGGCGCCATGGCGGTTGCGGCCCATGCCGTGGCCGCCGGTCTTCGCCTTGAAATGCTGCTGGTAGCGGTAGTCGATCAGGGTGTTGAGCCCCTCGACGCACTCGACCCAGACGTCGCCGCCGCGGCCGCCGTCGCCGCCGTCCGGCCCGCCGAACTCGATGAACTTCTCGCGGCGGAACGAGACGGCGCCGGCGCCGCCGTCGCCGGATCGCACGAAGACCTTGGCCTGGTCGAGAAACTTCATCTCTGCTGTCGTCCTTCCGGCGCCGTGGCGCCGCGCCCTGGCGGTTTCTATGCGGCAATCCGGCGAAGCTTGCAACGCGCCCGGGTCAGGGCGGAGCGACTGCCGGACCGATCTCGAGCACGGTGTCGACGTGCTCCTTCATCCGGCCTTCGGCGAGGCAGAGCCGGTGGCTGGTGCCGGTGACGACGAAGCCGTTGCGCCGCTGGATGGCGAGCGAGGCCTCGTTGCCGGCGAAGGCGCCGGAGCGGATCCGGGCGATCGGCAGCCGGCGGACCGCCTCCAGCACGGCCGCCGCGGCCTCCCCCATCAGCCCGCGCCCCCAGTGGTCGCGCGCCAGCCAGTAGCCGAACTCCGGTTCCCCGCCGAGGCCGTGCACCACGGCGACGCCGACCACCCCCGCCTCGGGCCGCTCCCTGAGGACGAGCCCGAAGGTCACCGCCGCCCCCGCCGCCGCGGAGAGCCGCGCCTGCTCGACGAAGCTCACCGCGTCGGCGAGGCGGTAGGGGTGCGGAACCCGGGCGAGCCAGCGGGTCACCTCCGGGTCCGCCAGGTGCTCGGCGAGCGCCGGCGCGTCGGCGCCGACGAGCGGGCGCAGGTCGAGGCGAGGCGTCGCGATCCGCCACTCCATCAGCGGCGCCCTCAGGCCTGCAACGTCCTCGCCTCTCATCCGTCCGCTCCCGTCGCTGTCGCCGCCGTCCTCATCCGCCGGCGTCGCCACCGGCGGCGACCCGGAGGGGTTCCCAGCGCCGGAGGCTCTCCCAGACGCCGCGGTCGAGAGTGAAGCGATCCACCGGCACCACCGCATTGTGGAAGGCGGACGGCGACAGCTCCTGGGCGGCGAACTGGAAGCCGCACTTCTCGATCACCCGCCGGCCAGCGGCATTGGTGACCCGGCAGGTGAACGACAGCCGGTCGTGCCCCTGATGCAGGAAGGCGTAGTCGATCACCGCGTGGGCCGCCTCGACCCCGAAGCCGCGGCCCCAGAAGTCCTCGCCGAACCAGACGCCGAGCGTGGGCAGCCGGGCGCCGCGGCGGAAGTCGAGCGTCGCCGCCCCCACGATCCGGGCGCCGCCGTCGCCGCGCTTCACCGCGACCACGTGTTTCTGCCCGCCCTCCGGCGCCGGCTCGGCGATCCAGTCCAGCGCGTCGGCGACGCGGAAGGGGTGCGGCATGCCGACCAGCATCTGCGCCACCCGCGGGTTGTCGGCGAGCTCGGCGATCGCCGGCGCGTCGGTCACCTGGGGCATGCGCAGCACGAGGCGGCGCGTCTCGAGCACGAGGCCCTGGGCGCGGTCTGCGGGGGACCGGCCGCCGGCCTCGATGCGTATGCTCTCGGCGGAGGGATCCGCCCGTCCTTCGTGTCCGCTCATCGCAAGGTCCTCGCATCGGGAACGAGAAAGGGGAGGTGGCGGCCCACCTCCCCTTCGAAAACGCTCCCGATCTAGAGCGCCCGTCCGGGTCCGTGGGACGCCGGAGGCCGCTCAGGGACCATTCGGCGTTACTCTGCTGCGGCCGGCATCGGCACGACGGACACGTAGACGCGCCCGTTGGCCTTCGTCGCGTAGGCGACCTTGCCCTCCGTCAGGGCGAAGATCGTGTGGTCGGTGCCCATCCCTACGTTGGTGCCCGGGTGCCACTTGGTCCCGCGCTGGCGCAGGATGATGCTGCCGGGGATGACGGCTTCGCCGCCGAACTTCTTGACGCCGAGACGGCGTCCAGCGGTGTCGCGACCGTTGCGGGACGAGCCGCCTGCCTTCTTGTGAGCCATGGTTCACTCCTTCACCAGGTTGCCGCCTCCGGGCGGAGCCACGCATCCGCGGCTCGCAACGCCCCTCGGCGGAGGGTTTCCTATCGTCGCGCCGGCCTCAGGCCGCGCTGATGCCGGTGATCTTCACCACCGTCAGCATCTGCCGGTGCCCGCGCTTGCGCTTGGAGTTCTGCCGGCGGCGCTTCTTGAAGGAGATCACCTTCGGGGCGCGGGTCTGCTCGACCACCTCGGCCGACACGCTGGCGCCCGCCACGACGGGGGTGCCCACGGTGGTGCCGCTCTCGCCGCCGACGAGGAGCACTTCCTCGAAGGTCACGGTGGCGCCGGCCTCCGCGTCCAGCTTCTCGATCTCCAGAACGTCGTCCTGGGCGACGCGGTACTGCTTGCCGCCCGTCTTGATCACTGCGAACATGGTCTTGCCTGTCCTTCTTCATCGTTCTTGGCCGGGCCGCCGGGTGACGACGCCAGCATGGATCCCGGCCGAATGCCCCACCCTCCCGCCGGAGCGGGCGCGGGTTGAGGGGTCGCGAGCCGGGGCGCGACGCGGCCGCCTCGGCGGGCGGTCCTTTCGTCGCAGCCGGCCTTTTACACGCGGGCGCGGGGAGAAGTCAACGCGCGAGCGACCGGCCGATGACCTGCAATGGGCGTCGGGCGATCCGCCGGCACGGCGAAGACGCGCCGCCGCCCCGGTGGACGACCGCACCCGCGCGGCCGGGGCACCGGGCCTGGGCCCCCCACCGGGCGCTCTCCCGTCCCCGTGCGATTCTGCGGTCCACCCCCCTTGTACAGCCCCCCTCCCGCCTGTATGGTCCGCGCCGCTTTCGACCGGGTTGTTCCCGTCTGTCGGCACCGCGGAGAGGTGGCTGAGTGGTTGAAAGCACCGCACTCGAAATGCGGCATACTCGCAAGGGTATCGGGGGTTCGAATCCCTCCCTCTCCGCCAGTCTTTTCAATCAGTAGCCTGATTATTTGACGCATCACCCGATTTGCCCACGGGCGAATCCACAAACGCATTCCGCCAGCGGTAGCCGGCTGCTCCTCGCGGGGGGGGGCCGTGGTTTGCGGCTGTAACCGGAAAGACGCGGCCGGCGACGGTCTCCGGGACCATGTCGCCGTAGCCGACGGTCGAGATCGTCGCCACCGAAAAGAACATCGCATCGATAAAGGTCCAACCCTCGACGATCCCGTAGAAGGTGGCCGCCATGACGATGATGGCCGCCGTCAGGGCCACAAGGCCGGGCTCCCGGGCGCGGATCCGAGTCCCCGGGGAACGACGCGCGTCGCCTTGAACGGCATCCGCACCATCACGTCTCCGCCCGTTCAGCGGCCGGCGAGGCCGGATCGAGGCGCCGCGCGTCCTGCGACAGCAGGATCGGCACCCACCGGGTCTGCTCGAAGGCGCCGCAGACGATGGCGATCATGGAGGTCAGCGGCACCGCGAAGATCGCGCCGGGGATGCCCCAGAGCGCGGACCAGGCCGCGAGCGCGCCCAGCACCACGAAGGGCGACAGGTTTGCCGTGCGCCCGACCAGCTTCGGTTCAAGCCAGCTCCCCACCCAGAGCTGCGCCGCCGTGAGACAGGCCATGAGCATCAGCGTCGCGCCGAGATCGCCGAACTGCGCGAGGCTCAGCAAGACCGGGAAGGCCACCCCGAGGTACGAGCCAAGATAGGGGATGTAGTTCAGGAGCGCGATCACCAGCGCCCAGAACAGCGCGAAGTCCACGCCGAAGAGGAGAAGGATTCCGTAGGACAGGACGCCGAGGATGACGTTGATCAGGGTCTTCGTGGCGAGGTAGCTCCCGATGCCGTCGTTGATCTCCGCCACGATGCGTGCGGCGCGCACGGCGTTCTCGGGCGAGGCGAAGGCGCGGGAGAGCTTCTCGGGCAGGGCAACCCGCTCGGCCATGAGGAAGCTCGCGTAGATGGCGACGAGAAACAGCATCAGCCCGAAGTTGCCGAGCGAGAGAAGCGCCGCGCCGATCATCCTCTGCAGGTCGACGGCCTCGGCGACCTCGGTTGCGATCTTCTCCCAGAGTGTCGCGCCGTCGACGCCGAGGCGGTCAGCAAAGGCGGCGATCATCGCATCGAGATTCGCCTCGTAGCGCGGGGCCGCCGCCGCGATCTCGCGGAGCGTTCCCTGGATGACCAGCCCGAAGCCAAACAGGAGCGCGAGGAAGAGGACGAGGATGAGCCCGCGCAGGACGAACCGCGGCAGCCGCCCGAGGCCCGGCAGCCGGGCGAGCGCGGCCTCGGTCTCGACAAGCACATAGACGGCGATCACCGCCAGAAGGATCGGCAGGAGGACCGGCTGGCCGATCTTCAGGAGCACGAGAACCAGAAGTACCGTCAGGAGCGCGGCGGGCACCCGCAACCACCCCATCTCCCGCCGTCGTGCCACACCCCGTTCGTCGCTGGTCAAGCAGGTCTCCGTCTTGCGGCCCTCGGGGGCGGCGGTAGTGTTGTGAAGGGGTCGCGCGTCCTCCGCCGAACCGACAACATGCGCCGGCATCCGCGAAGGACGCGAAACCGTATCCGCCACCGGATCACCTTGCAACGACCGGCGACGGGAGCCAGTCGCTGGTCAGGATCGGGGCGCGGGGCGAGTGGTGGCGTGTATCGAGGAAGAAGGGCCCCGCGGGCGCCGGCACCCCACGTCTCGAAACTGGCGCCGTCCGAGACGAAGATCACGACCGACACGGGGGCTGGCGCGGCCTCCTGCGCCTGTGCGCCCGCGGGCAAGGGCCGCCATGGGCGGCGGCGCGAAAAGGTGCGTCAGCCGTGTTCACGGCCGGTCCTCTCAACCCCCGGCCCTCATTCGGGAATGACCTGGCCGACCGTGGCCTCGAAGGGGTCGGCCACGCTCCCGTCGCCCGGCAGCTTCGTCCCGGGCATGATCTGGAAGCGCGGGTCGAACTCCACCATCAGCGCAGCGAGTTTCCCGAGGATGCCGATGTCGCCCTCGAAGGTCGCCGTGCCGTCGGCCAGCAGCGCGTCAAGGGTCGCCTCGCCGGACATGACGTTCTCCAGATCGGCGCGGTTCACCGTCAGCGTCAGGTCGGCATCCTCGGCCGTGTAGCCTGCGATGTTTTTGAGCGTCGCGTTCGACAGCTCCACGAGGAAGGTCTCGCCGGTGTCCGGGGTGATCAGGTTCATGGTGAAGCCCAGCCCCTCGGCCCGGCTGCTGTCCATCTTGATTCCGAGGAAGTTCAGGAACAGCTCGGTCGACATCGCGCGGACCACATCCGGACCCGCGCCCACGACCTCGCCCTCGGGGATCCCCGAGCGCAGTTCGTAGGCCGCGGCGAGGTAGGAATTGCGGTGCCCGCCGCATTCGGACTGGTAGCCGAGCTGCTCGAAGACATCCGCGAGCAGGTCCTTGCCCGCCTGGTTCTTCGGCTCGGCCTGCACGAGCTTGTTCACGATCTCCATCGCCAGGAGGTAGTCGCCCGAATTGTAGAGCTCCTGCCCCCGGGCGATGATCCGCTCGGCCCCGCCCATCATCTCGACATAGAGCGGCGCCGAATCCTCGGGCGAGAGCGGCACGAGGGTCGCGGGGTTCGCATCCCAGAAGCCGAGGAAGCGCTGCACCACGGCGCGGGCGTTGTGCGTGACATGGCCATGATAGCCGCGGACGAACCACTTGTCCTCGAGCGCCTGCGGCAGCTTGTAGACGTTGTGGATCTGGTTGATGGTCACGCCCTGGTTGGCGTGGTGCAGCGCCTGGTTGTTGAGGTTGGCGTAGATGTCGCGATGCGCCCGAATCACATCGGCCACCCGCTCGCGCCCGAACCGCGGCCAGTTGTGCCCGGCGCACATCACCTCGGTCCCGGGGCCGAAGCGCAGGAGCGTCTCGTTCAGCGACTTCGACCAGGCCAGCCCGTCGCGCACCTGCGCGCCCCTGAGCGTGTAGAGGTTGTGCAGCGTGGCGAAGATCATGTCGGCCACGAACAGCGTCTTGAGCTCGGGGAAGAAGACGTTCATGGTCCGCGGCGCCTCGGTGTTCGGCGCGTTCTGGAAGACGACGCGGATACCGTCGACCTGCACCTCCTCGAACTTCTCCGAGATCAGGCGCGTGGGCGCGATCAGGCCGGTCGCCCCCGCGGGAACCTCGGCCGCGGGGCCGACCCCGACAAACCCATGCGGGCCGGGTGGAAGGAGCGTGCCATACTGGTAGAACAGCCGCCGGCCCATGGCGTTGCCGGCGTAGACGTTCTCCGAGACGGCGAAGTCGAGGAAGCCTTCGGGCGCGATGATCGGCACGCGGCCCGAGGCCACGTCTCCGGCGTCGAGGCCGAGGCCCCGCACGCCGCCCCAATGGTCGATATGGGTGTGGGTGTAGATCACCGCAGACACGGGGATCCCCTCGCCCACATGCGCCTGAAGAAGCTCCCAGGAGGCGCGCGCGGTCTCGGTCGTGGTGATCGGGTCGACGACGATCCAGCCCGTCCGCCCGCGCACGAAGGTCATGTTGGCAAGGTCCATGCCCCGGGTCTGGTAGACGCCCGGCACGACCTCACAAAGGCACGATCCTGCGGATGCTCGCCAGGATTCATCGAGACCGACTACCGAGGCATTGTCGTACTCGACCGAACCCGCCTTCAAGGCTTCGTGGTCAATTCCGCAAAGTAGCTGCGGTCAGCTCCCGGTTTTTCCTTGGCCCCGGATAGCATCGGGTCGCGATCGCGATCGTACGGCGCTGGTTCAAATCGAGGCCCGCAAGGGGGATGCCGCCGCGCCTCCTGGCGCCCCGTCTGCCCCCCTGCGCCTCGCGTCATTGATGTACAGAGGGAGGAGGTCGAAGCATCCGCGCCCGTCGGCGCGTGGAGCCTGCCCTGGGCAGCCGTGGCTCCACCGGCGGCCACTGCAGCCGGCCGGCACTGATGTATCGGCCCTGTGGCCGGTTGGCTGGTGCGTATGGCTCCCGCCGCCGTGCTTAGGGGTGCCCGGGTCAGGCGACCGCCCGGGCCGCGGCCGGCTCAGCGAGCCCCGCCGGCCTGGGCCCGGGACCCGCAACACCGCAGTCCGCGCCGCTGTCCTCAGTCGCCGCGGCAGTAGTACCAGTAGCCGGACGTCATTGACCGGTCGTTCCAGAACCAGCAGAGGTCGGGGCTCGGCCGCGGCGGAACCCGGCCTGCCACCCCTGCCCGGAGAATGGTGCCGAGCACGACGCCGGCGACCACCCGGCCGACGAACCGTCGCTTCACCGACCGGCGGATCTCCCGGCGCATCTCGCGCCTCTCGCGGCCGATTTCGCGCATGCCCTCGCGGAAGGCGCGGCGCGCCTCGCCCCGCGACTTGGAGCGCATGATATCCCGGCGCATCTCGCGCCTCTCCCGCGCGATCTCGCCGCGCCCTTCCCGATACTCCCAGCGCGGCGACTTCGCCTCCGCCGGCAGGGGCGCGACCGCGGTCTGCGCAAGCACCGCGGCGAACAGCAGGGTAAGCAGGATCGCGAGCCGGATCACTGCCCGTCCTCCGCCTTCATCCCGGGCTCGAGGCCGGCGGCGAAGTCCGCGGCGTACTGCTCGCAGGAGGCGGTGTCGATCTGGTCCACGGTCCCCGCGCCGAAGGCCGCGGAGAAGAAGAACGCGCGGTCCGTTCCGAACAGCTGCGCCAGGCCGTTGAAAACCCGCATCGCATCGGCAATCACGGCGTTCTTCGCGCCCTCCTCGGCACACTGCCAGGCGGCGCCGCCCGTGTAGCCGTAGGTCTTGAGCGCATCGTCGAAGGCCGCGTCATCGTCTCCGTCATCCTGCGCGTGAGCCGGAGCCAGGGCGAGCATCACGGCGACGAGGCAACTTGCGGTCATTCTCATCCGGCGGATCTCCTGGGGCTTCGGCGCTGACGCGGTCTCACGTCCTGTCGTGTATCGCGCGGATCGTGAGATAGTTGACGATCGCGGCGGCCGCACCGGCCACAAGCGCGAGGATGACGACGGCGACGGGCAGCGAGACGGCGATGGACCCGAAGATCCGCTGCCAGAGCACCGCGAAGGTGATCACCACGCCGAGCGCGAAGAACCCGTGCTTGACGGTCATCCAGAGGAAGGTCGGATAGAAAGCCGGCTTCGGAGGCTTCACCGTGGTGAAGCCGACCGCCGTGAGGATCATCGCGAGGCTGACGGCGAGCGGCACCGCGGCGCCGAACACCGTATGCTCGTCATTGGTGATCCCGTCCACCGTGAGGGGCAGGGGAGAATGGCCTGCGAGGAGGTACCACTGGATGGCGCCGTTGATGACCGCGTTGATCGCGCCCGAGACGAGGGCGCCCTTGAGAACCTGCGGCTCGCCGGCAAGGTCTGGACTGATCGATGACACGCGATACTCCGTTGGCCAGATTGCGGACGTCGGCCGTATGCGGGCCGCGCCCATGGACATCGGGAGGCGCCGGTTATGGCCCGGTCCCGGCCATACCCGCGCTTCGGTCGGACCGGAGCCCGGCCGACGCGGATGTCCCGCCCCGCGGGTGCGATGGTCGCCCCAGGCGTCGGCCGCTAGTGCTTCAGCGCCGGTAGGCGATCTCGCGGCCGGCGATGGCGCCCACGACGGCTCCGACGCCCGTCGCCACGACCCGGCCCGAGCCCCCGCCGAACAGCGAGCCCAGGGCGGCGCCCGTCGCGCCGCCGAGGATCGCGCCCTGCGTGCCCCGGCTCACCGGCACGCTCGCGCAACTCGCCAGCATGAACGCCGCGAGCGCGGCGGCACCCCATCCGATCCGGCGGCTCATCGGCTCGCCCCCCTGTCCAAGCTGTCGATGTAGCCACGCAGTTCGGCGAGCGTCAGCAGGCCGTTGTTGTTGGCGTCGGCGTCGAAGAACCGGACGATGCGGTCGCCGGCCGCCTCGCCGACGGAAATCCGGCCGTCCCCGTCGCGGTCGATCCGCGCCAGGTCCTGGCGCGAGGCCTCCGGAAGTTCCGCCGCGGTGAGCAGCCGGTTCCCGTTCGTGTCGCGGGCGGCGAAGGCGGTGACCACGGCGGCGAGGTATTCATCGACATCGAGGCCGCCGTCGCCGTTCTGGTCCGCCTCGGAAAACCCGTCGGCGAGCTCGTCCGCGTTGGCTGCGCCGGCGAGGGCTAGACTGGCAAGCAAGGTGATCGCCAAGTGCCTTCTGACCATTCTGTCTGTTCCTCGGTTCGGGCCGACTTCGCATCGTCGGCGTCGTCGCCGCTGCCGCGCACTCCTCGTTTCGTCGCCGACGAAAGTCATTGAGCCCTTCGTGGGGGTCAATGCGATTGCTGCTCATTTTGAGCGACGCGGGGTTTGGCTCCTTCGAGAGACCACCTCCCGCGAGCTGCCAGAGTGCGACCGCCGAAGGTCTCGTTGACTTTGTTGCCCTGCGAACAATTTCGACGTGAGGCATGGATGGGGGTGATGATGAGGCACGGTGAAAAACCGCCGGGCGGATCGAGCGATCAGGCCGCAACCCGCGCCGAGCGGCTGGAAGCTGTGTTTCGGGATCGCTACCGTGCCTTTCAGTATGCGTATGTTCAGTTCCTGACCGAGCACCTCGTGGATTGCTCACGCCAGTTCGGCGGCGATCTTCAGAAGATGCTGATCCTGGCGGTGATCGGACAGGCGACGCTGCACTGGGTTCGCCGCGTGGATGCGCCGGATCCCATCGTCGCGCAGGCGGATTCGGGCGCGGTTTCCGCCAGTCGGCTGTCCGACCTCACCGGTATTCCGCGTCAGACCATCCGACGCAAACTGGCGGCTCTCGCGGCGAGCGGATGGATCGAGCAGACAGAGAACGGGTCGTGGCGGATCAGATTTGTCGAGGGAGAAGCACGGGCCCGAACCGACCTCAGCGCCCTGGACCACCGCTCGATCGCGCGGGTAGCACGTCTTGTGAGCGCGCTGACTGATCTGGAGCGTTGATCGGGTGAACCCGGGCGCGGCCCCAGCCGCCCGGGTCCATCCGGCGCCTGACATAAGCCGGTTGCCTGCTCAGAATGAGCACCCAATCCATTGCGCTCGCGAATGACCTCGACACACTCGCCGCCGACTTAGGTTGGCACGTCCGCATTCGGCGGAGGCGAGGGAGACAGGCATGTTCGACGCGAACGCCTTCAGGCTGGACGGCGACGTCGCCGTGGTCACGGGGGCCGGCGCCGGCATCGGCCGGGCCATCGCGCTCACCTTCGCCGGGGCCGGTGCGTCGGTGGTGGTCAGCGATCTGAAGGGCGATGCCGCCGAGACCGTCGCCGCCGAGATCACGGCCGCCGGCGGCAAGGCCGTGGGCGTCGCCTGCAACGTCACCCGGGAGGAGGATCTCGCCGCTGTCGTGGAAACGGCGGTATCCTCCTTCGGCAAGCTGACGATCCTGGTCAACAACGCCGGCGGCGGCGGGCCGAAGCCCTTCGACATGCCGATGGGCGACTTCCACTGGGCCTACGAGCTCAACGTCTTCTCGGTGTTCCGGCTGATGCAGCTGGCGACCCCGCACATGGAGACAGCCGGCGGGGGAGCGATCCTGAACATCTCCTCGATGGCCGGCGAGAACAAGAACGTCCGCATGGCGTCCTACGGCTCCTCCAAGGCCGCGGAGAACCACCTCACCCGGAACGTCGCCTTCGATCTCGGACCGAAGGGGATCCGCGTCAACGCCATCGCCCCGGGCGCGACGATGACCGCCGCGCTGGCGACCGTGCTCAACCCGCAGGTCGAGGCGCAGATGCTGAAGCACACGCCCCTGAAGCGGCTGGGCAAGCCCGAGGACATGGCCAACGCGGCCCTGTTCCTCTGCTCGCCCGCGGCGGCCTGGGTGAGCGGGCAGGTGCTGACGGTGTCCGGCGGCGGCATCCAGGAACTCGACTGAGGGGTAAGCGGCAACCGCCGCGCGGACCCGCCAGGCCGCAGGCCTCATCCGGCTGAGACCGGACCGAGGGGGCGGCGCTGCGAGGGCGCTCCGTCGCATCCGCAGAAACACCCGACCCGGCCGCCATCGCGGCGTCTTCAGGCAAGAGGGCATGCTCAATGACCAGCTTCGATTCGTTCGCCGACTTCAGGATGGGCGGCCATGCCGCGATCGTGACCGGAGGCGCCCAGAACATCGGCGAGGCGATCGCCCGGACCTTCGCGGGAGCGGGGGCCAGGGTGATGATCGCCGACCTCGACGGCGACAAGGCGGCGGCCACCGCGCGGGCGATCAGCGCCGAGACCGGTTCCGAGGTGATCGGGATGGCCTGCGACGTCACCAACGACGCGCAGATCGATGCCTGCGTCGGCGCGACCGTGAAGGCGTTCGGCGGGGTTTCGACGCTGGTCAACAACGTCGGCTGGGGCCGCGCCCACGACGACCCGCTGGCCATTCCGGCCGAGGAGATGATCCAGAGCTATCGGCTGAACACCCTGTCGGCGCTCAGGATGACCGCCGCCTGCAGGCCGCATCTCCTCATGGCCGAGAACGCCTCGGTCACCAACTCGGGGTCGCTCGTCGGCGTGATGCCCGCCTTCGACTTCCTCGCCTACTCGGCCGCCAAGGCGGCGCTCAACCACCTGATGCTAGGCGTCGCCCACTACTTCGCCAAGCAGGTCCGGGTCAACACGATCCTGATCGGAACGGTGCTCACCGAGGGCTATGCGGCCGCCGGCCTCGACGAGGCCGCCCAGCATGCGCTCGCCCATCCGGACAACCTGACCGGCCGCGCCGGGGCGCCCCAGGATGTCGCCAACGCCTTCCTCTGGCTCGCCTCGCGCGCCGGCGGATGGGTGTCCGGCCAGACGATCCAGGTGGCTGGCGGGGGCCGGCGGATCCGGCTGAAGCCTGAGTGACCAGCATCCGCCGGATCGTCCGCGTGTTGCGTCCAGGGCGCGGTCCTGGCCAGCTCGGCCACAAGGTCGGCCCGGCCGTGATGGCGGCGGCGCTGGTCGCCGCCGTGTCCCCCGCCGCGTCGCAGGACGGCTCGGGCCCGGCCTCCGGCGTGTCGGCGATCCCGCTGTCCGGCCGCGCCAGCGGCGCGGTGATCGGGGAGGTCCGGGTCGAGCTGCGCAACGGCAGCGGAAACCCGGCCCGCGACGACGCCGTCGTCAAGCTGGTCCGCTCCTCCCTCGCCGCGCTCCCGGGCTCGGGCTACGACCGGGTCGCGGTGGCGACGCGACTCTCCGCCCTGCGCTCGCGGATCGGGACAGGCGCGCTGGAACCGTCGCTGCTCGAGAGGGGCGACGGGTCGATCGTCCTCCTCGTCGAGGTCGACACGGTGGGGCCCGACGGACCCGGCGTCGTGGAGGGCATCGTCAGGGGGCAGCTGGGCGATTTCCCCGTCATCGTGCGCACCGACCGCAGCTTCGTGACCGCGATCCTCACCGGCGGCAACGGCGTCTACGCCGACACCAACGCCTGGTTCGGAGCCCCGGCGCTGTTCGCCGGCTCCAGCCCGATCGCCGGCGACCTCCCTGGCCGCCAGGCGACCTGGACCGAGGCCTTCGTCGAGTACGGCATCGGCGGCGCGACGCAGCTCGGGGACAGCCCCTTCTATGCCTATGGCGCGCTGACCGGCATCACCTCCGGCTCCGCCGGCCAGGACATCTATCGCGACGACGCGAGGATCGCGACGGCGGTGGAGAAGGCCTATGCCGGGCTTCTCTATGTCGATCCCGACCGGGACCTGACGGCCAACGTCAGCCTCGGCCGCCAGAACGTGACGCTGAACGACGGCTTCCTGATCCACTTCGTGCGAGGGTCGGCGAACATCGACGGGCGAGGGGCGACCTACCTCGGCGCGCGGAACGCGAACGACTTCTCCATGGTCGGCGACATCAGCCTGGACGACTGGGCGCTGAAGGTCTTCTACATCGATCCGAACGAACTGGAGTCGCTGGAGAGCAACTCGACCTTCGCGGGCGTCAACCTGCGCCGCACGCTCGCGACCGGCCTGTCGCTGGACGCCAGCCTGATCACGGTTCCCGGCTCGGACTCGACCTTCGCCACCCCTGACGGGCGCCGCCTGGACCGCGAGGGGCTGGTCACCGTCTCGGGCCACGGCCGGTGGTCGGGAGCCTTCGGGCAGCCCGGCATGTGGCTGGAGGGGGAACTCGCCCACCAGTTCCACCCCGACGAGGACATCTCCACCTACGGCGGCTACGCGCTGATCGGCTACCGCGCCGTCGACCTGCCGTGGACGCCGAGCCTCTCCTACCGCTTCTCCTACTTCAGCGGCGACGATCCCGCGACGGCGCGCTACGAGCGCTTCGACCCGCTGCTCTCGACCGGGCTCGGGAACTGGCTCCAGGGCATCAACTTCGGGAAGCTCACCTCCAACTCCAACCTCGCCGTGCACCGCCTCCAGTTCAACGTCACGCCCGACCCGCGGCTGAACATCACGCTGGACTGGCATCTCCTGCGGGCCGCCGAGGAGAACAACCTCGGCTCCAATCCCGCGCTCTCCACGCTCTCCTCGCTCGACATCGGCAACGAATTCACCCTTTCGGCGCGGTGGGCGATCAACGAAAACCTCTTCCTCCAGAGCCTCGGATCCGTGGCGCTGCCCGGCAGGGCGCTGCGCGACGTCGGCGCCGACGAACCCTGGCTGTCGCTCCAGGCGAGCCTCTACTGGACGTTCTGACGCAGAGATGCCAAGTGGTCGATCAGACACTTCCCCTGCCGGTTCTCGCGACCCTCGTCTTCATGATGATGGGCCCCCTGGGCGTGATACCCCTCTTCGCCGGGGTGACGGCGGGCCTCGGTCAGTTGGCGACGAGGATGAGTGCGACCACGTCGGCGATCTCAAGTCGCGACTGGGGGAAGCAGGTCGCGAATATGATGGCCACCGCGACCTTCGGCGCCACGCTGATCGGAGACTGGTGCATGCGCGTATCGGCATGCCGCCGCTCCTCGTCCCAGGCGCCGTGTTCGGCGTGCTCCAGGTCGCGACGGGCATACAGCTCCTGGTTTTCGGGTTGATGCGATCTACTCTCTGGCAGTGAGTCAGGAACTGGTCACGTGCTGCACCGCTCGCCGGGTCCACGCTCCTGATCAGGGCTCGGGTAACGGCTCCTCCGGCTTAATGGATCGTGTCCCGGATGGAGTAGCTGCCGGCGACTTCGCCGCGGGCCGCTTGCTTGCCGTCCGGCAGACCGGGCGGTTCCTCAGCTTCCCGGGAGTTCCGCGACGAAGCGGCGGGAGGCGCCGGGGAGGGTCTCCTGGGGCGGCGCGCCGTCCGGCGCGTCCCCGGCCGCCCAGGCGAGGACGAACCGCCGCAGCCTCTCCATGCCGCCCTCGCAGCCGCCCAGCCCGTCGGCGCCGGCCTCGCCCACCACGGCGGCGAGTTCGGTCAAGGCCCTCAGCGCATAGACGTGGTACTCGAGCGCGCGGCGGCCGCGGGCGAGTTCCAGAGGCAGGGCACCGTCCGATCGCACCTGGCAAAGGCCCATCCGAAGGGTGTCGACGGCCCAGCGCCTCAGCACCGCGTCCCCGTTGACGGCGCCGATGGTGCCGACCGCGACGCCGGCCCAGTAGCGGTGGTTGTTGGCCCGGCTGCGGGGACCGGCGGCGAACTCGTAGAAGGCGATCGTGTCGCGGGCGATGCGGCCGAACCAGTCCCGCACGGCCGCCCGGTCGACGTCCTCGACCGGCGCCGCCTCCACGGCCGCATAGGCGCGGGCGAGGTCGGTCACCAGCACGTCCCGGCTGAGGAACGCGTCCTCGGTGGAAAGCCCCAGGAACCCGTCTGCCGCGGCCCACTCCGCGAGCCGCATCATCAAACACCTGGCGGCGGCTCCCCCCTCCTCCCCGCCCGCGCGGTAGCGGGAGGCGAGATCGCCGATCCCGGCGACGAAGGCGCGGATGTCGGCAAGTTGCCGCTGCCGCCGGGAGGCGGCCGCCGGATCCGCGACCGAGCGGCTGTCGTCGCTCCAGGCGTATTTCGAGAAGGTCGCCGGCATTGCCATCGGGCCGGAGATCCCGGCGCAGGTCGCCTCGAGGCCGAGGCCGGCGGCGGCGGTCGGGGCCGAGCCGGCGAGCCAGACGACGGCGGCCGCCGCGGCGATGGTGGCGCGGGGGAGCCGGCGCGTCACGGCGAGGCCTGCCCGGCCGGATCCGACGCATCGAGGCCGGCGATGGCCGCGACCGCGGGTGCATAGCCCTGGCCGGCGGCGCGGGCGAGCCAGCCGCGCGAGGCGGCCGGGTCCGCCGCCGGGTCTAGGCTCATCGAGAGCCCGGTCCGGTACTGGGCCTCGGCGCTTCCCGCCTCGGCGGCGAGCCGATACCAGCGACGGCTCGCGTCGGCGTCGACCACCACGGGGCCGCCGGTCGCGGCGAGCCGCGCCAGCACCGTCATGGCGACCGCATCGCCCTCGCCGGCCGCCCTTTCGACCACCGCGAGCGCCGCCGCGGTCCCGGGAGCGCCGGGCGCGAGGCGGCCGACGAGCCCGACCAGCCGGTCGGCCGCGCCCGCTTCGCCGGCGGAGGCGGCGACGAGCAGGAAGCCGACCGTGTCGGCGTCGGGCGCGCCGCCCGCCTCGAGCCGGATCCGGGCGGCGGCCGCCGCCGCCTCCGTATCGCCGGCGGCCGCCCGGGCTTCCAGTTCGCCGAGGATCCTCGCCTTCGCCGCCTCGCCGCGGGCCGCGCCGTGGAGGCGGGCGAGCAGGCCGGCGCCGGTCGCCCCGGGTCCGGAGCGGGCGAGCCAGAACAGCGCGCCGTCGATGTCCCCGGCCGCCCCCGCCTCGCGGGTGAGCTTCGCCGCCGTTTCTGCCGCGACGGGCGCCGGCAGGTAGTCGAGGAGCGCCGCCGCGCCCGCGCGCTCGGCCGCGGCGCCGGCCCGGCCGAGGGCGAGGTCGCGCGCCAGCCTGTCGATCCGGTCAGCCAGCCGCAGCGGGTCGTGGGCGACGATCAGCGCCGCCGCCTCGCCGGTCCGGCCTTCCCGCGCGAGGGCGGCGGCGGCGGGCTCGACCGCCCCGATGGACCCGCGCGACAGCGCCAGGCGCCACCAGAACAGCGCGCCGGGGTTGATGACGCCGGTCGCGGCAAGTTCGCCGGCCTCGGCACGCTCGGCGAGGAAGATCGCAAGGCCCGCGGAGGGATACTCCAGCGCCGCCGCCTCGTAGCCCGTCGCCATCTGCCGGAAGGCGGGCGGCAGCACGCCGGTCTCGCGGGCGCGGCTCGCAAGCTCGGCGAAGCGGTTCGCCTCGCCCGCCGCGGCGAGCGCCTCGAGCCAGCGCATCTCGAGACCGACGTCGCCCGAGCGACGGGCGATCCCGACAAGGCGGTCGCCCGCGGCGCGGGCCGCACGCTCGGAGAGGCGGCGCAGGATGATGCCCTCGTAGATCGACCGGGCCGTGCCGAGGTCGCCCCGATCCTCGTGCCAGCGCCCGCGGACGAGTTCGTTCTCGCCGGGAAAGCGCGACTGCCCGACCGCGCCCGCCGGCTGGGCCATGACCAGCATCGCCGCCGCCGCGACCGCCACGCGCCGCTTCATGGCACTGCGCCCTGCGCCGGGCCGCCGACCATGTGGAAAAGGCCGCTGAGGCGCAGCTCGACGAATTCGCGGCCCGTCCAGGTCAGCCGGGGGCGCTTGCCGGGCCCCAGGTCCACGAGGCCGACCGCCGCGAGCCGCTCCAGCGTCTCCGCGTCCATGCGTATCCAGCCGACGTCGAAGGCCCCGATGTCGAGGAGGACCCGCCATTCCGTTTCCGTCAATGCGCGCGCACTCGTTTCCATGGATCGTCCACTCCGTCGCAGGGGCGCCGGCCGTCCGGCGCCCGTCTCCCGTGTCGGTCGTGGTCCTTGCCCGTTCCCGGCTTTCCCTGGCGCCGGGCCTGCGGTCCGCTGGCCGCGGCCGCGCCCCGCTCTCCCGTCGATCGACTCCGCGCCGATGCCGGACGCGCGAATGATATTCCGAAGTAGAACTCCCAGGCACGACACCGGCGCAAAGTTTTCGGCCGATCGTGCGGGAGGGTTGCCGAACGGTTCGGAACACCCGTCGAATTGGATCGAACGCCGATCGGGGCCCCCCGCCGCGTCCCGCCGGCGCAGGTCCGGACCTTCAACCGCCCGCCGCCCCGGCCGAACCGCATCCGGCCTTCGGTCCTCGTGGGCAGTCGCTGTCCACACTTCATGGGTGCATGGCCAGGCGACGGCTGCCGATGGCGTGGTCGATGCCGGACAGAGCGCTGCGGCGGAGGAAGAAGTCGCCGAACTGCTCCAAGTTGCTTCGAAACTACCATACAAATTGAATTGAACTCCGCCCGCCGGAGGCTGTTGCCCCGGTGTACATGTCCGACAATCGGGTCGGCGCGAATCCGATCCGCCCCGTTTCCGCCACGATTCGGCTGCCTGTTTTTGAGGCGTCGCCGAGTATACAACCCTTGATTTGTATGTGATCGAACCGAATGACTGCCGCGACTCCGCGAATCCGGTACAGATCCGGTAACCATTGTCATCGCGGTGCAACATGGCCGGCGCGGACCTGTGGTTTGCGCAGTATGAACGGCAGCACCGACAGAGGAACCCGCCTGCTGCCGACGCCCGGCTGCCAGCAACCCACACCGATATCGCTAAACCGAAGAATTTTATGGGATCATAACTTTATCCTGGTGCTTAAAAAACCATTTATTATCCAAATGTTTCTGAATATAGACGCAAATTACGTTCATGCTCAATATTGCTGCATGTATTCTCCGCCGGTATACTTGAGTCGGAAGGGGGTCCGGGCCTAGCCTTCCTGTCGACGGCGCCGGATCGGCCGGTGCGCTGCTGGCAGGGGGTTCCATGAAGATCAGCATATTCGGTATCGGGTATGTGGGTGCCGTCTCGGCCGCCTGCATCGCGGCGGACGGCCACGAGGTGGTGGCGATGGACACGAACCTCGCCAAGGTCGACGGACTCAATGCGGGACGCTCGCCCATCGTCGAGCCGGGCCTCGACGAACTCACCGCCTCCGCGGTCGCCAGCGGCGGGCTTCGCGCCACATCCGACACGGCGGAGGCGGTGCACGCCAGCGATGTCTCCCTGGTCTGCGTGGGCACCCCGAGCCGGCCGAACGGCTCGATCGACACGACCTACGTGGTGGCGGCGGCCGAGGCGATCGGCGCGGCGATCGCCGGCAAGGACGCGTTCCATTCGGTGGTGATGCGCTCGACCATCCTGCCGGGGACGATGGAGCGCATCGTCATCCCGACGCTCGAGAAGGTCTCCGGCAAGGTCGCCGGCAGGGATTTCGGCGTCGGCTACTACCCGGAGTTCCTGCGCGAGGGCAACGCGATCAAGGACCACTACTCGCCCGGCGCGATCGTCTTCGGCCGCTACCAGGACGACGAGACCACCATGGACCGGCTCGAGGCGCTCTGCGCGCACCTGCCGGCCAAGCCGATCCTCACCACGGTGCGGACTGCGGAGGCCGTCAAGTACACCAACAACTGCTGGCACGCGCTGAAGATCTCCTTCGCCAACGAGATCGGCAACATCTGCAAGGCGGTGGGAATCGACGGCCACGAGGTGATGGACATCCTCTGCGCCGACAAGCGGCTCAACATGTCCTCCGCCTACATGAAGCCCGGCTTCGCCTTCGGCGGCTCGTGCCTGCCCAAGGACCTCCGGGCGCTGCGCTACAAGGCGCGCGAGCACGACCTCGGCACGCCCGTCCTCGACGCCGCGCTGGAGGCCAACGAGATCCAGCTCGACAAGGCGCTGCGGATGGTCGAGCAGAGCGGCCGCCGCAAGATCGGGCTGGTCGGCCTGACCTTCAAGCCGGACACCGACGACGTCCGCGAGAGCCCGCTCGTCTCCCTCGCCGAGCAGCTCTACGGCAAGGGCTACGACATCACCATCTACGACCCGACCATCAAGAAGTCGGTCGGCAACAGCTACACCCGCTCCACCATCGCCCACCTCCACGCCTTCGTCACCGACGACATCGAGCAGATGCTGTCGCGCGCCGACACCGTTGTGATCGGCAGCGACCGCCAGAGGGCCTCCTCGCGCATCCTCGAGAAGGTGCACGAGGACATCAAGGTCGTCGACCTGGTGCGCATTCCGGGCATGGAGCGGCTCAATGGCAACTACCAGGGCATCTGCTGGTGATCCCCTGGAGAGCGTCTGGGCGCACGCGGCCTACCTCACCGGGCTGACCGCGCTCGTCCTGGCTCTCCCGGCCGAGGCGTGGATGGCCGAGCACCGCGGCGCGGTGCTCGCCATCGGCACCATCGGGCTCTGGCGCTACGGCTGGGGCCTCACCCACTTCGCGCGCTCGCTCTGGTACCGCAAGGTCGCCTTCCCGGCGATGCGGCGGCGCGCGGGCGACGCGCCGGACGGGGTCGGGCACGCCTTCCTGCTCGTCACCAGCTTCCGGATCGACGCCCGCACCACCACGCGCGTCTACCGCGCCGCCTTCGAGGCCGCGCTCGCCGCGCCCGCCGGCGCCACGGTCGTCGCCTCCATCGTCGAGATGGGCGACGAGCGGCTGATCCGCCGCCTGTTCGGCTTCGTCGCCGGGGAGCGGGCCGACCGCAACGTGCACCTCGTGGTCGTGCGCATCGCCGGGTCCGGCAAGCGCGACGCCCTCGCCCACGGCTTCCGCGCCATCGCGGCGCGGGAGCCCGGCCCGAACGACACCGTCGCGGTGATCGACGGCGACAGCATCGTGCCGCCCGACCTGGTCGAGCGCTGCGCGCCCTTCTTCGCGCTCTCGCCGGACGTCGGCGCCCTGACCACGGACGAGAGTTGCGAGGTGGAGGGGCGGGAGATCTTCCGCGAGTGGTACTCGCTGCGCTTCGCCCAGCGCCAGATCCTGATGTGCTCGATGGGCCTGTCGGGCCGGGTGCTGACGCTGACCGGGCGCATGTCGATGTTCCGCGCCCGCATCGCCTGCGACGAGGCCTTCGTCTCCCATGTCGAGGAGGATTCGATCGAGCACTGGCGGCTCGGCCGCGTGAAGTTCCTGACCGGCGACGACAAGTCCTCCTGGTTCTTTCTGCTGAAGCGCGGCTACCGCATGCTCTACGTGCCCGACGTGGTCGTCGTGACGGTCGAGCAGCCGCCCGCGCCGGGCTTCGTGCGCAGCGCTGCCATGCTGATGGTGCGCTGGTTCGGCAACATGCTGAGGACCAACGGCCGGGCGATCGCGCTCGGGCCGGAGCGGATCGGCCTGTTCACCTGGTGGGCGATCATCGACCAGCGGGTGTCGATGTGGACCTGCCTCACCGGCATCGCCTTCGCGCTGGTCGGCACCCTGTTCGTCGATCCCTTCGCGGGCGTCCTCTATGCGGTCTGGGTGCTGTCGTCCCGCTACGCGATGACGCTCGTGCTGATGTCCGTCCGGCCGCGGGTCTCGGTGGCCTACCCCTTCCTCATCTTCTTCAACCAGATCTTCGGATCGCTCATGAAGGTCTACATCTTCTTCCGGCTCGACCGGCAGAAGTGGACGCGACAGAACACCGTCTCAAGGCGCGACGGCCCCGCCTGGCGGCTGCAGCTCACCGCCCTCTCCTCCAGCCTCATGACGCTGTTCGCGGCGTCCCTGTTCATGACCGCGGTGTCGATGTCGGCCGGGGTGCTGAGCCTGCGCTGACGCGACGAACCTCGAGCCCTGCAAGGATCCAAGATGAGCGCACTCGTGCACGAAGCCTTCGTCCAGCGCCAGCACACGCGCTACAAGCTGCCGCTCGACGTCACCTTCGCCGGCCGGGCGCACCGGGCCGTGGACTGGTCGGTCGCCGGGGTCGGCATCGAGGGCGTCGAGATCGACATCGGCGTCGGATCGGTCCACCCGCTGCTGCTGGAGTTCCCCTTCCGCGGGTTCACCCTCGCCGTCGGGCTGACCGGCGAGATCCGCCACGTCAGCCGGCAGACCCGGCGCGCCGGCTTCCGCTTCGTCGACGTCACCGACGAGCAGGTCGCCCTCCTCCAGTTCGTGGTCGACGCCCACCTCGCCGGCGACGTGATCGACGGCGGCGACGTGCTCGAGGTGGTCGCGCGCGACAACCGCGCCCCGGCCCGCCGCAAGGCCGAGGTCGCGCCCGAGACGCCGGGCCGTCGGGCGAGGCGGATCGCCGCCCGCGCCGTCTCCTACGGGATCATCGCCGCGGTCTTCGCCGGCATCGTCGGCTTCGTCGGCGCCAACGTCTACGACCGGCTCTTCGTGGTGCGTCCGGCGATGGCCTCGGTGACAGGGGATACCCTGGTGCTGGCCCCGGGCATCGACGGCCGGATCAGCGGCCTCGCCGCCGGCGGCGGGATCGCCGCGGGCGACGTCGCCTTCACGGTGACCGGCGCCGACGGCGTCGAGACGCCGGTCGAAAGCCCCTGCGACTGCCGGATCCTCGCCGCCGAGGTGTCCGAGGGGGCCGTGGTGCGCGCCGGACAGACGGTCATGACCCTGGTCGCGCCCGACAGCCGGCCCGCGGTGACGGCCGCCCTCGCCTTCGACGACATCGACCGGCTGGGACCCGGCACCGTCGCCCGCATCCGCTACCTCGACGGCGTCGAGACGACGGTCGACCGCATCCGCTTCCAGCCCGCCCTGCTCGGCGCCGGCAATCCCGGCGCCCATGCGCTGGTCGAACTCGACCCCGGCCGCGTGCTCGGGCCGGAGGCGATCGGCCAGCCGGTGAGCGTGAGCTTCGACACGTCCGGCCTGCGGACCCCGACCGCCGCGTCGTCCGACGGGCCGGCGCCGTGACCTGCGAACGGGCGGAGGAGAACACGATGCGGACCGGACAGCCACAGCGCCCGACCGGCGCCCCCCGCGAAGACCCGATCCGCCTGGTCGCCCTCGGCGGCGGCGCCGAGGCGAGGATCGTGGGGTTCGGGCGTGGCTCCGTCTTTCTCGAGACGGCCCTGCCCCTTGCGCCCGACGGCGCCGCCCGGCTCGGCTTCCGCCAGGGGGCGGTGGGCGCCGACATCGACGTCGTGCTGGCGCCGATGGAGCACGCCGAGCCGGGCCGGGCCGGCGTCGGCTACCGGGTCGTCGCCCCCCGCAACGCCATCACCGTCCTCGGCGGGCTCAGCGTCGGCCGCGGCCGGGAGCGCTTCCGCCCCGCGCTGGGGCTCGAGGCGGAGGCCGCGCCGCGCCGCCGGCCGCCCGCCCGCCGCGACCGCCGGCTGGTCGCCGTCTTCGCCGCCGCCTCGATCGCCTTCGGGGCGATCTCCCTCGGCGCACTCGAAGCGCGCCTCCTCGGCTTTCCGGCCGACATCGCGCGGGTGGCCGCCGGCGGCGAGGTGGTGCTGGCGGACAAGTCCGGACGGATCGTCTTCATCACCGGCCGGCAGGACGTCGAGGCCGGCGAGCCGGTCGCCGGCGTGCGGACCCGCAGCGGCTACGAGCAGCCCTTCCTCGCGCCGGTGGCGGGGCGGGTCGCGGCCGTGCTCGTCCGCGGCGGCGACAACGTGGCCTCCGGCGACCCGGTGATGATCGTCAGCCCGGCGGGGGAGCCGGTGCATGTGCTCGCGCGGATCCGGACCGACGATGCGGTCCGGCTCGCCGGCGGCTTCGTCGCGGAGATGACCTTCGCGGACGGGTCGGTCCGCCGCGCCGCCGTCGGCCCCGAGGACGTCCTGCCGGTCAAGGCCGGAGGGAGTTCGGCGCGCGTCGACGTCAGGATCGAGGCTGGAGACGGGCTGGAGCCGCGGATCGGCGAGCCGGTCCGCGTGCGCTTCGCCGCCGACCTCGGCGGACTCCTCGGCGGCACCGGCCCGGAGGCGCGGCCATGAGGCAGAGGATCGCCGCAGCCGCCGTCTGCCTGTTCGCCGCCTCGGCGGTGCTCGCCTCCCTCGCGCCGCCCGCCGGGGCCCAGGCGCCCGCGGCGGGCGAAGCCGGATCGCTCGATGCGGCCGCCCTCGGCCGCCTCGCCGAGGCGCTGCGGCGCGACGTCGCCACCGCGGCTTCCGCCCCGCCCGGGGGCGCCGCCGCGGCGGCGATCCGCTCCGCGCTCGCCTCGCTCGGGACGCTGGAGGCGGCGTCGTCCGGGTCCGGCGGCGAGGCGGGGGCCGCCACCGCGGCGCTCGCCGCCCTCGCCGGGGACGGGATCGACCGGGAGCGGCTGTCCGCGCGGGCGGTCGAGGTCCTCGTCGCCTCGATCGACCCGGCCGCGACGGGCCCGGAGGACCTCGTCGCCGCCTTCTCCGAACTCGACGGCCTGACCAACGCGATCCTCGATCCCGGCGCGAGGGCGTCGGCGCTGGTCTCGATCGGGCGGATGCACCGGCGGCTCGGCCACGTCGACCGCGCGGTCCGCTACGGCCAGCTGGCGGAGCGGGCGAGCCGGGCGGTCGAGGCGGGCTCGCCCCGCGACGACCTCCTCGTCGCCGTGCTCGACCTCGTCGCGGCCGGGGACGTCGAGCGGACGCTGGGGCTCGCCTTCACGACCCTCGCCGGCTTCACCGACGGCGGGCGGAGGGCGGCGGCGCTGGCGCAGGCGGCGGCGGGCGTCGACGCAGCGGGCGACGGGCTCGGCCACCGCGCCTTCCGGGCGATCGCAGCGGGCGACGCCGGGGAGATCCGTCGCCTTGCCGCCGAGGCCGCCGCCGCGGCGTCCGACGACGTCGCCGGCATCCTGGCGGCCGCCCTTCCCGATCCCGCCGCGCAGGAAGCGGCCCTCTTCTCGCTCGCCCGGGGGCAGATCGGCGAGCAGCGCGCGCTGGCGGCGCTGGACACCGCGAGCGTCGTCGCCGGGCCGGCCCGGGCGCGGCTCGAGGCCGAGGTCGCCGTGGCGCTCGCCCAGGCCGGCTACGTGACGATGGCCCGCGCGATCGTCGAGCGCCTCGCCGCGGCGCCAGCCGCCGACCGGGAGGTGGCCCGGCTCGCCGCGGTCGCCCTCGCAACGGCCCGCCGGCCGGTCGACCGCCCCTCCCCCGCGGCAGGGCCGCTGGCGCGGCTCCCGGCGGAGGGCGTCGACCCCCAGGACCGGCACCGGGCCGGCATCGCCGTCGACGCCAGCCGGACGGATCTCGCCGCCGGCCTTGCGGCGATCCGCTCGCTCCGGGACGACCGCGTGAAGATCGCCGCCTTTCGCGCGGTGGCGGAGCGCGAGGCCGCCGCGCTCGCGGGCGGCATGATCGAGCCGGGCGCGCGACATGCGAGCGGTGCCGGCCTGCCCGCGGGCGAGCGCGCGGACCTCTTCGCCGCCAACGGCCTGAGGCTCGTCGCCGGGGACGCCGTGCGCGACACCACTCCGGACTTCCTGTCGCCGCTGCCGGACCTCTTCGTCACCGCGGCCGACGTGCGGGCCCGGGTGCCTCTGTCGCGTCCCGGCGTCAGCGAGCTGTCGCTCGCCGGCCTCAACCGCTTCACCCAGCTCAACCGCTTCAACGCCCAGTTCCTCGAGGACGTCGTCGGGTCGACGACGCGGGAGCACATCTATCGGACGCAGGGCACCATCAACCCCACCTTTGTCTACCTGACCGAGGGCATCTTCACCGCGCGCGACCTCCTCCACGCGATCGACAGTTCCCGGGGGAACCAACTGGTCCGAGAGGACGGCGTCTACACCCTTCGCGTCCCCCTCGTCATCGGCCAGGACGCGACGCTGGTGCTGACCGGCCAGGACGGGCCCGAGGTGCGGCTCTCGGCCACCGCCGGGGCGTTCATCGTCAACGCCGGCCGGCTCTGGGTGGTCGACACCGACCTCGTCGGCTGGGACGAGGAGACGGGCGCGCCCGCCCGCGCCGGCTACGACGACCGCCACCGCTTCCGCCCCTTCGTGACCACGTGGAGCGGCAGCGAGACCTACATCGCCGGGGCGGTCGTGGACGGGCTCGGCTACTCGGCCGGCAAGTCCTACGGGCTCACCTTCTCGTCGGGACCGAACGACGGCCGCGGCACCGCCGACTCGCTGCCGCGGCCGACGGGTCTCCTCGTCGACAGCCTGTTCCGCAACCTCTACTACGGCTTCTACACCTACGAGGCGGACGACATCGCCGTTGTCGGCAGCGTCTACGAGGACAGCGTGGTCTACGGGCTCGACCCGCACGACCGCTCGCGGCGCCTCGCGATGGCGTTCAACACCCTCTACGGCACGCAGAAGAAGCACGGCGCGATCTTCTCGCGTGACGTGACCGGCAGCCTGCTCGTCGGCAACGTCTCCTTCGACAACGCCGGCTCCGGGATCATGATGGACCGTCGCTCCACGGCCAACCTGATCCTCGCCAACACGACGATCGGCAATGCCCAGGACGGCATGACCCTCTACGAGTCGCCGTGCCTCCTCGTCGCCGCCAACCGGATCGAGGGCAACCGCCGCTCAGGCGTGAAGATCCGCAACAGCTGGTCGGTGCTCCTCGACGACAACCGGATCGAGGGGAACGAGGGTCCCGCCATCGAGGGCTACGTGACCGACCTCGCCGAGACCGTCGACGGCGCCGCCCGGGACCTCGTCCACGACCCCTACCTCCCCGTCACCGCCTTCAGCGCGACCAGAAACCTCGTGCGCGCCAACGGCGCGGGCATCGCCACCCGGAACGTCTCGGCTGTGGCGCTGTCGGGCAACCGCTTCGAGGCGCAGGGGCTGCGCTTCCTCGACGGCGGCCTCAAGCGCTTCCGCCTCGACATCCTCCGGTCCGCGGGCGAGGGCCGCGCCGCGACTGTGATGCCGCGGGAGATCGCCGAGCCGTCTGCGGAGGACGCCCGCGCGGCGGGGACCGAGACCTGCCCGCCGCCCGGCCGCGTGCCGGCGGCCGGGGCGAGCTGAGGACCGGTCCATGCATCGCGCCATCCTTCTCCTGGCCCTCCTCACCGCCGCGGCCCACTTTGCCCTTCCGGCAGGCGCCGAGGACGCGCCGGCCGCGGAGGTGGCGGCCGCGGGCACGGCGGCCGCGGAGGTGGCGGCCGCGGACGCGACGGCAGGGCTCCAGGCCCGCATCGCCGGGAGCGCCCGCCGTTCGTTCCTCCAGGAGAGCGCGGCGGTCGAGCGGCTGCGGCTCTCCGGGGATCCGGGCGACGCCGTCGAACTCGCGCGGCGGCTCAAGTCGGGCCTCAGGGTCTCGGCGGACAACCCGCTCCGGGTCCCGCGGCGGGAGGAGGCGCTAGCGATCCTGCGTCGGATCTCGGCCCTCGGCGGCGAGGCCGGCGCGGCCGCCGACGCAGAGATCGGCGCCATGCTGGTCCACAGCCGCGATCCCGCCGAGCGGGAGGAGGCCCTTTCGGCGCTCCGGCGCAGCGCCGCTGCCGGCGACGGCGGCTCCGCGGTGCGCCTTGCCGATGCGATCCTCGCGGCGCGCTACGGCGATCCCGCGGCCGAGGCGGAGGCGAGGCGCCTCTACGAGAGCGCGCTCGCCAAGAAGGAGCCCGGCGCCGCCGAGGGTTTCGCCAGGCTCGCCCGCGATCCCGCCGTGGCGACGACCTACCGCACCCAGGCGATGCTGCTGATGAAGCTTCGCGCCGACAAGAGCGGCGCCGCCGCCTTCGCCCTCGCCGAGGCCTACCGCACCGGTTTCGGCGTCGTCGCCGACCCGGAGGCGGCCGCACGTTACTACCGGGCGGCGCTGGCGACCGGCTACGGCCCGGCGGTGTCGATCTACGTCACCTCCAGCGAGGCGCCCGGGCCCGAGGTCGTCGAGGGCCTGGCGAGCGCGCTCGCGGCCGGCAGCCGCGAGGCGGCCCTCGCGCTCGCCCGCGCCTTCCTCAACCGCTCCTCGCTGCCCTTCGGCGGCGAGGACGCGGCCTTCGCCCTCCGCCTCCTGCGCGAGACCGGCAACACCGACGCGGCGATCATCGAGGCCCGCCTCTCGCTCGCCGGACGGCCGCCGTTCGTGGGCGGCGCCGCGGCCGCCGAGGCGGCCGTCGACGAGGTCGTCGCGGGCGGGAGCGCGGAGCCGCCCGCC
The DNA here is from genome assembly GCA_041687675.1 of Pleomorphomonas sp. Taxonomy (GTDB): domain Bacteria; phylum Pseudomonadota; class Alphaproteobacteria; order Rhizobiales; family Pleomorphomonadaceae; genus JAWLBM01. The sequence goes on along the minus strand of JAWLBM010000003.1, from coordinate 149,939 downwards.
CTCCTCTCCTATGGCCGCCAGGTCCGCGACGCGGCGCCGGACGGCGAGGGTCCCCGGCTTGCCATGAAGCTCTTCCTGGCCGCGGCCGCCGCCGGCGAGCCGATGGGGGCGGTGCACGCGATGGAGCTGATCTCGGAGCGCAGGATCGAGGTCGCGCCCGAAGCGCAGGCCGAGGTGCTGGAACTGCTGCGCCGGGCCGCCGAGGCCGGCGACGGCCGCAGCCTGCTCGTGCTCGCCGACCTCCACCGCGACGGCGACGGCGTGGAACGCTCCGCCGCCCTCGCCGAGGACCACTACCGCCGTGCGATCGCGCTCGCCGACGAGCCCGCCGCCTACGAGCGCCTCGCAAGCCTCGTCCTCGAGACAGCCGAGAGCGCCGCCGACGTCCGCGAGGCGCTGGACCTCTACCGCGCCGCGGCCGACGTCGGCCGCGCCGCCGCGACCGCGGCGATCGGCCGGATCCTGCTGTCGGGGCGGGGCGAGTTCGCCGCCGAGCCGCGCGAGGGCGAGCGCCTGCTGAGGCAGGCGGCCGGCAATGGCTATGCGCCGGCCCTGGCCCAGCTGGCCGACCATCTCGCCGCGACCGGCGATCCGGCCGACCTGGCGGAGGCGGAGGCGCTCTACGGGCGCGCCCGGGACGCGGGCGTCACCGACGGCCTGATCGGCCTCGCCCGCCTCGCGGCCGCCCGCGGCGACCGGGCCGCCGCCGCCGCGCTGCTCGAGGAGGGCGTGGCGGCCGGGAGCCCGGCGGCCATGGTCGAGCTCGCCCGCTCTCTCGTCGCCGGGCCCGGCGTGACCGGCGTCCTCGGCCGCGCCCCCGCGCTGCTCGAGGAGGCCCGCCGCGCCGCGGACAAGGACGTCCGGCTCGCCTTCGACATCGCCCGCGCCGCCCTCGCCTTTCCCGACGGGGAGACGCGCGCGGCCGGGCTCGACATCCTGGTCCGCCTGGCCGAGCGCGGCGACAGTGCCGCCAAGCGGCGGCTGGTCGAGGTCCACATCTCCGGCGAGGCCGGTGTCAGGAGCAGGTCCGAGGCGCTGCGCTGGGCGGAGCTCGCGCTGGCGGAGGGCACGGTGGAGCCGGCGGTGATCCTCGGCGAGGCCATGCTGGAGGGCGACGACCCGGCGCTCGCTGATCCCGCGCTCGGCCGGCGGCTGCTCGAGCGGGCGGTCGCCGCCGCGCCGGGGAGCGTCAAGGCGCTGAACCGCCTCGGCGCCGCCTGCGCCGCCGGCATCGGCGGCCCGGTCGAGCCGGAGAAGGCCTTCGGGCTCTTCCTGCGGGCGGCGGAGGCGGGAAGCGTCACGGCCGGGATCCGCGTCGCCAGCGCCTATCTCAACGGCAGCGGCGTCGCCCGCAACCCGGCCGAGGCCTACCACTGGTACCGGCTCGCGGCCGCCTCCGGCTCGCGCGACGCCATGCTCGATCTTGCCAGGATGTACGCCTCGGGCGCCGGCACCTCGATCGACGCCGAGCAGTCCTTCGTGTGGTTCCACCGCGCCGCCGAACTCGGCTCGGTGGAGGGCATGCAGGAGGTCGGAAAGGCCCTCGTCGCCGGCTACGGCACCGTCCGGGACGAAGCCCAGGGCGAGGCCTGGCTGGAGAGGGCGGCGGCGGGCGGCAGCGTCGGCGCGATGTACGACCTCTACAGCTACCACTCCCTGTCGGAGGACCGGGCCTCCCGGGAGAAGGCCCTCGGCTGGCTCGCCCGCGCCGCCGAGAACGGCAGCGCCGCCGCCATGTTCCGCCTCGCCGTGATCATCCGCGACGACCCCCGCTTCGCCGACCGACGCGAGGAGGCCGTGGCCTGGCTGCGCCGGGCGGCCGACGCCGGCCACAAGGGCGCGGTGAGGCAACTCGAGGCGCTCGGCCGGACGACCGGCTCCGGCCGCGGCGGCGCTGCAGGCTGACCCGGCGAGGAACACGAAGAAGGACACGAGCGAACGCCATGATCTTCTCCTCCAACATCTTCCTGTTCCTGTTCCTGCCGCTGTTCCTCGCGGTCTACTACGCGGTGCCCGCGCGGGCACGCTCGCTGGTGATCGTGGTCGGGTCCTGGACCTTCTACGGCTGGTGGCGGGTCGACTTCCTGGCCCTCTACGCGCTCGTGACGGTGTGGACCTACGTCTTCGGGCATCGCATCGCCGCGGCCGCCAGCCGGGAGGCCGCGAAGCTCGAGTGCATCGTCGGCTGCGTCGGCAGCCTGATGGTGCTGTTCTACTTCAAGTACTGGAACTTCTTCACCGGCAGCCTCGTCGACGCCCTCGGCGTCACCTCGCCGAGCGCGATCTTCACGCTGCAGATCGTGCTGCCGATCGGGATCTCCTTCTTCGTCTTCGAGTCCATCAGCTACATGATGGACATCTACCGCAAGGATGCGCCGCCGGCGCGCAACTTCACCGACTTCGCGGCCTTCCTGGCGCTGTTTCCGCACCTCATCGCCGGGCCGGTGATGCGCTACAAGGACCTTTCGGCGCAGATCGTCTCGCGCACCCACACCCTCGCCAAGTTCAACGAGGGGTGCGTGTGGTTCATGATCGGATTCGCCAAGAAGGTGCTCGTCGCCGACAGCGTCGCCCCGCTCGCCGACACCCTCTTCGCGGTGGAGAACCCGACCTTCGCCGAGGCCTGGCTCGGCGCGACCGCCTATTCGATCCAGCTCTACTTCGACTTCTGCGGCTACTCCGAGATGGCGATCGGGCTCGGGCTGATGATCGGCTTCCGGCTCGTGCGGAACTTCGACGCCCCCTACGTCAGCCGGTCGATCACCGAGTTCTGGCGGCGCTGGCACATCTCCCTGTCGCAGTGGCTGCGGGACTACCTCTACGTGACCCTCGGCGGCAACCGGAAGGGCACCGCCCGCACCTATGTGAACCTCTTCCTCACCATGCTCCTCGGCGGACTCTGGCACGGCGCCGCGATGACCTTCGTGATCTGGGGCGCCTTCCACGGCGCGCTGCTCGCGATCGAGCGGGCGCTCGGCGCCAAGGGAGGGCGGAGCCCCTGGCCGGCGCCGATCGCCTGGCCGCTGACCATGCTGCTCGTCATGGTCGGCTGGGTGATGTTCCGCGCCCACGACGTCGGCTCCGCCTTCGCCGTCTACGGCGCGATGCTGGGCGCGAACGGAATGGCGCTGTCGCCGGAGGTGGCCTGGCGGATCACCGACATGCAGATCGCCTTCCTCGCCGTCGCCATCGCGATCGTCTTCGCCGAGCCGCACGGCAGGTCGCTCCTGCGCCGCGCGATCGAGGTCGGCCGCGGCGCGGCCGCGATCTCGACCGGCCGGGCGGCCCTGGTCGGCCTGTTCGCCCTCGCCGTGCTGAAGATGTCCGCCGACAGCTACTCGCCCTTCCTCTACTTCCAGTTCTGAGGACCCGCCATGGCCGACGCTCTCCAACGCCCGTCCCGCCGACCGGTCCGCGGCCTCGTCGCCGGGATCGGCATGGCCGCCGTGCTCGCGGCCTCGCTGCCCGTCAACTGGACCTTCCTTGCCGGTCCGGCCTCCCCGCCCGAACCGGGCACCTTCGTGGAGGAGTGGCTGCGCGGCGGCCGCACCGCCGAGGTGACCCGGCTCTACAACGACGGCTTCCTGCTCAAGGACGTCGGCATCGACCTCTTCGGGGTCGTCGGCTGGACCCTCTTCGGCGAGGGCCGTCCCGGCGTCCTCGTCGGCTCGGACGGCTGGCTGTTCAGCGTGGAGGAGTTCGAGACCGACGGCGGATCGCGCGAACGGCTCGCCCTCGCGGTCAAGCGGATCGGGGCCGTGCGCGACGACCTCGCCGCCCGCGGCGTCGGCCTGCTCGTCGCCCTTGTTCCGGCCAAGGCGAGGATCCATCCCGAGCGACTCGGCGGCCTCGCCTGGCCACCGGAGCCCGCCGGCCGGCTCGCCGCGGCGGGCGAGGCCCTGGCGGGCGCCGGCGTCGAGTTCGTCGACCTCTCCGGACCGATGGCGGCGCTGGCCGCCCGCGAGCCCGCCTTCCTCGCCACCGACACCCACTGGACCCCGGCCGGCGCCGGCGCCGCGGCGGCGGCCCTCGCCGGGCGGCTGGCGGGGCGCGCGGACCTCGGGCCGTCGGCCGATTTCGCGCTGTCGCCGGGCACCCCCGGCATCCATCGCGGCGACCTGATGCGGTTCATCCGCCTCGGCCCGCTCGAGGGCATTCTCGGCCCCGACCCCGACCGGATCACGCCGCTGGTCGCCTCGGGCGGACCGGACGACCTCCTCGGCGAGGCGGAGATCCCGGTGGCGCTCGTCGGGACGAGCTACTCCGCCGACGCGCGCTGGAGCTTCGAGGCCCAGCTGAAGGCTGCGCTCGGCCGCGACGTCCTCAACATGGCCGAGGAGGGGCGCGGGCCGTTCGAGCCGATGCAGGCCTTCATAGCCTCGGGCCTGCTGGCGGAGGCGCCGCCGCGGCTCGTCGTCTGGGAGATCCCGGAGCGCTACCTCGACGATCCGCTCGCCACCGCCGCCGAGGGGGGCCGGTGATGGGCCGGCGGACCGCGCTCCTCCTCCTCGCCGCCCTCGGCTGGGTCGCCCCGGCCGAGGCGCGCAGCCTGCGCCCGGCTGTGCCGGTGGTCGAGGGAACCCGATACAGCTGCCCTGGCCTCGCCGACGAGGCGCCCTCGACCACCTTCTTCGACAACGAGGTCTACCAGGGCGACGACGGCTGGTTCTTCCGCGTCGGCAACGACGCCAACGACTTCATGCTGCAGGCGCCGCAGGTCACGCGGATGGTCGCCCGCCTCGCCGAGGCCCTCGCCCGCCGCGGCGTCCGGCTCGTCTACCTGCCGATCCCGACGCGGGCGATGACGGACGCGGACCGCCTGCCGGAAGGAATGGACGACGGCGTCGTCTACGACGCCGACCTCGCCGCCGCGGAGTATCACGCGCTGGTCGAAAGCCTTTCGGCGGCGGGGGTGCCGACGGTGGACCTGCTCGCCGCGCGCGAGGCCGGCGGGACAGGCGGGCCCTTCCACTTCGCCCGCGACACCCACTGGCGGCCGGAAGGCGCCCGGGCCGCCGCCGCCGCCGTCGCCGACTTCCTCGACCGCGAGGGCTGGCTGGACGACCTGCCGCGGCGCCCCTTCGCCTCCGCCGTGACCGTCGAGGCGGCGCTGGTCTCGCCGATGCGGCGCGCGCTCCAGGATCTCTGCGTCGACCCGCTCGACCCGGAGACCCTCGCGGTCTTCGAGACCTCCCTCGCCGAGGTCACCGCCGACGACCTGCTCGGCGGCGGCGAGGGGGAGGACGAGGCCGCGCCGCTGGCGCTCGCCGGCACCAGCTACAGCGACATCGCGCAGTTCAACTTTGCCGGCTTTCTTTCCGAGGCGACCGGCCTCGACGTCGCCAACCACGCGATCTCGGGCGGCGGCACCTGGACCTCGCTGCTCGACTGGACGCACGCGGCGGCGATGGACGGCCCCCTGCCGCGGGTGCTCGTCTGGGAGAACCCGGTCGCCTACCGGCTGGACGCGGGCGGCGTCGCGGCGCTTCGGCAGATCATCCCGGCGGTCGCGGGCGGCTGCTCGGCGGCCGAGTGGGTCCACCGCGCGGTCGTGACGGTGGAGCCCGGCCGCCCGGGCGTCGCCGAGATCCCGCCGGCGGTCGCCGTGTCCGGCCATGGCGCGCGGCTCGCCCTCACCCTCTCCGACGCGCGGCTGCGCGCCTTCACGCTGACGCTGGAGACCCGGGCCGGCGACGTGGAGGACGTCGCCGTCAGCCGGCCGCCCCGGATGGGCGACACCGACCGCGCCTTCCTCGAACTCAGCGACGACTTCGACGCGCCGCTCGCGCGGATCACCGTGGCCGCCGCCGTCGAAGCGCCGACCGCCTTCACCATCGACGTCTGCCAGACCGGAGGATCCTGACCATGCAGATCGCCACCTACTCCCCCGCCACCCTGTTCGCCGCCGTCGCGGCGCTCGCCGCGTCGGCTCCCGCCCTGGCGCAGGAGGCGCTCTACGACCCGGCGCCGCCGCCCGACTCGGCCTTCGTGCGGTTCGTCGACGCGGCCCGCACGGCGGCGAGCGGGAGCCTCGGCGGCACCGAGCTCGACGTCTCCGGCGACGGCGTCTCGTCCTTTGTCGTCGTGCCGGCCGGCGAGCACGCGGTCGCCCTCGGCGACGCCGGCGGCAACGCCCGCTTCGAGGCGGGGCACTACTACACGGTCGTCTTCAACGAGGCCGGCGCGACCGGCCCCGACGTGATCCGCGACGACGTGCTCACCAATCCCGCCAAGGCCGGGCTCCACTTCTACAACCTCAGCGCCCGGCCGGGGCTGGCGCTGACCGCGCCGAAGCAGAAGGTCGCCATCTTCGAGAACGTCGGCCCGGGCGAGATGGCCTTCAGGCCGGTCGGCGCGGTGGAGGTCGATCTCGCCGTCGAGGCCGGGGGCGAGACGCTGGCCGACGTCGGGTCCGTCCGGCTCGAGCGCCGCACCGCCAAGTCGGTGATCGTGATGGCCGAAAGCGATGGCCTCACCGCCGTGGTGGTCGACAACACGGTGGAGCGCTGACCCGGAACTGGACGCCCGACATGCACCGACCCGCCGCTCCCGTCCGATCCCCGGCCCGCCGCGCCAGAATCGCGCTCGTCGCCGCGCTCCTTGTCCTTGGCGCCGCCGCCGCCGAGGCGCGGACCGCGCCGGCGCTCGCCCCGCCGGGCGGTCCCCTGCCGACCTGCCGCAGTTCGTCGCCCGACCTCGGCATCGACTGGACCCTCTGGCAGGGCGGCGCAACGGGGCGCTCCGACCGCGACCTCGTCGCCATTGCCGGCGAATACGCGGTCGGCAGCGCGCGCGTCCCCCGCGACGGCGCGACGGCCCGGCGGATTCTCGACCACCTCCGGGCGCGCGGTGTCGGCGATGTCGACCTCGCAGTGGCCGACGCCCGGCTCCTCCTCGCCGAGGCAGGCGCGGAGGGCCGAACCGAGGCCCGCCGCCGTCTCGAGGCAGCGATGGCGGCCGGCTCGCGGGCGGCCGCCCGGATGCTCGGGGACATGCTGGCCGGCGAGGACCCGGACGGCGCCATCGCCGCCTGGCGGGGGGCGACGGCGGGGGGCGACGCCCGGGCGGCGGCTCAGCTCGCGCGCCTTCTCGTCCGGCGCGGGACCGCCGGTCCGGCCGAGGTCGACCTTGCCGTCGTCAACGCCTTCACCCTCGCGGTCGCCGCCGTAGCCGCAGGCGACTGCCGCGCCGCGGGCCTCCTCGCCGACCTCTACGGAGACGGGGCTCTCGCCGATCCGCGGCCGGACCTCGCCTTCGCCTGGATGCGGCGGGCCGCCGATCTCGGCGACCCGAACGCGGCCCTCAGGCTCGCCAACGCCTACCGGTTCGGGCGGGGCGTCGAACCGGACGAGGCGAGGTCCGTCCACTATCTCGAGATCGCCGCAAGATCGGGCCGGCCGTCGGCGCTGCTGCGGGTCGGGGAGGCCTATCTCGCCGGCGAGGGGGTCGCAAGGGACCCGGCCAAGGCTGAGGACCACCTCGCCCGCGCCGCCGCCGCCGGCCGTACCGAGGCCTGGCGATCGCTCGCCCGGCTCTGGCGCGGCGACTTCGGCGACCCGCCCGCCCCCGGGCGGGCCTACCTGGCCCTGCGCGAGGCCGCCGCCGCGCCGACGGCGGACGCCGGCATCTTCCTCGAGCTCGGGCGCGCCGTCCGTGACGGCTTCGGCACCGAGCCCGACGGCGCCGCCGCGCTGGACCTGTTCCTGCGCGCTGCCGAGGCCGGGTCGGACGAGGCGGCGAGGCTCGCCGCCCGTCTCCTCGACCAGGGCGCGCCGGGGGTCGAGCGGGATCTTCCCCGGGCGATGCGCCTCTACCGCCTGGCCGCCTCGGGCGGCGACGCCGCCTCCGCCGGGCGGCTCGCCGCCATTTATCGCTGTGGCTTCGGGATCGGCAGGTCGCTGGACGACGCCGCCCTGTGGACGGAGCGCGCCGCCTTCCTTGGCAGTTCGGCGAGCATGCGCGATGCATCCGGTCCCATGCTGGCGTCCTCCGACCCGCGGACCCGCCGCGACGGCTTCCTTCTGCTGCGGCAGGCGGCAAAGCGCGGCAATCTCGACGCGATCGCCGACATGGTGGTCGCCTACGAGACGGGCCGCGGGCCCGCGGCCGCCGATCCGGACGTCGCCGCCCGCTGGGCCGACTACGGTCGTCGCATGGAGGACGCGCCTGGGTCCTTCGCCGTGGCGCTCGCCGGGGCGCGCCTTGCCGACGGCGGCGCCGACGCCCTCGCCGCGGCCGAGCGGCTTCTGGAGGAGGCGATCGCGGCAGGCTCGGCGGAGGCCGGGTACGAGCTCGCGCGCGCGCTCGACGCCGCCGACCTCGCCGGCCCCGACGAGCTGGCGCGGATCCTCGCGGGCCCGGCCACCGCCGGCTGGGTGCCGGCAATGCGCAAGCTCGGCGAGGTGCTCGGACCGGACCGGAGCGCCGGCGGACGGACCGGGCCGCAGTGGATCGCGGCGGCCGCCGCCGAGGGGGACTTCGCCGCCCGCCTCGCCGGATCCGCTAGTCTTCCGACCGCCGGGCGGATCGCCGAGCTCGACGCCGTGGAGGCCGAGGGGCTCGCCTGCGACGCCGACGACTTCGCCCGCCTCGCCGTCGCCTGGGGCCGCCTCGGCCCGGCCGGGCGCGACAAGGCGATCGGCTACGCCGACCTCGCCGCCCGGACGGTCGGCGGAGAGGACGGCTCGACGCTGTTCGTGATCGCCGAGGTGATGCTCCAGGCCGGCCACCGCCCGGCCGAGGCGCGGCGCCTCATCGAGCTTTCGGTGGAGGCCGGCGAGCCGAAGGCGTTGCGCCGGCTTGCCGAGGGGCTCGCCTCGGGCGACTTCGGACGGCCGGACGCCGATGCCGCTCTCGATCTGCTGATCGGTCGCGGCGACGCCGGCGACCATGACGCCGACGTCGTGCTGCTCCGCCTCGGCGCGGCCGGCCGGCTCGCCCCGGCGGCGGACGAGATCGCCCGGGTCATGGACCGCATCGGCGCCGACCTCGGCTCGATGAGCGGCGACGTGCTGAGGATCGCCTCCCGCGCCCGCGACGGGGTGTTCGGCCCCGAGGGCGTCGGCCGGGCCACCGGCTGGCTGGAGCAGGCGGCCGAGGCCGGCCGGGTGCCCGCCATGCGCGCCCTCGCCGACATCATGCTCTACGGCGCCGACGGGGAGCGCGATCCCGAGCGCGGGCTCGCCTGGATGAGACGGGCGGCCGAGGCCGGCGACCGCGAGGCGATGCGGACCCTTGCCGCCGCCTACGAGGTCGGGTTTCTCGTGGAGGTGGATCCCGGAAGAGCCGCCGACTTCGCCGCCGCGGCCGACCCGGCGGCGACCGCAATCGAGGAGGGGACGAGGCCATGACCGCAGCCCGGACGATCCGAACCCTGGTCCTCCTCGCCGGCTCCCTCGTCGCCGCGTCGCCGGCCGCGGCGGCCCTTGCCCTGCCCTTCGACGTGCCGGCTCCGGCCGCCATCCCGGAGCCGGAGCTCTGCGGCGAGCCGGTCCCGGCGCCGGTGCTCTCGCTCGCCGTCTCCAGCCGCTATGACCAGACCGACGCCAGCCGCTCGACCCTCGACGAGGCGGCCGACGCCGCCTACCAGGAATCGATGGAGCCGCTGCGCGACTTCGCCTCGGCCGTCACCCGCCACGCCAGCCGGTTCGTCGAATCGGGCGGCACGCGGGCGGACAGCGCGGCCTGCGTCGTCGACTTTCTCGCCGCCTGGGCCCGCGCCGACGCCCTCGGCGACCTCGCCACCCGGCAGGCGGTGCTCTCCACCACCCGGGTGGTCGCCGGCCTCGCCGTCGCCTGGCGCATCGTGATGGAGACGCCCTACGGCGATCCCGCCGAACGGCGGCTGGTCGGCGCCTGGTTCGCCCGGCTCGCGGACGACATCCGCCCCCACTACTCGCTCGGCGGGGAGCGGCGCCTGTCCGACCGCCAGAACCACCGCTACTGGGCCGGTTTCGCCGTCGCGGCGGCGGGGGTCGTGACCGGCCGGCGCGACGACCTCGACTGGGGGGTCGAGAGCTTCCGCATCGGCGCCTGCCAGATCCGCCCCGACGGCGCGCTGCCGCTCGAGCTCGACCGCGGCAAGCGGGCGCGCGACTACCACCTCCACGCCACCGCGCCGCTGGTGATGATCGCCGAACTCGCCGCCGCCAATGGCGTCGACGCCTACGGGATCTGCGGGGGCGCCCTGCACCGGCTCGTCGACTTCAACCTCGCCGCCGTCGCCGATCCCTCGGCCCTCGAGGCGATGACCGGGACGCGGCAGCTGGCGCTGCCGACGCGGGAGGGCACGGTCCGCGGCGACCGGATCGCCTGGCTCGCCCCCTACCTCGCGCGGTTCCCCGAGGCGCGTGCCCGGCTGCGGGGGCTGGAGGTGCCGGACCGGCTGACCTCGAGCAACCTCGGCGGCAATCTCTCCGCCTATTTCGGCGGCGAGTGACGCAGCCGAGGCCGCCTTGGCGCCTCGGCCGGGGCGCTCGCGCCGATTCAGCCCTGAACAGGCGGAGCATGCGAGGCAAGGTGGCGCTGGAGAGCGAAGGTGTCGTTGACGGCGAGCATCACGCCTTCCGAACGGGGTCCGTCCCCGCGCGGGCGGGCGATTTCGGAGGGTCGGCGCGGGCCCCGGCGCCCGGGGCAGTCCCTGCGTCGCGACAGGCGCGCCGGCCGCAACCCCCGATCCGGCCTGCCCGGAGCCGGATCGACGCCCTTCGGTCCGGCACGGCGACCCGCGGGGACCGGCCCGCGACAGGACACGACCCGACCTGGGTCTTCTCCGTGGCGGCCGGAGCGGATAGCATCCATGCGACACGAACGATACCCTGGGTGCCCCGAATGTCCGTCGCCCGCTATGCCGTTGCCGCCGCTCTCGGCGCCGCCGCCGCCGTTCTGGGACCGAAGATCTGGCAGCAGTCCCGACCGGCCGCCAAGTCGGCCCTGAAGATGGCCATGGCGGCCGCCTTCGAGGCGCGCGTCCGGGCGGCCGAGGCCGCCGAGGCCGCCGAGGACCTCTACGCCGAGGCGAAGTCGGAGTTCGTCGCGGAGGCGTTCGCCGCGGCCGTCGGAGCCACGGGAGCAAGCGGCGCAGGATCGGAGACGTCGCGGGCCGACGGAACGGCCGCGCAAACCGGCGACGGCCGGGAGCCGGGCGATGGCCCGGAGCGCGCGCCGCACCGGGACTCCGCCGCCGGCGGGGCGGCCGAATGACGTCCCCGATCCCCCTTGTCGTCGCCCACAGCATGCCGGGGCGGACCCGGCTCCGGCTCGCGGGGTCCGGCACCGACATCATCGCCCTCGCCGTCGCGGCCACCCGCCTCCGGAAGGCGAAGGGCGTTCGCAGCGTCGAGCCGCGCCCGGTCACCGGGAGCCTCGTGGTGCTGCACGAGGGGGAGTTCGCAGCCGTCGCCGGATGCATGCCCGGCCTCGGCCTCGCCCTCTCCGCGAGCGCGGAGGCGCGCCGGCCCGCGGCGCCGCGGATCGGAAGGATCGAGCCCGGCACCGCGGGCGCGATCGGCCTTGCCGCCCTCGCCCTCGTCCAGATGCGGCGCGGAAACCTGCTGCCGCCCGCGCTGACGCTCGCCTGGTACGCGGGCTCGGTCCTCGGCTATCTGCCGAAGGGCCCGCCGGTCGATGCTGCGGATCACTGACGCGCAGGCGGTCCGGACCTCAGCGCCTCCGCCAGCGCCGCCTCGCTCTCCCAGGGAACCGCAAGGTCGGTGCGCCCCATCTGGCCGAAGCAGGCCAGCGGGCGGAAGAACCCGCCGGGCCCGGCGGTGGCGACCAGTTCCGGCAGGCGGAAGGCACCGGCGATCGCGCCGGGCCGGAAGTCGGCCGCCTCCCGGAGCCGCGCCGCGATGGCGCCGTCGTCGATCCGGCCGGTCCCGAAGCTGTCCACGGCAAGGCTGATCGGCGCAGCCCGGCCGATGGCGTAGGCGGCATGCACCTCGACCCGGCGGGCGAGGCCGGCCGCGACCACGGCCTTGGCGGCGAGCCGCGCCATGTAGGGACCGACGCGGTCGACGCGCGAATGGTCCTTGCCCGAGAGGGCGGACCCCGACTGGCGGGCGATCTCGCCGTAGGTGTCGATCCCGGTCTTCCGGCCGGTGAGCCCGGCGTGGTGCGCGGGCCCTCCGTAGAGGAAGGACCCGCCGGGGTTGGCGTGCACCCGGGCGTCGGCGGCGAGCGCCACCGGCTCGCCGGCGAGCGCCGGCTCCACCACCAGCGCCCGCACCAGGTCCTCCAGCCGGCCGGGCGGCACCTCGCGCGTCAGCGCCGAGGTCACCGCCACGTCCCTGACCGCCACCGGTCGCCCGCCCGCGTACTCGACCGAGACCTGGACCTTGCCGTCCGGGCCGAGTTCGGGAGCCTCGGCCCTCGCCGCATCCAGCCGGCGCGCCAGCGCATGGGCGAGATGGATGGGCATCGGCATCAGGTCGTCGCCGTCGTCGCAGGCGAAGCCGAAGACGTTCGCCTGCTCGTGCGCGGGCTCGTCGAGGGCGAGCGGACCGCCGGCCTCGATCTCGGCGAAGCTGGTCAGGATCGAGGCCCGCTGGGCATCGAAGACGTGGCGCTCGTAGCCCGCCGCGGCGATCACCTGCCTCGCCACCGCCGGGATGTCGACCGACGCGCGTCCCGAGAAGCGGGCCGCCACGAACACGACGCCGGTGGCGATCGCGCATTCTGCGTTGACCCGCGCGGTCGGGTCCTGCCGCAAGAAGGCGTCGACCACCGCGTCGCTGATCTGGTCGCAGAGCTTGTCCGGATGGCCCGGCGTGACGCTCTCGGACGTGAAGATCATGTCAACTTCGGCCATGGCTCGGCTTCCGGATGGGGAGGCCGCGCAGACCGCGACGACGCCGCGGCGACGACCTCGTTGAGAAGGGTGGCCCCGAGGGCGATCCCGAGGATGGCGAGGAGGCCGCCGGGACCGACCGGCGCGAGGCCGAGGACGCGGCGGGATGCGGGCAGCAGCTGGACGGCCACCTGCAGTCCCGCGCAGCCCGCCACCGCGGCGCGAAGGTGCTGGTTCGCCGGCTTTCCGAGGGTCTCGATCACGCCGCCGGTGTCGCCGCGGCAGGCGAAGGCGTGGAGCAGCTGGGCGAGGACGAGGCCGTGGAACGCCACCGTGCTGCCGCGTGGTCCGGCCCGCCCGTCCATCAGGAAGCCTGCCATCGCAGAACCGCCGATGACGAGACCGTCGCGGAGTATCCGGCGAAAGTCGGCGACGTCGAGGATCGGCGCCGACGGATCGTGCGGCGGCCGGTCCATGGCCCTCGGGTCCGGGGGTTCGAGGCCGAGGGCGAGCGCGGGGAAGACATCGGTGGCGAGATTGAGCATCAGGAGCTGCATCGGCGAGAGAGGCTCGCGCGTTCCGAGCACGCTGGCCCCCAGCATCAGGAAGCTCTCGGACGCGTTGGTGCCGACGAGGAAGCGCAGCACCTTCCGTATGTTGGCGTAGGTCGCCCGGCCGAGGCGGACGGCGTCGACGATGCCCTGGAGGTCGTCGGTGGCGAGCACCACGTCGGCGACCTCGCGGGCGACGTCGGTGCCGTCGGCGCCCATCGCGACACCGACGTGCGCGGCCTTCAGCGCCGGGCCGTCGTTGATCCCGTCGCCGGTCATGGCGACGATCCGGCCGCGGCCCTGCAGCGCCCGGACGATGGCGAGCTTCTCGCTCGGGCTCACCCGCGCGAAGACGTCGACGCCGTCGACGAGCGCGCCGAGCACCTCCGGGTCCATGCCGGCGAGGCGGCCGGCCTCCAGCACGCGAAGGTCGGGCTGATCGGCAAGGCCGAGAGACCGCGCGACGGCGTAGGCGGTGGCGCTCTGGTCGCCCGTGATCATCACGGTGCGGATGCCCGCCCGGTGCAGGCGCTCGAGCACGGGGGTCACCTCGGGGCGGATCGGGTTCTCGATCCCGACGAGGCCGAGCCAGGTGAGCCCGCCCTCGTCCTTCGGGTCGCCGCCCTCCCGGTCGGCCACGCCGAGGACGCGCAGGGCCCGCCCGGCCATCGACTCGTTCGCCGCCATCGCCGCGCGCCGGTCCTCCTCGCGGATCGGCCGGACCGAACCGGCGTCGAGGATCCGGTCCGAGCGCGCCAGCACCTCGACCGGATCACCCTTGACGACGAGCCTCGCGCCGCCGGCCGCCCGCCGGAGGGCCGATACCCGCTTGCGGCCGTCCGCGCGCGGCACCAGGGCGAGCATCGGCTCGGCCGCGACGAGCGCGCCGATGTCGATCCCGAACTCCCGCGCGGCGTCGAGGATGGCCGTCTCGGTGGCGGAGCCGATCACGTCGACGGAGCCGTCGGGCCGGCGCAATATCTCGGCCTCGCTGGCGAGCGCCGCCGCGGCCAGCAGGTCGCGAACGGCGCGCCGGACCTTTGGCGTCCCGCACTCCTCGCCGGCGAAGCCGTGCTCCGAGCGCGCGAGAAGGTCCCCGCCGGCGTGGATCGCGGACAGCGACATGGCGAGGCCGGTGAGGGTCCCGGTCTTGTCGAGGCCAATCACCTCGACGGCGCCGAGCGTCTCGACCGCGTCGAGCCGGCGGACGTGCACCTTCCGGCCGCGCATCTCGCGGATCCCGAGGGCCAGCGTGGTGGTAGCCACCGCGGGCAGGCCCTCGGGGATGGCCGCCACGGCGAGGGAGATGGCGCTGCGCAGCAGCGAGACCAGCGGCTGGCCGCGGGCGAGGCCGATGGCGAACACGGCCGCGCAGATGAGGCCGTTGACGACCACCAGTTCCCGCTCGACCTCGCCGAGCTGCCGCTGGATCGGCGTCTGCGGCGGGGTGAGGGAGCCCAGCATCGACTGCAGGCGGCCGATCTCGGTGTCGGGCCCGGTCGCCACCACCACCGCGAGCCCGCGGCCGCCGGTCACCGCCGTGCCGCGGAACACCATGTTGGAACGGTCGGCGAGCAGCGCGTCGTCGGCGAGCAGCGCGTCCGTGTCCTTCTGCACGGGCATCGCTTCGCCGGTGAGCGCCGCCTCGTCGACGGTCAGGTTCTCCGAGAAGACGAGACGGGCGTCGGCGGGCACGAGGGTACCGGGCGCGAGGACGACGAGGTCGCCGGGGACGAGGCCGGCCGGGTCCAGCCGCAACGGCACACCGCTGCGGACGGCCTCGACCGGGCGGGGCGCGTAGTCGGCGAGGCCGGCGATGGTGCGCTCGGCGTTCCGCTCGGTGAAGGTGGCGATTCCCGCGTTGATCGCCACCACGCCGAGGATCACCACGGCATCCGCGACCCCGCCGGTGAAGAGAGCGAGGAGCGCCGAGACGCCGAGCAGCGCAACCGGCAGGGTCTCGAGCTGCTGGAGGGCGATCGCGGCCGCCGACCGCGGCTCGGCCCGCGGCAGCACGTTGGCGCCGGCCTCGGCGAGACGGGCCTCTGCGACGCTGGCGTCGAGGCCGAGGTGGCGATCGCTCCCGCCGGCCAGCACCGCCGCCCCGGACGGCCGTGCATGCCAGGGCTCGGCTCCGCCTGCCACCGACGCGGAGAGCGCGTGCGGGCGGCCGCCGGGCAGTCCGCCCTCCAGGGCGTCCCTGATCGCGGCCTCGACGAGCTCGACGTCGAGCCCGCCGTCACGGCGCACCAGGACGGAGCCGGTGACCGCCGAGACATCGACCCGCGCTCCCGGCGCGGCGGACAGGACCGCGCCCGCCACCGCAGCGGCGAGTTCGGCCCTCCCGCGCAGCCGCTCGGCCCTGAGCCGCAGCCGTCCGGGAACGGCATCGTGGACGCGCCGAAGCAAGGTCTCCGCGCTCACTTGTCCTCCGCTGCCCTGTCGCGACCCGCCGCGACGCCGGCGAGGATGAAATCAATCAGCGTGTCCGGGCCCGTCGATCTCGACCGCGTCGACGGCGTGCCCGGGCGGTGCGTGCCGGCCCGGTCGATCGCGTCCGGCCGAAGGCCGAGCAACGAGCCGGCGGCCGAGGTGGACCCGCGCGGGGCCGTTGTCCATCACCGCGATCTGCGAGGCCGGCGACACCGCCTCGACCTGGCCGTGCGTGACATCGCCGGAAGCGCCCCGCGGCGGGCGAAGTCCCAGCGGCGTCATGCAAGCGCGACCGGATCGCGCGTCCCGGGAGGAGTGTCCTTCCGATCGAAGAGGGCCGACCTGCTTCAGGTTAACCCATGCGGTCCTTCGGCTTACGTGCGAACCCTGACCGTGCGAGACGGAGGCGGCCCTGATCACGAAGCCGTTGCGGAACCGCCGTCGGGCGGTCCACGCGTCCAGAGTTCGAGGAAGGGTGCCGCCACGTCCTCCACAGACGCTCGCGAACGCGGTTCGATCGAGCTCGACGACATCGCCCCGCGATCGCTCGGGCACGCCCTTCGCCCCGGCGTCGAGGACCGGTCGCCGATCCGCCCGGCGGGATCCTCGAGTCATCCGCGGCATGACCACGGCGCGGTGAAGGGATCGATGCGATGGGCAAGGTCGCCGTCGAGGGCGTCACCGGGGCCTTCGGCCGCCAGCGGGTCGGTGCTGCGCGCTCCGACCGCTCGCGACCCTCGCCGGGATCATGTCGTCCGCCCTCGGGATCGCGAGGCCTCCGGCGGCGCCGCGGTTCCTGTGCCGTCGCACATGAGGCAGGGGATGGGCACGGCGACCCCGTCGTCCGAGACCATGCCGAAGACCCCCAGCTCCGCCGCGGTCACGGTTCCGCGGCCCTCGCATCCGATGCATTGGATCCGGACGGAGGATCCGGGCCGGCGTCGACGCCGCGGGCGGTCCTTGAGCTCGGTGTGCATTGCCGGCCTCATGCGATGTGCGCCACCGGGCGCTGCTGACGCGGCCCTGGAACGGTCCTCTTCGGCTGATGGGCCGCAGCGCGCGCCAGGTCGCGGAGGAACCGCAGCAGCAGCGCGTTCACCGCGCGCGGGCGCTGCAGGAACGGGAGGTGACCGGCGCCCGGAACCCGATGGATGCAGCCCTCCCACAACGATGCGAAGGACAGCCCGGCCATGTAGTCGGCGCTGACCAGCCGGTCCTCCGCGCCATTCAGAACGGCGACCGGGATGCGCGCGGCCGCGACGAAGGCGCGCTCGTCGGCGGCCTCGCCGCGCATGACGCTGTCCAGCAGCAGCCGTCGGGCGCGGCCGTCGGCGCGGCGCAGATCCGCAAGCAGGAACTCGGGTCGATCAGGCCCGCCGATGGCCGTCGCGAGCGCCGCCGACTCGGACTCGTCGAGCGCTTCCTTGAACAGGAGGGGAAGGGCGGGGTTTGGACAGAACGCGGCTTGCAGGTCGGCGGGGTCGAGCGACAGGGGCGGCGCGCCGCTCGTGGCCAGTCCGATCACCCCCTGCCACGAGGACGCGAGTTCGTAGGCAACGTGACCGCCCAGCGACCAGCCGAACACGGCCGCCTGCTCGACCTCGAGCTGGTCCAGCACCTCGCGGACCGCGGCGGCATAGCCCGGCAACGTGTAGGCGCGGACCGGATCGGACGCGTCCTCCGACTGGCCATGCCCCGGCAGGTCGATCGCGATCATCCGGTAGTGCTGGCCGATCGGGGCGGCGAGTTGTTTCTCGAAGACCCGCCTGGACGAGGAATTCCCGTGCAGGAGGACGACGGGCAGACCGGTGCCGGCCGTCTGCGCGACCGACAACCTGCCGTAGCCGGTTCGAACCAAGGTGGTCGAGTTCGACATCGCACGCTTCTCCCAGATCGCCGGTGCTCGGTGCACATGCTCGGTTCCCACGCTCGCAGCTGTACCGCAGGCGAACTGAGATGCCGTGTCGAATTTCACTTCAATCAGAGCGGATACATTAACCGGTGGGTAACCATCTCCGGGTGCTGATGCGCCCGTGCGCCCGTGCCGGAAGGCACCCCGACATGTAAAAGAGGCGAGCCGGCAGATGAACATCGATGCTGGTGCAAACGGCTACGTTCTCGGCCATTCCGACGCGGAACTCCTGCGGCTCCGGCGGCAGGCGGACGTCTATGCGGATTTCACCGAGAGCGTGCTGGCGAGCGCCGGGCTCGGGTCCGGGATGTCGGTGCTGGATGTCGGATGCGGCATCGGCGACGTTTCGATGGCCGCCGCCCGGCTCGTCGGACCGAAGGGGCGGGTCCACGGAATCGACCGCTCCGCCGACGCGCTGGACGTGGCAAGGACCCGGGCGGCCATGGATGGCCTGGACCAGATCGCGTTCGAGCAGGCGGATCTCGCCGACGCCGACGACCGCCGCTATGATGCGGTGATCGGCCGCTTCATCCTTCTTCACCAGGCGGACCCTGACGGCGTGCTGCGCAGCCTGGCCGGGCGGGTGCGGCCCGGCGGAGTGATCGCGTTCATCGAGATGGACCTCGGCACCGCCGCCGTTGTGCCGCCCATGCCCCTGTTCGACCAGGCACTGGGCTGGATCGGCGCCGTCTATGCCCGCGACGGATTCCATGCCGACATGGGCAGCCGGCTCTACCGCGCCTTCCGCGCCGCCGGACTGGAGCCATCCCTCGCCGCCACCGTCCGGGTCGAGGGCGGCCCCGACGCCTTCGCCTGCGAGTACATCGCCGAGACCGTTCGCAGCATGCTTCCGCGGATCGAGGCCCTCGGCATCGCAGACGCCGGCACGGTCCAGGCCGGCACGCTCGCCGAGCGAATCCGCGAGGCCGCGATCGCCGGCGACCACTGCTTCTTCTACCCGCGGATGGTCGGGGCGTACACGCGCGTCCCCGGGTGACCCCGACCGCCCGTATTCAACGCCTCTTAAGCAACATTGCGTAATGTTGGCCCGTCATGCGGTGAATTGGATGAGGCGAATGCCCGGAGGAGACTCAGAGGCGAAGAAAAACCCGGCCGACCGGCTCGAGATGCCGGCGGATGTCTACGCCTCGCTGGTCGACTCGCTGTTCGGCGAAGCCCGCTCGATGTTCATCGGCTCGTTCGCCGCGTCCATGGGCGCCGCCATCACGGCGTACAAGACCGGCGAGTGGAGCCTCTATGCCTGCGCCGCGCTGATCGTGGCGGTGACGGCGGTCCGGGTCCTGCTCATGCGGATCTACCTCGGCCGGCGGTCGCAACCCAAGTCGGTCGCCGACGTCCGTCGCTGGGAGGTCCTCTATGCGATCGGCGCGGCGGTGTACGTCGCCCTTCTCGGCGTGTTCTGTCTGATCACCTTCGTGCGGACGACCGATCCGTTCGCGCACCTCATCAGCTTCGGCACGGTCATCGCCTACCTGATCGGCGTGTCCGGCCGGAACTTCGCCAGCAACACACTGATCGTGTCGCAGATCCTCTGCGCGGGCGTGCCGGTGGTTGTCGGACTGGTCTGGATGGGGGGGTACTACCCCATCATCATCGCCCTCGTGCTCGCACCGCTGCTGCTGGCCCTGAAGTTCATCTCGTCCGGGCTGCGCAAGACGCTGCTGAAGGCCGTCGTCGGCGCCCGCAACGTCAGTGTGCTCGCCAGCCGCTTCGATACGGCCCTGAACAACATGCCGCATGGGCTCGCCATGTTCCACGCCGACGGAAAACTGGTGGTGCGCAACTCCCGCTTCCTCGAACTGCTGCGCCTGCCGGCCGAGCGACTGCCCGAGGGCATCGAGGCGGACCGCCTGGCGGACGCCTGCGCCGAGGCCGGTCTCGTCGCGGCGGACCAGGCGGACCGCCTGCGGCACTCCCTCGGGGCGAAGCCCGACGCCCCGCTGGAGGATCTGTTGCTGGACACCACGGACGGCCGCACGCTGTCCATCGCCGTCCAGCCGATGGCGGCGGGCGGCTGGGTCGCCATCGTCCAGGACATCACCGAGCGCCGGGTGGCGGAGCGGAAGATCAACCAACTCGCGACATTCGACACCCTGACCGGGCTGCCGAACCGCTACGCCCTGCGCCGGCAGATGGAGGACCTCGCGCGACACGAGGGCCGCACGTCCGGCTACGCCGTTCTGTTCGTGGACCTCGACCACTTCAAGCAGGTCAACGACACGCTCGGCCACCAGTTCGGGGACGCCCTGCTGTGCCAGGTGGCGGAGCGGCTGCGCGCGCTCGCGGGGCCGACCCTGAAGCTCGCGAGGTTCGGGGGCGACGAGTTCATCGTGATCGTGCCCCGGGGTGACGCCAGCGCCGCCGCGGTGATCGCCAAGCGCGTCATCGAGAGCCTGTCGGCGGCCTATGATGTCGATAAGCACAAGGTGATCATCGGGGCCAGCGTCGGGATCGCGATCGCGGGCCGCGGAACCTCCGACCCGGACCAGTTGCTCCGGGACGCCGATACCGCCCTCTACGAGGTGAAGAACCAGGGGCGCGGCCGCTGGTGCTTCTTCCGGCCGGAGATGGCGGTGAAGGCGCTGACCCGCCGCACGCTCGAGCTGGACCTCCGCGCGGCGGTCGAGACCGGCTCCTTCCAGCTCGCGTTCCAGCCCCTCTACGACATACACGCCGGCCGTTTCTCCACCTGCGAGGCCCTGCTTCGGTGGACCCATGCCGATCGCGGTGCCGTCGCCCCGTCCGACTTCATCCCGATCGCCGAGGAGACCGGCCTCATCGTCCCGATCGGGCGCTGGGTGCTCATCGAGGCCTGCCGCGAGTGCACCGGCTGGCCCGACGACGTCAAGGTGGCCGTCAATCTCTCGTCGGTGCAGTTCAAGCAGGACGACATCGCCTCGACGGTGGCCGAGGCGCTGGCGGTGTCGGGCCTGGATCCGTCCCGGCTCGAGGTCGAGATCACCGAGTCGGCGCTGCTGCAGGAAGAGGCGAGCACGATCCGGGCGCTCGAACAGATCCGCGGCCTCGGCGTGCACATCTCCCTCGACGACTTCGGGACGGGCTACTCCAGCCTCAGCTACCTCCGAAGCTTCCGGTTCAACAAGGTCAAGGTCGACCGCTCGTTCATCCGTGAACTGGCGACCGATGCCTCGTCACGCATCCTCCTGCGCGGAATCGCCCGGCTCAGTTCCGAACTCGGCATGCGGGTCGCCGTCGAGGGTATCGAGACGGACGAGCAGCTTCACCTCCTGGCCGGCTTCGCCGGGATCGACGAGATCCAGGGCTACTATTTCTCCCGGCCGATCGCCTCCGAACCGCTGCGCGCGCTGCTGGCGCGCGAGCGCCAGGACGACGTAACCCGCGCCGTGGGCTAGGCGGGTCGCCAGGGGTGCGGCGATCTGCGGCGCCGTTAACCATAACCGCAGGAATCCGCCCGCCATCCCTCCTCTTGGTCGTCATCCGATCATATAGGTTAATTAGTAATTGATGCCGGGCAGTGAGGATCGGGATGACGGCAGCGTCTGTGAGACAAAAGCTGAGTTTTGCCGATCGCGTCCAGCACCTCCTCTCGCGGGCGGAGTACCGGCTCGCCGTGGCGCCGCGGGAGCGGGAGGCCATCTTCCGGCAGCGCTATCGCGCCTACCTCCGCGAGCAGGCGATCGACGCGAACGCCACCGGGCTGTTCACCGACCCATATGACGAGACGGAGAATGCCCGGGTCTATGGCATCTATGTCGGCGAGCGCCTGTGCGCGTCGATGAGGGTCCATGCGACGTCCCCGGGCTGCCGCGCGCTCCCGGCCATGTGGGCCTTCGCCGACGTTCTGGAGCCCGAGCTCGACGCAGGGAGGATCATCGTCGATCCAAGCCGTTTCGTCGTGGACTACGAGGCCTCCCGCGAGTTCCCGGAACTCGCCTACGTCACGGCGCGGCTCGGGTGGATCGCGGGCGAGCACTACGGGGCGGACATCGTGCTGTCCACGGCAAGGGCCGAGCATCAGGCGTTCTACCGGCGGGTGTTCAACTACCGGCTCGTCGCGGACTGTCGGCCCTACAACACGCTGAAGAAGCCGCTCAGCCTGCTCTTCCTGGATTTCCAGCAGCAGAAGGCTGTCGTGGAGGCACGCCTCCC
This sequence comes from Pleomorphomonas sp., assembly GCA_041687675.1. Lineage (GTDB taxonomy): Bacteria > Pseudomonadota > Alphaproteobacteria > Rhizobiales > Pleomorphomonadaceae > JAWLBM01. The sequence continues at coordinate 128,104 of JAWLBM010000003.1, read as the reverse complement.
GTTCCTGCGCTCGACGCCGGCGGAGCGGGGCGGAATCTTCGGGCCGCGCCCCGTCGCCAGGCCCCCGGCATCAACGCAGACGACGGGGGGGCAGCGGGGCGCCTGGTCCGCTCCCTGCGAGCTGCCGCAGTGACATCGGCCTCGACCGCGCGAAGCGCCGGCGCACAGCGGACGCGGATCGGCCGGGCACCGGCCGCGGACGGCGCGGGTGCCCGGCACGGGAGCGCCTAGCTCCGGGGATCGTCCTCGGTATCGACGTAGTCGATCTGCCAGGGACCGATGCTGTTCAGCTGGATGACGGTCTCGCCGTCCGCATAGGCGTAGTGCGCCATTCCGGGATCGAAGGCGAAGAAGCCACCCGGCTCGAGCCGAGTCGCGGCCTCGCGGTCGGCTTCCTCGCCGGTCCCGATCAGGAACGCGCCGGAGATCACGGTCACGATCTCTGGCCTGGGGTGGGTGTGGGGCGCGATTTCGAACCCGTCCGGCAGCCGGAGCCGCATGGCGAACACGCCCTCGGCGCCCGGATCGCCGTAGAGCACGGCGTATTCCGATCCGTCCGCGAGCGACGGCGGGCCGGCCTGGTACTCGACCTCGCCCGGCGGCAGGAGCACGTGGGTGCCCTGCTCCTGCGCGAAGGCCTGGACGACCAGCCCCAGCGCGAGCGAAGTCCCGAGGCCTGCTGCAGCAGCAAACGTCGATGCGGAGGTGTTCATAGGACCTCTCCCTCGTTGGTTGGCGATGGGCCGAGCGGCCTCCATGCGAGGCACCGCCCGACCCGGTGCCAACGGTGCGCGACCGCGATCGTTCTGCCGCTGCTCGGAAATCGGGATCGACGGCTGCCGCATGCTCGCCGCGCCACGTCCCGCTCTCCGCTCCGCCCTTTCCACGAATGGCAACGGGCGCGCAGGGGTGTCCTCCGGTCAGCCGCGATATTCGTCGTCGGTAACGTGCTCCAGCCACTCGACGGCGCTGCCGCCGAGGCTCTCCTGGATGGCGATGTGGGTCATGGCGGTTGCGGGTCCGGCGCCGTGCCAATGCTTTTCGCCGGGCTCGAACCACACCACGTCGCCCGGGCGGACCTCCTCGATCGGGCCGCCCTCACGCTGGACCCTGCCGCAGCCCGAGGTGACGATCAGCACCTGCCCGAGGGGGTGCGTGTGCCAGGCGGTCCGGGCACCCGGCTCGAAGGTCACCGCGTTGCCGGCGGCGCGCGCCGGATCACGGGCGGGAAACAGCGGGTCGATCCGGACCTCGCCGGTGAACCAGTCGGCCGGCCCCTTGGCCGAGTTCTGCGCGCCGGCACGTGTGATCTGCATGGTCGTCTCCCTCGCTTCTGTCCGCGCCCCGGAGGGTCCCGATCGCCGGCCTGCGTGATCCGGGCGACAGCGAGACCGCCGGCACGCCTTGCCAACCCGATCTTTGTCCGCCCGGGGAACCGTGCGCCGGCGCCGGGGCCGCGCGGCGCAGGGTGCGACCCGGTCGAACGCGGCAGGGAACTCTACAGGGTCGGCGCCCGGACCTCACGAGGAAACGGGGCGCACCGGGAGGGACCGGCGCACCCCGGGAGCGGCGGCTCGAAGGCCGGCCGGGACCGCGGTCGGGCACCCTCGGGGTCCGGCAAACTGCACGCCTGTGTGACCCAGGTTGAGGACACGCCATCCTACGTCGTGCGATGGATGACAGCCATGAACGCGCGCCCCCACCTTTCCACCGTCCTCCTGAAGACGGCCGCCGCCGTGGCCACCCTGTTCGGACTGGCGACGATCTGGCAGGGCGGGAGCGTTCTCCTCGGCAGCGAGGAGGCCCTCGGCGCCGCGGGCGACTACGTCCCGTTCGTCGTCTGGTTCAACACCCTTGCCGGCTTTGCCTATGTTGCCGCGGGCATCGGGCTCTGGCTCCGCTTCCGCTGGGCGGCCGTCCTCGCCTGGGTGATCGCCGGGTCCACGCTGGCCGTCTTCGCCGCGCTCGGCGTGCACATCGCGCTCGGGGGGACCTACGAGCCGCGCACCGTCGCGGCCATGGCCTTGCGCAGCGGCTTCTGGCTGGCAGCGGCGTTCATCGCGTCGCGTGCGGGACGGCGGCCGGTGGCGGTCCCGTGAGGTGGGGCACGACTCCCCCGGTGACGGCTGGTCGCCCGTCGGGCGCGTGAGCGATCGCCGTCCGGAACAATACCAGCGCTCGCCTTCGCACCCTCCGGAACCGCCGGAGGGGCCCGGCGGGAGGCTGTGGGCGCGCCGCTCCGGCTCTCGAGGGCGGCGACCCGGCTCGAGACACTTCGATACAATTCGGCGGGTGCTTCGGCATACTCCTGCGACACGCGCCCCTGATGTTCGCCCTCGCCGAAGGGGGGAAACGGCGGAGCCGGCTCCCTGGGACCGCAGCGCCGCCCGGGCGATGGCGGACGATGGCGCCGACGCGGTTGACGCAAGTCAACGAGACGGCAGGATGCGGTGAGTAGACATCGAGGACGGCAGCGGGCGCGGCATCGTGTGCGTCCACCAGAGGATGAGGGGCATGACCCAGGCTGACGACCCGACGCTGCCGCTCGATCTGCGCTTGCCAGAGGACCCTCGGCCGCGGCGCCGGTGGTTCCGCAAGCGCTACCTCCTTGTCCTGCTGATTCCCGTGTTCATGTTTTCCGGCGGGGTCGTCGGCATGTACTTCCAGCCGCCGGGGCTGCAGTGGTTCTATGGCCTGACCGGTCTCCAGCCGGGTGGAGGGGCCGACAACCCCATCGCGCTGCCGCCGGACATCGAGGTGCCCCGGCAGATGGCCGAGACGATGCTGCCCTCGGACGTGGTGGGGCTGGCGCGGATCATGCCGCGCGGCGACACCGCCGTCGTCGCGGCGCCCTACGGCGCCGGCGATGCGCGGGTCGCGGAGATCCTGGTGGCGATCGGCGACCGCGTCGCGCGGTCGACGCCCCTGGCACGGCTCGACAACCGCGAGGCGCTGGAGGGCGCCGTGCTGCAGGCCGAGGCGAACCTGGCCGTGCGCGAGGCCGCGTTGATGCAGACCCGCGCCGACATCGAGGCCAGCCGCGCCGAGGCGCAGGCGACGCTCGACCAGGCCCGTGCGACGGCCCAGGACGCGGAGGCCAGCCTGGCCCGGACGGAGGCCCTCGCCGAACGCGGCGTCGCCACCTCGGCCACCCTCGACGCCGCGCGCACCGCCGCCCGGGGAGCGGCGCTCGCCGTCGAGCGGGCCGAGGCGACGCTCACGCGCTTTTCCGCCGTGGGGCTGGACGAGCAGCCCGACGTGGTTGTCGCCGCCCGCAACGTGGCCGCCGCCGAGGCCGAACTGGAACGCGCGCGGATGGACCTTCTCCGCTCCGAGGTGCGGGCGCCGATCACCGGCACGATCCTCGACATCCATGCCACGCCCGGGCAGCGCCCGCCGGCCGAGGGCATCATGGAGATGGGCGACACCGGCCAGATGATGGCCGAGGTCGAGATCTGGCAGGACCGCATCGCCGATGTCGCGGAAGGCCAGCCGGTCGAGATCGTCGCCGACGCGCTGGGGCGGAGCCTGCGCGGCACGGTCGAGAGCATCGGCCTGACGGTCGGCCGGCAGGGCCTGATCTCGGACGATGCGGCGGCCAATTCCGACGCCCGGGTGATCCGGGTTCTCGTCGCGCTCGACCCCGCCTCCTCGGCCGTCGCCGCGCGCTACACCAACCTCGAGGCGGTCGCGCGGATCGACACCGCGGCAGGCGCGCGGGCGGCAAGATGAGCCGGATCCTGCAACTCCTCTTCGGCCGGCTGCCGATCGGCTGGCTGCAGCTGACGCACAAGCCCGGCCGTTTCGCGGCGGCGCTGGCCGGGGTGGCCTTCGCCAACGTGCTGGTCTTCGTCCAGCTCGGCATCATGAACTCGATGGCGGCGGCAACGCTCCGGCCGTACGAATTCTTCGCGGCAGACATCATGATTTCGGCCGCGGACGCCAACGCGCTGGCCGAGGGCGGCAACGTGGCGCGACAATGGATGCTGCAGGCGTTGGCCGATCCGGACGTCACGGAAGGCATGGGGCTCTTCGTCGGCAACGTGCCCTGGGATCGCGGCGAGAGGGACATCTCCCTGACCACCTTCGGGATCGACCCCGGCCGGCCGGGCTTCGTCGCCGAGGGGCTGACGGACCGCCTCGGCTATCTCCAGGTGCAGGATGCGGCGATTCTCGACCGGCTTGCGCGCGGCCTGCCGCGCGAGGAGGCGGCGGCGATCCGGCCGCAGACCCCGCTCACCTTCGAGACCGAGAACCGCACGCTGACGGCCATCACCACCTTCGCCGGCGGCGGCGGCTTTGGCGGCGACGGCTACATGCTGGTGTCGGACCAGACCTTCCTGTCGCTGTTCCCGGCGCGCAGCTCGGCCGCGCCGGACCACATCCTGCTGCGCGTCAGGCCCGGCGCCGACGTCGCCGCCACCCTCGACCGGCTGCGGACGCTGATCTCGGACGACACCCTGCGCATCCGCAGCTATGCCGATGCCGCCGCCGAGGACCTGCGCTACCAGCAGACGCGGCGTCCGACGGGCGTGATCTTCGGCTTCGGCGTGCTGATCGGGGTGCTGGTGGGGCTGGTGATCGTCTACCAGGTCCTTTCGACCGACGTCGCCGACCACCTGCGCGAATACGCCACCTTCAAGGCGATGGGCTACGGCCCGCGCTTCTTCCTCGGCATCGTCATCGAGGAGGCGCTGGTGCTGGGGGTGCTCGGGTTCCTGCCGGGCCTTGCGGTCGGAACGGCCATCCTGATGCTGATGGGCAAGGTGACGACGCTGCCGCTCGCCATGACGCCCCTGATGGCGGTCATGGTGTTCGTCGGCACGGTGGTCTTCTCGGTGATCTCCGGGGCGGTTGCGACCCGGCGGCTGTCGGCGGCCGATCCCGCCGACCTGTTCTGACGGTGGCTGCGGTGGACCCAGATCCGATCGTCGACGTGAAGGGGCTGAACCACTGGTTCGGCGCCGGCGAGGCGCGCAAGCAGGCGCTGGCCGACATCGACATGAGCCTGCCGCCCGGCAGCCTGACCGCGCTGATGGGGCCGTCGGGGTCGGGCAAGACCACGCTGCTGACGCTGGTGGGCTGCCTGCGCGCGGTGCAGGAGGGCTCGGTGCGGCTGATGGGGCACGAGCTGAACGGCGCGCGCGCGGACGAGCTGACCGCCTTGCGGCGGCGGCTGGGCTTCATCTTCCAGGCGCACAACCTGCACGAAAGCCTCACCGCGCTGCAGAACGTCATGATGGGCGTGCAGGTGCGGCCCGGCGTCCCCGACGACCTGGCCCGGCGGGCCGCCGCGCAGGCGCTTGGCCTTCTCGGGCTGTCGGACCGGCAGGACTACCTGCCCGCCAACCTCTCGGGCGGGCAGAAGCAACGCGTCGCCGTGGCCCGGGCGCTGGTCGGCAACCCGGCGCTGGTGCTGGCGGACGAGCCCACCGCCGCGCTGGACAAGGACAGTGCGGCGGACGTGGTCGACCTGCTCAAGCGCCTGGGCGCCGAGCGGGGCACCACCACGCTGCTCGTCACCCATGACAACCGCATCCTCGACCGCGCCGACCGCATCCTGACGCTTGAGGACGGCCGCATCCTGCGGGGGGCCGGCGTCTCAGCCTAGCCGGGCCAGATGGTTGTCGAACGCGAGCCCGGACCGTCCTGCGGGAGAGCCCGCGAGCCCGTCGCCATCCGCGTGCACGCGTGCGACGCGCCCGGTGCCGGAGGTGCCGAGAAGCCCCGCGTCGGCGGGCGCGAGGCCGCAACCGTCGGCGAGGGAAACGCTGCCGAGAAACCGGCCCGTCGAGGCGTCGAAGCCGAGGACCAGGCCGCCTCGCGGGGCCGAGACCGCGACGGTACCGCCGTCGCCCGAGAGGGCCACCGAGCCGATGTAGTTGCGCGGCCGGTGTCGCACCTCCGCCGGCAGGTCGATCATCTCGACCCGCCCGTCCCCGTGCATGCGACCCACCAGCGGCGGGGCGGCCGTCCGGTCCCCCTCCGACTGGCAGCCGAACCAGACGGCGCCGCGGCGATCGACGGCGAGATGCCGGATCGACAGCATCTCCAGTCCGGAGCCTGTGCCGACGGTGGAGAGGATCCGGCCGCCGTCGGCCTCGAGGAGCACGAGGCCGGAACGCATGTCCGGGCTGTTGAGATTGCGGCGGCCGAAGGCCGGGTCGGTCTCGAGGCCCCCGTTGGCGATCGCCAGGGTCCGGCCGTCGGCGCACCAGACCAGTTCGTGCGGACCCTTGCCGCCGGTCGGGAACTCCGAAACCCGGCGGAAGCCGTCGCGGACATCGTAGAGCCCGACGAGGCCCTCGCCGCTGTCGAGGTCGTGCTCCGTCGCCAGCATCAGCCCGCCGTCGGCGGTGAAGACCCCGTGCCCGTAGAAGTGCCGCCCGGGCGCCGCCGCGATCACCACCGGCGCGCGGCGGCCCTCGACGGCGAATACCACGGCGAAGGTGCCCGGCCGCCGGGCAAAGGCGACACAGAGTCCGCGCCGCGGCTCGAAGGCGACGTCATGCCCGCGGTCAGGCAGGGGATGAAGCGCGCGGATCGCCCCCGTCTCGTCGATCACCGCCACGCCGTAGCGGTCGTCGTCGGTGCGCACGCAACTGGCATAGAGCGGCGAGCCGTCCGCGGCCGTCCCGGCCGCCGCCGCGGCCCCCGGGAGAAGCACCGCTCCGAGCGAGCCGCCGGAAAGGGCGAGGAAGAGGCGCCGGTCGATCATGCTCAGTCCCCGTCGAGGGCGTTGAAGCCCTGCGCGAGCCCGACCATCGCGGGGTACTCCCGGCCGATCGACCGCTTCAGGCTGGCCGCCACCACCGCCAGGTACTTCGCCGCGTCGCGTCCCGCCGGGTCGACGACGAGGGCGGCGATCGGCTGTCGGATCGCGCGAGCCACCCGGATGGCGTTCCGGGCCTCGAACAGGATGGCGTTGCCGAGCCACGCCTCACCGGGCGAGAGCAGGTCGGCCGCGCCGCTCACCTCGAAGAGGTGCTGCGTCGCCTCGAAGCTCGCCTCCAGGGCCGGGAGCGTTTCACCGCTGCGCCACCAGGGCGCCTGCCTCGGCTTCGCCAGAGCCGGCGAATCGCCCAGGATGGCGCGAAGCTTCTGGTCGGCGACGATCTCCATCGCGGTCGCCATGCCGGCGACCATCTCCCCCGCGGCCTCGGCATGATCGAGGAAAAGCGGATTTTCGGGGCCGGGCTCGAGCAGGAGGGCAGCCGCGCCGTCCTCCGCCTCCCAGTCGCGGACCATCCCGTCTCCGATCGCCCGCAGGTTCGCCGCGATCGCGAGGGCGTAGCCGCAGCGGAACGAGCCCGGGCCGAGCATGGCCTCGCTGCCGGCGCCGTACAGAAGGAACTCCAGTGCCGGCAGCCCCTGCACGGCGACGGACTTCCCGGAAAGGGAGGTTGGATCGAGCGCCGAGGGGTCCTCGTCCGCCAGGATCCGCTGGACCTGCGCGAGCCCGCGGCCGCGGGCGTCCGGCCAGAAGGCGATCCGCTCCCGCCGGTTGTCCTCGGCGAGCGGCCCGACCCGGACGGTCTCGAGCGCCGAGATCGCATGGATGGCGCCGGCGAGTGCGCGCCTCGCCTCCTCCAGCTTCGGCTGGTCCGGCGCGGCGCAGAGGGCCTCGAGATCGAGTTCGAGCAGTTCGGCGCGTTGGGCGAAGCGCTCGTGCGCCGGCCGAACGTGGAATTCGACGGCGGCGCGGACCAGCGCAGCGAACTCCGCCTCGCCAGGGTCGCCGGGCTCGTCGGCTCGCGCGCCGGCGACAGTCGCAGCGACGATGATCGTGACGGCGGCCACCAACGGCCGGATCAGGCGGCGTGCGGTTCGCAGGCGGGCCATGGAGGGCTCCCTCAGAGCGAGTTCAGGAAGGCGACGAGCGCATCGCGCTCCGCCGTCGGCAGCGCGACGACGCGATCGCGAGCCGCCTCCGCCTCGCCGCCGTGCCAGAGGATCGCCTCCAGCACCGAGCGGGCGCGGCCATCGTGGAGGAGTTCCGTGTGGCCGGAAACGTCCTTCGTCCGCCCCAGGCCCCAGAGCGGAGGGGTTCGCCACTCGCGTCCGTCCGCCTCCCCCTCGGGCCGACCGTCGGCGAGACCCTCGCCCATGTCGTGCAGGAGGAGGTCGGTGTAAGGCCAGATCAGCTGGAACGACAGCGCCGGCAGGGCGGCGTCGCGGCGGGTGACGTATTTAGGAACGTGGCAGGCGGCGCAACCGGTCTCGTGGAACACGCGCTTGCCGGCGAGCACCTCCGGGTCGTCGAAGCCGGTCCGGGCCGGCACGGCGAGCGTGCGGGCGTAGAAGGTGGCGAGATCCAGCACCACCTGCGGGACTTCCGGTTCGCCGGTGCCGGGATCGTCGCCCCGCGGCATCGCGAGGCAAGCGGCTTGCTCATCCGTGCAGTCGCCGGCCGCCGCCGCAAGCAGCGGGGTCGAGAGCCCCATGTCGCCGGAAAAGGCGTGGGCGGACTGCTGCTCCACGGTGGGCTGCCCGGCCTTCCAGCCGAAGCGGCCGATCGCGAGTCCGCCCGTGCGATCGTCCCGGACCATGTTCGGCCGGCCCTAGACGCCGTTGCCATCCGCGTCGTCCGGGTCGGCGTTGGCGAGGATGTCCGATGGATGGATCGCCTCGAGGAGGCCGAGGCCGATCATCGGCTGGGCGACCCGCGGCGACATCCGCACCTCGGGGTGCATCGGCCCGTAGCCGAGATCCTCCACGCGATAGGCCGGGCGGCGCAGCCGGACGACCATGCCATCGGCGAGCGTCACCGTCTCCTCGGTCCAGTCGACCCGCACCCGGCCCTCGGCCGGCAGTCCGGGCACCGCGACATCCTGCAACTGGCCGCCGTAGGTCGGCTCCGGACCGTCGCCGCCGTCGGCGGTCGGCACCGACAGCCGCATCAGGAAGGTGTCGCTGGCATCGTTCCGGACCGCACGACCGCGGCCGTCGTTGACGTGGCAGGACTGGCAGGCGCGGGCGTTGTAGAGCGGGCCGAGCCCGTCCGACGAGCGCGTCGAGGCCGGCGCCGAGACCCAGAGCTTGCGGAAGATTCCGTTGCCGACCCGGAAGTTCTGCTGGTCCTCGAAGGAAAGGTTCGAAGCCGGCCGGGAAAAGGCGTCCCGCCCGGCCGTGAGCGGCGAGGTGGTCGCCCCGCCCGGCATCGCCTCGAAGCGCTCCGGGCGGGAGACGTCGGCGGGCGGCGCGGTGACGGCGGCGACCCGCGCGGCGTCCTCGGCCGTGAGGTCGTCGCGAAGGCCGACAGCGGCCGCCGATCCGACGAGCAGTGCAAGCCCGAGGCAAGCCCCGAAGATCCGTTCCGTCCGCACGCCCGCGTCCCCCCCTTCAGTGGCGTCTCACTGGAACACCCCCTCCGGATTGTCCAGGCTGTCGGAGCCTTCGAAGGCGATCGCCCCGAGGTCCAGCGCGGCCACGGCCCGCTCGATCGCGGGAACCTGCGCCACCAGCGCGTCGATGGCGGACTGCACCACCCGGTTGCCCTCGGCGTTGCCCTCCCCGATCATCTGGTCGTAGGCCTCGACCGTCTCGGCCCGCTGCTTCAGCGCCTCGAAGGCGCCGACGGTGGCCTCGATGCGCGCCGACAGTTCGCGTTCCACCTCGGGAGCCGTCCCGGCGAGCAGCGCCTGCAGCGACGGCCCCTCGACCACCTCGCCGTCCGGGCCCTCATAGCGGCCGGTGTAGACGTTGCGGATGCCGATCACGTCGAAGTAGTGCGAGTTGTGCGTGTTGTCCGAGAAGCAGTCGTGCTCCTCCTCCGGGTCGTGCAGCATCAGCCCCAGCTTCATGCGCTCGCCGGCGAGTTCGCCGTAGGAGAGCGACCCCATCCCGGCGAGGAGACTGGCAAGCCCGGTTCGGCCGCCGTCCTCCATCACCCTCGCGCGGGCAGCGCCGCCGGCCGACCAGGCATCGACCATCTCCCTGAGGTCGGCGATCAGCAGGTCCGAGGCGGCGGCGAGATAGGCGGCGCGACGCTCGCAGTTGCCGCCGGTGCAGTTGGCCGGGTCGAAGTCGGTCGCCGGGCGGTCCCCCGCGCCCGGCCCGGTGCCGTTGAGGTCCTGGCCCCACAGCAGGAACTCGACGGCATGGTAACCGGTGGCGACGTTGGTCTCGACGTCACCGGCCTCCGACAGCACCTCGCGCAGGAACGCCGGGGTGAGCTCTCCGGCATCGACGGTCTCGCCGTTGACGGAGATCACGGGGTTAGCGATGACGTTGAGGGTATAGAGGGCGTTGGCGTCGTTCTCGACGCCGTAGCCGGCGTCGACATAGTCGATGAGGCCCTCGTCGAGCGGCCAGGCATTGACCCGGCCTTCCCAGTCGTCGACCAGCGGGTTGCCGAAGCGATAGACCTCCGTCTGCTGGTATGGCACGCGCGCGGCGATCCAGGCCTGGCGCGCCGCGGCCAGGGTGTCCTCCGACGGCGATGCGATCAGCGCGTCGATGGCGGCATCCAGCGCTTCGGCTGTTTCGAGCGAGTCGGCGTAGGCCGCGTGGGCGATATCGGCGTAGGTCGCGGCCACGCCTTCCGCGTCTGCAGCGGCGGCCGGAGCGGCGCAGGCGAGCGTGACGGCGGCGAGGCTGGCGATGTGTCTTGTCGTCATGATCGATCCCCCTGTCTCATGCGGCCTTCCCGGGCCACGGTGGTCTCCGGCCGGTCGGCCGGACGGTCAGTTGAAGCGGGCGGCCGGCGGTCGCGTCGCGATATCCTCGATGACGTGGAGCGGAACCGGCAGGAGTTGCTGGTGCAGCGACTGCAGGGCCTCGCCGAACTCTGCGGCGGCGCCCTCGACCAGCGCTGCGGCGTCCGGCGCGAGATGCCGGGCGGCAGCGGTTGCGCCGGGGAGGTCGGCGTTCTGCCGGCAGGCGACGGCGGCGAGAAGGAGGCACTCGTCCCGGCAGAGTGCGGGGCACCCATAGGGCATGACGCCGATGGGGCGACTGGCCGCCGCCCGCGTCACGCGGACGAAATGGGCCAGTTCGCCAGCCAGCCGGCGCGCCTCACGCGGGCCGACCTCGCCGGAGAGCAGGCGAAGGCCGTACTCCCAGCAGTCGACGCAGCCTGTCTCGAAACCATTCGCCCAAGCCCGGCAGCCCTCGACCAGCAGCCGCTCCGGCCGGCGAGCGAGCACCGGAGCGTTGCGTCCGGCGATCACGACGGCCACGGCGAAGCTCCGACGGCGATGCGCCGCGCGCACCGCCCGAATGTCCCGATTTCGTCCATCCATGCCTCCAGCGAGCGGGGTGCAAGGCCCCGACGAGCAAGCCGGACGCAGCATCTAAAACTTGAGGGAAAAAGTCAACTTTCAGCGTCGCCAGCACCCGACGTGCGGCGACGTGGTGGTGGAGGCGGATGCAGGCGAGTTGCTCAGCCCTCGCCGCTTTCCAGTTCGGTCCGCCAGGCGCCGCGCTGGGCGAGGCCGTTCATGCGCGCGCGGTGATGGAAGACGCGGCGGCCGGCGTCCACCCGGTCGGCGCGGCCGCCCCAGGCCTGCAGCGCCGACTGCTGCAGGGCGCGGCCATAGGAGAAGGAGAGCGCCCAGGGCAGCGGCTCGCCGGAGCGGTTCATGGCGTCGAGGTTGGCCGTCGCCTCCACCTCGTCCTGCCCGCCGGAGAGGAAGACGATGCCCGGCACCGCGGCGGGCACGAAGCGGCGGAAGCAGCGGATGGTCGCCTCGGCGATCTCCTCCGGCGGGGCGGTGCGGCGCTGCTTGCCCGGCACCACCATGTTCGGCTTGAGGACCATGCCCTCGAGCAGCACCCGGTGCCGGCAGAGTTCGGCGAAGACGGCGCCGAGCGTCTCGCCGGTCACCTCCTCGCAGCGGTCGATGTCATGGTCGCCATCCATCAGCACCTCGGGCTCGACGATCGGGACCAGGCCCTCGTCCTGGCAGAGGGCGGCGTAGCGGGCGAGGGCGTGCGCGTTCGCCTCGATCGCCAGCGCGGAGGGGATCCTGCGGTCGCCGGCGCGGCCGACGTCGATCACCGCCCGCCACTTGGCGAAGCGGGCGCCGAGGCCGCGGTACTCGGCCAGCCGCTCGCGAAGGCCGTCCAGTCCCTCGGTCACGCTCTCGCCCTCTGCCAGCGCCAGCGGCTTGGCGCCCCGGTCGACCTTGATGCCGGGGATCGAGCCGGCCTCCTCGATCATCCGGACCAGCGGCGTGCCGTCGGCGGCGGACTGGCGGATCGTCTCGTCGAACAGGATGACCCCGGAGATGTAGCTGGCCATCGCCTCGCGGGTGCCGAACAGAAGCTCGCGCCAGTCGCGGCGCGTCTCCTCGGTGGAGGCCAGCCCGATGGCGTCGAATCGGCGGCCGATCGTGGAGGTGGACTCGTCGGCGGCGAGGAGCCCCTTTCCGGCAGCCACCATGGCGGTCGCGGTCGCGTTGAGACGGTCGGGATCGATCATCGCTCGGGTTCTCCGTTGAGGGTCGTCCGGCGCTGCGCCGAACCCTGCTGGTCCATCGCAACAATCGAGCGACGAGGTCGTTGCACGAGGCGATGCCGCCCCGCGCTCCCCTTCTCCCGGGGCCGGGGAAAAGGGTCTGTCACCCCGCGCCGCGGGGCGCCAACGCCGCCCCGCGCTCCCCTTCTCCCCTCCCGGGGAGAAGGTGCCGGCGAATGCCGGCGGTTGAGGGGCGCGCGTCCGGAGGGTTCGCGGGACGAAGGGGTCTCCCCCCTCATCCGCCCTTCGGGCACCTTCTCCCCCGAGGGGGAGAAGGGCTGCTCACCCCTGGGCTTTTCGCCCCGGTCGGGGAGGACGGCCCGTGAGCGCCGCTCAGAGCGCCTCGACCCGGCGGAGCAGGTTGCGGACCTGGGTCGGCGACCAGAGGCCTCCGCGGGGCGTGCGGACCCCGCGGTCGTTGAGGTAGCGGGCGATCTTGTTCAGCGACATCGCGCCGTTCGCCTGCGCTTCCTTGACGTAGGGGAAGATCGACAGGGCGAAGCTGTCCGCCTCGGCCTTGAGCGCCGAACGGGCGAGCACCCGGGCCTCGGCGATGCGCGGATTGCCGCGGCCATTGCCGTTCAGTCTCGGCTCCGGCGCCTCGCCCTTCATGCCCTACCCTCCCACGCATACACACCGCCACCCGTCGCATACTAAATGTATTATATTTCGACAGGCAATGCCTTGCGCCCTCCATTGACGAATTCTCCGGCGGGCGGTGCGGCTGATGGATTCCCGCGTGGACGTCGGCTAGGCTCGCCCAGTCCGCCGGCCATGCCGGCCTGCCCCAGGGGAACGGATGACAGCGACGCCGGTGCGGGAGGGAGCAGCCGTCCCGGTCGCCGCCGCGGCCGCGCTCCTCGCCGATGCGTTCGGGCTCGCCGGGCGCCTGCAGCCGCTCGGCGGCGAGCGCGACCAGAACCTGCGGCTCGACGCCGGCGCGGCCGGGCGCTTCACCGTCAAGATCGCCCCTCCGGACGAGGAGCCCGCGCTCGCCGACCTGCAGGCGCTGGGGCTGGAACACGTCGCCGCGACCGACCCGGGCCTGCCGGTCCCGCGGCTGGTGCGCAGCCGCCGCGGTGCGGTGTCGGAGGAGATCCGGCTGTCGGACGGCGGCGTCCGGCGGCTGCGCGTGCTCTCCTTTTTGGAGGGCGAGATCCTCGACGGCGCGCCGCCCTCGCCGGCGCAGCACCGGGCGCTCGGCGCGGCGCACGGCCGGCTGGCGGCGGCCCTCTCAGGCTTCGAACACCCGGCCGCGGACCACCACCACGAATGGGACCTCGTCAACGCCCCGGAGGTCCGGCCACGGCTCGCCGAGGTTGCCGCGGAGCGGCGGCCGGCGCTCGGCCGCATCCTCGACCGCTTCGAGGCCGGGGTGCTGCCGCGCCTCGTCGAGCAACCTCGCCAGGTCGTCCACAACGACCTCAATCCGCACAATGTGCTGGTCGATCCGGCCGACCCGGCGCGCATCGCCGGCATCATCGACTTCGGCGACATGGTGCGCACCGGGCGCATCGCCGACGTCGCCGTCGCGGCCTCCTACCTGATGCGCCACGAGGACGGCGTCGACGCCATCGTCGCCTTCACCGGCGGCTATGCGGCGCGGGCGCCGCTCGGGCCCGACGAGGTGGCGCTGCTGCCGGACCTCCTCGCCGTCCGCCTCGCCATGTCGGTGATCGTCGCGGAATGGCGCTCGGCCCGGCAGCCCTGGAACCGGGCCTACCTGATGCGCAACCACGCCGGCGCCCTCGCCGGCCTCGCCCGCCTCGCCGCGGCGGAGCCGGCGGCGCTCGGGCGCCGGCTCCGGGAGGTCGTCGACCGGGCTCAGCCCCGGCCGACGTAGGGCATCTTGGTCGCCATGATCGTCATGGTCAGGATGTTGGCGTCGAGCGGCAGCGAGGCCATGTGGAGCACGGCGTCCGCCACCAGCTGAACGTCCATGGTCGGCTCCGGCTTCATGGTCCAGTCGGCCTGGCGCACGCCGCTCGACATCCCGGCGGTCATGTCGCTCGCCGCGTTGCCGATGTCGATCTGGCCGCAGGCGATATCCCAGCGCCGGCCGTCCAGCGCGGTCGACCGGGTGAGGCCGGTGATGGCGTGCTTCGTCGCGGTGTAGGGGGCGCTGTTCGGCCGCGGCGTGTGCGCCGAAATCGAGCCGTTGTTGATGATCCGGCCGCCGCGCGGGTCCTGCGCCTTCATGATCCGGAACGCCTGGCGGGTGCACAGGAACGGCCCGGTGAGGTTGGTGTCGACCGCGGCCTTCCAGGCCTCCACCGGAAGTTCGTCCATGTCCACCGACGGCGAGAAGATCCCGGCGTTGTTGAACAGCACGTCGATGCGTCCGAATCGCGCCACCGCCGCGTCGAACAGCCGCTCGACCGACGCCGCGTCGGTGACGTCGGCGGGGTGGCACAGCACCCGCTCCGGCGCCCCCGCCGCCCTGGCCGTCTCCTCCAGCGCCTCAGCCCGGCGCGCCGCCAGCACGACGTTGTAGCCGGCGCCGACGAAGGTGATCGCCGTCGCCCGGCCGATGCCGCCCGACGCTCCCGTGATCAGTGCCACCCGGCCCTTGTTCATCCCCGTCTCCTTCCTCGAGCTTCAATTGCATGCTTCGCTGTCTACCAGAGATTCGCCGGGCTGGAAGGGCCGGTGCGGTCGGCGGTCGCAGGGGACCCACCGGCGTCCGCGCAGGATTATTTCGCCAGAACGCAGCCGGCATGCCGGAAATGACCACGTCCGGGCCGCTCGCGCACGAAATGACTGTTGCCCGGGAACCATACCGCGGGTCCGCCGTTAAGGTTCCCCGGCTTTGCGCACTTGCCCCGGCGCGCGGGAACCCGCACTCTCCGTCCATGCGAATGGATGGGTGCGGGGCATGACATCATTTTCTTCGCGGAGCCTCCGTCGGGCGCGGGCGCTCGTGGCGGCCTGGGCGGTGCTGGCGCTGACCTCGACACTAGCCGCGGGGCCCGCCCTCGCGGGCGGGAGCAGTCCGGTGCGGTTCCTCGCGGAAGCGGGTCCGGCCAAGCCCACCAAGGCGTGGGTCCGCTTCTGCAACGACATGCCGGAGGCCTGCTCCGTGGGCCTTCTCGAGCCGCGGGTGATTCCGCACACCAGCAAGTTCTGGGTCGATCTCGTCGAGGTGAACACGTCCGTCAACCGGCAGGTCACGGCCGTGACGGACCGTGCCCAGTGGGGCGTCAGCGATCGCTGGGACTTCCCGGACACCGGCGCCGGCGACTGCGAGGACATCCAGATCGAGAAGCGCCGGCGGCTGATTCAGCTTGGCTATCCCGCCAAGGCGATGCGGATGGCGGTCGTCATCAACCCGGAAGGCGAGGGCCACGCGGTGCTGCTCGTCCGATCGGACAAGGGCGACTTCGTCCTCGACAACCGCACCGATGCGGTCCTGCCCTGGTTCGCCGCCCGCTACACCTGGGTGAAGCGCGAGCCCGACGACGGCAGCGACCGCTGGGTCGCCCTCGGCGGGCTGCGCTCGCCCATCGAGACCGCCGGCGACGGCAAGTGAGCAATCCCGCCGGCGGCCGGCCGGCGGGACCCTTGGTCGCTCAGACCGCGTAGGGGCGGTTCCAGAACATGTCGAGCCCGCCGGCGTAGCCCGGGTCGCGCCATGGAGCGTCGCCCGGGGCGTAGCGTGGCGCGCCTTCGAGCCGGTCGCGGTCGACGTCCACGACGTAGCCGCCCATGCCGGTGTCATAGGTGAGCTTGTCCCAGGGCAGCGGATAATGGTCCTCGCCGATGCCGAGGAAGCCGCCGAAGGCAATGACGGCATAGGCGACCTGCCCGGACCGCTTGTTCACCATGAAGTTCTGCACGTCGCCGATGTGGCGGCCGGTGGTGTCGTAGACCGCGGTGCCTTCCACCTTGTCCGATGCGATCAGGTTGCGCGTCTCGTCGTGGGCAACCTCGCCGCGGCTGTCGGTGGGGGTGTTCATCTGCCTGTCCATGGTCGATCTCCTCGTCGCCGGGCCCGGCCCCTTGTCCGGACCAACGGCGTGGATCGCTCGCGGTTCCGGAGGGGTCAGGCGAGGAGCGCCCGGACGCGCCCGGCGACGCGGGCGGGGTCCGCCCCGGCGGCGACGCGCGTCCAGCCGATCGACCCGACGTCGTAGGCCGCCTGCCGGCGCACCACGTCGGCATCGGCGTCGGAGGCGTCGAGGTCCTCCGCGCCGCGGCGGTCGACCCGGCGGACAAGGGTGTCGACCGGCGCCTCCAGCCAGGCGCCGACGAAGCGGACGCCGGCGGCGCGGGCGACGGCCTCCAGCGCCTGCCGCTCGCCGGGGCGGGCGTGCACGGCATCGACGATCACCGCCGACCCGGCCGCGAGCACGGCCGCCGCGCGGGCCCGGAGCGCGGCGTAGACCGCCTCGCCCGTGGCCGCCGTGTAGGCGGCCGCCGGCAGTCTCCGGGTCTCCGCCACTCCGGCGAGCGCCTTGCGGATGGTGTCGCTGCGCAGGTGCACGGCGCCGGGGATGCGGCCGAGGTCGGCGGCGATAAGGCCGGCGACGGTGCTCTTGCCGGTGCCCGAGAGGCCCCCGAGCGCGAGCAGCACCGGCGGGGTCGGTTCCAGCACCTCCTCGGCCAGGGCGAAGTACCGGCGCACCTCGGCCAGCGCACCCTCCCGATCTTCACCACCGAGGCGGGAAAGGCCGGCGGCGACGACCTTGGCCCGGATGCCGGCGCGGATGGACAGGAACAGCGGCAAGGCGGCGAGGCCCTCCAGCATCCGCTCGCCGGACCCGGCGAGATAGCGGCCGAGGATCTCGTTCGCCTCGCGCCGGAGGCCCCGTTCACGGCAGTCCATCACCAGGAAGGCGAGGTCGTAGAGGACGTCGCCGGTGGCGATCCGATCGTCGAACTCGATCGCGTCGAACAGGGTCGGCCGGCCGTCGATGAGGGCGATGTTGGACAGGTGCAGGTCGCCGTGGCAGCGGCGGACGAATCCGGCGTCGGCCCGGGCGACCAGCAGCGGGCGAAGGCGCCGCCACTCCGCCCGGGATCGATCGACGAGGCGGGCGGCCCGCTCCGGCGGGAAGACGTCCGGCTGCTCGGCGAAGGCCTCGCCGTTCTGCTCGATCCAGGTGGCGAGCGCGTCCGCCGCCGGCCCGCCGGGCCGCTCCGGCGCGAGCGCATGGGAGGCGCGGACCGCCTCGACCAGTCTGGCGACGAGGGCGGGGTCGAGGCCCCCCTCCGCGGCCACCCGGTCGAGCGTCCGGTGCTCGTCGAAGCGGCGCATGTGCACGGCGTAGTCGACCGGCGCCCCGGGGCCGCCGAGGGCGAGCGAGCCGTCCGCTTGGCGCACCAGGGCGACGACGCCCTTGTAGATGCCGGGCGCGACCGGGCCGTTGACCGTCACCTCGGCCTCGCAGGCGCTGCGTCGCTTCTCCAGGGTGGAGAAGTCCATGAAAGGAAACTTCACCGCCCGCTTGACCTTGTAGGCCTCGGTGCCGGCGAGAAACACCGCCGCGCCGTGGGTGTCGATCCGCTCGACCGGCCCGGCGATACCGTGGGTGGCCGGGTCGGCGAGCAGCGCGAACACGGCGGACTGGTCCTCGACCACGTGGCCGGGATCGACCCGGCTGGGCTTGGCGAGCATCAGGGCCTCCGGCTCGGCTCGAACGCGAGCCTCGCGCAAAGGATAGTGCGGGCGGCGCCGGCTGTCCTTGCGGCAGGTCAATGGAAGCGCGGGGGGTCGGGACCGCCCGGGCAGGCCCGCCCTGCGGCGACGCCGGAGAGCGCGGGTCGGCGGTGGGGGACAGGGCCGGCGGTGGGGGACAGGGCCGGCGGACGACCGGGGGAAGGTCGCCGGCGACGCAATACCTTCTGCCGGCATGCCCACTCTGGGCGACGATGGTTGCCAAAGCGTTTAGACCGCGGGTCGGCGCCGATTTTTTTTGCACGCCGGCCGTGGTCGCCGTTCGCCGGGTGGACGGACGGGCCCTCCACGGCCGGCGCTCCGCTGCCGCGCCGGCCATGCGACGATCGGATCACCGGCGCCCCTCGCGGTTGCGCGCCGTTTCGCTTGCGCCGGCAACGTGCCGCCGGATGCCCGCCCATGCCACGCCTGTTGCATGCGGGGCGCTGCTCTTCTAGGCTTCTGACGAAACGTTTCGCTAAACGTTTCGCCCGGAGGAGACGAAAGGGAGGACACGCGATGTACACCAAGCAGGCGCTGCGGGACCTCGGCATTCGCGAGGGGCTCGGCGAGGAGGAGAAGCGGCAGTTCGACGAACTCGGCTACTTCATCGTCGAGGATGTCCTGTCGGCGGCGGAGGTCGAGCGGATGCGCGCGGAGTTCGAGCGCATCCATGCCGAGGAGCGCGACCAGGGCGGCCACGAGGTCCACGTGGAGCCGGGAGCCCGCCGGATCTCGAACATCTTCAACAAGACCGACGCCTTCGACAGATGCCTGGAGATCCCGGCGATCCTCAACGCCGCGCACCATCTCCTCGGCGAGATCAAGGTGCACGGCGCGAACCTTCGCGACCCGGTGAAGGGCTACGGCCAGCAGGACCTGCACGTCGACGTGCCGAAGAAGTTCGACGACGACTGGTGGGTGGTGAACGCCATGATCATGCTCGACGACATGACGCTCGACAACGGCCCCACCCGGATCATCCCGGGGTCGCACCACTGGGCGCCGATCAACGTCCCGGTGGTGAACCAGGGCGACTGGGAGCCCTCGCCGCTGTCGCCGGAGGACGAGGCCCGCGTGCCGGCGGACCTCTCCGCGCCCTATCCGGGCGAGCTGCTGGTCACCGCCCCGGCCGGCTCGGCGATCATCTGCAACTCGTCCATGTGGCATTCGGGGACGCGCAAGAACGACGACAGCCACCGGCGGATGCTGCACCTCACCTACACCCGCCGCGACCTGCCGCAGCAGCTGGTGCAGCTCGACTACCTGACCCCGACCCTCTACGAGAGGATGAGCCCGGTGCACCGCTACCTGCTCGAAATCGAGCCGACCACCGGAGGGATCTTGCGGCAGCCGAAGCGGGACCATAAGGGGTGGTGGAACTGAACACTTGCGGATACGGGGCGCGCGACATGGCGACGATGCGGGACGTGGCAAAGGCGGCCGGCGTCAGCATCGCCACGGTGTCGAGCGCCCTGTCGGGCGCCGCCTACGTCAGCCCCGAGCTGAAGGCGAAGGTGCAGGCGGCGGTGGAGGCGCTCGGCTACGAGCGCAACTCGATGGCGAGCGGCCTCAAGCGGGGCCGCTCGTCGCTGATCGGGCTGATCGTCTCGGACGTCACCAACCCCTTCTTCACCGAGCTGGTCGACCGGGTCGAGACGGAGGCGCGGGCCGCCGGCTACACGGTGCTGCTCGGCATCAGCAACCACGACCCGGGCCGGGAGCGGGACCTCGTGCGACTGATGCGCTCGCACCAGGCCGCGGGCACGATAGTGACCCCCGCCGGCGGCCCGGACGATGTCGCGCCGGACCTCTTCGCTGGGCGGATGCCTCTCGTCGCGGTCGACAACGCCTGGGCGGGGCTTCCCTGCGACACCGTCGCGCTCGACCACCGGCGGGCGGCGGCCCTCGCCGTCGAGCACATCCTCCGCCTCGGCCACCGCCGCGTCGCCACCATCACCGGGCCGGAGCGCCAGTTCGTCAGCCGCGAGCGGCTCGCGGGCTTCCGCGACACCCTCGCCGCCGCCGGGATCGCGGTGGACGACCGCCTCGTCCGGCAGGGCGAGTTCCGGATCGACGAGGCCTATGCCGCCTGCCGGGAGCTGGCCAGCGGTCCCGACCGGCCGACCGCCGTCTTCGTCGCCAACAACCTGATGCTGATCGGCGCCATGCGGGCGCTGGCCGACGCGGGCCTCAAGGTGCCGGACGACGTCTCGGTCGCGGGCATCGACGACTTTCCCTGGGCGCCGGCCTTCCAGCCGGCGCTCACCGTCGTCCGCCAGCCGATCGCCGCGATGGCCTCGGCCGCCCTCGACCGGCTGGTCCACCGGATGAACGGCGGCGACGGTCCACCCGCGCACATCGTGCTGCCCGCAGACCTCGTCGTGCGCCGCTCCTGCGCCGCGCCACGGGCGGACTGACCGCGACCACGGAATCCGGCACCGCCCCGGAACTTCCCGGCGGCCGGCGGGCTCAGCCCGAAGTCGCCGCCGTTACCGCCTGGTTCAAGGGCGCAAGGTCGACGCCGAGGTAGTAGGGCCAGAGAACGATACCGAGGAGCCCGTCCCAGAAGCCGAGGTCGCTGTAGCCGATGGTGAACAGCCAGCCGGCGATCCAGAGCAGCCCGAGGCCGCCGTGCTGCTCGATCCGAATCTTCTCGCGGTCCATGCCGGGGCTCCCCGTCCAGGGTTCGTCGCACATCCCTCGTTCCGGACCGGCGCCAGCCAGAGCCGGCCGCCGACGGCAGGATGCGGAGGGCTACGGCGACGCGGGCCGTTGCCGAACCGGTCGGGCTCCTGCCCGGGGCCGCCGTCCCCGCGAACGTCGACGCGGCGGGGTCCGCCCGTCCGTCAGGCCCGGACGGCGCTGGCGACGTCGCGGAGCTGCTGCAGGCGCGTCTCGGCGGCCTGGCGGGCCTCCGGGCTCTTGGCGTCGGCGACGTCCTCCTCGGCGTTCCTGATCTCCGAGGCGAGCTGGTCCGGCTTCATCTCGCTGACCCGGACCGCCGTCTCGGCGAGCACGGTGAGGCCGGAGGCGTTCACCTCGGCAAAGCCGCCGCGGACGTAGATGCGGTCGGACGACCCGCCGGTCTTCACCGTCAGCACGCCGGGCCGCAGGGTGGAGACCAGCGGGGCGTGGCCGGCGAGGACGCCGAAGTCGCCGCCCGCGCCCGGCAGGTCCACCTGGTCCACCTCGGCGGAGACCACCAGACGCTCGGGACTCACCAGTTCGAACTTGAAGGTCGCCATCGGACGGCTCCGTTGCCGGCTTCGCCGGTCTGTTGTCGTCGCACCTCTCGCCGGACCCTCCGGCGGACGGTCCCGCCGCCCCGGCAAGGGGCCGGGGCGCGGGCCGGGCCCTGCGGGATGGCTCCCGCGAGGCCCGTCGGATCGAAACGCCGCCGGGCGGCGGCGCCGGGCGTCAGGCCGCCTGCGCGGCGAGCTTCTGCGCCTTCTCGACGGCCTCCTCGATGGTGCCGACCATGTAGAAGGCCGCCTCCGGGAGGTGGTCGTACTTGCCCTCGACCAGGCCCTTGAAGCCCTTGATGGTGTCCTCGAGGGCGACGAGCTTGCCGGGCGAGCCGGTGAAAACCTCGGCCACGAAGAAGGGCTGCGACAGGAAGCGCTCGATCTTGCGGGCGCGCGCCACGGTCAGCTTGTCCTCCTCGGAGAGCTCGTCCATGCCGAGGATGGCGATGATGTCCTGCAGCGACTTGTAGCGCTGCAGCACCTCCTGGACGCGGCGGGCCACGTTGTAGTGCTCCTCGCCGATCACCTGCGGGTCGAGCATGCGCGAGGTCGAGTCGAGCGGGTCCACCGCCGGGTAGATGCCCTTCTCGGCGATCGAGCGGTTCAGCACCGTCGTCGCGTCCAGGTGGGCGAAGGAGGTGGCCGGGGCCGGGTCGGTCAGGTCGTCGGCCGGCACGTAGATCGCCTGCACCGAGGTGATCGAGCCCTTGTTGGTGGTGGTGATGCGCTCCTGCATCGTCCCCATGTCGGTGGCCAGCGTCGGCTGGTAGCCCACCGCCGAGGGAATGCGGCCGAGAAGCGCCGACACCTCGGAGCCCGCCTGGGTGAAGCGGAAGATGTTGTCGACGAAGAACAGCACGTCCTGGCCCTTGTCGCGGAAGTGCTCGGCGACGGTGAGGCCGGTCAGCGCGACCCGCGCGCGCGCGCCCGGCGGCTCGTTCATCTGGCCGTAGACGAGGGCGCACTTCGAACCCTCGGTCGAGCCGTTGTTCTCGTGCGGGTCCTTGTTCACGCCGGACTCGATCATCTCGTGGTAGAGATCGTTGCCCTCGCGGGTGCGCTCGCCGACGCCGGCGAACACCGAGTAGCCGCCGTGCGCCTTGGCGACGTTGTTGATCAGCTCCTGGATGAGCACGGTCTTGCCGACGCCGGCGCCGCCGAACAGGCCGATCTTGCCGCCGCGGGCGTAGGGGGCGAGCAGGTCCACCACCTTGATGCCGGTGACCAGGATCTGCGCCTCGGTGGCCTGCTCGACGTAGGTCGGGGCCTCCTGGTGGATGCCGCGGGTGCCCTCGCCCTGGATCGGGCCGGCCTCGTCCACCGGCTCGCCGATGACGTTCATGATGCGGCCGAGGCAGGCTTCGCCGACCGGCACCGCGATCGGGGCGCCGGTGTCGCCCACCGGCTGGCCGCGGACGAGACCCTCCGTGGTGTCCATGGCGATGGTGCGCACGGTGTTCTCGCCGAGGTGCTGGGCGACCTCGAGCACCAGGCGAACACCGTTGTTGTCGGTCTCGAGCGCGTTCAGGATCGGCGGGAGGTGCTCGTCGAACTTCACGTCGACGACGGCGCCGATGACCTGGGTGACGCGGCCGGTCTGCTTCACGCCGGCGGCGGGGGACTTGGCCATGTTGATCCTACCTCTCATCCATTGATCCTGCCGGTGACGCCCTCGGGGAGCGTCGCCGCGAACTCGTTCATCACGGCCGACACCGCGTCCGGCCGGGTCTCGACCCAATCCTCGCTGGCGCGGAGCACGTAGGCGCCGTCCAGGGCGTAGCCCGCCAGGAATGTCCCGGCGCCCTCGCCGACCACCACGAAGCCGGCTCCGTAGGGATCGCGGCCGTAGACGCCGCAGACCGCCGAGCGGAGCCCCGCCTCGGAACGCACCGGGCACGGGCCGCGGTTGCCGAACACCCGCGGGTCGACCATGGCGGCGAGGAACGCGACCTGCCGCTCGCCGAAGGCTCCGGCGATGCGGGACGCCACCGCGGGCTCGGCGAGGAGGGCGGCGACGTCGCCGGCGGCTGCCGGAGCGGACAGGCCGACGAGCGCGGCCAGCGCCGCCGCGCCCTTCGCCATCGCTCCCGTCGCGCCAGCGTCCATCGCGGTCCCCGTCCTCAGAGCGCCTCGGCGCCGGAGATGATCTCAATCAGCTCCTTGGTGATCGTCGCCTGGCGCGTGCGGTTGTACTGCAGCGAC
Organism: Pleomorphomonas sp.; assembly: GCA_041687675.1. Taxonomy (GTDB): domain Bacteria; phylum Pseudomonadota; class Alphaproteobacteria; order Rhizobiales; family Pleomorphomonadaceae; genus JAWLBM01. The sequence continues at coordinate 104,538 of JAWLBM010000003.1, read as the reverse complement.
AGCTTGTTGATCATCTCGCCGGCGTTGCGGGTCGCGCTGTCCATGGCGGACATGCGGGCGCCCTGCTCGGACGCGGCGTTCTCCAGCAGCGCCGTGTAGATCTGCACCGAGATCGAGCGCGGCAGCAGGTCCTCGAGGATCTCCGTCTCGTCCGGCTCATAGTCGTAGACCGACTCCGACGACCCGGCCGCCGGCACCTGGACGGGCACGATCTGCACCGCGGTCGGGACCTGGGCGATCACCGACCTGAAGCGCGAGAAGAACAGCGTGCAGACGTCGAAGCCGCCCTGCTCGAACAGCGAGAGGACCTTGGCCTGGACCTCGGCGGCGTTGTCGAAGCCGACCGACTTGACGTTGCGCAGCTCGATCCGCTCGATGATCCGCCCGCCGTGGTCGCGGCGCAGAGCGTCGGCCCCCTTCTTGCCGACGGTGACGATCTTCACCTCCTTGCCCTCGGCGACGAGCCGGTTGATGTGCTCGCGGGCGAGGCGGACGATCTGGGAGTTGAAGCCGCCGCAAAGGCCGCGCTCGGCGGTGCAGACGACGAGAAGGTGGACGCGGTCCGACCCGGTGCCGGCGAGGAGGCGCGGCGCATCGTCCTTGCCGACCTGTCCGGTGGCGAGGTTGCCGAGCACCGCGTTCATCCGCTCGGCGTAGGGCCGCGCGGCCTCGGCGGCGTCCTGCGCGCGGCGCAGCTTCGCCGCGGCGACCATCTGCATCGCCTTGGTGATCTTCTGCGTCGCCTTCACCGAGGCGATGCGGTTCTTGAGGTCCTTCAAGCTCGGCATATCGGCTCCTGCCCGCCACCCGTCGGGCCGCACGTCGTGTCGCGGCGGGCGGCCCCGCGGGGCCGCCCGGGTGACTCAACGGTCAAGCGAAGGTCTTGGCGAACGCGGTGATCGCGTCCTTGAGCTTCGTGCGCAGCGCGTCGGTGAGCTGCTTCTCGGCCCAGATGCCGTCGAGGATGTCGGCGTGCTTGTCGCGCAGGAAGCGCAGCAGGCCCTCCTCGAATTCGCGGACCTTCCCTACCGGCAGCGGGTCGAGGAAGCCGTTCACGCCGGCGAAGATCACCGCCACCTGCTCCTGCGTCTTCAGCGGCGAGAACTGCGGCTGCTTGAGGAGTTCGACAAGGCGGGCGCCGCGGTTGAGCAGCTTCTGCGTCGCGGCGTCGAGGTCCGAGCCGAACTGCGCGAAGGCCGCCATCTCGCGGTACTGGGCGAGCTCGCCCTTGATGGTGCCGGCGACCTGCTTCATCGCCTTGATCTGCGCCGCCGAGCCCACGCGCGACACCGAGAGGCCGACGTTCACCGCCGGGCGGACGCCCTGGTAGAACAGGTTGGTCTCGAGGAAGATCTGGCCGTCGGTAATCGAGATCACGTTGGTCGGGATGTAGGCCGACACGTCGTTCGCCTGCGTCTCGATGACGGGAAGGGCCGTCAGCGAGCCGGCGCCGTTGTCGTCGTTGAGCTTGGCCGCGCGCTCGAGCAGGCGGGAGTGCAGGTAGAACACGTCGCCCGGATAGGCCTCGCGGCCCGGCGGACGGCGCAGCAACAGCGACATCTGGCGGTAGGCGACGGCCTGCTTGGACAGGTCGTCATAGGCGATCAGCGCGTGCATCGCGTTGTCGCGGAAGAACTCGCCCATGGCGCAGCCGGTGAACGGGGCCAGGAACTGCATCGGCGCCGGGTCGGAGGCGGTGGCCGCCACGACGATCGAGTACTGCAGCGCGCCGGCGTCCTCGAGGCGCTTCACGAACTGCGCCACGGTCGAGCGCTTCTGCCCGATGGCGACGTAGACGCAGTAAAGCTTGAGCTTCTCGTCGTCGCCCTCGTTGAGCGGCTTCTGGTTGAGGAAGGTGTCGAGGATGATCGCGGTCTTGCCGGTCTGGCGGTCGCCGATGACCAGCTCGCGCTGGCCGCGGCCGATCGGGATCATCGCGTCGATGGCCTTGAGGCCGGTCGACATCGGCTCGTGCACCGACTTGCGGGGGATGATGCCCGGCGCCTTCACGTCGACGCGGCGGCGCTCGGTGCTCTCGATCGGGCCCTTGCCGTCGATCGGGTTGCCGAGGGCGTCGACGACGCGGCCGAGCAGGCCCTTGCCGACCGGCACGTCGACGATGGCGCCGGTGCGCTTGACGGTGTCGCCCTCGGCGATGTTGCGGTCGGCGCCGAAGATCACCACGCCGACGTTGTCGGTCTCGAGGTTGAGCGCCATGCCGCGGATGCCGCCGGGAAACTCGACCATCTCGCCCGCCTGGACGTTGTCGAGCCCGTAGACGCGGGCGATGCCGTCACCGACGGACAGAACCTGGCCGACCTCGGAGACTTCGGCTTCCTGGCCGAAGTTCTTGATCTGCTCCTTGAGGATTGCGGAAATTTCCGCGGCGCGGATATCCATCAGCCGACCTCTTTCAGTGCGATCTTGAGTGCGTTGAGCTTGGTCTTGAGAGACGTGTCGATCATCCGGGAGCCGACCTTGACGACCAGGCCGCCGATCAGCGAGGGATCGACCTTCGCGTTGACTCGGACGTCCTTGCCGGTCACCTCGGCCAGGGCGGCCTTGAGGCCGGCGAGCTGCTTGGCCGAGAGCTTCTCGGCCGAGACCACGTCGGCGCTCGACTCGCCGCGGTGGGCGGCGAGGAGCGCGCGGTAGCCCCTGAACATCTCGGGCACCGCGAAGAGCCGGCGGTTGCGGGCGGCGAGCTTGACGAAGTTGGCGACGAGGCCGCCGATGCCGGCGCGCTCGAGGACCGCGCTCATGGCCTTCAGCTGTTCGTCGGGGGTGAAGACGGGGGAGCGGAGGAGGCGGGTGAGGTCCGGGCTCTCGGCGACCATGGCGTCGAACCGGTCGGCGTCGGCCGCTACGGCATCGAGCTCTCCGGCCTCCACGGCCAGTTCGAACAGCGCGGTGGCATATCGCTCAGCCACGCCGGATACGACCGATGCCCCTTCGCTCACGAAAGACCCTCTTCGCTTTCCGCGCGCCCGGCGCCGCCGATCGCGCGGCAAGCCCCTCGGGCGGCTCGACTTTTCCGGTGGACAAGGGGCGATGGCCGAGGCCGCCGCCCGCAAAGTCGGCTCCGTCTAGCACAGGACCCCCGCTTGCGCAACCACGCGCGGAACCCGTGAAACCCGCCGAAAACCGGACTTTTGCAGCCTCCCGCCGGGGGTGCCTCGGGCATCTCGTCCGAAATGTGGAGGCGCGCCCGGGACTGGATCGGTTTAGACGCCCGGACGGCCGGTCAGAGGAAGCTCTGCGGGTCGATGTCGACCGCGACGTCGACGCCCGCGGGGCTCTTCGGGGCGGCGGAGAGCCAGGCCCTGACATAGCCGGACAGGTCCGTCTCCCTCGGCCCGTGGGCGAGCAGCCGGAAGCGGTGGCGTCCCCGCACCATGGCGAGCGGCGCCTCCGCCGGGCCGAGGATGTCGACGGCGCCGTCGGCGGGCGCGAGACGGGCGAGGAGGCGGGCGTGGTCCTCCGCCGCCCTCCGGTCCTCGGCGGAGACGACGAGGGCGGCGAGCCGGCCGAAGGGCGGCATCCGCGCGGCCTCCCGCTCGCGCATCTCCACCTCGTAGAAGCGCTCCGGGTCGCCCGAGACGAGGGCGCGGATCACCGGGCTCTCTGGCACGAAGGTCTGCAGGAACCCCATGCCGCGCCCCGCGACCCGGCCGGCGCGGCCGGTCACCTGGGCGAGCAGCTGGAAGGTCCGCTCCGCCGCCCGCGGGTCGCCGTGGGCGAGGCCGAGGTCGGCGTCGACCACGCCGACCAGGCTGAGCTTGGGGAAGGTGTGGCCCTTCGCCACCAGCTGGGTGCCGACGATGATGTCGCATTCGCCGCGCTCGATCGCCTGCATCTCGGCGCGCAGCCGCTGGACCCCGCCGGCGAGGTCGGAGGAGAGGACGACGGTGCGCCGGTCGGGCAGCAGCGCCTGAAGTTCCTCCGCCACCCGCTCCACCCCCGGCCCGCAGGCGGCGAGGCTCTCCACCGCGCCGCAGGCCGGGCAGGTCTCCGGCACCGGCTCGGCGTGGCCGCAGTGGTGGCACTCGAGCCGGCCGCGGAAGCGGTGCTCGACCAGCCAGGCCGAGCAATTCGGGCACTGGAAGCGGTGGCCGCAGGCGCGGCAGAGGGTCAGCGGCGCATAGCCGCGGCGGTTGAGGAAGAGCAGCGCCTGCTCGCCGCGCCGGGTCGCCGCGTCGATCGCCGAGACGAGCCCCGGCGCCAGGAAGCGGCCGCGCGGCGGGCCCGCCCGGCGCATGTCGATGGCGACGAGGTCGGGCATCGACTGGCCGGTGGCCCGCCGCGGCAGCACGACATGGCGGTAGCGGCCGCGCTCAGCGTTGTGCCGGCTCTCCAGCGAGGGCGTCGCCGAGGCGAGGACCACCGGCGCCCGCTCCAGCCGGCCGCGCACCACCGCCATGTCGCGGGCGTGGTAGGTCGCCCATTCCTCCTGCTTATAGGCAGGGTCGTGCTCCTCGTCGACGACGATCAGCCCGAGGTCGGCGAAGGGCAGGAACAGCGCGGAGCGCGCGCCGACCACGACCTTGACCGTGCCCTCGGCGGCACCGCGCCAGGCGCGGGCGCGCGACTTCGGCGTCGCCTCGGAGTGCCATTCGGCGGGCAGCGAGCCGAAGCGCTCGGCGAAGCGGTCGAGGAAGGCCTTGGTGAGGGCGATCTCGGGGACGAGCACCAGCGCCTGCCGTCCGCGGCGGATGCATTCGGCGACGGCCTCGAGGTAGGCGTCGGTCTTGCCGGACCCGGTCACGCCCTCGAGCAGGGTCACCGGCGCGCCCTCGTCGAAGCCGGCCCTCAGATGCCCGGCGGCGGCGGCCTGGTCGGCGGTGAGGGCGCGCGGGTTGAACCCGGGCTCCGGCGGGCGGACCGGCGGGCCGGCGGGGAGCAGCACCTCGCGGAGGGTGCCGGCGGCGAGCAGCCCGTCGATCACCGATCCGGAGACCCCGGCCGCCGCCGCAAGGCCGCCGCGCGACCAGGCCATGCCCTCCTGCTCCGCCATCGCGGCGAGCACCCGCCGGCGCGCCTCGGTGAGCCGCTCGGGGGCGTCGCCGTCGCGGACCACGGCACGGACCGGCGCCTCCGGCTCCAGCGCCTCCGGGGCGCGGAGCACCATCCGCAGCACCATGCCGCGGGGGGTTAGGGTGTAGCGGGCGACCCAATCCACCAGGGCGAGCAGCGCCGGCCGCAGCGGCGGCGCCGGGAACACACCCTCGATCGCCCGGAGCCGGTTCGAGCCTGCGGAGAGCGTCGGCGCCTCGGCGGTGACGACGCCGACCACATGGCGCGGGCCGAGCGGCACGCGGACGATCGAGCCCGGGCCGACGGCCATGCCGGGCGGGACGCGGTAGGTGTAGCTCGCCTCCAGCGCCACCGGGACCAGCACCTGGGCGAGGCCGGCCGCAGCCGGGCTGCCGGATGCGGGCGCCGCCGGGGGCTCCCCGAAGAGGTCCGTCGACGTGGTCGGTCCTGCGCGTCCGCTCATCTGTCCTTCGGGGGATGGTGAAGCCTCGCCGCCTTTCGGCTATGGCTTCATCCCTAGCAGTCCCGCCCCGACCGATAAAGCCGGGCGCCCCTGAGCCGCCGCGCCCGGCTCAGCCATCCGGAAGGTCCGAGAATGTCCCGTCCCGCCGTGCTCGTCGTCTCCTCCCACGTCGTCCGCGGCGCCGTCGGCGGCCGCTCGGGCTTCGTGCTGGAGCGACTCGGCTTCCGGCTCTGGTCGCTACCGACGGTGGTGCTGCCCTGGCACCCGGGCCACGGCCGGGCGCACCGGATCGTCCCGGCGGCGGAGGACTTCGCCGCCCTCGCCGCGGACATCGCCGCCAGCCCCCGCCTCGGCGAGATCGGCGCGGTGCTCACCGGCTACCTCGGCCACGCCTCGCAGGCCGGCCCGGTGGCCGGGATCGTCCGGGCCGTCAAGGCGGCGAACCCGGCCGCGATCCACCTCGCCGACCCGGTGATCGGCGACGAGGCGGGGCTCTACGTGCCGGCCGAGGTCGCCGCCGCCCAGCGAGACGTGCTGCTGCCCCTCGCCGACCTTGCGACGCCGAACCGCTTCGAACTCGCCCACCTGGCCGGCCGGCCGACGGAGGACATGCCCTCGCTGGTCGCCGCCGCGCGGGCGCTCGGCCCGCCGACGGTGCTGGTCACCTCCGCCCCGGCGCTGATGCGGGGGCGGATCGGCGTCGCCCTCGTCGGGCCGGAGGGCGTGCTGACGGCGGAGAACCCGCTCGTCGCCAACGCGCCGAACGGCACCGGCGACCTCTTCGCCGCGCTGTTCCTGGCCCGCCGGCTCGCCGGCCTCCCCGACGAGGCGGCGCTCGCCGGGGCCGTCGCCGGGACCTTCGAGGTGGTGGCCCGTTCCGTGGCCGCCGGCGGCGGGGAACTGGAGCTCGCCGCGGCGCAGGACTCGCTCGAGCGGCCGGCCGCGCCCGTCGACGTGCGGCGCTGGGCCGAGCCGCGCCGGCCCGGGGCGCGCCCATGACCCGGCTCGCCGGCGTCGACGGCTGCCGGGCCGGCTGGATCGCCGTCGCCGACCCGGGCGACGGATCGGAGCCGTCGGTGCGCGTCGTCGCCCGCTTCGCCGACCTCTTCGCCGGTCCCGGCGCGCCGGAGATCGTCGCCGTCGACATGCCGGTCGGGCTGCCGGAGCGGGTCGGAGCCGGCGGCCGGGTCGCGGAGAGGGCGGTGCGGGGGATGCTGGGCGAGCGGCAGTCGAGCGTCTTCTCGGTGCCCTCGCGCGCGGCGGTGATGGAGACCGACTACCGCGCCGCCTGCGCCGCCGCCCTGGCGACGTCCGACCCGCCACGGGCGGTGTCGAAGCAGTGCTTCCACCTGTTCGGGCGGATCCGCGAGATCGACGACCTCCTCGCCGGTCGCCCGGAGCTCGCGGGCTCGGTGTTCGAAAGCCACCCGGAGGTGGCCTTCGCGCGCCTCAACGACGGACGGGCGATGCGCCTGCCGAAGAAGGTGAAGGGCGGCATCCATGCGCCGGGAATGGCCGAGCGGCGCGCCCTCCTCGCCCGCCATGGCCTGCCGCCGGCGCTCATCGCCGGACCGCCGCCGCCGGGCGCGGGCCTCGACGACCTCCTCGATGCCTGTGCCTGCCTCGCCGTCGCCCGGCGGATCGCCGCCGGGACGGCGCGGCCGCATCCCCCGGAGGACGTCCGCGACGCCCGCGGCCTCAGGATCGCCATCTGGGCCTGAGCGCCCGCGCCGGGGGACTTGACGAACGGACGGGTTGCGCCCGCGTTGATCCACGGGCAAACGATGACGAGAGGCCGACGACACGGAGGGCCAGCCTGATGACCATCGCCGCGGAAATGCGCCCGCCGCTGCCGGACACCTTCCCGGACCGTCTCACCGACGGCTACCGCGCCTTCCGCGCCGGCCGCTACCCCACCGAGGAGGCGCGCTACCGCCGCCTCGCCGAGGCCGGCCAGAAGCCGCAGATCATGATCGTCGGCTGCTGCGACAGCCGCGTCTCGCCGGAGGTGATCTTCGACGCCGGGCCGGGCGAAATCTTCGTGGTGCGCAACGTCGCCAACCTGGTGCCGCCCTACACGCCCGACGGCGAGCTGCATGGCACCTCGGCCGCGCTGGAATTCGCCGTCGTCGCGCTGAAGGTGAAGCACATCGTCGTGGTGGGCCACGGCCGCTGCGGCGGCATCCGCGCCGCCCTCGCCGAGGACGAGGAGCCGCTGACCCCCGGCGACTTCATCGGCCGCTGGATGGGCCTCGTCGACGAGGCCGCCGAGCGGGTCCGGCATGACCCCGGCATCCCGCACGATCACAAGCAGAAGGCGCTGGAGCACGAGGGGGTGCGCCTGTCGATCGCCAACCTCGCCACCTTCCCCTGCGTCCAGCAGCGCATGGCCAAGGGCTCGCTGCGCCTGCACGGCGCCTGGTTCGACGTCGCCGACGGCGAGCTCCACGTGCTCGACCCGCGCACCCTCCGGTTCCGCCGGGTCGACGAGGGATTCGCCTGCGTCTGACCGGGGCGCCGCCGCGGCCCCTGCACCGGCCCGACGGCCTCCCGGCTTGATCCGCCGGGAAGTCCCGGCTACTGCCTTGTCCGCCGCGGCGCCTCCGCGCCCGGCGCCGGCCCCCTGTGGCCGTCCATCCCTCGCGCCGCGTCACCAAGGATCGCCCGACCATGCCCCAGCATTCCCTCTTCCTCCTGCCCGGCGACGGCATCGGCCCCGAGATCATGGCCGAGGTGAAGGCGCTGATCGCCTTCATCAACGAGGCCGGCCTGGCGGACTTCCGGCTGGACGAGGGCCTCGTCGGCGGCTGCGCCTACGACGCCCACGGCGCGGCGATCTCCGAGGCGGACATGGCCAGGGCGATGGCGGCCGACGCGGTGCTGTTCGGCGCGGTCGGCGGCCCGAAGTGGGCGTCGGTGGCCTACGAGGTGCGGCCGGAGGCGGGACTGCTGCGCCTTCGCAAGGACCTCGGCCTGTTCGCCAACCTCCGCCCGGCGATCTGCTACCCGGCGCTGGCCGACGCCTCGAGCCTGAAGCGCGAGGTGGTCGAGGGCCTCGACATCCTGATCGTCCGCGAGCTCACCGGCGGCGTCTACTTCGGCGAGCCGAAGGAGATCGTGACGCTGGAGAACGGCGAGAAGCGCGCCGTCGACACCCAGCTCTACACCACCGGCGAGATCGAGCGGATCGCCCGCGTCGCCTTCGACCTCGCCGGCAAGCGCGGCGGCAAGGTGGCCTCGGCCGAGAAGCACAACGTGATGCGATCCGGCGTCCTGTGGAAGGAGGTCGTCGCCCGGGTCGGCCGCGACGAGTTCCCGCAGATCGGCCTCGAGCACGTGCTCGCCGACAACTGCGCCATGCAGCTCGTCCGCTGGCCGAAGCAGTACGACGTCATCGTCTGCGACAACCTCTTCGGCGACATTCTCTCCGACGTGGCGGCGATGCTGACCGGCTCGCTCGGCATGCTGCCCTCCGCCTCGCTCGGCGCGCCGGACCCGGCGACCGGCAAGCGCAAGGCGCTTTACGAGCCCGTGCACGGCTCGGCGCCGGACATCGCCGGCACCGGCGCCGCCAACCCGATCGCGATGATCGCCTCCTTCGCCATGGCGCTGCGCTACTCCTTCGCCATGACCGACCTCGCCGATACGCTGGAGGCGGCGATCGCCGGCGTGCTCGCAAAGGGCATCCGCACCCGCGACATCGCCGGCGAGGGCGGCCGTGCGGTGGGCACCCGCGAGATGGGCGAGGCGATCCGCGCCGAGTTCGCCGGCCTGCTCGGGCGGTAAATTCGCGCTCACGAAAATGTCAGGGCGGGGGCCGCTTGCGGCGGCGCCGGTTGCTCCCAATCTCATCGCCATGGCCGGGTCGCCGCTTTCATCGGTAGTGCCCCCCGTCTTGCCGAGGCGACCCGCCAACGCTGGCCATCCCACCCAGCGAAGCGTCCCTGCGACGCCGCGCCCAGTCTCCCCCCGGGACTGGGCGCTCTTCTTTTGGGGCCTCCGCCGTGCCGGAGGCGAACCGAAGCCTGTTCCTCGCGTTTCTCCAGTGTGTTGCGCAGCCGGTTTGATGATGTAATCGGGTCGGGGCCGACCCTCGGCGGTCTGTTCGGGGAGGGGGCAGACGGACGGAGAGTTGATGGCCCTCATTGAGGAGGCGGAGGCCGGGGGCGCCCCGGGCGCGGTGAGGGCGCTGCTCGTCGTGGCGGTGGTGTTGCCGCTGGTGCTGTTCGCCGGCGCCAGCTGGTACCTGCGCGAGCGCCAGCTCGCGGAAGGGGTCGTGCACGTCGAGCAGACCGTGCAGGGCCTCGAGGAGCACGCGCTCCGCGTCTTCGAGGCGCAGACCCTGATCATCGACGTGGTCGACCGGTACATCGAGGGCATGGACTGGGACACCATCCGCACCTCCGAGGACGTCCACCGGTTCCTCGAGCGGCTCGCCGCCGCCAGCCCCCACGTCGACGGCGTCTGGCTGGTCCCGCCGGACGGGCGGACCGCCAACAGTTCTGCCATCTTCCCCTTCCCGGAGGTCTCCGTCGCCGACCGCGAGTACTTCGACGTGCTCAGCAGTCGCGACGACCTCCATTTCGGCGAGATGATCGTCGGGCGGACCAAGGGAACTCTCAACTTCAACCTCAGCCGCCGCCGCACCCCGCGGGAGCGGTTCGAGGGGATCATCCTGGTCACCAGCTCGATCGACTACTTCACCGAGGTCTGGCGCCAGGCCTCGATCTACGACGACATGGTGGCCGGGCTGTTCCGGGAGGACGGCGAGATCCTGGCGCGCTATCCCGGACTGGAGGCGATCCCCGAGAAGCTCTCCCCCTCCTCGCCGCTGCTGCAGGCGATGCAGTCCTCCGACGACGGCGTCTGGCGGTCGGCCTCGACCCTCGACGGCTCGCGGCGGATCTACGGCTTCTCCCGCGTCGGCGATACGCCCGTCCATATCGGCTTCGGAGTCGAGGAGGCGGCGGTGCTCGCCGACTGGCGCCGCGACCTGGTGGTCAACGGGGTGGTGGCCAGCGTCGCCGCGGCGCTCCTCTTCGGCATGGGGCTGATGGTGTTGCGCCAGAGCCGCGGCCTCTCCCTCGCGCTCGTCTCGGCCCGGCGGACCGCGCGCGACCTCGCGCGCGAGGTCGGCCGCCGCGTCCGCGCTGAGGACGTCGCGGCGGAGAACCAGCGGCTGCTCGCCGAGGTGCGCGAGGCGACCGCCCACCGGGCGGCGGTGCTGGAGAACATGGCCGGCGGTGTCGCCGCCTTCGATGGCGAGGGGCGGGCGACCTACTGCAACGCGACGCTCCGGACGATCCTGGGGCTGGCGCCCGGGGAGCCGCCGGACATCCGCCGCCTCGCCGCCGAGGGGGTCATCCGCGAAGCCGACGGGCGGCCGATCCCCGAGGGCCAGGACCCGGTGACGCGGCTGCTCGCCGGCGAGGGCGAGGGCGAGCGCGAACTCCGGGTCGTTCCTCGCGGCGAGACCTCGCCGTCCGTCTGCGCCATCCGCAGCACGGTGCTGAACGACCCCGCCCTCGGCGTCGGCGGCGGCGTGCTCACCTTCACCGACATCACCGCCCAGAAGGCCGAGGTGGAGCGGCGCGAGATGCTGAGCCGCGAGCTCGACCACCGCGTCCGCAACATGCTGGCGACGATCATGGGGATGATCCGCCTCAGCGGCGCCTCCGCCGCCTCCAAGGAGGACCTCGCCGAGGAACTGCGCGGCCGCGTCGAGGCGATGGCCCGCACCCATGCCTTCATCGCCCAGGGCGACTGGCGCGGCGTCCGCATCGGCCAGATCGTCGCCGACGAGGTCGGGCCCTACGCCCGCGAGGAACGGGTCGGCATCGACGGCGACGGCGGCCTGATGCTGGCGCCGAAGGAGGCGGTGGACCTGGCGCTGGTCCTCCACGAGCTCTGCACCAATGCGGTGAAGTACGGCGCCTGGTCCAATGCCGAGGGCCGCGTCAGCATCGGCTGGCGGCCCCAGCCGGCGTCCTCGACGGTGCGGCTCACCTGGCGCGAGAGCGGCGGCCCGCGCGTCGAGCCGCCGTCCCGCCGCGGCTTCGGCACCAGCCTCATCCGCAGCGCCTTCCGCGACGGGGACGCCGGCGTCGATATCCGCTACGAGCCGGAGGGGGTCGTCTGCGTCATCGACATCCCCGTCCGCGGCACGTCGCCGCTGCGCGCCCCGCACGACCGCACGCCGCCGGCCGGGCGCGGGGGACGCGAGGGCGGCGGCGTCGCCGGCCTCAAGGTGCTTGTCGCCGAGGACGAGCCGATCGTGCAGATGGAGCTCTGCGACGTGCTCACCTCGGCCGGAGCCGAGGTGGTCGGCCCGGCGTCGAGCCTCGCCGAGACGCTGGACCTCGTCGAGGCCGGCTGCTTCGACGCGGCCGTCCTCGACGTGAACCTCAACGGCGAGAGCGTCGGCCCGGCCGCCCGCATCCTCGGCATGCGGAGCACCCCGCTGCTGTTCGCCACCGGCTACCACAGCCTCGACCTGCTGCCGGAGGACCTGCGCTCCCACGCCCGGCTGCAGAAGCCGGTCCAAACGGCGGACCTGATGACATGGCTGCGCCGGGTGGCGGCCGATCGGGACACCCGCACGAGCGAAGAGGCCTGATCCCCGCCCGGGTGGGCCGGGCGCGGCAGGCGGCTTTGCGCCGGGGATGATTCCGGGGTACACCGCCGCGCGGTCCGCCCTCGAACCCTCCCCGGCCGATGCCCTCGCTCACCCTCTCCACCTGGAACATCAACTCGGTGCGCATCCGCCTCCACAACGTGGAGCGGCACCTTTCGGCGGCCGATCCGGACGTGCTCTGCCTGCAGGAGACCAAGGTCGCCGACCAGCAGTTCCCCACCGCGGCCTTCCGCAAGCTCGGCTACCCGCACGTGGCGCTGAACGGCGGGCGCGGCGGCTACCACGGCGTGGCGATCATCTCGCGGCTGCCGCTGGAGGAGGTCGCCGTCCGCCCCTTCTGCGGCAAGGCGGGGGATCCGCGCCACGTCTCGGCGGTCGTCTCGGTGAACGGGCGCCCGGTCCGGATCCACAACCTCTACGTTCCCGCCGGCGGCGACGAGCCGGACCCCGCGGTAAACCCGAAGTTCGCCCACAAGCTCGACTTCCTCGCCGAGCTCGCGGTGTTCCTTCCCGAAGTCGCGGCCGAGGTGCCCTCGGTGGTGGTCGGCGACCTCAACGTGGCGCCCTACGAGACCGACGTCTGGTCGCACAAAGCGCTGCTGAGGGTGGTGAGCCACACGCCGGTCGAATGCGCGGCGCTGGAGAAGGCCCGCATCGCCGCCGGCTACGTCGACCTCGCCCGCCGCTTCGTGCCCCTCGAGGAGAAGCTCTACACCTGGTGGAGCTACCGGGCGAAGGACTGGCGCGCCGCCGACCGCGGCCGCCGCCTCGACCACCTCTGGGCCGCCCCGGACCTGGCGGAGCGGGCCACCCGCCTGCGGGTCCACAAGGACTGCCGCGACTGGTCGCGCGCCTCCGACCACGTGCCCGTGGTCGCGACCTTCGACATGGGGTGAGGCGGCCGGCCTCACGGGGAGCGGCGAGGCGGGCGGCCACGAGGGACGAGAGACGGCGCCCGGCCGGGCGCCCCGACATCCCGGCCCGCCCGCCTGACGGCTACTGCGCAGCCGGGTCGAGTTCGGCGCAGGCGATCGGGAGGGTGACATCGGCCGGCACCCCTTCGAGCGACTGGACGGTCCCCGGCAGGTCCGCGCCCTCCGGCGCGCCGTGGATGAAGACCACGCGCTCGCCGAGCGCCAGCGGCGTCTGGAACTTCGACCGGACCGCCTCGGCGAGGGCGTCCGCGTCCACGGACGCTTGCCAGGACAGCCGGCCGTCCGGGCCGGCGACGGGGTAGGTGTCGGACTGGATCTCCAGGCTGGCGACGTCGTCGGTGAAGGGAATCATCGTGGTGCCCGCGGCGGCTTCCGTTTCGATCAGGTCGATGAAGCCGTCGCCGTTCGCATCGGCGCCCGGGTCCGGGCAGCGGGCGGTCGCGGGATCATCCGTCGCAAAGCCGTGGATGTGGGCGAGATGCATGCCGGGCGGCAGTCCCTCGGCCGACAGGTCGATGACAAGCCGGCCGTCCTCCCGTCCGATCGAGACGTCGCCGGCGACGGCGGTCCCGTCGAAACTGTTGACGGGCTGGAACGAGCCGCGCACGTCCTCCGTCTCCTGCCCCGGTGCCGCGACCGGGGCGACAAGCATCAGGGAAAACGCGACGCATCGCGCGGATGTGGTCCAGACCATGGCAACCTCCTGTTCGCTTGCTGACGAACAGGCGAACGGCCGGCGGGTTCCGGCAGGACTTTCCGGTCGGGGACGGCCCGCAGACCCGGGCGCGGGACCGCGGCGAGGTTCACTCGCCGATGCGGTCCAGCCGCCGGCGGACCCCCATCAGCGCCGAGGTGGTGTCGGAGAGGCGGGCGGCGTAGCGGGCATGGATGCGCGCGGCGACCTCGGGGTACTCCTCCAGCATCCGGCGGAACAGCGGGCGGCGGATCAGGATCACCTGCACGTCGCCGACGGCGACCGCGTTGAGGCCCCGCTCGCCCTCGGCGATCAGCGCCGGCTCGCCGATCAGGCTGCCGGGGCCGGCCACGGCGTCCGGCTCGGCGCGGCCGGGGCGCGACAGCGCGACGCGGCCGCTGGCGACGACAAGGCCGCCGTCCGCCCGGTCGCCGGCCACGAACAGCGGCTGTCCGCTGCGATAGCTCCGGTTCTCGGCGGAGAAGGCGAGCAGGCGCAGCTTGTCCTCCGAGAACTCGGAGAGCAGCGGAACGCTGGCCAGTGTCTTGACGTCGGTCTCGAGGCTCATGCGGCGGCGCGGATCCTGCGCCGACGGCCGCGGGCGACCGCGGCGCGCGAGAAGGCCGGCGGACGGTGCCGCCGGCGGTCGGCGATTCCTTACGGTACCAGCTTGTAGCCCCCACCCTCGGTCACGAGCAACACCGCGTTGGAGGGGTCCTTCTCGATTTTCTGCCGCAGGCGGTAGATGTGCGTCTCCAGCGTGTGCGTGGTGATGCCCGCGTTGTAGCCCCAGACCTCGTGCAGCAGCACGTCGCGGGTGATCACCTTCTCGCCCGCCCGGTAGAGGTACTTGAGGATCGAGGTCTCCTTCTCGGTGAGCCGCACCTTCGCCCCCTTGCCGTCGACAAGCAGCTTGGCGCTGGGGCGGAAGGTATAGGGCCCGATGGTGAAGACCGCCTCTTCCGACTGCTCGTGCTGGCGCAGCTGCGCCCTGAGCCGGGCGAGCAGCACGGCGAACTTGAAGGGCTTCGTCACATAGTCGTTGGCGCCGGCCTCGAGGCCGAGGATCTGGTCCGAGTCGGTGTCATGGCCGGTCAGCATGATGATCGGGCTGGCAAATCCCCCCTTGCGCAGGATCTTCACCGCCTCGCGCCCGTCCATGTCGGGCAGGCCGACGTCCATCAGCACCAGGTCGGCATGGGCGGCGCGGGCGGTCTTCACGCCGTCCGTGGCGCTCTCGGCCTCCAGCGGCTCGAATTCCTCATAGAGCGACAGCTGCTCGACAAGGGCTTCGCGCAGGTCGGGGTCATCGTCGACGATCAGGATCTTGCGGGCGGTCATGGATGGGGTATCCCTCGTCATCCTCGGCTCGGACGGAGCGGCGCACCGTCCAATAAACGAGCCGAATAGGTGCCAGTTATGCGATCGGTTTCAAGTCCATTGAACAAAACGCACGCGAATGTGACGGCGCCGTCACGGCGGATCACGGCGCTGCGGGTCGTCCTGCCCCGCCGGTCGGCAAGCCGCGGCCGCCTCGTCGGCCCCGGCATCGACGTGCCCTGCGCCATCGGACGCAGCGGCGTCACCGCCCTCAAGCGCGAGGGAGACGGCGCCTCGCCGGCCGGCTCGCTCGCGGTGGTCGGCGGCTGGTACCGCCCCGACCGCTTTGCCGTGCGGCCCGCCTCGGGCGTGCCGCTGCGGCCGATGTCGCCGTCGGACGGCTGGAGCGACGATCCCTCGGACCCCGCCTACAACCGCCCCGTCCGGCTGCCGCGCCGCCATGGCCACGAGCGGATGTGGCGCGACGACCGCGTCTACGACCTCGTCCTCGTCCTCGACTGGAACCTCCGCCCGCGGTCACGCGGCAGGGGCAGCGCCATCTTCCTTCACCTCGCCCGCGAGGACTTCGCCGGCACCGCCGGCTGCGTCGCGCTGCGCCGCGGCGACCTCGTGCGCCTCCTTCCCCGCCTCGCCCCCGGCGCGCGGATCCGGATCGGCTGAGCCCTCAGATCTCGAGGCCCTGCAGCAGCCGCGGCTGGCCGCCCGGCCGTCCCGCCGCCTCGCCGATGAAGAAACGCTTGAGCGGGGGCAGACGATCCACCAGGCCGAGGCCGAAGTCCCGCACCATCCGCACCGGCACGAGATCGTTGGAGAACAGCCGGTTGAGCACGTCCGTCACCGCCGCCATCTGCCAGGTGTCGAAGCGCCGCCAGGTCTGGTAGCGCTCAAGGACGTCGATCGCGCCGGGGTCCTGCCCGAGGCGCAGCGCCTCGGCGAGCACCTCCGACAGCGCCGCGACGTCGCGAAAGCCGAGGTTGAGCCCCTGGCCGGCGATCGGGTGGATGCCGTGGGCGGCGTCGCCGACGAGGGCGAAGCGCGGCTGCACGAAGTCGCGCGCCAGCGTCAGCCCGAGCGGATAGGCGGCCCGCGGCCCCACCACGCGCACGTCGCCGAGGTGGAAGCCGAGCCGGCGGATCAGTTCCGCCTCGAAGACCAGGTCGTCGCCCTTGACCAGCCTGTCGGCCACCTCGGTGCGCTCGCTCCAGACCAGCGAGGAGCGGTGGCCGCCCTTGAGCGGCAGCGTGGCGAACGGGCCGGACGGCAGGAAATGCTCCTCGGCCCGGCCCTCGTGGGCGCGCTCGTGCTCGATCGTGGTGACGATGCCGGACTGGCCGTAGTCCCAGCGGGTGACGCGGATGCCGGCGAGGCCGCGCAGCCGCGACTTCACCCCGTCGGCGGCGACCAGGACGCCGGCCGCGAGCCGCCGGCCGGAGCCGAGCCGCACCTCGACGCCGCCCGGCGCCACCGTGAAGTCGGCGGCCGAGTCGGGCGCGATCATGGTGACCCCCGCCGCCTCCGCCGCCTCGCCGAGCGCGCCGACCATGACGCCGTTCGGCACCATGTGGGCGAAGGGCTCCCCCTCCGCCGTGTTGCCGTCGAAGGTCAGGAACACCGGCCGGACCGCGTCCTCGAGCCGGCTGTCGGTGACGATCATCTCGCGGATCGGCTCGGCCTCGCCCTCGATCCGGCCCCAGACGCCGAGCGCCCCGAGCATGCGCCGTGCCGCGGCGGCGACCGCGGAGGCGCGGGGATCCCTGGCGAGGTCGCGCCAGGGGCGGATGTCGACCACCGCCACCCGGACGCCCGGCACCGCGCGGGCGAGCGCCAGCGACAGCGACAGGCCGACGTAGCCGCCGCCGGCCACGATCACGTCGAAACGGGTATCCTCGCTCATCGTCTCCGTCCGCCTCGTCCGTTCCGCCGGCGCTTGACTGCGCCGGGCCGCCCGCGACAGATGGCGGGGCGGTCCGCACCTCGGGAACCGCTCTATGGTATAGGGCGGCCGCCGGCCGGGAGCACCCGAAAAAGATGAACGGCGTCGACGACCTTCTGGCGATCCTCGACCTCGAGCGGATCGACCCGGACCTCTTCCGCGGCGGCAGCCTCGACTTCGGGCCGCGCGTCTTCGGCGGGCAGGTGATCGCCCAGTCGGTCGCCGCGGCCGTCCGGACGGTGCCGCCGGAGCGGACGATCCACTCGCTGCACGCCTACTTCCTGCTGCCCGGCGACCCGATGCGGCCGATCCTCTTCGAGGTCGACCGCATCCGCGACGGCGGGTCCTTCACCACCCGCCGCGTCACGGCCCGGCAGGAGGGCCGGGCGATCTTCACCCTCGCCGGCTCCTTCCAGCTCGAGGAGGAGGGCTATGCCCACCAGGTGGAGATGCCGGAGGTGCCGATGCCGGAGGACCTCCCCTCCGAGGCGGAGTTCGCGGCGATGGTGGCCGAGCGGGGCTCGGAGGCGGTGAAGCGCTACTGGGCGCGGCCGCGACCGCTGGTGCTGCGGCCGGTCGACCCCGGCCAGTATCTCGGCCGGCGCGGCGCCATGACGCGGACGGCGCTCTGGGTCCGCACCGCCGCGCCGCTGCCCGCCGATCCCGCCCTGCACCGCATCGTGCTCGCCTATCTCTCCGACATGACGCTGCTCGACACCGCCCTCGCGGTGCACGGCCGCTCGGTGTTCGACCGGGACCTGCAGGTGGCGAGCCTCGACCACGCCATGTGGTTCCACCGCCCGCCGAAGGTGGACGACTGGGTGCTCTACGCCCAGGACAGCCCGTCGACGTCCGGGGCGAGGGGCTTCACCCGCGGGCTCCTCTTCGCCCGCGACGGCACCCTCCTCGCCTCCGTGGCCCAGGAGGGCCTGATGCGGCGGCGGCGCACCCCGGCCGGCGAGAAACCTGCCCAATAATGAGGCTGCTCCGGCGGGGTGGGCTGCCAAGAACATAGGCAGCCCGCCCGAAGCGCCCGGTCCCTCCCGTCGCCGGCCCCGCGCCGCGATCGGCCGCCGCCTCGCGCCCATCCGGCCGGAAATGCGCCGAAACCAGGCGGTTCGAGCCGCATCCGGCAAACTGGCACGGCTCTTGATTACCTTGCCTGCGACGAACCCCCGCGGACCTCGAGGCCGGTCCGCGCCGATCCGGGTCTCCGGGTCGGTCCTCACCGGGGTTCGCTGACGACAGGAAGGATATCCATGAAGATCGTCATGGCCATCATCAAGCCGTTCAAGCTCGACGAGGTGCGGGACGCCCTCACCACGCTCGGCGTGCATGGGCTCACCGTCACCGAGGTGAAGGGCTACGGCCGCCAGAAGGGCCACACCGAGATCTACCGCGGCGCCGAATATGCGGTGAGCTTCCTGCCCAAGCTGAAGATCGAGGTCGCGGTCGGCGCGGAGAGCGTCGACAAGGTCGTCGAGGCGATCGCCTCGGCCGCCAAGACCGGCCAGATCGGCGACGGCAAGATCTTCGTCAGCTCGATCGAGCAGGCGGTCCGCATCCGCACCGGCGAGACCGACGCCGAGGCGCTCTGATCCTTCGCACCCGCGACCATCAAGGCATCACAGCCACACCGAGAACGAGGACGTCGATGAAGAACCTGAAGCCATTCCTCGCAGCGGCGCCCGTCCTGGCGCTGCTCGCCAGCTCGGCCTTCGCCCAGGAGGCGGCGCCGGCCGCCGAGGCGGCGGCAGCCCCCGCGGGGGTCAGCGAAGAGACCGCGTTCATCTTCAACACTCTGCTGTTCCTGATCGGCGGCTTCCTGGTGATGTGGATGGCCGCGGGCTTCGCCATGCTCGAGGCCGGCCTCGTGCGCACCAAGAACGTCTCGATGCAGTGCCTGAAGAACATCGCGCTCTATTCGATCGCCGGCATCATGTACCTGCTGGTCGGCTACAGCCTGATGTACACCGACGTCGCCGGCGGGTTCATGGGCACCTTCGCGATCTACGGCTGGCCCGAGGCCGGCGCCGCCAACGAGGGCAGCTACTCCGTCGCCTCCGACTGGTTCTTCCAGATGGTGTTCGTGGCGACCGCCGCCTCGATCGTCTCCGGCACCCTCGCCGAGCGCATCAAGCTCTGGCCGTTCCTGGTCTTCACCGCCGTGCTCACCGGCCTCATCTACCCGATCGCCGGCTCCTGGCAGTGGGGCGGCGGCTGGCTGAAGGAGATGGGCTTCTCCGACTTCGCCGGGTCCACCCTCGTCCACTCGGTCGGCGGCTGGGCCGCGCTCACCGGCGCCCTCATCCTCGGCGCGCGCAACGGCAAGTACACCGCCTCGGGCCAGGTGGTCCCGATGCCGGGCTCGTCGATGCCGCTGGCGACTCTCGGCACCTTCATCCTCTGGCTCGGCTGGTTCGGCTTCAACGGCGCCTCCCAGCTCGCCATGGGCTCGAACTCGGACGTGTCGGACATCTCGCGCATCTTCGCCAACACCAACCTCGCGGCGGCGGGCGGCGTGATCGCGGCGATCGTGCTGACCCAGGTCCTCTACAAGAAGGTCGACGTCACCATGGCGCTGAACGGCGCGCTCGCCGGCCTCGTGTCGATCACCGCCGAGCCGCTGATGCCCTCGCCGATCCTCGCCATCCTGATCGGCGCCGTCGGCGGCGTGCTGGTCGTCTTCGCGGTGCCGATCCTCGACAAGATGAAGATCGACGACGTGGTCGGCGCCATCCCGGTCCACCTCCTCGCCGGCATCTGGGGCACGCTGATCGTGCCGCTCACCAACCCGGACACCTCCTACGCCACCCAGTTCCTCGGCGTCGCCGCCTATGGCGCCTTCACGGTGGTGTTCTCCGCGGTGGTCTGGTTCGCGCTGAAGTCCACCATGGGCATCCGCGTCACCGCCGAGGAGGAGGCGATGGGCCTCGACAAGGCCGAGATCGGCGTCGAAGCCTACCCCGAGTTCGGCACGGGCTCGCAGCGCTTCTGACCGCGGCGGGGCCGTGCGCCCCGCCCCGGCCCCGACCCGGGCCGCCCGCGCCCCCCCGCCGGCGGCCCGAATCCTTTCGGCCCTGCGGGAAGCTGTTGCACCGCAAGCGGAAATGTCCGAAGCTTTCCCGGCTCGGACCGCATGCCCCGGAGACGTCCCGTGAAGATCGTCATGGCCATCATCAAGCCGTTCAAGATCGACGACGTGCGGGATGCGCTCACCCACGCGGGGATTCACGGCCTGACCGTCACCGAGGTGAAGGGCTACGGACGCCAGAAGGGCCACACCGAGATCTACCGCGGCGCCGAATACGCCGTGAGCTTCCTGCCCAAGCTCAAGATCGAGATCGTCGTCTCCGACGACCAGGCCGACAAGGTGGTCGAGGCGATCGCCACCTCCGCCCGCACAGGCCTCATCGGCGACGGCAAGATCTTCGTCCAGACCGTCGAGCAGGCCGTGCGCATCCGCACCGGCGAGACCGACAACGACGCGGTGTGAGGGAGCCGGCCGCAGCGCCGGCCGGTGGCCCGTCGAGCTGGAGTTGAATCCACCGCGGGGCCGTGCCCCTCCGGCGGCGGCCGCCGCTTAAAGCCCCCTTAACCACGTCCCGTTAAGCATCGGTCAACGGAGCGAAACCCGCGGTCCCGAGCCGGTGACGGGCGGTTCGCCTCCGCGAGCCTGCCCCTCTTGCCGGACCTTCGCCCGAGGACACGACCGAGACCATGCCGCCCTCCAAGCCGCGCCCGGTTCACCCCTCGCCGTTCCAGCGCCTCGCGGCGCTGGCCGCCGGCGTCGCGCCGGGCCGGCCGCCGGTCGACCTCACCATCGGCGAGCCGCGCCACCCCGTGCCGGCCTTCGTCGGCGAGGGGCTGGCCGCGCGCACGGCGGAGTTCGGCCGCTATCCGCCGATCCGCGGCACCGCCGCCTTCCGCGAAGCGGTCGCCGCCTGGCTGGAGCGCCGCTATCACCTTGCCGCGCCGATCGACCGCGACCGCGGCGTACTGCCGCTGAACGGCTCGCGCGAGGGCCTGTTCTTCGCCGCGCTGCAGGCGGTGCGGATGGCCGCCGGGTCGAAGGGCGAGCGGCCCGCGGTGCTGCTGCCGAACCCCTTCTATGCCGTCTACGCCGCCGGGGCCGAGGCCGCGGGAGCCGAGGCGGTGATGCTGCCCGCCGGCCCCGAGACCGGCTTCCTGCCGGACGTCGCGGCGCTGCCGCAGCACCTCCTCGCCCGCACCGTCGCGCTCTACTACGCCTCGCCGGCCAACCCGCAGGGCGCCGTCGCCTCGCTGGGGCAATGGTCGGACCTCGTCCGCCTCGCCCGCCGGCACGGCTTCCTGCTGTTCGCCGACGAATGCTACTCGGAGATCTGGCGCGGCGGGCCGCCGCCTGGCGTCCTGGAGGCCGCCGACCGGATCGGCGAGGGGCTCTCCCGCGTCGTCTCCTTCAACTCGCTGTCGAAGCGCTCCAACGTGCCGGGCCTGCGCTGCGGCTTCGCCGCCGGCGACCCGGAGTTCCTCGACGACTGGGCGACCTTCCGCAACGTCGCCGCGCCGCAGGTGCCGCTGCCGGTTCAGGCCGTCGCGGTCGCCGCGCTGTCCGACGAGGCGCACGTTGAGGAGAACCGCCGCCTCTACGACGCCAAGTACGCCGCCGCGAGCCGCATCCTCGGCGACCGCTTCGGCCCGGTGGTCGCGCCCGGCGGCTTCTTCCTCTGGCTCGACGTCGCCGCCCACGGCGGCGGCGAGGCCGCCGCGCTCCGCCTCTGGCGCGAGGCCGGGGTGAAGGTGCTGCCGGGCGAATACCTCGCCGCCGCCGGCGCCGACGGCTCCAACCCCGGCGCCCGCTACATCCGCCTCGCCATGGTCGAGGCACTGCCTGCAACCGAAGAAGCTCTCGCCCGCCTGTCGGAGGTCCTGTCGTGACCCTTGCCGCCCGCGCCCGCCGCGCGCCCGCCGTCTCGGAGTACCGCGCCGCCCCCGAGCGCAGCCGCCGCCCCGCGCACGCCATCCCGGAGAGCCGGCTCAGCCGGGCGATGAAGCGCAACATGGCCGGCGCCGCCGGCATGCTGATCCTCGGCGGCGTCGCCATGCTGGCGGCCGCGCTCGCCACCTGGTCGGTTGACGACCCGAGCTGGAGCCATGCCACCTCGACGCCGGTGAACAACCTGCTCGGCCCCGGCGGCGCGGTGGTCGCGGACCTCGTCATGCAGCTGATCGGCCTCACCGCGGCGGTGTTTCTCGCCCCGGTGGTGGTGTGGGGCTGGCAGCTGATGATCGGCCGCATCCCGCGCGTCGCCCGCAACCGCTGGCTCGCCTGGGTGGCCGGCGTCTTCACCGGCTCCGCCTTCATGGGCGCGCTGCCGCCGACCGCCGGCTGGCCGCTGCCGACCGGGCTCGGCGGCGCCGTCGGCGACCTGGTGCTGCAGATCCCCGCCGCCTTCACCGGCAACATCCTCACCGACACCGGCCGCCTCGCCTGCCTGATCCTGTTCGGGCCGCTGACGCTGGTGCTGATGACCTGGGCGGCCGGCATCCCCGGCTCGCAGATCGCCCCGGAGCCGGAGGACGACCTCGACCTCGACGAGGAGGACGACACGCCCGAGGGCCGTCTCGCCATGCTCGCCGGCAGCCTCACCCACGGCTGGCTGACGCTTCGCGCCACCGTCTCCCGCCGCCTCGGCCGCCGCCGCGAGCTCGCCTACCCGGGCGAGGAGGTCTACGGCGACGACGAGGCTTTCGACGAGGACGACGCCGATGCGACGGCGGAGCCGGCCCGGCCGGCGCGCGCCGCCGGTCTCGGCGGCCGCCTGCGCGGCTTCATGCGCGGCATCGTCGAGCCGGACGACGGCCTCGACCAGATCGCCGCCCGCGGCCGCGCCGCCGACCCGGCCTTCGAAGCCGGCGACGACCCCGAGGACGAGGACGACGACGGCCGCGAGCCGCGGTTTGCGATGGACGACCGGCTCGCCGACTACGCCGGCCGCGACGCCTTCGCGGGCGACCTGGACGACGACGAGGAGGAGCCCATGCTCCGACCGCGCGCGGTGCCGGTGGAGCCTCCGGTGAAGACCGTGCCGCCGGTGCCCTTGCGCGGCCCCGCCGCCCGCATCGGGGGCACCCAGGCGCCTATCGCCGCCCCGGCCCGGGTGCAGCCGCCCGCGCCGCCGCCGCAGCCGGGTCGCCGGGCGAAGGCCGACGCGCAGCTCTCCCTCCTCGGCGACGGCTGGGAGATGCCGCCGCTGACCCTCCTCACCGAGCCGAAGACGGGCCAGGGCGTCAAGATCTCCGCCGACGCGCTGGAGCAGAACGCCCGCCTGCTCGAGGGCGTGCTGGAGGACTTCGGCGTCAAGGGCGAGATCATCAACGTCCGCCCCGGCCCGGTCGTCACCCTCTACGAGCTGGAGCCGGCGCCGGGCATCAAGTCGAGCCGGGTGATCGGCCTTGCCGACGACATCGCCCGCTCGATGAGCGCGATCGCCGCGCGCGTCGCCGTCATCCCGGGCAAGAACGCCATCGGCATCGAGCTGCCCAACCAGCGCCGCGAGACGGTGTACCTGCGCGAGCTGGTCGGCAGCCAGGACTTCGAGAAGTCCAAGGCGAAGCTGGCGCTGGCCCTCGGCAAGACCATCGGCGGCGAGCCGGTGATCGTCGACCTCGCCCGCACCCCGCACATGCTGGTGGCCGGCACCACCGGCTCCGGCAAGTCGGTGTCGATCAACACCATGATCCTGTCGCTGGTCTACCGGCTGAAGCCGGAGGAATGCCGGCTGATCATGATCGACCCGAAGATGCTGGAGCTCTCCGTCTACGACGGCATCCCGCACCTCCTCTCGCCGGTGGTGACGGATCCGCGCAAGGCGGTGGTGGCGCTGAAGTGGACGGTCCGCGAGATGGAGGACCGCTACAAGAAGATGTCGAAGCTCGGCGTGCGCAACATCGAGGGCTTCAACACCCGCGTCGCGCAGGCGCTCGACAAGGGCGAGCAGATCTGCCGCACGGTGCAGACCGGCTTCGACCGAGAGACCGGGGAGCCGGTGTTCGAGACCGAGGAGATGGACCTCAGGCCGCTGCCCTTCATCGTCGTCATCATCGACGAGATGGCGGACCTGATGATGGTGGCCGGCAAGGACATCGAGGGCGCGGTCCAGCGCCTCGCCCAGATGGCGCGCGCCGCCGGCATCCACGTGATCATGGCGACGCAGCGCCCCTCGGTGGACGTCATCACCGGCACCATCAAGGCCAACTTCCCGACCCGCATCTCCTTCCAGGTGACGTCGAAGATCGACAGCCGCACCATCCTCGGCGAGCAGGGCGCCGAGCAGCTGCTCGGCCAGGGCGACATGCTCTACATGGCCGGCGGCGGCCGGATCCAGCGCGTCCACGGGCCGTTCGTCGCGGACGGCGAGGTGGAGGAGATCGTGGCGCACCTGAAGTCGCAGGGCGCGCCCGAGTATCTCGACGCCATCACCGCCGACGACGAGGAGGGCGGCGACGGCGGCGCGGGCGGCGGCGAGAGCTGGCCGAACGGCATGGGCGACGGCGAGGGCGCCGACCTCTACGACCAGGCGGTGGCGGTGGTGCTGCGCGACAAGAAGGTGTCCACCTCCTACATCCAGCGCCGGCTCGGCATCGGCTACAACCGCGCCGCCTCGATCATCGAGCGGATGGAGAAGGAGGGCCTCGTCGGCCCCGCCAACCACGCCGGCAAGCGCGAGATCCTGGTCGACAACGGCCTCGAGGAGTGACGGCGGGGCGCGGCCACAGGGCGCAACCGCCGGCCGTTTCTCTTGGTTTCGCCATCATCGGCACCTATCTCGGGTGGGACCGACAGGCCGCCTCCGGGCGGCCCGCGCCGGCCCCGCCGGCGACCTGACAGACGGACGAAGCGATGAAGACCAGCCTCCGCACCCTTGCCGCCGCGATGCTCGCCGGCGCGATTGCGTTCCCGGCCGTGGCCGCGCCGAACCTCGGCAACCTCTCGGCCGAGCAGCTGCAGACGGTCCAGGCGGTGAACTCCTACTTCAACAGCATGCGCACGCTCGAGGGCAAGTTCGTGCAGACCGGCCCGGACGGCTCGCAGCAGACCGGCTACTTCGTGATCGACCGGCCGGGCAAGATGCGCTTCCGCTACTACCCGCCGGCCCAGCTCGACATCATCGCCGACGGCAAGACGGTGGCGATCGACGACAAGGCGGTCGAGGAGCAGACGCTTCTGCTGCTTTCCGAGACGCCGCTGCGATTTCTTCTCCAGCGCAACATGAACCTCCTGGAGGAGGCCGACGTGAAGTCCGTCTCCGCCGACGAGGACCTGATCACCGTCGTCCTCGAGGACGACGCCGTCTACTCGGCCGGCCGCCTCACCCTGATCTTCGACGCCCGCACCACCGAGCTCAAGCAGTGGACCGTCACCGACTCCCAGGGCCTCGACACCACGGTGGCGGTCTACGAGGTCAAGGCCGACGCCCCGACCAACCCGAAGTGGTTCGAGATCGATTATTCGAAGTACCGGTAAGGGAGGAGCGACCGGACGCCGGGCGCCCGCAGCCTCTCTCAAGTCGAAGCGGATCTCGTCGCCCGGGCGTGCGAACAGTTCCTTCGCCCGCCGGGCTCGGCAGCGTCGATCCCCGCCCTGCCCGTCACAGGGCGCGCCTGACGTCGGTCCGGGCGAAGTCGTCTCCGACGAAGAGCAGGGCGGCGCCGGTGTGGCGGGCGGCGGCATAGGCGAGGCAGTCGCAGAGGTTGAGGCGGGCCGGGTGGCCGCGTCCCTTGCCGAACCGCTCCGCCGCCTCGGCCGCCGTGGAAGCCACCTCCGGGCTCAGCGGTATCGCCCGCGCCCCGGCCGCGAGGAGGAGCCGGTCCACCATGTCCAGGGCCGCGGGAACCGGGATGCCCTTGCGGGTGGCGATCACCAGCGCGGCCTCGAACGAGGCGACCGGGGTCACCAGGATTTCCCGGGCCTGCCCGAGAATGCCCGCGAGGGCCTCGGCCTCCGGCTCGGCGAGCAGGAGGGCCACGATCGCCGATGTCTCGACAAGGACGTCAGAGGCCATCGGCGAGGTCGTCCCGGATGGACCTCAGGTCGCGACGATCGACGTCCGGCATGGCGGCCAGTTCCTGCTGCAGGTCGCGGATCGCCGACGCGAGGTCGCCGCCCTGCCGGCTCCGCCGCAGCTCGGCCTCGACCGCCTCGCGGATCGTCTCCGTGATGCCCTTGCCCCTCAGGGCGGCGAGCCGGCGCACCGCGGCATCCGTTGCCGGATCGGAGACGTGGAAAGCCATGTCGGGCTCCTCTTCTGTACAGCGATGATGTACATCGCCGCGACCGTCGATCAACCCCTTCCTTGACTCCGCCGCCGCTTTCCCCTATCCACCGCGTCAATTCTCGGCCGTTTCCGCCCGAGCCGCCGACCGGGGCCCCGATCCCGGAGGTCAACATCCGCCAGCGCCATGCGCCCGCGGGTGCGATCGGCGCTTGGGTTTTGCGGATCGCCGACCCACATTCGGGGCGGGATATCCTCGCAACGAAGAAGAGAGACCGATGTTCGAAAGCCTGTCCGAACGCCTTGGCGGCATCTTCGACAAGCTCACCCGCCGCGGTGCGCTGTCGGAGGCCGACGTCGCGGAGGCGATGCGCGAGGTCCGCCGCGCGCTGCTGGAGGCCGACGTCGCGCTCGACGTGGTGAAGTCCTTCACCGACAAGGTGAAGGCGCGCGCGGTCGGCGCCGAGGTGGTGAAGTCGGTCACGCCCGGCCAGATGGTGGTCAAGATCGTCCACGACCAGCTGGTCGAGATGCTCGGCTCGGACGCAAGGCCGATCGACCTGCACGCGGCGGCCCCGGTGCCGATCCTGATGGTCGGCCTGCAGGGCTCCGGCAAGACCACCACCACCGCCAAGATCGCCCGCCGCCTCAAGGAGCGCGAGCGCAAGAAGGTGCTGATGGCTTCGCTGGACACCCGCCGTCCGGCCGCCATGGAGCAGCTGAAGGTGCTGGGCGAGCAGAACGGCATCGACACGCTGCCGATCGTCGCCGGCCAGTCGGCGGTGGAGATCGCCGGCCGCGCGATGACCGCCGGACGCCTCGGCGGCTACGACGTCGTCATCCTCGACACCGCCGGCCGCGTCACCGTCGACGAGGGCCTTATGAACGAGGCGGCGGAGGTGAAGCGCGTCACCGACCCGCACGAGGTGCTGCTCGTCGCCGACGCGCTCACCGGCCAGGACGCGGTGAACACCGCCCGCGCCTTCGACCAGCGCCTCGGCGTCACCGGCATCGTGCTGACCCGCGTCGACGGCGACGGCCGCGGCGGCGCCGCGCTCTCCATGCGCGCGGTCACCGGCAAGCCGATCAAGCTGATCGGCGTCGGCGAGAAGGCCGACGCGCTGGAGGACTTCCACCCCTCCCGGATCGCCGACCGCATCCTCGGCATGGGCGACATCGTCGCCCTCGTCGAGAAGGCCGCCGCCAACATCGACGCCGAGAAGGCGGCGAAGATGGCCGCGCGGATGCAGAAGGGCGAGTTCGACCTCGACGACCTCGCCGAGCAGCTGAAGCAGATGCAGAAGATGGGCGGCATGGGCGGCATCCTCGGCATGATGCCGGGCGCCGCCAAGATGAAGGGCCAGATGGCCGCCGCCGGCCTCGACGATCGCTTCCTCAAGCGGCAGGTCGCCGTCATCCAGTCGATGACGAAGAAGGAGCGGTCGAAGCCGGCGATCATCGACGCCAAGCGCCGCCGCCGCATCGCCGCCGGCTCCGGCACCGACGTCTCCGACGTCAACAAGGTGCTGAAGATGCACCGGCAGATGGCCGACATGATGAAGGCCATGGGCCGCAAGAAGGGCGGCATGATGGGCGCGCTCGGCGGCATGTTCGGCGGCAAGGGCATGCCCGACCCGTCGAAGATGGACCCGGCGGAGCTCGAGAAGATGGCCCGCCAGATGGGCATGGGCGGCGGCGGCGGACTGCCGCCGGGCCTCCCGCCCGGCCTCGGCGGCGGCCTTCCCGGCGGGCTGCCCAGGCTGCCGGGCCTGCCCGGGATGCCGAAGGGGCCGGGGAAGAAGTGAGTTTCGCGCCGCCCCGCGGCGCCTTGCCAGACGGCGGCCCGCCCGCCACCCGATCGAACCGACAGACGACCACAGACCCGAAGGAAAGACCCGACATGTCGCTCAAGATCCGTCTCGCCCGCGGCGGCGCCAAGAAGCGCCCGCACTACTCGATCGTCATCGCCGACGCCCGCGCGCCGCGCGACGGCCGCTTCATCGAGAAGATCGGCACGTTCAACCCGCTGCTGCCGCGCGACAACGCCGAGCGCGTCAAGCTCGACGCCGAGCGCGCCCAGCACTGGCTGTCGCAGGGCGCCCAGCCGACCGACCGCGTGCTGCGCTTCCTCGACGCCGCCGGCCTCGCCAAGCGCCCGGCGCGCAACAACCCGAAGAAGGCCGAGCCGGGCGAGAAGGCCAAGGAGCGCGCCGCCGAGCGCGCCGCGGCCGCGGCCGCCGCCGCCGAGGCTGCCGCCGAGCCGGCCGCCGAGTGATCCTGACCCGGCGGGCCGCGCCGCCCGCCGGACGTGCGACTGCCGAGGCCACGCCCCGCCGGGCGTGGCCTCGCGCCTTTTCGGGTTCGGTCCGCCGCCCCGGATTTCGCAGGCGCGGCGACGCCCTTCGCCGCGATTGACTTGCCGGCCGTTTCGTGGTCCCGGAAGCGCATGGCCAGGCCCCCGATCCCCCACCTTCCCCATCCCGTGCTGATCGCCGAGATCGGCGCCGCCCACGGCGTGCGCGGTGACGTCCGCGTCAAGGCGTACACCGCCGACCCCGAGGCGATCGGCGACTACGGGCCGCTCAGCGACGAGAAGGGCCGCACCTACCCGATCCGCTCGATGCGCCCGCTCAAGGGCGACATGCTGGTCGTCGCCTTCGAGGGCGTCGGCGACCGGACCGCCGCCGAGGCGCTCAACCGGACCCGGCTCTACGTCGATCGCTCGGCGATGCCGGAACCGGAGGACGAGGACGAGTTCTACCACGCCGACCTGGTCGGCCTTTCGGTCGAGACGGTCGGCGGCGAGCGGATCGGCACCGTCGTCGCCGTGCCGAACTTCGGCGCCGACGACCTCGTCGAGGTGGCCCGGCCGGGGCAGAGGTCGCTCTACATCCCCTTCACCCGCGCCGCCGTGCCGGTGGTGGACGTCGCCGGCCGGCGGCTGGTGGTCGATCCGCCGGCGGGGCTCCTCGACGAGGAGCAGGGCGGCGGCGAGGAGCCGCCGCAGGACGGGGATCCCCCGGCCGGAGCGGGGAACGCGCCGTGACCGGCGCCGCCGGGCCGGCCCCGGTCGAGGAGGCGGCGCCTCCCGCCGCGCCGGTGTTCCGCGCCCACGTCCTGACGCTCTATCCGGAGATGTTTCCGGGACCGCTCGGGGTGAGCCTCGCCGGCCGGGCGCTCGGCCGCGCCTTCACGCTCGAGCCCGTGCAGATCCGCGACTTCGCCACCGGCCGCCACCGCACCGTCGACGACACGCCCGCCGGCGGCGGGCCGGGGATGGTGATGCGCGCCGACGTGCTCGCCCGGGCGATCGACGCCGTCGCGCCGGCGGGCGACCCGCGCCCGCGCATCCTGATGACGCCGCGCGGCCGCCCGCTCACCCAGGCCCGGGTGCGCGACCTCGCCGCCGGGCCGGGCGCGGTGATCCTCTGCGGCCGCTTCGAGGGCGTCGACGAGCGGCTGGTCGAGTCGCGCGGCCTGGAGGAGATCTCGATCGGCGACTACGTGCTCTCCGGCGGCGAGCCGGCCGCGCTGGTGCTGCTCGACGCGGTGGTCCGCCTGCTGCCGGGGGTGATGGGCAACGCCGGCTCCGGCGAGACGGAGAGCTTCGAGGCGGGGCTGCTCGAGCACGCCCAGTACACCCGCCCGACCGTGTTCGAGGGGCGGGAGATCCCGCCGGTGCTGCTCTCCGGCGACCATGCGAAGGTGGAGGCCTGGCGCAGGTCCGAGGCGCGGCGGGTCACGGCGGAGCGCCGGCCCGACCTGATCGCCGCCCTGGAGCGGACCCGAAACGGCGGCTGACGGGCGGCGACGACGCACTTTTCGGCGTCGGCGCTGTCGACAAGCGGCCCGGCTTCGTGTAGAGACCGGCCGACTTTGCTTCCAAGCGAAAGCCGACGACGAACTCGCCCCCGCCGCATCGACGGTCGTGCGGGCGCTCTGGTCGATCGACAACCTGAAAGAAGGCTGGATCGATGAGCAACATCATCAAGGAGCTCGAGGCCGAGCAGATGGCCGCGGTTGCCGCCAAGCGCGTGCTGCCGGAGTTCTCCCCGGGCGACACCGTCCGCGTCAACGTGCGCGTCACCGAAGGCACCCGCACCCGCGTGCAGGCCTACGAGGGCGTCGTCATCGCCCGCTCGGGCGGCGGCATCAACGAGAGCTTCACGGTCCGCAAGATCTCCTACGGCGAGGGCGTCGAGCGCGTGTTCCCGATGTTCTCGCCGATGATCGAGTCGGTGGACGTCGTCCGCCGCGGCAAGGTGCGCCGCGCCAAGCTCTACTACCTGCGTGAGCGCCGCGGCAAGTCGGCCCGCATCTTCGAGGCGACCAACGCCCGCGCCCGCAAGCTCAACGAGGCCGCCAAGGCCGGTCCGGCCCCGGCCGCGCCGTCCTCCGACGCGGCCGAGTGAGCGGCTGAACGCCTCGACACGGTTCTGACGGGCGGCCTCGAGGGCCGCCCGTTCGCGTTTGCGGGCGGCGGCGCCAGGGAGACGGACCATGGACGAGCATCGACGCGCGAACCTCGCCAACTGGGACGAGCGCGCCGGCATCCACGCCACCGACCGGACCGGCAGCTACCGCATCGACGGCGTGATCGCCGGGCGGTCCTGCCTGCACGCCATCGAGCGGGACCGGCTGGGACCGGTGGCCGGGCTGCGGATCGCGCACCTCCAGTGCCACATCGGCCTCGACACCATCTCGCTCGCCCATCTCGGCGCCCGGCCGGCAGGCCTCGACTTCTCGCCCGTCGCCCTCGCGGCGGCGCGCGACTTCGCGGCGAAGGCGGGGCGGCCGGAGGTCTCCTTCGTCGAGAGCGACGTCTATCTCGCCCGCGAGGCGCTGGGCGGCGACTTCGACCTCGTCTACGTCACCTGGGGCGCGATCAACTGGCTGCCCGACATCGGCGCCTGGGGCCGGGTGGCGGCCTCGCTGCTGAAGCCCGGCGGGCGGCTCTTCCTCGCCGAGAGCCACCCGGTCGCCCTCTGCCTCGACGAGCGCGACGGCCGCATCGAGGCGGCCTACGACTGGCGCACGCCGGCGGGCCGGCCGCTGGTCTTCGAGGACGCCGTCACCTACACCGGCGACGAGCGGCCCCTCGTCAACACCGCGACCTACGAGTGGATCCACCCGCTCTCCGACATCGTCGACGCCGTCGTCGGCGCCGGCCTTGCGGTCACCCGCCTCGCCGAGCACGAGGAACTCCCCTACCGGCTGTTCCCCTCGATGGAGCCGGTGCCGGACGACGGCTCGGGCGCCTCCACCCTCTACCGGCTGCCCGCCGGGCGGCCGCGGCTGCCGCTCTCCTTCACCCTCGAGGCGGTGAAGTGCTGATCGCTCGGGAGCGTTGCGGGAACGCCCGCGAAACCGTATATCAACGGCCATGGGCACGATGACGACAGGCCAGCGCACGCCGACCACCGGGGAGTTCGCCCCGGTGCACGACCACGCGCGGCTGCCCTGGCGGTTCTTCGCCCGGCTGGTCCGCGACGGCCGACTTTGCGGCTGACCGGGACGTGCCCCCGGCGAGGGGGCCCTCCGACCTTGCATGGACAGACCCGGCGGCGCCCAGACGCGCCCGCGGCCGACAGACGAAGGCATACGACATGACCACCAAGCCCCGCACGCTCTACGACAAGATCTGGGACGACCACCTCGTCGACAGCCAGCCGGACGGCACCGCCCTGCTCTACATCGACCGCCACCTCGTGCACGAGGTGACCAGCCCGCAGGCCTTCGAGGGACTCAGGCTGACCGGCCGCAAGGTCCGCGCGCCGCAGAAGACCCTGGCCGTGGTCGACCACAACGTGCCGACCACCGACCGCAGCCACGGCATCGAGGACCCGGAATCGCGCGAGCAGGTGCAGCAGCTCGCCACCAACGCCGCCGAGTTCGGCGTCGAGTACTTCAACGAGCTCGACCGGCGGCAGGGCATCGTCCACGTGGTCGGGCCGGAGCAGGGCTTTACGCTGCCGGGCATGACCATCGTCTGCGGCGACAGCCACACCTCGACCCACGGCGCCTTCGGCGCGCTCGCCCACGGCATCGGCACCTCGGAGGTCGCGCACGTGCTCGCCCCCCCGACGCGGATCCAGAGAAAGGCGGAGGACATGCGGATCACCGTCGACGGTGAGCTGCCCGAGGGCGTGACCGCGAAGGACGTGATCCTCGCCATCATCGGCGAGATCGGCACCGCCGGCGGCACCGGCTACGTGATGGAGTACGCCGGCGAGGCGATCCGGTCGCTGTCGATGGAAGGCCGGATGACCGTCTGCAACATGTCGATCGAGGGCGGCGCCCGGGCCGGCCTGATCGCGCCGGACGAGAAGACCTTCGAGTACGTCAAGGGCCGCCCGCGCGCGCCGAAGTGCGAGATGTGGGACGCCGCGCTCGCCTACTGGAAGACGCTCCACTCCGACGAGGGCGCCCACTTCGACCGCGAGGTGCGCCTCGACGCGGCCGACCTGCCGCCGATCGTCTCCTGGGGCTCATCGCCCGAGGACGTGGTCTCGGTCACCGGCATGGTGCCGGACCCGGACCAGATCCCCGACGAGAACAAGCGCAAGTCCAAGTGGCGTGCGCTCGAGTACATGGGCCTGAAGCCGGGCACGAAGATCACCGACATCAGGCTCGACAAGGTGTTCATCGGCTCGTGCACCAACGGCCGCATCGAGGACCTGCGCGCGGTCGCCCGCGTGGTGGAGGGGCGGACGGTCGCCGACACCGTCTCGGCGATGATCGTCCCCGGCTCCGGGCTGGTGAAGATGCAGGCGGAGGCGGAGGGCCTCGACCGGATCTTCAAGGCCGCCGGCTTCGAGTGGCGCGAGCCGGGCTGCTCCATGTGCCTGGCCATGAACGCGGACAAGCTGCAGCCGGGCGAGCGCTGCGCCTCCACCTCGAACCGCAACTTCGAGGGGCGCCAGGGCTTCAAGGGCCGCACCCACCTGGTGTCGCCGGCCATGGCCGCCGCCGCCGCCATCGCCGGCCACTTCGTGGACATCCGCAGCTTCGGCTGATGCCGGCCGCGCCGGACAGGCATCGCGCCGGGGAGAGGGATCTCCCCGGCGCTTTTCGTTGCATGCGATCGTCCGCCCGGGCGCCGTCAGACCGGAATGGCGATCGGCGTCGCCGCCCGGGGCTCGGCCTCGGGCCGGTCCGAGGGCGGCGCCAGCCAGGCGTCGAGGAAACGGTCGAGCCAGGCCTTGACCGGCGCGTCATGCAGCCGCCGCCCGTGGAAATGGTGGTGCCGGCCCTGGGCGCCGGGCAGCGCCAGCCGTTCGGCGCCGTGGACGGTCCAGCGGTTCATCATCGCGTAGGTGAGTTCCGGGTGGAACTGGATGCCGTAGGCGGCGGGGCCGACGCGGAAGGCCTGGTTCTCGAACATCTCGCCGCGGGCGAGCAGGGTGGAGCCGAGCGGCAGGTCGAAGCCCTCCCGGTGCCACTGGTAGACGTGGGCCGGCCAGTCGGCCACCATCCTGCGGCCGTGCTCCGTCGCCTCGATGGCGTAGTAGCCGATCTCCGCCATCCCGGCGTGGTGGGCCATGACCTGGCCGCCGAGGTGCTTCGCCAGCATCTGAGCGCCGAGGCAGATGCCGAGGAAGGGCTTCTCCTCCTTGAGCGGCACCTTCACCCAGGTGATCTCGGCGCGGATGAAGTGCTCCGGGTCGTTGGCGCTCATCGGCCCGCCGAAGATCACGGCGCCGGCGTGGTCGGCCATGGTGGCGGGCAGCGGGTCGCCGAATCGGGGCCGGCGGATGTCGAGCGCGTAGCCGCGGCGCACCAGCGCATCGCCGACGCGGCCGGGGCTGGATGTCTCCTGGTGCAGCACGATGAGGATTCTGGGCCGCCGCGCCATCGGCGTGACGGAAGGCGTGATGATCTGGCGCATATCGACAATGTAGCGAATGCTGCGCCGGAGAAAAGGCGGCAGGTGCGTTGCGCCTCAGCCGGCGCCGCGGGCCTCGATGCGCTTGCGCAGCCGGATCCGGTCGCGGGCGGAGACACCGAGCAGTTCGGCCACCCGCCAGACCATGTTGTCCTCGAACTCGTGGACGCCGCCATCGGCGTAGATGATTTCCCACATCATCTCGATGACCCGCTCGCGGCCCTCGGGCTCGAGGCTGCGCTTGAGCACGCTGGTGAAGCCGTAGAGGTCCACCGCCTCGGCGTCGCGCTCGCGGGCGCGCTCGATGAGGGTGTCCGCCTCCGACCGGCTGAGGCCGAAGTGCCGGGTCAGCGCCTCGTGGAGCACGGTCCGCTCCTTCGGCTTCACGTCGCCGTCCACGGCGATGGTGTGCACCAGCAAGGCTGCCGTGGCGAGCCGCTCGTCCATGGCCGGCGGCTCGTCGCGCCGGGCCTGGTCGGTGAACAGCGATTTCAGCGTGTCGAACATGCGGGTCCCGGCGGTTCTGGTCGGCCCCGCGGGAGGCGGCACGGGTGATCGCGCCGCGCGCAAGGCCGCTTTTTCATCATGTGATCAACCGGAGGCTCGGCGGCAAGTTCCGGTCGGTCACGATGTCGAGATCACCCGTCCGGGAGCGAGAAGGGACGCATGATCTCCCGCGCCTCGCGGTCGAGCCGGCGCAGGCTGTCGAACACGCGGCGGCGGGCGGAATGGAGGTCGGCGACGGCGCTGCCCGCCGGCTCCACCGTTTCCGCGATCCGCGACATCGCCCGCATCGCCGCCGGCAGGTCCGGATGGAGCCCCGCCGCGACGGCGCCGAGCATCGCCGAGCCGAGCAGCACCGGCTCCGGCGTCGCCGGCACGGCCACCGGCATTCCGGTCGCGTCGGCGAGGATCCGCCGCACCAGGGCGCTGCGGCTCGCGCCGCCGCTCACCACCAGCGTCTCGCAGGGCACGCCGGCCGCGCGCATCGCCTCGATCGCCTCCGCGGTGGCGTAGCCGAGGCCGCACAGCGCGGCGACGTAAAGCTGCTCCAGCGCCGCCTGCGAGGCGTCGAGGCCGAGCCCGGCGACCACGCCCCGGGCGTCCGGGTCGGCATGCGGGGAGCGGTTGCCGAGGAGATCGGGCAGCACATGGACGTTGCCGGCGATCCGGGCGACGTCGCCGAGCCCGCCGGCACGGGCGACCACCCTCGCCTCCAGGTACTTGAGGACGTCGAGGCCCTCCGCCGCCGCCGCCGCGCTCGCCTCCCCGAAGGCCGGAGAGCTGCGCACCAGGTGGTCCACCGCGGCGCCCGCGGCGGATTGGCCGCCCTCGTTCAGCCAGGCGCCGGGCATCAGCGCCGCGTAGTAGGGGCCCCAGACCCCCGGTACGAAGGCGGCGTCCGGCGTCGACGCCATGATGCAGGCGGAAGTGCCCATGATGTAGGCGACCCGCCCGCCGGGCCCGTCCTCGCTGCCGAGGGTGCCGACGGCGCCGGCGTGGGCGTCGATCAGCGAGGCCGCCACCGGCGTGCCGGCGAGAAGGCCGAGTTCCCCGGCCGCGCGGGCGTCGAGGCCGGCGCCCTGCGGCGTTCCGGGATCGACCACCTCGGCGCCGATGCGGGCGCGGCCGCCCTCGGCGAGGTCCTCGAGGCCGACGGCGCGTAGGAACTCGTCGTCGAATCGGCCCTCGTGGGCGAGGTAGGTCCACTTGCAGGTGACCGTGCAGGCGGACCGGGCGAGGCTGCCGGTGGCGCGGAAGGTGAGGAAGTCCGAAAGGTCGAGGAAGTGCCCGGCCGCGGCGTAGGTCGCCGGCATGTGGGCCTTCAGCCACATCAGCTTCGGCACCTGCATCTCCGGCGAGATGGCGCCGCCGACGAAGGCGAGCACCGAATGGCCGCCCGCGTTCACCCGCCGCGTCTCGGCGACCGCCCGGTGGTCCATCCAGACGATGACGTCGCGCTCCGCCTCACCGTGCGGCCCGACCGGCAGCGAGCGGCCGGCCGGGTCGAGCACCACCATCGAGCAGGTCGCGTCGAAGCCGAGGCCGCGGACGTCGCCGGGCGCGACCCCCGCCTCGGCGACGGCGGCGCGGACGGCGGCGAGGCAGGCGCGCCAGATATCGTCCGAGGACTGCTCCACCCGCTCGCCGGGCTCGTGCCAGATCCGGATCGGGTGCTTTGCCGCCCCGAGCAGCCGTCCGGAGAGGTCGAACACCCCCGCCCGTGCGCTGCCCGTGCCCACGTCCACGCCGATGACGACCTCGCCCATGCCAAGCCCCCGAACCCTGCGGCCCTCGCGCCGCAAGGTTCAACGGCTACCGCAATCCGGCGCGGGGGCGAAGCGCGAAGTTCGGCGCCGAGCCGGGGGCATGCGCGGGAGGGCGCGACCGGATGGAACCCGGCCGCCCTCGGCGCGCCGACCGGTCCTGCCGGCCCGATCGAAGGCCCTCAGGCCGTCGTCCACGCCGGGGCGCGGTCTATTCGCCGACCTCGAATTGCCCGGTCTGGGGATCGACGTCGATCCTCACCTGCGCGCCAGCCTCATCGATTGCCGTCAGGTGAAGGGGATTGTCGTCGATCATCGCAACCTGCGAATACCCGAGAGTTTCGAGCCGGTCTCGCGACACCTCGAAGGAGCAGTCAACTTCCTGCAGGCAGGTGACCCCTGCAGCATCGTTCCCGGTTTCCTCGGCCGGGGCGCCGACGATCATCGCCATCGACCCGAGCAGAAGTGCGATCGTGAACTTCATGGCCTTCCTCCGCGGCAAGGGTGAGAGAAGGCGGCACCGCAGAGGACACGCTACCAGAGCCCGGGACCAGGCGCAAAACGGAGGAAAATATTCGAGAGTCAAAGTTGGGAGCAATCTAAGTAGTTTTAGGAAAATCCATGCGGCGACTGGCGCCCTGTTGCGAGTTTCCGGCACGAAGCGGAACGCATCGGGAGGCCGCGGACCTTGACGGGGTGCATGCGAGGCGGCCGGACCGGGTCCGGCCGCCATCGTCCGCTCAGGTGGAGATCATCTTCTTCTCGATGCCGACGCCGGCCGCCATGGCCCGCTCGTATTCCAGCGGCACCGTCGCGGAGTCCTGCAAAGCGATCCCCGTGCTGTCGAAGATGGTGATCTGGTCGTCCGACGTGCGGCCGGGCTTGCGGCCGGTGACGACCTCGCCGATCTCGCCGGCGATGTCAGCCTCGGTGATGAGCCCCTCCGAGAGCGGCACGTTGATCTCGCCGTCGGTGCGGCACTGGCGGATGTCATCGACGAAAATGCGGGCGCCCTGGAGGATCCGGCCCTCCAGTTCCTGGTCCCCCTTCTTGTCGGCGCCGACGGCGGCGATGTGGGTTCCCGGGGAGATCCAGTCGGCCATCACGATCGGGCCGCGGGCGGGCGTCAGCGTGACGACCACGTCCGCCCCGCGGACCACCTGCTCGAGATCGGTGGACGGCTTCAGCTCGAAGCCGTCGTACTTCGGCTGCTGCTCCTTGACGAAGCCGTCCAGCGTCGACCGGCTGCGGCTCCAGATCCGCACCTCGGTCCAGGGGAAGACCTCGTTGCAGGTGGCGAGGGCCCCCTCCGCCATGTGGCCGGCCCCGACGATGGCGAGCTTGCGGCTGTCCTTGCGCGCCATCCACTTGGCGGAGACGGCGGCGGCGGATCCGGTCCGCATCACCGTGTGGTAGCTGCCGTCGACGATCGCCAGCGGGAACCCGGTCTCCGGCTCGGTGTAGATGAGGATCGAGAAGACCGTCGGCAGGTTGAACCGCTCGCGGTTCCATTCGCGGATCGACACCCACTTGCAGGCGGCGGCGTGGGGCTCCTCGATGTAGGAGGGCATCGCCTCCCATTCGCCGGGGAACCGGTCGAGCACGATGTGGCCCTTCGGGTCCATGTAGTAGCGGCCCTCGCCGTGCATCCGGTAGGCCTGCTCGACGCACTGGTTGTACTCAGCGGGGGTCAGAAGCCCGATCATCTCGTTCCGCCCGAGGATCAGCGTCTTCCGGTTCGCCCAGTTCTCCATGGTCTCTCTCCTTCATCCCGTGCCCGTCACGCCGCCGGAACGCCCTCCAGTCCGTAGGGACGCCCGATCGCCAGATAGCCGGCGGCCACCCGCTCGCTGGTCTCCACGAAACGTCGCATCGCCTCGCTCATGGCCGACCGGCGCCAGGCGAGGTGCGTCTCGACCACGATCGGCGGGTCCGTCACCAGCGGGCGCGGGATCACCGCTCCGCTGGCGCAGAAGCGGGGGATCCCGCAGAAGACGGTGACGCCCACGTCGGCCGTCACGAGGCCGAGGATGCCGGTCAGGCTTGAGGCCTCCTGGTAGACCCTCAGCACCTGCCCGGCGTTCTGGAAGGCGTCCACGATCACCCGGCGGAAGGTCGGCCACTCGGCGGGCGTGCCCAGCACCAGGCGCTCCCGCGAGAGCTCCTCCACCGTGATCCTGTCCTTCATCGCCAGCGGATGGCCCGAGGGCAGCAGCACCACCAGTTCGTGGCGCGCCACCGCCCGGGTCTCGATCTCCGGGCTCGGGAACGACCCCTCGATGAAGCCGAGGTCGATCTCGTGCTGCAGGATCATGTCGCGCTGGGCGGGAGAGGTGAGGTAGGTGAGCTCCAGCCGCACGTCGGGGTTGGCGCGGCGGAACTCGCGGGTGATGTCCGGCACCAGCGAGTGGCCGGTGATTGTCGTGTAGCCGACCCTGAGGATGGCCTTGGTGCCGCTGGCGAGCAGGCGGGCCGTGTGCCCGGCCACCTCGACCCGGCCGAGGATCTCGCGGGTCTCCTCGAGCAGGTAGCGGCCGGCCGCTGTCAGGCGGACCTTGCGCGTCGTGCGCTCGAGCAGCTTCACGCCGAGCTGGTCCTCCAGCTCCATCACGATCCGGCTCACCGCCGGCTGGGCCATGGAGAGGCGCTCGGCGGCGCGCCGGAAGTTGAGCTCTTCGGCCACGGCCCCGAAGGTGGCAAGGTGCCTGAGTTCGAAACGCATATTGATGCCGTCGGCTGATCAATCCGCCACCAAAAAATTATTTCACAAACCGCATCAGACTGTCTACCAAATTGGATTAGGCTTATATGGCGAACGTCAGATGTGTGAGGCGAGGACGTCGATGGAGTCGCGCGGTTCAGGGTCCGAATAAAATAGGGCGGATTTGCCCGATGCTTAGCGACCTGTTGTTGCTGGGCTTGGGTGCTTCGCCGTCGGGACCGTCGCTTCATGACCCCGGCACCCGCCGTCTCCTTCCAGCCCCGCATCCGACGAAGTCGAAAACGGCATCAATGGTGGGCCGGGGCGCATGCCCGCGTGCCGGAAGCCCACGAACGAGATCCGCCCGGCAACAGCCGAGGGGGACGCCGGCAACCCTCGGGAAGTGCACTCCGAGGGGTTTCACGAACCGGAAGGGGAGTAGAAGAGATGGCAGGCTCCAATCGTTCTCGAAC
Organism: Pleomorphomonas sp.; assembly: GCA_041687675.1. Lineage (GTDB taxonomy): Bacteria > Pseudomonadota > Alphaproteobacteria > Rhizobiales > Pleomorphomonadaceae > JAWLBM01. The sequence goes on along the minus strand of JAWLBM010000003.1, from coordinate 64,921 downwards.
TGGCAAGGGCGTTTCCCGCCGCACGGTCCTGAAGGGCGGCGCGGCGGTCGCCGGTGCGACGGCCGTCACCGGCTTTCCCACCGTATGGGCCCAGAACATCAAGGACATTGTCCTGAACCACACCGGCATGTCCTACTCGACGCTGCCGGACATCGCCCGGCAGGCGAGCAAGGACCTCGGCTTCACCGTCGAGATGACCGTCGTCGACCACCCCGGCCTGACGAACCGCATGGTCAACGACCCCGGCTCCATCGACATCGCCGACATGGAGATCTGGCAGGCCAAGTTCGCGGTGCCGCAGGGCGTCACCCAGGCGGTCGAGATCCCGCGGATCGGCAACTGGGGACAGCTGACGCCGCTCTATACGGAGGGCACCTTCCTCGGCAAGCCGGTGTCGCTGGAAGGCGACGCGCCGATCGAGGTGATGTACCGCGAGGCGAGGGACGCCACCTCCTTCGCCAACAGCAAGACCGACTGGGCGACCTTCGTGCCGAGCGTCTACAACGCCGACACGCTGGGGATCCGCCCCGACCTCACGGGCCGCGAGATCACCACCTGGGCCGATCTCATCTCGCCGGACTTCAAGGGCAAGACCGCGATCCAGAACATCCCGACCAACGGGATCATGGACGCCATGATGGCCTTCGAGGCGGCCGGCATCCTCAGCTACAGCGACAAGGGCAACCCGACCCGCGACGAGATCTCCGCCACCATCGAGAAGCTGATAGAGCTGAAGCGTGACGGCCACTTCCGCGCGCTCTGGAACACCTTCGACGAGTCGGTGAACCTGATGGCCGCCGGCGAGGTGGTGATCCAGTCGATGTGGTCGCCGGCCGTGACCGCCGTCCGCACGCAGGGCATCAACTGCGTCTACCAGCCGCTGAAGGAAGGCTACCGCGGCTGGGGCAACGGCCTCGCGCTGATGAACCACCTCGACGGCATGAAGCTCGACGCGGCCTACGACTACCTCAACTGGTACAACTCCGGCTGGGTCGGCGGCTTCATCGCCAAGCAGGGCTACTACAGCGCCAACGTCGAGACCGCCAAGGCCGCCCTCACCGAGAACGAGCGGGGCTTCTTCTACGAGGGCAAGCCGGCCACCGCGCCGATCACCAGCCCGACCGGCGAGAAGACCAACGAGGCCGGCGACGTGCGCGACGGCGGCTCCTACGAGGAGCGCTTCGCCCGGGTGGCGGTGTGGAACAACCTCATGGACGAGGCCGAGTTCCTGTTCGCCAAGTGGAACGAGTTCAACGCGGCCTGACCCGCCGCCACACCCGTTCCGGCGCGCGGCGGGCGATCCGCCGCGCGCCGCTGGCGTCCGTACCGTCAAAGCCTCGAGAGACGCGCATGAGCACCGCCCCCGCGGGAAACCGGGCCACACTGGCGACCTACCTGCAGGTCACGCCGCTGACCATCGTCCTCGTCGCCTTCTTCGCGATCCCGGTCGCGCTGGTCGTGCTGGTCAGCTTCTTCCGCTACCAGATGCTGGTCGGCGTGGTCGCCGAGTTCACGCTGCAGAACTACGTCGACCTGTTCACCAACCAGACCACGTGGACGCTCTACCTCTCGACGATCAAGTTCACCCTGATCGTGCTGGCGATCACCTTCGTGCTGGGGTTCTGGATCGCCTACTTCCTGGTGTTCCACGTCCGCAACCTCTTGGTGGCGATCGGCCTCTTCCTCGTCTGCACGGTGCCGTTCTGGACGTCGAACATCATCCGGATGATCTCATGGCGCCCGGTGCTCGGCCGCGAGGGGCTCATCAACAGCGCCCTGCTCAACCTCGGCTGGATCGACGAGCCGCTGGACTGGCTGCTCTACTCCGACTTCTCGGTGGTGGTCGCCTACGTCCACCTGTTCACGCTGTTCATGATCGTGCCGATCTTCAACTCCATGGCGCGCATCGACAAGTCGCTGCTCGAGGCCGCCGTCGACGCCGGCGCGACCCGCTGGGGCGTCGTCTGGAACGTTGTGCTGCCGCTCTGCAAGACCGGCATCGCCCTCGGCGTGCTCTTCGTCGTCACGCTGGTGATGGGCGACTTCTTCGTCGTCACGGTGATGAGCGGCGGCCTCTCGGGGTCGGCCACCTCGGGGATCTTCAACGACCTGCAGTTCCTCAACTATCCGCGGGCCGCGGCCAACGCCGTGCTGCTCCTCGTGATCGTGCTTCTGATCGCCGTCGCCATCTTCCGCCTGGTCGACGTCCGGAAGGAACTCGTGAGGTAACATGTCGACATCGACCAGCTACGGGCCGCGGCCCTGGACCTTCTATGTGCTCGCGACGCTGTTCACGCTGTTCGTGATCTTCCTCTACGGGCCGATGATCTCGGTGCTGATCCTGTCGTTCCAGGGTCCGTCGGGCTCGCTCGTGTTCCCGCTGCGCGAGCCGTCGCTGATGTGGTTCGACGAGTTGTTCAATCCCCGCCGCACCGGCGACGTGGTTGGGGCGTTCCAGCGGTCCCTGCCGCTGGCGCTGACCGTGATGGTGCTGACGGTGCTGATCTCCGTCACCGCCGGCTTCGCCTTCCGCCGCCGCTTCAAGGGCTCCACCGTCATCTTCTACATGGCCATCGCGAGCCTCATCGTGCCGGGGCTGGTGCTGTCGATCGGCACGCTGGTGACCTTCCGCTACCTCGGGCTGACGGCGGCCTGGTACACCTCCGCGCTCGGCACGCACCTCTCCTGGGCGCTGCCGTTCGGCCTGCTCATCATGTTCGCCGTGCTCGGCCGGCTGAGCCCGTCCTACGAGGAGGCGTCCTTCGACCTCGGCGCCAGCAAGTGGCAGAGCGTCAGGGAGGTCGTCGTCCCCATCGTGTTCCCGGGCATGATCGCGGTCGCCCTGTTCGGCTTCACCCTGTCCTATGACGAGTTCCCCCGCAGCTGGCTGACGGTCGGGAGCAGGAACACCCTGCCGCTCGAGATCTGGACGATGACCACCAACGTCACCTCGCCGGCGCTCTACGCCCTCGGCACGGTCACCACGGTCATCTCCTTCGCGGTCATCGCCCTCGCGCTGTCGGCCATCGTCATCATCCAGAAGAGGCGGTCCGGGACGAAATGAACACCATCGCCACCACGTCCGCCGTTTCCGCCGGCACGGCCACCAACACCGGATCCGGCGAGATCCGCCTTCTCGGGGTGTCCAAGCAGTTCGGCAGCACCTATGCGGTCGAGAACATCAACCTCACCATCCCGCACGGGTCCTACTGCTGCCTGCTCGGGCCCTCGGGCTGCGGCAAGACCACCATCCTCAGGATGATCGCGGGCCACGAGACGCCCACCGCCGGCGAGATCTTCATCGGCGACCAGATGGTGGTCGGCAAGCCGCCGGTGGAGCGCGGCACGGCGATGATGTTCCAGAGCTACGCGCTGTTCCCGCATCTCACCGTGCAGGACAACGTCGCCTTCTACCTGAAGATGCGCAGTGTCGGGAAGGAGGAGCGCCGGCGCAAGGCCCTCGAGATGCTCGAGCGCGTCCAGCTCGACCACATGAAGGACCGCATGCCGGCCCAGCTCTCCGGCGGCCAGCAGCAGCGGGTGGCGCTGGCGCGGTCGCTGATCACCAACCCGAAGGTGCTGCTGCTCGACGAGCCGCTGTCGGCGCTCGACGAGTTCCTCCGCCTGCGCATGCGCGGCGAACTGAAGAGCCTGCAGGAGGAACTCGGCATCACCTTCGTGCACGTCACGCACACCCAGCCGGAGGCGATCGCGCTCGCCGACATGGTGGTGGTGATGGACACCGGGCGGATCGACCAGGCCGCCAGCGCCTACGAGATCTTCAACGCCCCGAAGACGCCCTATGTGGCGCGCTTCATGGGCGGGCAGAACGTGCTCACCGGCGCGGTGGAGGCGCATCTTTCGGGCGGCGCCCGGGTGAGGACGCCGGAGGGAGCGGTCATCGAGGCGCTGGCCGACGCCGGCGCCCCGGTGCCGGAGGTGGGACAGCCGGTGTCGATCTCGGTGCGCCGCGACCGGCTGGCGCTGTCCCGGCGGGTCGACGAGGCGGCCGCGCTGCCGACCAACGCCATCGCCGGGACCGTCACCGCGATCGAGTACCAGGGCACCTACGTGAAGGTGGCGCTGGAGGTCGGCATCGGCGAGCCGTTCGTCGCCAACATCAGCGACACCAGCTACTTCGCCGATCCGCTCGAGCCGGGCGACCGGGCGACCGTCAGCTGGGGCCGGGAGGACGTGCACGTGCTGACCAGGCTCGACACCGGCCGGGCGGGCGCCCTCTACGAGGAATGACGCGGCGCGAGAGCGTGGGAAGACGGGGAGGCGGCGATGACGTCGGAGCGCAGGCGCTCGGAGCGGTTCGAGCGGGGACTGAAAACCCGCCGGGAGGTGCTCGGCGCGGAGTATGTCGACCGCTCCGTCGCCGAGGCGGACGACTTCCAGTGGGCGATGCAGGAACTAACCACCGAATGGTGCTGGGACGGGACCTGGAACCGGCCCGGGCTCGACCGCAGGTCCCGGTCGATCCTCAACCTCGGCATGATCGCGGCGCTGAACCGCCCGCACGAATTCAAGCTGCACCTGCGCGGCGCCATCAACAACGGCGTCACCAAGGAGGAACTGAAGGAGGTCTTCCTGCAGGTCGGCACCTATTGCGGCGTTCCGGCGGCCATGGACTGCTTCCGCAACGCCAGGGAGGTCTTCCGGGAGATGGGCCTTGACTGACGCGGGCACCTCGGACGCGCGCCGGGTCGGCTTCATCGGGCTCGGCGCCATGGGCCGGCCGATGGCCGCGCGGCTGGTCGCCGCGGGCCATGCGGTGCAGGGCTTCGACCTCGACGCCGGGGCCTGCCGGGCGCTGGCGGCGGCCGGCGGGACGGCCTCAGCCTCCGCGGCCGAGGCGGCCCGGGGCGCGGACCTGCTGATCACCATGCTGCCGGACTCGGCCGCCGTGCGCGACGCGCTGCTCGGGGCCGGCGGCGCGGCGGAGGCGCTGTCCGCGGGCGCGCTGGTCGTCGACATGAGCTCGTCCTCCCCGGCCGAGACCCGCCGCCTCGCCGCCGACCTCGCCGGGCACGGCCTCGACCTCGTCGACGCGCCGGTCTCGGGCGGCGTCCGCAAAGCGGCGGCGGGGACGCTGACCCTCATGATCGGCGGCCCGGACACGGCGGTGGAGCGCGCGCTGCCGGTGCTCCGCGCCATGGGATCGACGATGATCCGCACCGGTGCGGTCGGCTCCGGCCACGCGGTGAAGGCGCTCAACAACTATGTGTCCGCGGCGGGCCTCGCCGCCGCCTGCGAGGCGGTGCTGGTGGCGAAGGGCTTCGGGGTCGATCCGCAGGTGCTGGTCGACGCCCTCAACGCCTCCACGGGTCGCAACAACTCCACGGAGGTGAAGCTGAAGCCCTTCGTCCTCTCCGGCAGCTTCGGCTCGGGCTTCGCGATGACCCTGATGGCCAAGGACCTGCGCACGGCGGCCGAGCTCGCCGAGACCGTCGGCGTCCGCGCCGAGGCCCTCGCCGAGGCCGCCCGGACCTGGAGCGAGGCCTCCGCGGCGCTGGGGCGCGGCGCCGACCACACCGAGATCTACCGTTACCTCGAGGAACGGACGACCTGACAAGAGGAAAGGACAGGAGCGCTGCCATGGCCCGTATCGTTCACGCCGCGGCCGCCCAGATGGGCCCGATCGCGAAGTCCGAGACCCGCAGGGACGCCGTCCGTCGCCTGATCGAGATGATGCGCGAGGCCAAGGGCCGCGGCGCCGAGCTCGTGGTCTTCACGGAGCTGGCGCTGACGACCTTCTTCCCGCGCTGGATGATCGAGGACGAGGCCGAGCTCGAGGCCTACTACGAGCGGGAGATGCCGGGGCCGGACACCCTCCCCCTCTTCGAGGAGGCGAAGCGGCTCGGCGTCGGCTTCTACCTCGGCTACGCGGAACTTGCCGAGGAGAACGGCCGCAAGCGCCGCTTCAACACCTCGATCCTGGTCGATCGCGCCGGCAACATCGTCGGCAAGTACCGCAAGGTGCACCTCCCCGGGCACGCGGAACCCCAGCCGGGCCGCCGGCACCAGCACCTCGAGAAGCGCTACTTCGAGCCGGGCAACCTCGGCTTCGGCGTCTGGCGCGCCTTCGGCGGCGTGATGGGGATGTGCATCTGCAACGACCGGCGCTGGCCGGAGACCTACCGGGTGATGGGCCTGCAGCAGGTCGAGATGGTCATGCTCGGCTACAACACCCCGTTCGACCACACCGGCCACGCCGACATCGACGGCCTGACCAGCTTCCACAACCACCTCTCGATGCAGGCGGGCGCCTACCAGAACGCCACCTGGGTGATCGGAACCGCCAAGTGCGGCACCGAGGAGGGCTCGCACATGGTCGGCCAGAGCGCGATCATCGCGCCGTCGGGCGAGATCGTCGCCCAGGCGGTGACGCTCGAGGACGAGGTGATCACCGCGCGCTGCGACCTCGACCTCGGCAAGCGGTACCGGGAGACGATCTTCAACTTCGCCAAGCACCGCGAACCCGAGGCCTACCGCCTCATCGTGGAGCGCAAGGGCGCCATCCCGCCGCCGGAAGTCTGAGCGGCGATCGACAACCGAACGACAACATCCGGGAGGCAGAGCCATGTCGACGGTCATCAAGGGCGGCACGATCGTGACCGCGGACCGGTCCTACGAGGCCGACGTGCTGATCGAGGGCGAGACCATCGCCGCCATCGGCAAGGACCTGAAGGGCGACCAGACGATCGACGCCGGGGGCGCCTATGTGATGCCCGGCGGCATCGATCCGCACACCCACCTCGAGATGCCCTTCATGGGCACCGTGACGGCGGAGACCTGGGAGTCCGGCACCTTCGCCGCGCTGTCGGGCGGCACCACCATGGTGGTCGACTTCGTGATCCCCGGCCCGGACGGCATGCTCGCCGCCATGGAGGCCTGGTCGGGGCGGGCGACCCGCCAGGCCTCGTCGGACTACTCCTACCACATGTGCGTGACCGGCTGGTCGGAGCAGATCTTCGACGACATGGCCAAAGTGGTCGAGCGGGGGGTGAACACCTTCAAGCACTTCATGGCCTACAAGGGCGCGCTGATGGTGAACGACGACGAGATGTTCGCCTCGTTCCAGCGCTGCGCCGCCCTCGGCGCCCTGCCGCTCGTCCACGCCGAGAACGGCGACATCATCGCCGCCCTGCAGCAGAAGTACCTCGCCGAGGGCATCCGCGGACCCGAGGCCCACGCCTATTCGCGTCCGCCGGAGGTGGAGGGCGAGGCCGCCAACCGGGCGATCATGATCGCCGACGCCGCCGGGGTGCCGGTCTACATCGTCCACGTCTCCTGCGAGCAGGCGCACGAGGCGATCCGCCGCGCCCGGCAGAAGGGCATGCGCGTCTACGGCGAGCCGCTGGTGCAGCACCTCACCCTCACCGAGGAGGAGTACCAGCACGCGGACTGGGACCACGCCGCCCGCCGCGTGATGTCGCCGCCGTTCCGCGACAGGGCGCACCAGGACAGCCTGTGGGCCGGACTCACATCCGGCTCGCTGCAGGTGGTGGCGACCGACCACTGCGCCTTCACCACCGAGCAGAAGCGGATGGGCGTCCGGGATTTCACCAAGATCCCCAACGGCACCGGCGGCCTCGAGGATCGCCTGTCGGTGCTGTGGACGCACGGCGTCGAGACCGGGCGGCTGACCCCGAACGAGTTCGTCGCGGTGACCTCCACCAACATCGCCCGGATCCTCAACGTCTACCCGCAGAAGGGCGCGATCCTCCCGGGCGCGGACGCGGACATCGTGGTGTTCGACCCGAAGCTGTCGAAGACGGTGTCGGCCTCCAACCAGAAGTCGGCCATCGACTACAACGTCTTCGAGGGGATGGAGGTGCGCGGCCTCGCGCGCCACACCCTCTCGCGCGGCGAGCTCGTCTGGACCCACGGCAAGAACGACCAGCCAAGGCCCGGACGCGGCCGGTTCGTCCACCGGCCGCCGTTCCCGGCCGTCAACCGGGCGCTCTCGACCTGGAAGGAACTGACGGCGCCGCGGGCGGTGACCCGCTCGCCGGAGCACATGCCGATCGGCGTCTGACGCGGTGCCGGGGCGGGTGGAGGCGACCTCCGCCCGCCCCGGCGCCATCGGGGATCAGGCCAGTTCGAAGCGGATCGGCTGGGCCCCCTTCCAGAGCGCCATCCTGCCGATCTCCGGCAGGCGATCGAGACCGGATTCGAGGGTGATGAAGTGGTTTCCCGCAAGCTGACCGACCTTGCTGGCAAAGCGCACGCCGCCGTAGGCGAGCAGGATCTCGGTCTCGCTCAGCCTGGCGGGATAGAGGATGATCTGGCCCGGCGCCGGGTAGGAGGTGGCGTTCTCGTGGGTGACGTCGAACTGCATGTCCCCGAGCGGGATCCACACCGCCTCGCCGCTCCAGCGGACGTGCACGATCTGGCTCTCGAAGGGCATGCGCGCCTTGAACGCCGCCACGGTCCGCGGCGCCGCCGCGGCCTCGAAGCGCGCGTCGAAGGTGATGCCGGCGATGGTTATCTTCAGGTCAGCCACGTTGGTTCCTCCCCGGATCGGCCGGGCGCTCCCGGCCCGACCAGCAGGTCATTACTGAAAACGCGACCGGGCGTCCAGAGTAAAAGACGCGCATGCGCCTGAACAGCGCGTCAGTTTTTTAGCATTTCTGTGGTGACGGGCAGCAAAAACGCATCAAGGCCCGGTTCACCAAAGCATGGAGGAAAAGATGGCCAAGAAGATCTACTGCGCCTTCGGGACCGACGTCGACTCGGTCGCCGGCTGGATCGGCTCCTACGGCGGCGGCGACTCGCCGTCGGACATCCAGCGGGGCATCTTCGCCACCGAGGTCGGGGTGCCGCGGCTGCTGCGCCTGTTCCGCAAGTACAACCTCAGGACCAGCTTCTTCATCCCGGGCCACTCGATCGAGACCTTCCCGCGCGAGTGCAAGATGATCGTCGACGAGGGCCACGAGATCGGCGCCCACGGCTACACTCACGAGAACCCGGTCGCCATGACCCCCTCCCAGGAGGAGGCGGTGCTGGCGAAGTCGGTGGACGTGATCGAGAAGCTGTCCGGCCGCCGGCCGCGGGGCTATGTCGCGCCCTGGTGGGAGATGTCCTCCTCGACCGCGGCGCTGCTGCAGAAGTATGGTTTCACCTACGACCACAGCCAGGGCTACCGGGACTTCGTGCCCTTCTACGCGCGGGTCGGCGACAGCTGGACGACCATCGACTACTCCAAGAAGGCGGAGGAGTGGATGGTTCCGCTGAAGCACGGCAAGGAGATCGACCTCGTCGAGATCGGCGCCAACTGGTATGTCGACGACCTTCCCCCGATGATGTTCATCAAGAAGGCGCCGAACAGCCACGGCTTCGTCGTACCGAGCCAGATCGAGGAGTTGTGGCGCAACCAGTTCGATTGGGTCTATCGTGAGATGGACTATGCGGTGTTCGCCTTCACCATCCACCCGGACGTGTCGGGCCGCCCGCAGGTGCTTCTGATGCTGGAGCGGCTGATCGAGTACATCAACGGCCACGACGGCGTCGAGTGGGCGACCTTCGAGGAGATCGCCGACGACTTCCGCAAGCGCTACCCCTTTGGGGACCCGGCGCGGCCGGAGGTCATCTGAACCGGCCCGGCGGCCGGCTCCGGCCGGCCGCCGGCCTCTTTTGGGAGTTGCAGGACCTTGTGTTCGAATTGCGGGTTTCCGTCCGCCCCGGGGCACTGGACAGACGCCGGCGCGCCCCCCGGCACCGACCGGGTTCGCGCCCGCCACCGCCGCGCCGCCGTCCTCGGCCGGGTTCTCCCCGCCTGGGGGCTGACGGTGACGGACGACACCTTCATCCCCGGCCTGACCGTCAGCACGCGGACCGGCATGCACCGCATGGTGGCCGACCTCGGCGAGTTCTGGACCGCGGCCGAGGACCTGTCCGGGCGGCGCATCGACCCGCTCGATCCCGACTTTCTCCGGCGCGGCCGATGACGCGGGACGACGGGCGGATCCGGCTGACCCTCGTCGGCGGCTTTCTCGGGTCCGGCAAGTCCACCTGGGTGCGGCACCAGCTGCACGAGGGCCGCTTCTCCGGGGCGCTGGTGATCGTCAACGAGGCCGCCGAGGCGCCCGTTGACAACGTGCTGCTGGCCGGGGCGGCGCGGATGGAGCTGCTGGCCGGCGGCTGCGCCTGCTGCACCGGCCGAGAGGCCATGGTCGCCCTGCTCAGGGACGTGTGCGACCGCCGCACCCGCCCGGGCGGCGACGCCGAGCCCGTCGAAGAAATCCTCCTCGAGACCAGCGGCCTCGCCGACCCCGGGCCGATCGTCGAGGCGATCGGCTCCGACCCGGTGCTGGTCCACCATGTCGTGCTCCGCGAGACGGTGGTGGCCGTCGACGGCGTCGACGGGCTGCGGCAGGTCGCCGGCGAGCCGCTGTGGCGGCGGCAGGCGCAGGCGGCGGACCGCTTCGTCGTCACCAAGGTCGACCGCGCCGACCCGGAGGAGCTCCGCCGCCTCGTCGCGACCCTCGCGTCGGTGAGCCCCGGCGTGCCGGTGGAGGGCGTGGTGATGGGCTCGCCGGCGCCGCTGCCGGACGCGGGCGGGGCCGAGCCTATGCCCCTCGCCGACGGTGGCCTCGACGACCGCGCGATCCTCGCGACCCGCCTCACCATCGACGAGCGCACCGACTGGGTGACCTTCGCGGTCTGGCTGAGCGCCCTCCTCCACGCCCGCGGCGACGACGTCCTCCGGGTCAAGGGCGTGATCCGCACGCCCGCGGGCAGGCTGCTGCTGCAGAGCGTGCGGCGCGTGGTCCAGAACCCGGAGATCCTGCCCGAAGGCTTCGAGGCCGGCGCGACGGAGGACGACACCGTCGCCTTCATCGGCCGCGGCTTCACCGAGGAGGACCTGCGGCGCTCGCTCGACCTCTTCGCCGAGCCGCGCTGAGCCCCGCCCGTGCACCCGCTGCGCCACATCCACATGCTCGGCACCCCGCTGGACAATGCCCGCAGCCCGGATCTCCTCAACCGCATCTTCCAGGAGCGGGGCGAGGCCGTCGAGGTGGTGAAGCGGGAGACCGGCCCGGGCGACCTTCCTGCCTATGTCGACGCCGCCCGCCGCGACCCGGCGGTGATCGGGGCGATCGTCACCACGCCGCTGAAGCAGCCGATGACCCGATACCTCGCCGGGCGGACGCCGCTCGTCTCCCTGCTCGGGGCCACCAACTGCGTGCGCTATGGCGCGGACGGCTGGGTCGGGGCGAACTTCGACGGCCACGGCTTCCTCGCCGCCCTCGAGGACCTCGGCTTCGGCGAGACCGCCGGCAGGCGGGCGCTCCTCGTCGGCTGCGGCGGCGCCGGCTCGGCCATCGCGGCGAGCCTTGCGGAGGGCACCCGGCTTTCGCTGGCGCTCTGCGATGCCGACCCCGGCCGGGCGGCGGACCTCGTCCGCCGGCTCGGCGGTTTCGCCCCCGCAACGACGGCCGAGGCCGTGGCATCGCCGGACGGGGCCTTCGACCTGGTGATCAACGCCTCGCCGGTCGGCATGCACCCCGGGGATCCCTCCCCGATCCCGGCGGACACCCTCGCCGCGGCGGGAACGGTCGCCGACATCGTCACCGCGCCGGACACCGCCCTGAAGCGGGCCGCGCCGCGGCTCGGCAAGCCGCTCCTCACCGGCGAGGCCATGGTCGCCGGCCAGGCCCGCCTCCTCCGCCGGTTCCTCCTCGGGACCATGCGCACCGAGGCGGAGACGGTGGCGGCGGAGGACCCGGCGTGACCCGGGCCGCCGCCGGCCGCGCCCGGCCGGACCGCCGCGCGGGCCCTCGCCGGTTGCCGGCCGGCCGCGGCACGCCTACATAAGGCGTCCCGGCCATGAGGACCGCCATGCCCGTTCTCTCCGTCCTCGACCTCGCCCCCGTGACCGAAGGCTCCACGCCCGGCGAGGCGCTCCGCCGCTCGCTCGACCTCGCCCGCCATGCCGAGGCCTGGGGCTACCGGCGCTTCTGGCTGGCCGAGCATCACAACATGGTCGGTATCGCCAGCGCCGCGACAGCGGTGGTGATCGGCCACGTCGCCGCGGGGACCCGCAGCATCCGGGTCGGCGCCGGCGGGATCATGCTGCCGAACCACGCCCCGCTGCTGGTCGCCGAGCAGTTCGGAACGCTGGAGGAGCTCCACCCCGGCCGGATCGACCTCGGCCTCGGCCGCGCGCCGGGCACGGACCAGCGGACCCTGCGGGCGCTGCGCCGCGCGCCCGAGGCCTCGGACCGCTTCCCGGAGGACGTCCTGGAGCTGCAGGCGCTGCTCGGGCCGCTGCAGCCCGGCCAGGCGATCCAGGCGGTCCCGGGCACCGGCACCAACGTGCCGCTGTGGATCCTCGGGTCCAGCCTCTACGGCGCCCAGCTCGCCGCCGCGCTGGGGCTGCCCTATGCCTTCGCCTCCCACTTCGCACCGCAGGCGCTGCTGCCGGCGCTCGCCGTCTACCGCGACCGCTTCGAGCCGTCCGGGCAGCTGGCGAGGCCCTATGCGATGGCCGGCGTCAACGTGATCGCGGCGGAAACGGATGCCGAGGCCCGGCGGCTGTTCACCTCAGTGCAGATGGCCTTCGCCAACATGGTCCGCGGCACCCGCGGGCGGCTGCAGCCGCCGATCGACGACATCGAGGCCTATTGGACCCCGATGGAGAAGGCGCACGCCTCGGCCATGCTCGAGCGGTCCTTCGTGGGATCGGCGGAGACGGTCCGGCGCGGGCTCGGCCGCTTCCTGGCGGAGACGGGCGTCGACGAGGTGATCGTCGCCTCGGCCATCCACGACCACGCCGCCCGGCTCCGCTCCTACGAGATCCTGGCCGAGGTCGGGCGCGACCTCGCCGTGTCGCCGGCCGCCTGAAGAGGCCGGCGTCACAGGTGGGCGCGGAACCAGTCGGCGGCGAGGTCGATCACCCGGCCCAGCGTGCCCGGCTCCTCGAAGAGGTGGCCCGCCCCTTCGACGAGGACGAGCCGCCGCTCGCCGGAGAGCCGCGCCTCGGCCTCGCGGTTCATATCGATCACCGGCCCGTCGAGGCTGCCGACGATCAGGAGCGTCGGCGCCGTCACCGCCTTGAGCGCCTCGCCGGCAAGGTCCGGACGGCCGCCGCGGGAGACCACCGCGCCGACCCCGGCGCGCGGGTCGGCCGCCGCCACCAGCGCCGCCGCGGCCCCGGTGCTGGCCCCGAACAGGCCGACCGGCAGGGCGCCCGTCTCGGGACCGGCCCGCAGCCACTCGACCGCCTCGACGAGGCGGCCGGCGAGCAGGCGGATGTCGAAGACGTTGCGGCGGTCGACCTCCTCGGCGGGGGTGAGCAGGTCGAAGAGCAGCGTGGCGAGGCCGGCCTCGCGGAGCGCCGCCGCGACGCGCCGGTTGCGCGGCGAGTGACGGCTGCTGCCGCTGCCATGGGCGAAGGCGACGACGGCCCGGGCGCCCTCCGGGACGGAGAGCGTGCCGGGAAGCCCCTGCGGGCCGATGCGGATCTCGCGCACCGACTCGGGCCGGGAGCCGCCCGCGGCGGTGTCGTCAGCGCCGGCCACGGCTCTTGGTCCCCGTGTCGGCGCCGGCGGTGCTGCCGCCCCCGGTGCCGAGGCTTCCCTCGGAGACGCCGGGGGAGAGGCCCGGCCGGGTGCCGCCCGGCTGCAGGCCGCTCGAAAGGCCGAGACCGGCTCCGCCGCTGGTCACCGGCGGGGCGGCGTCGCGATCATCCGAAAGGCCGAGTTCGGCGAGCGCCTTCTCCCAGTGCTCGCGATCGCGCCCCTCGGGGCGGCCCTCCCGCTCCCAGATCTCGTGGGCCTTCGCGCGGACGGTGTCCTCGTATGCCGGGTCCATGGGCGTCTCCTGCCTCGAACCGGCGCTCGCTGCGCCGGCCTTCGTGGCATGAACGCCCGGCGGGCGAATTTGTGCCCCGGCCCGGCCGGGCGTCAGCCCGCCGTCTTGGCAGCCCGGGCCGCGGCCCGCTCGGCGCGCGCCCGCATCCGGCGGTTCATCCGCTCCTCCGCCTCGACGCTGCCGTCGTGCCAGGTCCCGAAGACGCGGTCGAGCGGGACCAGTCCGTCGGCGTAGTTCACCTCGAAATACTTATGGTGCAAGTAGTGGGCGTAGGTGTGGGAATCGATCGACCGATCCTCGCCCACCTCGATCCGGTGGAAGCCGATGTGGCCTACCACCGCGCCGAAGCCGGCCGCGTGGATGTGGTAGAGCGCGATCAGCGGGTGGGACGGGATCACCAGGTGGATCAGCGCGCCCGACCAGTAGAGCAGGTGCTCGACCGGGTGCATCGACAGGCTCGACCAGGGGCTCGGGTTGACGCTGTTGTGGTGCACCGAGTGGACCCAGCGGTAGAGCACCGGGATGTGGATCAGCCGGTGGATCGCGAAGAAGTGGAACTCGTGGATCACCGGGATCGCCAGCCAGAGGACCACCAGCCACACCGGGTTCTCGGAGAAGGTGGTCCATGGCCCCCAGCCGTTGGCCCAGGCCCAGAGGATCAGCACCTCGTAGGCGGTCCAGATCGGCAGGCCGCTGGCGAAGCTGCGCAGGATGTTGTCGAGGTTCTGGCTCTTGAACAGGAAGACGTCGCTCGGGCTCTTCGATGGCCATTTCGCATTGTACTTGAAGCGGTTCGCCTGGGCGCGGAGCACGTAGAGCCGCAACTCGAGGGCGCCGAAGACGAGGAACACCGCGGCCATGTTGCGCAGGAGAAGGAAGAGGATCCAGCCCGGCGCCAGCGTCTGCAGCGTCTCCCGGTCCGGCGTCAGCCAGGTCCAGAAGGCGACCGCAGAGGCCATGAACAGCACGTTCCACGGCAGGAAGTAGTGCGGCAGCCATTTCAGCAGGGCGAGGGGCCGCGGCGGCAGCACGAACAGCGGCGCCGGCTCGATCGGATCGTTGGGCTTGAAGTCCCCCCGCTTGTTGCGGGTCCCGAAGGCGAGATCGTCCATGGCGGGCTCCGGGGTGCGCGGATGCCGCGCCGGGCGATCCCCCGTCGCCCGGCCGGACGTCCAGACTAGATCCGTTCGGTCGATTTCTCCAGAGGCTGGAACAAAAATTCCAAAGTCGCCGGGAACAGACGCCCCGTCCTAGCGATCGTCGCGGCGCCGGCGCAGGAACCAGAGCACGCGGCCGCTGGTCAGCCACCGGCTGAAGCGGGAGCGCATCACCACCCGGTGGCCGCCCTCGAGCCGTCGGGTCGCCAGGAAGTGCTCGCCGATCTCGGCGAGTTCGACGCTGCGCACCGCCGTGTGCACCGTCGCGAAGGCGAAGAGCGCCACCGCCAGGGACAGCCGCTCCGGGGCGAGGAGTTCATCGTAGCCGGCCGCCGGCAGGGCGAGATGGGCGCCGCCGAGCAGGGCCATGGCCGCGAGCACGAAATAGTAATTGCCCCGGTAGGCGATGGCGTCGAGGTGCGCCTCCTCCGGCAGCAGCGTGTCGTGGATCTCGGCGTCGAGGTGCATGGTCCAGAACAGGAGCACCACCAGCACCAAGAGCACGGCGGCCAGGGGCAGCATCATGGCGGCGGCGAGGCTGGCGCCGATGCCGAGCGGGAACAGCCGGTGCACAAGTCGCTCGCGGCTGAGGAAGGAGCGCAGGTAGAGGCGCGCCATGGCGTCGATCATCCTCGGGATCCTCCGTATGCTGCGGCCCGGTTGGTCCGGGTCTCGGCGTTTCGTCTCCCATCAACCACGGGCCGCCGCTCCCGTTCGCCTGCGGCCCATCAAAACATGATGCGCTGAACGGGTGGTTGCCGCCACCTCCGGCGTTGCTCAGCTGTGACCGGCCTGCCAGTCCTCGATCCACGGGATCGGCCGGATGAACTGGATGACGTTGAGGACGAGGCCGTCGCGGACGGCGATCAGCGCGGCGACCTCCAGGGCCAGCGCCGCCGCGACGCTCGGCCAGAAGCCGAAGCGCAGGGCGAACAGGAAGCCGGCGCTCATCGCCACCGTGTCCATCAGCGAGTTGATCACAGAGTCGCCGCCGTAGTCCTTCGACAGCGGCTGCAGCCGGTAGTGCTCGATCACCGGACGGGAATTCTCGACGACCTCCCAGGCCACCTCCAGGCCGAGGGCGACGGCGAACACCCAGAGGATCGGCAGCCGCGGCGCCACCAGGCGGATCAGGAAGAAGAACACCAGACCGTGGATGACGTGCGAGAAGGTGTACCAGTCGAACAGCTGCTGGGAGTTCTCGATGCCCAGCACGTCGCCGGACCACAGGCGCACGGTGCCGCAGGTGCAGAAGAACGACTGCCCCGACCACCACAGCACGGCGCCCTGCACGGCGAGCGCGACCAGCAACAACCCCGCCGCCCTGAGAACGACCGGCGCCGCGCCCCCCGTGGTCATGTCGGCTCTCCGCCCTTTCCGGCCCGCCGCCAGCGTCGCGGATCGCCGATCGGAAATCAACCTTGCGTGCAGGGCGGTTACGCCGACCTCGCCAAGGACTGCGGAACCATGCCCCGCGCCCCGTGTTTGTGACGGTCGAGCGGCCGATCTCGCCACGGGGGTGCGGTTTGGTCGCCGGCCGGCCGATCGTTGGCAGCGCCTTCGTCGCCCGACGCGACCGGTGGCCGTCCCACGAAACAGGAGAATTACGATGACCTATACCGATCCGCCGCCGCGGAAGAGGTCGAAGGGTACGACGGGGACCATCATCGCCGTCATCGCGGTGATCATCATCCTCATCATCCTCTACTTCGTCTTCTGGGGCTACGACGAGCCGACGACCCTGGGCGGCCCGGAGGTCGTTCCGGACACCACGGGGACGGTCCAGGAGGTCGAGCCCGACGTGACCACGCCGGGCGTCGACGTGGTCGAGCCGGAGGTCGACGTTGTCGAGCCGCCGGAGACCGACGCCACCATCGTCGAGCCGGAGACCGACGTCATGGAGCCGGACGTGGACGTCGTCGTGCCGGAGACCGACACCGAGGCGACCACTCCCGCCACGCCCGAGGAGCCGCTGACGCCGACCCCGGCCCAGTGACACCCGACCTGTCGCGCCGGACGGCGCCGCTTCCGGATGCCGCCGCGGACCCCCGCGGCGGCATTCGTGCGTTCAGGCGAGGCGGAACCAGCGGCGGGCGCGGATGCCCGCGAGCGAGCCGGCGAAGGCGACGGCGAACCAGACCCAGCCGTGCAGGCTGCCGGAGGCGATGCCGCCGAACAGCGCGCCGATGTTGCACCCGGAGGACAGCCGGGCGCCGTAGCCCATCAGCAGCCCGCCGAGGGCGGCCGCCGCCAGCGACCCCGGCGAGAGGTCCACCTTTGGCGCGAAGCGGCCGGCAAGTCCCGCCGCCAGCATGGCGCCGAGGACGAGGCCGAAGTCGGCGACGGCGATCCGGTGCGTGAGGATCGAGGCCTCCACCGCGGCGAAGGCGCCCGGCGTATCCCAGCCCGCCCAGGTCTCCACCGGCAGGCCGACCGCATGGGCGATCTTGGCGCCCCAGAGCGCAAAGGCCGAGGTGATCCCCCAGGGGTGGCCGGCGGTGACGAGGAAGAGCGCGTTGAGCAGCGCGAGCAGCACGGCGCCCCAGAGGATCGGCCAGGGCCCGCGCAGGATCCGCGGAAGGCTCGCCGGCTCGCCGGCGCCGAGCGGGGCGAGGGCGCCGCGCCGGTCTCGTTCGCGGCGGGCGACGAAGAGATAGAGAAGGCCGATCGCCGCCAGCTGGACCAGCACCGCCACCGGCCAGCCGAGCTCGCGCGGCAGCGAATAGGCGCCGAAGGACGGCAGCGAGGCCCACGCCGGCAGGTGGGCGACCCCGAGCATCGAGCCGACGATGAAGAAGGCGAGCGTCACCAGCATGCGCGCCGAGCCGCCGCCCACCGTGAACAGGGTGCCGGAGCCGCAGCCGCCGCCGAGCTGCATGCCGACCCCGAACAGGAAGGCGCCGAGGAGGAGCATGGTCGACACCGGCACCACGAAGCCGCCCATGCGCCAGCCGAAGGCCGCCGCCGCGGCCAGCAGCGGCAGGAACACCACCGTCGCCACCGCCAGCATGACGAACTGCGCCCGCAGGCCGGCGCCCCGGCCCTCCTGGACGAAGGCGCGCCAGCCGCCGGTGAAGCCGAAGGCCGCGTGGTAGAGGGTAATGCCGAGAAGGCCGCCGACGAGGAACAGCGCCGCCTGGTTCAGCGACACGTCGTTGGCGATCGTCCAGAAGCCGAGCGCGAACAGGAGCACCGCGAGGCCGATCACCGCCCGGTCGAGGGTCCGGGCCGGCAGCAGCGCGGGGGTGGCGGCGGAGGCGATCGTCATCGTCGGTCCTCGGGGCGTCATCGGAACAGGCCGTGCCGCCGGCGGTCGCAGGAACCCCCGGCGGCACGCTCCGGCGGGCGGGCGCCGGCCGGAGAGGGATCGTCACTCGGCGACGGTGCGGGAGGCGCCGACCTCGGTGGGCTGGCCGGCCACCTTGGCCCACTCGACCATCGACCCGTCATAGAGCTTCACCTGCTCGTTGTCGCCCACCTCGCTCAGCAGGAACCAGCCCACCGCGGCCCAGTGCCCGGTGTTGCAGAAGGCGATCTGCTCGCCCTCTGGGGCGATGCCGACCTGGCCGCGCAGACTGCCGAGGGTGGGCGCCTCGATCACGTCGCGCCCCTCCTTGACCAGCACGTTGTGCGGCAGGCTCACCGCCCCGGCGATGGTGCCGGCGATGCCGACGTTGTTCGGCGTCTCCTTGCCGGTGTACTGGTCGACCGGACGGGCGTCGACCAGCGTCGTGCCGGCCGCCTGGGCGGCCTTCACGTCCTCCAGCGTGGCGAGCTGGGAGGTGTCGACGGTCCCGTCGTAGCTGGTCGCCGCGACCGCGGGGGCGGCGCCGCTCTCGAGGGCGCCGCCGGCGGCGACCCAGCCGGCATGGCCGCCCTCGAGCACCGACTTGTCCTCGTGGCCGAGCACCTTCAGCGTCCAGTAGACGCGGGCGGCCGCGCCGAAGTCGGAGGAGGACTGTCCGGCCGACACGATCACCAGGTGGTCGTCCTCCTCGACGCCGAGACGGCCGAGCAGCGCCTCGAGGTCCGCCTCCGGCGGCAGCATGCCGGGCACGCCGTTCATCGCGGCGCGCCAGCCGCTGGCGCCGTAGGGGGCGTGGATCGCGCCCGGGATGCGGCCGGCGAGGTAGGGATCCGGGTCGCCCTCCTTGGCCGCTTCGCGCAGGTCGAGCACCACCACGTTGTCGTTGGAGAGGTTGTCGGCGAGCCAGTCGGCGCCGACCAGCGGTTCGGCGGCGAGGGCGGAGCCGGCGGAGACAAGCACGGCGAACGAGGCGAGGGCGAGCGGGCGGATCATCTTCGGACCTCCGGGGCGAACGGGAGCGCCGCATCCGTTGCGGCCGGATCGGCGATGCGACCAACATGGCGGCGGCGGGGCGGCTGTCAATCTCCGGGGCGGGTCCACAAGACATTGAAACGCAAAGGGATCTTCCAAAAACTGGTGAGTTTTCGAGAATGTGAATCCCGATCCGGCCGAGGGACCCGCTCGGGCTTTCCCTCCGGAAGCCGATGCGTGGAACCGCATTCTTTTTTGGCGGGCGGCTTCGGCCGCCGTGCCCGCGCGCGGGGGAACACGGGGGAACGGGCGGCGGTCCTCGGCCGTTTCAGCCGTCGAACGCGACCGCCGATCCGTCGGCGTGCACCGGGACCGGTCCGGTCCGGTCCGAGGAGGTTGCCATGAAGACCATCGCCGCCGGCGTCCTCGCCGGCCTCGTCGCTGCCACGAGCCTCGTCGCGGCTCCCGACCCGGCGTCGGCGCAGCGGTGGACCCGCGCCGACCGCGACCGCTACATCGAGCGCTGGTGCGACGACCGCCCCCGCACCGAGGGGTGCTACGAATGGCGTCGCGACCGCGGCCGCTGGGACGACCGGCGCTACCGGGACTGGTACCGCCGCCACCACGACGACGACCGGGACGAAGCGGGCATCGCCGCGCTGTTCGGTCTCGGCGTCGGCGCCCTGCTCGGCGGCACGGTCGCCGGGCCGCTGGCAGAGCCGAGGGGCCGCGACGTGACCGAGCACGTCCGCCGCTGCCAGGAGCGCTACCGCTCCTACGACCCGCGGACCAACACCTACCTCGGCTACGACGGCTATCGCCATCCCTGCCGGCTCTGACCCGGCGACGCGCGCCGGTCGCGACGGCGTGCCTCGCGCTCGCCCGGATTTTCGGCCATTGTCCCGGAGCGGGTCGGCGCTGTCCGGCGCCGGATCGGCCGGACGTAACGGAGGCGGAGAATGATCACGGGAACCGAGGTGAGGATGGCGCGGGCGGGCCTCGCCATGGCCGCGCGCGACCTCGCCGATGCGGCGGGCATCTCCCCGGGCGAGCTCGAGCAGATCGAGGCGGGCATCGCCGTCGAGGTCGCGTCGCTCGAGGCGGTGCGTAGGGCGCTGGAAGCCGCCGGGGCGCAGTTCCCGGACAGCGACGGCGGTCTGCTGACCGTGGCCGTGCCGCGGGACGCGGGCGCGCCGGATGCGGGCCTGAGGCCCGAGGAGCTCAACGCCTCCAACGACGGCTGAGCCCGGACCGCCGGACGGGTGCGCAAAGGCGGCGGTCGGGGGCGCCCCCGCGGATCAGGCCTCCCCCCGCGCCCGGCGCGACCGGCCGCTCCGGCGGGCCTCGACCATCATCGCCAGCGACACCGGCCGGAAGCCCCAGGCGTCGACGCCGACGTCGACCTGCCGGCTGACCGGCTTCAGCTTGCCGTGGCTGTGCCCGTGCAGGTCGATCCAGCCCTTGCCCATGTTGTTCCAGGTGCGGAACGGGTAGTGGCAGAGCACGAGGCGGCGACCGTCCACCTCGATCTCGCGGTAGTGCGCGACGCTCGCCCAGCCTTCGGCTCCGGTGGTCTCCGGCCCGTCGTTGTTGCCGATCACGAGGTGCTTCTCGCCGGGGAGGCTCGCCAGCAGGTCCTCCACCCGCCCCGCAGGCCTCGGCCGGGCGAAGTCGCCGAGGTGCCAGAGGGTGTCCCCCGGCGCGACCACCGCCCGCCAGGCGTCGGCCAGCGCATCGTCGTGGCTCCGCAGGTCCGGCCAGGGGCGACGGTCGAGGCTGAGGACCCGCGGGTCGCCGAAATGGGTGTCGCTGGTGAACCAGACGGCCATGCGGAATCTCCGGGGCGCATCGGACGATCCGCCGCGGCGGCCGTCGGCGAACTGTCACCCGGCGTGAATAGAATGGCGGTGTGTGACACGTCCAGCATGGCGGGTAAATCGTGGGGGAATTCGAGGTCGGTATCGAAGCGGACGTCGCGGATCTGCGGCGGACAGTGGAAGAACTCGTTCGCGTCGTCTCCAGCGACGGTGAGGCCATCGAAAGGACGTGGACCGATCGCTTCGGGACGGCGGACCCCGGCACGGCGAACCTCGCCCGCTACCTCGCCCTGCGCCGACACGACCTCAGGTCCCTCCAGCGCGCGCTCACGGCCCGCGGCCTGTCGTCT
This sequence comes from Pleomorphomonas sp., assembly GCA_041687675.1. Classification (GTDB taxonomy): domain Bacteria; phylum Pseudomonadota; class Alphaproteobacteria; order Rhizobiales; family Pleomorphomonadaceae; genus JAWLBM01. The sequence continues at coordinate 43,494 of JAWLBM010000003.1, read as the reverse complement.
CTCGGCCGGCTCGAGAGCCGGGTGATGCCGACCCTCCAGGCGGTGGCCGCCGCCCTCGCCGCGCTGGACGGGGAGGCCGGCGCCGAGCTGCCCCCGCCCGGGTCCCTGTTCGAGGGCGAGGCCCGCCTCGAGGCGGCGACGGCCGCCCTGTTCGGCCCACCGCCGCCGACCCGGCGCGGCCGGATCATGGTGACGCTGCCCGGCGAGAGCGCCGGGACCGGCTATGCGGCGGACCTCGTCCGCCACGGCATGGACGTCGCCCGCATCAACTGCGCCCACGACGACCCGGCCGTCTGGCGGCGGCTCGCCGGAGACGTGCGGCGCGCGGCCGCGGACACGGGCCGGACGGTGCGCATCATCATGGACATCGCCGGCCCCAAGATCCGGACCGGCGCCGTCGCCATGCTGGAGAAGCGGAAGGTCGAGGTCGGCGACCGGATCCGCCTGGTCGCGGGTCCGGAACCCCGCCCGGATGCCGACGCCCCCTTCTCGGCGACGGCCTCGCTGCCGGAGGTGGTCACCAGCCTCGAACTCGGCCACCGGGTCCTCTACGACGACGGCCGGATGGAGGCCACGGTCGTCGGGCACTCCGGCCGCGAGGCGGTGCTGCGGGTCGTCAAGGTGAAGACCGGCGGGGCGAAGCTGAAGCCGGAGAAGGGGCTCAACCTGCCGAACTCCGCGCTCGGACTGAGGCCGCTCACCTTCAAGGACGTGGCCGACCTCGACACCGTCGCCGAACTCGCCGACATGGTCGGCTACTCCTTCGTCAGCCGCGCGTCCGACATCGACCTCCTCGACGAGGCGCTGGACCGGCTGGGCGGGCCGGAGCGGCCGCTCGGCATCGTCGCCAAGATCGAGCGCCCGGAGGCCATCCGCAACCTGCCGGACCTGATCGCCCGGCTGTCCGGCCGGCGGCCGCTCGGCGTGATGATCGCCCGCGGCGACCTTGCCGCCGAGATCGGCTTCGAGCGGCTCGCCGAGATGCAGGAGGAGATCCTGTGGATCTGCGAGGCGGCCGCGGTTCCGGTGATCTGGGCGACCCAGGTTCTCGAGGGCCTGGTCAAGGACGGGGTGCCCTCGCGCGGGGAGATGACCGACGCCGCCATGGCGACCCGGGCCGAGTGCGTGATGCTCAACAAGGGCCCCTGCGCGGCCGCGGCGATCGAGGTCCTGGCGGGCCTCTTCACCCGGATGGACGGGCACCTGTTCAAGAAGTCGCCGAGGCTGAGGGCCCTGCGGTCCTGGTGACCGCAGCGGCCCCCCTCCGAGCGGGCCGGGCCGGCCCGCGTCAGAACACCACCTGGGCGAGCTTCACGTCGAGATAGTCGAGGATTCCCTCGGCGCCGCCCTCGCGGCCCATGCCGGAGTGATTGGTGCCGCCGAAGGGGGCCTCGGAGGCGGCGAGGGCGAAGCTGTTGACGCCGACCATCCCGGCCTTTAGCGCCCGCGCCACCCGCCGGGCGCGGTCCGGCGAGCGGGTGAAGGCATAGGCCGAGAGGCCCATGTCGGAGGCGTTGGCGCGGCGGAGCACCTCCTCCTCGTCGGAGAAGCGGGTCACCGCCGCGATCGGGCCGAAGTTCTCCTCGGCGAAGACGCGCATGTCGTCCGTCACCTCGGTGAGCACGGTCGGCTCGTAGAAGTGGCCGGCGTTGAAGGCGCGCGCCCGGCCGCCGCCGGCGGCCACCCTGGCGCCGGCCTTCACCGCCTCGGCGACGACGCTCTCGATCTCGGCGAGGCGGCGGGCGTTGATCAGCGGGCCCATCTGCACCGACGGGTCGAGCCCGTCGCCGAGCTTCAGCGCCTTCGCCCGGCTGGCGAAGCCCTCGACGAAGGCGTCGTGCAGGCGCTCGTGGACGAAGAAGCGGTCAGGGGTGACGCAGACCTGGCCGGCGTTGGCGTATTTCGTCGGCACCGCGACGGAGAGCGCCGTCTCCAGGTCGGCGTCGTCGAAGACGATCAGCGGCGCGTTGCCGCCGAGTTCCATCGACACCTTCTTCACCGTCTCCGCCGCGTCGCGCAGCATCTGCTGGCCGACCCTGGTGGACCCGGTGAGCGAGACCTTGCGCACCGCCTTGGAGGCCATCAGCGGGGCGTAGGTCGTCTCTGTCGGCCCGACCAGCAGCGACACGGTGCCGGGCGGCAGGTCGGCGGCCTGCATGCAGTCGACCATCACCATCACGCTGCCCGGCGTCTGGCTCGACGGGCGCAGGATGACCGAGCAGCCGGCGGCGAGCGCCGGCGCCGCCTTGCGGGCGACCAGGGCGGCGGGAAAGTTCCAGGCTGTGAACGCGGCGGCGATCCCGACGGGCTCGCGGGTGATCTCGAAGCGCCCGCCCGGCACCCGGCTCTCGACGATGCGGCCATAGATGCGCCGCGCCTCCTCCGCGTACCAGCGGAACTGGTCGACGGCGAGGCCCCACTCCCGCTCCGCCTGGGCGAGCGGCTTGCCGGTCTCGGTCGAGATCATCCGCGCCGCCTCGTCCTTGCGGCGGACCATCTCGTCGGCGATCGCCTGCAGACGGTCGCCGCGCTCGAAGCCGGTGCGGGCCGACCAGCCGGCGAGGCCGCAGGCCGCGCTGGCCAGCGCCTCCTCCGCGTCCGCCAGCGTCGCCGACGGCGCCTCGCCGACGGGCTTCTCGGTGACCGGGCTGAAGACGGCGAGGGTGCCGCCGTCGGAGGCCGGGCGCCAGCGCCCGTCGATGAACAATCCGAAGCGCTCGTACATGGGTCCGGTCCGATCCTGCTCAACGGCGGTCCGGATGCCGGTGGCCCGCCCGATCCCGCAATGATCGTTGCACACACAGAGCCGTGTCAACACGCGTTTCCGGCGCAGGGGCCGCGACGCGAAAAGGGCGGCCCGGTCTCCCGGGCCGCCCTCGCGACGCGCACTCCGTCCGGACGGATCAGTCGAAGGTGCCGAAGGTCTGCTCGCGCTCGGGGATGGTGTAGGCCGAGGCGTCGAACTCCTCCATCTCCTTCAGCTGGTCCTCGGTCAGCTGCGTGTTCCAGACCAGCGCCTCGCCCTGCAGCTGCACCTCCTGGAGCGGGATCGGGATGTGCTTCTCGCCGAGGCCGAGGAAGCCGCCGACGTCGATGATGAGGAAGACCTGCCTGCTTGCGTCGATCGCCACGTCGCCGACCTCGCCGAGGTCCTCGCCCATGGCGTTGACGAGGTCGAGGCCGACGATCTCGGCCACCGGCCGGTCGGCGAAGGCGCCGACGCCGACAGTCGGATCGGTCTCGGTCACGACGGCGGCGGTCTCCTCGCCGGCCGGGACCTCCTCGACCTCGACCATCTCGCCCTCGGGCGCGGGCTCAACCTCGACCTCGGCGGTCTGCTCGATCACCTCAGCCTCGCCCTCGGCGGCCATTTCGCCCTCGCCCTCGGGCACGATCACGGTGACGTCCGCGTCCTGCTGGCCCTGGCCGGCGTCCGGCTGCGCATCAGCCTGCTGGCCGTCCGGCGGGAGCACGGTGACGTCGGCGCCCTGCTGGTCCTGGCCGGCCTGGGCCTGCATCTCGGCATCGCCCTGCTGGCCCCCGCCGCCCTCGGCCGCCTGCTGCTGCGGCTCCTGGACCGCCGGCTCGCCGGCGCCGGCCTGCTGCTGGCCGCCGGGCATCTGCTGCATGGCCTCCTGGATGCTCTGGTCGGCCTGCTGCAGCGCCTCGCTGGCCTGCTGCATGTCCTCGTTCTGCAGCGCCTGCTCGGCCGTCTGCAGCTGCTGGTCGAGGTCGCTGGCGACCTGGCTCAGCTGCGGGTCGGCCCCGCCGTCCTGGCTCGCCTCCTGGAGCTGCTGGCGGGCGTCGCCCAGCGCCTGGCTCGCCGTCTGCATGTCCTGGTTCTGGAGCGCCTGGTCGGCCTGCTCGATGTAGTCGGCAACCTGCTGCAGGAGCTGTCCGCCCTGCTGCATCCCCTGTCCACCGGTCGTGGCCTGCTGGCCCTGGACGGCCTCGGGCTGGCCCGGCTGGGGAAGCTGGTCCTGCTCCTGGGCGAAGGCCGTGCCTGCCGCCAGGAACAGCGCGGTGGTCGTCAGAAGTACGGTTTTCATCGTCGCGATCTCCTGCGATACCGGCACGCGAACGCGACCGGGGTCTCGGACCGTAAAACCATCACTTCGGCGAGGGGTTCCACGCGCCATCCGGCGCACCTTCTCCTTTCCGGGGACAAACTGGCCAAATGCCCGTCAGCCCTTTCGCCCGTCGCGGATTTTCCGCAATCTCCCCGCACGGTCGCCCGGACAAGAAAATGCGAGGTGGTTGATGGCGCTGCCGACCGAGGTGATCCTGCTGCAGCGTTTCGGCCTCGGGCCGCGGCCGGGCGACCTCGCGCGGCTCGCGGGCCGGGTCGACGGCGCCCTCGCCGGCGAGGTGGTCGCCGGGCGCCCGGTCCCGGTTCCGGCCGAGCTTCCCGATTCGGCGGCGGTCGCGGAGGAACTGCGGGAGGGTCTCGCCCGCTGGGACGAGGACCGCATGCGCGGGCGCAACCCGGCTCGCCGGCTGTTCCAGCGCGAGGTGCGTGCGCGAGGCGCGGCGGCGCTGGCCGCCGGAACCGGCTTCGCCGAGCGGCTGGTCTGGTTCTGGTCGAACCACTTCTGCGTCTCCGTCGCCAAGAACCGCTTGGTCCGCACCCTCGCCGGCGCCTTCGAGCGGGAGGCGATCCGTCCCCATGTCTTCGGCCGCTTCGCCGACATGCTCGCGGCGGCGGAGACGCATCCGGCGATGCTCATCTACCTCGACAACCGGATGTCGATCGGCCCCGGCTCCCGCGCCGGCATCCGCACCGGCCGCGGCCTCAACGAGAACCTCGCCCGGGAAATCCTCGAGCTGCACACCCTCGGGGTCGGCGGAGGCTACGCCCAGTCCGACGTCGCGGCGCTCGCGGCGGTGCTGACCGGCTGGACGGTCGCCGGGCCGAAGGGGGGAAAGGGCGAGCCGGGGAGCGCCATCTTCGACTCGGCGCGCCACGAGCCCGGCGCCAAGGCCGTGCTCGGCCGGACCTATCCGGACGACGGCCCGGGCCAGCTCGGCGCGGTGCTCCGCGACCTCGCCACCCACCCGTCGACCGCCCTTTTCGTGGCGACGAAGCTCGCCCGCCATTTCGTCGCCGACGTGCCTCCGCCGTCGCTGGTGGATGCCCTCGCCCGCCGCTTCGACGAGACCGGCGGCGACCTCGCCGCCGTGTCCCTCGCGCTCCTCGATGCTCCCGAGGCGCGGGCGCCGGACCGGGGCAAGGTGCGCAGCCCGCAGGAGTTCCTGTTCGCGTCCCTGAGGCTCCTCGGCGACGGCGCCGGGGATCCCGGGGAGATCGCCGGGAGCCTCCGCGCGCTCGGCCAGCCGATGTGGGAGCCGCCAGGCCCCAACGGCTTCCCCGACCTTGCCGGCCACTGGCTGTCGCCGGAGGGCATCGAGGCGCGGATGGAGACGGCGCTGGCGCTCGCCGGCCGCACCGACGGGCCGGAGCCGGCCGACCTCCTGTCGGAGGCCTTCGGCGGCGGCGCCTCCGAGGCGACGGCGAAGGCGGTGCGTCGGGCGGAAAGCCGCGGCCAGGCGATCGCCCTCCTCTTGATGTCCCCCGAATTCCAGAGGCGCTGACCGATGGGCGACTGCACCCTCCTCACCCCGACCCGCCGCGCCATCCTCGGCGCCACCGGCGCCTTGTTCGCCTGGAGCTTCATCCCCCGGGTCGCCTCCGCCGCCGGCGCGCGCGACGCCCGGTTTCTCACCGTGGTGCTCCGCGGCGGGCTCGACGGGCTGTCCGCCGTCGCGCCCGTCGCCGACCCGGACTACACGGCCCTGCGCGAGGGGATCGCTCTTGCCGCCGAGGGCGAGCACGCCGGCCACGCCCTCGACGGCTTCTTCGTGCTGCACCCGGCGATGCCGAACCTCGCCCGCCTCTACCGCGCGGGCCAGGCGACGATCGTCCATGCCGTCGCCACCGGCTACCGCGAGCGCTCGCACTTCGACGGGCAGGACGTGCTGGAGAGCGGCCAGCCGCGGCCGGGGCTGGTGGGCAGCGGCTGGGTGAACCGACTCGCCTCGGTGCTGGAGCCGATGGACCGGGTGTCGCCGCGCGGCGTGCTCGGCGTCGGGCAGATCCCGCCGCTGATCGTCCGCGGGCCGGCCCCGGTGCTCGGCTGGGCGCCGCAGGTGCTGCCCGACGCCGACGACGACTTCACCGCCCGGCTGCACGACCTCTACGCCGGCACGGACCCGATGTTCGCCGAGGCGCTGGGGCGGCATCTCGAGACCGAGCGGATCGCCGCCTCCGGACCGGCGACGAAGCGGCGGAACGGCTTCACCGAGGCGGCCGCCGGCGCCGCCCGGCTGGTCGCCGCCGACGACGGGCCGCGACTCGCCGCCCTGGCGCTCGACGGCTTCGACACCCACGCCAACGAGGGCGGCGCCAACGGGCGCCTCGCAAAGCTGCTCGGCACCCTCGACGAGGGCATCGGCGTGCTCGAGGCGGGCCTCGGCGCGCGGTGGCGGGACACCGCGATCCTGTTCGTCACCGAGTTCGGCCGGACCGCGCGGGTGAACGGCACCGTCGGCACCGACCACGGCACCGCCACCGTCGCGATGCTCGTCGGCGGCGCGGTGAACGGCGGCCGAGTGCTGGCGGACTGGCCGGGCCTCAGGGCGGCGGACCTCCACGAGGGCCGCGACCTCCGCCCGACCGCCGACCTCCGGGCGGTCGCCAAGGGCATCGCCGCCGACCTCTTCGAGGTGTCCGAGGCGAGGCTCGGCGACGAGGTCTTCCCCGGTACGGCGGGCCTCGCACCCTATCGGGACCTCGTCGCGCCGGCGGCTTGACGGATTTCCAGATCCGGAAGATTATCCCGGATATGGAACAAACGGACCTCGACCCCGCCGCCATCGACGACCGCATCGCCCGCCGCCTCAGGGAACTGCGCGGCGAGCGCGGCTGGTCGCTGGACGAGCTCGCCCGCGCCAGCGGGGTGAGCCGCGCCAGCCTGTCGCGGCTGGAGAACGGCGAGGTCGGCCCCACCACCGCCGTGCTCGCCCGGCTCTGCACCGCCTACGGCCTCACGCTGTCGCGGCTGATGCTGATGGTGGAGGACGACTTCCCCCGCCTCGTCCGCGTCGCCGACCAGCCGGTCTACCGCGACCGCGGCGCCGGTTTCAGCCGCCGCTCGGTGTCGCCGCCCTCGCAGCGGCTCGCCGGCGAGGCGATCCTCGGCGAGCTCGCGCCGGGCGCCCGGATCGCCTACGAGGCCCCGCCGCGGCCCGGCCTCGAGCACCACCTCCTGCTGCTCGAGGGCCGGCTCACAGTCGAGGTGGAGGGCGTCGTCCACGACCTTTCGCCCGGCGACTGCCTGCGCTACCGCCTGTTCGGCGAAAGCCGCTTCGAGACGCCGGCCGACGCCGGCGCCCGCTATGTCCTCTTTCTCGTCTGAGGTCCCGATGACGTCCCAGCCGCTCCGCCCCGCCGTCACCGTCGAGATCGCCGATGCGGCGGCCGCCGAGGCGGCGCTCGCCGACCTTGGCGCGATCCTGCACGCCTGCGTGCACGACGGCGCGAGTGTGAGCTTCGTGCTGCCGTTCAAGCTGGAGAATGCGGTCGCCTTCTTCCGCGACGAGGTGCTGCCGGCGGTCCGCGGCGGCCGGCGCGCGCTGTTCCTCGCCCGGGCGGGCGGCCGGCTGGTCGGCACCGTCCAGCTCGACGAGGCGTCGCAGCCGAATCAGCCGCACCGGGCCGAGGTGCGCAAGTTGCTTGTCCCCCCGGCCGAGCGCCGCCGCGGCGTCGCCCGCGCGCTGATGGCTGCCCTGGAGGCGGAAGCGGCGCGGCGCGGGCGGATGCTGCTCACCCTCGACACGCGGACAGGCGATGCCGCGGAGCCGCTCTATGCGGGCCTCGGCTACAGCCGCGTCGGCGCCATCCCCGGCTACAGCGTCGATCCGCGCGACACCGGCAGGCTCGATTCGACCACCATCTACTACAAGGCCCTGTGACCATCGCCGGGCGTCCGGGGCAGCGTCCGGTCGCGAGTCGGAGGCAACCACGGCGAACGCCACTTTTCGCATCCCGTAAAATCTGACAATCTGTCGCTGACCGCCACAAGGACGGCCGCGGCGCTCGACGTCGGAACAACGGGACGAGGAACGATGTGGATCTTCGGGCGGGACACGGCGGAGCGGCGCCCCACGCCGGTGCCCCGGCAGGAACTGGTGCGCCTGCTCGGGCGCGTCATCGACGTGCTCCGCGAGGCGGAGGAGGAGATCGCCGCGCGCGACCGCGAGATCGCCCGGCTGCGGGCCCGGGTCGCGGCGGCGGAGGAGCGGGCCGCCGCGGCGGAGGCGTCTGTGGACGTCGTCCGCTGCGGGGTCGTGCCGCTGCATCCGCGGCCGGGGCCGGACCCTCTTCCGGTCCGCGCCGCCGGGGCGCCGCGCTGACCGTCGCGCAAGCCTACTCGGCGGCGGCGCGGTCCGGCGCAGCGTCGGGTTCGCCGGTTTCGAGGCCGAGGCGACGGCGGGCGGACCCGCGCCTCCCGGCGGCATCCTCGATCCGGCCCGCGGCCGCCAGCCCGATCGGCGGCATGCCGGAATAGACGGCCTCGTAGGCGCCGGCGCGCACGAGGTAGGTCTCGTGCCAGAGCCCGATGTCGCCGAGGTCGCCGCCGGCCCGGTTGAGCGCCCGCCAGGCCGCCCTGTGCCGGCCGCCCGGCGCCAGCGCGAAGCGCTCCAGGTGCTCGAACGACCGCCAGTACTGCACGAAGCTGAGCTTGCCGATGTAGCGGAAGGAGAGAAGGCCGCTGTCGGGGTCCCGCGCAAGCTCGCGCAGCATCGGCCCCATCGCCAGGAACGGCGGCACCCAGCGGTGCGGCTTCCACCATCGGTTGATCCGCATCCCGATCAGGAACACCACGAAGTCGCCGTCGATCGCGCCACTGTAGCGGGCCGCGATGGGCCCCTTCCGGCGCGCCGCCGCGTCAAGATCCATGGCCATCGCCCTATCCTTTCCGCCGTCCACCGGCCTCTCGCACCCCCTTCCCTCGATCGCCCCGTCCCGGATGTCCTGCCTGTCGTGCGCTTCAACGCCGCCGCTTCCCCGGCGACCTGCGCACCGGACCCGCCGTCGCCGGCGCGTTTCCGGCGTGCGCCGGCTCGGCGGCCGGCATCGCCGCCTCGAGCAGGGCCGAGCAGACTTTCGAGCCGGTCGCGCGCGCATAGTCGAGCGGGGTCTCGCAGTCGTCGATGCGCGTCCGCAGCGTCGGATCGGCCCCGCGCGCGAGCAGCAGTTCGATCACGTCCGGCCGCTCCCAGCTGACGGCGAAGTGAAGCGTGGTGAAGTCGTTGACGCCGCGCTGGTCCGGGTCGGCGCCATGGTCGAGGAGAAGCGCCACCCGTGCCACGGAATCCGCGTGGTTGCTGTCGATGGCCGCGAAGATGGGCGGGAAGCCGTCACCCGGCTCGCCGTTCGGTTCGGCGCCAAGGGCGAGCAGGTCACGCACGAGCGAGAGGGGGGCATGGTACAGTGCATAGACGAGCGGAATGTCCCCGCAGGCCGCGGCGGGATCCATATGAACGTTCGGAAAGCCCTCCGGGTCGCCGAGGGCGGCGCGCAGACCCTCGAGGTCGCCCGCCACGACCGAATCGTGGATCGCCCGGAACAGGCGGTGGCTGTCGTCGCCCGGCATGCTATTCCCTTTCCCTCCGGCCGCGCCGCAGCCGCTGGCCCTGCTGCTTTCGCGCCGGCGGAGGATGGACCTGTTCCGCGTCCGGCGCCACGGGAAGCCCGCGCCCGTCCCGTCGAAACGGAGCCATAACCGATGAGCGCAGCTGAAGATCCCCGCGCGCTGCTCGCCAGCTTCTCCGAGGCGGTCGCCGCCAGCGACCTCGAGGCGGCGCTCGGCCTTGCGGACCGGCTGGTCGATCTTGTTCCCGGCCATCCCGGCCTCCGCTTCAACCGGGCGCTGGTGCTGAGGCGGATGGGGCGAGACGCCGAGGCGCGGGAGGGCTTCGTCGCGACGCTGGCGATCGACCCGTCGCATGCCAAGGCCCGCTTCGAGGCAGCGGCGATCGACCTTGAGGCCGGACGCTTCGGCGAGGCGGCGGAGGGCTTTGCGGCGGTGCTCGCGGCCGATCCCACGGATGACGACGCCCGGCTGAACCTCGGCAACGCGCTGGTCCGGCTCGGCCGGGCCGCGGAGGCGCTTGAGCCTCTGCGCGACCTCGCCCGCCGGCGCCAGGACCCCGCCGCGCTCCTCGCCCTTGCCCGGGCGGAGATGGACGCGGGCGACCTCGACGCCGCCGACGCCTGCCTCGCCCGACTGCCCCCCGGCGACCCGTCGATAGCGGCCGCCGCGCTGAAGCTGCGCACCCAGGGGCGGCGCGGGCGGATCCGGCTCGCCGTCGCTCAGGCGGGCCCGACGCGGTAGCTGCGGCGGTAGAGGCCGGGGTCCTCCTGCAGGGCGTCCTGCACCTCGAGGTGGCGGGCAAGGTCCGCCTCGTCCATCTCGGCGAAGTCGAGCTCCAGCGCCTCGCGCGGCACCGGGTAGCCCTGGGCGACCGGGGTGCCGGCGGCGAGCCGGCCCTCGAAGGCCGGGTCGGTCCAGATCGCCGGGAAGTGGACGAAGCCGTCGCGCCAGCGGTCGGCGTCGACGAGGCCCGTCAGCGTGCGGAAGGGCAGGTCCATGCGGTTGGCCGGGTGGCCGAACAGCATCGACCAGCCCTCCGGCAGGGCGACGGTCCAGTAGTTGGTGAACTTGAGGACGAAGCGCCCCGCCTCCGCGCCGGGCACCCCCGTCGCCTGCTCCGGCACGTGCAGGCCGAGCGGCGAGCGGGTGACGCGCGCCGCCGGGTGGACCGGCGCGTCCCAGTCCCAGGAGAGCTCGCCGCCCGCCACCGTCACGTCCGCCGCCAGCGGGAAGAGGATGCCGGCGCGCATGGCGTCCACGAAGGGCGGGCACTGCTTCACGGTGCGCACCTCGGCGCCGGCGAGCACCGCGCTCGGCGCGCCGGCGGGCATCCGGCGCAGCCAGTCGGGCAGCGCGCCGTCCGCCGGGCGCGGCCTCGGAATGCGGCCCTCGAACCCCGGCAGGCAGGTGAAGCGGATCCTCATCCGCGCCGTCTTGCCAGAAGCGTGTGGGTGACCGCAACGACCACCGTGAGCACGATAAAGATGACGCCGATGGCGTTGATCATCGGCGACAGGCCGAAGCGCATGCGGCTGCCGATCTCGGTCACCAGCGTCCAGGAGCCGCCGATGGCGAAGAAGGTGGTGTTGTAGTTCTCGAAGGACTGCAGGAAGGCGATGAAGGAGGCCGTCAGCACCGTCGGCATCAGGAACGGCAGCGTCACCCGGCGGAACACGAAGACGGGCGAGGCGCCGAGGTCGAGGCCGGCCTCCTCCAGCGCCCGGTCCTGCCGCTGGAGCCTCGCCATGAACATCAGCATGCAGTAGGCGGCGATGAAGGAGGTGTGCGCCATGACCGTGGTGAAGAGGCCCGCCTGCAGGCCGAAGGCGTCGCGCCAGAAGATCATGGTGGTGGCGCCGAGCACGATCCCCGGCGTCAGGATGGGCGAGACCAGCAGCGCGTAGAGGAAGGTGTTCGCCCGGCTCTCCAGCCGGGAGAGCAAGAGCGCCCCGGAGAGCCCCATCGGGATCGCCACCACGATCACCCCGCAGGCGATCAGGACGGAATGCCAGAGGCCCTGCACGAAGCGCTGGTCCTGCGGCAGCTCGCGGAACCACTGCAGCGTGAAGCCCTGCCATTCCGTGGCGGAGGGGGTCGGGTTGGCGTTGAAGGCGGCGATCACCATCAGCAGCAGCGGCAGGAACATCCAGGCGAAGAAGACCAGCATGTAGCCGCTGAGGATCGCCGCCGGCCAGTCCGTCCGGCTCCTGCGGGCGGCGGCCGGGATCCGGCCGGCGGGGAGGCTCTCGGTCGCCGATGCCATCGGGGCCCCTACTTCGCGATGTCGCGGATGCCGACCCGGAAGACGGTCATCACGGCGAGGATGAAGAGCATGCAGGCGACCAGCAGCGCCAGCGAGTAGGCCGCCCCCTGGTTCCAGCTGTCGGCCTCGAAGAAGCGCCGGTAGATCACCTGGCTGAACCAGTCCGGATGCATGCCGCGCCCGACGATCTCCGGAACGGCGATCGACCCGGCCGAGAGCATGAAGGTCATGATCGAGCCGACCGCGATGCCGGGCTTGGCGTGCGGGATCACGACCCGCGCGTGGATCCGCCAGGTCGAGGCGCCGAGGTCGCGCGCGGCCTCGATCTGGTTGCGGTCCAGCGTGTCGATGGTGTTGTAGATCGGGAAGACCATGAACAGCACATAGGCGTAGACCATCACCGCGAAGACGGCCCAGTTGGAGGCGACCCAGCGCACCCCCTCGCCGCGGGCGAAGTCGATCACCCCGAGGGCGTCCAGCGCCGTGTTGATGAGGCCCTGCTTCTCCAGGATCATCACCCAGGCGAAGATCCGCAGCAGCTCGTTGATCGCATAGGGGATGACGAGGCAGAGCAGCAGCAGCGCCGCCCGGTTCGCCGAGGCCGCCGTGGCGACCGCGTAGGCGACCGGATAGCAGATGGCGAGGGCGAGCAGCGTCACCGCCACCGCATAGCCGATGGTGGCGAGGAAGATCCGGAAGTGGATCTCCGACATCGAGGTGAAGTTGCCGACGGAGACCACCCGGTCGAGGGCGGCCGGCCCGCTCTCCTGCGCCTCCAGCTCCGCGATCCGGGCCTCGACGGCCGCGCGCTCCGCCTCGAGTTCGGCGATGCGGGCCGCAGCGGCCTCCGCGTCCACCGCCGGCGCCGCGGGGGGCGACGGCGTCGCGGCCGGGGGCGCTCCGATCGAGGGAGCGGTGATCGAGGGAGCGGTGATCGAGGGCGCCGTCACCTGCGGCGCGGCCGGGGACGGGGCCCCGATCGTCGGGGCGAACGGGGACGGCGCGGCGGGCGCGGCCGGTCCCGCCCCGCTCCTCAGGCTCTTCAATTCCTGGTCGATGGCGAAGCGGTCGAGATAGGCCTGGTCGATCTCCATGGCCAGCTGCGCCGAGACGCCGCCGCGGTCCTCGACGAGGAAGGCGCGACTGATCATCGAGACCTGCGGCAGCAGGATCAGCCCGAAAATCCACACCGCGGTGAGCCCGAGGATGAGGACCGAGAGGGGGCGGCCGAAGCTCCTGGCGATCACGCCCATCGGCTCAGGCCCCCGCCGGCATGACGAGGGCGTCCTCCGGACGGAAGCCGACCTGGCGGGCGCCGGCGAGCGGTCCGCCGGTGTCGCCGGCGTTGACCATGTGGAGCGAGATCGGCTGGCCGCCGGCCCTGAGCGTCAGGGTGACGAAGGGGCCCTCGAGGTCGCGGCGCTCCACCTCCGCCTCGAGCACGTTCGGGCCGGGCCCGCCGCCGCCGACGAGGCTCATGCGCTCGGGGCGCACGTAGAGCGTGGCGCTCGCCCCCGGGGCGAGGTCGCCGCGGGACCGGCCGACCAGGCGGCCGAGCGCCGTCTCGACCTCGACCATGCCGCCGGAGCCGCCGACCACCTTGCCGGCGAAGCCGTTCTGTTCGCCGACGAAGGTCGCGACGAAGGGCGTCGCCGGCTCGTTGTAGACCTCATCGCCCGGGCCGACCTGCTCGATGCGGCCGCGGTTCATCACCGCGATCCGGTCGGACATGGTCAGCGCCTCGCCCTGGTCGTGGGTGATGTAGATGAAGGTGACCCCGGTCTTGCGCTGGATATCCTTGAGTTCCGCGCGCATGTGCTGGCGCAGCTTGAGGTCGAGCGCCGACAGCGGCTCGTCGAGGAGCAGCACCGCCGGCTCCACCGCGAGCGCGCGGGCGACCGCCACGCGCTGGCGCTGGCCGCCGGAGAGTTCGCCGGGCTTCTTGCCGGCCTGGCCCTCGAGCGCGACCAGGGCGAGGAGTTCGTCGGCCCGCCGCCGCCGCTCGGCCCTGCCGACGCCGCGCGCCTCGAGGCCGAAGGCGACGTTCTCCCACACCGTCATCAGCGGGAACAGCGCGAGGTTCTGGAAGATGAGGGCCGTCGGCCGCCGGTTCGGGCCGACCCCCTCCATCGGCCGGCCGCCGATCGAGATGGAGCCGCCGGTCGGGTCGAGGAAGCCGGAGATCATCCGGAGGATGGTGGTCTTGCCACAGCCGGAGGGGCCGAGGATCGAGAAGAATTCGCCCGCCTCCACGGTGAGGTCGGTCGGGTGAACGGCGGTGAAGCCGTTCGGATAGGTCATGGAAACGGCGTCCAACCGGACATCCTGTCCGCGCATCGCCACGGCCCCCTCGTCTCGCCCTGCCATCGGGGAAGGCCGCGCGGACGCGGCCTTCCGGTCTCGTTACCGCCGCCTCAGGCGTTGGTGATCTTGTCCACGTATTCCTCGCGCACCGTGGCGAACCAGGGCGTGTCGGCGAGCCACCACCACAGGTTCGCGAGGTTCTTCTCGTTGTAGACCTCGTTGAACTGGCGCTTGTAGTCATCGCCGGCAAAGTCCGCCGCGCCCGCAACCGCGGAGTTGTAGCCGGTGTTGGCGGACATCATGCCACCCATCTCCGGCGTGAACAGGGCGTTCATGAAGGCGTAGGCCTGGTCGACGTTCTCGGCGCCGGACGGGATGCCGACCGAGTCCATCCAGGTGATGCCGCCTTCCTTGGGCATGCGGTACTTCCACTTGGCGTCCTCGCGCGCAAGCAGCAGGCCGGTGGTGTCCCAGGTCTGGCCGATGGCCGCGCCGGCCTGGGTGAAGGCGTTGGTCGCCTCGGTGGCGTTGTTCCAGAAGGCCGCGATCTTGTCCTTGTTCTCGATCACGAAGGCGGCGCAGGCGTCCCACACGCGGCGGGCGTCCTCCTCGGTCTTGTAGACGTCGGTCATCCGGTTCGACGGCACCTTGCCGGTCGCGTCGAGGTAGAGGCCGACGCCCATGATCACCGACTTCTGCCGGAAGGCGGACTTGCCGGCGGCCTCGGGCATCCACATGGAGCCGTAGGAAACCTCGTCGTCGCCCATCGGGAAGACGGAGCTGTCGAAGGTGATCGCCTCGGTGCCCCAGTTGAACGGCATCAGCATCCGCTCGCCGCGATAGGTGGCGCCGAGCTTCACGCTGTCGTTGACCATCGACTGGATGAGATTGCCGGCGTTGGTGAGCTTCGCCTCGTCGAGCGGCTGGAGAAGCCCGTCCGGGTAGTAGTTGTTGCCGTTGGTAACCGACGGGAAGATCACGTCGAAGCCCTTGCCGCCGGCGGCCTTGAGCTTCTGCTCGGCCTCGTCGTTGGAGCCGAAGGTCGACAGGTTGATCTTGATCCCGGTGTCCTTCTCGAACTTGTCGATCTGGTTCTGCTGGATGTAGTCGCCCCAGGCGAACACATTGACCTGTCCGGAGGAGGCGAGGGCGTCATGGGCGCGGAGCACGGCCGGCATGGCCACGGCCGCGGCCGTGCCCTGGAGGACGGTGCGACGGGAGATCGTCATTTTGAAACCCCTTGGAGATCGGCTGACAGCGCCCGGCGGGCGCCCGGAACATGCACCGGATATGGGCGGCGTGTAACAGGACCGTCACACTCCGCTGACAAAAATGTAACGTGAGTTCCGTGCCCCTGTCATTAGCCCGCGAAGCATTTCAGTCTTCGGTCTCATTTTCGCGGCCCGGGGTCTCCTCCGAAGCTGCGAAAACCCGCCCACCGACCGGAGCAGACCGGAGACCCTCCGTCCCATGCGCCCGAACATCCTGTTCCTCACCGCCGACCAATGGCGCGGCGACAGCCTCGGCGCGGCGGGGGCGCGGCACGTGCACACCCCGAACGTCGACCGGATCGCCGCCGAGGGCGTCACCTTCCGCCGCCACTACGCCGGCGCGGCGCCCTGCTCGCCGGCGCGGGCGGTGCTCTACACCGGCCTCTACCAGCAGAACAACCGCGTCTGCACCAACGGCACGCCGCTCGACGACCGCTTCGACAATGTCGCCCGCGCCGCCCGGCGGGCCGGCTACGACCCGACGCTGTTCGGCTACTCCGACACCTCGGCCGATCCGCGGGTGCGGGCCCCGGCGGACCCGGCGCTGACCACCTACGAGGGCGTGCTGCCCGGCTTCACGGTGCGACAGCCGCTGCCCGAGGACGAGAAGCCCTGGCTCTCCTGGCTCGGCGCACGCGGCCACGAAACCCGCGCCTGGCCGGCGATGCACCGCCCGGCCGACCCCGCCGCGCCGGAGGTGAGCCCGGCGCCGCCGGTCTATTCGGCCGAGGAGACGCAGACCGCCTTTCTCGCCGGCGAGTTCATCCGCTGGCTCGGCGAGCAGGACGCCGGCCGGCCCTGGTTCGCCCATGTCTCGATGCTGCGGCCGCACCCGCCCTTCATCGTGCCCGCGCCCTACAACACCATGTACGATCCGGCGGCCGTGCCCGCCCCGGCCGGTCCGCAGGATCCGGCCGAGGCCGCCCGGCTGCATCCCTACATGGCCTGGCTTCTCGGAAAGGCGCCGAAGTCGAGCTTCATCCCCGGCGCCGAGGGGCTGGTGGCGGCCTGGAGCGAGGCGGAGCGGCGGATCATCAAGGCGATCTACCTCGGCATGATCACCGAGGTGGACGCCCAGATCGGCCGCATCATGGAGGCGCTGGCGAGCCGCGGCGTGCTCGACGACACGCTCGTGGTGATCACCTCCGACCACGCCGAACTGATGGGCGACCACTGCTGCTTCGGCAAGGGCGGCTTCCTCGACGGCGGCTACCACATCCCGCTGGTGATCCGCCCGCCCAAGGGCAGCTTCGCCCGCGGCGCCATCGTCGACCGCTTCACCGAGGCCGCCGACCTGTTCCCGACGCTGGCGGAGGCGATGGGCGTCGAGCCGGCGCACGTCCCCGACGGCCGCTCCCTGATGCCCTTCCTGGCGGGCGCGGCGCCGGCGGGCTGGCGCGAGCACGCCTTCTTCGAATTCGACTTCCGCGACATGGAGGCGGGCGCGAGCCAGGCCCACTTCGGCCTTCCGGCCTCGTTGCTGAACCTTGCGGTGATCCGCACCGCGACGGCGAAATACGTCCACTTCGCCGCCCTGCCGCCGCTCCTCTTCGACCTCTCGGCGGACCCCGGCGAGACGGTGAACCTTGCGGAGGACCCGGCCTGCCGCGACCTCCGGCTCGAGCTTGCCGAGCGGCTGCTTGCCCACCGCGCCCGCCATCTCGACCAGACCCTCGCCGCCGTTGCGCTCACCCCGGCCGGCGCGGTCCGCGGCGAGGTGCGCTGACCCGGCTGCCGCTTCCCTACCGCGGCGAGGTCCGTTCCGGACTATCCGCCGGAGCCGCCGCCCGTGTCTCCTCGTCCGGTCCGCCGGTGCTTCGGCGGGACGGACGCTCGGAGGGCGGATGGAGCCGGTCGCGGACTATGTGGTCGTGGGCGCGGGATCCGCGGGCGCCGCCGTGGCCGGCCGGCTCGCCGCCGACGGCCGCCGCCGGGTGCTCCTGCTCGAGGCCGGCCCCTCCGACATCGGCTTCTGGACGCTGGTGCCGGTCGGCTACGGCCACAGCTTCCGCAATCCCCGCGTCAACTGGATGTACATGTCCGAGCCGGAGCCGGGCCTCGACGGCCGGCCGATCTACGTGCCGCGCGGCAAGGTGGTGGGCGGATCGAGCTCGATCAACGCGATGGTCTACTCGCGCGGCCAGCGCGGCGACTTCGAGGACTGGGAGGCAGAGGGCAATCCCGGCTGGGGCTGGGCCGAGGTGCTGGAGGCCTACCGGCGGATGGAGGACCACGCCCTCGGCGCCGGCCCCTACCACGGCGCCGGCGGGCCGGTCACGGTGACCTGCCAGGACGGCGAGTGCCACCCCCTCGCCGACCGCTTCTTCGCAGCCGCCGCCGAACTCGGCATGGCGCGGACCGCGGACCTCAACGGCGAGACCATCGAGGGTGCCGGGCACTACCAGATCACCACCCGCGGGGGGATGCGGCTCTCCTCGGCGCGAGCCTTCCTCTGGCCGGTCCGCGGCCAGGGCAACCTCAGCTGCGTCACCCGCGCCCGGGCGACGCGGGTGATCCTCGACGGCCGCCGCGCCGTCGGCGTCGCCTTCCGCCGGGGCGACGGTCCGGAGGAGGAGGTGCGGGCCGGCCGCGGCGTGATCCTCGCCGGCGGCTCGATCGGCACGCCGCAACTCCTCCAGGTCTCCGGCATCGGGCCGGCGGAGGTGCTCGCCGGGGTGGGGGTGCCGGTCCTGCACCACCTGCCGGCGGTCGGGCGGCACCTGCAGGACCACATCTGCTACGACCACATCCACCGGGCGACCGAGCCCACCCTCAACGACATCTTCTCCCCCCTCGCAGGACGGCTGACCGCGGGGCTGCGCTACCTGCTCACGAGGCGCGGGCCGCTGTCGATCAGCGTCAACCATGCAGGCGGCTACATCCGCTCGCACCCGGAGGCGGACCGGCCCGACGTGCAGGTCTACTTCTCGCCGCTCTCCTACGAGCGGGTGCCGCCGACCCCGACCCGCAAGATCACCCGGACCGACCCCTTCCCGGGCTTCTGCCTGTCGATCTCCCCCTGCCGGCCGACCAGCCGAGGCGAGATCGCGATCCGCTCCGCCGATCCCGCCGTGCCGCCGGCGATCCGGCTCGGGCTGCTGGCGACCCCGGAGGACGTGGAGACCGCCCGCCGCGGCGCCCTGTTCCTGCGCGCGCTGTCGCGCACCGCCGCCCTTTCCGGCCTCATCGCCGAGGAGATCCGACCCGGCCCCGCCGTCGCCGACGAGGACCTCGTGGCCGACCTGCGGGCCCGGGCCTACTCGGTCTACCACCCGGTCGGAAGCTGCCGCATGGGGCCCGACCCCGCGCGGGCGGTGGTCGACCACCGGCTGAGGGTGCACGGCCTCGACGGGCTCCGCATCGTCGACGCCTCGGTGTTCCCCTTCGTGCCCTCCGGCAACACCAACGCGCCGGCGATGATGGTCGGCATGCGCGCGGCGGACTTCATCGCCGCCGACGAGGCGGGCGGCTGAGCCGAGGGAACCGGCTCGCCCCGCCATCGGTTTCCAGCGGCGAAGGAGAGCCGCGATGAAACTCAAGGAACTGAAGGACCGCCTCAAGTCCGTGCCGGACGATGCCGTGGTGTGCATCGCCGAATTCGAGGAGGCGTTCGGCACCACGCTCGCCGACATCGAGGTGGTGGAGAGCGCACGCGTCCGCGAGAACGCCGACGACGAGACCGAGGACATCGAGCTCGAGAACGGCGAGGACACGGTGGTCGTGCTGCGCTGGTGAACCGCGCGGCAAGACTCTCCCCTGGGCACGACAGCAGGATGGAAAGCAGCAACATGTCCGATCCGAACGAGCAGCGGATCCGCGCGAAAGCGCACGAGATCTGGGAATCGGAGGGCCGTCCGCACGGCCGCCACCAGGAGCACTGGGACGAGGCGCGCGAGATCGTCGCCCTCGAGGACGCGGGCGGGCCGCCGGTGCGCCCGCTCGCCGGCGCCGGCGACGAGAACGGCGAGCCGGAACTCATGCACGAGAACCAGGGCGAGTTCCCGACCCTGACCGACCAGGGCGGCAACCCCGAGGGCCCGGAGCTCCAGGCGGCCGCCGACGTCGCCGACCAGCGGCCGCTGTCGACCGGGGACACCGGCAAGACACGCGGACACGCGGAGCACCCGGTCGACCCGGGCGGCGAGGAGATCTGAGCCGGGCGCCGGGTGAGCCGAACGGAGGCGGCGGGCGGCCGGGGAACCGGCCGCCCGCTTCCGTGTTGGGCGGGGCATGAGCGAATCGATCCGTTCCATCCGCGCCCGCGCCTTCCGGCTGCCGACGGACGCGCCGGAAGCCGACGGCACCCACGCCTGGGACGCCACCACGCTGGTCGTCGTCGAGGTCGAGGCCGGCGGCTGCACCGGCCTCGGCTACACCTACAGCGACGCGGCGGCCGCGGACCTCGCCCGGCGCGTGCTGGCGCCGCTGGTCGAGGGCGGCGACCCGATGGCGATTCCCCTCCATTTCGACGTGATGCGGGCCGAGGTCCGCAACATGGGCTCCCGCGGCATCACGGCCGGCGCGATCTCGGCGGTGGAGACAGCCCTTTGGGACCTCAAGGCCCGGCTGCTCGGCCAGCCGCTCGCCGCCCTCCTCGGGATGGCGCGGGACGCCGTTCCCATCTACGGCAGCGGCGGCTTCACCAGCTACTCCGACGACCGCCTCGCCGCCCAGCTGTCCGGCTGGGCCGAGCGGGAGGGCTGCCGGGCGGTGAAGATGAAGATCGGCGCCGAGCCCGGGCGCGACCCCGCCCGCATGGAGGCGGCGCGGGAGGCGGTCGGCGACGACGTCGAGCTGATGATCGACGCCAACGGCGCGCTCGACCGCAAGCAGGCGCTGGTCATTGCCGAGATCGCCGCCGACCTCGGCGTCGGCTGGTTCGAGGAACCGGTCTCCAGCGACGACCTCGACGGCCTGCGGCTGATGCGGGACCGGGCGCCCGCCCCGATCGAGATCACCGCCGGCGAATACGGCTGGGAGCCGGCCTACTTCGCCCGGATGATCGCCGCCGGGGCCGTTGACGTGCTCCAGGCCGACGCCACCCGCTGCCTCGGCTACACCGGCTTCCTGAGGGCCGCGGCGCTCGCCGAGGCGGCCGGCCTGCCGGTCTCGGCGCACACCGCGCCGGCGCTCCACCTGCCGGTCTGCTGCGCCGCCCCGAACCTCAGGAACGTCGAGTGGTTCCACGACCATGTCCGGATCGAGCGCTCGCTGTTCGACGGCGCCCCGGAGCCCGCGGACGGGATGATCCGGCCCGATCTCGCGCGCCCCGGCAACGGCCTCTCCTTCCGCCAGGCGGACGCGGAACCTTTCGCCGTCTGAACCGCTCTCGTCACGAGAGAGGAACCGCCATGTCCGTCAGCGAGACCGACCCCCGCCCCGAGGCTCCCCGCGGGCGACACGAGGACCGCGCGCCGAACGGCCGGGTCGTCGACGCCTGGACCGACGGGCACGATGCCGCCGGGGAGATCGCCCGCGACCTCGCCGCGGCGATCTCCGGCGAGGTCCGCTTCGGCGCCGGCGACCGCGCGCTCTACTCGACCGACAGCTCCAACTACCGCCAAGTGCCGATCGGGGTGGTGGTGCCGCGGAGCGCGGAGGACGTGGTCAGGGCCCTCGAGGTCTGCCGCCGCCACGACGCGCCGGTGACCATGCGCGGCGGCGGCACCTCGCTCGCCGGCCAGACCTGCAACACCGCCGTGGTGTTCGACTTCTCCAAGTACCTCCGCCGCGTCCTCGACATCGACCCCGGCGCCCGGCGCGCCCGGGTGGAGCCCGGCTGCGTCCTCGACGTCCTGCGCCACGAGGCCGAGGCGCACGGGCTCACCTTCGGGCCGGACCCGGCGACGCACGACCACAACACCCTCGGCGGCATGATCGGCAACAACTCCTGCGGCGTGCACTCGGTCCAGACCGGCCGCACCGCCGACAACGTCGAGGCGCTCGACGTGGTCACCTACGACGGGGTCCGCTTCACCGCCGGCAAGACGTCCGACGAGGCGTTCCGGGCGATCCAGGAGCGCGGCGGCCGCCTCGCCGAGATCTACCGGGAAATGGACGCCTTCCGCCGGCGCTGGGGCCCCCGGATCCGGGCGGCCTACCCGGACATTCCCCGCCGCGTGTCCGGCTACGCCGACCTCGACAAGCTCAACCCCGAGCACGGCTTCGACGTCGCCAAGGCGCTGGTCGGCACCGAGGGCACGCTGGTCACCGTGCTCTCCGCCGACCTCCGGCTGGTCGAGCACGAGCCCGAGCGGGTGCTCCTCATCATCGGCGTCGACGACATCGTCGAGGCGGCGGAACTGGTGCCGATGGTGCTGGAGCACGGCCCGGTCGGCTGCGAGGGAATCGACGATTTCCTCGTCGACTCGATGAAGCGCAAGCACCTCAACGTCGACGACCTGAAGCTGCTGCCCGAGGGCAGCAACTGGCTTGTGGTCGAGTTCGCCGGCCGGACCGGGGAGGAGGCGGCAGGGAAGGCCGAGGGATTGCGCAAGGCGCTCGGCAACCGGGGCCACCACGAGGCCAGGCTCGTCCGCCGCCAAGCGCGGCAGCAGCGGATCTGGAGGATCCGCGAGGCCGGCCTCCCCGGCAGCGCCTACGTGCCGGACCGGCCGGAGACCTGGGAGGGCTGGGAGGACACGGCGGTGCCGCGCGAGAGGCTTGCCGACTACCTGCGCGGCTTCAAGAAGCTCCTAGACAAATACGGCTACGTCTCGCCCCTCTACGGCCACTTCGGCGACGGCCTGGTCCACGCCCGGATCAGCTACGACCTGAAGAGCGAGGAGGGCATCGTCGCCTGGCGGAAGTTCCTCGACGAGGCCGCGGACCTGGTGATCTCGCTTGGCGGCTCGCTCTCCGGCGAGCACGGCGACGGCCAGGCCAGGGGCGAACTGCTGGAGAGGATGTACGGGCCGGAAATCATCGAGGCCTTCCGCGAGTTCAAGCGGATCTTCGATCCCGGCAACCGGATGAACCCGGGCAAGGTGGTCGACCCCTACCCGATTTCCTCGAACCTGCGGCTCGGCCCGTCCTACCGGCCGCCGGAGCTTCACACCCACTTCGCCTTCCAGGAAGACGGCGGCTTCGCCGGCGCCGCCGAGCGCTGCGTCGGGGTCGGCAAGTGCCGCCGGCCGAGCAGCGACGGGCAGGTGATGTGCCCCTCCTACATGGTCACCCTCGAGGAGAAGCACTCCACCCGCGGCCGGGCCCGGATGCTGTTCGAGATGGTGCACGGCGGCGCCATCGACGACGGCTGGAAGAGCGACGAGGTGGAGGACGCCCTCAAGCTCTGCCTCGCCTGCAAGGGCTGCAAGAGCGACTGCCCGGTCAACGTCGACATGGCCACCTACAAGGCCGAGTTCCGCTCGCACTACTACCGGAACCGCCTGAGGCCCCGGTCGGCCTACTCCATGGGCCTCATCTACTGGTGGGCGCGGGCGGCCTCGAAGACCCCGAACCTCGTCAACCGCGCCCTCGGCGCGCCCGGGATCGGCAGGCTGCTGAAGAAGATCGGCGGCATCGCGCCCGAGCGGGAGATGCCGCGCTTTGCCCGCCGCACCTTCGGCGACTGGTTCGACACCCGCGTCAGGCCGCCGGCCGAGGGGCGGGAGCCGGTCGTGCTCTGGCCGGACACCTTCAACAACTTCTTCCGGCCGGAGACCGCCGTCGCCGCCGTGGAGGTGCTCGAGGCCGCCGGCTACGCCGTGTCGATCCCGCGCCGGCCGCTCTGCTGCGGCCGCCCGCTCTACGACGAGGGCATGCTCGACACCGCCAAGCGCCTGTGGCGGCAGACGCTCTCGGTGCTGGACCCTGTGATCGAGGCCGGCACGCCGATGGTCGGCCTCGAGCCCGCCTGCGTCGCCGCCTTCAAGGACGAACTCGTCAACCTCTTCCCCGACGACGCCAAGGCGCGGCGACTGTCGGAGCAGACCCACCTCTTCGCCGACTTCATGGCCGACCGCCTCGACCGGCTGGACCTCGAGCCGGCCGGCGAGCGCCGGGCGCTGGTGCAGGTCCACTGCAACCACCACGCCATCATCGGCGGCGAGGGCGAGCAGCGCCTGCTCGCCGCCATGGGGATCGACGCCGAGTTCGCGCCCTCCGGCTGCTGCGGCATGGCCGGCTCCTTCGGCTTCGCCGAGAAGACCTACGAGGTGGGGCTCGCCGCCGGCGAGCGGGTGATCCTGCCGATGGTCCGCGGCCAGGACGAGGCGACCGCCATCCTCGCCGACGGCTTCAGCTGCCGCGAGCAGATCGAGCAGGGAACCGGCCGTCGCACCCGCCATGTCGCCGAGGCGCTGCGCGACCTCGTCAAGACCGGCCACGGAACGGACCGGCCCGGGCATCGTTGAACCTGGAGCACGACAACGCGGACAGAGAAGGAGGACGCCATGCGCAGCACCCTCTTGCACGAGCACGCCGGCCTCAGGACCTTCGCGGTGGTGATGGACCGCGGCGACGAGGCGATGGAGTGCCTGAAGCGCTTCGCCCGCGAGGAGGGCCTCAACGGCGCCCAGATCACCGCCATCGGCGCCTTCGAGCGCGCGGTCGTGACCTACTTCGACTGGGAGCGGAAGGCGTACGACAGGATCCCCGTCGACGAGCAGGTGGAGGTTGCCTCCATGCTCGGCGACATCGGCGTCGACGATGCGGGCGACCCGGCGCTGCACGTGCATCTCGTCCTCGGACGTCGGGACGGGTCGGCGATCGCCGGGCACCTCGAGAGCGGGATCGTGCGGCCGACGCTCGAGGTCATCGTCACCGAGGCGGCGCCGCACCTTCGCCGCAAGAAGGACCCGGAGACGGGCCTCAACCTGATCCGGCTCTGAGCGATGGGGCGGCCCATCGAGAGCTACGGCCTGATCGGCGACTGCCAGACGGCGGCCCTCGTCGGCCTCGACGGGTCCGTCGACTGGCTGTGCTGGCCGCGCTTCGACAGCGACAGCACCTTCGGGGCGCTGCTCGGCGACCGCGAGCACGGCCGCTTCCTCATCGGCCCGAAGGACGGCGGCATCGCGGCCTCGCGGCGCTACCGTCCCGGGACGCTGATCCTGGAGAGCCGCTTCGAGACGGACGACGGGGCCGTCACCCTCATCGACTTCATGCCGCCGCGCGGCGAGAACGCCGACGTGGTCCGCCTGGTGCGCGGCGAGCGCGGCCGGGTGGCGATGCGGATGGAACTGGTGATCCGCTTCGGCTACGGCAGCGTCGTGCCCTGGGTGCGCCGCCTCGACGACAAGGACGACGGCAGCACCGTGCTGCAGGCGGTCGCAGGGCCGGACATGACCATCCTGCGCACCCCGGTGCAGGTGCGCGGCGAGGATCTCCACAGCGTCGCCGAATTCGAGGTGGAGGCCGGGCAGGTGGTGCCCTTCGTCTTCACCTACGGCTCCTCCTTCGCGCCGCTGCCGAACCGGATCAATCCGAACGAGGCGCTTCGGGAGACCGAGGACTTCTGGTCGCATTGGGCGCGCCTCTGCGGCCACCGGATCGAGATCTGCGAGGCGCTCGGCCCCGAGGTCGCCCAGGCGGTGGTCCGCTCGCTGATCACCCTGAAGGCGCTGACCTACGCGCCGACCGGCGGCATCGTCGCGGCGGCGACCACCTCGCTTCCCGAGCGGATCGGCGGCGAGCGCAACTGGGACTACCGCTACTGCTGGCTGCGCGACGCCACCATGACGCTGCTGACGCTGATGAACGCCGGCTATTTCGACGAGGCCAGTTCCTGGCGGGACTGGCTGCTCCGCGCCGTCGCCGGCAGCCCGGGCCAGATCCAGATCATGTACGGCGTCGCCGGCGAGCGGCGGCTTGCCGAATGGGCGGTGCCGTGGCTTCCGGGCTACGCCGGCTCGCGGCCGGTGCGGGTCGGCAACGCGGCGACGGAGCAGCTTCAGATCGATGTCTACGGCGAGGTGATGGACGCGCTGCACCAGGGCCGCCGCGGCGGCCTGCCCGAGAACGAGGCCGCCTGGGGGCTGCAGGTCGAACTCCTCGACGACCTGGAGACGCGCTGGCGCGAACCCGACGAGGGCATGTGGGAGGTGCGCAGTGGCCGCCGCCACTTCACCTACTCCAAGGTGATGGCCTGGGTCGCCTTCGACCGCTGCATCCGCAGCGCCCGCGACTTCGGGATCGCCGGGCCGGTCGACCGCTGGTGCAGCGTCCGCGACGAGATCCGCGCCGACGTGATGGCGAAGGGCTTCAGCGCCCACCGCGGCTGCTTCGTGCAGTCCTACGACGCCTCGGCGGTCGATGCGAACCTCCTGCTGCTGCCGACGCTGGGATTCGTGCGCCCGGACGATCCGCGCTTCCTCGGCACCGTCCGCGCCATCGAGGAGGACCTGGTCGAGGACGGGTTCGTCTACCGCTATAGGCCGCAGGAGACCAACGACGGCCTCTCCGGGGAGGAGGGGGCCTTCGTCGCCTGCGGCTTCTGGCTGGTCGACGCCTATGTGATGACCGGCCGCCTGGACGACGCCCGGCGCCTGTTCGACCGGCTGCTCGCCATCCGCAACGACCTCGGCCTGATGGCGGAGGAGTACGACCCCCGCTCCGGCCGGCAGCTCGGCAACCTTCCCCAGGCCTTTTCCCACATGGCGCTGGTCGACTCGGCCTTCCGCCTCGCCCGGGCCGTCGCGCCGGCGGAGCGGGTGCCGGAGGAGCCGCCGCGCGAACGGGAGGAGGAGGCCGAGCCGCAACCCGCCTGATCCGGTTCCTCGCGGGTCGGGGGGAACATGCACCGCCCGCCGACCGTTCCGACAGGGACCGGCGAGCGGCCGCCCGACCCTCGCCCGAATTCCAACCGCGGAGCAGCATCATGGCCGACACCGTCAGCGACTTCTTCTGGCAGCGCCTCAGCGAATGGGGCGTCACGACGATCTTCGGCTACCCGGGCGACGGCATCAACGGCCTGCTCGGCGGGCTGCAGCGCGCCGGCGACAAGTTCCGCTTCGTGCAGGTCCGCCACGAGGAGATGGCCGCGTTCATGGCCTCGGCCTACGCCAAGTTCAGCGGCGAGCTCGGCGTCTGCCTCGCCACCTCGGGCCCCGGCGCCAGCCACCTGATCACCGGCCTCTACGACGCCCGCCTCGACCACATGCCGGTGCTCGCCATCACCGGGCAGCAGGCGCGCGGCGCGATCGGCGGCCACTACCAGCAGGAGATCGACCTCACCAGCATGTTCAAGGACGTCGCCGGCGACTTCGTCCACCAGGCGTCGACCCCGGCACAGACCCGGCACCTGATCGACCGGGCCGTGCGCATCGCCCTCGGCCGCCGCCGCGTCACCGCGATCGTGATGCCCAACGACCTGCAGGAACTCGACTACGCGCCGCCGGCCCGCGCCCACGGCACCGTCCACTCCGGCATCGGCTACGCACCGCCGAGCGTGGTGCCGCGCGAGGAGGACCTCAAGCAGGCGGCCGAGGTGCTGAACGCCGGCAGGAAGGTCGCGATCCTCGTCGGCGCCGGCGCGCTCGCCGCCACGCCGGAGATCGAGGCCCTCGCCGAGCGGCTCGGCGCCGGCGTCGCCAAGGCGCTGCTCGGCAAGGCCGTGCTGCCCGACGACCTTCCCTACGTCACGGGCTCGATCGGCCTGCTCGGCACCAAGCCGAGCTGGGACATGATGATGGAGTGCGACACGCTGCTGATGATCGGCTCGGGCTTCCCCTATTCGGAGTTCATGCCGAAGGAGGGCCAGGCCCGCGGCGTGCAGATCGACATCGACCCCGGCATGCTCTCGATCCGCTACCCCATGGAGGTCAACCTCGTCGGCGACGCGGCCGAGACGCTGCGGTTCCTGCTGCCGCTTCTCGAGCACAAGACCGACCGCTCCTGGCGCGAGGGCATCGAGACAAACGTCGCCGAGTGGTGGAAGACGCTGGAGGAGCGGGCGATGGCCTCCGCCGACCCGGTCAATCCGCAGCGGGTCGCCTGGGAGCTGTCGCCGCGGCTGCCGGACCGCTGCATCGTCACGTCGGACTCCGGCTCCTGCGCCAACTGGTACGCCCGCGACGTGAAGCTCCGCCGCGGCATGATGGGCTCGCTCTCCGGCGGCCTCGCCTCGATGGGCGCGGCGGTGCCCTATGCCATCGCCGCCAAGTTCGCCCATCCGGACCGGCCGGTGGTGGCGCTGGTCGGCGACGGCGCCATGCAGATGAACAACATGGCCGAGCTGATCACCGCGGCGAAGTACTGGCGGACCTGGCAGAACCACACCTTCGTGGTCTGCGTCTTCAACAACGAGGACCTCAACCAGGTGACCTGGGAGCAGCGGGTGATGCAGGGCGACCCGAAGTTCGAGGCCACCCAGGACATCCCGAACGTGCCCTACCACAAGTTCGCCGAGCTGATCGGACTCGAGGGCATTTACTGCGACGATCCCGAGAGGCTCGGCGAGGCCTGGGACCGGGCGCTGTCGGCCGGCCGCCCCACGGTGCTCGAGGTCAAGACGGACCCGAACGTGCCGCCGCTGCCGCCGCACATCACCCTGACGCAGGCCTACAACTTCACCTCCAGCCTGGTGAAGGGCGACAGCGACACCGCCGGCGTCATCGGCCAGGCGACCAAGCAGGTCCTCGGCAGCTGGATCCCGGGGAGCGACGACAGGAAGACGTGACGGTCGAAGGCGCGGCCGACCGGACGGCGAGGGGAGGACGGCGGCCGCCGCCCTCCCCTTGCGTCATTCGACCCGGGTCCACTCGCCCCGCGCGGCCGAGCGGTAGATCGCCTCCAGCGTGCGCTGCACGGCGAGGCCCTCGCGGAAATCGGCGTGGCCGGAGGCCTCCCCGGCGATGGCCTTCAGGAAGTCGGCGACCTCGATGGTCTTCAGGTCGTTGAAGCCGATCTGGTGGCCGCCGGCGATGCAGAAGGCGCCGTAGGGCTCGTGCTCCGGCCCGGCGAAGATGCGGCGGAAGCCCGAGCGGCCGCGCCCGTCCGAGGTGGTGTAGAGTTCGAGCTCGTTGAACCGCTCCTGGCTGAAGGAGATCCCGCCCTTCGAGCCGGCGATGTCGAAGTCGTGCCGCATCTTGCGCCCGCTCTCGACCCAGCTCGCCACCAGCGACCCGGTGGCGCCGCTGCGAAAGCGCAGGAAGGCGCGGCCGATGTCCTCCACCTCGACCTTGCGGACGCCGCCGCGGCCGGTGCCGTCCGGCCGCTCGGGCACCACGGTAACCACGTCGCCCATCACCTCGGCGATGTCCCCGACGAGGTATCGCGCGGTGGCCACCACATGGCTGCCGAGGTCGGCCAGCGCGCCGCCGCCGCCGCGCGGGTCGAGCCGCCAGGTCCAGGGGCTCGCCGGGTCCATCATGTAGTCCTCGGCGTGGACGCCGGTGAAGGAGCGCACCTCGCCGATCTCGCCGCTGTCGATGATGTCGCGGGCGAGCTTCATCATCGGGTTCTTGAGGTAGTTGAAGCCGACGGCGGTGACGACCCCGGCCCGCTCCGCCGCCTCGGTCATCTCCAGCGCCTCGGCGGCCGTCGGCGCGAGCGGCTTCTCGCAGTAGACGTGCTTGCCCGCGGCGATCGCGGCGAGCGCCATCTCCCGGTGGAACACGTTGGGCGTGGTGATCGCGACGACGTGGACGTCCGGCCGGGCGACCAGCTCGCGCCAGTCGCCGGTGGAGGCGGGAAAGCCGAAGGCGCGCGCCGCGGCCGCGGCGCGCTCGGCGTCGACGTCCGCCAGCACCACCCGGTCGACCTTCACCGGCAGGTCGAACACGATGTTGGCGTTGGTGAAGCCGAAGGCGTGGGTCCTGCCCATGAAACCGGAGCCGATCAGGCCGAGGCCGAGCCGCATGCGAAATGTCCTCGAAGGGGTCTCTGCCGGCCGGGAGACGGTCCCGCGGCGGGCCGGCCGGGCCGCGGGCGGAGCGATGTCCAGAATGTCTATTGTCCGTCGTCCGAATCGGCAACGTTTTTTGCGAACGCCGCCGCCGCGCGGTTGACGATCTCCCGTCGAGGGTTGCACAAAGTCCTCCCGGCTCGGCGGAGGAGGACGGCCCGCCGGCCGGAGCGCATTCCCAGGAGGATCGAGATGAAGAAGCGGATCGTGTTCACGGGCGGCAGCGGCAAGGCGGGCCGGCACGTGGTGCCCTGGCTGGTGAACAAGGGCTACGAGGTGCTCAATCTCGACCTGAAGCCGCTCGACCACCCGGGCGTGCCGACCCTCGTCACCGACGTGACCGACAGCGGCCAGGTGTTCAACGCCCTGTCCATGCACTTCGGCTTCGAGGGGCTGGAGACCGGCAAGGGACCGGCCCCGGTCGACGCGGTGGTACATTTCGCCGCGATCCCGCGCATCCTGATCCAGCCGGACAACGTGACCTTCGAGGCCAACGTGATGTCCACCTACAATGTCATCGAGGCGGCGGTGAAGCTCGGCATCCGCAAGGTGGTGATCGCCTCCAGCGAGACCACCTACGGCGTCTGCTTCGCCGAGGGCGACAAGGACTTCCATTCCCTTCCGCTGACCGAGGACTACGACGTCGACCCGATGGACAGCTACGGCCTGTCCAAAGTGGTCAACGAGAAGACGGCCCGCGCCTTCGCCATGCGCACCGGGGCGGACATCTACGCGCTGCGCATCGGCAACGTCATCGAGCCGCACGAGTACGACCGTTTTCCCGACTATGTGAAGAACCCGGCGAGCCGCAAGCGCAACGCCTGGAGCTACATCGACGCCCGCGACCTCGGCCAGATCGTCCACCTCTGCATCGAGAAGGACGGCCTCGGCTTCCAGGTGTTCAACGCGGTCAACGACTCCATCACCGCCGACCAGCCGACGGCGGAGTTCCTGAAGCACTGGTGCCCGAACGTGCCGCACACCCGGCCCATCGAGGGCCACGAGGCGCCGATCTCCAACGCCAAGATCCGCGAGGTCCTCGGCTTCCGAGAGGAGCACGACTGGCGCAAGTACGTCTGAGGCAAGCTGAGGGACGATCCGGCGGCGCGGGCCCGGCCCGCGCCGCTTTCTTTTGTGCCAGGAGCCCGATTTCCGGTTGCCGAAGCGCCGTCCGGTGCGCACGCACGCCCGCTCCGTCCCCAAGCCGTCATCCCGGCGAAAGCCGGGATCCACCTTTCAACCACTTGACTTCATTGATTTTAATCGCCCCGAGCCTCGCCCGGACAGTCACCCCTTGCGCAAAATTATCCCCGGCCTTTCGCACCACCGGAAATATTCGATTTTTGCAGACCGTAACCGGCGGACATGGACCGGCCGACAGCGCGCCGGCCGGACACAAGGAAGGAAACGCCATGAAGTCGATCGTTCTCGCCGCCGCCGTCGTCCTCGCCGCCGCCTCGGCCCCGGCCTCCGCCTCGCCGGCCTCGTCGCTCGGCGACTGCTACAACCACGTCATCTCGGCCTGCAACCAGAAGACCAATGTCGACGCCGCTCACGCCTGCGCCAACTCGGGAATGGACGCCTGCGACCAGGAGCACGCCAACGCCACCACCGTGCCGCCGGGCACGATCCTGAAGCTCCGCAAGACCGTGCTGGCGGACCTCGGGCGCACCGCGCCGCGGCGGGTGGTCGAGCCGGTCGCCCGCGCCCGCTGATCCTCCGACGTCCGGAAAAGGGCCGCCCCGCGAACCCGCGCGGGCGGCCCTTTCGCGTCCGGGGCCCGGCAGTGCCGCTTCAGAAGATCAGGGCGAGGATGCCGATCACCACGATCAGGCCGATCAGGAAGATGATGCCGACGGTGCCGCCGATGAATTTCAACATGAGCCGGGTCCTTTTCTGGTCTCGGTCCGGTGGCCGCCTAGTCGCGGCTTCGACCTTTTCGCAAAAGAAAGTCGGAAGCGGGGGGTGATGTTCCCCGGGCGACGCGAGAGGCAGCCGCGTCAGCCCCCGCCCGGCCCTCCGGCGAGCCGCCGCAGAACGGCCTCGAACGAACGCCGGCGCCGGGCGATCCGCGCCTCGTCGCCGGGCCCGGCGCCCGAGGCCGTCGCCCAGAGGCCCACCTGGAAGGCGGCGACGCAGGGCCGGAGGGCCTCGACGAGGTCGCGGTCGACGGGCGGGCCGCCGGCGGCCTCGACCGCCGCCGTGAGCGCCGCATCCTCGCCGGCGTCGAAGCCGAACTCCAGCGATGCCAACGCTACGTCCCAGCCGATGTCCTGGCAGCCGACGAGGTCGTGCGCCGACCCGTGGTCCAGCCCGTCGGTCTTGACCAGCCGCCCGGCCGACCCGGCAGCAATCCACTCCACCGGCTGCAGCCGCCCGTCCGTCGAGACCCGCCGGAGGCGCGGCTCGAGCCGGGCGATGCCGTCCAGCCGGGCGGCGAGGCGGGCGGCGGCCTCGTCGCCGATCGCCAGTGCCGCGTTCCGCCGCGTCATCGCCGCGAGCGTCTCCAGCGACGCGCCGCCGGTCGCGGGCTCGAGCAGGGCCGCCCGCCGGCCGAGGTGGCGGCCGAGCGCGGCGGCGAGCCCTCGCCGGTCCCCGCCGGCGGCAAGGTCGAGCCGATCGCCCTCGACCCACTCCTCGATGAGGAAGCCGTGGACGAGGCCGAGCGGGCGCGGGACAAGCCCCTCCGTCGAAAGGCGCCGGGCGTCGGCGAGCTTGCGCGGCCCCTCCGCCCCGAGCCCGGCGAAGCGGGCCACGATGGGCCTCCCCCCGGCGCTGAACCGCCACTTCAGCCGCTCGCGGCCGGCGTCGACGGCGGGCAGGTCCTCGGGCGCCCGGCCGAGGAGCGCACGCCAGCGCCCGCCGGAGAGGTCCTGCGGCGGCCCGTCGAGGGCCCCTGCCAGCGCCTCCACCCAGCCGGCGAGGCGGACGGTTCCGTCCCCGTCCCGCCCGGTCACCGCCTCGAGCCCGGCGACGTGCCGCCGCGTCCGGGCGAAGGTCGCGCGGACCTCCGCCGAGGCCTCCGGGCCGGGATCGCCGGCATGGCTCGGGAAGAGATGGATCCGCTCCGGCTCGACCCCCGCGGCCTCCAGCCGGCGGACCACGGCGGCGAAGGAACTGCCGGAGAGCCCCGGGCCCTCGTCGACCACCGCCACCGGCCCGTCGCCGGCCACCGCCGCGACCAGCGCCCCGTCCGCCTCGATCCGTCGGTCGAAGGGATCGCCGACCGGCCGCAGGAACACCGGCGGCGCCGCCCCGAGCGCGGCGGCGACCATCCCGGCGAGGCCGCAGCCGATGCTGCGGATGCCGACCACCCGCGTGCCCGGGCCGAGCCCCGACCGCTCCGCCGCCGCCGCATAGGCCTCCGGGTAGACCGCGTAGAAGGCGTGCCCCTCCGCCCGGCGAAGGCGCAGCGGGCGGGCGAGCGCGAGCGCGGCCAGGGCGCCACGGATCCCGCCGAGGTCGAGCGGGGCGCCGGCGAACCCCGTGCGCCGAGACGCCTCGACCGACCGGGCGAGCGAGAGAAGCAGCCGGCCGCCCGCGTCCTGCAGCGGCCCGGCCCGGTCCCGACCCGCCGCCTCCATGTCGGCGTCGAGGACGCCCTGGACGAGTTCGGAGGCCGCCACGAGGACGCCGACCGCAGCGCCGTGGCGGGCGATCCCCGGCGGCAGCCGGTCCGCCTCCGCGGCGGCCGCCCAAAGCCGCGCCGCCTCCCTCGCCGCTGTCGCCGTCCGCTCCTGGTCGCCGTAGACCCACATGCCCGATGCCGCTCCACTGCTCGCCTCCGCCGCTGACGAAACGTTCCGGGCCGCGGCTCCGATCCCGGCGGGGAACCATTCCGGCCCGGATCTGTTCGGATTTCCGTGTTGATCCTCGAACGCAGGCGAAAGGAGCATCCGGTGGGTTCCAAGACGGTGCGGATCGCCCTGGTGGGCTGCGGCAACTGCGCGTCGGCCCTCGTCCAGGGCCTCGCCTTCTATCGCGACGCCCGGGACGGCGAGACGGTGCCCGGGCTCATGCACGTCGACCTCGGCGGCTACCGGATCCGCGACATCGAAGTGTCCGCCGCCTTCGACATCGCCCGCGGCAAGGTCGGCCGCGACCTCGCCGAGGCGATCGCGGCGCCGCCGAACAACACCATCCGCTTCGCCGACGTGGCGCCGACGGGGGTGGTAGTTGAGCGCGGGCCGACGCTGGACGGCATCGGCCGCTACCTCGCCTCGATCGTCGAGGAGGACGAGGCGCCGCCGGTCGACGTCGCCGAGGTGCTGCGTCGGACGAAGACGGACGTGGTCGTCTCCTACCTGCCGGTCGGCTCCGAGCGCGCCGCCGAGTACTACGCCGGCGAGGCGCTGAAGGCCGGCTCAGCCTTCGTCAACTGCATGCCGGTGTTCATCGCCTCGCGGCCGGAATGGCGGGAGCGCTTCGAGAAAGCCGGGCTGCCGATCGTCGGCGACGACATCAAGAGCCAGGTGGGCGCCACCATCGTCCACCGCATGCTGGCGAACCTCTTCCGCGAGCGGGGCGTGCGCCTCGACCAGACCTACCAGCTGAACTTCGGCGGCAACACCGACTTCCTCAACATGCTGGAGCGCGACCGGCTGGAGTCGAAGAAGATCTCCAAGACCCAGGCGGTGACGAGCCAGCTCGGCTCGCCGCTGCCGGCGGGCAGCGTCCACGTCGGCCCGAGCGACCACGTGCCCTGGCTGACCGACCGCAAGTGGGCCTACATTCGCGTCGAGGGCACCACCTTCGGCGGCGTGCCGCTGTCGGCGGAGCTGAAGCTCGAGGTGTGGGACTCGCCCAACTCGGCCGGCGTCGTCATCGACGCGGTCCGCTGCGCCAAGCTCGGCCTCGACCGCGGCATCGGCGGGGCGCTGGTCGGCCCCTCCTCCTGGTTCATGAAGTCGCCGCCGGTGCAGTTCACCGACGCCGAAGCGCACGAGCTGACCGAGCGCTTCATCGCCGGCGAGCCCGCCGGCGCCGGCCGACGTGACGCGGCGAGGCCCGCCACGGAGGCGGAGGACGGGCGGCCGCTCGTTCCCGCCAAGTGACGGTGACGGTGCTGCTCGTGCGCCACGCCGCCCATGACGACGTCGGCGGCTATCTCGCCGGCCGCAAGGCCGGGGTCGTGCTCGGTCCCGAGGGCCTCGCCCAGGCCGCGCGCCTCGCCGGGCGGATGCGGCTGGAGCCGCCCTCGGAGATCTGGGCGAGCCCGCGGGAGCGCACCGTCGAGACGGCCGAGGCGATCGCCGCCGGCACCGGCGCGGGGCCGATCCGCACCGCGGAGGAGCTCGACGAGATCGACTTCGGCGCCTGGTCCGGCCGCCGCTTCGACGACCTCGACGTGGACCCTGAGTGGCGGCGCTGGAACGCGGTGCGCAGCCTCGCCCGCACGCCGGCCGGCGAGACCATGCTCGACGTCCAGCACCGGGCCGTCGGCTTCCTGCAGCGGGTCTCGGACGGCGCGGACGGGCGGCGGCTGGCGCTCGTCAGCCACGCCGACGTGATCAAGGCGGTCGTGCTGTGGGTGGTCGGCGCGCCGCTCGACGCCTGGCCGCGGCTGGAGATCGCGCCGGCGTCGGTGACGACCCTTTCCATCGGCGCCTGGGGCGCCCAGCTGACGGGATTGAACGAGGTGACGGCATGACGGTCCGCGAGGCCACCAGGGCGGGAGCCGCCTCGGCGCTGCCGCCGGAGGAGATCCGGCGCCGCATCGAGGCGCTCGGACCCTGGTTCCACAACATCGAGCTCGGCGGGGTGCGCACCGCGCCGGAGCATTTCCTCGGCGACTATCCGCGCCTCAAGTGGCGCAAGTTCGAGAGCGCGATCCCGGCCGACCTCTCCGGCCGCAGCGTGCTCGACATCGGCTGCAACGCCGGCTTCTACGCCATGGAGATGAAGCGGCGCGGCGCGGCGCGGGTGGTCGGCATCGATTCCGACGAGGCCTACCTCGCCCAGGCCCGCTTCGCCGCCGAGGTGGAGGGGCTCGACATCGAGTACCGCCGGCTCTCCGTCTACGACGTCGGCCTCCTTGGCGAGCGCTTCGACGTGGTGCTGTTCATGGGCGTGCTCTACCACCTCCGCCACCCGCTGCTCGCCCTCGACCTGCTGCGCGAGGAGGCGGTCGGCGACCTCCTGGTGGTCCAGTCGATGCAGCGCGGCAGCGGCGAGGTCGCCGAACTCGCCGCCGACTATCCCTTCACCGAGACGGACCTGTTCGACCGCCCGGACTTCCCGAAGCTGCACTTCCTCGAGCACCACTACTCGGGCGACCCCACCAACTGGTGGGTGCCGAACCGCGCCTGCATGGAGGCGATGCTGCGCAGCGCCGGCTTCGCCATCGAGGCGCATCCGGAGGAGGAGGTCTACGTCTGCCGGCTCGGGCCGGAGCCGGGCCACGAGGGCGCGGCGCGGCCGGCGGGGAGGGCGCGATGATCGGGTCGGCGATGATCTGGAACGAGCCGAACAACAAGTCCCACTGGGATCCGGAGATCGACCCGGAGTGGGAGAAGTTCGCCCGGATGGCGATTCTTGCCGGCGACGCGATCGCGGCGGAGAATCCCGACGTCACCCGCGTCCTCGGCGGCATCTCGCCGATCGACCCGGGCTTCATCGGCCGGCTGAAGGGCTACGGCGTGCTGGACCACGTCGACGCCGTCGCCGTGCACGGCTTCCCGCTCGACTGGAACCTCTGGCAGATCCACGAGTGGCCGAAGCGGATCGAGGAGATCCGGGCGGTCACCGACCTGCCCGTGTGGGTCTCGGAGGTCGGCGTCTCCACCTTCGGCGCCGAGGAGGTGCAGGCCTGGGGGCTGCAGCGGACCGCCGAGCTGATCCGCGGCCGCTCGCCGCGCATCCAGTGGTACAGCCTCTACGACCTGCCGCGCGCCTGGGAGGCGACGACGCGCCACCGCGAGGCGGAGGGTTCGTCCTACTACCGGCACTTCTACATGGGGCTGCTGCGCGAGGACGGCACGCCGAAGCCGGCGCTCGACGTCTTCGCCCGCCATACCCCGGAACTCGGGGTGGTGCAGTGGTTCCACTACGAGGACCACCGCCTCGACGAGGCGGTGAAGTGGATGAAGCGGCTCGGCGTCACCCACATGCGGACCGGCCTCTCCTGGGCCGACAGCTTCCGGCCGAACGCCCTCGACTGGTTCGACCGGCAGATGGAGGTCCTCGCCGACTTCGACGTGACGGTGACCTTCTGCTTCACCCCGGAGCACCGCGGCATCGCCCCGCACCACACCAGCGCCCCGCTGGTGCCGGAGGAGTTCGCGGAGTTCTGCGCCTCGATGATCCGCCGCTACGCCGGCTCCGGATCGACGTCCGAGAAAAAGCTCAGCGCCCGGGCCGGCTGAGCCCGCCGGCGGCCGGCGCGCCCGCCGGGCCGGCCGCCGCTTCTCCCCCCGCGTGGCAGAGGGCGAGGAAACGCCGTGCCGCCCGCGCGTCCTCCGGCGACGGGCCGGCGGCGAGCACCGCCCGCCACAGCGGCGCCGCCTCGGCGAGACGGCCCCGGCGGGTGAGGAACAGCGCCCGCGACCAGGCCGCGTCCGGGTAGCCCGGCCGGGCGGCGAGCGCGGCAGAATAGGCGTCGTCGGCAACCGCGTCGCGCCCCCTCTGCTCCTCCAGCACCGCGAGATTGAGCCAGGCCTCGGCGAAGCGCGGGTCGCGGGCGATGGCGAGCCGGTAGGCGAGCGCCGCCTCGTCCGCGCGGCCCGTCCCGTCGAGCAGGTTGCCGAGGTTGAAGGGGAGCGTCGGGTCGGCCGGATCGATCCGCATCGCCCGCCGCCAGTTGCGCTCCGCCGCCTCGAGGTCGCCGCCCTCCTCGGCCGCCTCGGCCCGGGCGAACACCTCGTCGGCGCTCTCGCCCGCGTCGCCGAGGTCGAGCGCGAGCTGCCCGTCGAGGCCGGCGAGCCGGCCGCCGACGCTCTGGGCGATGTCGCCGAAGGGCGTCTCGGCGAGGCGGGTGTCGGCGAGGCTGCGGCCGGAGCGCTCCAGCCGGACCGCCGCGTCGACGATCGAGGCGAGCGGAACCCCGCGGGCGGAGAGGCGGGCCACCTCGCGGGCGGCGAGGAGGTCGCGAAAGCCGAGGCGGCCGCCGACCGGCCGGACGATGTCGTAGAGCGCCAGCGCCTCCAGCACCGACGCATCGAGGCCCGCCGTCCGCGCGACCTCCTCGACCGACATCGACTTCAGCTCCGGCTCGAAAGGGGCCGAGAACCCCAGCGCCTCCCGCGCCTCGCGCTCCCCGACCAGCCGGACCCCCGGCGCCACGCCCGCCGGCAGCCGCGGCGTCGGCCCGTCGGCGAGGACCGCGGCGGCCGATCCGCGCGCGAGCACCAGCACGTCCACCTGTCGCCCCGGCCGGCGGGCGAGCCGCCCGCCCGCGGCCTCCACCGCCCGTCGGAGCCGGACGGCGGGAATGCCGGCGAGGCGGCCGGCCACGGCGAGGCAGAAGGGTGGGGCGAGAGTCATGATTTCATAATTCGCGGGAGTCGGTTCCGTTTCGGGTTATTCTGCGAGCTGCCGTTCGAAGTATTCGCCGGTCGCGGGCGAGTCGTGAAGCCCCCGGAACGACTCGAGGGCGAGCCTCGTTGACTCCGGCGGGCGGCGCGAAGGCGTCGGCCCCGGCCGTGCACGACTCGCCGCCCGAAGAAAAACCGCCGCGGCGAAAAGACACTCCAGCGAGGTTATGCCATGGCAGCGCGCGCGAACTGGAAGGGCTACCTGAAGCTGTCGCTGGTGTCCTGCGCCGTGGCGCTGTACCCGGCGACCACGGAAACGGCCCGCGTCAGCTTCAACACGCTGAACCGCCAGACCGGCAACCGGGTCAAGCGGCAATACGTCGATGCCGAGACCGGCGACGTCGTCGAGGCGGAGGACCAGGTGAAGGGCTACCGCGTCGGCAAGAACAGCTACATCCTCGTCGAGGACGAGGACCTCGAGGCGATCCGCATGGAGAGCACCCACACCATCGACATCGAGCGCTTCGTGCCGCGCGACCAGGTCGACGCCCGCCACCTCGACGCGCCCTACTATATCGCCCCCGACGACCAGGTCGCTAACGAGGCCTTCGCCGTCATCCGCGACGCCATGCGCCAGCGGGGCCGCGCCGGGGTCGCCCGGGTGGTGATCGCGCGCCGCGAGCGGATGCTGCTGCTCGAGCCGCTCGGCCGTGGCCTGATGGGGACGGTGCTGCGCTATCCCTACGAGCTTCGCGGCGAGGAGCCCTATTTCGAGGACATCCCCGACCTCGACATCCCCAAGGAGATGCGCGACCTCGCCGCGCACATCATCGACACCAAGTCGGGCGACTTCGAGCCGGAGACCTTCGAGGACCGCTACGAGAAGGCCGTCGTCGAGATGGTCCGCGCCAAGCAGGGCGGCGAGGCCCCGCCGGAGGCGCCGAGCCAGCCGAAGCCCTCCAACGTCGTCAACCTGATGGACGCGCTGAAGCGGTCGATCGAGGCGGACCAGCCGAAGAAGGCGCCCTCGAAGACCGCCGCCGAGCGCGCCGCGAAGAAGCCGGCGGCGAAGCGCAAGCCGCCTGCCGAGAAGCCGGCCCCGACCGCCAAGCCCTCGACGAAGACGCGCGGCCGGAAGGCGGGCTAGCCGATGGCGAGGGCGAGCACGCCGGCCCCGGCGCGGACGAATGCGGCGGACAAGGAGCGCGCGAAGACGCGGCCGGCGGGGCGGGCGAAGGCGGCGCCGGCGGACGGGGCCGACAAGCTCGCCCCCTACAAGGCCAAGCGCGACTTCGGCCGCACCGCCGAGCCGAAGGGCGCCGCGCCGGCGGAGAGCATCGGCCGCTTCGTGGTCCAGAAGCACGCGGCGCGCCGGCTCCACTACGACCTGCGGCTCGAGCTCGACGGCGTCCTGAAGAGCTGGGCCGTGACCCGAGGGCCGAGCCTCGTCCCGTCGGAGAAGCGCCTCGCCGTTCACACCGAGGACCACCCGATCGAGTACCTGGAGTTCGAGGGCGTGATCCCCGCCGGCGAGTACGGCGGCGGCACCATGATCGTCTGGGACCGGGGCCGCTGGACGGCCGACGGCGACCCGCACAAGGGCTACGACAAGGGCCACCTCGAGTTCGAGCTCGACGGCGAGCGCCTGCACGGCCGCTGGCACCTCGTCCGCATGCGCCCCCGGGCGCGCGAGAAGACGGAGCAGTGGCTGCTGATCAAGGGCGGCGACGCCTTCGCCCGTGCCGAGGGCGAGCCGGAGATCGTCGCCGAGGAGACCACCTCGGTGATCTCCGGCCGCACCAACGACGACCTCGCCGCCGGGGGCGAGGTGCGCGCCGACCATGCCGCCCGCGCCGGGGCGAAGGCGAAGGCCGAGGCGGCGAGGCCGGCGCGCGCCAGGGGGCCGAATCCCGCCGCGCCGAAGGGAGCGAGGAAGGGCATCCTGCCGCCCTTCGTCGAGCCCTGCCTCGCGACCCTCTCCGACACGGCGCCCGAGGGCGCCGGCTGGCTGCACGAGATCAAGTTCGACGGCTACCGCGTCGAGGCGCGGATCGAGGGCGGCAAGGCGCGCATGCTCACCCGCCGGGGCCACGACTGGACCGACCGCTTCGCCCCCATCGCCGAGGCCCTCTCCGGCGTTGCGGCGGGAGCCGCGCTGATCGACGGCGAGGTGGTGGTGGAGGACGAGGGCGGCGTCTCCAGCTTCGCCGCGCTGCAGGCCGATCTCGGGGCGGGCCGCACCGACCGGATGGTGTATCATGTCTTCGACCTCCTCCACCTCGACGGCGAGGACTACACCCGCGTGCCGCAGGTGGAGCGCAAGCTGAGGCTCGCCGCGCTCCTCGACGACCTGCCGGCGGACGGTCGGGTGCGCTACAGCGACCACATGGAGGGCGACGGGCCGGCGATGGCGCGGCACGCCTGCCGGCTGGGGCTGGAGGGGATCATCTCCAAGAAGCGGGACGCGCCCTACCGATCCGGCCGCGGCGGCAGCTGGCTGAAAGTGAAGTGCGTGGAGGCGGAGGACTTCGTCGTCGCCGGCTTCGTGCCGTCCTCGACCCGGCGCAAGGCGATCGGGTCGCTGGTGCTCGGCCAGTACCAGGACGGCCGGCTCGTCCATGTCGGCCGGGTCGGCACCGG
Organism: Pleomorphomonas sp.; assembly: GCA_041687675.1. Lineage (GTDB taxonomy): Bacteria > Pseudomonadota > Alphaproteobacteria > Rhizobiales > Pleomorphomonadaceae > JAWLBM01. The sequence continues at coordinate 3,043 of JAWLBM010000003.1, read as the reverse complement.
CTTCACCGCGGACATGGCGGCGAGCCTCCACGCCCTCCTCGACGCCGAGCGGCGGCCGGACCCTCCCTTCGCGGAGAAGCTTCCGACCGGGGCGGCGAAGGGGGTGCGCTGGGTCGAGCCGCGGCACGTCGCCGAGGTGGAGCTGCGCGGCCGCACCGCCGAGGGACTGCTCCGCCACGCCTCCTTCAAGGGCCTGCGCGAGGACAAGGCCCCGGCCGAGGCGGTCCGCGAGGCCGGGGCGGTCGATGGTGCGCCCGGCGACGGCGGCCGTGCCGCGGCGGGCGCCGGCGTCCTCACCCATCCGGACCGGCTGTTCTGGCCGGAGGCGGGGATCACCAAGCAGGGCCTGGCCGACTTCTACGCCGGCATCGCCGACTTCATCCTGCCGCACGTCACCGGCCGGCCGCTGGCGCTCGTCCGCTGCCCGTCCGGCGTCGGCGCGGACTGCTTCTTCCAGAAGCACGCCTTCGCCGGCATGAGCGAGGCGGTCAAGCGGCGGAAGGTCGGCGACGAGGAGGTGCTCTACATCGAGGATCTCGACGGCCTGATCGCCCTCGTCCAGGCCGGCGTCCTCGAGATCCACCCCTGGGGCGCGCGGATCGACGACCCGGACCGGCCCGACCGGCTGGTGTTCGACCTCGACCCGGACGAGGGCCTCGCCTTCTCCGCGGTGGTCGAGGCGGCGGCTGCCGTCCGCGATCGGCTCGCGGCCGAGGGCCTCGTCTCCTTCCTGAAGACCACCGGCGGCAAGGGGCTGCACGTGGTCGTGCCACTGGCGCCGAAGGCGGACTGGACGGCGGCCAAGGCCTTCGCCCTGTCGATCGCCTCCGGCATGGCCGCCGACCAGCCCGACCGCTACACCGACGCGCTGCCGCTGAAGGCGCGCAAGGGCCGCATCTTCGTCGACTACCTGCGCAACGCCCGCGGCGCCACCGCGGTCGCCGCCTATTCCACCCGCGCGCGGGCGCGGCCGACCGTCGCCACGCCGCTCGGCTGGGACGAGCTGACGCCCTCGCTCGGACCGGCGCACTTCACCGTCGAGACGCTGCCGGCGCGGCTGCGCCACATGACCGCCGATCCCTGGGCCGACCTCCCGACGGTGGACCAGGCGCTGCCGGCCATCAAGACAAAGCGGCGCTGACGGGATCCGGCGGACGCCTGCGCCCGTATTCGCGGACGACAGACAACGACGGACGAGGGCATGACGAGGATGCGTCGCAAGGGCGACCTGCCGGTGAAGACCTGCGCCGCCTGCGGGCGGCCCTTCGCCTGGCGGCGGAAGTGGCAACGCTGCTGGGAGGAGGTGCGCGCCTGCTCCGACCGCTGCCGGGGCGAGTTGAAGCGCCGCGGCCGGGCGGTGGCGCGATGACGACGCTGCGCCTCCTCCTCGGCGACCATCTCTCCCGCTCGATCGCCACCCTCTCCGACCTCGCCCCGGGCGACGTGGTGCTGATGGCCGAGGTGATGGAGGAGACGACCTACGTCCCGCACCACAAGCAGAAGATCGCCTTCGTCCTCTCCGCCATGCGCCATTTCGCCGACGACCTGCGGGCGCAGGGGATCACGGTCGACTACGTGCGCCTGGAGGACCCCGGCAACACCGGCTCCTTCGGCGGCGAGGTGAAGCGGGCGGTGGAGCGCCACGGGGCGGACCGGGTGGTGGTGACCGAGCCCGGCGAATGGCGGGTGCTCGCCGCCATGCGCCGCTGGGAAAGCGACCTCGGCGTGGCGGTCGAGATCCTCGACGACGGGCGGTTCTTCGCCTCGCGCGAGCGCTTCCGCCGCTGGGCCGCAGACCGGCGCGGCTACCGGATGGAGTTCTTCTACCGCGAGATGCGCCGCCAGACCGGCATCCTCATGGACGGGGACCGGCCCTCGGGCGGCGAGTGGAACTACGACCGGGAGAACCGCAAGAGCCTCCCGAAGGGCCTCGCCCCGCCGGATCGCCGTCGCTTTCCGCCGGACCCGGTCACCCGCGAGGTGCTCGACCTGGTCGCCCGGCGCTTCCCGGACAACTTCGGCGACCTCGAGCCGTTCGGCTGGCCGGTGACGCGGCGGGATGCGCTCGCCGCCCTCGACGATTTCCTCGGCGAGTGCCTCGGCAACTTCGGCGACTACCAGGACGCCATGAAGGCGGGGGAGCCCTTCCTCTTCCACTCGCTGCTGTCGCCCTGCCTCAACGTCGGCCTCCTCGAGCCGCGCGAGGTCTGCGCGGCGGCGGAGCGCGCCTACCGGGAGGGCAGGGCGCCGCTCAACGCGGTGGAGGGCTTCGTCCGCCAGATCCTCGGCTGGCGGGAGTACGTCCGGGGCATCTACTGGATGGAGATGCCGGGCTATGCACAGACCAACGCGCTCGCCGCCGACCGGCCGCTCCCCTGGTTCTACTGGAGCGGCGAGACGGATCTTGCCTGCATCCGCGAGGTGGTCGGGGACATCCGCCGCACCGGCTACGCCCACCACATCCAGCGGCTGATGGTGACCGGCATGTTCGCGCTCGTCGCCGGCATCCGTCCCGCCGAGGTGGAGGCGTGGTACCTCGCCGTCTTCGCCGACGCCTACGAGTGGGTGGAACTGCCGAACGTCCACGGCATGATCCTCTTCGCCGACGGCGGCCTCCTCGCCTCCAAGCCCTACGCCGCCTCCGGCGCCTACATCGACCGGATGTCCGACTACTGCGGGCGCTGCCGCTATAGCCCGAAGCTGAAGAGCGGTCCCGACGCCTGCCCCTTCAACCCGCTCTACTGGGACTTCCTGATGCGCAACGAGGCCACGCTCGCCCGCAACCCGCGCATGGCGATGCCCTACCGGACGCTGCAGGCCTTCTCGCCGGAGCGGCGGGCCGAGATCGCCCGCGACGCGACGGCGTTCCTGGAGTCGCTCGAGCCGTCTGCCGCCTCCCGATCCGCACAACCCTCGACGTGACCGCGCCGAACGCCGGGGCTCGGGCGTCCCCACCCACCCATCGCCATCCCGGGATCCCAGCGCGTCCCGCTCAAACCCGCCGTCATCCCGGCGGAAGCCGGGATCCAGTGCGACGCCAACG
>JAWLBM010000002.1:176740-282194 GCA_041687675.1 Pleomorphomonas sp. | reverse complement strand
GCCGGGGCAGGGATCGTCACCGTGGCCTGTACCTCGGCCGCGGTGCCGGTGGTCGCGAGCTACCGCGCCGCCTTCGTGGTGAAGCCGGCGGACGGGCCTGAGGACTTCGCCGCCCTCGCCCGGGAGAAGCGGCTGAGGGCGGTGGTGATCGGGCCCGGACTCGGCACCGGCGACCCGGAGGCGGACCGCGTCGCGGCGGTCCTCGCCGGCGATGCCGCGGCCGTGCTCGACGCGGACGCGCTGACGCTCGTCTCCCGTCGCGACGACCTCCGCGAGGCGCTTCGCCGCCGGGCCGCTCCGACGGTCCTGACACCGCACGAGGGCGAGTTCGCGCGCCTTTTCCCCGCCGCGGCCGGCTCCAAGCTCGAGCGCGCACGGGCGGCGGCGGCCGACCTCGGCGCGGTGGTGGTGCTGAAGGGACCCGACACCGTGATCGCCGCCCCGGACGGGCGCGCGGCCATCAACGCCAACGCGCCGCCCTCGCTCGCCACCGCCGGCTCCGGCGACGTCCTCTCCGGCATCGTCGGCGGCCTGCTCGCGCAGGGGATGCCGGCCTTCGAGGCCGCCGCGGCCGCCGTGCACGTCCACGGGCGCGCGGGCGCGACCGCCGGGCCGGGCGCCATGGCCGACGACCTGCTGCCGGCGCTGCGCCAGGCGATCGCGGAGGGACCGGAGGGCTGAGCCGGCGGCGGGGACCGCCCGCCTCGCCTGCGCCGGTCCCCGCCGCGCCGGCGCACGGGTCGGCAGGCGCGGAACACCGCTGCGCCGGGCCGCGACGATCCGCCCCTTTTGCCCTTCCTACCCCGGCGCTGCGGTGCTATAGAAACGCCGCCTCGGGCCTGCGGCCGCGATGTGCGATGCCGCTTGGCTGCGGGCGTGGTGGAACTGGTAGACACGCTGGATTTAGGTTCCAGTGGCGTAAGCCGTGGGGGTTCAAGTCCCTCCGCCCGCACCAGACCGTCCGCGCCTCGTCTCGCCTGGTCGCGGCCGGCGGAGACGCCCGCGGGCGCGCCGCCGGAGGCACGCGACCTTTTTGGGAGAATTCTCGCGACGGACGGCGGCGCCTCGATCCTTTCCGCCGCGGTGCGTCACGAAGACAGGGACGAAAGAAGCAACTCATGCAGGTGACCGAATCCTCCACCGAAGGCCTGAAGCGCGAGCTCAAGATCGTCGTCCCGGCGAGCGAGCTGGCCAGCCGCCTCGACACCTATCTCAACGACCTCAAGGGACGGGTGCAGATCCGCGGCTTCCGGCCCGGCAAGGTTCCCGTCACCCACCTGAAGAAGCTGTACGGCAAGTCGGCCATGGCCGAGATCGTCAACACGGTGATCGGCGAGACCACCACCAAGGCGATCGAGGAGCGGAACGAGAAATCCGCCATGCAGCCGCGCATCGACCTCAAGGACGAGGAGGCGGAGAAGGTGCTCGAGGGCGCCGCCGACCTCGCCTTCGAGATGAAGTACGAGGTCATCCCCGCCTTCGAGGTGAAGCCGGTCGACGGCATCTCCATCGAGCGCCCGGTGGCCGAAATCACCGACGAGGAGGTGCAGGAGCGCCTCGAGCAGATCGCCGAGGGCGCCCGCTCCTACGAGCCGCGTGGCAAGACCGCCAAGGCCCGCGAGGGCGACCGCCTCACCATCTCCTACGTCGGCAAGCTCGACGGCGAGCCCTTCGAGGGCGGCGCCGACGACCGGGCCTTCATCTTTCTCGGCTCCAAGCGCTTCATCCCGGGCTTCGAGGAGCAGCTCGTCGGGGTGAAGACCGGCGAGAAGAAGACCATCGAGGTCACCTTCCCGGAGGACTATCCGGCCAGCCACCTCGCCGGCAAGGCCGCCACCTTCGACGTGGAGGTGGCCGAAGTCGCCGCGCCGGCCGAGCTGAAGCTCGACGACGACTGGGCGAAGACCCTCGGCATGGACAGCCTCGACGCGCTGAAAGGCGCCATCCGCTCGCAGGTCGAGCAGCAGTACGGTGTCCAGACCCGCCAGAAGGTGAAGCGCCAGCTGCTCGACGAACTCGACAAGCAGTACGACTTCGACCTGCCGCCGACCCTCGTCGACCAGGAGTTCGAGATCATCTGGCGGCAGGTCACCGCCGAGATGGAGCGGTCGAACAAGACCTTCGCCGACGAGGACACGACGGAGGAGGACGCCCGCGCCGAGTACCGCAAGATCGCCGAGCGCCGCGTCCGCCTCGGCCTCGTGCTGTCGAAGATCGGCGAGGAGAACAAGATCCAGGTCACCGAGGCCGAGCTGCAGCGCGCCCTCGTCGAGCGCGCCCGCCAGTTCCCCGGCCAGGAGCGGCAGGTGTTCGAGTTCTACCGCAAGGACGCCAACGCGCTCGCCTCCCTGCAGGCGCCGGTGTTCGAGGAGAAGGTCGTCGACCACCTGCTCGGCCAGGTGAACGTCACCGACAAGACCGTCTCCAAGGACGAGCTCTTCAAGGAGGACGAGGAGGAGGTCGCCGCCTGACGGCAGCTTCCGAATCGGCGAGTGCAGGCCGGCCGGGGAGGGTGCTCCCCGGCCGGTCGCGCATTCGGGTGGGTGGCTCCTTTTTCGGCGGACGCCGCACCCTATATGAATGGTCCTCCGGTCAATGGTCGCATAACCCTCGCGGCCGGTTCCCGCGTCATGCACGCAAAAATGAGAGACCCGGTATGGCCAACCGGCCGGCCGGGATGTAACGATCCGGCGGAAACGTGGTATGGGCCGGGTGCGCCCGCGCTCCAATTACCGGCATCGAGGCCCGAGGAGAGGCATGAAGGATCCCGTCGACGTCTTCACCAATATGCTGGTCCCGATGGTGGTCGAGCAGACCAACCGCGGCGAGCGCGCCTACGACATCTACTCGCGCCTCCTGAAGGAGCGGATCATCTTCATCACGGGCGGCATCGAGGACAACGTGGCGACGCTGGTCTGCGCGCAGCTGCTGTTCCTGGAGTCGGAGAACCCGAACAAGGAGATCGCGATCTACATCAACTCGCCCGGCGGCTACGTCACCTCGGGCCTGGCGATCTACGACACGATGCAGTTCATCCGCCCGAAGGTGTCGACGCTCTGCATCGGGCAGGCCGCCTCGATGGGCTCGCTGCTGCTCGCCGCCGGCGAGAAGGGCATGCGCTTCACGCTGCCCAACTCGCGGATCATGGTGCACCAGCCGTCCGGCGGCTTCCGCGGGCAGGCGGCGGACATCATGCTGCACGCCCAGGAGATCCTGAAGCTCAAGCGCCGGCTGAACGAGATCTACGTCAAGCACACCGGCCGCGAGCTCAAGCAGGTCGAGGAGGCGCTGGAGCGCGACAACTTCATGGACGCGGTGGCGGCCAAGGCCTTTGGCCTTGTCGACGACGTGATCGAGAGCCGCCTCGCGCTCGAGGGGCCGCCGGGGAAGTGACCGACGCCTCCGGCCGCCTCAATTCCGGCCGATGGGCGTGATCGAGAAACGGGTTCGCCGAAAGGCGATCCCGCGGGGTGGCTACCAGGGGCGGCCTCGCGCGTTAAGTATATCTTGATCCTTGCGGCGGCAGCATGGTCAGATCACCCTGTGAGGTGGCAGGCCGAGGCGGCGGAGGAATCGGATAGAGGTTCCCGCGGGGGCGTCGGCGGAGGGCGGCTGGTATCGTCCGATCGTCGGGGCAGCGGGACCCGGGTGGCGTCAAGTCGCCCGCAACCGAGCAGGAATGATTGGATGTCCAAGGTCAGCGGCGAGTCGAAGAACACCCTCTACTGTTCGTTCTGCGGCAAGAGCCAGCACGAGGTCCGCAAGCTCATCGCGGGCCCCACGGTTTTCATCTGCGACGAGTGCGTCGAGCTCTGCATGGATATCATCCGTGAGGAGTCGAAATCCAACCTTGTGAAGTCCCGAGACGGTGTGCCCAGCCCGGAGGACATCCGCAAGGTTCTCGACGACTACGTGATCGGCCAGGACCAGGCGAAGAAGGTCCTGTCGGTCGCCGTCCACAACCACTACAAGCGGCTGAACCACGCGGCGAAGAACAACGACGTCGAGCTGGCCAAGTCCAACATCATGCTGATCGGGCCCACCGGCTGCGGCAAGACGCTGCTCGCCCAGACGCTCGCCCGCATCATCGACGTCCCCTTCACCATGGCCGACGCCACCACGCTCACCGAGGCGGGCTACGTCGGCGAGGACGTCGAGAACATCATCCTGAAGCTGCTGCAGGCGGCCGACTACAACGTCGAGCGGGCGCAGCGCGGCATCGTCTACATCGACGAGGTCGACAAGATCAGCCGCAAGTCGGACAACCCCTCGATCACCCGCGACGTGTCGGGCGAGGGCGTCCAGCAGGCGCTGCTGAAGATCATGGAGGGCACCGTCGCCTCCGTGCCGCCGCAGGGCGGCCGCAAGCACCCGCAGCAGGAATTCCTGCAGGTCGACACGACCAACATCCTGTTCATCTGCGGCGGCGCCTTCGCGGGGCTGGAGAAGATCATCTCCCAGCGCGGCCGGTCGACCTCGATCGGCTTCAAGGCGCAGGTGATCGCGCCGGAGGACCGGCGGACGGGCGAGCTCTTCCGCGAGGTCGAGCCGGAGGATCTCCTGAAGTTCGGCCTCATCCCCGAGTTCGTCGGCCGCCTGCCGGTGCTGGCGACCCTCGAGGACCTCGACGAGGACGCCCTGGTCACCATCCTCACCCAGCCGAAGAACGCGCTGGTGAAGCAGTACCAGCGTCTCTTCGAGATGGAGGACGTGGAACTCACCTTCCAGGACGACGCGCTGCTCGCCATCGCCCGCAGGGCGATCGAGCGCAAGACCGGCGCGCGCGGCCTTCGCTCCATCATGGAGGCGATCCTGCTCGACACCATGTACGAGTTGCCGAGCCTCGACGGCGTCCGCGAGGTCGTCGTCAGCCAGGAGACGGTCGACGGTCGCGCCCGCCCGATCTACGTCTACGCGGAGCGCCGCGAGGAGACCGGGGCGACCGCCTGATCCCGGGCGCACCCACGGCGGCACGCCGCCGCGGGCCCCCGCCCGGCGCCTTGAAAGCCCGGCTGCCGCGGGCCATGTAACCGCATGACGCGGCGGCATCGGAAACGTGCATGGCGGTCCACGGTGCGCCCGTGACGGGGCACTTCCGACCGGCCGACCGAAACGGCGACCCGGATCTCCTCCGGCGCTCCTCCCGGTCACGCTTCCGACCCACGACCCGACGGGTGGCCATCCCGCCGGACGACGACCGCGCCGCACATCGGCCGTCCGACAGACCGGCTTCCGGTCGGGGCCGGACGGGCCTTCAGAACGAGGACAAGAAAACGATGACCGCTTCCACTCCCGCGACCGGTCACGCCAAGGACAGCTACCCCGTCCTGCCGCTCCGCGACATCGTCGTCTTCCCGCACATGATCGTGCCGCTCTTCGTCGGCCGCGAGAAGTCGATCCGCGCCCTCGAGGAGGTGATGAGCCAGGACAAGCAGATCCTGCTCGCCACCCAGAAGAACGCCGGCGACGACGATCCGGCGCCGGACGCGATCTTCGAGGTCGGCACGCTCGCCACCGTGCTGCAACTCCTGAAGCTGCCGGACGGCACCGTGAAGGTGCTGGTCGAGGGCGGCCAGCGGGCGAAGATCACCCGCTATCTCGGGCGCGAGGAGTATTTCGAGGCCGAGGCCGAGATGCTCGTCGAGGATGAGGGCGAGAAGGTCGAGGTCGAGGCCCTGGCCCGCTCGGTCATGGCCGAGTTCGACAACTACGTGAAGCTCAACAAGAAGATCTCGCCCGAGGTGCTCGGCACCATCGGCCAGATCGAAGAGTATTCCAAGCTCGCCGACACCATCGCCTCGCACTTGGCGGTCAAGATCTCCGACAAGCAGGAGATCCTGGGTCTCGTCAGCGTGACCGAGCGGCTGGAGCGCGTGCTCGGGCTGATGGAGAGCGAGATCTCCGTCCTGCAGGTGGAAAAGCGCATCCGCTCGCGCGTCAAGCGCCAGATGGAGAAGACCCAGCGCGAGTACTACCTCAACGAGCAGATGAAGGCGATCCAGAAGGAACTCGGCGACGGCGAGGAAGGCCGCGACGAGGTCGCCGAGCTCGAGGAGCGGATCAAGAAGACCAAGCTGTCCAAGGAGGCCCGCGAGAAGGGGCTGGCGGAGCTGAAGAAGCTGCGCCAGATGTCGCCCATGTCGGCCGAGGCCACCGTGGTGCGCAACTACCTCGACTGGCTGCTCGGCATCCCCTGGAAGCAGCGCTCGAAGGTTCGCAACGACCTCGCCTTTGCCGAGAAGGTCCTCGAGGAGGAGCACTTCGGCCTGGAGAAGGTCAAGGAGCGCATCATCGAGTACCTCGCCGTGCAGAGCCGGGCCAACAAGCTGAAGGGTCCGATCATCTGCCTCGTCGGCCCGCCGGGCGTCGGCAAGACCTCGCTCGCCAAGTCGATCGCCAAGGCGACCGGCCGTGAGTATGTCCGCATGTCGCTGGGCGGCGTGCGTGACGAGGCCGAGATCCGCGGCCATCGCCGCACCTACATCGGCTCGATGCCCGGCAAGGTCATCCAGTCGATGAAGAAGGCGAAGAAGTCCAACCCGCTCTTCCTGCTCGACGAGATCGACAAGATGGGCATGGACTTCCGCGGCGACCCGTCGTCGGCCCTGCTCGAGGTGCTGGATCCGGAGCAGAACTCGACGTTCATGGACCACTACCTGGAGGTCGAGTACGACCTCTCGGACGTGATGTTCGTGACCACCGCGAACACGCTCAACATCCCGCCGCCGCTGATGGACCGGATGGAGATCATCCGCATCGCCGGCTACACGGAGGACGAGAAGGTCGAGATCGCCAAGCGGCACCTGATCCCCAAGGCGATCGCCGACCACGGCCTGCGCAAGGGCGAGTACGAGGTGCACGAGGACGCGATCCGCACCGTGATCCGCCAGTACACCCGCGAGGCGGGCGTGCGTAACCTCGACCGCGAGATGATGTCGCTCGCCCGCAAGGCGGTCACCGAGCTGCAGAAGTCCAAGGGCGAGGTGACCGAGATCGTGGTGACGCCGGACAAGGTGGAGAGCTACCTCGGCGTTCCGCGTTTCCGCCACAGCGAGGCCGATCGCGAGGACCAGGTCGGCGTCGTCACCGGCCTCGCCTGGACCGAGGTCGGCGGCGAGCTGCTCACCATCGAGGCGGTGAAGCTGCCGGGCAAGGGCCGGATGACGGTCACCGGCAACCTCCGCGACGTGATGAAGGAGTCGATCTCGGCGGCGGCGTCCTACGTGCGCTCCCGGTCGATCGACTTCGGCATCGAGCCGCCGCAGTTCGACAAGCGGGACATCCACGTGCACGTGCCGGAAGGCGCGACGCCCAAGGACGGCCCGTCGGCGGGCATCGCCATGGTGACCTCGATCGTGTCGGTGATGACCGGCATTCCCGTCCGCCACGACGTGGCGATGACCGGCGAGATCACGCTGCGCGGCCGCGTGCTGCCGATCGGCGGCCTCAAGGAGAAGCTGCTCGCCGCGCACCGCGGCGGCATCAAGACGGTGATGATCCCCGAGGAGAACGCCAAGGACCTCGCGGACATCCCGGACAACGTGAAGAGCGGCCTCGAGATCGTGCCGGTGTCGCGGATGGACGACGTGCTGAAGCATGCGCTCACCCGCATGCCGGAGGCGATCGAGTGGGACGAGTCCAAGGCGGAGGTGCCCAAGGCGGCCGTCGGCGAGGACGACCCGGCTGCGATCACAGCGCACTGATCCGCGGCCTTCGGGCCGCCGACCGGTGGAAAACGAGGAGCCCGGGTGCAACGCACCCGGGCTTTTTCGTGCCGGAAACCGGTTTTCGAGGTATTTGGACGTGTGCGGCTCTTGCTTTTCCGCGGAAATCCGGGAAACGTGCGCGCCGAGGCAGCAGCCTCCCGGGCTCATTGCCCCACGGGATTCTGTGAAAAGGAAGACGACATGAACAAGAACGATCTGGTCTCGCAGGTCGCCGAGAAGGCGTCGCTCACCAAGACCCAGGCCGGCGAGGCCGTGGATGCCGTTTTCGATGTCATCACCGGCGCCCTGAAGGCCGGTGACGAGGTCCGGATCGTCGGCTTCGGCAACTTCGTCGTGAGCCAGCGCGCCGCCTCGCAGGGCCGCAACCCGCAGACGGGCGCCACCCTCGAGATTCCGGCTTCCAAGCAGCCGAAGTTCCGCGCCGGCAAGGGCCTCAAGGACGCGGTCAACAGCTGAGGTCGGCAACCGCGCCCCGAGGGGCGGCCGATCCTTCGTCCGGGGCGGTGGATGCCAGGCATCCGCCGCCCCTCTGCGTTTCGGGACGACCGACGCGGCGGGGTCCCCATCCGGCTTGCGCAAGGCGCCCGGCCGCCGTACATGTCGTCGCCGGCGGGGCGGTTAGCTCAGTTGGTAGAGCGCCTGCTTTACACGCAGGATGTCGGGGGTTCGAGTCCCTCACCGCCCACCAATCTTTTCAGTGTCCATACCGGACACACGGGTGACAGTTTGTTCCGGTCACATCGGTGACACCCTCGTGCCGAACGTGTTGTCGAGTGACTGAAGGGTCCTCTGCTCGAGGTCCACGCATCCGAGATCGTATTGCATGAAGGAGACGAGCCAGATTCCCTGGTCGACCTCCTAGATTCCGACCCTCGGTCCGGCGAGGAGGGTCGAGATGTTGATCTTCTTTCGATGCAGGCAGAGGCGGCCGCAGGCGGTGATGAGGACGTCACGGTCGTGCAGCGGATAGTCCAGTTCCGAGAGCCCCTGATAGAGCCTCGAGGAGGCGTTGTAGACGTCGGCGGGCGTCGTCATGGCGAGGGCCTCGTGGGGCCGCTCGCCGTTGAACTCGGCCTGGAAGGCATCGAAGCGTTCCTGCTGCTGGATGATGTTGGCGGCGGGCGGACGGGCGGTCCCGCCCTTGAGTGTCAGGTGCATGCGCTCGTGGCGGCCGTTCTGTTGGCGGTGTCCGGGCTGGATGCGTTCGATCGCGATGCCGAGGCGCAGCCACCAGACAGACAGCTTGGAGAGATTGAACAGGCCGTTGGGGCTGGCGAAGGGCATGGCCGCAGGCAGGCCGCGCTCGCGGAAGAGACGGTCGAAGGCGGCGATGACGGGATCCTCGCGGGAGGACTCCTCGGCCTCGACCAGGAGAAGGAAACGCGAGGCGTGGTCGGCACCGAGGGTGTCGAGGCGGATGGGGGGCTGGGCGGTCATGTTCAAGATCTAGACCGCGGCACTGCCGAGACGCGGCAGGAATGCGAGCGGCGGTTCACGATTGGGCACGGACGCCGGCGGTTGCGGGGTCGTGTCCTCGCGAGTGGCGTGGCTGGACGGTTGCGGAGCAGGCCGCACGCGCGCCCTATGTTGCGCCGTGGCGGACGGGCGGCTTCGCGGGGGTGGTCATCGGCGGATCCGAGGTCGTGGGAATTTTCCCCAACGAGGCGGCAATCACCCGGCTTGTGGGCGCCATCCTCCCGGAAAAGAACGACGAAAAGGCCGTTCAGCGCGCCCGCTACATGACCTTGAGACCATCATCGCCCTCGGCGATGATCCCCTCGTCGGACTGCCACACTTGACAGCCTGGCCAGCGTCCCGGCCAAGCCGGCGACCAAGGTGACTGCACCGGCAGCTACAGCACCATCCGGGACATGATCTACAGGGTCCGCGATCCGTCGACGCCCGCGGCGGGTGGCCGGCGGGCCGGATCTCCACCTTCCGTCCCCAGCATGTCCACAGCCTGACGCGCCATCGGTCCACCGGCCGATGCAAGCCTCATCCCCATGGTTTCAACAGGACGTTCCGGACCTGCGCCCGGTCCGGCCGGCACGCCGCCTCCGCGCGACGGCCCCAGTTCACTCCATCCGGGCAGGGAGGTAGTCGTCGCGGGCGAGGTTGGAGAAGCGGGTCACGCTGGCGTCGAAGGCGAGCTGGACCGTGCCGGTCGGCCCGTGGCGCTGCTTGCCGATGATCACCTCGGCGATGCCGGCCACCGCTTCCATCTCCGCCTGCCACTTGAAGAAGTCCTCCGTCCCCTCCTTGGGCTTGCGGCTCTGCATGTAGTACTCGTCGCGGTAGATGAACATCACCACGTCGGCGTCCTGCTCGATCGAGCCAGACTCTCGCAGGTCGGCGAGCTGCGGGCGCTTGTCGTCGCGGTTCTCCACCTGGCGGGAGAGCTGCGAGAGCGCGACGATCGGAACCTGGAGTTCCTTCGCCAGGGCCTTGAGGCCGGTGGTGATCTCCGTGACCTCCTGCACGCGCCCGCCGGACTGGCTGCGGCTGGAGCCCGAGAGCAGCTGCAGGTAGTCGACGATCAGCAGGTCGAGGCCGCGCTGCCGCTTAAGGCGGCGGGCGCGCGCCGCCAGCTGGGCAATGGAAATGCCGCCGGTGTGGTCGATGTAGAGCGGCAGCGTCTGCATCTGCTGCGCCACGGCGGCGAGGCGGGCGAATTGCTCCTCGTCGATCGCGCCGCGGCGGATGTCGGAGGAGGAGATCGAGGCCTGCTCGGCGAGGATGCGGGTGGCCAGCTGCTCGGACGACATCTCCAGCGAGAAGAAGCCCACGATGCCGCCGTTCACCGTCTTCAGCGTGCCGTCGGCCTGCTCCTCGGCCTGGTAGGCGCTCGCCACGTTGAAGGCGATGTTGGTGACGAGCGAGGTCTTTCCCATCGCCGGGCGCGCGGCGAGGATGACGAGGTCGGACCGCTGCAGGCCGCCCATGGTCCGGTCGAGGTCGGAGAGGCCGGTGGCGATGCCGGAGAGATGCCCGTCGCGCTGGAAGGCGGCCGCCGCCATGTCGATGGCGTCGCGCAGTGCGTCCGAGAAAGCGTGGAAGCCGCCCTCGTAGCGCCCGGTCTCGGCGAGCTCGAACAGCCGCCGCTCGGCATCCTCGATCTGCGAGCGCGGCGGCATGTCGATCGGCGCGTCGAAGGCGATGTTGACCATGTCCTCGCCGATGCGGATCAGGTTCCGCCGCACCGCGAGGTCGTGGATGACGCGGCCGTAGTCCTCCGCGTTGATGATGGTGGTCGCCTCCTGCACCAGGCGGAGCAGGTACTGCGTCACCGGCATGTCGCCGATCTGGGCGTCGGCCGGGTAGAAGGTCTTCAGCGTGATCGGCGACGCGACTTTTCCGGCCCGGATCAGCTGCCCCGTCTTCTCGTAGATCGTCCGGTGCTGCTCGACGAAGAAATGCTGCGGCTCGAGGAAATCCGACACCCGGAAGAAGGTGTCGTTGTTCATGAGCATGGTGCCGAGCAACTGGCGCTCGGCCTCCACGTTGTGCGGCGCGCTGCGGGCGAGCGCGCCGGCGTCCTCCACCTTTCGAGCCTGGGCGACCATGGTCCTCGTCAGATCCTTCTTCTTCTACTCGCGTTCCCGCCGGGCGACCCTTCTAGCGCGGCGCGGCGCCCGCGGGGGGGCCTCGTACGACTTGTCACTCAAATTCACAGAATGCCTTGGCGCGGATGCATCACCCCCGCCAAATTCGTCCTTCGCCATTGACAACGGCCCGCACCGGTATCCCGAAGATTCGACAGAATGGACAATAGCAGGATCGGCTTGACAGGGGAACATAAAAAGAACATGGTACGGACAGAGCAGAAACAGGGAGGCTCGCCATGATCGCCATGCCGAACAACCTCGAAGGGGCCGTCCATGGCCGGCGCGCCGGTCGGCGGTCCGACCGCCGGGCCGCCGTGGGCCGGCAGGCGGCCATCACGGTTCGCGAGATCGTGGTGCCGGCGCCGCGGCGGCTGGTGGAGGCGGTCGCCGCCGCTTCCATGGTCCGCGACGTCGCGGCCTTCGCCGCGCTGGTGCTGCTCGCCACCATGCTGTCGGTGCTGCCGAGCCTCGACCTGATGTGAGTCGGCCTCCGAGGCGGCTTCCGAGGTTTTCCACACGGGCTTCGGGCCCGGTGGGCAGCCGCGGTTGAGGCGACCCTCGGCGGCGTCCTAGTCTGCCGGCCGCGGGCGGCCGGCGTCCGCGATCGGGAATCAGGTGTTTCATGGCTGACGACGTGGGCTTCGTCCATCTGCGGGTCCATTCCGCCTATTCCCTGCTGGAAGGGGCGTTGCCGCTTTCCAGGGTGCTGAAGCTCGCCATCGACGACGGGCAGCCCGCCCTCGCCATCACCGACACCGGCAATCTCTTCGGCGCCCTGGAGTTCTCGGAGAAGGCCGCGGACAAGGGGCTGCAGCCGATCGTCGGCTGCACGCTGGCGGTGGACTTCGCCGACGAGCCGGCCGAGCGGCGGCGCGGGCCGGGCGGCCTCGGGGGACCGCTTCCCTCGATCGTGCTCCTCGCCGCCACCGAGGCCGGCTTCGACAATTTGAGCCGGCTCGTCTCCCGCTCCTTCATGGAAGGCGATCCGGGGGGGCGGCCGCATTGCCCCGTCGCGGCCCTCGAGGGCATGACCGACGGGGTGATCGCCCTTACCGGCGGCCCGGGCGGACCGGTGGACGGGGCCCTGGCGGCGGGCCTTCCGGCGCTCGCCGGCGAGCGCCTCGACCGGTTGCGCGGCCTGTTCGGCGACCGGCTCTACGTCGAGCTGCAGCGCCACGGCACCGAGGCCGAGCGCCTGGTGGAGCCGGACCTCGTCGATCTCGCCTACGACCGCGGCCTGCCGCTGGTCGCCACCAACCAGTGCTATTTCCCGACGCGCGGCGACTTCGAGGCCCATGACGCGCTGCTCGCCATCGCGGACGGTCGGGTGCTCGGCGACGACGCGCGGCGGCGGCTCACCCCCGAGCACCATTTCAAGAGCCGCAGGGAGATGATGGCGACCTTCGCCGACCTTCCCGAGGCGCTCGCCAGCACCGTCGAGATCGCGATGCGCTGCCGCTATCGGCCGCGCAAGCGCAAGCCGATCCTGCCGCGCTTCGCCGGCGCGGACGTGGCGGACACCGGGCTCGCCGAGGCCGCCGAGGTGGCGGAGCTCGAACGCCAGGCGCGCGAGGGCCTCGAGCATCGTCTCGCCGTGCACGGGCCGGCGC
This sequence comes from Pleomorphomonas sp., assembly GCA_041687675.1. Taxonomy (GTDB): domain Bacteria; phylum Pseudomonadota; class Alphaproteobacteria; order Rhizobiales; family Pleomorphomonadaceae; genus JAWLBM01. Next base: position 269,252 of record JAWLBM010000002.1, on the reverse strand, counting down.
CCGGGCTCGGCGAACAGGACTATCGGGACCGGCTGGAGTTCGAGCTGAAGATCATCGTCGGCATGAAGTTCCCCGGCTACTTCCTGATCGTGTCGGACTTCATCAAGTGGGCGAAGGCGCACGGCATCCCCGTCGGGCCGGGGCGCGGGTCGGGCGCAGGGTCCCTGGTCGCCTGGTCGCTGACCATCACCGACCTCGACCCACTGCGCTTCGCGCTGCTGTTCGAGCGCTTCCTCAATCCGGAGCGCGTGTCGATGCCGGACTTCGACATCGACTTCTGCCAGGACCGGCGCGACGAGGTGATCCGCTACGTCCAGGAGAAATACGGCCGCAGCCAGGTGGCGCAGATCATCACCTTCGGCACGCTGCAGGCCCGCGCGGTGCTGCGCGACGTCGGCCGCGTGCTCCAGATGCCCTACGGCCAGGTCGACAAGCTCTGCAAGCTGGTGCCGCAGAACCCCGCCAACCCGGTGACGCTGGCGCAGGCGATCGACGGCGAGCCGAAGCTGCGCGAGGCGCGCCGCGAGGAGCCGATCGTCGACCGGCTGCTCGACATGGCGATGAAGCTGGAGGGGCTCTACCGCCATGCCTCCACCCATGCCGCCGGCATCGTCATCGGCGATCGGCCGCTGGAGCAGCTGGTTCCGCTCTACCGCGACCCGCGCTCCGACATGCCGGTCACCCAGTACAACATGAAGTGGGTCGAGAGCGCGGGCCTCGTCAAGTTCGACTTCCTCGGCCTGAAGACGCTGACCGTGCTGGAGACCGCGGTGAAGCTGGTCGCCCGCAAGGGCGTGCGCATCGATCTCTCCGCGCTGCCGCTCGACGACCCTGCCACCTACGCGATGCTCGCCCGCGGCGAGACCGTGGGCGTGTTCCAGCTGGAAAGCATGGGCATGCGCAAGGCGATCGCCGACATCAAGCCCGACCGGTTCGAGGACATCATCGCGCTGGTGGCGCTCTACCGGCCCGGACCGATGGCCAACATCCCGGTCTACGGTGCCCGCAAGCATGGCCTGGAGGCGCCGGACTACATCCATCCGAAGCTCGAGCCGGTGCTCAAGGAGACCTACGGCATCATCGTCTACCAGGAGCAGGTGATGCAGATCGCGCAGATCCTCTCCGGCTATTCGCTCGGCGAGGCGGACCTGTTGCGCCGGGCCATGGGCAAGAAGATCAAGGCGGAGATGGACGCGCAGCGGGCCCGCTTCGTCGAGGGCGCGGTGAGCGGCGGGCTGGACAAGGCGCAGGCCGACCTCATCTTCGACCTGCTCGCCAAGTTCGCCGACTACGGCTTCAACAAGAGCCACGCGGCCGCCTATGCGCTGGTCGCCTACCAGACCGCCTACCTCAAGGCCAACCACCCGACCGAGTTCCTCGCCGCCTCGATGACGCTCGACATGGCCAACACCGACAAGCTCAGCGATTTCCGTCGCGAGGCCCTGCGGCTCGGCGTCAAGGTCGCGCCGCCCTCGGTGAACCGGAGCCATGTCGATTTCGAGGTGGAGGACGGGGAGATCCTCTACGCGCTCGCCGCGGTGAAGGGCGTCGGGCGGCAGGCGGTCGAGCATGTGGTGGAGGTGCGCGGCGGGCGGGCCTTCGCCGACCTTGCCGACTTCGCCGGGCGGATCAACCCGAAGGCCCTCAACAAGCGGATCCTGGAGAGCCTCGTCGCCGCCGGCGCCTTCGACGACCTCGAGCGCAACCGCGCCCGCCTGACCGAAGGGCTCGACGTGCTGCTCGCGGTGGCGGCCAGGCGCATCGAGGGCGAGGCGAGCGGCCAGAACGAACTGTTCGGCGGCCCGGCCGAGCGCGAGCAGGTCCGGCTGCCTTCGACCGCCGACTACACGCCCGACGAGCGGCTCCAGCGGGAACTCGGTGCGATCGGCTTCTACCTCTCCGCCCATCCGCTCGACGCCTATGCGCCGATGCTGGCCCGGCTGCGCGTCCAGTCCTGGGCGGAGTTCCAGCTGGCGGTGAAGCGGGGGGCGAGCGCCGGGCGGCTCGCCGGCACCATCGTCCAGCGGCAGGAGCGGCGGACGCGCACCGGCAACAAGATGGGCATCCTCCGCGTGTCGGACCCGACCGGGCAGTACGAGGCGGTGATCTTCTCGGAGGGGCTCAACCATTTCCGCGACCTGCTCGAGCCGGGCCAGTCGGTCATTCTCCTCGTCAACGCGGAGGACAAGCCGGAGGGCGTCTCGGTGCGGATCGACAGCGTCGAGCCGCTGGACCAGGCGGCGGCCCGCCTGCAGCACGCGCTCAGGATCTTCCTGCGCACGCCCGATCCGCTGGAAAGCATCGAGCGGCACCTCGATCCCTCGGGCGACGGCGACGTGTCGCTGATCGTGCTCGGCGATGGCGCGCGCGTGGAGGTGGAACTGAAGCTGCCCGGCCGCTACCGCGTGTCGCCGCAGGTCGCAGGGGCGCTGCGGGCCGTGCAAGGTGTCGTCGAGGTCGAGCTCGCCTGACCGGCGCGGGCGGGCTGGTGGGTCATGCCTGGATGATCGGGAAGGTCACGCCGATCGCCCAGGCGAAGAGAAGCGCGTCGGCGATCCCGGCAACGAGCGGGTGGCCGGTCCGTCGGACCGTCCACCGGCTGACCAGGCCGGCGACGAGAAGGAAGGGGACGACCACCGGCAGGATCACCGCCAGGAAGAAGAGCCGCTCGAAGTCCAGGGCGACGGCGAGGGCGAGCGAGAGGAGCAGGGCGAGCTTCGACGCCGGGTAGGCCATGCGCGCGGCGCCGGGTCCGCGCGTCAGCCACTCGTCGGCGAGGAAGTAGGGCAGCGACCCCGCGGCGATCGCCAGGAGCAACGGCCAGCGCCCGGGGCCGGGGAGGAAGGATGTGAAGGTCAGGTCTATGGCAAGTCCGAGGACGCCGATCAGGTAGGCCGCGACGGCGAGGGTCGCGACGGCGAAGGCGACGGGGGAGACCCGGGTGCCCCCGGGCTCCGGGACTGCAGCGGCGCCGACGGGCGCGGCGGCGGATCCGATGGGCGAGGCCCTGTGACCCCCGGGCTCCGGGACTGCAGCGGCGCCGACGGGCGCGGCGGCGGATCCGATGGGCGAGGCCCGGTGACCCCCGGGCTCGGGGAGGGCGTCGGCGCCGACGGGCGTGGCCGCGGTGCGTTCTGGCGGATTGTTGGCGCCCGTCCGGGTCCTGCGTTCCTCGCGACCTCCGGCGCCGGCCGGCGCGGGGCCGGGTCGGGTTCGCAGCAGGAGGATGAGGAGGCCGGCGGTGAGGGTGCCATAGACGGCGAGGTGCACCATCAGGTGGTTGGCGACCAGCACCGGCAGGACGCGGGTCTCCGGCAGGAGGCGGAGGAGGAGCGGGGTGGCGAGGGCAGGGGCGACCAGGATGGGCCACAGCCGCCGCCAGCCGAGGCCGGCGCCGACCGGCCGATCCGAGACGCGGGGCAGCAGCGCCGCGAGCGGTCGCGCCAGGGCGATGATCCCGGCGAGGAGCAGGGCGACGAAGGGCCCGCGCCGGTCGACGGGCGGGGGCGCGTCCCGCTCGACGCCGAAGGTCGCGTCAAGCCAGGCGAGGGACTCGGCCATCGTCGTGGCCGAGTAGAGCACGCCGACGTGCTCGACGTTCGGGCTGAACACCGCCCTTCGAGCCGTGCCGGCGGCGAAATCGCCGCGCGTCTCGCCGGGACGGGCCTCGCCGCCCGGGGCGAGCGCGACGGCGGCGAGTGCCGCCTGCTTCAGTCCGTCTTCCCAGTCGCCGGCGATCACCAGGAGGTTGCGCGGCTCCGTGGCGGTCACTGCCGGCGAGAACATGGAGACGGCGATGGTGGCTGCCACGCGCGGGTCCTCCCGGGCCGCGCGCACCACGATGTCGGACGCCATCGAATGGCCGAGGACAGCGAGGCGGCCGTCGCCGAGGTCGGCCGCGAGGTCGAGGATCCGCCGGGTCTCGTCGACCAGCACGCGGGTGGCGCCGCTGGTGTCGGTGAGGCTGCCGGTGAGGGGGTGCGGATGGCGGCCGTGGCCGGGGAAATCGAAGTTGACGGCCACGTAGCCGTTGCGGGCGAAGGTGACGGCGAAGGCCTCCATCAGCCGCTGCGATCCGGCGAAGCCGTGCGCGATCACCACGGCCGGGCCGTGCGCGCCGCTGGCGGGCCGGTAGACGCGCGCCGGTGCGTCGCCCACCCGCGTGTCGGCGACCTCGACGCCCGCGCCCAGGCCACGGAGCGCCGTCACGGCCACCGCGATGGCGGCAAGGGCGAGGATCGCGATCAGGGCGTTGACGGCGCGGTTCATGGAGCCTTCCAGTTGTTGCTGCGGCGGGGCCGGTTCGGTGCCGCGATCCAACCACGCGCCGGCGGGTTTGGCGATGGACCTGGCGTTCCGGCATCTCCCGCCATGGGCGGGCGGAAGGGCACCGACGCGGGCTCCCCCGCGCCGGCTTGCTTCCCTGGCTGGCCCCGCGTTCCTATTCTACCCCCTTGGAACCGTTGCGTTACGGCGGCGAGGCTGCGGATCGGGCGAGATTGTTCAGGGCGGTGGTCCGTTTGGCCGGGCCCGCAACGCCTCGCGCCGGTGGGTGTGACAGGCCGCGTCGGCCAGCACTTCGCCCTCGTCGCCCCGGATCAGGCGGACGGCCGGCACAATGTCCGGAACCCTGGCCGCCGTCGTCACCACCGCCCGGATCAACCCCGATCCGGCATCCGCGCCCACGTGCGCCTTGTAGCCGAAGGTGAAGCCGGGCTTGCCCGTGCGCCGGCCGAAGCCGGCCTTGTCGTCCACCGCAGGCCCGCCCCGCGCCGGTCTCGATCACCGTCGCGTCCAGCATGGTGCCCCGCTTCAGCACCACCCCGGCGGACTCCAACTCCGCCGACAGCCGCTCCGCCAGCCCCGCCGACACCAGCGCGTTGCGGAACCGGCAGATCGTCGTGTGGTCCGGCACACGATCCTCCAGCGCCCCCGGCACCAACGCATCCATCGGCCCGAACTGCCCTGTCCGCTTCACCGACATCGGATCGAATTCCCCGTTCAACAACAGGGAATCACACCGAGCGAATTTCGCAACGGTCCCCCGAGGGGAGACCCGGAGCGCGCCCCGTCCGCGCGCTTGATCCCGACCGGAAGAAGATGCAGGCGCTCCGCTTGCCGCACATCCTGCTCCCCCCGGGGCGACGGTGCGCCGAAGCGGCGGATGGGGAGCGCCCGGCGTCGAGCGCGCCCCTCGACAGCCGGCATGCGCCGCAGCGTCTCCCCAAGGGAGAAGGGGAGCATGCAGCATGCGCCGGCGCATAGGGGAACCGCCGGACGCCCCGGCCATCAGCCTGCCGCGGCTCTCAACCTGCGGCTTGCCTCGCCATGTCGTTGATCGCCACCAGGTCGAGCTTGCCGGTGCCCATGACGGGGAGGGCGTCGATGTGCATCACCTTCTTCGGGATCATCAGTTCGGCGACCCCGTGGCGCTGGGCCCAGGCGAGAAGGGGTTCCACCGCTGCCTCGCGGCAGTCGGTGACGAGGACCAGCGCCTCCCCCTTGCGCGGGTCCGGCACGCTGACGACCGCGTGGGAGGCGTCCGGCCAGACCGCGGCGGCATAGGCCTCCACGGCGGCGAGCGACACCATCTCGCCGCCGATCTTGGCGAAGCGCTTGGCCCGGCCGCGGATCGCCACGAAGCCGTCCTCGTCGATCGTGACGATGTCGCCGGTGTCATGCCACTCGCCGGTCGGCTGCAACACGCCCGGATCGTCCACCTTGTAGTAGCCCATCATCACGTTTGGGCCGCGGATGAACAGGCGGCCGCCGACGGCGAGCCCCGGCACGGGCTCGAGTCGCGCCTCGATGCCGGGGAGCAACTTGCCCACCGTGCCGTCCCGCTCGGCGCCGGGCCGGTTCACCGCCAGCACCGGGGCCGTCTCGGTGACGCCGTAGCCCTCGTTGAGGCTGATGCCGAAGCGCTCGAACCAGAGCTTGCGGGTCTGCTCTTTCACACGCTCCGCGCCGAGCACGGTGAAGCGGACGTGCTTGAAGTCGTCGTCGTCCGCCGCCTTCGCCCAGCCGTTGGCGAAGGTGTCGGTGGTCAGCAGGATCGTGGCGCCGGATTTCTTCACGAAGCCCGGGATCTGCTTGTAGTGCAGCGGCGAGGGATAGAGGAAGCTGCGGAAGCCGCCGAGCACCGGCAGCATCAGCCCGCCGGTGAGGCCGAAGGAGTGGAAAACCGGCAGGGCGTTGAAGATGCAGTCCGACGGGCCGAACGGGTAGATGGCCAGGATCTGCGCCACGTTGGCCAGGATGTTGGCGTTGGAGAGCGCGACGCCCTTCGGCACGCCCTCGGTGCCGGAGGTGAACAGCACCACGGCGACGTCGTCGGGCCGGCGGCGGTAGAAGGTCCGGTGGAACAGCCGCGGCGCTGCGGCGAAGGCCGCGCCGAAGGCCTTGTCGGCGGCGCCGATCTCCTTGCGCACCGCCTCGAGGCGGACGATCCGCGCCCGCTCGGAGAGCCGCGCCACCACGTCCTCGAGCTTCAGCGCCTGGATGAAGCGATCCGAGGTGATCACCGTCTTCACGTCCGCGGCCGTCAGCGCCGCCTCGAGGTTCTTCACCCCCGCGGAGAAGTTCAGCATCGCCGGGACGCGGCCGTAGGCGGCGAGGGCGAAGACGGTCACGGCGGCGCCGTTGACGTTCGGCAGCAGCACGCCCACCTTCTCGCCCGGCTCGCTGATCGCGGCGAGCTTGCGGCCGAGCACCGCGGCGGCCAGGATCAGGCGCCGCCGGGTCAGCGGCTGGCCCTCCTGGTCCTCCACCGCGGGAAGCTTGCCGGCAGGCCCCTTTGCGGACTCGACCAGCGCCTCGAACAGCGACCTATGCCAAAGCCGCGCGTCGAGACCCGCCTCCCGCGGGGGGGATCCGGCTGTCATGCGGCTGTCCTGCGGAGCCTCTCGGAACTCCGCGACCGCGTCGTTCATGGTCATTCGCGCCCCTCGCCGCCCCTTCGGGGGTCTCCCGGCCTCGTTGCATGCGATTGGGCCGGCACCGGTCCGCTCCCCCGCGGACGGCGCCGAGCCGCATCCGGTGAATATAGGGGCATGCGCGGCGAAATGCTTCGTCCCGCCGCAAAAATCCGGGAACCTTCCGGGAGTCAACCCGCCCGGAGCGCCCGGTCGAGTTCCTCGATGCCGCAGACGATGTGGTAAAAGGAGCTCGCCATCACCGGCTCCCGCACCAGCGAGCCGTCCGGCTGCATCCGGTCCAGCCAGAGACCCGGCGCATCCACCTCGAAATAGCGCAGCAGCGCCTGGCCGGCGTCGGCTGCGCCCGACCAGTGCCGGGCGCGGGCCTCGTCGTTGCCGGCGATCCCGGCCAGCGCGGCGTGCGCCTTGATCCGTTCGGTCTGCGGCCAGAGCCGCGCCGCCGCGTCCTTGACCGAGCCGTCGTCGAAGAGCTCGTTGATCGCCACCCCGCGGGCGGCGTCCACGCCGAAGCGCTCGCCGAGGTCGGCGAGGCGGCGGGCGGCGGCGAGGGCGTCCGCGCGGTCGCGCAGGGTGCCCCAGCGCGTCATCAGCCAGGACCATTCGAACTGATGGCCCGGCTCGACGATCCGCCCGGCCTCGCCGGGAGCCGGCGTCCAGTCGGCAGCGAAGAACTCGCGGAGGAAGCCGCTGTCGGCGTCCATGAAGCGCGAGAGGCTCAGCTCGGCGATCTCGTCGGCGAGCTCCGACCAGGTGGCGTCCCCCTCGGCATCGCGCCAGGCAAGGAAGGCCTCGAAGAGGTGCATGTGCGGATTGGCCTTCAGCGGCTCGCTGGGCGGAATCGACTCCTCGAAGCCGGCGCCAGGGTGCTTGTAGCGCCCGACGAGATGGTCGCGCAGGCGCACGGCGGCGGCCTCGACCCGCTCCCGGTTCTCCACCACCGGCGCCGCGCTGGCGAGCGCGAACAGGGCGAAGGCCTGGTCGTAGAGGTTGAAGCTGTCGTCGCGGGGGCGCCCGTCGGGCTCGACGGTGAGACGGACGGTGCCGTCCGGCAGCATGGCGTGGCGGAGGAAGTAGTCGGTGCCCATCTCCACCGCCTCGCGCCAGCGGCCGGAAAAGCCGATCCGCCCGGCGAGGGCGAAGACGTAGACCTGGCGCGCCAGCACGCGGGTCCGTCGCGGATCGTCCAGTACCTCGCAGCGAAGCCCCAGCCGCTCGTGGAAGCCGCCACGGGCGTGGTCGATGCCGAAGGCCCACCAGGTCGGCAGCGCCTCGTCGAGCAGCCAGGCCATGAGCCTGTCGCGGACCAGGCCCGCGCGGGTCCGGGCGGCGTCGAGTTCGGTCATGCTGTCCTCCGGGCTCAGGCGACGAGCGACGGCGAGGAGGCCGCCACGAAATGGCCGTTGGCGAAATCGGTGTCGTCGGCGGTGCGGCGCTTGCCGTAGCGGAACGGCGTGCCGTCCGGGTTGACGGTGATCCCGCCGGCGGCGCGCAGGACGGCGTCGCCCGCCGCGGTGTCCCACTCCATCGTCCGGCCGAAGCGGGGATAGAGGTCGGCCTCGCCGCAGGCGACGAGGCAGAACTTGAGCGACGATCCCGCCGAGCGGAACTCGCTCACCTCGAAGCGCTTCACATAGGCGTCGGTCTCCGGCGAGCCGTGCGAGCGGCTGCCGACGACGGTCAGCCCGCCCTTCGGCGGGCGGCGCACGTGCATCGGAACGAAGGGCCCCACGCGGCAGTCCTCCACCCGGGCTTCCCGCGCCCCGGCGCGGTCGCCGGCGAAAAGGCGGCCGAGGGCAGGGGCGTAGACCACGCCCGCCACGGGCGTTCCGTCCTCGATGAGCGCGACGTTGACGGTGAACTCGCCGTTGCGCGAGACGAACTCCTTCGTCCCGTCCAGCGGATCGACGAGGAAGAATTGCGCGCCGACCGCGGGGCAGCGCCCGGCGGCGACTTCCTCCTCCGCCACCACCGGGATGCCGGGGGCGAGCCGGGCGAGGGCCTCGAGGATCACCCGCTCCGCCCGCTCGTCGGCGTCGGTCACCGGGGAGGCGTCGGCCTTCAGCCGGGCGTCGATCGGCGCCGCATAGACCTCCAGGATCTCCCGTCCCGCGGCCAGCGCCGCCTCGATCATGCCGTCCGTCAGGGTCTCGGCCGCCATTTCGCCCCCTCGCGTGTCGTCGCAGGTGGGCTGTATCGCGCCGGCGGCGGCCGGGTGTCAACGAACATCGGCCCGGCGGTGCGAGCCGCCGGGCCGATCCGTGGTCACCGGGGCCGCGCGGGACGGCCGGCGGCTGACGGTCGTGGTGTCAGTGCGTCTTCGGCTGCAAGTGCGCCTTGCGGTTCAGGCGCGCCTCGGCAAGCTGCGTCAGCCTGGCGTCCGTGGCCTTCTCCTCGGCCAGGGTCTGCTCGAGGACGCGGGCGCAATCCTCGCGCCCCAGTTCCTTCGCCCAGGCGACGAGGGTGCCGTAGCGGGTGATCTCGTAATGCTCCACCGCCTGCGCCGCGGCGGCGAGGGCCGCGTCCAGCACCTCCTTGTCCGCCACCTCGCTGGAGACCTCGTCGGCCTCGTCGAGAATGCCGTCGATGGCCGGGCAGGTCACCGTTGCCGGCTTTGCGCCGTGCATCTCGAACACCTGCTCGACGCGGCGGATGTGGTTCTCCGACTCGCCGAGATGCTTCTCGAATCCCTGCTTCAGCTGCGGCTCGGTGGCCTTGGAGATCATCTTCGGAAGCGATTTCACGATCCGCTTCTCCGCGTAGTAGATGTCCTTCAGCTGATGCACGAAGAGATCGTCCATGGTCTTGATATCATGGGTGAAAAGGCCCATTGCCAATCTCCTTCCATCTGTTCGGGTCCCTGCTGCCGACAGTTCGGCGGCCAGCCCGTCCGCCCACAACTGCGGCGGCGCCTCAGGGTTCCGGAGCATCGCCGGCCAATGCCGCGCGCCGGCGGTCGCCGGATCCCGGCCGCTGCCGCCACCCCTTTGCCCCCCTGACGCAAAGGATTTATCCAACCGGCAGTTTCCCGATCCCTACAACTAGGCTAATGTTGATTGTTAATATTTTAATAACTCGCGGGTGAATTGCATGCCAATCGATCCGATTTTCAGGCGTATCAAGCTGCAGGCCAGGGGCATGCTGGACCCCGAGGTCTATGCCGAGATCAGCCGGGCGGCCGCGCGGGCGAAGGGCGATATCCTGGAGGTGGGCACCGCGCATGGCGCAGCCACCGTGGCGCTCGCGCTCGGTGCGCCGGAGGGGACCCGGATCCACACGATCGACAAGCTCACCGGCGGCAGCCGAAGCCATTTCGGAGGCATCGAGGAGAACCTCGCGGCCGTCCAGTCCGTCCTGAAGAGCTTCGGGGTGGAGGAGCGGGTGGAGGTTCACGTCGGCACCTCCGACGCGGTCCATGGGCAGACCGGCTCCGGCCGGCTCGGCCTCCTGCTGTTGGATGCGGACGGGTGCATCGACCGGGAAATGGGCCTCTTCTACAACCGCCTGGCGCCCGGATCACCGATCGTCATCGACGATTTCCGTCCGGACCATATTCCGTCGTCGCGCAAGACGGACGGGTTGTTCGTGGACCAGAAGTTCCGGCTGACGTCGATGCTGGTGGAGTATTACCTGGCCCGCGGCCTGCTGCAGCGCGAGCGGATCGTCGGGCACACCTTCTTCGGCATCAAGCCGGCCACCGTCACCGGACCGGTGGCCTTCGACCCCGGCGAGGTGCTGGTCTTCTACCGACGGCTGGTGTTCGCCCGGGCTGCCCGCCCCAAGCTGGTGCGGGACCTTGCGGGTCGGGTCCTGCGGGAGTCCTCACCCCGGCTGCACCTCTGGCTCAAGACGCACCTGAAGGCACCGGAGGCTACGAGGTTCTGAACCTCCCGGCGCGTCCCCCTCGCTCCGGCCCGGCCCGGCGTCGACCCCGCGGTACGGAGCCTGGCGGCCGGCCTCGCCGTGCCGGGGGTTGCGGACCCGGCCGTCGCGCCCAACCTTTCGTCGGGTGACACGAACCGGACAGCGGCCGCCCGGCCAGCAGGAGACTTCGCATGGGCTATCATCATTCCAGGATCGTCGACGGACCTTTCGACAAGGTGGTCGAGGCGACCGTGGCGGCGCTGGCCGCCGAGGGCTTCGGCGTCCTCACCGAGATCGACGTCAAGGCGACGATGAAGAAGAAGATCGACGTCGAGATGAAGCCCTATCGCATACTCGGCGCCTGCAACCCGAAGATGGCCTACGAGGCGATCAAGCTTGAGAAGCGGATCGGGACGATGCTGCCCTGCAATGTCCTCGTGTTCGAGACCGACGACGGTCGCGTCGAGGTGGCGGCGGTGGATCCGGTCGCGTCGATGCAGGGGATCGGCAATCCCGAGCTTGGCGAGGTCGCCGGCAGGGTTCGCGACATGCTCAACCGCGCGATCGACGCGGTGAAGGTCGAGGGCTGAACGACCGGCGGGCGGGTGGCCGACCGGAACATCGGCGGCCGAGGCCGGTTTGTCCTCCGACCCCACGGAGGCAGCCATGAGCACCGAACCGCATCGTCTTCAACCCGATCCCCCGGAAGGCTCCCGCGAGACCGTCGACCGCGAACTTGCCCGGACCGGGGAGGGCGTCTCTCCGCCGGGGTCTGGCCTCGACCTGGAGAGCCGCATCCGCGAGGCGCTCGCCGACGAGTTCCGGCGCCAGCTCGAGGGCGGCCGGGGCGTCGCGTCCCGGGACGAGTCCGACCGCTCCAGGATCCGCATCGAAGGCACGCTGGATCTCGACGCAGCCGCGGCGGTGGTCGCCGGCACGCTCGCCGGCGGGCCCTGACCGCGATGTCCCCACACCCCAATCCAAAGGAGGACAGATCCCATGGGTGAAGCCGTCTGGGTCCTCGTCTTCATAGGCATCGCCGTGCTCGGCGCCGCCATCGCCTATGGCGCCACGCGCTGGCGCAGTTTCCGCAGGACCACGCCGCCCGCCGAACTGGAGCGCCGCCGCCAGGCGACGCGCGAGAACTTCGACAAGACCTGACCGGCGGGCCCGGGCGGGCGCCGGCGCCCGCCCGGCCGGCAGCTTCAGTTGACGACCTCGGGAGCCACGGCCGCGCCCGCGGCCGCCCCGACGGGGCCGCCGACCGCGGCCCCCACCGCGGCCCCGCCGACCCTCTCCTCGGTCGTGGTGCAGGCGCCGAGGAGCAGCCCGAGCACCATCGGAACGACAAGGGACATCTTCATCGTAGAGCCTCCATGCATCGTGGAGACCCGGGAACACCGCCGGCGCGGCAAAAGATCCCGGGGAAGCCGGTAGCCGGGTCGTCCCAGGAGACGGTTTCGGTTGCCCTGCATCGTCCGTCGGCTATAGTGCCTGTTGTTACGTTTGGGCGACCCGCCGAAGCTTCATTTCTTCAGTGCCGTCTGCACGTCGGGCGCCGAACCACGACTTTTCGCAGGATCTTCGCTTGTCGGGGCTGTAGGATGGCTTTGCTGCAGAAGGACGACGTTTTTCGCGGCAAGGTGCGGCGTCTGCAGTTGGAACGCTTCGAGGACGAGCGCGGCGAGCTCACGCCTCTCGACTTCGGCGCCCTCGGTTTCCCCGTCGTCCGCGCCTTCATCGTCCGGGGTGCCAACGGTGCGGAGCGGGGCGGTCATGCCCATCGCCTCGGGCGGCAGATCCTGATGCTGGCGAGTGGCGAGGTGGACGTCGAGCTTCGCTGCCGGGACGCCGTCGACCTGATCCGGCTGGACGCGACCTGTCGCGCACTGCTGATCGAGCCGCGGATCTGGTCGCGGCAGACCTATCGGGGGCGGCAGGCCTCCTTGGTGGTGTTCTGCGATACAGCCTACGATCCCGAGGACTACATCACCGACCCGTCGCGCTGCGGCGGCTGTCCGTGAACCCCGCGGCGGTCTTGCCGAAGCGCGCCGGCGCCGCGACAGGGCGGCGACGGGAGCGTCGGATCGCCATCCTCGGGGCTGGGATCATGGGGACGAGCCTCGCTTTGTTCCTCGCCCGGCGCGGCGCGGCGGTCTGGCTGTTCGACCGGGAGCGAGCCCCGATGTGCGGCGCCAGCCGCTGGAACGAGGGCAAGATTCATCTGGGATATCTCTACGGCGCGGACCCGACGCTGGATACGGCCCGGCGCATCCTGCCCGGCGGCCTGGCGTTCGGCGCGCTGGTCTCCGAGTTGATCGGCACGGACGTCTCGCCCGCGGTGACGGAGCGGGACGACCTTTTCCTCATCCACCGCGACTCCGTGGCGGGCCCGGACGCCGTTGCCGGGGTGTACCGTCGGATCGACGACCTGGTGCGGTCCCATCCGGACGCCGGCCACTACCTCGCAGACCTCTCGGCCGCGGCTTCGCGTCGTCTCTCCGCGGGCGAGATCGCCGGGATCGCCGATCCGGAGGTGGTGGTCGGCGGCTTCCGGGCTCCCGAGCGGTCGGTCGATACCGGCTGGATCGCCGATCGCATGTGCGAGGCCGTGCGGTCCGAACCCCGGATCGACCTCCGCATGAGCACCACCATCACCGCCGCCCATCCGGCCGAGGGGGAGACCGGCGTCTGGCGGTTGCGCGGTACGCCGGACCTCGACGAGCGCTTCGACCTGGTCGTCAACGCGCTCTGGCACGGCCGGCTCGCGATCGATTCCACCGCGGGCCTGCCGTTGCCGGGCAGCTGGTCGAACCGATTGCGCTACTCGCTGTTCGTGCGGACCGGCCGGGAGCTGGACCTGCCGAACGCGACCGTGGCGGTCGGTCCTTTCGGGGACGTCAAGAACTACACCGGGCGGAATTTCTACCTCTCCTGGTATCCCGCCGGCCTGGTCGCGGATACTGACGCGCTGTGCCCGCCCCTGGATCCGGTCCTGGAACCGGAGTTCGAGGCGCGCCTGGTCGCCGGGGTGAGGGCCGGCTTGTCGCCGATCCTGCCCTGGACCGGTGACGTGCTCGACGCGGCGGACCGCATTCTCGTGCGTGGCGGCTACGTCTTCGCCCAGGGGAAAGGCTCGCTTTCGGACCCCGGGTCGGAACTGCATCGGCGCGATCGCTTCGGAACTGCCCGGCGCGGCGCCTATGTGTCCGTGGACACGGGGAAATACTCGACCGCACCCTGGCTGGCCCGGCGGCTCGCGGCGGAGATCATGGCGGCCTGAGTTGCCTCTTCCAGCATGAAGGGAGGACGCGCGGGAATGGACGATCAAACGGTGCCGACGGCGACATGGCGGCCGCGGGTGACGGCCCTGATGCCCTGCTACAACGCGGCGGAGTTCATCCAGGCGTCCCTCGACTCCCTCGCCGCCCAGACCTGGCCGGACCTCGAGATCCTGATCGCCGACGACCGCTCGACCGATGGCACGCTCGAGATCGTCCGCTCCTTCGCCGAGGGGCGAAGCAACGTCAGGGTGCTTGTCCGGGAGAAGAACCTCGGCTGGCTCGGGAACTCCAATCGCCTGATGTCCGAGGCGACCGGCGAGGCGATGTTCTTCGCCTTCCACGACGACCTCGTCGCTCCCACCTATGTTGAAGCGCTGGTCGGAGCCCTGCGCGACAGGCCGCAGGCGATCATGGCCTTCAGTGACCTCGAGCTCCTCGATCTCGACGGAAGCTCGAAGGTGCTGAGCTATCCGGAGATCACGCTCGCCAGGAGCCCGGCCGACCGCGCGGTCGAGATGTGGAAACCCGGCAATTGGTGGGTCCCCAACCGAGGGCTCTTCCGTGCCGAGGCCTTTCGCCGTATCGGCGGCATAAGGCCGAGCGCCGCGGGTGAGTATTGCGCCGACTGGACCTGGCTCCTGGAAATGGCGCTGATCGGCGAGTTCGTCCGGGTTCCGGAGGTGCTGTGCCGCAAGATCTACCGCAAGGGCAGCATTTCCAAGACGTGGCCGCATTCCCGCCGCCAGCGCGTTGCGCTGAAAATCGCCGGCGTCAAGGCAATATTCAGGAGCGATCTGCCGCCGGCGAGCAAGGCCGTGCTGCTTGCCCGGGCCAGCCTTCTGCGAGTCCGCCGGATGCCCTCCGCACTTGCCGCAAGGGTGCGCCGCCGGCTGGCTGCGAGCCGGTGACCGGCTCGCCCCATGGCGCCGCCCGGGGCGATCGAGGCGGTCGTTGAGATCAATCTGGTGCGGACGGCGGGGATCGAACCCGCAAGGCCGGAGCCGGCGGATTTTAAGTCCGCTGTGTCTACCAGTTCCACCACGTCCGCGACGCGGCGAGTAAGGCGCGAGGCGCCGCTTTGGTCAAGCCTCGTGGCCGCCGCCGCTCCGCCCGGATCCCTGGCCGGGACTGGCGGAGCGGCGGCGGGAGCGCGGGGCTCAGTCGGCCCTGGCGAGCGCCTGGTCGAGGTCGGCGACGATGTCGGCAACGTCCTCGAGGCCGATCGACAGGCGCACCACGTCCGGGCCGGCGCCGGCGGAGACCTTCTGGGCGTCCGTCAGCTGGCGGTGGGTGGTGGAGGCCGGGTGGATGATCAGCGAGCGGGTGTCGCCGACGTTGGCGAGGTGGGAGAACATCTTGACGTTCTTCACCAGCGCGATGCCCGCGTCGTAGCCGCCCTTGAGGCCGAAGGTGAACACCGCGCCGGCGCCCTTCGGGCAGTATCTCTGCTGGAGCTTGTGGTAGCGGTCGCCCGGCAGGCCGGCGTAGGAGACCCAGGCCACCTGCTCGTGCCGGGAGAGGTGCTCGGCCACCGCGAGGGCGCTGTCCGAGTGGCGCTGCATCCTAAGCGGCAGCGTCTCGATGCCGGTGAGGATCAGGAAGGCGTTGAACGGCGAGATCGCCGGGCCGAGGTCGCGCAGGCCGAGGACGCGGCAGGCGATCGCAAAGGCGAAGTTGCCGAAGGTCTCGTGCAGCAGCACCCCGCCGTATTCCGGCCGCGGCTCCGAGAGCATCGGGTAGCGGCCGTCGCGCGACCAGTCGAAGCTGCCGCCGTCGACGATGACGCCGCCGACCGAATTGCCGTGGCCGCCGAGGAACTTCGTCGCCGAATGGACGACGATGTCGGCGCCGTGCTCGATCGGCCGACAGAGGTACGGCGAGGCGAGGGTGTTGTCGACGATCAGCGGCACGCCGGCCCGCCTGGCGACCTGGGCGATGGCGCCCATGTCGGTGATGACGCCGCCCGGGTTGGCGATCGACTCGACGAAGATCGCCTTGGTGCGCGGGCTCACCGCCTGCTCGAAGGAGGAGATGTCGTCGGGGTCCGCCCACACGACGTTCCAGCCGAAGTTCTTGAACGAGTTGTTGAACTGGTTGATCGAGCCGCCGTAGAGCTTCTTCGAGGCGATGAACTCGTCGCCCGGCTTCAGCAGCGTGTGGAAGACGAGCAGCTGCGCCGCATGGCCGGAGGCCACCGCCAGCGCCGCGGTGCCGCCCTCGAGCGCGGCGACGCGCTCCTCGAGCACCGACTGTGTCGGGTTGTTGATGCGGGTGTAGATGTTGCCGAAGGCCTGGAGGCCGAACAGCGAGGCCGCGTGGTCGACGTCCTCGAAGACGTAGGAGGTCGTCTGGTAGATCGGCGTCGCGCGGGCGCCCGTGGTCGGGTCCGGCTTGGCGCCGGCGTGGATGGCGAGGGTGGAAAAGCCCGGTCCCTGGTCGGTCATCGTCTCGGTGTCTCCCCGTTGTGTTCTTTCTCCGGCCGGCCCCCGCGGCCGGTCGCCGGTCCTCAAAAGCTCAATCGCGACCCGACCTTCCGCCCCGGACGTCGATCCGCCGGCGCGCGGCGCGCTCGGCGGCGAAGGCGTCGGGGAAGGTGGCTCCCTCGAGGTCGCCGACCGCCGGGTCGAGCGCGTGGAAGGCGTATCCGTCTCCCTGGCGGATCAGAATTCCGACCGGGCTGTCCCGGACTTCGATGAGATAGTTGGCGAACATGGAGCGAACCTCGAATGGGGGCCGGCGTCGGGCCGGAGAGACAGGACGGGGGCGGCGTTCGTCGTCATTCGTCGCGATACGAGACGCATCGGACGGCGACAGGCGCGCGCGCGGTCCTGTTTCGAGGTGCTGGAAAGGCTGAGCGGGCGGAGGGCGGCGGACGGGACGGCGGACTGCATGGTCGGGATCCTGGGGTCGGTGACGGCTCTCGGAAGCATGGGGGAAACGGCGCCGGTCAATGGCGTCGCCGTACCTGTTTCCCCTCGCGCCATCCCGTCGTGCGAGCCATGGTCACTCTATCGCTCCTCGGATCCCGGTCGCGAACAATCGCGTTCCGATCCTCGCCGCGGCCGGAGAAAATCCTTGCCGCGGCGCACGAAGATGGCCCGTCGCGGGCCAGCGCGCAAGACCCCGCCGCGCCCGCCTTCGCTCCCGGCGCTCGACAGGGCGGGCCGGGTTGCCTAGAGCGCTTTCCGATCAGGTGGAATCACCTGATCGACGAGAAATCGCTCCAGATTCCAAGCTTGAGCATATTCCGTTCAGATCGGTTCGATCTGAACGGAATATGCTCTAGGGTCCGCCGGCGACAGGACAGGGCCAGGGCTCGACCGGATCCATGCACATCACCGAACTCGGGGATCTCGCGCCGACGGCGGCGCTCCTGCGGCTCCGCGGCGCGGGCACGGTCTTCCTCGACAGCGCGATGGCCCATCCGCAGCTCGGCCGCTGGTCCTTTCTCGCGGTCGATCCCTTCGCGCTCTTCGCCGTTGAGGACGGGACGGCGCGGCTGGACGGCCAGCCCCTCGGCGGCACGCCCGTCGAGGCGCTGCGGCGCGTTGTCGAACGGTACGCCGCGTCCCGCCCCGAGGGCGATGACCTGCCGCCGTTCACCGGCGGGCTTGCGGGATTCCTGTCCTACGAGTTCGGCCGCCACCTCGACCGGGTGCCCGTCGCCGCCCGCCCGCAGCCGGGCGTCCCCGACGCCGCCTTCGGCCTCTACGATCTGGTGCTCGCCTTCGACGGGGTGCGGGGCAGGGCGATGCTCCTCTCCTCCGGGCTTCCGGAGGCTGGTGAACCGGCCCGGGCCGCCCGTGCCACCGCGCGGGCGCGGTGGGTCCTCGACCGCCTCGCGCGCCCGGCGCCACCGCCCGGCGAGGCCCCGCCGCTCGCCTTCCGCTCGGCTGTCGGCCGCGCCGAGCACGAGGCGGCGGTCGCGCGGGTGGTGGACTATGTGCTCGCCGGCGACATCTTCCAGGCGAACCTCGCCCGGCGGATCTCGGCCCCGCTGCCGCCGGGCTACGATACGCTCGCGGCCTACCTGCGGCTCCGCGCGCGGAACCCGGCCCCCTTCGCGGCCTGGCTCGATCTCGCCGGCATCCAGGTGGCGTCCGCCTCGCCCGAGCGCTTCCTGAAGCACTCCGGCGGGCGGGTGGAGGCGCGGCCGATCAAGGGCACGGCCCGGCGCTCGGCCGACCCCGAGGAGGACGCCCGGCTCGCCGGCGCGCTGGTCGCCTCGGACAAGGACCGGGCGGAGAACGTGATGATCGTCGACCTGCTGCGCAGCGATCTCTCCAGGGTGTGCCGGCCGCACGGGGTGGACGTGCCGGTCCTCGCGGGGCTCGAGACCTACGCCTCGGTGCACCACCTCGTCTCGGTGGTGACGGGCGAACTGGAGCCGGGGCGCGACGTCGCCGACCTCCTCGCCGCCGCCTTCCCGGGCGGCTCGATCACCGGCGCGCCGAAGATCCGGGCGATGGAGATCATCGCCGCGCTCGAGGGCGTCGCCCGCGGCGTCTACTGCGGCTCGATCGGCTGGATCGGCTTCGACGGCGACGCCGACCTCAACATCGCCATCCGCACCGTCACCTTCGCCGGCGGCGAGGCGGTGCTGTGGTCCGGCGGCGGCATCACCGCGCTGTCCGACCCGGCGGCGGAGTACGAGGAGACCGAGGCCAAGGCGGCGGCGATCCTCGACGCGCTCGGAGGCGGCGCATGATCCTCGTCGTCGACAACTACGACAGCTTCGTCGGCAATATCGCCCGCTACCTGCGCGAGCTCGGCGCCGGGGTGGCAGTGGTGCGCAACGACGCGGTCACACTGGCCGACGTCGAGCGGATGCGTCCCGAGGCGGTGGTGATCTCGCCGGGGCCCTGCACCCCGCGCGAGGCGGGCGTCTCCAACGACCTGGTGCGGGCGTTCTCCGGCCGGATCCCCATCCTCGGCGTCTGCCTCGGCCACCAGTGCATCGGCGAGGTGTTCGGCGGCCGCGTCGTCCGCGCCCGCGAGCCGATGCACGGCCGCGCCTCGCTGATCCGCCACCGCGGCACCGACCTCTTCGCCGGGCTGCCGGATCCGCTGGCGGCCGGGCGGTACCACTCGCTGGTGGTCGAACTCGACGCCACCGCGGAGCAGCTCACGGTCACCGCCCGATCCGAGCGCGGCGAGGTGATGGGCCTCGCCCACCGCGCGCACCCGACCTTTGGCGTGCAATTCCACCCGGAGAGCATCCTGACCCCGGACGGGCATGCTATCCTCGCGAACTTCCTGCGGCTCGCGGCCGGGCGGAGGGCGGCATGATCCTGGTCGACGGCACCTTCCACGAAGGCCGGGTCGCCCCGTTCGACTTCGGCGACCGGGGCTTCACCCTCGGCGACGGCCTGTTCGAGACCATGCTGGTGCTCGGCGGCACGGTGCACCGCCTCGCCGACCACCTCGACCGGCTCGAGACCGGGCTCGGCGTGCTGGGGTTCGAGGTGCCGCGCCCGCGGCTCGAGGCGGACGTCTCGGCCATGGCCGACAGGGCCCCCGCGACCGGCGGCGTGCTCCGGCTCACGGTGACCCGCGGCGTCGGAGCGAGGGGGCTGCTGCCGCCGGAGGACCCGGCGCCACTGGTCGTGGTGTCGCTGGCGCCGCTCGACCCGGCGCTGATGATGCGGCCGGTGCGCGTCGCGGTCTCGACGATCCGCCGCAACGACCGCTCGCCGTTGTCGCGGCTGAAGTCGCCGCTTTACCTCGACAACGTGCTGGCGCTGGCGGAAGCGCGGGAGCAGGGCGCCGGGGACGCGCTGCTCCTCAACACCTCCGACCGCGTCGCCTGCGCCAGCGCCGCCAACGTGTTTCGCATCGTCGGCGACCGCCTGGAGACGCCGCCCGTGGCCGACGGCGTCCTGCCGGGCATCATCCGCGGCCGGCTGCTCGCCGTCGCCGGCGAGGTGGGGCTGGAGGCGGCGGAGAAGTCACTCGGCGAGCGGGATCTCGCCGCGGCGGACGCCGTGTTCCTCACCAACTCCGTCCGCCTCGTCCAGCCGGTCACCGAGATCGAGGGCATGACCCTGCCGCTGGAGGGCCGCGAGCGGATCGCCGCGCTCTTCGCCATCCTCGCCGACGAGATCGAGGCGGAGACGGGCGTCCGGCCAGGCCCGGCGGCCGGGTGACTTCGATCATTTCCGTCGGCGCGCGGAGCGTGTAGAACGCCGCCGACGCCGCCGGCAAACCCGGCCCGGGCCACGGCCCGGAGAATGACGCCCGTCGGCCGGCCGAAAGCTCGCCGGCCCGATCGAAGGAGACCGCATGCGTCGTGCGCTGATCATCACCCTCGTGCTTGTCGTGATCGGCGGCGGGGTTCTCGCCTGGTACCGGATCGGCCCCGGGACCCCGGTCACGCTGCGCACGGCGGAGACGGGCACCGCGGCGGAGATCGTCTACGCCAGCGGCACGGTCGAGCCCCGGCGCTGGGCGAAGGTGACGAGCCTCGTCTCCGAGCGGATCGTCGAGGTCTGCAACTGCGAGGGCGAGACCGTCGCGGCCGGCGACATGCTGGCGAGGCTCGACGACAGCAAGGTCCAGGCCCGGCTGAAGGAACTGGAGGCCCAGCGCGACCTCGCCGAGCGCGAACTGCAGCGGGCGGCGAACCTCCTGGAGAAGAACTTCGCCAGCGAGCAGACCTACGACCGGGCCGAGGCCGACCTCGCCCGCGTCGAGGCGGCCCGCGCCGAGGTGCTCGAGCAGATCAAGGACTACCTGATCACCGCCCCGGTCAGCGGCCAGGTGCTGCGGCTGGACGCCTCGGTCGGCGAGATCGCCCGTCCCGGCGACATCCTCGCCCATGTGGGGGAGCCGCTGCCGCGCGACCTGGTGGCGGAGGTGAACGAGGAGGACATCCCGAGGGTCGAGCCCGGGCAGAAGGTGCTGCTGCGCTCCGACGCCTTCCCCGGACGCGTGCTCGAGGGCACGGTCCGCCAGGTGACGCCCATGGGCGACCCGGTGCAGCGGACCTACCGCGTCCGTATCGCCCTGCCGGACGACACGCCGCTCTTCATCGGCATGTCGGCGGACGCCAACATCGTCATCCGCGAGCGCGAGGGCAACGTCGTGGTCCCGGTGGTGGCGCTCTCCCGCGAGCGGCTGTTCACCGTCGAGGACGACCGGCTCGTCGCAAGGCCGGTGGAGATCGGCATCCGCGGCCTGGAGAGCGCCGAGGTCCTCTCCGGCATCGAGCCGGGCGAGCGCTACGTCTCGCCGCTGCCGGAGGACGTGGAGCCCGGCATGGCGGTGTCCGTGGTCGGGGAGGGGGCCCCGTGATCCGCCTCCTGCTCGACCTCGCCGTCACCCATGTCGCGGGCCGCGGCCGCCAGACGGTGGTGTCGGTCGCCGGGGTCGCCCTCGGCGTCGGCTTCTCGATCGCCATGGCGGCGCTGATGCAGGGCTCCCAGGACGACCTCGTCGAGACGCTGGTCGAGGAGAGCCCGCACGTCATGATAACCGTCGACACCCGCCGACCGGAGCCGCAGGTGGCCGACGAGGTCTACGCGGTGGTAAACTACTCGGGCCTCCGCCCGCCGGACGACCGGCGGGGGATCCTCAACCCCGCCGCGGTCCGGGCCTCGCTGGCGAGCTGGGTGCCGGGCGAGATCGCCTCGACGATGACGCTGCAGGGCGTGGTCCGCTACGGCGGCAACGACGTCGGCGTTTCGGTGGTCGGCATCGAGCCGGAGGACTACCTGAAGGTCTCGACCCTCGCGGACAGCATCGAGGTCGGGCGGCTTGAGAACCTCTCGGCCGGGTCCGCCGCGGTGGTGATCGGCGACGGGGCGGCGGAGGACCTCGGGGCGACCGTCGGCGACACGCTCACCGTCACCTCCTCGGTGGGCGTGAGCCGCCGGCTCAAGCTCGTCGCCCTGTTCCACACCGGCATCGCCGCCCAGGACGACGGCGTCGCCTACGTCCTGCTGCGCGACGCGCAGACGCTCGCCATGCAGGACGGCGCCGTGAACGGCATGCGGGTAAAGCTCGCCGATCCCTTCCAGGCCGACGCGGTGGCGAACCGGATCGAGGCGATGCTCGGCCTCGACGCCCAGAGCTGGCAGGAGTCCAACCGCTCGCTGATGGAGGCGCTCTTCGTCCGCAACACCATCATGTACACCGTGGTCGGGGCGATCCTGCTGGTCGCCGGCTTCGGCATCTTCAACATCGTCTCCACGATCACCCACGAGAAGGCGCGCGACATCGCCATCCTGAAGTCGCTCGGCTTCCGCTCGGCCGACATGCGCCGTCTGTTCCTCGTCGAGGGCCTGGCGATGGGCGCGGTCGGCTCGCTGTTCGGATGGGCGATCGGCTACGGCCTCACCGAACTCCTCGGCGCGATCCGCTTCGAGATCCAGGGCGATATCGAGGTGACCCACCTGCCGGTGGTGGTGGATCCGCTGCACTATGCCATCGCCGCCGTCTTCGCCCTGGGCTCGGCCGGCGTCGCCGGCTGGCTGCCCGCGCGCAAGGCGGCGCGGCTCAACCCGGTCGACATCATCCGGGGGGCGGCATGACCGCGCTGATCGAGACCGCCCACGTCACCCGAGTGCTGCCCGGCGTCGTGCCGGTGACGCTGGTCAAGGACGTCTCGCTGTCGATCAGCCGCGGCGAGTTCGTGGCGATCACCGGGCCGTCCGGCTCCGGCAAGTCGTCGCTGCTCTACCTGCTCGGCCTGCTCGACCACCCGACCTCCGGCGAGATCCTGCTCGACGGCCAGCCGACCGCCCTGATGAGCGACGACGAGCGGGCCGAGCGGCGCCTCGCCACCATCGGCTTCGTCTTCCAGTTCCACTTCCTGCTGCCGGAATTCTCGATCCTCGACAACGTCATGATCCCGATGCGCCGGCTCGGCCGGCTGTCCGGGAGCCAGATGCGGGAGCAGGCCTCCGAGCTCCTGTCGCGGCTCGGCATCGGCGACCAGCTCGGCAAGCGACCGGACCAGCTCTCCGGAGGCCAGCGGCAGCGGGTGGCGGTGGCCCGCGCGCTCGCCAACGACCCGCCGCTGCTGCTCGCCGACGAGCCGACCGGCTCGCTCGACTCCAAGTCGACCGAGCAGGTCTTCTCGATCCTCTCCGACATCGTCGAGAAGGACGGGCGGACGGTGGTCGCCGTCACCCACGACCTTCGACTTGCGGGACGGATGAAGCGCCGCATCCACCTCGTCGACGGCATGATCTCCAAGGACGCGGCCGCGGATGACAGCTTCGGCTGACGGACTGTTGATCGCCCCGCGACGGCAGCGCCACTCGACGCGGCGGTTCCGCTTCCGTATTCAGGTTCTACGAGGACACGCCCGGGTACCGCATCGGCATGATCAGCGACGTTTCCATACTGGCCGCCTTCTTCGCCGGGCTGCTGTCCTTCCTCAGCCCCTGCGTGCTGCCGCTGGTGCCGCCCTACCTCGGCTTCCTCGCCGGCGCGTCGGTCGAGGAGCTGACCGGCGCGGCCGGCCCGGCGAGCGCGGGCGCACGGCGGGCGCAGCGGATGCGGGTGGCCGGGGTCGCGCTCGCCTTCGTGCTCGGTTTCGCCACCGTGTTCATCTCGCTCGGGGCGACCGCGTCCGCCTTCGGCCAGCTGATCGCCCGCTGGTCGCCGACGCTGGCGCTGGTGGCCGGCGTCGTGATCATCATCATGGGGCTGCATTTCCTCGGCGTCTTCCGCGTGGCGCTGTTCTACCGCGAGGCGCGCTTCCGCCCCTCCGGCGCCCGCACGGGCCCGGTCGGCGCCTACCTGATGGGGCTCGCCTTCGCCTTCGGCTGGACGCCCTGCATCGGGCCGATCCTCGCCGCCATCCTCACCGTCGCGGGCTCGCGCGACACGGTGGCCGAGGGGGCGGGGCTGCTCGCCATATACTCGGCAGGGCTTGGCGTGCCGTTTCTCCTCTCGGCGCTCTTCGTCGGCTCGTTCATGGCCTTCCTGAAGCGCTTCCGCACCCAGTTCCAGCGGGTCGAGCAGGCGATGGGCGCGGTGCTGGTGCTGACCGGCGTGCTGTTCCTCACCGGCCAGTTCCAGAGCCTCTCCTTCTGGCTGCTCGAGACCTTCCCGGCCCTCGCCAGGCTCGGCTGACCGGTCAGTCGATCGGCTGGCCGATGAAGAAGGCCGGCAGGCAGCCGTAGCCGGCCTCGGCCGCGGCGGTGCAGCGGTCCGCGGCTTCCGCGGCGCTCTCGAACGGGCCGGCGACGAGCAAGAGTTCGGTTCGGCCCTCCCGGTCGCGGATGGTCGCCAGCGGCCGGAGGTCGGCGAAGAGCCCCGGCGCACCGGCGACGAGTTCGCGCCACGCCGCCTCGACGGATCCGAGGTCGCCGAACGCGCCGAGTTCGACGGCGAATGCGGTCCTGCGCTGCAGCGGCGCGTCTGCCGAAAGCCCCGCGGCGCCCGCGACGGGGATCTCCGGGCCGCCGACACCCGGCGCGGTCCCACGCTCCGGCGGGCGCGCGGGCAGGCTGCCGGTCACCGACTGCAGCCGGTCCTCGAGGCCGGCGACGCGCTCGTGCACCTCGGAGAGCCGCCGCGCGATCGTCTCGAGGTCATGGCGCAGCGCCGCGTTCTCGACCTCGAGCCGGGCGAGGGAGCCGTCGGGCGAGGGGGCGTCGCCGCGCATGGCGAAGTCGGTCCGGGTCGAGAGATGGGTGCTGAAAGGCGGCTCGCGCGTCGGCCGTACGGGGGTTGCGACCTCGCCCTGGTCCACCTCGGCCACCGCGACGTCGTTGTCCGCGGCATCCGGCAGGCCGTAGACGACCGCCGTCACGGCAAGGAGGAGAGCCACCGCGGCGATGCTGGACCAGACGACCAGCGCGACACCGCCCGGCTCCGACACCTCGAAGCCGTCCGCGTCGAACGGGTCATGGTTGCCGCCCCTCACACCGTCTGCCTCGGCTGACTGCCGGCACGAACGCGCGCCGCCCCGCCCGGATCAGACTCGAATCCGCCGATTCCCTCAAGCCAAAGCGCAGTTTGGCCGCAATATGTCCCGATCCGTTGCATCCTTCACGCGTTCGGGCGGCTGAGCACGTAGGCGGCGCAGGCGAGCAGGAGTGCGAGGACCGCGAGCGCCAGCCACCACCCGGGCGTGCTCGACCACAGGAACAGCGCGTAGCCGGCGGCCATGCCGCCCGCCGCCATGGCCTTCGCCCGCGGCGAGATCGCGCCCCGCTCGCGCCAGCGGCGGATCGGCGGGCCGAGGTGCGCATGATCGATCAGCCAGGCCTCCAGCCGGGGCGAGGAGCGCGCGAAGGCGCCGGCGGCGAGGATCAGGAAGATCGTCGTCGGCATGATCGGCAACACGACGCCGATGAGCCCGAGCGCGAGGAAGACGATGCCGGCAAGGAAATACGCGATCCGCATCGGGGTCCGTTTCGGGGCGGCTGGAAGGGGCGCCCGCGCGGGCGCGCGGCCCGGGATCACTTCACCCGGGTGTCGCGGACCCGCACTATGATAGGGTATCCCTCGGCACCGCAACGCCGAAACGCATTTTCGCCGGACGTCGGCCGCCCTGGCCGCATCCGTGAACATCCAGGACGATGCCCTTGACCCGGCTGCGTAACTACTTCCTGACAGGACTGCTCGTCGCCGGTCCCGCGGGCATCACTCTCTACCTCACCTGGTCGCTGATCGCCTGGGTCGACAGCTGGGTGAAGCCCTACCTGCCCTCGTCCTACAACCCGGACACCTACCTGCCCTTCGCGGTGCCGGGCTTCGGCCTCGTCGTCGCGCTCGTGGTGATCACGCTGATCGGCGCGCTCACCGCCAACATCGTCGGCCGCACCGTGTTCAAGTTCGGCGAGGACCTGCTCCACCGGATGCCGGTCGTCCGCAATCTCTACCGGGGGCTGAAGCAGATCTTCTCATCGGTGCTCGCCGAGCGGGGGACCTCGTTCCAGAAGGCGGCCCTCGTCGAATTTCCGCGCAGGGGCGCCTGGACCATCGGCTTCGTCGCCGCGAAGACCCGCGGCGAGGTCGCCAGCCGCCTCGAAGGCGGCGAGGACATGCTCACGGTCTACGTGCCGACGACGCCGAACCCGACCGGCGGATACCTGCTCTTCGTCCCCGCCGCCGAGGCGATCACGCTCGACATGACCGTGGAGGACGCGGCGAAGCTGGTGATCTCCTTCGGCCTCGTCTCGGCGGAGAATTCCGAGCACGCGCTGGAGAAAATCGGCCTCGCCGCCGCGGCCGCCGCCTCGCGCCGCGAACCGGGGCGGCTGCCGGACGGCGAGGAGCTTGCGCCGGGGGAGACAGGCCGGGCGGCGGAGAAGGTCTGACGCCGGCCTCAGGCCGCCTCCTCGGCGGCGATCTGGCGGAAGGCGTCCGCCATCGCCTCGGCCGGCTGCGCGCCGGAGATCGCGTATTTCGAATTGACGATCGTGCAGGGCACGCCGGTGATGCCGACCCGCGCGGCGAAGGTGATCTCGTCCTCGACGGTGGAAATGTCCCGCGCCGTGTCGAGGTCGCGCTCCACCACCTCCGGGTCGAGCCCGACGTCCCGCGCGGCGGCGACCAAGGTCGCCCGCTCGGCGAGGTTCTGGCCCTCGGTGAAGAACATCGCGAACAGCCGCTCCACCATCGCCTCGCCTTTTCCCTCCGCCGAGGCCCAGTGGACCAGCCGGTGGGCATCCAGCGTGTTGGGTGCCACGTCGATCCGGTCGAAGCGGAAGTCGATGCCGAGGTCGCGGCCAATGGCGGCGATCCGCTCGTGCATGGCCTCGATCCGCTCGGGGTCGTGGAACTTGTCGAGGAGGTAGCGCTGCCGGCTCTTGCCCTCCGGCGGGATGCTGCCGTCGAGCTGGAAGGGGCGGTAGCGGACGCTGAAGCCGATGTCGGGCAGCGAGGCCATCGCCGCGTCCAGTTGCCGCTTGCCGACGAAGCACCAGGGGCAGACGACGTCGATCACCACGTCGAGGCGCAGGGTCCGGGGCATGTCAGGTCTCCCTTGGCTGTCTTCGGAGGTAGTCCCGCGCGGGCCGTCCGGCAAGGCGGCGCGGGCCGGTGCGGGGAGGGCAGGGGGACCGGGCGGCGGGCGGGGTCGCCCGAAACCGGGGAAAAGCCGGAGCTTCGAGCGCCTGCGTCGGTCCGCCGGTTGCCCTTTCGTTCAGGTGATTCTACCCAAGGGGCATGGGCAAAGATCTGATTCCCCCCGAGGGCATTGAACCTGTCAACCTGCGGGAGGCGCTCGAGGAGCGCTATCTCGCCTACGCGCTGTCGACCATCATGCACCGGGCGCTGCCCGACGTGCGCGACGGCCTGAAGCCCGTCCACCGGCGCGTGCTCTACGCCATGCGCCTGCTGCGGCTCGACCCCGGCGCCTCGTTCAAGAAGTGCGCCCGCGTCGTCGGCGACGTGATCGGCAAGTTCCACCCGCACGGGGACCAGTCGGTCTACGACGCGCTGGTGCGCCTCGCGCAGGATTTCGCCCAGCGCTATCCGCTGGTCGACGGACAGGGCAACTTCGGCAACATCGACGGCGACAACGCCGCCGCCATGCGGTACACCGAGGCCCGCCTCACCGAGGTGGCCCGCCTGCTGCTCGATGGCCTCGACGAGGACGCGGTCGACTTCCGCGAAACCTACGACGGCGAGGACCGCGAGCCGATCGTCCTGCCGGGCGCCTTCCCGAACCTCCTCGCCAACGGCTCGTCGGGCATCGCCGTCGGCATGGCGACGTCGATCCCGCCGCACAACGCGGCCGAGCTCTGCGACGCCGCGATCCACCTGATCGACCATCCGGACGCGTCGGTCGAGAGGCTGGTCGATATCGTCGAGGGCCCCGACTTCCCCACCGGCGGGCTCATCATCGACGGCCGCGAGGAGATCACCGAGGCCTACCGCACGGGCCGCGGCGGCTTCCGCGTGCGCGCCCGCTGGCACCGGGAGGACCTCGACCGCGGCACCTGGCAGGTGGTGGTCACGGAGATCCCCTACCAGGTGCAGAAGGCAAGGCTGATCGAGAAGATCGCCGAGCTGCTGAACGAGCGGAAGCTGCCGCTGGTGGAGGACATCCGCGACGAGAGCGCGGAAGACATCCGCGTCGTCATCGTGCCGAAGTCCCGCAACGTGGACGAGGCGCTGATGATGGAGGCGCTCTACAGGCTGACCGACCTCGAATCGCGCATTCCGCTCAACATGAACGTGCTCTCCCGCGGGCAGGTGCCGAACGTGATCGGCCTGCGCCAGGTCCTGCTGGAATGGCTCGACCACCGGCGCGAGGTGCTGATCCGGCGCTCGCAGCACCGGCTGGAGCAGATCGTCCGCCGCCTCGAGCTGCTCGAGGGCTACATCATCGCCTACCTCAACCTCGACGAGGTGATCCGCATCATCCGCGAGGAGGACGAGCCGAAGAAGGAGCTGATCGCCGCCTTCGACCTCAACGAGACCCAGGCCGACGCGATCCTCAACATGCGCCTGCGCAACCTGCGCAAGCTCGAGGAGATGGAGATCCGCAAGGAGCATGCGGAACTCACCGCCGAGAAGGCCGACATCGAGGCGCTGCTCGCCTCCGAGCCCAAGCAGTGGAAGACCGTCCGCTGGCAGATCGGCGAGGTGCGCAAGACCTTCGGTCCCGACACCCCGCTCGGCCGCCGCCGCACCCATTTCACCGAGGCGCCCGCCCACGACCATGTCGACGTCAGCCAGGCGCTGATCGAGCGCGAGCCGATCACCGTGGTGATCTCGGAGAAGGGCTGGATCCGCGCGCTGAAGGGCCACGTCACGGACGTCACCGGGCTCCAGTTCAAGGCCGGCGACAAGCTGTCCATCAGCTTCAAGGCGGAGACCACCGACAAGCTGATGGTGCTCTCCGACCACGGCAAGATGTACGCGCTGGGAGCCGACAAGCTGCCGGGCGGCCGCTCCACCGGCGAGCCGATCCGGCTGATGGTCGACATGGAGGACGGCGCCGACGTGGTGGACGTCTTCGTCCACAAGCCCGGGCGCCGGCTGCTGGTTGTGTCCTCCGACGGCTACGGCTTCGTCACCGCCGAGGCGGACCTCGTCGCCAACACGCGGAAGGGCAAGCAGGTGCTGAACCTTTCGCCCGGCGCCAGGGCGAGGCTGGTGGTGCCGGCCGACGGCGACCACGTGGCGATCATCGGCGAGAACCGCAAGTTCCTGGTGTTCCCGATGTCGCAGGTGCCGGAGATGGCCCGCGGCAAGGGCGTGCGGCTGCAGCGCTACAAGGACGGCGGGGTCGCCGATGCCAGGGTGTTCCCGGGCGCGACCGGCCTCACCTGGGTGGACACCTCCGGACGCACCTTCCTGCGCACCCTTGATGATCTCGCCGACTGGCGCGGCGACCGCGCCATGGCCGGCCGCCTGCCGCCGGTCGGCTTCCCGAAGTCGAACAGCTTCGGTCCGAAGCTGCTGTGAGGAGAGGCGGCGGGGCGGTGCCCGCCGCCTCCGTCAGATCCTGGCGCCCAGCCGCCCGGCGAGGTCCTGGATATACTGGAAGGCGACGCGGCCGGAGCGGCTGCCGCGGGTGGTGGACCATTCCAGCGCCTCGGCGCTCATCCGCTCGCCGTCCATCTCGAGGCCGTAGTGGGCCGCGTAGCCGCGGACCATGTCGAGGTACTCGTCCTGCGAGCACTTGTGGAAGCCGATCCACAGCCCGAATCGGTCGGACAGCGAGACCTTCTCCTCCACCGCCTCGCTCGGATTGATCGCCGTCGAGCGCTCGTTCTCCATCATGTCGCGCGGCAGCAGGTGGCGGCGGTTGGAGGTGGCGTAGAAGAGGACGTTCGCCGGCCGCCCCTCGATGCCGCCCTCCAGCACCGCCTTCAGCGACTTGTAGGAGGTGTCGTCGTGGTCGAAGGAGAGGTCGTCGCAGAAGACCACGAAGCGGTGCGGGGCCGGGCGCAGCAGGCCCATCAGCTCGGGCAAGCTCTCGATGTCCTCGCGGTGGATCTCGACCAGCTTCAGCGGCCCGGGCCCGTTTTCGCGGGCGAGTTCGGCGTTGACGCTGGCGTGCGCCGCCTTGACGAGCGAGGACTTGCCCATGCCGCGCGCGCCCCACAGCAGCACGTTGTTGGCCGGCAGGCCGCGGGCGAAGCGGGCGGTGTTCTCGGTCAGCATGTCGCGGGCGCGGTCGATGCCCTTGAGCAGGTCCATCTCCACCCGGTTCACCGCCGGCACCGGTTGCAGCCGCGCCCGGTCCGGCGCCCACACGAAGGCGTCGGCGGCCTCGAAGTCGGCGGTGGGGGCGGCCGGCGGCGCGCTCCTCTCGAGGATCTCGACGAGGCGGGCGAGGTGGGCGTTGAGGGTGGCGATGGGATCTTCGGTCACGGCTCCATCCGCGGGTCTGGAACGACGGATCGTCGCGGAGCTTTAGCCGAGCAACGCCGCCCGCGCAAACCGGCATGATCCGCGGCGCCGGCGGGCGTCGGCAGTCTTCACCATCCGTTTGCAAACCGTGACGCCATCGGTATAGTCCGCCCGCCCGCCGTGGCGGCCCGGCGGTCGCTGGCGGTCGCCGGCAGAGATCCCCACATCCGCGCGAGTGCGGCCGGGGGTGATTCCCTGGTGCGGCGCCATTGAGGAGCAGTTCATGTTCGTGACCCCCGCCTTTGCACAAGCGGCTGGAGGCTCGCCCGGTGCGACGGACTTCCTGATCCAGCTGATGCCGTTCATCCTGATCTTCGTGATCATGTACTTCCTGCTGATCCGGCCGCAGCAGAAGCGGGCGGCGACGCACCGGGAGATGATCAAGAACCTGCGCCGCGGCGACGTGGTGGTGATGTCCGGCGGGCTGATCGGCAAGATCGCGAAGGTGGTGGACGACAACGAGCTTGTGCTCGACGTGGGCGAGGGCGCGACCAAGAACCAGGTCCGGGTCGCGCGCGCCTTCGTGCAGGATCTGCGCACGAAGGGCGAGCCGATCAAGGACAACGGCAGCGCATAAGGACGGCGCGGTCGGGCGCCGAGCGCCCGCCCCTGGCTAGAGGGATCCCGGCGGCGGGATCGACGAGGCGGTCATGCTCTATTTCTCGCGCTGGAAGGTTACGGCGATTCTCGCCACCGTGCTTCTCAGCTTCCTGGTGGTGGCTCCGAACTTCCTGTCGCAGGAGACGCTGAGGTCGTGGCCGTCCTGGCTGCAGCGGCAGATCGTGCTCGGCCTCGACCTGCAGGGCGGCGTCTATCTCCTCTACGAAATCGACACGGCCGACTACCGGGCCCGGCGGCTCTCGGCGCTCGAGGGCGACATCCGCCAGGCGATGCGGCAGGAGCCGCGGATCGGCTACACCGGGCTCGACGTGGTCGGCGACGTGGTGCAGATCCGCATCCGCGATTCCGAGCGGGTCGACGAGGCCCGCCAGCGGCTCGCCGAACTGGTGAACCCGCTGAGTTCCGGCCTTCTCGGCGGTACGCAGACCACCGAGTTCCAGGTGATCGACGCCGGCGACGGGCTGTTCCGGATGACGTTCACCGACGCCGGGATGACCCAGCGGCTCGCCACCGTCGTGGAGCAGTCGATCGAGGTGATCCGCCGCCGCGTCGACGAACTCGGGACCACCGAGCCGTCGATCCAGCGCCAGGGCGCCGAGCGGATCCTCGTGGAGGCCCCCGGCGAGAAGGACCCGGCGCGCCTGAAGGACATCATCGGCCGCACCGCCCAGCTCTCCTTCCATCTCGTCGACACCACGGTGAGCCCGCAGGACGCCGCCGAGGGCCGGGTCCCGGCGGGCACCGTCGTGCTGCCCTCGGTCGAGGACCCGACGCTGCCCTACGTGGTCGAGGAGGCGCCGCTCATCTCCGGCGAGGACCTCACCGACGCCCAGGCCTCCTTCCAGCAGCAGACCAACGAGCCGGTCGTCTCCTTCCGCCTCTCCACGACGGGCGCCCGCAAGTTCGCGCAGGTGACCACCGAGAACGTCGGCAGGCCCTTCGCCATCGTGCTCGACGACGAGGTGATTTCCGCGCCGGTCATCCGCGAGCCGATCACCGGCGGCCAGGGCCAGATCTCCGGCAGCTTCACCGTGGAAAGCGCCAACGACCTGGCCGTGCTGCTGCGCGCCGGCGCCCTGCCGGCCAAGCTTTTCGTGGTGGAGGAGCGCACCGTTGGCCCCGGGCTCGGCGCCGACTCGATCGAGGCGGGCCGGATCGCCTCGCTGATCGGCGCGGTGGCGGTGGTGCTGTTCATGTTCGCCGCCTACGGCCTGTTCGGCCTCTTCGCCAACGTCGCGCTGGTCGTCAACCTCGTGATGATCTTCGCGGTGCTGACGCTGCTGCAGGCGACGCTGACGCTGCCCGGCATCGCCGGCATCGTGCTCACCATCGGCATGGCGGTCGACTCCAACGTGCTGATCTTCGAGCGCATCCGCGAGGAGCGAAGGCTCGGCCGGTCCGCCGTGTCGGCGATCGATACGGGCTTCCAGCGCGCCTTCGGCACCATCATGGACGCCAACATCACCACCCTGATCGCGGCCGCGGTGCTGTTCCAGATGGGCTCCGGCCCCGTGCGCGGCTTCGCCGTGACGCTGACCGTCGGCATCATCACCACCGTGTTCACCGCAATCGTGTTCACCCGGCTGCTGGTTGCCGTCTGGGTGCGCCGCCGTCGTCCGACGACGATTCCGATCTGATGCGGCCGATCGAAGGCTAGGACCCGAACGACCATGCGTCTTCTCCGCCTGTTCCCCGATGACACCCGCATCCCGTTCATGCGCTGGCGGCGCTTGAGCTTCCCCTTCTCGGGGCTGCTGTCGGTGCTCTGCTTCGTCGCCTATCTCACCCTCGGCATGAACACCGGCATCGACTTCGAGGGCGGCACGCTCATCGAGATCCAGACAAGGGAGGGCGAGGCCGACCTGGCGTCGATCCGCGCCCGCCTCAACGAACTCGACCTCGGCGAGGTGCAGGTGCAGGAGTTCGGCGCGCCGAACGACGTGCTGATCCGCATCGTCCGCCAGGAGGGGGGCGACGAGGCGCAGCAGCAGGCGCTCGCCAAGGTGCAGGCCGCCTTCGGCGACGAGGTGGACTACCGCCGCATCGAGGTGGTGGGGCCGCGCGTCTCGGGAGAACTCGCCCAGAGCGGCACCATCGGCGTGCTGGTGGCGCTGATCGGCATCATGGTCTACGTCTGGTTCCGCTTCGAATGGCAGTACGCCCTCGGCGCGGTGATCGCCACGCTGCACGACGTGGTGCTGACGATCGGCCTCTTTGCCGTGATGCAGCTGGAATTCAACCTTTCCTCGATCGCCGCGATCCTGACCATCATCGGCTACTCGCTGAACGACACCGTCGTCGTCTACGACCGCATTCGGGAGATGCGCCGCAAGTACAAGCGGATGCACCTCATCACCATGCTGGACCTCGCGATCAACCAGACGCTGACCCGCACCACGATGACGGCGGTGACGACCTTGATCGCCCTGCTCGCGCTCTATCTTTTCGGAGGAGAGGTGATCCGGTCCTTCACCTTCGCGATGCTGTTCGGCGTGTTCGTGGGCACCTACTCGTCGATCTTCATCGCCGCGCCGATCCTGATCTTCCTCGACCCGCAGCTCGCCGGCGAGCCCGGCGCGGCGACGGCGGAGGAGGACGGCGAGGCGGAGGGGACCGCCGGCCCGGCCAAGGCCTGACGCGGCCGGGCGAGACGTCCGGGAGCCCTTTGCGATGAAGCTGATGCAGCCGCGCGGCGGCCCGGTGCGGGTCCGGGACCAGCACTTCCCGGGCCGCGCCCAGATCGACGCCTACGGCAACGGCGGCTTCCGCTTCGCCGACATGTCGCACCGCGGCTCGATCCTCTGCCTGCCGTCCGGCATCCACGGCTGGGCCGTGGCCGACCCGGGCGCCATCGACGTCGCGGGGCTGGCGCCGGTGATCGCAGAGGCGGCGGAGATCGAGGTGCTGCTGATCGGCACCGGCCGCGACATCCGCCCGCCGGGTGCGGAGGTGCGCCTCGCCCTCGCGGAGGCCGGTATCCGCTTCGACACCATGCCAACCGGCGCCGCGGCCCGCACCTACAACATCATGCTCGGCGAGAACCGCAAGGTCGCCGCGGCGCTCGTCGCCGTCGAATGAGCCGCGACCTCGACGCCGACTACGCCGCCGCGGAGGCCCTGCTCAGGGAGTTCGACCGCGATCGCTGGCTCGCCGCCCTGTTCGCCCCCGCCGAGCGCCGCCGGCATGTCATGGCGCTCCACGCCTTCTCGCTGGAGGTCGCCCGCGTGCGCGAGCAGGTGCGCGACCCGATGCCCGGCGAGGTGCGGCTGCAATGGTGGGTGGACGCGCTGGAGGGCAGGGGCCACGGCGACGTCTCGAGCCATCCGGTTGCGGCCGCCCTCCTCGACACGGTGGAGCGGTTCGGCCTGTCGAGGCCGGGTCTCGTCGCGCTGGTCGAGGCGCGCCGCTTCGATCTCTACGACGATGCGATGCCGAGCCTCAACGATCTCGAGGGCTACGCCGGCGAGACGGCCTCGGCGGTGCTGCAGCAGGCTGCGATCGTGCTCTGCGGCGGCGAGGACCCGCGCTCCGCCGACGCCGCCGGGCACGCGGGCGTCGCCTACGCGATGGTCGGGCTGATGCGCGCGCTGCCGATCCACGCCGGCCGCGGCCAGGTCTACCTTCCGGCTGACCTGCTCGCCCGCCACGGCGCCGGTGCGGACGAGGTCCGCCGGGCCGAGGCCACCCCCGGCATCCGCGCCGCGCTCGCCGAACTGCGCGAGCACGTCCGCCACCACAAGTCGCGCGCGCTCGCCGCGCTCTCCGCCGCGGACCCGCGGGCGCGGCCCGCCTTCGTCGGCCTCGGGCTGGTGGATCCCTACCTCGGTGCGCTCGAGCGCCGCGCCGACCCCTTCGCCGCGGTCGCCGACCTCCCCGCCTGGCGGAAGCCGCTGGCGCTCTGGCGCTTCAGCCGGAAGATCAGGTAGCAGGCTCCGCATTGCTGGACGGCCGGGACGGGGATCGACCCGGTCGCCAGGCGGGAGTCGGGTGGCGCGAAACCCGCCCTTTACCGCTGCCGGACTACACACGCGGGGAACAGACGCGACCCGGCCCCTGGCGCCGGCCGCGGACTGGCACCAAGCCCCTCGCAGGATCCGCATGCCCCACGCACTCGCCGCCGCCGCCGTTCTCGCCAGCTTCGCCGCCGCCCCGTTCGCATGGGCGCACGACTATCGCGTGGTCGCCGTCAATGGCGTCGCCGCGCCGGAGGGGCAGCGCCTCACGCTCCGGGAACACCGGCTGAGCGGCTTTGGCGGATGCAACGAGTTCGAGGCGGCGGTGCGGGTCTCGCGCCCGGTGATCCGCTGGCTCGAGCCCCTTCGCAGCAGCGGCCGCCCGTGCCCGGACCCGGCGCTGCGCGATGCCGAGCAGGCCCTGATCTCTGCCGTGGACGGCGCCGTCGGCTTCCGCTTCGAGCAGGGCGGCCGCCACCTCCGGCTCATCGGCCGTGCGCCGAAGACAGACGTGCTGGCGGAGTTGGTGGGGGAGTAGGAGAGGGGTGCCGTTTCCCCGCGGCGCGCGAGCGCGGCGCGAGGCCCGTGCGGCCCGGCCTGCCGATCAGTCCGGCGTCCTCAGCACGCATTCGTCCCTGCGCTGCACGAAGCCACGGTCGCACTCCCAGCCGCTTCCCGTCCGGTCGAGGTGGGCATGAGCCGGGATCTCGATGCGCAGGCAGTCGGCCCCGACCGCGCCATAGCCGCGTTCGCAAAGCCATCCGGACGTGCGGCTGGACTCGGCGAGATAGCCGTTGTCCGGCACCGCGATCGGCTCGCATCGGCCTGCCCGCTCCCGGAACCCGCGCTCGCAGGCCCAGCCCGGCCCGGATCCGCTGCCGGTGAGGTATCCGTTCTCGGGAATCGCGATCGCGACGCAGCGGTCGTCCTGGCGGCGGAACCCGCGCTCGCAGTCCCAACCGAGGCCATAGCCGCCATCGCGGAGATATCCGTTGGCGGGGACGGCGATCTGCTCGCAGGAGCCGGACGAGGCCCGGAACCCGCGATCACAGGCCCACCGCTCGCCATAGCTGTCCAGGTAGGCGTTCTCCGGGATCTCGATCGGCACGCAGCTTCCCTCCGTCCGGTCCTCGCGAAAGCCGCGCTCGCACTCCCATCCGGGGCCATAGCCCAGGGCCGTGGGAAATGCATTCAGCGGCACCACGACGGCAACGCAGCCATCGTCCGTCGCACGGAAGCCGATGTCGCACGACCAGCCGTCGCGGCCGCCGGCCGGGTGTGAGTTCGCCGGCGGGGCCGCGGTCTGCGCCGCTGCCGACATCACGAGAAGTGCCGAGACGAGCGCCCCGGTCAGCGAACGGATGACGGCGAGAGCCATGCTGGCCTCCTTTGAGGAAACGGATCGGGCGCGATCGCCGTCGGGAATTTCAGTGATCCGCCCTCTCCGGAACCGCGCTTGCGGCGCCGGTCGTCGCCTTGGACTTCCGGGTGCGAGCGCCCGGTTCGGCCGCCGCCTTCGGCTTGCGGGCGCGCGGGGCAGGCCGGATCGGCTGGGGCTTGGCGGCCTCCCGGCGGGCCTGTTCCGCCTCGATCGGCACCAGGGCCGTGTTCGCGTCCTGCTGCTGCTTCTTGGTGCCGTGCTCCGCCAGGCGCACCGCGTTGGCGTGGACGGTCGCAAGCGCCTTGTCGTCAAGTCCGGGCAACATCTCGATAATCTTCACGGGTAATCTCCTTCACCAGCTGGTTCTTGGGCGAATCCCGATCGTCATTCCGGAAAAATTCCCTGCAGGTCTGAAAATTGTTCTCGAACCGGGAACTTTTTCGTAGAAGGCTTTTTCTTGCCTTGTGATCGGCGATGCCACGAGCTCATATCGAAAGATGGTCGTTACCGGCCGAAAATTCAACCAAGAATTAATGATCGGCCAGCTACCGGGAACCCGCGGCGCAGCCATCCCCGGCTCCGGGTCGGCCCGTCATCCGAGGCGGACGGTGCTCCGTTGCCGGCGCCGCGCCCGTTCACATCTGCGGGGCCGGGCGGATCGCTGCGAAACAATGTGCCGTCGAACCGCGTTCTGTTCTTGCCCGAACCAAGTACCATCGAACGCATCAGGTTCAATAAAATTTCCCGTCGCTTGAAAATTTCTGGAAGGATCTTACATTTCAAGTAGATTAGAGATCGAATTGTCGATGTATTTTGCGCCGACGAAATTCCGGATGTGCCGGGAAATTTTTCGGGAAGACGTATGCCACATCGACGCGAGGAGTTCGAAATGACCGTAGGAACAGTGAAATTCTTCAATGGCCAGAAGGGCTATGGCTTCATCGAGCAGGAGGGCGGTGGCCCGGACGTGTTCGTCCACGCGTCCGCCGTGGAGCGGGCGGGCCTGCCCGCGCTCGTCGAGGGGCAGAAGCTGTCCTTCGACGTGGAGCCTGACGACCGGACCGGCAAGCCGGCCGCGACCAATCTCCGCAACGCCTGAGCCTGCGCAAGCCTGGCTCCGGGAAACGGACGCACCCGCAAGTCACCTGCGGGGCCGCCGGGATACTGTCCCGCGGCCCGCCTCGACCCAAATTCGGGAACACTGCCCTTGACGATGGTTTCCAATACGAGCCGCGGAGATGTTCCCGGCGTTCTTGACGGCGCTCCGGGTCGGCCCCCCGCCTCCTCCGAGGCGGGTTGGGCCTCGCGCCTGCGCCCCTACCGCTCCGCCGACCGCCGGCGGGCTTTCTTCGAGGTCGCCGTGACCGCCGTTCCCTTCCTCGCCGGCTGGGCGGGCATGGCCGCGGCGCTCGAAGCGGGGTGGACGATCGTCTACCTCCTGCTGCTGCTGCCGACGGCTGGCCTGCTGGTGCGCCTCTTCATGATCCAGCACGACTGTGGCCACGGCTCCTTCTTTCCGAGCCGTGTCGCCAACGACCGGATCGGCCGGCTGCTCGGGATCCTCACCCTGACCCCCTACGAGCACTGGCGGCGCAACCATGCGGTCCACCACGCGAGCGCGGGCAACCTCGACCGGCGGGGAATCGGCGACGTCGGCACGCTGACCGTGGACGAGTACCTGGCGCGTGGTCCCTTCGGCCGGCTGCGCTACCGGCTCTACCGGCACCCGCTGGTGATGTTCGGCCTCGGCCCCTTCTACCTGTTCGCCATCGAGAACCGCCTGCCGGTCGGGTTCATGGACCGGAGGGCCGCCTGGCTGAGCACCATGGGAACCAACCTCGGCTTCCTCGCGGCCGCCATCGCGGCGGTCTGGCTCGTCGGCCCCGTCACCGCCGCGCTCGTCCATGGGCCGGTGGTCATGCTGGCCGCGACGATCGGCGTCTGGCTGTTCTTCGTGCAGCACCAGTTCGAGGACACCTACTGGGCGAGGTCGGACGAGTGGGGCGTCGAGCAGGCGGCGCTGCACGGCAGCTCGCACTACGACCTGCCGCAGCCGCTCAGGTGGTTCAGCGGCAACATCGGCCTGCATCACGTCCATCACCTTTCGAGCCGCATCCCGTTCTACCGGCTGCCCGTTGTTCTCCAGGATTTCCCGGAACTGCGGGATCTCGGTCGGCTCACCATCCGGGACAGCCTGCGCTGCGTGCGGCTGGTGCTCTGGGACGAGCGGGAGAGACGGCTGATCTCGTTCCGCGAGCTGGCCGCCCGAGCCCCGGAGCGCCCCGCGCCGGCGGCCGCCGGCCCGGACGCGGCCAGTCCGGCCGCGCGATGAAGATCCGCCACCGCACCAGCTACAGCTACAGGACGCCGGTCGCCCTCAATCCGCACCGGCTCCTCCTGAGGCCGCGCGACGGGATCGAGGTCCACGTCCGGGCGTTCAGCCTCACCGTCCGGCCCGAGCCCACGCTGGCCTGGGCCGAGGACGTCTTCGGCAATGCGGTGGCGACGGCGACCTTCTCCTCGATGACCGACCATCTGCTGATCGACAGCGAGGTGGAACTCGACGTCGTGTCGCCACCCTGGCCGGTCTTCGACATCGCCCACTCGGCGCTCTTCCATCCCTTCGACTACTCGCACGCGGATCGGCAGGACCTGGGCGGCCTGCTCGAACCGGAGCGCGCCGATGATCCCGACGACGTCGTCGGCGACTGGGCGAGGGGCTTTGTCGCCGGCCGGCCCACGGACACCCTGGCTCTTCTCCGGGATATCAACTTCGGCATCCACCGGAGCTTTTCCTACCAGTCGCGCGACGACGAGGGGACCCAGACGCCGCGGGAGACGATCGCGCGGGGATGGGGCGCCTGCCGCGACTTCGCCGTCCTGTTCGTCGAGGCTGCGCGCCGGCTCGGGCTGGGCGCGCGCCTCGTCTCCGGCTATCACACCGACATGGCCGACCCCGGCAGCCGGGTGCAGACCACGCACGCCTGGGCGGAGGTGTTCCTGCCGGGCGGCGGCTGGATTCCGTTCGACCCCACCAACGGCGCGATGGGCGGCTTCAACCTCGTGCCCGTCTCGGTGGGGCGCAGCATGGACCGCATCATGCCGGTGTCCGGCAGCTTCGTCGGGATGTCCGACGCCTTCCTCGGAATGAAGATCGACGTTTCCGTCGCCGGCTGACCCGGCTGCTGCTCCCTTTCGACCGGCACCGTGTCCGCTCAAGTCCTTGCATTGCACGGAGTGAAACGCGCATCCCGATGGCCCGGGGCGCGATCGACGGTCCGTTGCTGCTTGCTGTCCGGCGCGTCCGGGATCGCCCCCGGGTGACGTGCCGCCGGACGGCTGGTACGATCCGTGCCCTCGTGGGGCGGAAAGAGGATGGAATGACCGAAGCGGCAAGGCTGCGGACCGGGACGCCGGTCTGCGCGATCGGAGCATCCGCTGGCGGGGTGGGTGCTCTGAAGGAGTTCTTCCGGCTCCTGCCGACGGACCTCGGTCTCGCCTACGTCGTGATCATCCACCTTGCGCCCGACCACCCGAGCGTCCTCGGTGAAATCCTCGCCACCTGCACCAAGATGCCCGTGCGCCAGGTCACGGACGGCCCCCGGCTCGAGCCCGACCACGTCTACGTCATCCCGCCCGACAGGGAACTGGTGATCGACGGGAACGACGTCACCGCCCGTCCGTTCACCGAGCCGCGGGGCCAGCGGGCCCCGATCGACATGTTCTTCCGCTCCGTCTCGAAGGCCCGCGGCGACGGGATCGCCGTCGTGCTGACCGGCGCCGGGTCGGATGGCGCGAGCGGCGCGCGGTCGGTCCGCGAAGGCGGCGGCCTCGTCCTGGTGCAGGACCCCTCCGACGCCGAATACCCGATGATGCCGAGGAGCGCGCTCGCCGCCGGGGCCGCCGACGTGATCGCCCCGATCCCGCGTCTCGTGGAGCGACTCGCGGAACTCGCCCGCCAAAAGGATGACCTGCGGAGAATGAACCCGGAGGATGCCGGGGAGGACCTCAGGCGGATCCTCAGCTTCCTCAAGGCGCGGACGGGCCACGATTTCACCAGCTACAAGCGGGCGACGGTGCTCCGCCGCGTCACCCGGCGGATGCAGGTCGCCAGGCGCACCAATCTCGCCGACTATGCCGATTACCTCGTGGGCAACCCGGAGGAGGCGCAGGAGCTGTTCGGGGACCTGTTGATCTCCGTCACCACCTTCTTCCGCGACCCGAAGCCCTACGAGGTGCTGGCCCGGGAGGCGATCAAGCCGATTTTCGACACCGCGGGATCGGAGGGCATCCGCGCCTGGGTGGCCGGCTGCGCCACCGGGGAGGAGGCCTACAGCCTCGCCATCCTGTTCCTCGAGGAGGCCGAGCGGCGGCGGCTGGCGATGCCGATCCAGATCTTCGCCACCGACCTCGACGAGGGCGCCCTCGCCACCGGCCGCGAGGCCCGCTACCCGGCGTCGATCGAGGCGGACGTCTCGGAGGAGCGCCTCGCCCGCTTCTTCGCCGAGGAGGGCTCGCACTACCGCATCCGCAGGGAAATCCGCGACCTCGTCCTCTTCGCGAACCACAGCGTGCTGAAGGATCCGCCCTTCCTCCACCTCAACCTCGTCTCCTGCCGCAACCTGCTGATCTACCTGAACCGGGACCTGCAGCGGCACGTCTGCTCCCTGTTCCACTACGGCCTGAGGCCGGAGGGCTTCCTGTTCCTCGGGTCGGCCGAGACGACCGACGCGGCCCCGGACCTCTTCGTCCCCGTCGACCGCGAGGCGCGACTCTACCGTCCCCAGCGGCGGGGGCATTCGCACCTTCCGGTCCTCTCGCCGCAGTCCTCGTCGCGCGACGACCGGATCTCGATGGCGCAGTTGCGCCGGATCGCCGACGGCGCGGCGCGCGACCGCAGCCCGGGGGCGAGCCATGCGGCGGCGCTCGAGCGGGCGGCGCCGCCGAGCGTCCTCGTCGACCACGAGGAGCGGGTGCTGCATCTCTCGCCGACCGCGGGGCGGTTCCTGATGCCCGCCGCTGGCCCGTTCACGGCGGACCTTCCGACGCTGGTCCGGCCGGAACTGCGGCTGGACCTGCGCAGCGCGCTTCGCCGCGCCTTCGACAAGGGCGAGACGGTGCTGACCATGGGCGTCCCGGTCGCCTTCGACGGCGGCCGGCGCCGGGTCGAGATGCAGGTGACCCCAATCCGCGAGGCGGACAACGACCCCGTCGCACAGGCGCTCGTCTTCTTCCTCGACGGCGGCGCCGCCGCCGACCCGGGCCGGGAGGAGGACAAGGGCCAACCGGACGAGGTCGTCCGGCTGAGGGAGGAACTCCGGGTCGCGGAGGAGCGGCTCAATGCCGCGATCGGCGAGCACGAAACCGCGGTGCAGGATCTCCGGGTCGCCAACGAGGAACTGCAGTCGATCAACGAGGAGTACCGATCCACCTCCGAGGAACTGGAGACCTCGAAGGAGGAACTCCAGTCGATGAACGAGGAACTGCAGACGGTCAACGCCGAGCTCAAGGGCAAGCTGGCGAGCATCTCCAGCGCGCACAGCGACCTGCAGAACCTCGTCGCCTCGACCGAGATCGGCACCCTGTTCCTCGACCCGGATCTGCGCATCCGGATGTTCACCCCGACCGTGGCGCGGATCTTCAACGTCACCGACTCCGATACGGGCCGTCCGATCACCGACTTCACCCATCGGCTCCTCTGCGACGACATCGCCGACGAGGCGGGCCGGGTGCTGCGGGAACTTTCACCCACCGAGAGCGAGGTCGAGACCCGCGACGGCCGCTGGCTGATGATGCGGATGCGTCCCTACCGGACGCTGGACGACCGCATCGACGGCGTCGTGGTCACCTTCGTCGACGTGACCGAGCTGCGCCAGGCGTCCGCGGGCCTGCGCGAGAGCGAGGCGCGGCTTCGGGCGCTGGTCCACGCCACCTCGGACGCGATCTACCGGATGAGTCCGGACTGGACCGAGATGCGCCAGCTCGAGGGCGGCGGCTTCATCGAGGACACCCCCGAGCCCGACTCCAACTGGATGGACCGCTACATCCATCCGGACGACCGGGGGGCCGTCCGCGCGAGAATACAGGAGGGCCATACGGACCGGAGCCCCGTTCGAGATGGAGCACCGGGTCATGCGCCCGGACGGCAAGACCGGCTGGACCTTGTCCAGGGCGGTGCCGCTGCTCGACGAGACCGGCGCGATCCGCGAGTGGTTCGGCGCCGCCTCCGACCTGACCCGCCGGCACGAGGACGAGGAGCAGCTTCGCGAGACCCGGGACCTCCTGAGGATGGCGACGGCCGCCTCGCGTCTCGGTTGGGGCACATGGGATTTCTCGGCGAACACCGCCGAATGGGATGCGCGCGGCCGGGAGATCATCGGGCTTGAGCCCAACGAGAACTGCGCCGAGGACTGGCTGGCGCGCATGCTCCCGGAGGACCGCGCCATCGTCGAGGCCGACATCGCCGAGTCGCTCAGGGAGCGGCGCCCATTCGACGTGGAATACCGGGTCCGCCATCCCGACGGCTCGATCCGGCATGTGCACGGCACCGGCATGTTCCAGCTCGGCCCGGACGGCAGGCCGCTGAAGGGCACCGGCCTTGTGCGCGACGTCACCGACTTCAAGAACTGGGAGTCGTCGCAGAAGCTGCTGATCGCGGAACTGAACCACCGCGTGAAGAACATGCTCGCCGTGGTGCAATCGGTGGCGCGCCAGACCCGCCGTTCGAGCCGGTCGTTGGGCGACTTCGTCGATTCCTTCGAGCAGCGGGTCCACGCCCTCGCCGGGGCGCACGACCTGCTGACTCGCAGCAACTGGGTCGGCGCCGATCTCGCCGAAGTCGCCGCCGCCACCCTGGCGCCGTTCGAGGCCGACGGGGTCCGGGCCATCCAGATCGCCGGTCCGCCGCTGTCGCTTTCGGCCAACGCCACGGTGTCGATGACCATGGCCCTGCACGAACTCTGTACCAATGCGGTCAAGTACGGGGCGCTGTCGGGGCCCGAGGGGCGGGTGGCGCTGACCTGGAGCGTCGAGCGCCGGGCCGACGGCGAACGGCTGGTCCTCGAGTGGACCGAAACCGGCGGCCCCCCGGTGACGCCGCCCGAGCGCACGGGCTTTGGAACCCTGGTGCTCCGGGGGATCACCGGGGAACTCGGCGGCGACTACCATCTCGACTGGCGGCCCGAGGGCCTCCGCTGCACGATCAAGGCCCCGATCGACAGCCAGGTCCGGGCCTGACCCGACCCGTCGCCATCAAGCCCGCATCTTTCCGGCAG
The DNA here is from genome assembly GCA_041687675.1 of Pleomorphomonas sp. Taxonomy (GTDB): domain Bacteria; phylum Pseudomonadota; class Alphaproteobacteria; order Rhizobiales; family Pleomorphomonadaceae; genus JAWLBM01. Next base: position 225,611 of record JAWLBM010000002.1, on the reverse strand, counting down.
GGTGGACAGATGACTTGGCCGCGCGCCGATATCGCCAATGACACTAGGCTGGCGGCGGTCGCCGGCTGGCAGCTCCAGTGCACGCCCGGCAATTTCCGCGGATTCCGGGGAACCTGGTACCGGCCGCAGTGTTCGACGACCGGGGCTTTTCCAAACAAGGAGACGAAACCCATGGACGTCAGGACCCTTGTCGCTGCCGCGGCGGTAACGCTTTTCGCCATTCAGGCTCCGGCCCAGACGGTTGACCTTACCGACGAGCAGATCGGGGACGCCGACCTGGCCGCCGAGCGCATGTTTGGCGACCGGTACATCCGCGATCCGGTGAACTACTGGAGGCCGAGCGAAGTGGTCGCCCGGCTGCGCGAACTGGGCTACGTGAACATCCACGACTTCGACATGGAATGGGACAACTACGAGGTCGAGGCGACCACACCCGGCGGCGACGATGTGGAAATCGAGATCGATCCCGTCACCGGCGCGATTACGGATGTCGACGAGGACTGGTTCTGATCCTCCGGCAAAGCGGGTCGTGAACCCAGCTGCCTGCTTCGTGGCCCTGCTCCTCGGGCCTTGAGCCCCGGTGGCCTGGTCGGCGTCGTGAGATGGCGGCATCGCCAGCGCCGACGCCGATCCGATGGCCGGCTCCGACAAGTTTGAGCAGGGCGGCTGGCGGCCGTATCCGGTCCACCGACACAGATCAAGCGAAGGCAGACGCGGTGATAAAGTCGCTGATCCGGACCTATGTGCCCGAAATCATCTATGGCGCCAACGACGGCATCGTAACGACGCTTGCCGTTATTGCTGGCGTGACCGGGGCAGAACTCTCGACACAGATCATCCTGATCCTCGGTTTCGCCAATCTGTTTGCCGACGGAGTTTCGATGGGTGCGAGCAACGTCTTGTCGGAGCGTTCGAAACGTGAAGAGCGGCCCAGTCTGCGCGCGGCATCGCGCACGGGCCTCGCGACGTTTGCGGGCTTCGTCACGGCGGGCTTCATTCCGCTGCTCGCCTATCTGCTGCCCTGGTTCTCTGGTCCACGCTTTTGGATCGCCGCCGCGCTTGCCGGGTTGACACTGTTCGGCGTCGGCGCTGCGCGCGCATTGTTTACGAATCGAAACTGGCTGCGCGCCGGCCTGGAGATGCTGCTGATCGGCTCGGGCGCCGCCGCCATCGCCTACAGCGTCGGCGTGCTCGGTGCCAGTATCACCAGCTGACCCGGGCCTCCACGGACCCTTGCACCAGGTTTCGAACAAGCAACCCGGAGAATGGCCAACCCACTTCAACCTCGAACGACACCTCTACAGCAGGGCGAACATCAGCTTCGGTGCTCCGCCGCTCTGGCCGAGTGGCGTCAGGTCTCCGCGGCCTGATCGGCACGCCGGTTGGGCTCACTGGACCTCGTGAGTTTCTTCTGACACCGCCCTTTCGGGCGCCCTTGAGGGCGCCCGGCTCTTTGTCTGTGGCACGTTTGCCGTTCGCTCGAGGCGTTTTCACGCGCCCCGAGTGCGAAGCAGCATGCCTTTCACGAGCGGCGAGCCATCTTTAAGCGTCAACTGAGCCATCTTTCCCGACTTTGAGACCAGATACAGTGACGCGTCAGGTCAGGCCTGCCGACCAACCCGGCCTCAGCTGCAGCCGCTGGTCGAGCCGCAGGTGTCGCACTTCAGGCAGGTGCCGTTGCGGACCATGGTGAAGTTGCCGCACTCGGAGCAGGCCTCGCCCTCGTAGCCCTTCATGCGGGCGTGGGCGACCTTGGTGGCGTAGTCGGGCTGGGCCGTGGCCGGCTCGACCTCCTCCTTGCGCAGGGCCGCCGCGCCGCCCGCCGCGAAGGCGGTGACGTTGGAGCCGGCGCGGGCGGTGGCGAACACCGCGCCCGAGGCGGTCACGGCGGAGCCCGACGCGGCGCCCTTCGGTTCGGGCGTGCCGGCCACCACCTTGAACTGGGCGGTCTTGCCGCGCACCAGGCCCTTCGACAGCACGCCCTCGGCCATCTTCTCCTCGCGCACGCCGCCGCCGAGGCCGGTGTTGTTGGCCTCGTCCGGCACCACATGGGCGAGGTCGTGGCGGTCGAGGTAGGAGACGGCGAGTTCGCGGAACACGTAGTCGAGGATCGACGTCGCGTTCTTGATCATCTCGTTGCCCTGCACCATGCCGGCCGGCTCGAAGCGGGTGAAGGTGAAGGCCTCCACATATTCCTCCAGCGGCACGCCGTACTGCAGGCCGAGCGAGATGGCGATGGCGAAGTTGTTCATCATCGCCCGGAAGGCCGCGCCCTCCTTGTGCATGTCGATGAAGATCTCGCCGAGGCGCCCGTCATTGTACTCGCCGGTGCGGATGTAGACCTTGTGGCCGCCGACGATCGCCTTCTGGGTGTAGCCCTTGCGGCGGTCCGGCATCTTCTCGCGCTCGCGCACCCGCCGCTCGACGATGCGCTCGACGATCCGCTCGGCCGCGGCGACGGCGCGGCTCGCGCCCTTCTCGGCGATCAGCGCCTCGGCCGCGTCCTCCGCGTCCTCCTCGTCGTCGGCGAGAAGCTGCGAGTTCAGCGGCTGGCTCAGCTTGGAGCCGTCGCGGTAGAGCGCGTTCGCCTTGAGGGCGAGGCGCCAGGACAGCATGTAGGCGTCCTTGCAGTCCTCCACCGTGGCGTCGTTCGGCATGTTGATGGTCTTGGAGATCGCGCCCGAGATGAACGGCTGGGCGGCCGCCATCATGTGGATGTGGCTCTCCACCGACAGGAACCGCTTGCCGATCCGCCCGCAGGGGTTGGCGCAGTCGAACACCGGCAGGTGCTCGCTCTTCAGGTGCGGCGCGCCCTCCAGGGTCATCGCCCCGCAGACGTGGGTGTTGGCCGCCTCGATCTCGGCCCGGGAGAAGCCGAGGTGGGTGAGGAGGTCGAACTGCGGGTCCGCCATCTCGGCGTCGGTCACGCCGAGGCCGCGCAGCTCGTCGTCGCCGAGGGTCCAGCGGTTGAACACGAACTTGATGTCGAAGGCCGACTTCAGCGCCCCCTGCACCTTCTCGATCGCCGCGTCGGAGAGGCCGCGGGCGCGCAGCGACGTCGGGTTGACATGGGGGGCCTGCGACATGGTGCCGTGGCCGACGGCATAGGCCTCGATCTCGGCGATCGCCGCCTCGCCGTAGCCGAGCGAGCGCAGCGCCTCCGGTACAGCCCGATTGATGATCTTGAAGTAGCCGCCGCCCGCGAGCTTCTTGAACTTCACCAGCGCGAAGTCCGGCTCGATGCCGGTGGTGTCGCAGTCCATGACGAGCCCGATCGTGCCGGTCGGCGCGATCACGGTCGCCTGGGCGTTGCGATAGCCGTGCTTCTCGCCGAGGGCGAGGGCGCGGTCCCAGGCCGCCGTGGCGGCCTCGACGAGGCGCTTGTCGGCGCAGGCGGCGTGGTCGAGCGGCACCGGCCGGGTGCGCAGCTGCTCGAAGCCGTCCTTCTGGCCGTGGGCGGCGCGACGGTGGTTGCGCATCACCCGCAGCATGTGCTGGGCGTTCTTCTTGTAGCCCGGGAAGGGGCCGAGCTCGCCGGCCATCTCGGCCGAGGTGGCGTAGGCGACGCCGGTCATGATCGCGGTGATCGCGCCGCAGATCGCCCGGCCCTCGGCGCTGTCATAGGGAATGCCCGCCGACATCAGCAGGCCGCCGATGTTGGCGTAGCCGAGGCCGAGGGTGCGGAAGTCGTAGGAGAGCTGGGCGATCTCCCTGGACGGGAACTGCGCCATGGTGACCGAGATCTCGAGCACCACGGTCCACAGCCGGCAGCCGTGCTCGAAGGCGTCGATGTCGAACGACCGGTCGGGCCGGCGGAACTGCATCAGGTTCAGCGAGGCGAGGTTGCAGGCCGTGTCGTCGAGGAACATGTACTCCGAGCAGGGATTGCTCGCGCGGATCTCGCCGGAGGCCGGGCAGGTGTGCCAGTCGTTGATGGTGGAGTGGTACTGGATGCCGGGGTCGGCCGAGGCCCAGGCGGCGTAGCCGATGTCCTCCCACAGCGCCTTCGCCTTCAGCGTCTTGACCACCTTGCCGTCCTTGCGGGCGGTGAGGTTCCACGAGCCGTCGGTCTCCACCGCGCGCAGGAAGTCGTCGTTGACGCGCACGGAGTTGTTGGAGTTCTGGCCGGACACCGTGAGGTAGGCCTCCGAGTCCCAGTCGGTGTCGAACACCGGGAACTCGATCGAGGTGTAGCCCTGGCGGGCGAACTGGATCACCCGGCGGATGTAGTTCTCCGGCACCGCGGCCTTCTTGGCGGCGCGGATCTCGCGCTTCAGCTCCGCGTTCTCGGCCGGGTCGAAGCGGTCGTCGCCGTCGAGGTCGCTGCCTGCGATCGCCTGCATGACGGCGGTGAGGTGCCGCGAGCAGGTCTTCGAGCCGGTGACGAGCGCGGCCACCTTCTGCTCCTCGCGGACCTTCCAGTTGATGTACTGCTCGATGTCGGGATGGTCGATGTCGACCACCACCATCTTCGCCGCCCGGCGAGTCGTGCCGCCCGACTTGATGGCGCCGGCCGCCCGGTCGCCGATCTTGAGGAAGCTCATCAGGCCGGAGGACCGGCCGCCGCCGGAGAGCTTCTCGCCCTCGCCGCGAAGGCGGGAGAAGTTGGAGCCGGTGCCGGAGCCGTACTTGAACAGCCGCGCCTCGCGGACCCACAGGTCCATGATGCCGCCGTCGTTGACGAGGTCGTCCTCGACCGACTGGATGAAGCAGGCGTGCGGCTGCGGATGCTCGTAGGCGCTGGCCGAGCGGGTCAGCTTGCCGGTCCGGTAGTCGACGTAGTAGTGGCCTTGTCCCGGGCCGTCGATGCCGTAGGCCCAGTGCAGGCCGGTGTTGAACCACTGCGGCGAGTTCGGCGCCACCTTCTGCGCCGCCAGCATGTAGCGCAGCTCGTCGAAAAAGGCGCGCGCATCCGCCTCGCCGTCGAAGTAGCCGCCCTTCCAGCCCCAGTAGGTCCAGGTGCCGGCGAGCCGGTCGAACACCTGGCGGGCGTCGGTCTCGCCGCCGAAGCGCTCGCCCTCGGGCAGGGCGGCGAGCGCCGTCTCGTCCGGCACCGATCGCCACAGCCACGACGGCACGGTCGGCTCCTCGACCTTCTTCAGCGCCTTCGGCACGCCCGCCTTGCGGAAGTACTTCTGGGCGAGGATGTCGCTGGCGACCTGGCTCCAGGCGGCCGGCACCTGGATGTCCGCGGCGCGGAACACCACCGAACCGTCCGGGTTGCGGATCTCGCTGACGGCGAGGCGGAACTCGATGTCCGCGTAAGCCGACTGGCCGTCCCTGGTGAAGCGCCGTTCGATCCGCATGTCGTCTGCCCTCGTCTCGCGCCGCCGTCGGGCACGCATGGCCCGGTCCGTCACGGCGGCTTCATCCGTTGATGATAGTGTCTCCGAGGCTGCCCGAAAGGGGCCCGGAGGCCTGGATCGCTGCTGGTCCGGATGGCCGCACACCCACTATATAGTGGGGCTCCACCATCCCGTCACCCCAGCTATAGCATCAGCCCGAGTCTGGTTGCCAAATCGTTAATCCCCGTTGTCCCCAGTATCGCGCCGCCGTCCCCAGACTCGCGTGACCGCCCGGCGACAGGTCGCCGGCAAAGCAATCGCCGCCCCGGAACGGGCTTGACGGCCGCTGGCCGCGACGCCCGATTCGGCGCCGCGCGGGTGCCGGAGCCGTGGCCGCGACCCGGGGCGCAAACGCGCCCGGGACCGCCGCGGGACCGGAAGCGGCCGACGCGTCACGCGGTGCCTTCGGGGCGCCGCACCCTTTGTCGTTGGGATGTCCGGATGCTAGGGCGAGTCGTTCCGGGCGGTCAAGGACTGGTGTCCAGGGGCCAAGGTCGGCCTAGATATTGTGTGTCGTTCCTGCAACGTTGGCGGACTGGTGGCCGAATCGCGGCGGAAACCGGCGCCGCTCCGCGTTCGCCCCGCGCCAACGTACGCTCGCGGGCGCCACCCCGGGTTCGTCCCGCGTTAACACCCGAAGGCATAGGATCCCCGTTCCGGTTCGGGGGCGCGGGAGGGTCGCGGCCCCGCGGCTTCACGCGGCGTCACCGCGCGGGGGCCGGCCAGAAGGGCGGACGATGAGCCACAACGCCTGCTACTCCATGCCGATCGAGTTCCTCGACATCGCCGTGATCGAGGATTCCAAGCCGATGCAGATGATCCTGCGCGCCATGCTCGCCGCCTTGCAGGCGCGGCGGATCCGCCTCTACGACAACGGGCAGAAGGCGCTGCAGGCGATGGTCCGCGAGCCGCCGAACCTGATCATCACCGACCTCAGGATGCCGGGCATGTCGGGCCTGGCGCTCCTGCGCGCCATCCGCTCGCCGAAGATGGATCCGCTCTGCTTCGTGCCGGTGATCGTGGTGACCGCGCATGCGACGCAGGGCGTGGTGGAGGAGGCGATGAACGCCGGCGCGCACCTTCTCCTCGTCAAGCCGGTGGCGCCGCAGTCGATGCTCGAGCGGATCAACTGGATCATCAACGACTACCGCCGCTTCGTGATCGGTCCGGATGGCAGCTACGGCATCGAGGGGGTCACCGAGAGGATGGAGGCGCGGCGCAACCGGGCCAAGGCCATGCAGCTGATGGCGGCCGCGGAGGCGCGCGCCAAGGCGCAGCCGCGCGGCTCCGAACTCGCCCTGTCGCGGACCGCCGAGGCGTCGGCGCCGGCCCCGGCGCGGCGGCCGGAGCGCCCCGGCGGCCGGCGCTGAGCGAAGGGCGGGGCGCGCAAAGGTCGCGCTGGACATCGCCGCTCGCCGCGGCCATAGTCCCGCGCGAAATCCAAGGATCCCGACCCGACGTGGACGCGATGAAGACCCTTTTCCTGCAGATCTTCACCTGGTGGAACCGCGAGACCATCGGCACGCGCTTCTTCACCTGGCGCAAGGGCGTCAGGGTGGGAGAGGACGAACTCGGCAACGTCTACTATCGCACCGCCGACGGGAAGCGCCGCTGGGTGATCTACAACGGCGTCGCCGAGGCCTCGGCCGTGGCCCCGGGCTGGCACGGCTGGCTGCACCACCGGGTCGATACCCCGCCCAGCCAGGAGCAGTACGTGCCCCGCGCCTGGGAGAAGCCGCACCTGCCGAACCAGACCGGCACCCCCGGCGCCTACCGGCCGCCCGGCTCGATCCTCACCCCCGAGCACCGTCCCCGCGTCACCGGCGACTACGACGCCTGGACGCCCGGATCCTGAGCCGACCCCCATCGTCGATTCGCCTGCACGGGACGGCCGCCCCCGCGCCGTCCCGTTTTCAATGAGCCCCGGAGGTCAGCCATGGCGCCCCGCTCCATCATCATCGACACAGATCCCGGCCAGGACGACGCCGTGGCGATCATGCTGGCGCTCGGCAACCCTGAGGCCCTCGAGGTGATCGGGGTGACCGCGGTCGCCGGCAACGTCGGGCTCGCCCGCACCTCCTCGAACGCCCTGAAGCTGCTGGAACTCGTCGGCCGCGCCGACGTGCCGGTCTTCGCCGGGGCCGCGCACCCGCTGGTCGTGCCGCTGGAGACGGCCGAGTACGTCCACGGCGAGACCGGGCTCAACGGCTGGGACTTTCCCGAGCCCGCGACGCCCCTCCGCCCGGAGTTCGCGCCGGACTGGATCGTGGAGGCGGTGATGTCCCGGCCGGAGAGGTCGGTGACGCTCTGCGCCCTCGGGCCGCTCACCAACGTCGCGCTGGCGATCGCCAGGGAGCCGCGCGTCGCCACCCGGCTCGAGCGGATCGTGCTGATGGGCGGCGCCCAGGTCGAGGGCGGCAACGTCACGCCCGCGGCCGAGTTCAACATCTACGTCGATCCCCACGCGGCCGCTCGCGTGTTCGCCTCTGGCGCCGAAATCGTGGTGATGTCGCTGGACGTCACGCACCAGGCGCTGATCAAGCGGTCCTGGCTCGACGAACTGGCGGGCCTCGGCACCCGGGCCGGCGAGGCCTTCACCGGCCTGCTCTCCTTCTACGAGCGCTACGACGAGGAAAAGTACGGCACCGACGGCGGCCCGCTGCACGACCCGATGACGGTGGCCTTCCTGCTGAAGCCGGAGCTGTTCGGGGGCAAGCACGTCAACGTGGAGATCGAGACCACGCAGGGCCTCTGCTTCGGCCAGACGGTGGTCGACCGCTGGTCGGTGACCAGCCGGCCGAAGAACGCGACCTGGATCACCCGGGTCGATGCCGACGGCTACTTCGCGCTGATCCTCGACGCCTTCCGCCGGTTGCCCTGACCGACCCGGCCGCGAGGGTGCCGCATTTGACTGCGTTGTGTGGCTTCCAAGGCGCGGCCGGGGATGCTAGGTCCGGCCCGGAGCGCCGACCGCCAGTGAGACCCGCCCGCCGATGACAGCATTGCTCCGATTCGCCTCCGTCGCCGTTCTCGCCACCGTCGCCGCGGCGACGCCGGCGGCCGCCGAGAAGGCGGCGAACCCGGTGGCCGTGTTCACCGGCCTCGACAAGATCACCGGGCGGATCATCACCTTCGACGTCTACATCGGCGAGACGGTTCAGTTCGGCGCGCTGCGCGTGACCCCGCGGGTCTGCTACACCCGGCCGGCCACCGAGGCGCCGCTGACGGACGCCTTCATCGAGGTCGACGAGATCACCCTCGACAACCAGATCAAGCGCATCTTCTCCGGCTGGATGTTCGCCGCGAGCCCCGGCCTCAACGCCGTCGAGCACCCGGTCTACGACGTCTGGCTGAACGACTGCCGCGAGGAGAGCGACGTGCCGCCCCCGGGCCAGCGCGACGGCGAGGCCCGCACCGCGCAGGCCAACGCGGAGCCCTCCGAGAGGGAGGGCGCGCCGGGCGTCGAGATGGTCGACGGCGTCCCCGTGCCGCGCGCCAAGCCGGCCGTGGAGCCCGCCTTCGACATCGAGACGGCCCCGCTCGACCCGGATGCGCCGACGGAGATCCTGGACTGAGTCTTGGCGGCCGGGCGGTTGCTCGTGAGGCAATGGGGGTGCGTCATTCCCAAGCGGCGACGTCCTCCCAAACCTGCGACGTCATCCCAAACCGGCGACGTCATCCCGGCGAAAGCCGGGATCCAGTACGCCCTCAACGCATTGACGCCGCTATGTTTTCTGGATCCCGGCTTTCGCCGGGATGACGGTCCTGAGGGTTCCGGCGAAAAGACTTCGCGCATCCGCGCCTCGTCTGGTCCCGACGTCATCCCGGCGAAAGCCGGGATCCAGTACCGTCCGCAGCGCATTGGTTCCGCAATGTTTTCTGGATCCTGGCTTTCGCCGGGATGACGGTCTTGGAAGGGGGCAAGGGGGCGGCGGTCTCGCGGGGGACGGTCCGCGCCGAACCGTCACTCGCGGCCTGGAAGCCACTCCAGCGCCGCGGCGCCGCTGAGGACGCGGGGCAGGGCGTGGAAGTCGGCGGTCTCGACGATGGTGGCGGCGAGCAGGTCGGCGTAGCTGTCGCGCGGGATCTCCACGGCGCCGAACTGCTGCAGGTGCTCGGTGATGAACTGGGTGTCGAGCAGGCGGAAGCCGCCGGCGCGCAGGCGGGCGACGAGGTGGACCAGCGCCACCTTCGAGGCGTCGGTGCGGCGGGAGAACATGCTCTCGCCGAAGAAGGCGGCGCCGAGCGAGACGCCGTAGAGGCCGCCGACCAGCAGGCCGTCCTGCCAGCATTCCACCGTGTGGCAGTTGCCGCGCTCGAACAGGGCGGCGTAGAGGCTGCGGATGCGGCCGTTGATCCAGGTCTTGCGCCGTCCGGGACCCGGTGCGGCGCAGCCGTCGATGACGCCGGTGAAGTCGCTGTCCACCCGGACCTCGAAGACGTCCCGCCGCACGGTGCGGGCGAGGCGGCGCGGGCAGTGGAACTCGTCCAGCGGCAGCACGCCGCGGAACTCCGGCTCCACCCAGAAGAGACTCGGGTCCTCGGCGCTCTCGGCCATCGGGAAGATGCCGCAGGCATAGGCCTTCAGCACCACCTCCGGCGTGATCTCGAAGCCGCGCTGGTCGCGTCCGATCATGGCATCCTCGCGGGGGGAGCCGCGGCGTGCGCGGCTCCCGTCGGCATCAGGCCTTGAACGGCTCCGTCGCCAGCCACTTCTCGAGCCAGTGGATGTCGTACATGCCGTTGGCGATGTCCTGGTTGTCCACCAGGTTGCGGAACAACGGAATGGTCGACTGGATCCCGTCCACGACGAATTCGTCGAGGCAGCGCCTCAGCCGCATCATGCACTCGACGCGGGTGCGCCCGTGCACGATCAGCTTGCCGATCAGGCTGTCGTAGTAGGGCGGGATCGCGTAGCCCTGGTAGACCCCGCTGTCCACCCGCACCCCGAGGCCGCCCGGCGGATGCCAGTAGCTGATGACGCCGGGGGAGGGCGTGAATGTGGCGGGGTTCTCCGCGTTGATGCGGCACTCGATGGCGTGGCCGTTGAAGGTGATGTCCGACTGGCGGATGGTCAGCCCGGCGCCGGAGGCGACCTTGATCTGCTCGTTGACGAGATCGATGCCGGTGATCATCTCGGTCACCGGATGCTCGACCTGCAGGCGGGTGTTCATCTCGATGAAGTAGAACTCGCCGTCCTCGAACAGGAACTCGATGGTGCCGACGCCGGCGTACTTCAGCTCCGCCATGGCGTTGGCGCAGATGCTGCCGATCCGCTCGCGCTGCTCCTGGTTGAGGGCCGGCGACAGCGCCTCCTCCCAGACCTTCTGGTGCCGGCGCTGCAGCGAGCAGTCGCGCTCGCCGAGGTAGATCGCGTTGCCCTGGCCGTCGCCGAGGATCTGGATCTCGATGTGCCGCGGCTTCTGCAGGTACTTCTCGATGTACACAGCGTCGTCGCCGAAGGCGTTCTTCGCCTCGGAGCGGGCCGACGACAGCGCCATCGACATCTCCGCCTCGGAGAGGGCGACGCGCATGCCGCGCCCGCCGCCGCCGGCGGCCGCCTTCACCAGCACGGGGTAGCCGATGCCGGCGGCGATCCTGTGGGCGTCCTCGTCGGTGGTGACCGCGCCCTCGGAGCCGGGCACGACCGGAATGCCGAGGCGCCTCGCCGTCGCCTTGGCCTCGATCTTGTCGCCCATGATGCGGATGTGGTCGCCGGACGGGCCGATGAAGGCGACGTCGTGCGCGGCGAGGATGTCGGCGAAGCGGGCGTTCTCGGAGAGGAAGCCGTAGCCGGGGTGCACCGCGTCGGCGCCGGTGATCTCGCAGGCGGCCAGCAGCTGGGGAATGTTGAGGTAACTGTCGCGCGCCGGCGGCGGGCCGATGCAGACCGACTCGTCCGCGAGGCGCACGTGCATCGCGTTGGCGTCCGCGGTCGAATGCACCGCCACCGTCTCGATCCCGAGCTCCTTGCAGGCGCGCAGCACACGGAGCGCGATCTCGCCGCGGTTCGCGATGAGGATCTTGTTGAACATGGGCCCGGTCACTCGATGATGAGCAGCGGCTCGCCGTACTCGACCGGCTGGCCGTTCTCGACGAAGATGGCGGTGACCTTGCCGGCGCGCGGCGCCGCGATCTGGTTCATGTGCTTCATCGCCTCGACGATGAGCACCGTCTGGCCCTGGCGGACCTCGTCGCCGACCTCGACGAAGGGCCGGGAGCCGGGCTCGCTCGCCCGGTAGCAGGTGCCGACCATCGGCGAGTTGAGGACGCCCGGATGGCTCGCCGGGTCGGCGGCCTTGGCCTCGGCGGCGGGCGCCGCGGCGCTGGCGGCCGCGGGGGCCATCTGGGCCGGAATCGGCGCCGCCGCTGCGAAGCCGCCGCCGACATACTGCGTCATCGGCGCCGGCTGGCGCGCCACCCGGATGCGCATGTCCTCCTGCTCGATCTCGATCTCGGTGAGATCGGTCTCGTCCAGGATGGTCGCCATCTGGCGGATGAGTTCGTAGTCGAAGGGTTTCTTGGACATCGTCTCGTCTATGTCTGGCCGGTCGGTCACGACGACCCTGCGGCGATGGCTTCGAGCGCGAGCAGGTAGCCCAGCGCGCCGAAGCCGACGATCACCCCGGCCGCCGCCGGCGACACGTAGGAGTGATGGCGGAAGGCCTCGCGGGCATGGACGTTGGAGATGTGCACCTCGTAGAGGCGCGCGCCGCTGCCCTTGATGGCGTCGTGCAGCGCGATCGAGGTGTGGGTGTAGGCGCCGGGGTTCATCACCACGGGGGCCTTCTTCGCGCCCGCCTCGTGGATCCAGTCGATCAGCACGCCCTCGTGGTTCGACTGGCGGAACTCGATGGGCCCGAGCCCCAGGGAGGCCGCCCGCTCGCGGCACATCCGCTCGATGTCGGCCAGCGTCGTCCCCCCATAGACCGCCGGCTCGCGGGTGCCGAGCAGGTTCAGGTTCGGTCCGTTGAGGATGAAGACGGGCTCTGGCAATCAGGCGCTCCGGGACAGGGATTGGAATCGCACACCGGCAGGGGCCGGTGCGCGGCTCTTATAGGCTTTCGTCGCAGGGATGGAAAGGGCGGCCCTCCCGCCATCCCCGGCCTTCGCCGGCTCAGCAGGAGGTCTGGCCGCAGTCGCGCAGGGAGACGATCTTCTGCTCCAGCGTGCCGAGGCCGACGGCGCCGAACACCACCTCGTCGCCGATGACGTAGCTCGGCGTTCCGGACAGGCCGAGACGGTTGGCGATCGAGTAGACCTCCTCCAGCGTGGCGGCCACCTCGGGGTCCTTCATCGCCTCGCGGATGGCGTCGAGGTCGAGGCCGAGGTCCTCCACCACCGCCATCGCCCGCACCTCGTTGGCCTGGCCGGACCCGGTGAGCAGCTGGCTGTGGAAGTCGAGGTACTTCTCCGGGGCGACGAGGTTCACCGCGATGCCGACGCGCGCCGCCTCCACCGATCCCGGCCCGAGGATCGGCATCTCCTTCAGCACCACGCGGACGTCCTTGTGGTTGGCCAGGATCGCCATCATGTCGTCCATGGCCCGCTTGCAGTAGCCGCAGTTGTAGTCGAAGAACTCGACGAGGGTGATTGGCGCATCGGGATCGCCCAGCACCACCTGGCGCTTGCTGTCGTAGAGGATATCGCCCATCGACTGAACGGCGGCGGTGCGCTCGGCGGCCTCCTCGGCCTTGCGCTTCTCCTCGAGGTTGATCAGCGCTTCCTGGATGATCTCCGGATTCTCGAGGAGATAGTCGCGGATGACGGCCTCGAACTCCGATTTCTCGGCGGCGGTCATCTCGGCGAGGGCGGGCGTGGCCGATGCGGCGACGCCCGCAAGGCCGACGATGCCGGCAAGGGCGAGGGGACGGAGCAGGCGAAGCATCATGCGGATCTCCGGAGGTCGGGCGCGCGCCGACCGGTTGGGGCCGTTGTGGAGCCGGATCGTGCCCGGCCGTCAGTAACTCGGCGGTTTATAGGTCACGATGTCGTCGGCGCGAAGCCACGCCGGCGTTCCGACCTTCAACTTCGCTTGAGCGCGCGTGGCGTACTGCCTGGCGGCCTCGATGTCGCCGGCGGCGAAGGCGCCCTGGGCGGTGGCGAGGTCGGCGAGGGCGATGTCGCCGAGCCGGGCGTGGGCGATGGCGAGCTGCCGGTAGCCGACCGCCTGGTCCGGGTCGTCGCCGAGCCCGCGGGTCAGCTCCGCCACCGCCTCCTTCAGGAGCCCGGGATTCTCCGCGCCGACCAGCGCCCGGCCGAGCAGCACCCGGACGAGCCCCGCCTCGGGGGCGAGCGAGACGGCCTTGCGCAGCGGTTCGATGGCGGCGGCCGGAGAGCCGCTCTCCAGCAGCACCTGGCCCTTCAGCTCCCAGAACCAGGGATTGCCCGGCTGGCGGCGGATCAGCTCGTCGATGGCCGGCACGGCCGCCTGCGGCCCGGCCCAGCGCCAGGCGACGATCGCCCGGGCGTAGACGGCGGGCAGGCTGTCGTCGCCCTGCGGGTAGGCGCGCTGCACGGCCTGCTGCGAGCCGGTGAAGGCGAGGAACTTGGCGCGGACCAGATCGTGGCGCGCCTGCAGGGCCGGGTCGTCCAGCTTGCCGTAGTGCTTCGACGAGGTCACCAGCGCTTCCAGCTGGGCGAGCCGCTCGGCGGCCAGCGGATGGCTGAGGGTGTAGGGATCGCCGGCGAAGGCGGTGGAGAACATCTGCTGCTCGGCGAGCCGGCGGAAGCTCTCCAGCATGCCGCGGCCCGACTGGCCCGTCGCTTCCAGGTAGGAGATGGCGGCGCGGTCGGCGTTGGTCTCCTCGCCGCGCTGGTAGGCGAGCAGGCTGCGCTGGCCCAGCTGGACGCCGCCGAGCGCGGCCGCCGAGGCGCCCTGGCCCGCGTTCGCCATCCCCGAGCGGGACCCGGCGACCGCCGCCGCTCCGCCGGCGAGGATGGCGAGGGCGGAGAGGATCTGCGCCCGCGCGATCGCCTCGCGCAGGCGGATGAGATGGCCGCCGGCGAGATGGCCGGTCTCGTGGGCGAGCACGCCGATCAGTTCGTTCGGGGTGCGGCTGTCGATGACCGTGCCCGTGTTGAGGAAGATGTGCCGGCTGTCGGCGACGAAGGCGTTGAAGCTGCGGTCGGAGACGAGCTTCACCTCGACGGAGGAGGCGCCGAGCCCGGCGACCTTGAGGATCGGGCGGACATAGTCGGCGATCAGCGCCTCGGCCTCGGCGTCGCGGACCAGCGACACCTGCCGCTGCACCTGCGCCAGCGAGGGGACGGCTCCGGTGGCGAGCAGCGCCAGCGCCGTGGCGGCGGCGACGATCCTGCGGGCGAACTGCATCGGCGGCCCTCCTCCCTCCTCCAGCACCTCCGGACGGCTCCGCCCGCGACGCCTTGTCGGGAGGGGCCCCGGCCTGATACGGCCTTGTCCGGCCGGCCACTTGAAGCGCAGCGCAGCGGGCCGGTCAACCGCGACGCGACTCCCGGCTAGCGCCAGACTTCGGCATCATCACGGCGGACCTCGGATCGGAGCCCATGAAAACATCCCGTCGCGGCGACGTCTCCGCCGCCCTGCTGATGGACATCCTGAGCGAGGCCAACCGGCTGGAGCGGGAGGGCCGCTCGATCATCCACATGGAGATCGGCCAGCCCGGCGCCCCGGCGCCGCGGGCGGTGCGCGACGCCGCCGCGGCGGCGCTCGAGCGGGGTCGCATCGGTTACACCGAGGCGCTCGGGCTGCCGGCGCTGCGCGAGCGGATCGCCCGCCACTACGGCGAGCGCCACGGGATCGACATTCCGGCGTCGCGGATCGCGGTCACCGCCGGCTCCTCCGGCGGGTTCAACCTCGCCTTCCTCGCCCTGTTCGACGTCGGCGCCCGCATCGGCCTGCCGACCCCGGGCTATCCGGCCTACCGCAATATCATGTCCGCGCTCGGCCTCGAGGTGGTCGAGATGCCGACCACGGCGGAGACCCGCTGGCAGGTGACGCCGGAGATGATCGCCGCCGCATCAGTCGACGGGCCGCTCGACGGCATCATCGTCGCGAGCCCCGCCAACCCGTCCGGCACCATGATGGAGCCGGAGGCGGTGGAGCGCCTGATGGCGGCCTGCCGCGAGCGCGGCGTCTCGCTGATCATGGACGAGATCTACCACGGCCTCGTCTACGAGGGCCGGGAGCAGACGGCGCTCGCCTTCGGCGACGACGTGGTCGTCGTCAACTCGTTCTCGAAGTACTACTGCATGACAGGCTGGCGGATCGGCTGGATGGTGCTGCCGCAGGACCTCGTCCGGCCGATCGAGCGGATCGCCCAGAACCTCTACATCTCGCCCTCGGAGCTTTCCCAGCGCGCCGCGCTCGCCGCCTTCGACGCCCGCGAGGACCTCGAGGCGGTGAAGGCCGGCTACGCGGCGAACCGGGCGCTGCTGCTCGAGCGGCTGCCGGCCATCGGCCTCGGCGAATTCCTGCCCGTCGACGGCGCCTTCTACGTCTACGCGGACGTCCGCCGCTTCACCAACGACAGCATCGACTTCGCCCGGCGGATGCTCGTCGAGGCGGGCATCGCGACGACGCCGGGGCTCGACTTCGACCCCTCCCGCGGCCGCGGCACGCTGCGCTTCTCCTTCGCCGGCCCGCACGAGGCGATGGTCGAGGCCTGCAACAGGCTCGCCGCCTGGCTGCCGCGCTGAGGCTCAGGGTCCCGGCACCGCCGGCGTCTGCCGGGAGGGGCTGTGGCGTGATTCGGCGAGGATGTGGATCAGGAGCGCCGAAAGCACGATGCCGCCGCCGACGAGGGTGCGCGTCGCCGGCACCTCGTCATGGAAGATCCAGACCCACATCGGGCTCAGCACCGTCTCCAGGGTGCCGATCAACCCGCTCAGCGCGGCCGGGATCAGCCGCGCGCCGGTGACGAACAGGGCGACGCCGAGGCCGAGGTTGAGGGCGCCGAAGGCGAAGAGGAGGGCGAGGTCCTTCGCGCCGACGGCGAGCGCCCCGGCGTTGAGCCCGGCGACGCAGGCGGCAATCACCGTGCCCGTGCAGGCGGCCGGCACCATCCGCACGCCGCTGTACTGGCGGGTGATCACGATCGCCAGCGCGAAGGCGACGGTCATCGCCAGCGCCAGCAGGTTGCCGGTGAAGGTGCCCGGATCGCCGCTGGAGCCGACCACCATCACCGCGACGCCGGCGATCACCGCCGCGATGGCGCCCCAGGTTCCCCGGCTGACGCGGGTGCGGAAGGCCGCCCAGCCGATCAGCGCGGCGACCAGCGGCACGCCGGCGCCGACGAGGATCACGTTGGCGACGGTGGTGTAGCCGATCGCCAGCACGAAGGTGATCGAGGCTGTGGCGAAGCAGCCGGCCACCCCGAGGCCGGGCAGGCCCATGTTGCGGAACAGCGCCACCGTGCCGCGCGGCCCGTCGCGAAGGAGGAGGAAGCCGAGCAGGAAGAGGCCGGCGAAAACGGAGCGCCAGAACACCATCGTCCAGGAATCGTCGACGCCGATGGTGCGGGCGATTGCGCCCCCGAAGCTCCACACCACCGCCGATCCGGCGACCAGTAGGGCGCCGCGGCGGTCGAAGGCGGGGGAGGGCAGGGGCGGGACGGCGAGGGGCGTTCCGGCGAGGGCTGTCATCCGGCGACACTCGCCGGTCTCGCCTGCCGCTGCTTTTCCCCGCGCGACAACGATGGCGCAATTCGGCAAATAGCACTCGCCCGACGGTTGCCGCCCGCGCGACACCCGGCGGGAAGGTGTGCGACGGCCGTCCTAGACCACCACCTCCCGCTCCCTGCGGCCGACGGAGCCGAAGACGCGCAGGTAGCGCTCGATCTCGGCCGGGTCACCGGTGGCCTTGGCCGGGTTGTCGGAGAGCTTCACCGCCGGGCGGCCGTCGACGCTGGTCACCTTGCAGACCAGCGAGATCGGGTCGAGGTCGTGTCGCGGCGAGGTGGCGCAGCCGCGGAAGTCGTTGGTGAGGTTGGTGCCCCAGCCGAAGGACATGTTCACCCGGCCGTCGAAGTGGGCGTAGACGCGCTCGATCTCGTCGACGTCCAGGCCGTCGGAGAAGACCAGCAGCTTCTCGCGCGGGTCCTGCCCCTTCTTGCGCCACCAGGCGATGATCTCCTCGCCGCCGGAGATCGGCGGCGCGCTGTCCGGGCGGAAGCCCTTCCAGCTGGCGACCCAGTCGGGGGCGTCGCGCAGGAAGGCGGTGGTGCCGAAGGCGTCGGGCAGGACGACGCGGAGGTTGCCGTCGTACATGTCGCGCCACTCGCGCAGCACCTTGTAGGGCGCCTCGCGCAACTCCTCGTCGGTGCGGGCGAGGGCGGCCATGGCCATGGGCAGTTCGTGGGCGTTGGTGCCGATCGCCTCCAGGTCGCTCTTCATGGCGATCGAGACGTTGGAGGTGCCGATGAAGTTGGCGCCGAGCCCCTCCTTGAGGGCGTTCACGCACCAGTCCTGCCAGAGGTAGGAGTGGCGGCGGCGGGTGCCGAAGTCGGCGATGCGGAGGTTCTGCAGCTTGCGCAGACGCTCGACCTTCGCCCAGAGCTTGGCCTTGGCCCGGGCGTAGAGCACGTCCAGCTCGAAGCGGCCCATGGTCTTCATCACCGAGCGCGAGCGCAGTTCGTTGATGATGGCGAGCGCCGGGATCTCCCACATGGTGGTGTGCGTCCACGGCCCGTGGAAGTCGAGATGGAACTGGCCGTCCACGACCTTCAGATCGTACTCCGGCAGGCGGAAGTCGCGCAGCCATTCGAGGAAGCGCGGCTCGAAGATCTGCTTGACGCCGTAGAAGGTGTTGCCGGCGAGCCAGATGTGCTCCTTCTTCTGCAGGGTGACCGAGCGGGCATGGTCGAGCTGGGCGCGCAGTTCGGCCTCCTCGATCTCCTCCGCGAGGCGGACGCGGGTGGTCCGGTTGATCAGCGAGAAGGTGACCTCCACGTCCGGGTGCCGCCGCCAGATCAGCTGCAGCATCAGGAGCTTGTAGAAGTCGGTGTCGATCAGGCTGCGCACGATCGGATCCAGCTTCCAGCTGTGGTCGTGCACCCGCTTGGCGATGTCGATGTTCACCGCAGCCCTCCCGTCGCCGCCACCCCGGGGGCGCCCCCCGACGCCTCCCGCCCCGATGTTTGCCCCAGAAAGCCGTTCGTCGAAAGGGGAGCATCGCGAATTTCGCAGGCTCGCCCGCCCGGCGTCCTCCGGGACGACCGCGCGGCCGCCAACGCCGGCCGATGGTATCCGCAGGTTCGCTCGGACCACATAGGTAGAAGACCGGCCGTCGTCGGGGTTGCGGCGCCGGCGGCCGGAGCCTTAGGATCGCCGTCGTGCGGCCTGGCGCGGCCGCCCCGCCCCCGAGCCGACCTTTGACATGACCGCCCTCACCGATCCGCCTCCCAGGGCGTCCGACACGCGCTTTGCCGCCGTGTTCACGCCGAAGCTCGTGACTGTCCTCAGGGAGGGGTACGATCTTGCGACCTTCCGGGCGGACGCGGTGGCAGGTCTCACGGTGGCGATCGTCGCCCTGCCGCTCGCCATGGCGATCGCCATCGCCTCGGGCACGACGCCGGACCGGGGGCTGTTCACCGCCATCATCGCGGGGTTCCTGATCTCGGCGCTCGGCGGCAGCCGCTACCAGATCGGCGGCCCGACGGCGGCCTTCATCGTGGTGGTGTTCGGGGTGATCGACCGGCACGGCTACGACGGCCTGGTGCTGGCGACGATGATCGCCGGCGCGATCCTGATCATCGTCGGCTGGCTGCGGCTCGGCACCTACATCAAGTACATCCCCTATCCGGTGGTGACCGGGTTCACCGCGGGCATCGCCGTCTCGATCTTCGCCTCGCAACTGAAGGAGGTGCTCGGCCTCGACGTGGCGATGCCGGGCGACTTCCTGGAGAAGATGGCCGTCCTCGCCGGGCACGTCGGGGAGACGAACCCGCTCGCGGTGATCGTCACGCTGATCTCCGTCGGGCTGATCCTCGGGCTGAAGCGCTGGCGGCCGCGCTGGCCGGGGTTCCTGGTCGCCGTCGCCACAGCCTCTCTGGTGGTGATGGCCGGCGGGCTCGACGTCGCCACCATCGGCTCCCGCTTCGGCGGCGTGCCGAGCACGCTGCCCGCCCCGTCGCTGCCGAGCTTCGACCTCGCGATGGTCCGGGCGGTGATGCCGGATGCGCTCACCATCGCGCTTCTCGCCGGGATCGAGAGCCTGCTCTCGGCCGTGGTCGCCGACGGCATGACCGGGCGGCGCCACCGGTCCAACTGCGAACTTGTGGCCCAGGGCGTCGCCAACATCGCCTCGGTGATCTTCGGCGGCCTCTCGGCGACGGGCGCGATCGCCCGCACCGCGACCAACATCCGCGCCGGCGGCAGGACGCCGGTCGCCGGCATCATGCACGCCGTCTTCCTGCTCCTGTTCATGGCGGTGGCGGCGCCCGTGCTGTCCTACGTGCCGCTCGCGGCTCTGGCGGGCATCCTGCTGATCGTCGCCTGGAACATCTCCGAGGCCCACCACATCCGCCGCATCCTCGCCACCGGCTCGATGGGCGACCGGGTGGTGCTGTCGGGAACCTTCCTGCTGACGGTGGCGGTCGACCTCACCGTGGGCATCGCCTTCGGCGTCGTCTCGGCGGCGATCCTGTTCATGCACCGCATGGCCGAGGCCGTGGAGGTCGAGACGCACGAGACGCTGGTCGACCTCGACGTCGCAGACGTCCACCGCGACGCGGACCCGAACGCCGGCGCACCGGAGGACGTGGTCGTCTACCGGATCAACGGCCCGTTCTTCTTCGGCGCCGCCGAGCGGGTCTCCTCGGTCCTCGACCGGATCGCCCGGACGCCACGCGCCTTCGTGCTGGATCTCTCCGCCGTGCCCTTCGTCGATTCGACCGCCGGGGTGGCGCTCGCGAGCTTCGTGGCCCGGGCGCGGCGGCACGGGGCCATGGTGGTGATCAGCGGGGGACGGCCGGCCGTGCGCGCCGAACTCCTCCGCCTCGGCATCGGCGGCGAGGGGATCGAGCACGCGCCGGACCTCGGCACCGCGCTCGCCCGGCTCGCCCGCGCTGACGGCCGGTCCTGAGCGGCCGCGACGGTCAGCGCTTCTCCACGAATTCCAGGAGTTGCTGCAGGGCCGCGACGCCGGCGAGGTAGAGACTGGTCGCCATCAGCGCGAACTTCGCCCAGTCGGGCGGATCGAGGCCCTCGGCCAGGGCCACCCCGGCGAAGACGAACCATGCGAGCGAGACCGCCAGCGTCAGCGGACGCCAGCGCTCGACCCGGACCGGATGCACGAAGGCCACCGGCAGGAAGGTGAGGACGGCGAGCGCCAGCACCATCCCGACCAGCGCGATCGGGCCGGGCTGGAACACGAAGACCAGGAACACCACCCCGTTCCAGACCACCGGAAAGCCGCGGAAGGCGTTGTTCTTCATCTTCATCCGCGTATCGGCGTAGTACATCGCCGAGGTGAAGACGATGACGCCCGCGAGCGCCAGCGCCACCGGGGTCGAGGTGAAGCCGCCGGTGGCGATCGCGAAGGCGGGCAGGAACACGTAGGTGACGTAGTCGACCACCGTGTCGAGGGCCGCGCCGGAGAAGGTCGGCAGCCGCCGCTCCACCGCGAAGCGCCGGGCGATCGGCCCGTCCACCCCGTCGACGAAGAGGGCGATGCCGAGCCAGGCGAAGAAGGCCGTCCACTCGAGATTGTAGGCCGCGTAGGCCGCGAGCATCGCCAGCACCACGCCGCTGGCGGTGAAGGCGTGGACCGCGAGGGCGATGAGGGCGTTCTGGTGTTTCTGCACGATGGTCGGATAGGCCATGAGCGCTCTGGGTCCTGACGGCGTAGGCTCCGAGGCGGGGGCGCCGACAGCGCGACCGGCATCCGCATCGAAACAGAAGCTTCATCCCATGCGCCAGGACCGGACTTGGACCGCCGAACCTCTTCCGCAAAGGAAAACGACCTTAGCCGAAGAAGAGGCTGCTCGCCAAGCCGAACCCGAGCAACAGCAGGATCGCCCCCGTCCCATAGGTCAAACTAAGGCCCGAAACGACCTTTTCCAGTGCCATCAGGGCGCCGAGGAAGGCCATGGCGGCCAGATTCATCAATCCGGCGGCCAGCATCACCGCCATCATCGCCCAGCAGCAGCCGAGGCAGGCGAAACCCTCCTCCACCCCGAGCCTCAGCGCGGCGCCGGCGCCGCGGGCCGCTCCGACGTAGGCGTGCGGGTTCCGGCAGCGGACGAGGCAGGCGAGCTTCAGCGGCGTGAACTGGTAGATCCCCGCGGCGATCAGCACGCTCGCGGACAGCGCGACGCCCGCCGGCGCCATGTGCGGCGACAGGGCGCCGGCGGTCACCAGGCCCGCCTGGATCGCCGTCGCCAGCACCGAGATGCCGATCCACACGGCGAGGTAGCCGGCGCCGACCAGCAGCGCCCCCGCTCCCGCCGCCGCATAGGCCCGCAGCATCGGCGCGGCGGAGGGCAGCATCATCGCCAGCACCATCGCGACCCACATGGCGAAGACGGCCGCGAAATCGGCCGGGGCGAAGCCGACGGCCGGGTGCGGCGCCACCTCCGGAAGCACGACGCCGAGGCGCTCCAACAGCGGCGCAAGCGCGGCCATCCCCGGCCCGAGCCCGGCGATGTCGTGTCCCCCGACCACCGCCGCCGCGAGAAAGATCCACCCGGCCAGCGCCAGGAACACCACCGCGGCGATCGTGCCTGCGCGCCACAGACGCGCCGAGGCGGGCGGATCGAGGGCCGGGGGCGGCATGGGGGCGAGGTCGGTCATCCGCGCAAGATGTCCCCCGGCGCGCATCGCCGCAATACGGGGGACTGCGGAACGGCGGACCGGTCGCCGGCGCACGTAGTCCCACGGAATGGACCGCTGGTCGTGATAGTATATTCTAACTTTCTAACGTATCGGGCCGAGCGACCTTCGGACGCCTGGAGAATCGACATGGGTAACAAGCCTCTCATCCTTGCGGCAGGCGTCTTCGCGGCGGCCACCGGCCTTGCCGGAGCGGGCGAGGTTCGCGAGTTCGAAGCCGCGATGCGCGACGCCTACGGCCAGTATCGCGCTGCGCTGTTCGCCACCAATGCCGGCAAGGCTGAGGAGTCGGCCAAGGCGGTCGACGCCTTCCGCGCCGCCTGGGCGCCTCTCGACGATGCGGGCGCCCCGCCGCAGTACGCCGACGACGCGGGGTTTCCGGACACGATGTCCGCGGTGGACCAGATCGCCGCCGAGGCGAGCGAGGAGATCGCGGCCGGCAACCTCGGCGAGGCGCACGAGACGCTGGAGGCGATCCGCGAGCAGGTCGCAGGCCTTCACGCGCGAAACGGAGTGATCGGCTTCTCCGACCGGATGAACGCCTACCATGCGCGGATGGAGGAGGTGATCGCGGCGCCGGCGACCGATCTCGGCGCGGTCCGGGAGGAACTGGCCGTCCTCGAATACCTTGCCGCGGACCTTTCCGCCCACCGGCCGGCGGATGCCGACGACTCGTTCGACGCGCTCGTCGGCGACATTGAGGCGAGCCTCGCCGGGCTTCGCACGGCGGTGGAGGCCGGTGACCTCGCCGCGGCCCAAACGGCGATCGGCGGCATGAAGCAGCCCTATTCCAAGCTGTTCCTGAAGTTCGGCTGACCGGTCGCGCCGGCCAACCCGAGGTCGGCCGCGATCCGGTCGAAGACGGCGCGGAACATCCCGGCCGTCAGCCGCCCGGTGTTCGTGTTGTAGCGGGAGCAATGGTAGCTGTCGTAGAGGGCGAGGCCGCAGGCGAGGCGGTGGACGGCGCCGTGGGCGAAGGGAAAGGCCGCGAGCCGATCGCCGGTCACCCTCAGCACCTGCTCGTGGGCGATCCGGCCGAGGGCCAGGATCGCCCGAACCGCCGGCCGCGCCTCGAGGGTCGAGGCGAGGAACGGCCGACAGGCGGCGATCTCCTGGCCGACCGGCTTGTTCTCCGGTGGAACGCAGCGCACGGCGTTGGTGATCGCCGCCTCGAGCATCTCCAGGCCGTCGCCCGGGTCGGCGCGGTAGGCGCCGCGGGCGAAGCCGTGGGAGACCAGCGTCTCGTAGAGGAGGTCGCCGGCGAAGTCGCCCGTGAAGGGCCGGCCGGTGCGGTTGGCGCCGCGCAGGCCCGGCGCGAGCCCGACGATGAGGAGCGGCGCTCGGTGCGGTCCGAAGGAGGGGACGGGGGCATTGTGCCAGGACGGCTCCGCCGCCCGCCAGCGCTCGCGAAAGGCGACGAGCCGAGGACAGCGAGGGCAGTCCCGCCCGGGGTCCTCGGGCAGGGCGGTGGACGTCGGCCCCGTGCCGGCGGCGGGGGCTGCCCGCCGGCCGGTCACTCGTTGTCCTGCATCTGGGCGGCGCGCTCGGCGGCTCGGGCGGCGCGCTCGGCCGGATCGCGGCCGATCCTGGGCGCCAGGTTGGCGAGGTCGATGAAGTGGTCGGCCTGGCGGCGGAGCTCGTCGGCCACCATCGCCGGCTGCGTCTGCAACGTGGAGACGACGCTCACCTTCCGGCCGCGGCGCTGGATGGCCTCGACCAGCGAGCGGAAGTCCCCGTCGCCCGAGAACAGCACGATGTGGTCCACGTATTCGGCGAGCCCCATGGCATCGACCGCGAGCTCGATGTCCATCGACCCCTTGACCTTCCGCCGGCCGGTGGAGTCGACGAACTCCTTCGTCGGTTTGGTCACGACCTTGTAGCCATTGTAGGCCAGCCAGTCGATCAGCGGCCGTATCGAGGAGTATTCCTGATCCTCGGCCAGCGCCGTATAGTAGAAAGCGCGAAGGAGATACCCCTTCGCGCTGAATTCTTTCAGGAGACGACGGTAATCGATGTCGAAGCCAAGGGCCTTCGCCGTCGCATAGAGATTTGCCCCATCAATGAACAGGGCTATTTTCTCGCGCTCATCGAACATCAGTGTCTAACGACCTCTTGACTTCCGACCCGATGGTGCGCCGGCGACTCCCGCCCATGCGGCGAGCCGTGACGGCCTGCAACCCGGTGTTTATGTTCATTCATTGAAGCTCGGTCTGGCCGCAAGGTCAGAGCCGTACATGCCCCTCGAAATACCCTTGAGACCGGGACGAATCGGGCCGGCTCAAAAGTATCCTACCCAATTCAGGCCAGCTTGTGTCCTCATCCTTGGACGATTCACAGAACTTGCACTGGTTGCGTTGTCGACCGGGCGGTCCGTGCCCCCAAGGCTCGGCCAGTCGGCGCCGCCAAAAAGGCAGGACGAGGAATTTCATCGATGCCCCGAAACCGGGGATTCGTCAAATTCAGTTTTCTTGATCTATATTTCACGAGAACAAAATAAGGTTCGTGTCAGGATAGGCGAGGCTTGCAATCCTGTCGAGTGCGTTTTATGTCCGTTTCTGGAACGGGGCCTCCGGCCTCGGGTTTTTCCCGAAAGCCCGACCGACAGAAGGCTCGTGGGACCGGGGCGCCGGGCAACCGACCGCCGCCGGCCCGAACTGATTCATGGAGGTGAGCCCATGGCTCGCGTGACCGTCGAAGACTGCATCGACAAGGTCGAGAACCGATTCGAGCTGGTGCTTCTCGCCAGCCATCGCGCCCGGATGATCTCTTCCGGCTCGCCACTGACCATCGACCGCGACAACGACAAGAACCCCGTCGTCGCCCTGCGCGAGATCGCCGACTCGACCGTCGCCGTCGGCGACCTCAAGGAGGACCTCATTCACTCGCTGCAGAAGTACGTCGAGGTGGACGAGCCCGAGCAGGAGCCGGTCGCCGGCCTGATCGGCGGCGGCGCCGTCGAGCGGGAAGAGGCGGACGAGGTGGCCTTCGACCGCATGTCGGAGGAGGAACTGCTCAAGGGCCTCGAGGGCCTGGTTCCGCCGGAAAAGGTCGACGAGATCTGACGGCGCCCCCGCGCCGCCCGAATCCATTCGTAGACCGCCCCGCGCCGGACGATCGTGATCGTCGGCGCGGGGCGTTTTCCGTTTTGGAGAGTGCGAAACCAGATGATGCGGCAATACGAGCTCGTCGAGCGGGTGCAGCGGTACAATCCGTCCTGCGACGAGGGGCTTCTCAATCGCGCCTACGTCTACGCCATGCAGAAGCATGGACTGCAGAAGCGCGCATCCGGTGATCCCTACTTCTCCCATCCGCTCGAGGTCGCGGCCATCCTGACGGGGCTGAACGTCGACGACGCCACCATCGTCATCGCGCTGCTCCACGACACCATCGAGGACACCGACGCCACGCGCCAGGAGATCGACCAGCTCTTCGGCGAGGAGATCGGCGGCCTCGTCGAGGGACTGACCAAGCTCAAGAAGCTCGACCTCGTCTCCAAGCGCACGGAGCAGGCCGAGAACCTGCGCAAGCTGCTGCTGGCGATCGCCGCCGACGTGCGGGTGCTGCTCGTCAAGCTTGCCGACCGCCTCCACAACATGCGCACGCTCCACTATGCGCCGGAGCACAAGTGGGCCCGCATCGCCGAGGAGACGATGGACATCTACGCCCCGCTGGCGGGGCGCATGGGCATGCAGGACATGCGCGAGGAGCTGGAGCACCTCGCCTTCCGCACGCTCAACCCGGATGCCTTCGAGACGGTGACGTCGCGGCTGGAGGAGCTGCGCGCCAAGAACACCGACCTCATCGCCAACATCGAGGACGAGTTGTCGGACAACCTGGCGCGGCGCGGCATCGAGGCGACCGTGAGCGGCCGGCAGAAGCGGCCCTACTCGATCTTCCGCAAGATGATCACCAAGCAGCTCGGCTTCGAGCAGCTCTCCGACATCTACGGCTTCCGCGTCATGGTACTCGACGTGGACACCTGCTACCGCGCCGTCGGCGTGGTCCACACCATCTGGCCGACGGTGCCGGGCCGCTTCAAGGACTACATCTCGACCCCGAAGCAGAACGACTACCGCTCGCTCCACACCACCGTGGTCGGCCCCCATCGACAGCGGGTCGAGCTGCAGATCCGCACCCACGACATGCACCGTGTCGCCGAATACGGCATCGCGGCCCACGCGCTCTACAAGGACGAGGTGACGACCGCCGGCGGGCCGGGCCCGCTGCCGCGCCTCTCCGAGGAGAGCCGCGCCTATGCCTGGCTCCGCCGCACCGTCGAATCGCTGTCCGACGGCTCGAGCCCGGAAGAATTCCTGGAGAACACCAAGCTGGAGCTGTTCCAGGACCAGGTGTTCTGCTTCACACCGAAGGGCCGGCTCATCGCGTTGCCCCGCGGGGCGACGCCGATCGACTTCGCCTACGCGGTCCACACGGACGTCGGCAACACCTGCGTCGGCTGCAAGATCAACGGGCGGATCATGCCGCTGGTGACCCAGCTCGGAAACGGCGACGAGGTGGAGATCATCCGCTCGAAGGCGCAGGTGCCGCCGGCCGCCTGGGAGGCGATCGCCATCACCGGCAAGGCGCGCGCCGCGATCCGCCGGGCGACGCGGGAGGCGACGCGCAAGCAGTTCGCCGCGCTCGGCCGCCAGGTGCTCGGCTCCGCCTTCGCCCGCGCGGGCCGCGAGATCTCCGACGGCGTCCTCGAGATCGCGCTGCCGCGCCTCGGGCAGCACACGGTCGTCGATCTCCTCGCGGCCGTGGGCCGCAGCGAGATCCCGTCGAGCGACGTTTTGAAGGCGGCCTATCCCGACTACAAGGACGAGCGGGTGACCGCCCGTTCGGAGATCAAGCGGGTGGAAGAGGGCTGGTACTCCTTCGCCAACCAGGCCGGCGTCAAGTTCCGCCACCTCGGGGACGGCGAGAACGAGCGCAGCCTGCCGTTGCGGTCGCTCGCCGCGGACCTGCCCGTCCGCTTCGCGCCGAACGGCGGCGCCGTGCCGGGCGATCGCATCGTCGGGATCGTGACACCGGGCGAGGGAATCACCATCTATCCGATCCAGTCGCCGGCGCTGAAGCATTTCGACGACAAGCCGAACCTCTGGCTCGACGTGCACTGGGACATCGACGCCGACGATCCGCTCCGCTTCCCGGCGCAGATCGCCATCCACTCGTTCAACGAGCCGGGGTCGCTGGCGCGGATCGCCCAGACGATCTCCGACAACGACGGAAATATCGACAACATCAGGATGGCCAGACGCACGTCCGACTTCCATGATGTGGTGATCGATCTCGAGGTTTGGGATTTGAAACACCTGAATCGTATCATAAACCAGTTGCGGACCCGGCCGAACGTCGGCCGCGTCGAGCGGGTGAACGGCTGAGGCCGCAGGGGGCGGTTGCCGACGGGACCAGGTGATGTTCGCAAGACGCAAGAAGCGGGGAATTTCCGAAAGCATCCACCGTTCGATCTGGCCGAAGACCGGCTGGCGGAGGGCGCTGACCTACTTCTGGAAGCGGATCGTCCGCCTCACCGCGACGCCCCACGCCGTCGCGGCGGGCGCGGCCGCGGGGGCCGCCGCGTCCTTCACGCCGCTGGTGGGCTTCCATTTCATCCTCTCCTTCGCGCTCGCCTTCCTTTTCCGCGGCAACATGCTCGCCGCGGGGCTCGGGACGGCGGTGGGCAACCCGCTGACCTTCCCGCTGATCTGGGGCGCGACATACGAGGTCGGCCGCTGGATCCTCTCCGGCGGGCAGGATGCCATCACCGGCGCCGGCGTCGCGGTCGCCGACGAGTCCGCGATCGGGGAGGGCCTGCTCCACGCCGGCTTCGACCGGCTCTGGCCGATCATGAAGCCGATGCTGGTCGGGGCCATCCCGCTCGGCACCGCCTCGGGGGTGATCACCTACGTCGTGGTGTTCTATTCCGTGCGCGGCGTGCAGGCGCGCCGCCGGATTCGCCGGGAGCAACTCGCCCTCAGGGAGTTCGCGGCCCAGGGCGACAGTTCCGCCGGCCCGATGGCGCCGGACCATGCGGTCTCCGCGGAGGGAGAGCGGACGTGATCATCGGGATCGGCGCGGACCTCATCGACATCCGCCGGGTGGAGAAGACGCTGGAGCGCTTCGGCGACCGCTTCACCAACCGGGTGTTCACCGAGGTGGAGCGAGCCCGCTCCGACCGCCGCGCCGAGCGGGCCGCCTCCTATGCCAAGCGCTTCGCCGCCAAGGAGGCCTGTTCCAAGGCGCTCGGCAGCGGCATCCGCATGGGTGTCGCCTGGCGCGAGATGGGCGTCGTCAACCTGCCGAGCGGCCAGCCGACCATGAACCTCACCGGCTCCGCGGCCGAACGGCTGGCGAGCCTGGTGCCTCCGGGCCTCGCCCCGCGCATCGACCTCACCATCACCGACGACTATCCGCTGGCGCAGGCCTTCGTCGTCATCTCCGCCTGGCCGGATCCCTGGCCTCCCCGCCGCGCGTGACCCGGTCCGCCGCAATTCCGCTCGTTTCGCCGATCACGCGTTGCGCCGGCCCCTGCGAGCCATTATCACTCCCGCGGGGCCGGACCGGCGAAGAGGGCCTTTGATGTCGCAGAGCGAGAGCCAATCGATGAAGAGCGGGTTCGGCGAGACGGTGAAGGTCGTCATCCAGGCGCTGCTGCTGGCCCTTGTCGTCCGGACCTTCCTCTACCAGCCCTTCTCGATCCCGTCCGGGTCGATGATGAACACGCTGCTGATTGGCGACTACCTGTTCGTCTCGAAGTTCTCCTACGGCTACAGCCGGCACTCCTTCCCCTTCTCGATCGCCCCGATCTCGGGCCGCATCTGGGGCGAGGAGCCCGAGCGCGGCGATATCGCCGTCTTCAAGCTGCCGGCGGACCCCTCCAAGGACTACATCAAGCGGGTGATCGGCATGCCCGGCGACCGCGTCCAGCTGCGCGAGGGCCAGCTCTACATCAACGACGAGCCCGTCCAGCGCGAGAAGGCCGGCGTCTACACCGAGACAGATCCGCT
Organism: Pleomorphomonas sp.; assembly: GCA_041687675.1. GTDB lineage: Bacteria > Pseudomonadota > Alphaproteobacteria > Rhizobiales > Pleomorphomonadaceae > JAWLBM01. Next base: position 196,444 of record JAWLBM010000002.1, on the reverse strand, counting down.
CGGCCGCACCGTCACCGCGGACGTCTGGCGCGAGACGCTGCCGAACGGCGTCTCCTACGACACGCTCGACATCGACCCGACCGGCTCGGCCGACAACACCCCGGTGTTCGAGGTGCCGCCGGGCCACTACTTCATGATGGGCGACAACCGCGACAACTCGGCCGACAGCCGGGTGCCGGGCTCGGGCGTCGGCTACGTGCCCTACGAGAACCTGGTCGGCCGCGCGGAGATCATCTTCTTCTCCATCGACGAATCCGCCCGCCCCTGGATGATCTGGACCTGGCCCTGGACGGTGCGCTGGGACCGGATGCTCGACACGCTCGGATGACATGGCGGCGGTGAGCGAACAGCGCCCGATGGAGGCCCTGGCGGACCGGCTGGGCTATGCCTTCCGCGACCCGGAGCAGCTGAAGCGCGCGCTCACCCACCGCAGCGCGGTGCCCGGCGACCAGGTGGCCCACGAGAGCTACCAGCGGCAGGAGTTCCTCGGCGACCGGGTGCTGGCGCTGGTGGTGGCCGACATGCTGCTCGGCGCCCATCCGCGGGCGGAGGAGGGCGAACTCGCCCGCCGCCTCAACCAGCTGGTCCGGCGCGAGACCTGCGCCGAGGTCGCCCAGTCCCTCGACGTCGGCCCGGCGATCCGCCTCGGCGCCGGCGAGCGCAAGTCGGGCGGCCGCGGCAACGAGGCGATCCTCGGCGACGTGATGGAGGCGATCATCGCCGCCATCTACCTCGACGGCGGCTTCGAGGCGGCCCGCGGCTTCGTCGAGCGCAACTGGCGCCCGCGCATGGAGGCCCTCTCCGGGCCGCTGCGCGACGCCAAGACGACATTGCAGGAATGGGCGCAGGGCAGGGGGCTGCCGACGCCGGCCTACCGGACCCTCGACCGCAGCGGCCCGGACCACGCGCCGAGCTTCACCGTCGAGGTGCGGATCGGGGGCGAGGCGGCGGGCGAGGGCACCGGGCGGTCCAAGCGCGAGGCGGAACAGGCCGCCGCCGTGGACGTTCTCGTCCGCGAAGGTCTCTGGAGCAGGCAATGATGGATGAGACCGGGGCCGACGAGACCGGGGCCGACGAGACCGGGGCCGACGAGGCCGGGACCACCGCGGACGCCGCGGCCGAGGGGCCGACCCGCGCGGGGTTCGTGGCGCTGATCGGAGCGCCGAACGCGGGCAAGTCGACGCTGCTCAACCAGCTGGTCGGCGCCAAGGTGTCCATCGTCAGCCACAAGGTGCAGACGACGCGCGCCATCATGCGCGGCATTGCCATCGCCGGTCGCACCCAGGTGGTCTTCGTCGACACGCCGGGCATCTTCCGGCCGAAGCGCCGGCTCGACCGCGCCATGGTGGAGACCGCCTGGGGCGGCGCGGCCGACGCCGACATGGTGGCCCTGCTGGTCGACGCCAAGAAGGGCATCACCGAGGAGATCGGCCAGATCGTCGAGAAGCTGGCCGACGTGTCGCGCCCGCGGGTGCTCATCCTCAACAAGATCGACACCGTGAAGCGGGAGACGCTGCTCGCGCTCGCCGCCGACCTCAACGCCCGCTGCCGCTTCGACGCCACCTTCATGGTCTCGGCGCTGAACGGCGACGGGGTGGCCGACCTGCTCGCCTGGTTCGAAATGGAGCTGCCCGAGGGGCCCTGGCTCTACCCGGAGGACATGATCTCCGACCTGCCGATGCGCATGCTGGCGGCCGAGATCACCCGCGAGAAGATGTTCCTCAGGCTGCACGACGAACTGCCCTACGCCTCCACGGTCGAGACCGAGAACTGGACCGAGCAGAAGAACGGCGTGCGCATCGAGCAGACCATCTACGTCGAGCGCGAGAGCCAGAAGAAGATCGTGCTCGGCCGCGGCGGCCAGACCGTCAAGGCCATCTCCATGGCCGCGCGGGAGGAACTGCAGCAGATCCTCGAGCAGCCCGTGCACCTCTTCCTGTTCGTCAAGGTGCGGGAGAACTGGGGCGAGGACCCGGAGCGCTATCGCGAGATGGGCCTCAACTTCCCCCGCGGCGGCTGATCCGCCGGTCCGGGCGGCGTGCTAGGATCGCCGCCTTGGGGCGGACGACGCCTCCCACGGAGCATGCGGAACGGTGGAGTGGACGTCCGAGGCCCTCGTCATGGGAATCCGAAACCACGGCGAGAGCAGCGCCATCCTCGAGCTGATGACGCCCGGCCACGGCCGGCACTTCGGCCTGGTGAAGGGCGGGCGGTCGCGGCGGATGCAGCCCGTGCTGCAGCCGGGCAATCTCGTGCACGCCAGCTGGAAGGCGCGGCTGGAGAACCATCTCGGGCTGTTTACCGTCGAACTCGACCGCGCCCGGGCCGCCCGCCTGATGGAGACGGCGGTCGGCCTGCACGGGCTGCAGGTGGTCACCGGCCTGTTGCGCTACCTGCCGGAGCGGGATCCCCACCCGGGGCTCTACGCCGCCGCCGGGATTGTCCTCGACCACCTCGCCGGTCCGCAGGAGGCGGGGCGCCTGCTGGTTCGCTTCGAGCTGGCGTTACTCGACGAACTGGGGTTCGGCATCGACCTGACGCGCTGCGCCGCCACCGGCACCAGCATGGACCTCGCCTTCGTCAGCCCGAAAAGCGCCCGGGCCGTCAGCCGCGCCGCCGGGGCGCCCTACGCCGACCGGCTCTTGCCGCTGCCGGCCTTCCTCGTCCGGGCGGGCGACGATCCGTCGCCGGAGGATCTCCGCCAGGCGCTGGCGATCACCGGCTACTTCCTCGAACGGCATGTCGCGGGCGCCAGGGGCGAACCGCTGCCGGACTCCCGCCGCCGCCTCGTCGAGATGCTCGGCTGACGGCGTCAGGCGACGGCGGAGAGGAACAGCGCCTGCCGCATCACTGCGCCGTCCGGGGTGCGGGGGATCTCCCGCACCGGCCGGACCAGGGCCGGGCGGTCGAGCCGGCCGCCGCCGCTCTCCTCGAGAAAGGCGGCAAGGCCGTCCGCGTCGATGCTCTCGCCCGGCCGCGCCACCACCGCGACGCCGACCCGCGTGCCCGCCATCTCGGCATCGACGGGGAAGACCGCGGCGTCGGCGAGCGCCGGGTGGCGGCTGAGGATCCCGTCCAGCCGGTCCATCGAGACCGGCTGGCCGGCGACGACCATCACCTCGCCGATCGGGCCGCGCAGCCTGAGTTCGCGGCCGTCGGCGGTCGGCTGGGCGAGGATGCCGGGCTTCAGCGCGCCGTCGGCCCCGAAGGCGAGGCCGGCGGCGACCCCGCCCGACATCGGCTCGGGCCAGGGCGCGTCCGGCACCAGCGGCCCCGACAGGGTGAGTTCGCCGGTGCCGGAGACGGGGCGGCGCTCGCCGGGGCGCAGGCGCATCTTGAGCGCGGTCTCGAACGGCGCCGGAGCCCCGGGCGTTTCCGCCCGGCCGCCCCCGGCCGGGACCAGCGACGCGACTCCATGGACCCGCGCGCCGGTCGGCAGCAGGCAGCGCCCGCCCATGGTGAGGAGGTCCACGGCGGGCCGGCCGGGCGACACGTCCGGCGCGCCCCGCGGGTCGAGCCCGGAGGAGACCAGCGACAGCCGGATGTCGGGCGGCAGCAGGCGGTCGGCCTCGGCGGCGACCGCCGCCGGCATCAGCACCCGCGACGCTCCCGCCTCCTCGACGGCCGCGGCCAGGCCGGCGAGCGTGGTCGGGTGGTGGAAGGCGAGCGGCGCCCCGTCGAGCAGCGCCGTCGCCAGTCCGCCCGCCAGGCCCGCGAGCCCGGCCGGATGCATGGTGGACAGGAGCCGTTCGCCGGGCTCGATCCGGCCGTCCAGCCGGTGCGCCGCGGCGGCGGCGACGATGTGATTGTGCGAGAGCGGCGTCGCTACCGGACGGCAGTCCTCGGACCGCGCCAGCGCCAGCAGCGCCACGTGGTCCGCCGCCTCGCCGCGGCGGGCGACCGCCGGGGCGGGGCCGAACTGGTCCGGGTCGCCGAAGACCTCGGCGAGGTCAATGAGGCCGTCCGGCACCTCCTGCCCGAGGGCGAAGACGAAACGGATCGCGAAGGCCTCGGCGGCGACGTCGCGCACCAGTTCGCCGGTGGTTTCGCCCTCCACCGTGGAGGCGGTGACGATCGCCCGTATGTTGGCGGCGGCGATGGCGTCCATCATCTCGGCCCGGCCGAGATGCAGCGGCAGCGGGCAGAGGATGAGACCGGCCCGCAGCGCGGCCATCACCACCACTGCGGCGTCGGCCGAGGGCGGCAGATGGACGCCGATCACCATGTCCGGCTTCAGGCCGATCCCGCCGAAGAAGGCGGCCAGCGCCTCGATCCGCCGTTCGGCCTCGGCGAAGGTCAGCGCCGCGCCTCCGACACCGGGCGTCGCGGCCTCGCCCGCGTCGCGGAACGCGACCGCGCCTGGGGTGCGCGCGAGCGCCCGGCGGAACATCACGTCGAGCGTCTCGCGGGTCCATGCGCCGCTCCCGGCGTGGCGGCGGATGGTCGCTTCGGGACTGAGGATCATCGGCGCGGCTCCCCCGGGCTCGCCTGTGGGTCGGGCCCTCAGCCGGCCGCTGGCGACCACCAGGTCGGCGGCTGCACGCCGGTGAGGGCCGGGCGGTCCGGCGTCTCGATATGGGTCCAGCGGGCGTGCCAGTCCTTCGGCAGGTGGAACAGCGGCACCACGTAGAGGCCGGAGACCAGCACCCGGTCGAGGGCGCGGACCGCGCTCTCGAACTCCGGCCGGTCGCGGGCGGCGAGCAGGGCGGCGATCATGGCGTCGATCGCCGGCTCCGACGCGCCGGCATAGTTGAAGGTGCCCTCGGTCTTCGCCGCCTCGCTGGACCAGCGGAAGCTCTGCTCGTTGCCGGGCGACAGCGAGGCCGTCCACAGCATCTGCAGGGTGTCGAAGTCGTAGGCCTTCTGGCGGTCGTAGTACTGGGTGCTGTCGACCTGGCGGATCGACATGTCGATTCCGGCGAGCTTCAGGGTCCGCTGGAAGGCGAGGGCGAGGCGCTCCTCGTCCTGGGTCTTGGCCATGAACTCGAAGGCGAAGGGCTGGCCGGCGGCGTTGCGCAGGGCGCCGTCGCGGATGGTCCAACCGGCCTCTTCGAACAGCGCCAGCGCCTCGCGCAGCGCCGCCCGGTCGCGGCCCGAGCCGTCGCTCGTCGGCGGCGCGTAGGTGCCGTCCATCACATCGGGCCGCACCGTATCCGGGTAGGGCGCGAGCAGCGCCGTCTCGGCCTCGTCGGCCGGCTTGCCCAGGGCCGACAGCGACGAGCCCTGGAAATAGGAGCCGGTGCGGGCGTAGACGCCGTAGTAGAGGTTCTTGTTGATCCATTCGAAATCGAACAGGCGCCCCAGCGCCTCGCGCACCTTCGGATCGCTGAAGATCTCCCGGCGCGTGTTCATGACGATGCCCGACATGCCCTTCGGCGAGCCGGACTCGGTCTCCACCTTGACGATCCGGCCGTCCCGGACGGCGGGGAAGTCGTAGCCGGTCAGCCAGCGCCCGGCCTCGGTTTCGAAATGGACGTCGAAGGCGCCGGTCTTGAAGCCCTCGAAATAGGTGTTGGCGTCGCGGAAATACTCGATCGAGATCTCGTCCCAGTTGTCGAAGCCCCGCTTCACCGGCAGGTCCCTGGCCCAGTAGTCCGGGTTGCGCTTCAGCAGCACCCGCGAGCCCGGCTCCACCCGCTCGATCACATAGGGCCCGGATCCGACCATCGGCTGGATGGTGGACTGGTCGAAGGTCTCCGGATCGGTCGCGTGCTTCGGCAGCACCGGGGTGAGCCCGATCAGCAGCGGCAGTTCGCGGTCGGCGCCGTCGCCGAAGACGAATCGCACCCCGCGCTCGCCGACGCGCTCGATCGAGGCGACCTTGCCGAAGCGGCTCCTGTAGTTCGGCCGGCCCTTCTCCTTGAGGAGGTCCACGGTGAAGATCACGTCCTCCACCGTCAGCGGCGTGCCGTCCGAGAAGCGGGCGTCCGGATGGATGGTGAACTCCACCCCGGACCGGTCGTCCGGCACCTCCACCGTCTCGGCGAGAAGGCCATAGAGGGTGAAGGGCTCGTCCGCCGAGCGCATCAGCAGCGTATCCCAGACGTTGTTGCCGAACAGGCCGTCCATCAGCCCGCGCGGGGCGTTGCCCTTCACGATGAAGGGGTTGATGCTGTCGAAGCTGCCCGGGAAGCCGTAGGCCACGCGGCCGCCCTTCGGCGCATCCGGATTGGCATAGGGCAAGTGGCCGAAATCCGCCGGCAGCGCCGGGGCGCCGTGCATGGCGATGCCGTGCATCGGCTCGGCAAGGACGCCGGTCGCGAACGTCAGCGACATCGCCGCGGCGAGGGCGGCTCTGCGAAGGAAGGGGAACACCACGGACGGCCTCCGAATCGCAATCGTTTCTTAACAGAGTCTAACACGCAGGACCGGGAGCGGGTCGAGTGCGCGAAGACCACGCGGGCGCGGGAAAACGCCGTCGTCCACCACCATCTCGCCCCAATTCCGGGTCACCAGAAGTCTCGCGAACACACGGCTCCCCCGCAGCCGCATCGACGGTGCGCGGCATTGACAAGGGGCGGCAAATCTGACGGTTGGTAGCCGGACGCCCGGTCCGCCGAGTGCAACGGTTCTCGACATCGAGGATAATCGAATGGCGACTTTTCTGAAGACGTGGACGGCCGCGGCGGTGGCTGCGATGGGCATCGGCCTCGCCGCCCCGGCACTCGCCCAGGACGCCGCTCCGGCGGCCGAGCCGCCCGCGGCCCAGTCCCCCGCCTCGGGCTGGATCAAGCTGTGCGGCAAGGATGCCAAGGATCAGAAGGAGATCTGCTTCGTCCAGCGGGAACTGCGGACCGATTCCGGCCAGTTCCTTGCGTCGGCCGGCGTGCGCGGCGTCGAGGGCGAGGCCCGCAAGGTGCTGCTGGTGCAGACGCCCGTCGGCATGCTGATCCAGCCGGGCATGCGCGTGCAGGTCGACAAGGGCAAGCAGGAAGCGGCCAAGTACACCATCTGCTTCCCCAACGCCTGCTTCGCCGAGCTTCCGGTGGACGACGCCTTCGTCGCCTCGCTGAAGAAGGGCAACGAGCTGATTCTCACCACGCTCAACCAGCAGGCCAAGGCGGTGAACTTCAAACTCTCGCTCGCCGGCTTCACCGCCGCCTACGACGGCGCGGCGGTCGACACGGCCACCCTGCAGCGCCAGCAGCAGGAACTGCAGGCGGAACTGCAGCGCAAGGCCAAGGAGGCGCAGCAGAAGCTGATCGACGCCCAGAACGAGGCCAGCGACGCCGCGACCCAGTGAGGGCATTGACCGGAACGGCGCGCGGCCCGGCGGGTCGCGCGCCGTTCGATTCGGCGGCCCGGCTCAGTGGATGGCGTCGGGCGGCAGCTGCCAGCCGCCGTCGTCGGTCATCTTGAGGGTGTCCTCGACGGCGGAGTGGCGAATCGGCAGGCCCGTGTCGTCGGGCAGAAGATTCTGCTCGGAGACGTAGGCGACGTACTCCGTCTCGGCGTTCTCCGCGTAGAGATGGTAGAAGGGCTGGTCCTTCGAGGGGCGGATATCCTCGGGAATGGCCTGGTACCACTCTTCGGTGTTGGCGAACATCGGATCGACGTCGAAGATCACGCCCCGGAACGGAAAATACCGGTGCTTCACGACGTCGCCGATCTGAAACTTGGCCGTCCTGTAGGTTCTCATGCGTCCGTGACCCGTGGCGCGAGGTGATGCGGCGAGAGGCCTCCTCGTCTTGTCGACAGTCTATAGCGAGCAGCGGCTCGCGACCAGTCGGTCGGACGAACGACCTTCCGGGACCTTCGTCGGGCCCGGCCCCGCCGATCGGCGACAGACCTGTCGCAATTTTGCAACAGCCGTGCTAAACCGCTGCGGCCGACCCGTGGCGGCGGCGAGGGCAGGGAGCCAAGGGCCTTGACGATCGGCCTCGATGCGAGTGGCGCAGCGGTGACGGGCCCGGCCGTCGGCCGGAACGGCGACGGCCGCCTCAGGCGTGCCCTCGGCCTCGCGCTGGTGGTCCTGTCGATCGTCGCCTCGCTGGTCACCTTCGCGCTGATCACCAACCTGACGCCGATCGAGCCGACCCCGCAGATCATCCGCCCGGCGGTGATCATCGACGCGGTTCTGGTGCTCGGGCTGCTCGGCATGGTGATCTGGGAAGGCTCGCGCATCTGGCGGGCCTGGTGGGAGGGCAGGGCGGCCGCGCGCCTCCATGTGCGGATCGTCGTGCTGTTCTCGCTGATGGCCTCGCTGCCGGCGGGCCTCGTCGCCGCCGCCTTCACCATCACCATCGACCAGGGCCTCGACCGCTGGTTCGAGGACCGCACCCGCCAGGTGGTCGACAACGTCCTCACCGTCGCCAGCGCCTACATGCAGGAGCACGCCCGGGTGCTGCGGGGGGATCTCATCGGCGTCGCCAGCGCCGTCGAGGCCGCAAAGCCCCTCTACGACTTCGAGCCGAGCCGCTTCGATTCGGTGTTCGAGGCGCAGGCGAGCCTTCGCGGCGTGCACGGCGCCTACCTGCTCGACGGCAACGGCACGGTGCTCCTGCGCACCGAGTTCGATCCGAACGTGCGCACCATCATGCCGCCGCAGCGGGCGATGGACGAGGCGCTGAAGGGCGCGCCGGTGACGATCGCGCCCGGCAGCTCCAACCAGGTGGGTGGCATCCTCAAGCTCAAGGCCTACGAAGACACCTACCTGTACGTCGTCCGCCTGCTCGACCCGAAGGTGCTCGACAACCTCCGCCTCGCGCGGGAGAGCGCCGTCGATTACCGCCGCCTCGAGGCCAGCCGCGCCGACGTGCAGTTCGGCTTCGGCATGGTCTTCGCCGGCATGACGATCGTCTTCCTGCTGAGCGCGATCTGGCTGGGCCTGTCCTTCGCCAACGCCCTGGTGGCGCCGATCCGGCGGCTCATCGGCGCGGCGGACGAGGTGGCCGGCGGCAACCTCACCGCCCAGGTGCCGGTCGGCGCGGCCGGCGACGACCTCGACAGCCTGGGCCGGACCTTCAACAAGATGACCAACGAACTGCGCACGCAGCGCGACGACCTGCTCGCCGCCAACGACCAGGTCGACCGCCGGCGGCGCTTCACCGAGGCGGTGCTGTCCGGGGTCACCGCGGCGGTGGTCGGGGTCTCCAACGACGGGCACGTCTCGATCGCCAACCGCTCGGCGACCGACCTCCTCGGGCTGGAGGAGTTCGACCTCATCGGCCGGCTCCTCACCGACGAGGTTCCCGAGCTCGAGCCGCTGCTCTCCGCCGCGATCCGGGACGATTCGCGCATCCACCAGGGCACCGTGACGCTGATCCGCGGCTCCCGGGAGCTCACCATCAACGTCCGCGTCGCCTCGGACCGCTCGCCGGACCGCGAGCACGGCTACGTGGTCACCCTCGACGACATCTCCGACCTCGTGACCGCCCAGCGCACCTCGGCCTGGGCCGACGTCGCCCGCCGCATCGCCCACGAGATCAAGAACCCGCTGACGCCGATCCAGCTGTCCGCCGAGCGCATCCGCCGCCGCTACGGCAAGGTGATCGAGGACGGCGACCGGCAGGTGTTCGACCAGTGCGTCGACACCATCGTCCGCCAGGTCGGCGACATCGGCCGCATGGTCGACGAGTTCTCCGCCTTCGCCCGCATGCCGAAGCCGGCGATGGAGACGCACGACCTCGGCGAGCCGATCCGCGAGGCGGTGTTCCTGATGGGCGTCGGCCACCCGGAGATCGCCTTCCGGGCGGACCTGCCGGATGCGCCGCTGCTCGGCCGGTTCGACCGCCGGCTGATGAGCCAGGCGATCACCAACCTCGTCAAGAACGCGGCGGAGGCGATCACGCCGCTCGATCCCGAGGAGAGAGGCGAGGCGTCGGTGACCGTGCGGGCGCACGAATGCGGCAGCAGCCTGGTGATGGACGTGATCGACACCGGGGTCGGGCTGCCGGCGCACGACCGCCACCGCCTGCTCGAGCCCTATATGACCACGCGCGAGAAGGGGACGGGGCTTGGCCTTGCGATCGTGAAGAAGATCGTCGAGGAGCATGACGGCAGGATCGAGCTCCTCGATTCGCCCGCCGTGGCCGAGGGCGGCCATGGCGCCATGGTCCGCGTGACCCTTCCGAAGAACCCGTCCACCGCCCCGGCTCCGGCCGACGGCGGTGAAACGCAAATCCGGAGCTGACCAGCAGGACCCCATGGCCACAGACATTCTCATCGTGGACGACGAGGCCGACATCCGGGAGCTCGTCGCCGGCGTGCTCGAGGACGAGGGACACGGCACCCGCACGGCGGGCGACTCCGACCGCGCGCTGCAGGCGATCGCCGACCGGCGACCGCAACTGGTCTTCCTCGACATCTGGCTGCAGGGCAGCCGCCTCGACGGGCTGGCGCTCCTCGACGAGATCAAGGTGGACCACCCGGACCTGCCGGTGGTGATGATCTCCGGCCACGGCAACGTCGAGACGGCGGTGTCCGCCATCAAGCGCGGGGCCTACGACTACATCGAGAAGCCGTTCAAGGCGGACCGGCTGCTGCTCGTCGCCGAGCGGGCGCTGGAGGCCTCCAAGCTGAAGCGCGAGGTGAAGGAGCTGACGCTGCGCTCCGACCGTTCGGAGGAACTGGTCGGCACATCCAGCGTGCTCAACCAGCTGCGCAACACCGTGGACCGGGTGGCGCCGACCAACAGCCGCGTGCTCATCTCCGGGCCGTCCGGTTCGGGCAAGGAGACCGTGGCCCGCGTGCTGCACGCGCACTCCACCCGCTCCAAGGGCCCCTTCGTGGTGCTGAACGCGGCCACGATCACGCCCGAGCGCATGGAGATCGAGCTCTTCGGCACCGAGAACGGCCAGGACGGACGGCGCAAGGTCGGCGCGCTCGAGGAGGCCCATGGCGGCACGCTCTTCCTCGACGAGATCGGCGACATGCCGCGCGAGACGCAGAACCGCATCCTCCGGGTGCTGGTCGAGCAGGCCTTCGAGCGCGTCGGCGGCTCCGGCCGCGTGCAGGTGGACGTCAGGATCGTCTCGTCCACCTCCCGCGACCTCGAGCGCGAGATCGCCGAGGGACGCTTCCGGGAGGATCTCTTCCACCGGCTGGCGGTGGTGCCCGTCCGCGTGCCGGGCCTGTCGGAGCGGCGCGAGGACATCCCGTTCCTGATCGACCACATGATGCGGCAGATCGCCCGCGCCGCCGGCCTGCCGATCCGGCGCATCGGCGACGACGCCATGGCGGTGCTGCAGGCGCACGACTGGCCGGGCAACCTGCGCCAGCTGCGCAACAACGTGGAGCGGCTGATGATCCTGACCCGGGCCGACCCGGAGGCGGTGATCACCGCCGACCTCCTGCCGTCCGAGGTCGGCACCATGCTGCCCTCGCTGCCGACCTCCACCGGCGGCGAGCACCTGATGGCGCTGCCGCTGCGCGATGCCCGCGAGATCTTCGAGCGGGAGTATCTCAAGGCGCAGATCAACCGTTTCGGCGGCAACATCTCCAGGACGGCGGAGTTCGTCGGCATGGAGCGGTCCGCCCTTCACCGCAAGCTGAAGAGCCTCGGCATCGCCTGACGTCCTGTCGCGCGACCCTTCCTTTCCTGGAGTGACATCATGCGCGTGGTGATCTGCGGGGCCGGCCAGGTGGGCTACGGCATCGCCGAACGGCTCGCAGCCGAGGAGAACGACGTCTCCGTTGTCGACACTTCGCCGAAGCTCGTTGCGCGGGTCCGCGACACGCTCGACGTGCGCGGCTTCGTCGGCAACGGCGCCCATCCGGAGACGCTGGCCCAGGCCGGTGCGGCCGACGCCGACATGATCATCGCGGTGACCCTCACCGACGAGGTGAACATGGTCGCCTGCCAGGTGGCGCACTCGCTGTTCAACGTCCCGACCAAGGTGGCCCGCATCCGCGCGCAGAGCTACCTGAAGCCGCAGTGGTCGGACCTCTTCACCACCGACCACATGCCGATCGACGTGATCATCTCGCCGGAGATCGAGGTCGGCGAGATGGTGCTGCGGCGCCTCAGCTTCCCGGGCGCCGTCGACATCGTCCGCTTCGCCGAGGGCAACGTGGTGGTGCTCGGCATCCCCTGCCGCGAGGACTGCCCGGTGGTGGACACGCCGCTGCGGCAGCTCTCCGACCTCTTCCCGGACCTCGGCGCCACCGTGGTGGGCATCCGCCGCGGCGACAAGGTGATCGCGCCGACGGTGACCGACCAGATGGTGGTGGGCGACATCGCCTATGCGGTGGTGAAGACGGACCAGGTGCGCCGGCTGCTCAAGATCTTCGGCCACCAGGAGCCGGAGGCGAGCCGCATCGTCATCGCCGGCGGCGGCAACATCGGGCTCTACGTCGCCTCCAAGATCGAGGCGAAGAACCCGGGCGCCAACGTGAAGGTGATCGAATCGCTGCGCGACCGCGCCATCGAGATCTCCGACGACCTGAAGCGCAGCGTGATCCTCTGCGGCTCGGCGCTCGACCAGGAGATCCTCGGCGAGGCGGAGGTGGCCGACGCCGACACCATGGTCGCGCTCACCAACGACGACGAGGTGAACATCCTCTCCTGCGTCATGGCCCGCAACCTCGGCGCCAAGCGCACGCTGACGCTGATCAACAACCTCAGCTACCCGGCGCTCGCCAAGTCGCTCGGCATCGACGCCTACGTGAACCCGCGCACGGTCACCGTGTCGACCATCCTGCGCCACGTCCGCCGGGGCCGCATCCGCGGCGTCCACACGCTCTACGACGGGGCGGCGGAGATCATCGAGGCGGAGGCGATGGAGACCTCGCCGCTGGTCGGCCGCCCGCTGCGGGACCTCGAACTGCCGAAGGGCATCCGCATCGGCGCCATCTACCGCGCCGGCAAGGTGATCGCACCGGACGGCGAGAGCCAGATCATCGCCAAGGACCGGGTGATCATCTTCGCCGTGGCAAGCAAGGTCCGCCAGGTGGAGCAGATGTTCCGTGTGAGCCTGGAGTTCTTTTGAGCCGGGATACTCACGAGAAAAGAGAGAGTTGCACGCCTCCGTTCACAGGCTTGATGAATTTGTCGGTGGTGAGGCGGGCGCGCGTCCTGTTGAGGCCGAGGCGGCGCGCGGCGATCTCGAAGCGGCGGCCGATCTGCCAGGCGTAGGGACCGGCGCCGCGCATGCGCTTGCCCCATTCGGCGTCGTAGTCCTTGCCGCCGCGCATCGAGCGCAGGACGTTCATGACATGGCGGTAGCGGTCCGGAAAGGCGCGGACGAGGAAGTCGCGGAAGACCTCCGAGACCTCGAGCGGCAGCCGCAGCAGCACGTAGCCCGCCTCGCGCGCCCCGTGGGCGGCGGCGGCGTCGAGGATGCGCTCGATCTCGCTGTCGGTGACCGCGGGCACCACCGGCGCCACCATCACGCCGGTCGGGATGCCCGCCTCGGCCAGCTCCCGGATCGCCTCCAGCCGCTTCGACGGGGTCGAGGCCCGCGGTTCCATCGCCCGGGCGATGCGGCGGTCCAGCGTCGTCACCGAGATCGCCACCTTGGCGAGGCCCTCGGCCGCCATCGGCGCGAGGATGTCGATGTCGCGGGTGACCAGCGCCGACTTGGTGACGATCGCCACCGGGTGGCGCGTGCGGGCGAGCACCTCCAGCACCTCGCGGGTCACCCGGTACTCCCGCTCGATCGGCTGGTAGGGATCGGTGTTGGTGCCGATGGCGATGCTGCGCGGCTGGTAGGAGGGCGCGCCGAGTTCCCGCTCCAGCAGTTCCGCCGCGTTCGGCTTGACGAACAGCCGGGTCTCGAAGTCGAGCCCGGGCGAGAGGCCCATGTAGGCATGGGTCGGCCGGGCGAAGCAGTAGCTGCAGCCGTGCTCGCAGCCGCGGTAGGGGTTGATCGAGCGGTCGAAGGAGATGTCGGGCGACTCGTTGCGGGTGATGATGCTGCGCGCCCGCTCCACCGTCACCGTGGTCTTCAGCGGCGGCAGGTCCTCCGCCGAGCCCCAGCCGTCGTCGAAGCCGACCCGCGCATCGGGCTCGAAGCGGCCGGACGGATTGACGCCGGCGCCCCGGCCGCGCCGGCGGTCCGCCGCGACGCCCGCGTCGCCAAGCCCGTCGACATGGCGAAGGGGGCCGTCGGCGAAACCGGCGGGGGAGGGAGGCTCGAGGCGGGCGACAGCTCTGTTCATGGTTTGATCCTACCTGATCGCGAGAACAAAGCAAGTACAATTCATTTCGCCGCAACACCCCGGAGGCGGTGCCGGCGACGTCCCGGGGGCGGGCGCCCGAACGGAGACACCGCTCCCCGGGAGCGCCCTCCGATCGAGGTGCAGATACCTGGCCGGCGGAAGGGCGCTCCAGCCCCGGAGCTTCGGGCGCGGCCTTGTCGTTCGGGTCGGTTCGATCCGGGCGGGATATGCTCTAGGCTCGGCCGCGCGCCGCGCTCCGATCCCGGGTCGCCGCCCGTCGCCCGGGGCATGCCCTTGACCGAGCCCGTGGCCCTCGTCGGCCTGTTCCTGTCCGCCTTCGTGGCGGCCACCGTGCTGCCGGCCCAGTCGGAGGCGGTGCTTGTCGCGCTGCTGCTCTCGGGCGAAACGTCCCCGGTCCTCCTCGTCGCCGTCGCGAGCCTCGGCAACATCGGCGGCGCGCTGGTGAACTGGACGCTCGGGCGTTTCGCCGACCGTCTCGCAGGGCGGGGGCTCGCCACCGAGGGCGCCGCCATGCGCCGGGCCCGCGCCTGGTACCACCGCTGGGGGCGCTGGAGCCTGCTGTTCAGCTGGGTTCCGATCGTCGGCGACCCGCTCACCGTGGTCGCCGGCGTGATGCGCGAGCCGCTCGCGAGCTTCCTGCCGCTGGTGGCGGTCGGCAAGATCGCCCGCTACACCGTGCTCGCGGCGCTGACGCTCGGCTGGGCCGGGGCGTGACGTCGCGCCGCCCGCAGGGGTCCCGTCATCCCGGAACCCCTTGCCCCCTCGCGGGTTTGCGAACGGCAGAGCCGGACAACGGAGCGAATCGCATGGCCAACAAGCAGGAACTCGTCGATTTCCTCGAGAAACGTGTGTTCCGGCCGGTCCTGGACGCAAAGCCCGAGGATTACCCGGAGAGCAAGCGGGACGACCTGCTCGACGTGCAGCGCTCGACCCGGTCCGAGGTGCAGAGGTTCCGCAACTACGAGTCGGCCGAGCAGGTGAAGGACATGTACCGGGACGACCTCTCTTCAAAGGCCGCCAAGGACGTCCAGCGCAAGTCCCGCGAGCTGGGCCTGCCGACCCTTCCGGAGGTGCGCGACGAATTCGAGAAGCTCGCCAACAACGGCCGCAACTGAACCGAACCCGTGGAGACAACGCGATGGCGGAGACCACCACCGATCACGACACCATCCGCAAGTGGGCGGAATCCAAGGGCGGCAAGCCCGCCGCCGTCGGGCGCACCCACAAGGGCGGCGACGTCGGGATCATCCGGATCATGTTCCCCGAGGCGCCGAACTCGGAGCACGACGCGCTGACCGAGATCTCCTGGGACGAATTCTTCCGCGAGTTCGAGGAGCGCCAGCTCGCGCTGCTCTACGAGACGGACAGCATGTTCTCCAAGATCGTCGGCCGCGACACCGTCGAGCGGCGGAGCAAGGGCGACCACGACGCCGCCCGCTGACGCGGCTCCGGTCAGGCGCCGGCGCCCGTCGCTCCCCGGCCGCCGGCGCAACGGTTTTGGCCGTCTCCGAAGCCGGACACTCCGGCCATCGCCATCACCCCGCCCGGATCAGCCTCGCCGCCTCGTCGCGGCCGAACAGGTAGAGCAGGACGCGCAGCGCCCGGCCGCGCTCGCCCGAGAGGTTGGCGTCGCGCGCGAGCACCAGCGCCGCGTCGTCGCGGGCGATCTCGGTCAGCCGCCCGTGGATCTCCGGGCGGACGAGCCGGAAGCCGGGCATGCCCGACTGGCGGGTGCCCAGCACCTCGCCGCCGCCGCGCAGCCGCAGGTCCTCCTCGGCGATCACGAAGCCGTCCTCGCTCTCGCGCAGGATCGCAAGGCGCGCCTTGGCGGTCTCGCCGAGCGGCGCCTTGTAGAGGAGAAGGCAGGTGGACGGCCGGTCGCCGCGGCCGACGCGGCCGCGCAGCTGGTGGAGCTGGGCGAGGCCGAAGCGCTCGGCGTGCTCGATCACGATGATGGTCGCGTCCGGCACGTCGACGCCCACCTCGATCACCGTGGTGGCGACCAGCACCCGCGCCTCGCCGGACTGGAAGCGCCGCATCCTGGCGTCCTTCTCGGCCGGCTTCATCCGTCCGTGGACGAGTTCCACCCGGTCGCCGAACACCTTGCCGAGGTCGGTGAAGCGCTCCTCGGCGGCGGCGAGGTCGGTCGCCTCGCTCTCCTCCACCATCGGGCAGACCCAGTAGGCCTTGGCGCCGTTCCGGGCGACCGCCTCGGCGACGCGGTCGACCACCTCGCCGATCCGGTCCAGCGAGACGGTCCGGGTGGCGATCGGCTTCCGGCCCGCGGGCTTCTCGTCGAGGCGCGAGACGTCCATGTCGCCGAAGTAGGAGAGGAGCAGCGTCCTCGGGATCGGCGTCGCGGTCATCACCAGGAGGTCGGTTCGGGTGCCCTTCGCCGCCAGCGCGAGGCGCTGGTGGACGCCGAAGCGGTGCTGCTCGTCGACGACCGCGAGCGCGAGGTCGCGGAACTCGACCCCCTGCTGGAACAGGGCGTGGGTGCCGACCAGGATGTCGATCTCGCCGCGGGCCAGCGCCTCCAGCGTCTCCCGCCGCGCCTTCGCCTTGTCGGCGCCGGTGACGAGGGCGACGCGGATCCCCGCGGCCGCGGCCAGCGGCTCGATGGAGCGGGCGTGCTGGCGGGCGAGAAGCTCCGTCGGCGCCATGAACGCCGCCTGGCCGCCGTTCTCCACCGCCATCGCGGCGGCGAACAGGGCCACCATGGTCTTGCCGGAGCCGACGTCGCCCTGGACGAGGCGGATCATCCGGGTCGGCTTCGCCATGTCGGCGGCGATGTCGGCGATCGCCCGCTCCTGCGCCCCGGTGAGGGCGAAGGGCAGGGCGCCGCGGACGGCGGAGAGCAGGTCGCGCCGCTTTTCGCGCGTCCGGCCGGCCACCGCCCGCATCGAGGCGCGGACGAGGCCGAGGGCGAGCTGGCTCGCCAGCAGCTCGTCATAGGCGAGGCGGGCGAGGAAGGGGGTGTCCTCGGCAAGGTCCGACGGCTCCTGCGGCCGGTGCAGGCGCTCCATCGCCTCGGCGAAGGAGGGCCAGCGCTCGCGGCCGAGGAGGGCCGGGTCCTGCCACTCGGGCAGCGGCGGCATCAGCGCCAGCGCGCCCTCCATCGCCCGCCGCAGAACCTTCAGGCTGACCCCCTCGGTGAGCGGATAGACCGGCTCCATGCGCGGCAGCTTGTCCGCGTCGGCGACGTCCACCACATGGTCCGGGTGCAGCATCTGCGGCGCGCCGTTGAACCACTCGATCCGGCCCGAAACCAGTTTCTCCGCCCCGACGGGAAAGATCTTCTCCAGCCACGCTTTTTCGGCGTGGAAATAGGAGATTGTGAGTTCGCCGCTCTCGTCCTGCACGGCGATGCGGTAGGGGGCCCGGCTGCTCGCCGGCGCCGGCCGGTGGCGGTCGACGCGCACGCGCAGCGTGACGATCGCGCCCTCCGGGGCCCGGGCGATCAGCGCCTCGCGGCTGCGGTCGATGAGGTGGGTCGGCAGGTGCATCAGGAGGTCCGCCACCACCGCCGGGCGCGCCGTCTCGCCCGGGGGCCCGACCAGTCGGGCGAGCCGGGGCTGCAGCCGCGGGCCGACGCCGGGAAGCGTCTCGAGCGGCTGGAACAGCGGGTTGAGGATCTCCGGTCGCATGACCCGTCCATAGCACGGACGCGGCGCTTCGCCACCGCCACCTCTTTGCACCTGACATCGGCGGCCGGGGGCGCTAAATAGCGCCGGGTCCGACGCGTCCGATGGGAGGCGGCGGCCGTCGTCATTTGCCGGAGAGCCTCCCGATGAACCCGACCTCCTACGGCCTGTCCCGCACCTCCGAGGACCTCGACCCGCGCCGGAGGCGGATCCTGTTCCGGGCCTGGCACCGCGGGACGCGGGAGATGGACCTGCTGCTCGGCCGCTTTGCCGACGCCGCGATCGCCGACCTCGACGAGGCTGAGCTCGACGCCTTCGAGCAGCTGATGGAAGTGCCGGACAGGGACCTGTTCTCCTGGATCATCGGCACCGCCGAGACGCCGGAGAACTTCGCCGGCCCGCTGCTCGAGCGCGTCGTCGCCTTCGCCCGGGCAAACCCGCTCACCGCCTGACTCCCCGGCGCCGCGACCCGCCTCTACCCGAGTTCCCCCAGATGCCGATCTCCTGGCCGACCCTCTTCGACGAGTTCCGCGCCGTCACGGTCTCGAATGTCCCGGACGGCGCGGAGGCGGTGCCGCTGGCCGGGCTCGCCCGGGCGCCGGGCCGGCGGGGCGTGCGCGCCGTCTTCGTTGCCCGCGACGGCCAGCGGCTCGCCCAGCTGCAGCGGGCGATGGCCTTCTTCGCGCCGGAGATCGGGCTGCTCGAGTTCCCCGCCTGGGACTGCCTTCCCTACGACCGCGTCTCGCCCACCCCGGCGGTCGTCGCCCGGCGGATGACGACGCTGGCGGACCTCGCCGCCGGGCGGGAGGAGACACGGCCCTTCGTGCTGCTGACGACCGTCAACGCGCTCGTCCAGCGGGTCGTCCCCGCCGGCACCGTCGGCGAGCAGGTGATGCATGCCGCGCCGGGCAACCGGCTCGACATGGCAAAGCTGCAGGCCTGGCTGGAGGACAACGGCTTCTCGCGCACCTCCACCGTCCGCGACACCGGCGAATACGCCGTGCGCGGCGGCATCCTCGACCTCTTCGCCCCGGGCGCCGAGACCCCCGTCCGGCTCGACTTCTTCGGCGACACGCTGGAATCGATCCGCAGCTTCGACCCGGAGACCCAGCGCACCGTCTCCCAGCTCGTCCGCATCGACCTCGTGCCGATGAGCGAGGTGCAGCTGACGCCCGCCGGGATCAAGCGGTTCCGGCAGGGCTACGTGGCCGCCTTCGGCGCCGCCACCACCGGCGACCCTCTCTACGAGGCGGTCAGCGAGGGGCGCCGCTACGCCGGCCTCGAGCACTGGATGCCGCTGTTCCACGACGGGCTCGGCACCCTGTTCGACCACGTCGGCGACGCGCCGTTCCTGCTCGACCCCTTGGTGGACGAGGCGGTGAACGAGCGGCTCGTCACCGTCGCCGACCACTTCGACGCCCGCATCGAGGCGCTGCGCCAGGGCGGCGCCGGCGCGCCCTACAAGCCGCTGCCGCCGGAGACGCTCTACCTCTCCGAGGCGGAGGTGAAGGGCCTCCTCGACCGGCGCGACGTCGCCCGGCTGACGCCCTTCTCCCGGCCGGACCAGGAGGCGCTGCGGATCGTCGACCTCGGCGGCCGCACCGGCCGGTCCTTCGCCGCCGAGCGCGCCGCCGGCGACGTCAACGTCTTCGACGCGCTGGTGGCGCACATCCGGGCGCTGAAGGCGGAGCAGCGGCGGGTGGTGCTCGCCTGCTGGTCGGAGGGCTCGCGCGACCGGCTCGCCCAGGTGATCGCCGACCACGGCGTGCAGAAGACGGAGACGGTGGCGAACCTCGACGGCGCGCTGAAGACGCCGGCGCATGTGCTGCCGCTCGCCATCCTCGGCGTCGAGACCGGCTTCGAGCTGCCGGAGTTCGTGGTCGTCGCCCAGCTCCATAAACATGCGGTCGACCGCCTCGCCCAGGATCCTGTCGCGGTC
>JAWLBM010000002.1:0-176730 GCA_041687675.1 Pleomorphomonas sp. | reverse complement strand
CGCCGAGCAGGACGTGCTCGGCGACCGGCTGATCCGCGGCGCCCGCGCCCGCAAGCGCGCGCAGAACTTCCTCACCGAGGTGGCGGCGCTGGGGGAGGGCGACCTCGTCGTCCACGTCGACCACGGCATCGGCCGCTTCGTCGGCCTGAAGACGATCGAGGCGGCCGGGGCGCCGCACGACTGCCTGGAGATCCAGTACGCCGGCGGCGACCGGCTGTTCCTGCCGGTGGAGAACATCGAGCTCCTGTCGCGCTACGGTTCGGAGGATACCGAGGCGCAGCTCGACAAGCTCGGCGGCGGGGCCTGGCAGGCGCGCAAGGCGCGCATGAAGAAGCGCATCCTCGAGATGGCCGGGGAGCTGATCAAGACGGCCGCCGCCCGGGCGCTGCGCCCGGCGCCGGTGCTGCTGCCGCCCGAAGGCGTCTACGACGAGTTCGCCGCCCGCTTCCCCTACGACGAGACAGACGACCAGCTGAACGCGATCGCCGCGGTGATGGAGGACTTCGGCGCGGGCCGGCCGATGGACCGACTCGTCTGCGGCGACGTCGGCTTCGGCAAGACCGAGGTGGCGCTGCGCGCGGCCTTCATGGCGGCGATGAGCGGACGCCAGGTCGCGGTCGTCGTGCCGACGACCCTGCTCGCCCGCCAGCACTACCGGACCTTCTCCGAGCGCTTCAGGGGCCTGCCGGTCCGGGTGGAGCAGGCCTCGCGGCTGGTGTCGGCGAAGGATCTCGCGGCGACCAAGGCGGGCCTTGCCGACGGCACGGTGGACATCGTGGTCGGCACCCACGCGCTGCTCGCCAAGGGAACCGCCTTCCACGACCTCGGCCTGCTGATCATCGACGAGGAGCAGCACTTCGGGGTCAAGCACAAGGAGCGGCTGAAGGAGCTGAAGGCGGACGTCCACGTGCTGACGCTGTCGGCGACGCCGATCCCGCGCACCCTGCAGCTGGCGCTGACGGGCGTCCGGGAACTGTCGCTGATCGCGACAGCACCCGTCGACCGCCTCGCGGTGCGCACCTTCGTGACGCCCTTCGACCCGCTCACCGTGCGCGAGGCGCTGCTGCGCGAGAAGTACCGCGGCGGCCAGGCCTTCTACGTCTGCCCCCGGGTGAGCGATCTCGCCGAGCAGCGCGAGTTCCTCGAGCGGCACGTGCCGGAGGTGAAGGTCGCCGTCGCCCACGGCCAGATCGCGGCGGGCGAGCTCGACGACGTCATGAACGCCTTCTACGAGGGCCAGTACGACGTGCTGCTGTCGACCACCATCGTCGAGTCGGGCCTCGACATCCCCACCGCCAACACGCTCGTCGTCTACCGCGCCGACATGTTCGGCCTCGCCCAGCTCTACCAGCTGAAGGGCCGCGTCGGCCGGTCGAAGACCCGCGCCTATGCTCTCTTCACCGTGCCGCCGGAGCGGCGGCTGACGCCGACGGCGGAGCGGCGGCTGAAGGTGCTGCAAAGCCTCGACAGCCTCGGCGCCGGCTTCCAGCTGGCGAGCCACGACCTCGACATCCGCGGCGCCGGCAACCTGCTCGGCGAGGAGCAGCACGGCCACATCAGGGAGGTCGGCTACGAGCTCTACCAGCAGATGCTGGAGGAGGCGGTGGCGGCGCTGAAGAGCGGCGACGAGAGCCTGACCGACGACCAGTGGTCGCCGCAGATCACCGTCGGCACGCCGGTGATGATCCCGGAGAGCTACGTGCCGGACCTGCCGGTGCGGCTCGGCCTCTACCGCCGGCTGGCGGAACTGGAGGACTCAGCCGCCATCGACGGCTTCGGCGCCGAACTGGTCGACCGCTTCGGCCCGATGCCGGAGGAGGTGGATCATCTCCTCAAGATCGTCGCGATCAAGGTGCTCTGCCGCAAGACCAACGTGGAGAAGATCGACGCCGGCCCGAAGGGCATCGTCATCGGCTTCCGCGACGGCAAGTTCGAGAACCCGGCCGCGCTGGTCCGCTACATCGGCGAGCAGGGGATCCTGGCGAAGATCCGCCCCGACCAGAAGGTGGTGCTGATCCGCGACTGGCCGGAGCCTGAGCAGCGGCTGAAGGGCGCCGCGGCGGTGCTGGTCCGCCTGGCCCGCATGGTCGACGAGGCCGGCAAGGGCGAGCCCGTCACCCTGGCGATGCCCGCCACGCCCGAGCCGCCGAAGGCGGAGCCGGTGAAGCGGTCGAGCTACCCGGCGGTGTCCAGCTTCAAGGCCAAGGGCCGCGGCGCCAAGGGCGGCTCGCGCTTCGACCGGCGGCGCTGACGGTCAGCCCGCCGGCGCCCGGCGGACCCGCGGCGCCGCCGTTCGCGTGCCCGAGAGGCCGCCGCGGGCGAAGGCGGCGGCCGCGACCGCGAGCCCGGCGAGGCCCACCCACCAGGCGGGCCGGACCCCGCCGGCGAGGGTGAAGTTGGCGAGGAAGACGCGATCCGCCGGCACATTGGTCGCGCTGGCGAACCAGGCATATTCGACCCCCATGGTGGCGGCGGCGCCGAGAACCGCGATGACGGCCAGCACCGGGGCGGAGAGCGTCCAGCCGGCGGCGTGGGCCGCGCGGTAGCCCATCAGCAGCAGGAACAGCCCCGCGTAGAAGGTGGGCAGCGCGACGTCGAGCTTCGTCTGCATGAAGTAGTGCAGGAGGCCGAGCACCCCGATCGCGTAGACGATCCGGTGGAGCCGCGACCAGGCGCGGCCCATCCGCCGGATCGCCGCATCGGTCGACGTGACCCCGAGGGCGACAAGGCCGAGCAGGGCCGCGAACCCGATCGTGAGATAGACGCGCAGCACGATCTCGCTCGCCACCTTCACCAGGTTGAACTGCTGGTCGATCACGTAGAGGGCGAAGTGCGCGAGCGCATAGGAAAGCGCGGCGAGCCCCAGCATCCGCCGGACCTGGATCAGGCGGCCCCAGTCGAGGATCCGTCGCAGTGGCGTCACGGCGAGACTCGCCAGGAGGAAGCGCACGGTCCACTCGCCGGTCTCGTGGACCGCGAAATCGTAGGGGCGGGGCCCGGCGTTTCCCGTGGCGAGCGCCGCCGCGATCAGGACGCCCGGGGCCAGCGTCGCCGCGAAGACGACGGCCTTCAGGGCCGAAAGCCGGCCCGATGCATCCGTCCAGGGAAGTGCGCCCGACGCCATCCGTGATCTCCTTGGCCCCACAGATAGCGGACCGGAGCGACCTCCACCTTCACGAGGCCGCGCGTGGCGATCAAGTCGTCGCGACCGGGCCGGGCTGTCGACCGTTTCTCGTGGCCAATCGAGGAGGATCCCGATGCCCCGGCTTCGCAATGGTCGCCATGTGAAGGAACAAACGGCCGGGCTCGACTGTCTTTATCCGTGTGGCCGGCGCGTGCGGGGGCGGTCGTCGCCGGGAAACCTTCCAAGAGGAGAAGATTTCATGCCAAGCAAGATCAAAGCTCTCGCCCTGTTGCTCGCGGCCGGAATGGCCCTCGCCGGCTGTGAGAACACCATCCGCGGCGCCGGGCAGGACGTTCAGGAGACCGCGAACGCCGTGGAGGACGTGGCCCAGTAAGGGCGTATCCCCGACAGGCATTGCGATCGGCGCCCGGAGGCCAACTCCGGGGCCAGGTCGTTCCAGCGAACGCCGGATCCGGCCCATGGTCGCCGCGCCCGGGCCGGCGGGGCCCGGACTCCGGCGTTCGCCGTGGACGCCGCGTGCGGCTCCCGCCGCCCGGCCGGCGTCAGCGGATGGCGATCCCCGTGTCGCTGTCGAAGACGTGCATCTTCGACATGTCGAAGGCGACCGGCACGGTGCTGCCGATCTTCGGGCGCGCATGCGCCTCGAGCTGGACGGTGACAGGCGCGCCGGCGAGGGTGCCGATGGCCAGGGTATGCGGGCCGAGCGGCTCGACGTTGGAGACCGAAAGCACGGAACCGCCGTCGTCCGCCGCGGCCCCGGTGTTCTCCGGCCGGATGCCGAGCACGACCGGGCGGCCGGTCTCGGCGGCAAGGCGCGCGGCCCGGTCGGCGGGGACGGCGTGCGCCGACCCGTCGGAGAGCACCACGACGAGGCCCTCGCCGCGCTGCTCCAGCCGGGCGTCGAGGAAATTCATGCTGGGCGCGCCGATGAAGCCGGCGACGAAGCGGTTGGCCGGCGCGTCGTAGAGGGTGATCGGGTCCGCCGCCTGCTCGATGCGCCCGGCGTTCATCACCACCACGCGGTCGGCGAGCGTCATCGCCTCCACCTGGTCGTGCGTCACGTAGATGATGGTGGTCGCGAGCCGCTGGTGCAGGCTCTTGATCTCCGCCCGCATCTCGATGCGCAGCTTGGCGTCGAGGTTCGAGAGCGGCTCGTCGAAGAGGAAGACGTGCGGGTCCCGCACGATGGCGCGGCCGATGGCGACGCGCTGGCGCTGGCCGCCCGAGAGGTGCCGCGGCTTGCGGTGGAGATAGGGCTCGAGCCCGAGGATCCGCGCCGCCTTGTCGATCGCCGCGCGCCGCTCGGCCTCCGGCACGCCGCGCACGCGCATGCCGTAGCCGATGTTGTCGCGCACCGTCATGTGCGGGTAGAGCGCGTAGTTCTGGAACACCATCGCGCAGTTGCGCAGCCCCGGCCTGAGGTTCGTCACCTCGCGCTCGCCGATGTGGACGCTGCCGCCGGAGGCCGTCTCGAGGCCCGCCACCATGCGCAGGGTCGTGGTCTTGCCGCAGCCGGACGGACCGACCAGCACGACGAATTCCCTGTCCTCGATCTCAAGGTTCAGTCCTTCGATGACCTTGACCGAGCCGTAGCTCTTCTGGATTTTGGATAGGGTGACGCGGGCCATGGATCTCGTTCTTTGCGGGTGGACGCGGCCTTTCGGGCCGGACGCCGTCTCGTTCCGGGTGGATGGACCGCGGCGGGGAGCCGCCGCGGTCCGTGGTCGGGTCAGAGCGGGGGCAGGCCCATCGCGGCGCGGTAGGCCGTGAGCTGGCTGTCACGCCCGAACTCGTCGGTGAGGCGGTTCCATTCCGCCGCGACGGTGTCGAGCGCCTCCTGCGCGGTGACGTCGCCGGCCAGCGCCTTGGAGAGCTCGATCTCCAGCACCTCGGTGTAGGAGAAGTAGCCCGGCAGGCGCATGTCGAGGACGACGTTGTCGGCCGCCAGCGAGCCCTCCTGGGCGGCGAGGTAGCTCTTCGCCTCCGGCTCGGACATGATCGAGGTCCACAGCGACAGGTCCTTGAAGTGCGACGTGCGGTACGGGTTGATGCCCGTTCCGCCGGTGATCGCCGCCTTGCCGGAGATCTCGGGCGAGCTCATGAACTCGATGAAGTTCCAGGCCGCCTCCTGGTTGTTGGAGGACTGCGGCACCGCCGCCTGCCAGCCGCCGAACGCCATGAACGGCGAGCGGACGACCTCCGGGTATTCGTCCCACTGGCCGGTCTTGTAGTTCCAGACCTGCGTGGAGCCCGGCAGCAGCGTCGAGCCGATGGTGCCCGGCACCTTCGACTGCTTCGGGTCGGCCACCACCGTGCCGGTGTCGCCCCAGCCCCAGGACTGCGCGACCTGGCCGCCGGCGTGGGCGGCGATGGTCTCGCCGAAGGAGAACTGCAGCGCGTTCGGCGGGGACACCTTGGAGGTCGCGATGTAGGTCTCGAGGCCCTTCACCCAGCCCTCGTTGTTGACCTGGGCGTCCATGGTCTCCGGGTCGAAGAAGAACGAGCCCGGGTGGTCCGGATGGGCGGCGTAGGCCGCGGCCACCGAGAACAGGAACCAGAACTGCTGGCCGCCGCGACGGTAGGCCGCCGCGCTGCCCCACAGGCCGTCGTCCGGCCGCTGGAAGAACTCGGCCACCTCGAGGTACTCGTCCCAGGTCGCCGGCGGGGCGAGGTCGCGGCCGTACTTCGCCTTGAAGGCCTCCTGCTCCGCGGGATCTTCGAAGAGATCCGTGCGGTAGTAGTAGGTGTGCACGTCGCCGTCGATGGTCTGCGACAGCGTCTTGCCGTTCCACACCATCAGGCGGTCGCGGTAGACCGGGGCGATGTCGTTCCAGGTCTCGCCGCTGCGCATCGCCTCCGGCACTTCCGACAGGAAGTCGGTGAAGTCGGGCGACCAGGCCGGGGCGAAGGTGATCAGGTCGAAGGTGTCCTCGCCCGAGGTCAGCGACGTGACGATCTTCGGATAGAGCTCCGACCAGGGGAACTCCACGACGTTGACCGTGCCGCAGGTCTTCTTCGTCCACTCCTCGGCCGCGAGCTGCAGCGCGGAGGCGATGTAGGGGCCGGTCTGCGACGCGGCGGTCAGCGTGACGCCGCTGTAGTCCGGATCGCAGGTCTGGGCGCTCGCGTTTGATGCCGCGGCGACTAGGACGGCCGCGGCCGCCGTGCCCAACAGATGCTTCTTCATGGTTCGCTCCCCTGGTGACTTTCTCGTTGCGGCGGTCACTTGATGGCGCCGAGCAGCAGGCCGGACCGCATCAGCCTGCTGAGGGCGGCCGCCATGACCATCATCGGGATGATGGCGATCAGGGCGGCGGCGGCGATCGCCCACCATTCGTCGCCGCGCTGGCTGTTCTGGCCGGCGACGAGGATGGGAAGCGTCTGCCACCTGGAGTTCGTCAGGAAGAGCGCGAAGAGGAACTCGTTCCAGACGAAGGCGAGGGTGATCATGAAGGTGGCGGCGAGGCCCGGCACCGACATGGGCAGCACGATGCCGAAGAAGATCCGCCAGGACGGCACGTTGTCGACCATCGCCGCCTCCTCGACCTCGACCGGCAGCGCGGCGAAGAAGTCGCGCATCAGCCAGATCACGATCGGCAGGGAGAAGGCGACGTAGGCCAGCGTCAGGCCGATGTAGGTGTCCACCAGCTTGAAGCCCATGCGCCCGACCTCGGTGTACATCAGGAACAGCGCGAAGGCGGTGACGATGGGCGGGAACATGCGCTGGCTGACGAACCAGAAGACGATGTCGCCGTTGCCGAGCACCGGTCCGGGAAGCCGCATCCGGTTGGCGAGGATCGACACCACCAGCGCGGCGACGAAGGACCAGATCAGCGCCTCGGCGCGGCCGAGCCCGAGCCAGTTGTGCCCCACGATGTAGCCCCCGAGCGCGACCGCGACGAAGGCGAGGCCGGCGCCCAGGCGGACGCGGAAGGGGAAGCGCACCAGCGCGTAGGCCGCCATCGCCCCGACCGCCGTCGCCAGCACCGAGGCCGAGAGGCCGACGATGGTGGAGGCGAGGGTGTTGCTGAAGAACTGCCCGCGGGTGCCGGAGAAGAGGTCGCGCCAGGCGTCCAGCGTCGGCTCGAAGTCGATGAAGGGAAGGTAGGTGGGCCCCCCGTTCACCGCCGGCGGCGACTTGAACGAGGTGATGAAGATCCAATAGAGCGGGAAGATCGTGAAGGCGAACCAGAGGAGGCAGCCGATCAGGGCCAGCCGCCGTCCGGTCGAACCGCCGCCCAGCGCGCTCATCTGTGCTTCTCCAGGGTCGGCTTGAGGATGGCGAGGTAGACGACGCCGATGACGGTGATGACGATGAGGAACAGGAAGCTCAGCGCCGAGGTGTAGCCGAGGTTGAACTTCTTGAATCCCTCCTGGTAGGCGAACAGCGTCAGCGTCTCCGTGGAGATGCCCGGCCCGCCGCCGGTCATCACGAAGACGGTGTCGAGGATCTTGTAGCTCTCGATCAGGCGGATGAAGACGACCGCCACGGAGATCGGCAGCATCAGCGGGAATGTGATGCCCCAGAACTGCTGCCAGGGCGTCGCGTTCTCCAGTTCCGCCGCCTCGTAGACGTCGCCCGGCAGGGTCTGCAGGCCGGCCAGCATCATCAGGATGACGAAGGGCGTCCACTGCCAGACCTCGACGGCGATGATGGCGCCGAGCGCCCATTCCGTGGTGGTGAGGTAGGGAAGGTTCGGGAAGCCGAGGAGGCTCATGAACTGGTTGAGCGGCCCCATCGTCGGGTTGAACATCTGCCGGGCGATCAGGGCCACCGCCACCGGGGCCACGAGCATCGGCAGCAGGAAGCTGACCCGGAACAGCCGCTCGCCGGGGATGCGCGCCTGCAGCGCCAGGGCGACCGCGAAGCCGATCACATACTGCAGCGCGACGGAGACGAAGGCGATCAGCGAGGTGGTGCCGATCACCTGCCAGAAGCGCGGGTTCTGCAGCAGGTCGCCGTAGTTGCCGAGCCCGACGAAGCGCGGCGGCGTCGGCGGCACCAGGCGGAAGCTCATGAAGGAGGTGGTCAGCGAGTAGATCAGCGGGAAGATCGCCACCGCCAGCACCACGAGCACCGCCGGCCAGATGAAGACGTGCTTCATCGGGTCCCGGGCGCGGATGGAATCGGACTGCAGGACGTCGGTCATGCCGGGGTCTCCGCCAGCGCCGCCTCGATCTCCGCGCGCGTCGGCATCGACGGCGCGGTGCCGGGCTTCTGCACCGAGAGGCCGGCGAGCACGCAGCCGAAGCGGACCGCCTCGGCCGGGGCCTTGCCCTCGGCGAGCGCCACCGCGAAGCCGGCGTTGAAGGCGTCGCCGGCGCCGGTGGTGTCGACCACCTTCGCCACCCTGATCGCCGGCACCATGTGGTCGCCGTCGGCGCCGTGGAGCAGGGCGCCCTTCTCGCCGAGGGTGATCAGCGCGTTGCGGGCGCCGCGGCGGACGAGGTCGGCGGCCGCCCTGCGGGCGTCCTCGACCGTCTCCACCGGGATGCCGGTCAGCGCCGCCGCCTCAGTCTCGTTCGGGGTGACGTAGTCGCAGAGCGGGAAGATCTCGTCGTCGACCGGCACCGCCGGGGCGGGGTTGAGGATGGTGGTGACCCCGTGCCGGCGGGCGATCGACAGGCCCTCCATGGCCGCCGGAATCGGCTGCTCGAACTGGGTGACGAACACCTTCGCGCCGCGGATCAGATCCTCCGCGCCGCGGACGTCCTCCGGCGAGATCCGCCCCGCCGCGCCGCTCTCCACGATGATGGCGTTGTTGCCGGTCTCGGTGGAGACGAAGATGAAGGCCGCGCCGGTGGGATTGTCGGGGTCGAGGGTGACCGACGCGGTGTCGACCCCGTCCGCGCTCCAGGCCCTCTCGGCGATCTCGCCGAAGGCGTCGCGGCCGAGGCGGGTGATCATCGCCGCCCGGCCGCCGGCGCGGGCAGCCGCGATCACCTGGTTCGAGCCCTTGCCGCCCGGCCCCATGGCGAAGCCGTGGCCGAGGATGGTCTCGCCCATCACCGGCAGCCGCGGGGCCCGGAAGGCCAGGTCCGCGACGAAGATCCCAAGCACCACGACGTCGGCACGCGCCATCTGATCGCCCCCGTTCCCGTTCCGTCCGCAGCGCCGCCCGATCAGGCGTCCGGCGGAATGACGCCCTTCTTGAGGATGAAGCAGCCGTAGAAGCGCCGCTCGCCGGTCACCAGCACCGCATAGGCCGTCTTGGCGCGCTCGTAGAAGGCGAACCGCTCGATCGACCCCATCTTGCCGACCTCCGGCTCGTAGCGGTCGACCACCGCCTGGACCTCCTCCTGCACCGGCAGCACCTTGTCGGGCTCGCCGACCACCTCCATCCGCTCGGCCGGATGGGGCACGAAGCTGTCCAGCGGCATCACCGAGAGCACCGCCTCGACCGCCCGGGCGGCGGTGACGCCGTCCATGCGGATGAGGTCGCCCCAGACGGTCTCGCGGGCCACGGAATCGGCCGGGAAGTTGGTGTCGCAGACGACGAGGTCGTCGCCGTGCCCCATGGCGCGCAGCACGTGCAGGACCTCGGCGTTGAGCAGCGGATCGAGCCCTTTCAGCATGGTTCCTGTGCCTTTCCTGTTCGGGGTCAGCCCGGGGCTGGTGCGCCGCGGACCGA
Source organism: Pleomorphomonas sp. (assembly GCA_041687675.1). Lineage (GTDB taxonomy): Bacteria > Pseudomonadota > Alphaproteobacteria > Rhizobiales > Pleomorphomonadaceae > JAWLBM01. The sequence goes on along the minus strand of JAWLBM010000002.1, from coordinate 166,953 downwards.
TCCGCGCACCACCAGTTCCGGGGCGAGCGAGACGGTCTCGGGCAGCGCGGCCCCTGTCTCCAGGTGGTCGATGATCGCCCGGGCGGCCGTTCCGCCGATCTCGGCGGTCGGCTGGCGGACGGTGGTGAGCGGCGGAATGGTGTGCGAGGCGAACTCGATGTCGTCGTAGCCGACCACCGAGAGGTCGTCGGGGATGCCGAGCCCGGCGTCATGGGCGGCGTGCAGCACGCCGACGGCCATCATGTCGTTGAAGCAGAACACCACCTCGGGCCTGCCCTCCGGCGGCAGGGCGAGGAAGCGGGCGATCGCCGCGGCCCCGCCGTCGATGGTGAGCGGCTCGTGGGCGAGCAGGGTCGGGTCGAGCGCGAGGCCATGCTCGGCGAGGCCGGCCTCGAACCCTGCCAGCCGCTCGCGCATGCGCGGATGCCCTTCGGGACCGGCGAGGCAGGCGATCCGCCGGAAGCCACGCTTCGCCAGGAAGCCGGCGACCAGCCGCCCGCCGAGATCGGAGTCGTCGTTGACCACCGTGCGGGCGGTGTCCGGGGCGGCGTCGATCGCCACCACCGGCACCGAATCGATTTCCCTGAGCCGGCGAAGGAACTCCGGGCTGGCGTTGGTCGTCATCACCACCAGCGCGTCGATGCGCTTGGCGAACAGCGTGTCGAGGTACTCGTTCAGCCGCTCCTCGACGTCGTCGGTGTTGCAGAGCATCAGCGAGTAGCCGCGGTCGAAGCAGGCGCGCTCCACGCCGCCGGTCACGGCCGCGAAGAAGGGATTGGAGGTGGAGGTGACGATCATGCCGACGATGTGGGTGCGCTTCGACTTCAGCGCCCGCGCCACCTCGGACGGCATGTAGCCGAGTTCGCGGATGGCCGCCCGCACCCGCTGCGCCGTCTCCGCGGCGACCGGGCGCGTGTCGTTGATCACGTGAGACACCGTCGTATACGACACGTTGGCGTGCCGCGCGACGTCCTTGATCGTGGCCATTCTCCCCCCATCGACGACCCGCCGGCGGCCGCGGCCGATCGGCGACAGGCCGGGGTTTCTCCCCGGTCCCGCTGGGCTATCGCCCTGTCCACATTCGAGTATGCCGATCCAAATCGTTTGCGCAAACGTTTTCGTCGCTGCGCTGCAGCGGCGCCATTCGCAGTCGCGAAACGTGTCGCCGGCTTGTGCTCGACGCGGCCGCATGCATCCTCTGCGGTCTCGCACAAAGGGAGGGCGCCCGTGAAGCTGGTGATCGGCAATACGAACTATTCGACATGGTCGCTGCGCGCCTGGCTGGCCGCCCGCGCGTGCGGCCTGCCCTTCGACGACGTGGTGATCGACCTCGACACGGCGGACATGCACGCGCGCATCGCCGAGCACTCGCCGGCGGGGCGGGTGCCGGTGCTCATCGACGGCGACGTCACCGTGTGGGATTCGCTCGCCATCGTCGAATACCTCGCCGAGAAGGCGCCGGACGCCGGCCTCTGGCCCGCCGACCGGGCGGCCCGGGCGCATGCGCGATCGATCGTGGCCGAGATGCACTCCGGCTTCACCGCCCTGCGCGGCCACTACCCCATGAACATCCGCCGACCGCCGGCGCCGCGCGAGCCGACCCCGGCCGCCGCCGCCGACATCCGCCGCATCCGCGAGATCTGGCGGACCGCCCGCAAGCGTTTCGGCGCCGGCGGCCCGTTCCTGTTCGGCGCCTTCGGGGCGGCGGACGCGTTCTTCGCCCCGGTGGCGAGCCGCCTGCACACCTACCAGGTGCCCGTCGGAGAGGTCGAGGCGGCGTGGATGGAGGCGGTCTTCGCGCATCCGGCGATGCGCGAGTGGGTCGCGCGCGCCCACGCCGAAACCCATGTGGTGCCCTCGGACGAGGTCGACTGAGCCGGTCCGGCGAACCTTTGCCAAGCGGCCCGGCGCCTGCTACGGTCTTCCCCGACGAAGAAGCATGCGCGCCGCAAGCTGGAGCCTCCACAAGGGGTTCGCGAGCGGCGCCGGAGAGATGAAGTGATCGACGCGGGCGACGGACACGGCCGCGCCGGTCCCGTCTCCGGGGCCATCGGCCGTGCGGACGGGATTCCGTCCGACGGCATCGGCACCGGGGGCCTGTCGAAGCGGGCGGCGCGCAGGCGCCGCAAGCGGCGGGGCGGAGCGGCAAAGGCCGCGGCGCCGGTCGCAGACAGGATCGAGCGGGATCTCGCGCCGCAGACAACCATGACCGAGACGGGGGCCGGGTCGCGGTCCCCGACCGAAGCGAAGGCGCCGGGCAAGCGCGCGCGTCAGCGCCGCCGCAAGCGTGACGGCGCGGTCGCGGCCCCGGCAGGGCCGCCGCCCGCGGCAGATCTGCGCGGGCTGCGACGATCCCAGCCCCTGAGCGAGACGACCTCGCGGCCCGGCATGCGCCAGGGCCCGTCGCCGCAGGGGAACCCATCCGGCGACCGCCGGCCGCGCGAGGAGCGGGGACGCGAGGGTTCGCCCGCGCCGGCCGTGTCGCGCTCGGTGCTGCGCCGGCGCGGCACCCAGCCGCTCTACGCCGCCCTCGACCTCGGCACCAACAACTGCCGCCTGCTCGTCGCCGAGCCGCAGGAGCGTGGCTTCCGGGTGGTCGACGCCTTCTCGCGCATCGTCCGCCTCGGCGAGGGCATCGGCCGCTCCGGGCGGCTCAGCGAGCCGGCGATGGACCGGGCCGTCGAGGCGCTGGCGATCTGCCGGATGAAGATGGAGGAGCTCGAGGTCCGCCGGATGCGGCTGATCGCGACGGAGGCCTGCCGCCTCGCCGACAACGGGCCGTTGTTCCTCGAGCGCGTCCGCGCGGAGACCGGCCTCGGCCTCGAGATCGTCAACCGCGAGACGGAGGCGCGCCTCGCGGTGGCCGGCTGCGCCACCCTGGTGGACCCGACGGCCGAGGGCGTGGTGCTGTTCGACATCGGCGGCGGCTCGTCCGAACTCGTCTGGCTCGACCTTCGCAACCGCGGGCAGGCGAGGGGCTTCGGCCTCACCCGCTTCATCAAGGCCTGGACCTCGCTGCCCGTCGGCGTGGTGACGCTCTCGGAACGGCACGGCGGCGTCGCCGTCACGCCCGAGGTGTTCGCCGCCATGGTGGACGAGGTGGCGGAGATGCTGGACGGCTTCGACGGCGCCGACGAACTCGCCGGGATGGTCGCCGGCGGGCGGGTGCACATGCTCGGCACCTCCGGCACGGTCACGACGCTCGCCGGCATCCACCTCGGGCTGAAGCGCTACGACCGCCGCCGGGTGGACGGGGTCTGGCTCGACGGCGGCGATGTCGACCGGATGATCGAGCGGCTGACATCGATGGGCTTCGACGAGCGCGTCGCCAATCCGTGCATCGGGGCCGACCGGGCGGACCTGGTGCTCGCCGGCTGCGCCATCCTGGAGGCGATCCGCCGCCGCTGGCCCTGCGACCGGCTGCGCGTCGCGGACCGGGGCCTGCGCGAGGGGATCCTCGTCGAGCTGATGGCCCGCGACGGTGTCTGGCGGCGCCGTCCGCCCCCCGGCCCGCGGCCGGGCTGACGCGAGCGGGGTGGCATGGCCGACGAGAAGAAGACCAGCAAGCCCAAGGGCAAGGGCCGGGCCGACACAGGCCTCAAGGTCCGCGTGAAGACCGCGCGCGGGCGCACCGCTTCGTCCACGCGCTGGCTCGAGCGGCAGCTCAACGATCCCTATGTGGTCAAGGCGCGCAAGGAGGGCTGGCGCTCGCGCGCGGCCTTCAAGCTGATCGAGATCGACGACAAGCACCGGCTCCTGAAGAAGGGCAGCCGGGTGGTCGACCTCGGCGCCGCGCCGGGCGGCTGGTGCCAGGTCTCGGCGAAGCGCGTCGGCTCCACCTCGGACCGGCCGCTGGTGGTCGGCATCGACTTCCTCGAGATGGATCCGATCCCCGGCGTGGTGCTGCTGCAGAAGGACTTCCTCGACGAGGACGCGCCCGCGGCGCTGATCGACGCCCTCGGCGGCGAGGCGCCGGACGCCGTCCTCTCCGACATGGCCGCTCCGACGACGGGGCACCACAAGACCGACTACCTGCGCACCGCCTACCTCGCCGAGGTGGCCGCCGCCTTCGCCATCGACGTCCTCAACCCCGGCGGCTCCTTCGTCGCCAAGGTCTTCCGCGGCGGCACCGAGACCGACCTGCTGACCGTGCTCAAGCAGAACTTCGCCCAGGTCGTCCACATGAAGCCGCCCTCGAGCCGGCAGGAGTCGGTCGAGATGTACGTGGTGGCGAAGGGGTTCAAGGGACGGCCGGAGGGGTAGGGGATCGGCGGGGCACCGTTGTTTATATCGTTGCAATCTTGACCGAATGACGCGGTCGTGCAAACCTTCCGCATGATCCATTGCCGCTGAGCCGGTGACTTGCAGAGTGCATCTGCTTTCCGTCATCCCGGCGAACGCCGGGATCCAGGCCCCCTCGCCATCTGCACCCCGGCCGGGCACTGGATCCCGGCTTTCGCCGGGATGACGTCGAGGGGCGGTGGACGGGTGCCGTCCACGGTCCTGGGCGCCGGGTCGCCCGGATGACGTCGAGGGCGGTGGACGGGTGCCGTCCAAGCCCCACGCCGGTCGAGCGGGGGCGCCCGCCGGACGGGGAGTGACTTGGACTACGCCATGACCTTCGCCTTCGTCGGGCTCTGCGCCGCCGCGATGGCCGGTATCCTGGCCCACGCTGTCGTCTCCGCCAGCCGCCGGCGCAGGTCCGAGCGGGCGGAGGAGGCGGCGGCCCGCGTGGTGACGGTGAGGTTCGAGGCCTCGGCCGATGGCGGACGGCTGGCCGATCCCTACCGCTTCGACCTCGCCGACCGGGTCGACCATGCCCTCGGCGCGGCGGGGGAGGTGACGGACGCGCGGGTCACCCCGTCGCCGGGGGCGGAGGGCCGCGGAACCGTGGAACTCGTCGTCCGGGTCTTCGACGGCCGGACCTCGATGCCGGCGCTGCGCCGGGCCCTCCTCGCGGCCAGGGTTCCGGCCGGCGCGATGCTCTCCTGGCCCGACCGCGGCGTGACCGCCCGCGAGCGGCTGGACCGGGCGCGGGCCTGACCGCGATTGAGAGCCCGATTCCGCACTGCGTCATCGGGTGCCTTCCCACCGTCACCGGGCCGTGGTACAGACCGCCGCCAACCTCGTTCGATGCCGCGTTTCCCGGGGCGAGTCGCGAAGCCGCGATCCGCCCCCGGCGCCGTTTCAAGCATCCGGGCGAACGCCGTCCTCATCGGGAGTTGGTCATGGCCCAGTTCTACACGCCCGCCCACGGCGGGGACCTCGCGCTCACCTTCGACGACGTCCTCCTGCAGCCCGGCCACTCCGAGGTTATGCCGTCCCAGACGGACACCCGCACCCGGCTCGCCCGCTCGGTCGAGCTCAACATCCCGATCCTCTCCTCGGCGATGGACACCGTGACGGAGGCCCGGCTCGCCATCGCCATGGCCCAGGCCGGCGGCATCGGCGTCATCCACCGCAACCTCTCGCCCGAGCAGCAGGCCGAGCAGGTCCGCATGGTGAAGAAGTTCGAGAGCGGCATGGTGGTGAACCCGGTGGTGATCGGGCCGGAGGCGACGCTGCGCGAGGCGCTCGACCTGATGCGCGCCCACAACATCTCCGGCATCCCGGTGGTCGAGAACGCCGGCGAGGGCGGGCGCGTCACCGGGCGGCTGGTCGGCATCCTCACCAACCGCGACGTGCGCTTCGCCTCCGATCCCACCCAGCGGGTCTACGAACTGATGACGCGGGAGAACCTCGTCACCGTGAAGGAGGGCGTCAGCCACGAGGAGGCGAAGCGCCTGCTGCACACGCACCGTATCGAGAAGCTTGTCGTCGTCGACGGGCAGTACCGCTGCGTCGGCCTCATCACCGTCAAGGACATCGAGAAGGCCCGGCTGCACCCGAACGCCGCCAAGGACGACCAGGGGCGCCTGCGCGTTGCCGCCGCCACCACCGTCGGCGAGGACGGCCACATCCGCTCCGAGATGCTGGTGGACGCCGGGGTCGACCTCCTCGTGGTGGACACCGCCCACGGCCACTCCGAGCGCGTGCTGCAGGCGGTCACCCGGGTCAAGAAGCTCTCCAACCACGTGCAGGTGATCGCCGGCAATGTCGCCACCGCCGAGGGCACCCGGGCGCTGATCGGCGCCGGGGCCGACGCGGTGAAGGTCGGCATCGGCCCGGGGTCGATCTGCACCACCCGCATCGTCGCCGGCGTCGGCGTGCCGCAGCTGACGGCGATCATCGAGTCGGTCGCCGCGGCGGCCGATTCCAACGTGCCGGTGATCGCCGACGGCGGCATCCGCTACTCCGGCGACGTCGCCAAGGCGCTCGCCGCCGGCGCTTCCGCCGTGATGGTCGGCTCGCTGTTCGCCGGCACGGACGAGAGCCCGGGCGAGGTCTACCTGCACCAGGGCCGCAGCTACAAGGCCTACCGGGGCATGGGCTCCGTCGGCGCCATGGCCCGCGGCTCGGCCGACCGCTACTTCCAGGCCGAGGTGCGCGACGCGCTGAAGCTGGTGCCCGAGGGCATCGAGGGCCAGGTCCCCTACAAGGGCCCGCTCTCCTCCGTGCTGCACCAGCTCGTCGGCGGCATCCGCGCGGCGATGGGCTACGTCGGCGCCCAGACCATCGAGGAGCTGCAGGCCAAGGCCCGCTTCGTGCGCATCTCCAACGCCGGCATCCGCGAGAGCCACGCCCACGACGTGACCATCACCCGCGAAAGCCCAAACTATCCGGGAGCGGCGTGAGGGGTTAGCCCCGCGGCAAGGTCCCGGAATGCAGGCGGCCGGCGCCGCGTCCGGATCGGTGCGCGGCAAACAGGACAGCCGTCGCCGGCGATCCTATTGACGAAAATGCCAGCATGCGGCAATGGTCGGTGGTCTGTCCGTGTCCGGATCGGGTTTCACCGCTCCAGCGCGGCTGCGTGCAGAACCGTGTGCTGCGGACGGACGCGCATGCGTAGCTCAGTCTGGGAGAGCGCCGGCCGGAGGCCGGAGGTCTCCGGTTCGATTCCGGACGCATGTACATTGATAGCTCAGGTGGTCAGAGCAGAAGGTAGCTAACCTTCGGGTCGCTGGTTCGAATCCAGCTCAACCAACGGCTGTGAACCGTTCGTCGAAAACAGGTGAACCGGGTGTCCCGCCGGTTCGCCCTCCGCCTCCGGTTCGCCGGACGGGGAGCGGGCCGACCGGGGCGCCGACCCTGCGTCCGGTCGGATACCGCCGCGATGGCCCGGAGCCTCCGCCGAGGGGTTCCGGAAAACGCGGCTCAAGATCGGACCCGTCGCCCGCCTCGCGGGGACGCCCGGGGAACCATTGCACCGCGCATACCAGGGAAGCCACGGGTTCGGACAGCTCCAGGAGGGCGCCAAAGGTGTTGTTCAGGAAGGTGGTCATCGCCGACGGCCAGCGCGGCATCTTAACGAGAGGCGGGCGCTTTGCCGGAATCCTCGGGCCGGGCGTGCATCGCGTGCACCGATGGCGGCGCGACTTGAGAATTGAGATCCTGAACGTTGCCCGCAGCGAGTTTCCGCACGAGCGCTATGTCCTCATCGAGGCGGCCGACCCGCGCGCCGCCGCCGACAACTTCCGTGTGGTGACGACTGGCCCCGACGAGGTCGCGCTCATCTCCTTCGACGGTGTCCCGTCGTCGACCGCGGTCGGCCCGCTCCAGTGCCGTGTCTTCTGGTCGGCCGCGACCCGCGTGGACGTCCGGCTGATCAACGTCACCGAAAGCGACGGCCGGATTGCCGAGGACGACATCGCCGCCGTCGCACGGGTAAGCCCGCAGGGGCTCGCAACCTTCGTCGACGTGCAGGACCACGAGGTGGGCCTCCTCTATCGAAACGGCAAGCTTGATGGCGTCCTGGAGGCTGGGCGTCATGCCTTCTGGATGACGAGGTGGGCGATCCGGATCGTCAAGATCGACCTGCGTCCACAACTCCTCGAGGTGACCGCACAGGAGCTCCTCACCAAGGACCGGATCCAGATCCGGGTGACGCTGTCCGGCTTCCACCGGGTCACCAACCCGATCAAGGCGGCCGGTGCGACGACCGACATGTCGGCGACCCTTTACCGGCTGGTGCAGTTTGCCATCCGCGAGGCGGTCTCCGGGCGCACTCTCGACGAGGTGCTCGGGGCCAGGGACCGGATCGACGAGGAGGTTCGGGCCTACCTCGTCGCTCGCACAGACGAACTCGGCGTGGTCGTCGACGCGGTCGGCGTCAAGGACATGATCCTGCCGGGCGAGATTCGCGACCTCGTCAACAAGGTCGTCGATGCGGAGCGGACCGCCCGGGCGAATCTGATCCGCCGGCAGGAGGAGACGGCGGCCACCCGTTCGCTGCTCAACACGGCGCGGCTCATGGACGAGAACCCGACCTTGATGCGGCTGAAGGAACTGGAGACCCTGGAGCGGCTGGTCGAGAAGATCGGCAAGGTGGATCTCCATGCCTCCGACGGCTCCGGCCTGGAAGCGATGCTACGCAACCTGATCCGACCGGCGTCGGCCAGCGGCGCGCCGTCGGGATCGTCGGGCCCGTCCGCCGCCTGATCGACCCTCGCCCTTGCCTGTTCGCTGCAGCCGATCACGGCCGGGGGGCGAACGGGTGAGCCACGGCCCTTGCTCCCGCCGCCGTCCTCGCCTATGCCCCATCCTGGACGGGTCAACCGAAGGCATGCGGCATGAAGGACGGCGGGCGGATCGCGGCGGCGATCGAGGTACTCGAGGACGTGGGGCGGACGCGCCGCCCGGTGCATGACGCGCTGAAGGACTGGGGCATTTCCCACCGTTTCGCCGGCTCGCGCGACCGCAGCGCAATCGGCAACCTCGTCTTCGACGTGTTCCGGCGGCAACGCTCGCTGGCCGCCTTGATGGGGGACGAGGCGCCGCGGGCGGTGGTGCTCGCCGCCTATGTCCGGGTCTGGGGGCGACCGGTCGAGGCCCTCGAGGCCGCGCTCGCCGACGATCGCCACGCCCCGCCGCCGCTCACCGGCGAGGAGCGCGCGCGGCTATCCGCCGGGACGCTGCCGGCCGACGCCCCGGACGGCGTCAGGGCCGACATTCCGGAATGGCTCGAGCCCTCGCTCCGCCGCGCCTTCGGCGACCGGCTGGTCGAGGAGGGCGTCGCCCTTGCCGGCCGCGCCGACGTCGACGTCCGCGTCAACACGCTGAAGGCCGACCGCGAGGCCGTGGTCGCCTCGCTTGCCGATCTCGCGGCGCGGCCGACGGAGTGGTCGCCGGTCGGCGTCCGGATCCCGTCCGGCGACGCGGACGACAAGCCGCCCTTCGTCGCGGCCGAGCTCGGCTACAAGAAGGGCCTGTTCGAGATCCAGGACGAGGGCAGCCAGGTCGCCGCGCTGATGGCGGTGGCCGCCGGCGGCGGCCAGGTGGTGGACCTCTGCGCCGGCGGCGGCGGCAAGTCGCTCGCCATGGCGGCCGGGCTCGCCAACCGCGGCCAGATCTACGCCTACGACAGCGACAAGCGGCGCTTCGGCGACATCGTCGAGCGCGTCTCCCGGGCGGGCGCCCGCAACATCCAGATCCGCGAGCCGCGGCGGACCGCCGACGCGCTGGCCGACCTCGAGGCCCGGGCCGACGTGGTTCTGGTCGACGCCCCGTGCACCGGCTCCGGCACCTGGCGGCGGCGGCCGGACGCCAAGTGGCGGCTTGCACCCGGGGCGCTGGAGATCCGCCAGAAGGAGCAGGCGGAGGTGCTGGAGCGTGGCGCCGCGCTGGTCCGGCCTGGCGGACGGCTGGTCTACGTCACCTGCTCGGTGCTTCCGGAGGAGAACGAGGACCGCGTGGCCGCCTTCCTGGAAGCCTACCCCGAGTTCCACCTCGCCGATGCGCCGGCCGCGTTCCAGGCGGTCACCGGCCGGGAGCCGCCGGCGACCTCGGTCGTCCGGATCGGGGCGGAGGAGCGTGCGGCGCTCAGGATGACCCCGGCGACGACGGGCACCGACGGCTTCTTCGTCGCCGTGCTGGAGCGCACCTGACCCGAGGGGGACGCGGCGTCGTTTGCCCTTGCGGCGCCGCGCCGGGGCGACTATCGGGAGGGCGACGACGCCGGCGCGGGACACAGCCGCCGGCCTTCAGCATTTCTCGCCGGACCAAGGGGCCGCGATGACCCACGACAGCCTGCTCATCATCGATTTCGGCAGCCAGGTCACCCAGCTGATCGCGCGCCGCGTGCGCGAGACCGGCGTCTACTCCGAGATCGTCCCGTTCCAGAACGCCGCCGAGGCGTTCCGGCGGATGAAGCCGAAGGCGGTGATCCTCTCCGGCGGGCCGGCCTCCACCGTCGACATCGGCTCGCCGCGCGCGCCTGAGGAGGTGTTCGAGGCGGGGATCCCGGTGCTCGGCATCTGCTACGGCCAGATGACCATGGCCGAGCAGCTCGGCGGCAAGGTGGAGAGCGGCCATCACCGCGAGTTCGGACGCGCGCTGGTCGACGTCTGCGCCGGCTCGCAGCTGTTCGACGGCCTCTGGAACACCGGCGAGAAGCACACCGTCTGGATGAGCCACGGCGACCGCATCACCGAGCTGCCGCCGGGCTTCGTCGTGCGCGGCACCTCCGAGAACGCGCCCTTCGCGGTGATCGAGAACCCGGAGAAGAAGTTCTACGGCCTGATGTTCCACCCGGAGGTGGTGCACACGCCGGACGGCGGGCGGCTCCTCGCCAACTTCGTGCGCAAGGTCGCCGGCTTCTCCGGCGACTGGACCATGGCGACCTTCCGCGACGAGGCGATCCAGCGCATCCGCGCCGACGTGGGCAAGGAGCGGGTGATCTGCGGCCTCTCCGGCGGCGTCGATTCGGCCGTGGCCGCCGTGCTGATCCACGAGGCGATCGGCGACCAGCTCACCTGCATCTTCGTCGACCACGGGCTGATGCGGCAGAACGAGGCGGAGGAGGTGGTCTCGCTGTTCCGCGGCCACTACAACATCCCGCTCGTGCACGTCGACGCCTCGGAGCGGTTCCTCTCCGCGCTCGCCGGCGAGACCGACCCGGAGGTCAAGCGCAAGACCATCGGCCGGCTCTTCATCGAGGTGTTCGAGGCGGAGGCGAAGAAGATCGGCGGGGCCGCCTTCCTCGCCCAGGGCACCCTCTACCCGGACGTGATCGAGAGCGTCTCCTTCACCGGCGGCCCGTCCGTGACGATCAAGTCGCACCACAACGTCGGCGGCCTGCCCGAGCGGATGGACATGAAGCTGGTGGAGCCGCTGCGCGAGCTGTTCAAGGACGAGGTCCGCGCTCTCGGCCGCGAGCTCGGCCTGCCGGAGAGCTTCGTCGGCCGCCATCCGTTCCCGGGCCCGGGCCTCGCCATCCGCTGCCCGGGCGGGATCACCCCCGAGAAGCTGGCGATCCTGCGCCAGGCCGACGCGATCTACCTCGACGAGATCCGCAAGGCCGGCCTCTACGACGCCATCTGGCAGGCCTTCGCCGTGCTCCTGCCGGTGCAGACGGTGGGCGTGATGGGCGACGGGCGCACCTACGAATACGTGCTGGCGCTGCGCGCGGTCACCTCCGTCGACGGCATGACGGCCGACTTCTACCCCTTCGACATGGCCTTTCTCGGCCGCGCCGCGACGCGGATCATCAACGAGGTGAAGGGCGTCAACCGGGTGGTCTACGACGTCACGTCCAAGCCGCCGGGCACCATCGAGTGGGAGTGACGGATACGAACGAGCCTGTGATGGAGCCCTCGCCGAGCCCCTTGAGCAGGGCGCCGATGTTCTGATGCCTTGACTCGATCGAGAGGCCGATCGATTGCCGCCTGCAGCAGGCGACTATGCTCGGCCTGCTCTATGGCCGCCCGGCGAAGTCGTCGGCGAGCATCGCGAAATGATCCGCCATGATCGCGTCGTTCTGCTCATCGGACCAGTTGCCGGCCATGGCAGCTTCCAATCGGGCCGGCCAGGATGGAGAGGCCCCGGAGACGGAGAGGCCCCGGATCAAGCCAGCAACTGCGCCGGCACACCGAGCGCTGGCCCGGCCTCGGCGAGCCGCTGGTCGAGCGTATGCACCGTGGCGCCATGCTCCGATGCAATGGCGAGGTGCAGCGCATCTCCGGCGCGGAGCCCAAGCGCATGCTGGTCGGCAAACCTCGCCGCCGCCCGGAACTGCCCGCCCGTCACGCTCAGCACCGTGAAGCTTTCGGCGACGAGTCTGTTGAACATCGCGAGCGCCGCCGCGCGCTGTTCGAGGCTGATCTGTCCGGTCCGCAGCTTGATCGCCATGGCCGACGACATCTCGGTGACGGTCCAGTCGCTGATCAGGAGCTGGGCCGGATCCTGCTCTGCCAGCCATGCGTGAACGTGCGGCGTCATCGCTTCGTTGGAGAGTGCTGCGACGATCAGCGACGTGTCGAGATACAACATCAGTAGCGATCGCCATCCCGCATCGAGCGCACGAGATCGGCAGCACCCTCGGACTGCGGCGGCATCGCTGCCGTCAGCGCCCGGAGCAGCGAGGCATCGATCGGCTTGCGCGGGCTGACGACGGCGGTGAGCCGCGCAACCGGCTTGCCGCGCCGGGTGATGTCGATCGACTCGCCCGCCTCGACCCGGTCGACCAGCTCACTCAGGTGGGCTTTGGCATCCGCCAGATTGATCGCATGCATGTCACGCTCCTGACCATGTAGATAGTCATATAGCGTATCGGGTCCAGGAGTTCCAGCGGGAGGTACGCGGCGGGGGATGCGATCCAGGCGGGAGCCTGCGGCGACAGGCCGGTCAGCGGGCCGCCGCCCAGGGATCGATCACCGTCAGGCCTGCGGCACGGAACGCGCTCGCATCGCGCGATGCCACGGCGAACCCGTGCGCCGCGGCGATCCCGGCAATGTAGCCGTCCGGCGTCGGAAAGCCCTTTCCAGCCGCGCGCGCTTTGACGGCGAGATCGGCATAGTGCCGCGCTGCCGACGTATCGAATGGCAGGATGCGGCCGGCGAACTCATCCAGCAAGCGATCGATCCGCGCGGCCAGCAGAGCTTTTCGCCGGCCATCCGGCAGAGCGCCGACGCCGAACAGAAGTTCGGCGACGGTGATGCTGGGCAGGAACAGCGTCTCGGCAACCTGCGCATCGAACCAGGCGCGGACCGACGGGTGAGAGCCAGGTTTGACCGCCTCGGAAACGACGTTGGTGTCCAGCAGGATCACGCGAAGCGTCCCGTCATTCAAACGTCATGGGTTCGGCGGGACGCCTGTCGCGGACCTGCTCGAGGGATTGCTCGAGGGCCTCGACGTCGGCATTGGTAAGGCCCATCTTTCGGCTGGTTTCCGCCAAAGCGGTGCCCAGCAGCACGCGGCCCTCCGGTCGCACTGCGGCCTCGAGTATGGCGCGCATCTCGGCCTCGGTGCTGCGGTTGTTCTGAGCCGCGCGAATTTTCAGGGCGCGATGGGCTTCGTCGGAGAGGTTCCGGATGGTGACGGCGGCCATGATGGCGTCCTCCGCGGATTGACTGCGTTGCTATCAATATGGACGAGATGATGGCACTTTTCAACGGCTGGCGGCGCTCCGGTGGCCGCCGGGCGTGACGCCCGCCCGGCATCAGCCGCGGACCACGTAGCCGTGCCGGTCGGTGTCGGGCGTGCCCTCGAGGGCGCCGCCCTCGGGCTTCCACAGCACCACCTCCTCGATCTTCGCGGCGAGTTCGAAGTCCTTCTCGGTGATCCCGCCGGCGTCGTGCGTGGAGAGCCTCACCTCGACGCTCGAGAAGGTGACGAGGAGGTCGGGGTGGTGCCAGGCCGCCTCGGCAAGGTGGCCGATGGCGCCGACGGCCAGCATCGTGCCCTTCCAGGAGCGGGTGCGGATTGTGCGGCGGATCTGGCCGTCCTCGTGGCGCCAGGCGGGCAGGTCGCGGGAAAGGCGGGCGCGGATCTCCTCGTCGGAAAGGGCGCGGTCGGTCATCGGGTCTGCTCCTCCGGTTCGGGCGAGGGCGGCTGGCCGTCGCCGTGCTGCAATGTCGATGACGCAGACTAAACCATGTCCGCCGCCGGAGCGCGGCAGGCGGATGACAGCGGGCGCGAACGGGGCTACCGTCGCCGCCATCCCACCCTCCCATCCATCTCATTCTCGGAATTCCATGCGTCACTGTCCGGACCGCTCCGCGTCGGGGCCCGTGGTGGTGTTCTCCGACGAGGCCGATTGGCACCAGGAGCGGCTCGTCTCCGCCCTCCGCGGCCGCGGCCTCGCCCCGGTGGTCGCCCGCCTTTCCGACGTCGCCTTCGAGATCGGCGGCCGGGTGCCGCTGACGGTGCCGGGATGCGGCGGGGCGCTGCCCCGCGCGGCGCTCGTCCGCGGAATCGCGCCGGGGAGCTTCGAGGCGGTGTCGCTGCGACTCGGCGTGCTGCACGGCCTCGCCGAGATGGGCATCACCGTCTGGAACGCCCCGCGGGCGATCGAGCGCTGCGTCGACAAGGCGGCGACCAGCCTCGCGCTGGTGCGCGCCGGCCTGCCGACCCCCAGGACCCTCGTCACCGAGAGCCGCGCCCGCGCGCTGGAGTTCGTCGCTCGTGAGACGGGGCGCGGCCACCGGGTCGTCTCCAAGCCACTGTTCGGGGCGCAGGGCAGGGGCCTCGCCCTCCTCCACCGACCCGACGACCTGCCGCCGGCCGACGAGGTCTGGGGCGTCTGGTACCTTCAGCGCTTCGTGCCGCCGGGGGAGGAGAGCTACCGCGACTTCCGCGTGCTCGTCTCCGCGGGGCGCGCGGTGGCGGCCATGGTCCGCCGGTCGGGATCCTGGATCACCAACGTGCACCGGGGCGCGACGCCCGAGCCGCTCGGCCACGAGCCGCTGCTGGAGCGGATGGCGGAGGCGGCGGCGGCGGCGGTGGGCGCCGACTTCGCCGGCGTCGACCTGATCCGCGACCCGGCCGGCGGCTTCACGGTGCTGGAGGTCAACTCGACCCCGGCCTGGCGGGGGCTGCAGACCGTCGCCCGCACCGACGTCGCCGCCCGGATCGTCGACGACTGGCTGGCCGCCGCCGGAATCCTTGCGGTCGGGGAGATCCGACCTGCCGGCACGGCGATGTGACGAAAGTGCAACAATTCCGGATTCCTGTGGCAGCGTCGGCACGCCCGCCGGCCGACGCCGCTATTCAGCCATAAACCAGCGCTGTCGTGCCCTCGGGCTCTGCGGAAGCCGCGGTTCCCGGCGTATTTCCGGTCTCGACGAGCGGGCCGCACATTCGCCGGAAACCCTCGGCATCCTCCGCGTCGTCCGTCGATCGCCCTGGGTGGCGGGTCCGGATGACGCGGGGCGCGTGCCGCGGGGCTACACGAAATTTACCATCGCCGTTCTACAGCGATGGCGTAGCGAGGGAGGCCGTCCCGTCGCGGGAAGGCTTCGCGAAGAGTGGACATGCAGATACCGCATCGCGTTCCGTTCACGGGTCTCAAGGCGGCGATCGTCGCCTCCACCCTGTCGCTGGCCCCGCAGCCGGCGGCAGCGTTCGATCCAGCCCCGGGGACGGCGGCGGCTCCAGCCGCGATTCCGTCCTGGAGCGAGCAGTCGGTGCTCGAGGCGCTGCGCGAGGGCGCCCGCGCCTACTACGCCGGCAACACCATGGAGGCGCTGGACGGGCTGGAGTCCGCGGCGGCCGGCGGCCATCCGGCGGCCCAGTGGAAGCTCGGTCGCATGTATGCCGACGGCGACGGCGTCGAGGAGAACGACCTCAAGGCCTTCGAGTACTTCAACCAGATCATCTCGGCCCATGCGGACGACGCGCCGAACTCGCCCCAGGCGCCCTACGTGGCGAACGCCTTCGTCGAGATCGGCTCCTACTACATGACCGGCATCGCCAACTCGGCGGTGTCGCCGAACGCCAGCCGCGCCCGGGAAATCTTCAACTACGCCGCCACCTACTTCGGCGACGCCCTGGCGCAGGTGAACCTCGGCCGCATGTACCTCGACGGCCTCGGCGGCGACCGCAACCCGCGGCTGGCGGCGCGCTGGTTCAACTCGGCCGCCAAGAAGGGACAGCTCGACGCCCAGATCCGGCTCGGCGTGATGCTGAGCCAGGGCGACGGCATCCGCGCCGACCCGGGCCTCGGCCTGATGTGGCTCACGGTGGCGCTGAAGCGGATCCAGGCCGCCGGCCTGCCGGACGGCGAGGTCCGCGCGGCGCACGAGAAGGCGTTGGCGGTGGCGCCGGAGGCGGTCCGCCGCAAGGCGATCGCCGAGGCCGACGACTGGATCGAGACGCACGCCGAGATCCTCGCCACCGCGTCCAACTGACCGGCGGCGCAAGCGCGCCGCCAACCCCTTGAGTTGACCAGCGGCGCGGTGGCGCCGCCAACTCCTCGAACTGACGCGGCGCAGCCGTGCCGCCACCGGCCCGCGCGGGTCAGGCCTCGAGGTCGAGGGTCGCCACCACCGGCACATGGTCGGACGGCTTCTCCCAGCCGCGCACCTCCGCCACGATCTCCACCGACCGGAGCCGGTCCGCCGCCTGCGGCGACAACAGCAGGTGGTCGATGCGGATGCCGTTGTTCCGCTGGAAGGCGCCGGCCTGGTAGTCCCAGAAGGTATATCGTCCCGGCGCCCGGTCGACGGCGCGCAGCGCATCGGTGAGGCCGATCGCCTTCAGCGCGCGAAAGGCCCGGCGGCTCTCCGGCTGGAACAGCGCGTCGTTCACCCAGTCCGCCGGGTTCCTGCAGTCCTCCTCCTCGGGGATGACGTTGTAGTCGCCGGCGAGCACCAGCGGCTCCTCGAGGGTGAGGAGGTCGCGCGCGTGCGCCTCCAGCCGGCGCATCCAGCCGAGCTTGTAGTCGAACTTCTCCGTGCCGATCGGGTTGCCGTTGGGCAGGTAGATGGACGCGACGCGCACGACGCCGGCCGCCACCGGGACGACGGCCTCGATGTAGCGGGCCTGGGCGTCGCCGTCGTCGCCCGGCAGGCCGCGGCGGACGTCCTCCAGCGGCAGGCGGGAGAGGATGGCGACCCCGTTGAACCCCTTCTGCCCGTGCGTCGCGACCGAGTAGCCCAGCCGCTCGAATGGCTCCCTCGGGAAGGCCTCGTCGACCGACTTGATCTCCTGAAGGCAGACGATCTCCGGCCGCGCGGCCTCCAGCCAGGCGAGCGCGGTCTCGATCCGCGCCTTGATGCCGTTGATGTTCCAGGTGGCGATCCGCATGCAGGGCTCCCGTTCGAGGCGGGCCGCATGATGGCGGGGCGGATCGCGCGAGGGAAGGGCGGGGGTGGCGGTTCCGGTGGGAAACCGAGGGTCAGATGGAGAAGCTGGTGCCGCAGCCGCAGCTTGCCGTGGCGTTCGGATTGCGGACCTGGAAGGACTGGCCCATCAGGTCGTCGACGAAGTCGATCTCCGAGCCGGCGATGAAGGGGAGCGAGGTCTGGTCGATCACCACGGTGGCGCCCTCGCGCTCGATCACGACGTCGTCCGCCTCGGGGCCGGCCGCGAGATCGAACCTGTAGGAGAAGCCGGAGCAGCCGCCGCCCTCGACGGAGACGCGGAGCGCTCGGGCGTCGGACTGGCGCGCGACGATGCCGGCGATGCGGCGGGCGGCCCGTTCGGTGACGGTCACGGTGTCGATGGCGTCGGTGCTCATGGCTCTCGCTTCCCGGGGCCTCGCCGTCGCGGCGGCCCCGCTCGGCCGGCCGCGGCCGGCTCGGAACTTGTGTTCGCGCTCCCACAATAGGTAAGTATCGCCGAGGGCGAGGTCAATCGGCCGCCCGGGCGCAGACGGGATTCCGGCGCGGCGGATCCCGACGGGAGAGTCTCGTGACGACACTCGGCTTCGGCCACGGGCCGCTCGCCCCCTATGCGGTGGACCCGGGCCGCTCGCGCGGGCGGGTGAAGCCCGAGCCCGCCAGCCCCACGCGCACGCCCTACCAGCGGGACCGCGACCGGATCATCCACTCCTCCGCCTTCCGCCGGCTGAAGCACAAGACGCAGGTGTTCGTCTACCACGAGGGCGACCACTTCCGCACCCGCCTCACCCACACCATCGAGGTGGCGCAGATCGCCCGCGCGCTCGCCCGCGCCCTGAGACTCGACGAGGACCTCGCCGAGGCGCTGGCGCTGGCGCATGACCTCGGCCACACGCCCTTCGGCCACACGGGGGAGGACACCCTCGACGCCTGCCTCGCCGACGTCGGCGGCTTCGACCACAACGCCCAGTCGCTCAGGATCGTCACCTTTCTGGAGCGGCGCTACGCCGAGTTCGACGGGCTGAACCTCTCCTGGGAGACCCTGGAGGGCCTGGTCAAGCACAACGGGCCGCTGGCCGGGCCGGACGGCGCGCCCGTCGGCGCCGGCGCCGGCAAGGGCCTGCCGCACGCACTCACCGCCTATCCGCACTGGCGCGAGCTGGAGATCTCCACCCATGCCTCGGCGGAGGCCCAGTGCGCGGCGATCGCCGACGACATCGCCTACGACGCCCATGACATCGACGACGGCCTGCGCGCCGGGATGATCGACCTCGAGGGCCTGCGCGGCCTGCCGCTGGTCGGCGAGTTCCTCGAGACCATCGACCGGCGCTGGCCCGGGCTCGAGCGCGGGCGGGTGATCAACGAGCTCACCCGCCGGCTGATCACCGCCATGGTCGAGGACGTGATCGAGACCGCGACGGCCAACCTCGTCGACCTCGCGCCGCGCTCCGCCGACGACGTCCGCGCCGCCGGGCGCACGATCGTCACCTTCTCCGGGCGGATGGGCGCGGTGGACCGGGCGGTGAAGGACTATCTCTTCCCCAACCTCTACCGGCATCCGGACGTGGTCCGCGTCCGCAAGGGAGCGGACCGCATCGTCCGCGAGCTCTACGCGCATTATCTCTCCCGACCGGACGCGCTGCCCGACGAATGGCGCGAGCCGATGGGAACGGTGGACGAGGGCCTGCCGCGCCGGATCGGGGACTACATCGCCGGAATGACCGACCGCTTCGCGATCCAGGAGCACCGGCGCCTGTTTGACGACACCCCGCAATTGCGATAGGCGACCCGCCACACGAGATGCAGCCGTTCGGCGCCCGCCGGGGCGGACCCGCCGCCCGGCCGCGCCGCCAGGGATCGATCGATCATGAACCTCTTCCAGGTCTACGGCGAACGGGTCCGGGCGGCCGTCCGCTCGCTCCAGCTCGGCGTGTCCGAGGCCGACCTCGACCGGATCGGCGTGGAGCCGCCGCGGGATGCCTCGCACGGCGACGTCGCCACCAACGCGGCGATGGTGCTGGCCAAGCCGCTCGGCATCAAGCCGCGCGAACTCGCCGAGCGGATCGTCCGGGCGCTCTCCGACCACGGCGACGTCGCCGAGGCGAGCGTCGCCGGGCCGGGGTTCATCAACCTGCGCCTCAGGCCGGCGGTCTGGACCGACCTCCTGCGCGACGTGCTCGTCCAGCCCTCGACCTACGGCCGGTCGGCGATGGGCAGCGGCCGCAAGGTCAACGTGGAGTTCGTCTCGGCCAACCCGACCGGGCCGATGCACGTCGGCCATGTGCGCGGCGCCGTGGTCGGTGACGCGCTGGCGAGCCTGCTGGAGTTCGCCGGCTTCGCCGTGACCCGCGAGTACTACATCAACGACGCCGGCGGCCAGGTGGACGTGCTCGCCCGCTCGGCGCTGTTGCGCTACCGCGAGGCGCTGGGCGAGGCGATCTCCATCCCCGAGGGGCTCTACCCCGGCGACTACCTGGTCCCGGTCGGCGAGGCGCTGAAGGCCGGGCACGGCGACCGGCTCCTCGCGCTGGGCGAGGGCGAGGCGCTGGCGCTGGTGAAGCCCGTGGTCATCGACAGGATGATGGAGATGATCCGCGCCGACCTCGCCCTCCTCGGCGTCACCCACGAGGCGTTCTTCTCCGAGCGGTCGCTGCACGAGAAGGGACCGGACGGATCCTCCGAGATCGACCGGATGCTCGCCGACTTCCGCGCCCGCGACCTCGTCTACGAGGGTCGGCTGCCGCCGCCCAAGGGACAGCTGCCGGACGACTGGGAGGACCGCGAGCAGGTGCTGTTCCGCGCCTCCGCCTACGGCGACGACATGGACCGGCCGCTGTCGAAGTCCGACGGCAGCTACACCTACTTCGCCGCCGACGTCGCCTA
Source organism: Pleomorphomonas sp. (assembly GCA_041687675.1). Classification (GTDB taxonomy): domain Bacteria; phylum Pseudomonadota; class Alphaproteobacteria; order Rhizobiales; family Pleomorphomonadaceae; genus JAWLBM01. The sequence continues at coordinate 146,914 of JAWLBM010000002.1, read as the reverse complement.
CATGCGCGACAAGCTGATGCGCGGCTTCTCCGAGCTGATCTTCATCCTCGGCGCCGACCATGGCGGCTACGTCAAGCGGCTCGAGGCGGTGGGCAAGGCGCTGGACGAGCGGGCGAAGGTCGTCGTCCGGCTCTGCCAGCTGGTGCGGCTCACCCGCGGCGGCGAGCCGGTGAAGATGTCCAAGCGCTCCGGCGAGTTCGTCACGTTGCGCGAGGTGGTCGAGGAGGTCGGCCGCGACGGGGTGCGCTTCATGATGCTGATGCGCAAGAACGACGCCCCGCTCGACTTCGACTTCGTCAAGGTGAAGGAGCAGTCGAAGGACAACCCGGTGTTCTACGTGCAGTACGCCCATGCGCGCTGCCGGTCTGTGTTCCGCCAGGCGGAGGAGCAGGCGCCGGGGCTGTGGGACGGGCACATCCCCGGGATCCGGCTGGAGACCCTCGAGGACGAGGGGGAGCAAGCGCTGATGCGGCGAATCGCCGAGTTCCCGCGGGTGGTCGAAGGCGCGGCCGAAAGTCACGAGCCGCATCGGATCGCGTTCTACCTGCACGACCTCGCCAGCGATTTCCATGCGCACTGGAACCGGGGCAAGGAAAATCCACAATTACGATTTATTAACCCTGAAGAACCAGAGTCGTCCAAGGCTCGGCTGGCGCTCGTCGAGGCGGTATCGATTGTGCTGGCATCGGGCCTGGCTATACTCGGCGTCGACGCCCCGCAGGAGATGCGTTGACGCACCCGCGCCGGCGGTCGGTTCCCGCGTTCGCGACCGGTCGCCGCCGGTGGAGTCCTCTTGCCAGGGAAGTCGTGAGAGATGTTCAGCAGCCGTCGAGCCAAGGATCCGCACGCACCGGGCAGCCGTGAGGCGGCGGTCGGGTCGTGGCCCGAGGAGGCGGTGCCGCTCGGCGCGGGAGCCGACTGGCGGGACGGCAGCCCCGAGGGGCAGAGCGTCGAGGACATCGCCGACGCGCTCGCAGCCGAACTCGAGACCGTCTACTACCAGCGCTCGCCCTACGCCGATCCGATGGATCCGGTGGACGTCCTCACCGGCCGGGTGCAGAGCGAGGAGCCGGCCGGCTACGACCAGTGGGACGACGCGGCGCTGGATCGGCTCGCCGAGGAACTGTCGCTCCACGACGAATTCGCGCCCGAGGGCGCCGAGCACGGCGTGCTGCCGCCGCATCCGGCCGCCGAGGAGGCCGCCGCGCCCGAGCGGAAGGGGCTCGGCCGCATGTTCGCCGGCGTCGCCGTGGCGGCGGCGGTCGCGGCCGGCGGCGTCGGCTACCTGATGCTGGGCGGCCAGGTCGGCGGCTCCGGCGAGCCGGTGCTGGTCGCGGCCCCGACGGATCCCTTCAAGATCGTGCCGACCGCCGGGGACACCATCGACGAGCCGGTCGAGGGCGCGGCGCTGTTCCAGTCGATGTCCACCGACGCGCCGAAGTCCGAGGAGCGCCTCGTCGCCCGCGGCGAGGCGGTTCCAGACCTGCCGGAGGTGACGCCCCAGGTCAGCCGCGTGATCCTGCCGGACGGCCAGCAGATCGACCTCGGCCCCGAGGAGCCGGCCGACGCCGGGCCGCGCCGCGTGCGCACGGTGCTGGTGCGCCCCGACGGCTCGATCATCGAGTCGCCCGATGCGCCGCAGCGGCCGATGCCGTCTGTCACCGATCCGGTGCTCGCCACCGAGCCGTCGCCGATCGCCGAGGCGATCGCCGCCGCCGAGGGGCAGTCGGCCGCCGGCCTGCCGCCGCTGCAGCCCGCCGAGCAGGTGCAGGCGCCGGAGCCCGCGCCGCCGCCGACCGCTGTCGCCGAACTCCCGGACCTGCCGGGCCCGCCCGTCGAGTCGCTGCAGCCGCTGCCGCCGGTCGATGTCGCCGCGGCCCCTGCCGCGCCCGAGGTGGCTCCTGCCGCCGCCGAGACCGCGCCGGAGCCGCCGGTTGTCCAGGCTCCGCCTCCGCCGCCGCCCGCCCGCCCCGCGACCCCTCCGGTCGCCGCGGCGCAGGCCCCGGCCCAGCCGGAAGCCGGAGCGCCTGCGGACGGCCCGCTAGATCTACAGATCGCCGCGGTGCCACAGGCTCCCGCCCAGCCGGCGCCGGCGGCTCCGCCGCCCGCCGCCGACCCAGTGACGACCGCCTCCGCGCCCGCCGCCGCCTATGTTCAGCTCGCCTCGCAGCGGAGCGAGGAGGCGGCGCTGCAGACCTTCCGGGCCCTGCAGGCGAAGCATCCGAACATCCTCGGCGGGCTCCAGCCGGATGTGCAGCGCGCAGACCTCGGCGACCGCGGCGTCTACTACCGGGTCCGCGTCGGCCAGCCGACCCGGGCCGAGGCCGCGAGCCTCTGCGAGAGCCTGAGGGGACAGGGCTCCGACTGCCTGCTCGCCAGCCGCTGACCGGGCGAATCGGATAGCGTGGCGCCCGCACGGGGCGCCGCGCGCTCGCCGCGGCGTCTGGAGGAGAGGATCCCGCATCATGCCCCGCGCCTTCGTCACCGGATGCGCCGGCCACGCCCTCACCGACGGCGAGCGCCGCTTCCTCGCCGAAAGCGATCCCTTCGGCCTGATCCTCTTCCGCCGCAACGTGGAGAGCCCCGAGCAAGTGCGCCGGCTCGCCGACGACTTCCGGGAGGCGGTCGGCCGCGACGCGCCCGTGCTGGTCGACCAGGAGGGCGGGCGCGTGCAAAGGCTGACCGCCCCGGCCTGGCGCCGCTGGCCCTCGGCGGCCCGGCTCGCCCGCGCGGCCGAGGCGAGCGGCGACGGCGACCTCGTCCGCGACGTCGCCCGGGCGATGGCGGCCGAACTCCGCGCGGCCGGCATTACCGTCGACTGCATGCCCTGCCTCGACCTCGGCCTGCCGGGCCAGAGCGAGGTTGTCGGCGACCGCGCCTATGGCGGCGACCCGGCCCTCGTCACGCGGATGGGCCGGGCGGCGATGGAGGGGATGCTCGCCGGCGGCGTGCTGCCGGTGATCAAGCACATCCCCGGCCACGGCCGCGCCACCGTCGACAGCCATCTCCAGCTTCCGGTGGTGACCGCCGCCTTCGACGACCTCGCCGCGCTCGACTTCGCCCCCTTCCTGGCGCTGTCCGACGCGCCCGCCGCGATGACGGCGCATGTGGTCTACACCTCGATCGACCCGGACTGGCCGGCGACGCAGTCCGGGACGGTGATCGGCGAGGTCATCCGCGGGATGATCGGCTTTAGCGGGCTCCTCTTCTCCGACGATGTCTCGATGAACGCGCTGACCGGGCCGGTCGGCGAGCGGGCCGCCCGGGCGCTGGCGGCGGGCTGCGACATCGCCCTCCACTGCAACGGCGTGATGGCCGAGATGGAGGAGGTGGCCGCCGCCGCCCCGGTGCTCGGCGGCGCCGCGCTTGCCCGGGCCGAGGCGGCATTGAGCCTGATCGGCGAGGGCGCTAGGCTCGACCCCGGGCCGTTGGTGGAGCGCCTCGAGGCGGCGCTCGCCACCTGCGACACGGCCGCCGGCATCTGACGCAACCGAAGAGATCCCTTGACGACACCCCCGGACGCCACCGGACGAGCGACTGCCGAGGACGCCGGCGCCGGCTGGGACGAGCCGCCGCGGGCGGTCGGCGAGCGCGCGCTGATCGTCGACGTCGAGGGGTTCGAGGGGCCGCTGGACCTGCTGCTGACGCTCGCCCGCAGCCAGAAGGTGGACCTTTCCAGGATCTCGATCCTGGCGCTCGCCGACCAGTATCTCGCCTTCGTCGAGGAACTGAGGCGCCTCAGGCTGGAGCTCGCCGCGGACTACCTGGTGATGGCGGCCTGGCTCGCCTACCTCAAGTCCCGCCTGCTGCTGCCGGAACCCGAGACGGGCGGCGAGGAGCCGACGGCGGAGGAACTCGCCGGGCTGCTGGCCTTCCGCCTGCAGCGGCTGGAGGCGATGCGCGAGGCCGCCGCCCGGCTGGTCGCCCGTCCGCGCCTCGGCCGCGACGTGTTCCCCCGCGGCGCCCCCGAGCCGGTGGCGATCGCCCGGCTCGCCGAGTGGGACGCCTCGCTGTACGACCTGATCTCCGCCTATGCCGCCCAGCGCCAGCGGCAGATGGTGTCCACCGTCCACGTGCGGCGCCGCACGGTCTGGTCGCTGTCCGACGCTCGCGAGATCCTGACGCGGCTGATCGGCGGCATGGCAGAGTGGGCGCCGATCGAGAGCTTCCTGCTGCCCTACATGGACCGGCCCGACCAGCGGGCGACGGTGCGGGCCTCCTCCTTCTCGGCGATGCTGGAACTCGTCCGCGAGGGCCGGATGGAGATCCGCCAGTCCGGCGCCTTCGCCCCGCTCTACGTGCGGGCCGCGCCGGCGCCGGTGGAGCCGGAGCCGGAACTGGACCTCGACGGCGGGGAGGGCGCATGAGCGCGCGCGACGGCGACAGGCGAGGGGGGCCGATGGCGGCCGAGGACGAGGAACCGCAGATCCCCGGCCTTGCGGAGGAACCCGCGCCGGACGACCCTGAGGCGGCCGAGCGGCACGTCGCGGCCATGCGCGTCGCCGAGGCGCTGCTGTTCGCCTCGGCGATCCCGCTGTCGGAGGAGGACATCGCCTCGCGGCTCCCCGAGGGCACCGACGTTGCGGCCGCGCTCGCCGGCCTCGTCCGGCTCTACCGCCCGCGCGGGGTGAACCTCGTCAAGGTGGCCGGGCTCTGGATGTTCCGCACGGCCGAGGATCTCGGCTTCCTGCTGCGGCAGGAGGCGGTGGAGCAGAAGCGGCTGTCACGGGCGGCGCTCGAGACGCTGGCGATCATCGCCTACCACCAGCCGGTGACGCGGGCCGAGATCGAGGAGATCCGCGGCGTCTCCACCGCCAAGGGAACGGTGGACGTGCTGCTCGAGACCGGCTGGATCCGCATGCGCGGCCGCCGCCGCTCGCCCGGGCGCCCGGTCACCTACGGCACCACGGACGCCTTCCTCGCCCATTTCGGCCTCGAGCGGATCGCCGACCTGCCGGGGCTGGAGGACCTGCGGGGAGCGGGCCTGCTGGAGGGCACGGTGCCGCCCGGCTTCAAGATCCCGCTGCCCCGCGCCGACGAGGACCTCCTGCCCGACGAGGAGCCGCTGGACGCGCCGGACCTGCTCGACTGGGCCTCCCCCGGCCGCGACGAGGACTGAGCAACGGGCGCATCCGCGGGCCCGGCGACGGCCTCCTTGCGTCGAAAAACATGCGGTACTATTTTACCGTATCGCTAAGTCATTGATTTGTAGTGACTTCGACAGGATGCCGGACTTGACGGCATCGATCCGGTCACGTATACCCCGGCTCGACGATGGCGGTCCGGATGGCGGGCCGCCGTTTCCTCTTTCGGACGGCTCCGCCGCTCCGGCGGTGCAACGAAGACCAAACGAACGGTTCACGCCCATGAAGACCTTTTCGGCGAAGCCGGCGGATGTTGAGAAGAAATGGATTCTCATCGACGCCGATGGCCTCGTTGTCGGTCGCCTCGCCTCGCTCATCGCGATGCGCCTGCGCGGCAAGCACAAGGCCTCCTTCACCCCGCATGTCGACGACGGTGACAACGTGATCGTGATCAACGCCGACAAGGTGGTGCTCACCGGCCGCAAGTACACCGACAAGAAGTACTACTGGCACACCGGCTGGATCGGCGGGATCAAGGAGCGCACGGCGCGCCAGATCATCGAGGGCCGCTTCCCCGAGCGCGTGCTCGAGAAGGCCGTCGAGCGCATGATCCCGGAAGGGCCGCTCGGCCGCCGCCAGCTCAAGAACCTGCGGGTCTACGCCGGTTCCGAGCATCCGCACGAGGCGCAGCAGCCCCAGCTGCTCGACGTCAAGTCCATGAACAAGAAGAATGCGAGGGCTTGAGCATGGCCGAGCTTTCCTCCCTGTCCGAACTCGGCACCGCGTCCGAGACCGTCGTCGAGGCCCCGGTCCACGTCCAGAAGCTGGACAAGTTCGGCCGCGCCTACGCCACCGGCAAGCGCAAGGACGCGGTCGCCCGCGTCTGGATCAAGCCGGGCTCCGGCAAGATCCTCGTCAATGACAAGGACTTCACCGCCTACTTCGGCCGGCCGGTGCTGCAGATGATCGTGCGCCAGCCGATCCTCGCCGCCGATCGTGACGGCCAGTTCGACGTGGTCGCCACCGTCGCCGGCGGCGGCCTCTCCGGCCAGGCCGGCGCGCTGCGCCACGGCCTGTCGAAGGCGCTGACCTACTACGAGCCGGGCCTTCGCGGCGTCCTGAAGAAGCTCGGCTTCCTCACCCGCGACAGCCGCGTGGTGGAGCGCAAGAAGTACGGCCGCGCCAAGGCCCGCCGGAGCTTCCAGTTCTCCAAGCGCTGATCCTCGCGATCCGTGCCGGAAACCTTGGAGGGGCTGCCGAAAGGCGGCCCCTTCTCCTTTTGGATCACGCGCCCATCAGCACAAGTTGACGGCCGGGCCGGGTGGTCCATCCTCGCCCTTGGCGCGGAGCCCCCTAACATCCCCGGGTGGCGGACGTGGAGGAGGACACCGCATGCGAGGACGGACCAAGGGCAAGGGCCTGGCGGGCGCGGCGATGGCGCTGGCGATCGGCTGGACGGGCGCGGCGACGGCCGGCGAGATCGACGGGCGCCCCTATGCCGAGATCGAGGCGGCGGCCGAGGGCGGCACCGTCAACTTCTTCCTGTGGGGCGGCGACGACAGGATCAACGCCTACGTCTCCTCCTTCCTCGCCGATCTCGCGCGCGACCGCCACGGGATCACCGTGAACCGGGTCGGCATCGCCGACACCGCCGAGGCGGTGAACCTCGTCGTCTCCGAGACCGAGGCGGGCGTCACCGAGGGGGGCTCCGTCGACCTCGTCTGGATCAACGGCGAGAACTTCCGGACCCTCAAGGAGAACGGCCTTCTCCACTGCGGCTGGGCCGACCGGATCCCCAATGCCGCACTCGTCGACTGGACCGACCCGGCCATCGCGACGGACTTCGGTACGCCGGTGGACGGCTGCGAGGCGCCCTGGAGCCGGGCGCAGTTCGCCATGGCCTTCGACGGTGCCCGGGTCGCCGAGCCGCCGCTCACCCTTCCCGCGCTGCTCGACTGGATCCGGGAGAACCCTGGCCGCTTCACCTACGCCGCGCCGCCCGACTTCAACGGCTCCGCCTTCGTGCGCCACGTCTTCTACCACGTGGCGGGCGGCCCGGAGGCGCTGGCCGGGCCCTTCGACCAGGCGAGGTTCGACGAGGTGGCGCCGAAGGCCTGGGCGCTGCTGAACGAGATCGAGCCCTTCCTCTGGCGGGAGGGGACAACCTACCCGACCGACATCACCCAGCTCAATTCGCTCTTCGCCAACTCCGAGGTGGACTTCACCTTCAACTACGAGCCGACGGCCTTCGGCGCGGGCGTCATCAACGGCATCTTCCCCGAGACCACCCGCTCCTACGCCTTCGACGATGGCACCATTGGCAACACCTCCTACCTGGCGATCCCCGCCAATGCGGCCAACCCGGAGGCGGCGATGGTGGTGGCGAACCTCCTCACCGGCGTCGAGGCGCAGCTTCACAAGGCCGATCCCGAGGTCTGGGGCATGGAGACGGTGCTCGACATGGACCGCCTCGCGCCCGCGGAGGCGGCCGCCTTCCGCACCATCCCGCGCCACCCGGCGGTGGCGCCCGCCGAGGAACTCGCCGACCGCGCCATGCCCGAACTCTCCGCGGAATGGGTGACCGCGATCGAGAGGGGCTGGATCGAGACCGTCGGCCGGTGAGGGCGCAGGCGCGCCGACGGGGGCCGGGCCACTGGTCGGTCGCCCTGATGCTGGCGCCCGCGGTCGTCGGCGTCGGCGGCCTGTTCCTCGCCGCGCTGGTCCTCGGCCTCGGCCGCAGCCTCGGCCTCTCGCCCTTCGGGACGGGCGGCGCGCCGACGCTGCAGCACTACGCCCGGGCGCTCGCCATCCCGGGGATCGTCGAATCGGCGCTCCTCACGCTGGCGGTGGCGGCGGTGGTGACCGCCGCCGCGGCCGTTCTCGGCGTCGCCGCGGCGGTGGTGCTCGACCGTGCGCTGCGCACCCGCCGACATGGCCGGGCGGCCGCACTCCTCTTCCAGCTGAACCTCACGGTGCCGCATGTGGTCGCGGCGGTGGGCATGGGGCTGCTGGTGGCCCAGTCGGGGCTCCTCGCCCGCATCGCGCATGCCGCGGGCTGGATCGACGGCCCGGCGGACTTCCCGGCGCTCACCCATGATCCGCACGGGCTCGGGATCACCCTGGCCTATCTGTGGAAGGAGGTGCCCTTCATCGGCGCGGTGGTGCTCTCCCTGCTCGCGAACCTCGGCGAGGGGCCGAGGGAGGTCGCCCGCACGCTCGGCGCCAGCCGCTGGCAGGCGTTCCGCCACGTCACCCTGCCGGCGATCCTGCCGGGAACCCTGGCGGCCTCGGCAATGGTGTTCGCCTTCGTCCTCACCGCCTACGAGGTTCCGGCGGTGCTGGGCGCCAGCCATCCGAAGCTGCTGCCGGTGCTGGCCACCGAGATGTTCACCTCCAGCGACATCGCCGACCGGCCGGCCGCGGTGGCGCTGACGCTGATGCTGTCCAGCGCCTGTTTCCTGATGATCGCGGGCTACCGTCGCCTGGTCGCCCTCTCCGGCGGCGCCGGGGGCGGGCGATGAGCGCCGCCGACCTCATCGCCGGCCTGTCCGCCCCGTCCGCCGAGCGGGCGGAAACCCCCGCCCGCCGGACCCGGCTGCTGCCCGCCTGGCTGCTGGCGCTCTGGCTCGCGGCGCCGCTGCTGCCGGTGCTGCTCTGGTCCTTCGGCCGGGGATGGTTCTTCCCCGACCTCGTGCCCGACTTCAGCCTTTCCGCCTATGCCTATGCGTTCTCGCCGGTTTCCGGTATGGTAGAGGCCTTCGCGACCTCGCTTGGCGTGGCGCTGGCGGCGAGCATTCTGTCGCTGGCGGTGGGCATTCCGGCGGGTCGCGCCCTCGGGCTCCACGATTTTCCCGGCAAGGGTCTCGTCGAGGCGCTGATCCTCGCCCCGGCGGTGGTGCCCGTGATCGCGATCGGCATGGGCCTGCACGGCATCTTCATCCGCCTCGGCCTCGCGGGGACGCCGGCGGGCGTGATGCTCGTCCACCTCGTGCCGGCGCTGCCCTACAGCGTGCTCGTGATCGCGGCGGCCTTCGCCAACCACGACACCGCCTACGAGGACCAGGCGCGGATGCTCGGCGCCGGCCGCCTCGCCGTGCTCCGGCATGTGACGCTGCCGATGCTGGCGCCGGCCATCGCGGTCGCCGGGGCGCTCGCCTTTCTCGTCTCCTGGAGCCAGTACGCCCTGACCCTGCTGATCGGCGCGGGCCGGGTCACCACCATGCCGCTGATCCTGACCCAGTTCGCCGGCGCGGGCCGGCTGGACGTCGCCGGGGTGGCGGCGGTGTTCACGGTGTTGCCCGGGGCGCTGGTGCTCGCCGCCTCGTCGCGCCATCTCGCCCGGGTCCGGCCGCGGCCGGGGCGGCGGAGGGGCGGGCGATGAGCCGCGTCTCGCTGCAACATCTGGTCCGGCGGTTTCCCGGCGCGCAGCGGCCGGCCGTCGACGACGTCTCGCTGGACCTTGCCGCCGGGTCCGTGACGGCCGTCGTCGGGCCGTCCGGCTGCGGCAAGTCCACGCTGCTCCGCCTCGTCGCCGGCATCTCGGCGCCGGACGCCGGACGGGTGATGCTGGACGGAGAGGATGTCACGGCGGTCGCGCCGGAGCGCCGCGGCGCGGTGATGATGGTGCAGCAGACGCTGCTCTTCCCGCACATGAGCGTCGAGGCGAACGTCGGCTTCGGCCCGAGGATGCGCGGGCTGCCGCGCGGTCGGGTCGCCGCCGAGGTGGAGGCCATGCTCGCCCGCGTGCGCCTCGCCGGCTTCGCCGACCGGCGGCCGGGGGAGCTTTCCGGGGGGCAGGCACAGCGGGTGGCGCTCGCCAGGGCCCTCGTCGTCCGGCCGCGGGTGCTGCTCCTCGACGAGCCGCTGTCGAGCCTCGACCCGGAACTCCGGTCCGACCTTCGCGCCGAGATCGCCGCCCTCGTCCGGGAGACCGGGACGACGACCCTGTTCGTGACGCACGACCGGGAGGAGGCCGTGGCGGTGGGCGACCGGATCGCGCTGATGATGGACGGGCGCATCCTGCAGGAGGGACCGCCGGAGGACCTGTTCGAGCGGCCGGCCAGCCGCGCGGCGGCGGTGTTCTTCGGCGCCTCCAACCTGGTCGAGGGGCGGGTGGAGGAGGGGGCCTTCGTGTCGCCGCTGGGGCGCCTCGCGCTCTCGGACCCCGGGCCGTCCGGGCCGGCCACCCTGGCGATCCGCCCGGAGGCCGTCGCGCTCGCCGCCCCGGCGGGTCCGAATACGCTCGAGGCGGTGGTGCGGGAGGCGGCCTACCGCGGCACCCATGCGCTGGTGGTCGCGGAGGCCGCGGGCATCCGCCTTTCGGCGGCCGTCGACGCGGTGGCGGGCCGCGGGCTTCGCCCGGGCGAGACCGTGCACCTCGGCCTTCCGCCCGACCGGCTGTGGCGGATCCCGGAGGTTTAAAGCTCTCACTCTGGAGCGATTTCTTGTCGATCAGATGAGTCCACCTGATCGGAAAGCGCTCTCGCTTCTTGAAAGCTCGTAGATGGCGATGCCGGCGGTGACGGCGACGTTGAGGCTGTCGAAGCCGGCGTGCATGTCGATGCGGACGGTCTCGCAGCGCGCCATCACGCTCTCGGGCAGGCCCGGGCCCTCCGTGCCGAGCATCAGCGCCAGCGGCCCGGTCCGGTCCACCTCGTCGAGGCGGCGCGCCCCGCGCGGGGAGAGGGCGAGCACCCGGTAGCCGGCGGCGAGGAAGGCGTCCACCATGGCGTCGGCGGAGGCGACCCGCGCCTGGGGCACCCGGAGGACGCCGCCGACCGAGACCCGCAGCGCCTTGCGGTAATAGGGATCTGCCGTCGCGGGATCGATGAGCGCCGCGCCGACGCCGAAGCCGGCCGCGTTGCGGAAGATGCCGCCGACGTTGTCGTGGTTGGCGATCGAGGCGAGGCCTAGGGCGAGGCGAGGGCGGTCCGCCAACAGCGCCGCCGCCTCGAGGGGCCGCGGCCTGAGGCCGAGGCCGAGCAGCCCGCGGTGCATGTCGAAGCCGACGATCCGCTCCATCATCCCGGGCGGGGCGACATAGACGGGCGGCGCATCGCGCCCCCCGACCATCCGGCGGACCGTGTCGACGCGATTTGCGGCGACGAGCAGGCTCTCCGCCGACGCGAGGCTCGCCGGCGACAGCAGCACCTTGAGCACGCTCTCGCCCTCGGCGACGAAGCGGCCGCCGTGGGCGTCGCGCAGGTCGCGGTCGCGGAGGTTCCGGTAGCCGTCGAGGCGCGGGTCGTCGATGTCGTCGATCGGGATCAGCACGCCGCTCCCCGGACACCGTGGCGCGTGGTCGTCATCGCGCGGCTATGGCATGAAACGGGTACGGAAGCCAATCACGAGGAAAGGGACGCGGACATGGCAAGCGGCTTCGACAGGACGATCGGCCTTTCCGCGGGGCTCCTCGGCGCCGCCGGCGTCGCGCTCTCGGCGGCGGGGGCACATGCGGCGCCGGGGGCGAACCTCGACACCGCCGGATGGATGGCCCTGCTGCACGCCGCGGCGCTGCTCGGCCTCGCCACGCCGCGGGCGGGATCGGCGGCGCTCCGCCGCCTCGCCGCCCTGGTGATGGTCGTCGGCGTGCTGCTCTTCTCCGGCGACCTGGCGCTCAGGGCCTTCCAGGGCCGGCACCTCTTCCCGATGGCGGCGCCCTCCGGCGGCTTCGCGCTGATGGCGGCCTGGCTCCTCGCCGGCCTCTCCGTCCTCGGCCGCGGCGACGGGCCGGTCAGCTCCGGACGGTGACGTAGCGGCCCGGCGCGTCCTCGATCGGCTTGTAGCGGCCGCCGCCCACCTTGCGGGCCTTGACGGTGGTGTCGTCGTGGCTCCGGATCCAGGCGTCCCAGTGCGGCCACCAGGAGCCGGCGTGCTCCTCGGCGGCGGCGATCCAGTCCTTGAGGTCGCCCTTGGGCGGGCCGCCGGTCCAGTACTGGTACTTCTTTCGCGCCGGCGGGTTGACCACGCCGGCGATGTGCCCCGATCCCGCCATCACATACTCCACCGGCCCGCCGAACAGCTGCGAGCCGACGAAGACCGACTTCGCCGGGGCGATGTGGTCCTCGCGGGTGGCGAGGTTGTAGATCGGGATGGTCACCGAGTGGAGGTCCAGCCGCGTCCCGGCGATCTCCATGGTGCCCTCGGCGAGGCGGTTCTCCAGGTAGCAGTTGCGCAGGTAAAAGGAGTGGTTGGCCGCCGGCATGCGGGTGGAATCGGAGTTCCAGAATAGGAGATCGAACGGGAAGGGCTCCTTGCCGCGCATGTAGTTGTTGACGAAATAGGGCCAGATCAGGTCGTTGGCCCTCAGCGAGTTGAAGGCCGCGGCCATCTTCTTGCCCTCGAGGTAGCCGCGCTCGCTCATCTTCTCCTCGAGGATGCGGATCTGCTCCTCGTCGACGAAGACCTTGAGGTCGCCGGCATTGCGGAAGTCCACCTGGGTGGTGAAGAAGGTGGCCGTGCGGATCCGGTCGTCGCCGGCCTTGGCCATCCAGGCGAGCGCGACCGCCAGCAGCGTGCCGCCGACGCAGTAGCCGATGGCATTCACCTCGCGCACCTTCGTCACCGCCTCGATGACGTCGAGGGCCTCGACGATGCCCTCCTTCATGTAGTGCTCGAAGCTCTTCTCCGCGTGCCGCCGGTTCGGGTTGACCCAGGAGATCACGAAGACCGTGTGGCCCTGGTCCACCGCCCACTTGATGAACGACTTCTCGGGCGTGAGGTCGAGGATGTAGAACTTGTTGATCCACGGCGGCACGATCAGCAGCGGCCGCTTCAGCACCTTGTCCGTCGAGGGCTGGTACTGGAGGATCTGGCAGACCTCGTTCTGGTGGATCACCTTGCCCGGGGTGAGGGCGAGGTTGACGCCGACCTTGAACTGGCCCGGGTCCGACTGGCGGATCCGCAACTCGCCCCCGCCGGCCTCGATGTCCTCGGCGAGCATCTTGAGGCCGCGGACGAGATTCTCGCCGTTGGTCTCCAGCGTCTCCCGCATCAGCTCCGGGTTGGTCAGCACGAAGTTGGACGGGGAAAGGGCGGCGGCGATCTGGCGGATGTAGAAGTCCGCCTTGTGCTTTGTGTGCTCGTCGAGGCCGCCGGCCTCCTCGACCAGTTCCTGCGCCCAGCGGCTGGAGATCAGGTAGAACTGCTTGACGAAGTCGTAGAACTGGTGCGCCCGCCAGTCCTCGTCCTGGAAGCGCCTGTCGCCGGGCTCCGGCTCGGCCGCCGGCGCCGCCGGCTCGCCCATCATCCGCTTGAGGCTCGACGACCACAGGTTCATGTAGCCGGCCATCAGCCGGTTCTGCGCCTCCATGTAGCGCTGCGGGTCGCGCATCCAGAACTCGCCGACCTTGGCGAGCGTCTTGACCACCTCGGTCATCTCGTCCGAGGCGACCGCCTTGACCTCGCCCTTCTCGCGCGGCTCGACATAGGCGGCGGCGGCGCGGCCGAACTGCTCGACCATGGCCGCGATGTTGTGGGCGAAGGCCTCCGGGTTGTTCACGATGTACCGCAGCAGGGGCGACTCGGCCCCCGGCGTCTTGTCCGCGTCCATCAGCACTCCCCCGGTTCCTGACTCTCCACCCAACCGCGTCCATGCTAGCGCGGTTCGCCCGCGGACGGTACGCCCTCGCCGTTCACCGCGGATTCACGTCGTGTAAACTAAGGTCGGCCGACGGTTCGGGCATCCCCGTCAATAGACGGACGGACCCGGTGGAGAAAGGGGCAAGCGCATGGTGGCACGGGCGATCGGACCATGGGGGGCGGCGGCCGCCGCGATCCTCATCCTCGCCGGCTGCGCGCAGGGCCCGGCCGACTTCCTCGCGGACCGCCTTCCGGCGCTGCCCGGCACCGCCGACAGCCAGCCGGTGCTGTCGCCGGACGACCGCGACGAACTCGCCCGCGACCTCGGCGCCGCCGCGGACCGCAACGCCGACGAGGGCCGTGCGGCGGTCGGCGGGCTGCCCTCGGCGATGGCGCTGACGATCATCCGCCAGCAGCAGGAGGAGGAGGCGAGGGAACTGCTCGAGGGGGCGACCGCCGAGCCCGTTCCGCCCGTCTGCGACCCGGCCGTCGACCCGGCCTGCGTTCCCGCCCCGCAGTAGACGAATTTCCGCCCACGCGATCGCCGCGAGGTGCTATGACCTTGCGACCTGTGCGCTGGACCGGCCGCGGCCGCGCCGATCGATTCGCCCCGCGACGGGATGACTGGCCATGAGCAACGCCGAGTTCCACAAGATCAAGCGACTGCCGCCTTACGTGTTCGAGCAGGTCAACCGGCTGAAGGCCAGCGCAAGGGCCGGGGGCGCGGACATCGTCGATCTCGGCATGGGCAATCCCGACCTGCCGACCCCGAAGCACATCGTTGACAAGCTGGTGGACACCGTGCGGCGGCCTGACACCCACGGCTACTCCGCCTCCCGCGGCATCGCCGGCCTGCGCCGCGCCCAGGCGGCCTACTACGACCGCCGCTTCGGGGTGAAGCTCAACCCCGAGACCCAGGTGGTGGCGACGCTCGGCTCCAAGGAAGGCTTCGCCAACATGGCCCAGGCGATCACCGCGCCGGGCGACGTGGTGCTCTGCCCGAACCCCAGCTACCCGATCCACGCCTTCGGCTTCCTGATGGCCGGCGGCGTGATCCGCTCGATCCCGGTGACGCCGGGGCCGGAGTTCTTCCATGCGCTGGAGCGCGCGGTGATCCACTCGATCCCCAAGCCGATCGCCATGGTGCTCTGCTACCCGAGCAACCCCACCGCCGAGGTTGCGGACCTCGACTTCTACAAGGACGTGGTGGCCTTCGCCCGCCGGCACGAGGTGTTCGTGCTCTCCGACCTCGCCTATTCGGAGATCTTCTACGACGGCGTGCCGCCGCCCTCGATCCTCGAGGTGCCCGGCGCCATGGACGTCGCCGTGGAATTCACCTCCATGTCGAAGACCTTCTCGATGGCCGGCTGGCGGATGGGCTTCGCAGTCGGCAACGAGCGCCTGATCGCCGCGCTCGCAAGGGTGAAGAGCTACCTCGACTACGGCGCCTTCACGCCGATCCAGGTCGCCGCGGCCGCGGCGCTCAACGCGCCGGACGCGGAGAGGCACATCGACGAGGTGCGCCAGACCTACAAGCGCCGCCGCGACGTGCTGGTCGAGAGCTTCGGCCGCGCCGGCTGGGAGATCCCGCCGCCGCGGGCCTCGATGTTCGCCTGGGCGCCGCTGCCGGAGAAGTTCCGCGCGCTCGGCAGCCTGGAGTTCTCCAAGCTCCTCATCGAGAAGGCCGACGTCGCCGTCGCGCCGGGGATCGGCTTCGGCGAGCACGGCGACGACTACGTCCGCATCGCCCTCGTCGAGAACGAGCAGCGCATCCGCCAGGCGGCGCGGTCGATCCGCCGCTTCCTTGATCACGCGGATGAAACGATGCACAACGTCATCCCGATCAACGCACGCCGCTGATCGCCCGCCCGCGGCCCGGGGTGGCGGCGCCTCCCGGCGCCCGCGCGCCGTGTCCGCATCGAGTTCCAGCACGGGAAACACCATGCCGAAGTCGCTTCGCCTGGGCCTCGCCGGCCTCGGCACCGTGGGAGCGTCCGTCCTGCGCATCGTCCGGGACAATGCCGACGGCCTCGCCCTGAGGGCCGGCCGTCCGATCGAGGTGGTCGCCGTCTCGGCGCGCGACCGCACCCGCGACCGCGGCGTGGACCTCTCGCCGCTCGCCTGGCACGACGACCCGGCCGCTCTCGCCCGCGATCCCGGCGTCGACGTGGTGCTGGAACTGATCGGCGGCGATAGCGGCCCGGCGGAGGCGACCGTCCGTGCGGCGCTTTCGGCCGGCAAGCCGGTCGTCACGGCCAACAAGGCGCTGCTGGCGAGGCACGGCGTGGAGCTTGCCAGGATGGCCGAGGAGGCAGGCGTGGCGATCGGCTTCGAGGCCGCCGTCGCCGGCGGCATCCCGGTCATCAAGACGCTGAAGGAGAGCCTCGCGGCCAACCGGATCACCCGCGTCTACGGCATCCTCAACGGCACCTGCAACTACATCCTGACCCGCATGGAGCGGGAGGGCCTCTCCTTCGAGGCCTGCCTCGCCGAGGCGCAGCGCCTCGGCTATGCGGAGGCGGACCCGACCTTCGACGTCGAGGGCTTCGACACCGCGCACAAGCTGTCGATCCTCGCCAGCCTCGCCTTCGGCACCGAGATCGACGCGGAGGCGATCTACGTCGAGGGGATCGGCGAGATCACCCTCGCCGACATCGTCGCCGCCGACGAACTCGGCTACCGGATCAAGCTGCTCGGCATCGCCCGCCGCATCGGCGCCGGCATCGAGGCGCGGGTGCACCCGACCATGGTGCCGAAGTCCTCCGCGGTGGCGCGGACCGACGGCGTGCTCAACGCCGTCGCCCTCGACGGCGACGCCGTCGGCGAGATCGTGCTGGTCGGCCCCGGCGCGGGCGGCGGTGCGACGGCCTCGTCGGTGATCGCCGACGTGGTCGACATCGCCCGCGGCAACGCCACGCCCGTGTTCGGCCGCAGCGCCGCCGACCTCGAGCCCTATGTGCGGGCGGAGATCGGGACCCACCTCGGCGGCTACTACGTGCGCCTCTCGGTGTTCGATCGGCCGGGCGCCTTCGCCGGCATCGCCACCCGCATGGCCGAGCACGGCATCTCGCTGGAGTCGATCGTGCAGCGGCGCCGGGCGCCGCGCTCAGAGGCGCCGGCCGCCGCGGTGCCGGAGGATCCGCAGCCGGTGGTGCTGATCACCTACGCCACCCGCGAGACGGAGATCCGCAAGGCGCTGGCCGAGATCGAGCGGGACGGGCACATTGCTTCGAGCCCCAAACTAATCAGAAGCGAAGATCTTTGAGGCAAGTTTCGAGGACTAGCACTCACAGGCCGAGGGGGCTTGGATAGGCCGATCGGTCGATTGACGCGGACCCGCAGTCTCGTGTCCGCTGGCAGCCGACGATCGAACAGGGATAGGAATTGATGTCGCCCAAGGCCGGTAGCTCGCTCGACCGCATCCTCACTCTCGAACTCGTCCGCGTCACCGAGCGCGCGGCCGTATCGGCAGCCCGGCTGCGCGGCCGCGGCGACGAGAAGGCCGCCGACCAGGCCGCGGTGGACGCCATGCGCCGGGAGCTCAACCAGTTGCCGATCCAGGGCACCGTGGTGATCGGCGAGGGCGAGCGGGACGAGGCGCCGATGCTCTACATCGGCGAGGAGGTGGGCGCCGGAAAGGGGCCGAAGGTCGACATCGCGCTCGACCCGCTCGAGGGCACCACCATCTGCGCCAAGAACCTGCCGAACGCGCTGGCGGTCATCGCCATCGCCGAGCAGGGCGGGCTGCTGAACGCCCCCGACGTCTACATGGACAAGATCGCCATCGGCCCGGGCTATCCGCCGGGCCTCGTCGACCTCGACGCCACGCCCGCGGAGAACATCCGCGCCGTCGCCGCGGCCAAGGGCGTGCCGGTGGGCGAGGTGACCGCCTGCATCCTCGACCGTCCGCGCCACGCGCGCCTCGTCGAGGAGGTGCGCAGCACCGGCGCCGCCATCCGCCTGATCGGCGACGGCGACGTCGCCGGCGTCATCCACACCACCGAGCCGGACGAGACCGGCATCGACATCTACCTCGGCATCGGCGGCGCGCCGGAGGGCGTGCTGGCGGCGGCGGCGCTGCGCTGCATCGGCGGCCAGATGCAGGGCCGCCTGGTGATCAACCGCGAGGAACAGGTCCAGCGCGCCCAGCGCATGGGCATTGAGGACGTGCGCAAGAAGTACCTGATGGAGGAGATGGCGCAGGGCGACGTGCTGTTCGCCGCGACCGGCGTCACCGACGGCAACCTGCTGCAGGGCGTCAAGTTCGCCCGCGGCGACCGGGTGGAGACCCACACCGTGGTGATGCGCTCCTCGACCGGCACCGTGCGCTGGATCCGCGCCTCCCACACCGACATGTCGAAGTTCGAGGCCCGCTGACGACGCTCAGTGGGGGATGAAGTCCCGGCGGCCCTCGCACCGCCGGGATCCCGCGGCTATGGTCGGTCATGGTTGCCGTGACCCGATTCGCCGACCCCGCCGTGCTGGACACCACCCCGCGCCCGGTCCTCGACGTGATGCGATCCGCCACGGGTCGCATCTGGACCGACCGGCTTGGCCCGAACCTCCATCCGATCGCCCTCGCCATCGCCCAGCGCTGCGGCCTTCCGGAGGTGGTGGCGCGCGTTCTCGCCTCGCGCGGCATCGAGGCCGACGCGGCGGAGGACTACCTCGCGCCGACGCTGAAGCGGCTGATGCCGGACCCCTCCCTGCTGGTCGACATGGATGCCGCCGCGGACCGGATCGCCGACGCGGTGGAGCGCGGCGAGGCGGTCGCCATCTTCGGCGACTATGACGTCGACGGGGCGACGTCGTCGGCGCTGCTCGGCCGATTGCTCCGCGCCTACGGCCTGGAGCCGGTGGTCTACATCCCCGACCGCCTCGTCGACGGCTACGGCCCGAACCCGCGCGCGGTCGGCGACCTCGCCGCCGGCGGCGCCCGGCTGCTGGTGACGCTCGACTGCGGCACCCACAGCTTCGAGGCGTTCGAGGCGGCCCGGCGGGCGGGGCTGGACGTGGTGACGCTCGACCACCACCAGGCGGGCGTGGAGATCCCCGAGGTGCGGGCGATGGTCAATCCGAACCGGCAGGACGATCTCTCCGGCCTCGGCCATCTCGCCGCGGTCGGCGTCACCTTCCTCGGCGCCGTGGCGGTGCAGCGGGAACTCCGGCGCCGCGGCTGGTTCGCCCGGCGGGGACAGGCGGAGCCGGATCTTCTCGCCCTGCTCGACCTCGTCGCCCTCGGCACGGTCTGCGACGTCGTCCCGCTCAGCGGCCTCAACCGGGCCTATGTGGTGAAGGGCCTGCAGGTCATGCGCTCCCGGCTCAACCGCGGCATCGCCGCCCTCGGCGACGTCGTGCGCCTCTCCGGCCCGCCGACGACCTACCACCTCGGCTACCTGATCGGGCCGCGCATCAACGCCGGCGGCCGGATCGGCGACGCCGCGCTCGGCGCCCGCCTGCTGATGTGCGAGGACCCGGTCGAGGCCGGCCGCATGGCCGCGGAACTCGACCGGCTCAACCGCGAGCGCCAGACCATGGAGGCCCTGGCGCTGGAGGAGGCGGAGGCGATGGTCGCCGCCGAAATGGCGGGCCGCGACCCGGCCGTGGTGGTGGCCGCCTCGGAGCGCTGGCACCCGGGCATCGTCGGCCTCGTCGCCGCGCGGCTCAAGGAGCGGCACAACCGCCCGGCGATCGCCATCGCCCTCGACGGCGAGGGCCCGGGCACCGGCTCCTGCCGCTCGATCCCCGGGGTCGACATCGGACGGGTGGTCCGCGAGGCGGTGGCGGAGGGGCTGCTCCGGAAAGGCGGCGGGCACGCCATGGCGGCGGGCCTCACGGTCGACCGCGAGCGCATCGCCGACCTCTCGCGCTTCGTCGACGAGCGGGTGCGGGCCGGCGTGGAGGCCGCCGCCGCCGACCGCAGCCTGCCGATCGACGGCGCGGTGACCGCGGGCGGCGCCACCGTCGACCTGATCGAGACCCTGGAGCGCTGCGGTCCCTTCGGCTCCGGCCAGCCCGACCCGGTGTTCGCGCTGCCGGCGCACCGGGTGGCCTATGCGGAGCCGGTCGGCAACGGCCACGTCCGGATGCAGCTCCAGTCGCCGGACGGCACCAAGCTCAAGGCGATGGCCTTCCGCGCCGCCGGCCAGCCGCTCGGCGACCTCATCGCCGCCAGCCGCGGCAAGCCGCTGCACGTCGCCGGCGTGCTCACCCTCGACCATTGGCAGGGCGAACCGCGGCCGCAACTCCGCGTCATCGACGCCGCCGATCCGACGCGACGCACGCTCTGAGGGTTCCGGCCGTCTTCCTTTCGACATCATCGGCCGGGATCCTTCCTGTCACTTGTGCGGTGGTGGGGGCGCTGCTCTAATCGCCGTCGCAGCGGGACGCGCGGGTCACCTGGCGGCTGGCGTCCCGGGTCCGGGGGAGGTCGGGGCATGTCCATCTGGCATCGTGCAGTCCGCGCCGCGGGCGCGATTCTCTTCGCCGCGATCCTCGCCGGGCCGGCCCTGGCCGAGCGCCGGGCGATCGTGACCGAGGGGGCCGACTACTTCGGCCGCGACCTCGAGACCCTCAAGGACGTCTCGGTGGAGGACTGCGAGGCGGCCTGCGTCGCCGACGGGGCCTGCAAGGCCTTCACCTACAACGTCAAGGCGCGCTGGTGCTTCAAGAAGGCCGACTTCGGCGACCTGCGCTCGTTCCCCGGTGCGGTCTCCGGCCGGATCGTCGAGGGACCGGTCGCCGGGCCGGAACTCGAGGCGGTAAGGCGGCAGGAGCTCGACTTCGTCGGTGAGGGGGACTTCGACCTCGCCGGCGACATGGTCCGGACCATCGGCGGCCTGCAGGTCGAGGGGACCCTCGACGAGGTGATCGAGGCCGCGCGGGCGAGCGCCCTTGCCGGCGACCTCGCCCGCTCGGCGGGCCTCTACCGGTCGGCCATCCGCCTCGCCCCCGAGCGGTTCGACCTCTGGGAAGCCTATGCCGGCATGTCGCTGAACGCGGCCGGCACCGACTACTCCGCCCGCTGGCAGCTGCAGCAGGACGGTCGCGCCGGCGCGATCAACGCCTATGTCCGCGCCCTCGACGACGCCGAGCGGGTCCGCGCCCTCGATCTCCTGGTCACCGGCTACGAGCGGATCGAGGACTGGCGCACCGCCATCAAGGCGGCCCGGGCGCGGGTGGCGGCGGAGGACACCGCCGAGGCGCGGGCGCGGCTCGACGACCTCGTCGCGCGGCACGGCTTCCGCGTCGTCGACAACCGGGTGGATACCGAGAGCGAGAGCCCGCGCATCTGCGTCTCCTTCTCCGACCCGATCCTCTGGCAGCTGCCGAACATCGCCGACTACGTGGCCATCGCCGGCGGCGACGGGCTGGCGATCGAGGCGGAGAGCGGCCAGATCTGCGCGTCCGGCGCCGAGTTCGGCCGCCGCTATGCGATGACCGTGCGGCAGGGCCTGCCCTCCGCCGACGGAGCCGAGGTCCTCTCCCGCTCGGTCACCACCGAGTTCTACGTTCGCGACCGCGACGCCTCGGTGCGCTTCGTCGGCCGGGCCTATGTGCTGCCCCGGCACGAGGCCGCGACGATCCCGGTGGTCTCGGTGAACGCCGACAGGATCGAGGCGCGGGTGGTCCGCGTCGGCGAGCGCAACCTCGCCTCGGTGATGGACGGCTATCGTTTCCTCAACGCGATGGGGGAGTGGCAGGCCGAGGACATCGCCGGGCAGAGCGGCGAGGCGGTCTGGACGGGCACCGTCGAGGTCCGGCGCGAGACCAACCGCGAGGTCACCACGGCGATCCCGGTGGGCGAGGTGGTGAAGGACCTCGAGCCGGGCGTCTACGCCATGCTCGCCAAGGTGGCCGATGCGTCCGACCAGTGGGGCGACCTGGCGACCCAGTGGTTCGTCGTCACCGACATCGGCATGCGGACGATGACCGGCAACGACGGCCTGCACGTGGTGCTCCGCTCGCTCGGCACCGCCGGTCCGGTCGCCGGGGCGACGGTCACGCTGGTCGCCCGCAACAACGAGGTGCTCGGCACCGCCACCACCGACGAGGCCGGCTACGCCCGCCTCGACCCGGGCCTCCTGCGCGGGGCCGGCGGCAACACGCCGGCGCCGGTCAGCGCGAGCGCGGGGGGCGACTTCGTCTTCCTCGACCTCTCCGCGCCGGCCTTCGACCTCACCGACCGCGGCGTCACCGGCCGCCCGCCGCCGCAGCCCGTCGACGTGTTCGCCACGCCCGAGCGCGGCATCTACCGGCCGGGCGAGCGGGTCCACCTCACCGCGCTCGCCCGCGACGGCCGGGCCGAGGCGCTCGCCGACCTGCCGCTCACCGTCATCGTCCGCCGGCCGGACGGGGTGGAGTTCCTGC
This sequence comes from Pleomorphomonas sp., assembly GCA_041687675.1. Taxonomy (GTDB): domain Bacteria; phylum Pseudomonadota; class Alphaproteobacteria; order Rhizobiales; family Pleomorphomonadaceae; genus JAWLBM01. The sequence continues at coordinate 124,880 of JAWLBM010000002.1, read as the reverse complement.
GCCGCACCGCGGGCGACGAGGGCGCGGGCGGGCGGACCTTCGCCTTCGACCTGCCGGCAGGCGCCATGCGCGGGTCCTGGAGCGCCGGGATCCACACCGACCCCGAGGCTGCGGCGCTCGCCACCACCGGCTTCCTCGTCGAGGACTTCCTGCCCGAGCGCATCGACTTTGACTTCGACCCCGGCGAGGCGCCGCTCGAGGCCGGCGGCATGCGCGACGTGACGATCACCGCCGAGTGGCTCTACGGCGCCCCGGCCGCGAACCTCTCCATCGAGGGCGAGGTCTACGTGACCCGGGCGGACGGGATTCCTTCCGCCCCCGGCTGGCGCTTCGGCCTCGACGACGAGGAGTTCACGCCGGTCGCCGAGCCCGTCTCCGCGTCGCCCACCGACGAGACGGGCGCCTCGGTGGTGACGCTGATGGTGCCGGACGTCTCCGAGACCACCCTGCCGCTGACTGCGGCGGTGCACGTCCGCGTGCTCGACACCAACGGCCGGCCGGTCGAGCGTCGTCGGCAACTCCCGGTGACGACCGACCGCGCGCGGATCGGCGTCAAGCCGGGCTTCGAGCAAACGGTCCGCGAGGGGGCGCCGGCCCGATTCGAGCTCGCCGCCTTCGGCCCGGACGGCCGACGCGTCGCCGCCTCCGGCCTCGCCTGGACGCTGTCGCGGATCGACAAGCGCTACCAGTGGTACCGCGACGGCGGCAGCTGGACCTACCGGCTGCTGGAGACCACGGAGCGCGTCGCCTCCGGCAGCGTCGACACCCCGGCCGAAGGGGCGGCCGCGATCGAGGCGGCGACGGACTGGGGCGAGTACCGCCTCGCCGTCGAGGATCCGTCGGGCCAGCTCGTCCCGGCGAGCTTCCGCTTCTACTCCGGCTGGTACGTCCCGCCGGGGGCGGACCCCGCGCCGGACATCCTCGAGGTGTCCCTCGACAAGCCGGCCTATGCGGTCGGCGACAGGCTCACCGCCCGCATCCTGCCGCGCTTCCCCGGAAAGGCCATCGTGTCGGTGGTGGACGACCGGCTGATCGACATGCAGGTGATCGACGTCGGCGAGGAGGGCGGCACGGCGAGCTTCCCCGTCACTGGCGAGTGGGGCCCCGGCGCCTATGTCACCGCCGAGCTGATCCGGCCGCTCGACGTCCCGGCCGGGCGGATGCCGCAGCGGGCGCTCGGCCTTGCCTGGGCCGGGGTGGACCCGGCGGAGCGCCGGCTGGAGGTCGAGGTCGCCGTGCCGGACGAGGTGCGTCCGCGCGGGCCGCTGCCGATCGAGATCGACCTGCCGTCGGCCCGGGCGGGGGAGGAGGTATTCGTCACCCTCGCCGCCGTCGACGCGGGCATCCTCAACCTCACCGGCTTCGAGCCGCCGGCGCCGGACGACTGGTATTTCGCCCGCCGCAGCCTCGGCATGCAGATCCGCGACCTCTACGGCCGGCTGATCGACACCACCATCGGCACGCGCGGGGAGGTCCGCTCCGGCGGCGACGGCGCCGGCATCGCCCGGCTGGTCGGGCCGCCGCCGATGGAGACGCTCGTGGCCTTCTTCCAGGGCGTGACCCGCGCCGGCGAGGACGGGAAGGTCCGCGCCAGCTTCGACCTGCCGGACTTCAACGGCACCGTCCGCGTCATGGCGATGGCCTGGTCCGCCCGCGGCGTCGGCCACGGCTCGGCGGACGTGCTGGTGCGCGACCCTGTGGTGGTGCAGGCGGCGCTGCCGAACTTCCTCGCCCCCGGCGACAGCAGCCGGCTGCGGCTCGACCTCACCCATGTGACCGGACCGAGCGGAGAGTTCCGCCTGGCGGTCCGCGCCGCCGGCGACCTCGTCGGCGTCGACGAGGCCTTCGCCGATCGCACCCTCACCCTCGCCGACAGGTCGAGCGCGAGCGTGCTGGTGCCGCTCGAGGCGAGGGGGGTCGGCGACGAGACGCTCACGGTGGCGCTCACCGTTCCGGGCGGCGAGGTGCTGACGCGCACGCTGACGCTGCCGGTCAGGGCGAACGAGCCGCCCACCGTCCGCGTCTCGGACCTGGAGCTTGCGGCCGGCGGCGGTGCGCTCACCGTCGACGCCGATCTCCTCTCCGACTTCGTCCCCGGCACGGCGGCGGCGACGGTCACGGTCGGCAGCCTCGCCGGGATCGACCTGCCGGGGCTCGTCCGCGCGCTCGACAGGTACCCCTATGGCTGCGCCGAGCAGATCACCAGCCGCGCGCTGCCGCTCGTCTACCTCGACGAGGTGATCCTCGCCGCCGGCCTTGAGGACGGCGCGCCGGTCCGGGAACGGGTGCAGAAGGCCATCGAGGCGGTGCTGGTCAACCAATCGGCGAACGGCAGCTTCGGCCTCTGGCAGCCGGACTGGGACGGCGACGCCTGGCTCAGCGCCTACGTCTCCGATTTCCTCACCCGGGCGAAGGAGAAGGGCTACGACGTGCCGCCGGTCGCGCTCGAACTGGCGCTGACCAACCTGCGCAACCGCCTCTCCTACGCCCAGGACTTCACCGAGGGCGGCGAGGCGATCGCCTACGGCCTCTACGTGCTGGCGCGGAACGGCCGGGCCGCCGTCGGGGACCTGCGCTACTACGCCGAGGTGAAGCTCGACGCCTTCACGACCCCGCTCGCCAAGGCCCAGATCGGCGCGGCGCTCGCCCTCTACGGCGACGCCGCGGGTGCCGACCGCGCCTTCCGCGCCGCCCGCGACGCGCTGGCGGCGAAGGCCGGCGGCGCCGGATGGCGCGCTGACTACGGAACCGTGCTGCGCGACGGGGCGGCGATGCTGACGCTGGTGTCGGAGACCCGGGCCGCCTCCACCGACGTGGACTCGCTCGTCGAAACGGTGCGCGGCCTCGCCGGCGACGTCCAGCACACCAGCACGCAGGAGAAGACCTGGCTGCTGCTCGCCGCCAACGCGCTGCTCGTCGACGGGCGCAAGCCCTCCGTCGAGGTGAACGGCGTCCGCCGCGAGGGCGTCTACACCGCCGGCTTCGAGGCGGCGGACCTGGCGCCGGGTCCGGTGGTCCTCAGGAACCTGGCGCCCTATCCGGTGGACGCGCGGGTGACGGTCGCCGGCGTGCCGGTGACGCCGGACCCGGCGGGCGGCCGCGGCTACTCGATCTCCCGCCGCGCCTACGACCTCGACGGCAACGAGGTGGACCTCGCCGCGCCGATGCCGCTCGGCACCCGGCTGGTGATGGTCCTGACGGTGGAGGGGATGACGTCGGCCGAGGCCCGGCTGATGGTGGACGACCCGCTGCCCGCGGGCTTCGTCATCGACAACCCGAACCTCCTCTCCGGCGCCGACGTCGCCAGCCTCTCATGGCTCGACCTCCTGCCGAAGACGGCGGCGAGCGAGTTCCGCGCCGACCGCTTCCTGACCGCCGTCGACCAGGCCGGCATGGGCGCCTTCTCGGTCGGCTACATGGTCCGGGCGGTCGCCCCCGGCGACTTCGCCTGGCCCGCGGCCATCGTCGAGGACATGTACCGGCCGGAGATGCGGGCGCGGACCGGTTCGGGCCGGCTCGTGGTCGAGGGCCCGCTGCGCTGAGGGGAGGCGGCGGCTCAGGCCGCCGCGTCCGCCTCGTCGAGGAAGCGCCGGACGGCCGCGATGGTCGGCTCGTCCCAGAGGAGCGGCGCGTGCCCTTCGCCGGGCACCCGATGGATCTCGAGGTCCGGCATCCGCTCGCGCATGCCGGCGAGGATCTCCTCAGAGAGGAGGTCGGAGAGTTCCCCGCGGATCGCCATCACCGGCCGCGGCGCCAGCGCCGTGAACAGGTCCCACATGGGCGGGTAGCCGACCTCCGGGTCGAAGGCGGCGAAGGCGTCGGCGAGGCGGTGATCGTAGTCAAGGACCGGCCGCCCCGCCTCGTCCTCGGCGTGGGTCTGCCGGGCGAAGCGGTGCCAGCCCTCGTCCTCGAGCCCGGGGAACGCCTCGCCGAGGGAGCTTCTCAGCCGCTCGGCCGCCTCGTCCCAGCCGGCCGGCGGCTCGCCGCGGGCGGCGGCCATGCGGGCGCGGATGTCGATCAGGCTCGCGGTCGGGATCACCGGCCCGATGTCGTTGAGCACCGCCGGGCCGACCCGGCCGGGCGCCGTCGCGGCCAGCAGCATGGTGACGAGGCCCCCGCGCGAGGTGCCGAGGAAGGCGGGTTCGGCCCAGCCGACCCGGTCGAGCCCGGCCAGCACGTCGGCCGCCTCGACGTCGATCCGGTAGGTCGACGGGTCCGCCCGGCCGGAGCGGCCGCGGCCGCGGAAGTCGACCGCCAGCACCCGGCGAGGCCGGTCGCCGGAGGCGAGGGCCTCGGCGATCGCCTCGAAGTCGCGGCCGTTGCGGGTGAGGCCCGGCAGGCAGACGACAGGCCGGTGCGGCGAGGTCTCAGGCCCGTGCAGGCGGGCGGCGATGGTGGTGCCGTCCGCGGCGGTCCATTCCAGGATCCGGGTCAACGCACTGCCTCCTGACGATCCGGTCCGCGCAAAAGATCATCGGCGATCGCGAGCCTCGCGGACTCGTCCAGGCGCTCGCGATAGACCTGAAGGTTCTCGGTCACCCGCTGAACATAGCTGCGAGTTTCGCCAAAGGGAATTCTTTCGATCCAGTCGACGGGATCGACGGCGGGGTCGCGCGGGTCGCCGAAGCGCTCGATCCACTCCAGCGCCCGGCGCGGGCCCGCGTTGTAGGCGGCGAAGGCGAGGATGTAGGAGCCGCCGAAGCGCTGCACGAGCTCGCCGAGATGGGCGGCGCCGAGGGTCGCGTTGTAGTCGGGGTCGCGGGTGAGGCGATGGGCGGAAAAGGGCAGCCCGAGGCTCTGGGCGGTCTCCCGGGCGGTGCCGGGCAGAAGCTGGAGGAGCCCCATGGCGCCTGCGTGGCTCACGGCGCCGGTGTGGAAGGCGCTCTCCTGGCGGGCGATGGCGTAGATCATGGCGGGCTCCACCGAGGTCTCGCCGATGTCGCGCGGGATGGCGTCGATCGGGAAGGCGAGGCGCTCGGTGCCGAGGTTGCGGTCGGCGGCGAGCTTGCCGACCTGCAGCGCCGTCCGGTGGTCGCCGCGGCGCGACAGCCATTCGGCCAGCAGGGCGACCTGGCCGCCGGAGGGAAGCTGGCGGGCGAGTTCGTTGACCAGCGGCGAGATCTCGCCCGGCGCGCCGGCCTCGACCAGCAGGATGGTGGCGCGGGCGAGGTCGTTGCGGGCGAAGGCGAGGCGGTCCTCCGCGGTCGGCTCCGGGACGGGCGGCATCGCCAGCCGGTCGCGGCCGAGCTTCACATGGGCGAGCTGCCCGTAGAAGGTGGCCTCGTCGGCGGCGGCGACTCGGTAGTGCGCCCGCGCCGCCTCGACGTTGCCGGCGGCCTCCTCGGTGCGGCCGAGCCAGTAGGCGGCGCGCGAGCGGCTGAGCGGCAGCGTCACCGACTTCTGCAGGTCGGCGAAGTGCCGCCGCGCTTTGGCCGGGTCGTCGAGGAACCGCAGGGCATACCAGCCGGCGTGGAAATGCGCCTCGGCCACCGTCTCGGGGTTCCCGCCCCGCTGCGCGGCCGCGAGTTCGTAGGCGAGGGCGGCCTTGCCCTCCTCGGCCAGCCCGCGCGAGATGATCCGCCGCTCGACCCACCAGGCGTCGGCATGCGCCGGCGCGATCGCTTCCGCCGGCACCTTCATCAGGGCCTTGGCGGCCTCCTCGTTGCGGTCGGAGCGGCGGAGCCACTCGGCGAGCGTATAGGCATGCAGCGGATCGGTGCGGGCCTCGCCGGCGACGCCGTCGAGCTTGCGCCCGGCATCGGGCATGCCGCGCAGCACCGCGGACCGGGCCTCGACCAGGGCGGCGTAGTCCTTGCCGACGAGTGGCGCCAGCCGCCGGGCCTGCTCCACCCGGTCGGCGTACATCAGCATCTCGAACCGCGCCTTGTGGGCGGCCTTGTCGAGCACCTCGCCGAACTCCTCGACGACGCGCCGGTCGCGGTCGGGCGACAGCGTCTCGCGCGCCCACCAGGGAGTAAGGAGCTTCGCCGCCTCCGCCTTGCGGCCGAGCGCGATCTCGGCGCGGGCGAGGCCGAGGATCCCCTCGTCGGAGACCGGCGGCGACCCGGCGAAGGCCTGGACAAGCTGCTTCGGGGAGAGGTCCATCCGGAGCAGCGCCTGCTCCGAGCGATAGCGGAACAGCGATGTCGTCGGCCAGTGCGGATTGCGCTTGGCGAAGTCCTCGATCGCCTGCGGCGTCAGCCCGGAGACCTGGCGGCGGATGGCGAGCCAGGTGACGAGATCCCGCTCGAGGGCGCCGCTCTTGGCAACGGCGGCCATCGCGCCGGAAAGGTCGTTGAGGTCGAGCGCCGAGACGGCGAGGCGGACCGCGGAGATCGCCTTGTCCTCGAAGCTCACGGGCGCGGGGACGGGCGCAGTCGGCTCGGGCTTCGGCACCGGCAACGGGGTTGCGGTCGCGGTCGTCGCCAGCAGCGCGGCGGCGAGGCCGGCGGCGAGCAGTCGGACAGCGGGTCGGGTCATCGGCAGGCTCCGGCTCCCTCTCGCCCCCCGGCGGCTCCGGCGCGGCGGGACCCTCTTGATGCCCCGGGCTCGTGGCGGAACTGTGCCGGCGCAGCCAGGCGGGCGGCATCGACTCGCAGGGAGCGTACTTCGCCCGCCGCCGCCAGCCAATTCCATAGTTGTCGCGGCCGGGTGGGGCCTCTATTGTCCGCCGATCGCCGGGCGGGTGGCCGGCGGACGTCACGCCGGACAGGACCAAGGGGCATCATGTTCAAGGGGTCGATCACCGCGCTCGTCACGCCGTTCCGCGACGGCTCGGTCGACTGGGAGGCCTTCGAGGCCTTCGTCGACTGGCAGGTCGCCGAGGGCAGCCATGGCATCGTGCCGGTGGGCACGACGGGCGAGAGCCCGACGCTCAGCCACGACGAGCACAAGAAAGTGGTCGAGACGGCGATCAAGGTGGCAGCCGGCCGCGTGCCGGTGATCGCCGGCGCCGGCTCCAACAACACCCTCGAGGCGATCGACCTCGCCCGCCATGCGGAGCGGGCGGGCGCCAATGCGCTGCTGGTGGTGACGCCCTACTACAACAAGCCCAACCAGGAAGGGCTCTACCGGCACTACAAGGCGATCAACGACGCAGTCGGCATCCCGATCATCATCTACAACATCCCGCCGCGCTCGGTGATCGACATGTCGGTCGAGACCATGGCGCGCCTGTTCGAGCTGAAGAACATCGTCGGCGTCAAGGACGCCACGGCGAAGCTCGAGCGGGTGAGCGCTCAGCGCGAGGCGATCGGGCCGGACTTCTGCCAGCTCTCCGGCGAGGACGGCACGGCGCTCGCCTTCATGGCGCATGGCGGGCACGGCTGCATCTCGGTGACGGCCAACGTCGCGCCGGCGCTCTGCGCGCAGTTCCAGAACGCCTGCCTCGCCGGCGACTTCCGGACCGCGCTGGAGATCCAGGACCGATTGTTCCCGCTGCACCAGGCGTTGTTCATCGAGCCGAACCCGCAGGGCGCCAAGTTCGCCCTGTCGCTGCTCGGCAGGATGCAGAACGAGCTCCGACTGCCGCTGGTGCCGGTCGCGGCCTCCACCGAGGCGGCGCTCCGCCGGGCGCTCGTGCACGCGGGGCTGCTCAACTGAAGGCGTTTCGGGAATGAATGCAAAGAAGGCGGCCGAACCGCCCCGGAAGGTCGTCGCGGACAACCGCCAGGCGAGGTACAACTTCGCCATCGGCGACAAGCTCGAGGCGGGAATCCAGCTCACCGGGACCGAGGTGAAGTCCCTCCGGCAGGGGCGGACAAACCTGTCCGACGCCTATGCCGGCGCCATGGGCGACGAGCTCTACCTGTTCAACGCCTACATTCCCGAGTACCTGCAGGCCAACCGGTTCAACCACGAGACCCGGCGGCCGCGGAAGCTCCTGCTGCACCGCCGCCAGATCAACCGGCTGCTCGCCGCCGTGCGCCGCGAGGGCATGACCATCGTGCCGCTGCGCCTCTACTTCAACGACCGCGGCATGGCCAAGTGCGAGATCGCGATCGCGCAGGGCAAGAAGCTGCACGACAAGCGGCAGACCTCCAAGGAACGCGACTGGAACCGCGAGAAGGCCCGCCTCCTGAAGGCGCGGGACTAGCTGCGCTCCGAGCCGCCCTCGGGTTATCCGGGGCGCAGGGGCGGCCGGTCAGCAGATTTCCGGCCTCGGCGCCGGACGGGGGAGGGCGCGGCATCCGTCGGGACCCGGCCACGGCTGCCTTGGACCTGCGACAGATCGGCAACACTCAAGACTCAATTTCCGCTGCGGGGTGACGCTTGCGTGAAAAGAAAAAGCAGGGCCAAGGCCCTGCTTTCCCAAAGTTCGCGTGTCGACCCCAACTCACACCGGACCGATTTTTCCTCCCGATCGATCCAATATGGGGCTGCGATTTCCGCGCCGGCGGGGCTTTCCTCCCAAGACTCAGACCGCGTTTATCGAAGATGCTTTAAGTTTGCCTTCCCGAGGGGCCATTGGTTCGGACCGTTACTCCGGAAAAGCGCATCCTTCTTTTTTTATGGCGGTTACCATACACGCGGTTTCTGCCCTTGTCATCCATTTGTGCAACACTCGCCCAAAAAAACGACGAACCCGCCGAGGACCCCCTTGAACACGGCCACGAAGCCCCGTTTTCCGCCGGTTCGCGGGCCTTGAGTTTTGCGGTGCGATGCGCTTTGACTGACGCCCGATCACCCACGCCGCGTTGCCGCACCGCGAGGACCCCATGCGTCTCAGCCGCTTCTTCCTGCCCATCCTGAAAGAGACGCCGAAGGAGGCCGAGATCGTCTCGCACCGGTTGATGCTGCGGGCCGGCATGATTCGCCAGCAGTCCGCGGGCATCTATTCCTGGCTTCCGCTCGGCTGGCGCGTCCTGCAGAAGGTGGAGCAGATCGTGCGCGAGGAGCAGGACCGCTCCGGCGCCGTCGAACTCCTGATGCCGACGATCCAGTCGGCTGACCTCTGGCGCGAGAGCGGGCGCTACGACGCCTATGGCAAGGAGATGCTGCGCATCACCGACCGGCACGAGCGCGACATGCTGTTCGGGCCGACCAACGAGGAGATGATCACGGACATCTTCCGGGCCTCGGTGAAGAGCTACCGCGACCTGCCGCTCAACCTCTACCACATCCAGTGGAAGTTCCGGGACGAGGTGCGCCCCCGCTTCGGCGTGATGCGCGGCCGCGAGTTCCTGATGAAGGACGCCTATTCCTTCGACGTCGACCAGGCCGGGGCGGAGCGCGCCTACCGCAAGATGTTCGTCGCCTACCTGCGCACCTTCGAGCGGATGGGCCTCAAGGCGATCCCGATGCGCGCCGAGACCGGCCCGATCGGCGGCAACCTCAGCCACGAGTTCATCATCCTGGCCTCCACCGGCGAAAGCGCCGTGTTCTGCGACCGCGACCTCCTGGAACTGCCGGTTCCCGGCGAGGACCTCGACTTCGATTCGGACCTCGCCCCGATCGTCGAGGCCTTCACCGGCCGATACGCCGCCACCGACGAGATGCACGACGAGGCCGCCTTCGCGGCGCTGCCGGAGGAGCGCCGGGTGTCGGCCCGCGGCATCGAGGTCGGCCACATCTTCTACTTCGGGACCAAGTATTCCGACGCCATGGGCGCGAGCGTCGCCGGGCCGGACGGCGTCGAGCGGCCGGTCCACATGGGCTCCTATGGCGTCGGCGTGTCGCGGCTCGTCGCCGCCCTGATCGAGGCGAACCACGACGAGGCGGGAATCATCTGGCCGGAGCAGGTCGCCCCCTTCGGCGCGGCCGTCCTGAACCTGCGCCCCGGCGACGCGGCGGTGGACGCGGCCTGCCAGGACGCCTACACGAAGCTGTCGGCGGCTGGGCGGGAGCCGCTTCTCGACGACACCGACGCCCGGCCCGGCGCCAAGTTCGCCACGGCCGACCTGGTCGGCCTGCCCTGGCAGGTCGTGGTCGGCCCCAAGGGCCTCGCCGAGGGCGTGGTGGAGCTGAAGCGCCGCTCCACGGGCGAGAAGCACTCGCTGTCGCTCGAGTCCGCGATCGCCCGCGTCACAGAAAAGGCCTGATCGGCGGGTCGAAACGGAAGGACCCCGGCGGCAGCGATTCCCGCCGCCCGGGGCGGTCTGGAGGTCTTGATGAGCAGTGCCGCACGAGGGCGGCCCTTCGCCCCGTTCGAATGGATGCTGGCCGGGCGGTACCTGAAATCCCGCCGCAAGGAGGCGTTCATCTCGGTGATCGCCGGCTTCTCCTTCGTCGGCATCATGCTCGGCGTCGCCACGCTGATCATCGTCATGGCCGTGATGAACGGCTTTCGCGGCCAGCTTCTCGAGAAGATCCTCGGCATCAACGGCCATATCGTGGTGCAGGCGATCGACAGTCCGCTCACCGACTACGCCGACGTTACCTCCCGGATCCTCGCTGTTCCCGGCGTCAAGGGCGCGCTCCCCTTCGTCGAGGGGCAGGTGCTGTCGTCCGGGCCGGCAGGGGCCTTCGGGACGCTGGTGCGCGGGGTGCGGGCGGCCGACCTCGCCAGCCTGCCGCTCGTCTCCGGCACGGTGCGGCAGGGCACGCTGGAGGGCTTCGACGAGGGCGGCGGCATCGCCCTCGGCACCCGCCTCGCCACCAACCTCGGGGTTTCCGTCGGCGACCGGGTGACCCTGGTCAGCCCCAAGGGGAACGTCACCGCCCTCGGCACCACGCCGCGGGTGAAGGCCTATCCCGTCGCCGCGATCTTCGAGATCGGCATGTCCGAATACGACGCCACCTTCGTGTTCCTGCCGCTCGAGGAGGCGCAGCGCTTCTTCAGCATGCCGGACACGGTCAGCGCCATCGACGTCTTCGTCGAGGACCCGGACGCCGTCGGCGAACTCAAGGAGCGGGTGGTCGAGGCGGCCGGGCGCCCGGCGATCGCGACCGACTGGCGCCAGCGCAACATCACCTTCTTCGCCGCCCTCGAGGTGGAGCGGAACGTGATGTTCATGATCCTGACTCTGATCGTGCTGGTCGCCGCCCTCAACATCATCTCCGGCATGACCATGCTGGTGAAGGACAAGAGCCACGACATCGCCATCCTGCGCACCATGGGCGCGACCCGGGGGGCGATCATGCGCGTGTTCCTGATCACCGGCGCCTCGATCGGCGTCGCCGGCACGGTGGCCGGGTTCGCGTTGGGGCTGGTCGTCTGCCTGAACGTCGAGGAGATCCGCCAGTTCGTCTCCTGGCTGACCACCACGGAGCTGTTCTCGCCGGAACTCTACTACCTCAGCCGCCTTCCGGCCGACATAGAGGCCGGAGAGACGCTGACCGTGGTCGGCATGGCGCTGGCCCTGTCCTTCGTCGCCACCATATATCCCGCCTGGCGCGCCGCCCGCCTCGATCCCGTCGACGCGCTGAGGTACGAGTGATGAACCAGTCGTCCCCCCTCCGCCCCGCCGGCAACGAGACCCGGGAGCCGGTGCTGAAGCTCGTCAAGGTGGAGAAGTCCTACCGCGAGGGCGAGGGCGTCCTGCCGATCCTCAAGGGCTGCGACTTCTCGCTCTACCCGGGCGAGATGACGGCGCTGGTCGCGCCGTCGGGCGCCGGCAAGTCGACGCTCCTCCACATCGCCGGGCTGCTCGAGAAGCCGGACGCCGGCGACATCATGGTCGGCGGACGGTCCTGCGGGGCGCTGGACGACCGGGCCCGCACCGCCGTGAGGCGCAGCGACATCGGCTTCGTCTACCAGTTCCACCACCTCCTCCCGGAGTTCTCCGCGCTCGACAACATCGTGATCCCGCAGATGATCGCCGGGCTCGACCGCAAGGAGGCGTCGAAGCGGGCGCTGGAACTGCTCGGCTACATGAAGCTGCAGCCGCGGGCGTCCCACCTGCCGGCGGAGCTCTCCGGCGGCGAGCGCCAGCGCGTCGCCATCGCCCGCGCCGTCGCCAATGCGCCGCGGATCCTGTTCGCCGACGAGCCGACCGGCAACCTCGACCCGAAGACGTCTCACTACGTCTTCGACGCGCTCGCCGCCCTGGTCCGCGCCACCGGCCTCGCGGCCGTGATCGCGACCCACAACCATGAGCTCGCCGGGCGGATGGACCGCCGGATCACCCTCGAGGACGGGCGGGTCGTCGAGTTGCCGGCGGGCTGACGGGCGCGTCGCCCTTGCCTTTGCGCAGGGAAAGTTCCAAGTCTGCTTCGGTTGGAATGCGTCGCCCGCGGAGCCTGACATGTCCCGAATCGCCTACGTCAACGGCCGGTACGTCCCGCACGGGGCGGCCGCGGTCCACATCGAGGACCGCGGCTACCAGTTCGCCGACGGCGTCTACGAGGCCTGCGAGGTCCGCGACGGGGCGATCATCGATGCGCGGCGCCATCTGGACCGGCTGGACCGCTCGCTGTCGGAACTGCGCATCGACGCGCCGCTCGGCCGCAAGGGGATCGAGGTGGTGATGCGCGAGGTGGTCCGCCGCAACCGCGTCCGCGACGGCCTCGTCTACCTGCAGGTGACCCGCGGCGTCGCCCCGCGCGACCACGCCTTCCCGAAGGGGGCGAGCCCGGCGCTGGTGGTCACCGCCAAGCCGATGAGCCGCGCCGCCGCCGACCGCCGCGCGGACGCCGGCGTCGCGGCCATCACCGTGCCCGACAACCGCTGGGAGCGCGTCGACATCAAGACGGTGGGCCTGCTGCCGAACGTGCTCGCCAAGCAGGCGGCGCGGGAGGCCGGGGCCTACGAGGCCCTGTTCGTCGACGCGGACGGGAACGTCACCGAGGGCTCGTCCACCAACTTCTGGATCGTCACCCGCGACGGCAGGCTGGTGACCCGGCCGGCCGAGCACGGCATCCTGCGCGGGATCACCCGGGCGGTGGTGCTGGAGGTGGCGGCCAACCAGGGCCTCGAGGTGGAGGAGCGGCCGCTGTCCGTCGAGGAGGCGAAGACCGCCCGCGAGGCCTTCATCACCGCCGCGTCGACCGTGGTGATGCCGATCGTTCGCATCGACGACGCGGTCATCGGCAACGGTGCCCCGGGATCGATCGCCACCACGCTGCGCCAGCGCTTCCACGACCATGCGGAACGGCTGCCCGTCTGAAACCGCCGGAGCGTGAAAATATACGTGCTTTCCCGCATTCCGACTATGGAAGGGGGATGACTTTGCCTCTGTTTCGCGCTGAAATGCGGTGCCCGCAATCCACGAGGAGGCGCGGGCCAACCAGAAAGGCCAACTTCCAATGGCGGATCGTGCGCAGAACCTTCAGGACACCTTCCTCAACCATGTCCGCAAGAACAAGACCTCGCTGACCATCTTCCTCGTCAACGGCGTCAAGCTCCAGGGAGTCGTGACCTGGTTCGACAACTTCTGCGTACTCCTCCGCCGCGACGGACACTCCCAGCTGGTCTACAAGCATGCCATTTCCACGATCATGCCCGCCCAGCCGGTGCAACTTTTCGAGCCGGGCGAGGAATCGGCCGGCTGAGGCTTTACCCGCCCGTCCCGGCGGGCGATGATGGTTTGGGTGGCGCCGCGCGGGGACAACGCGCGGCGTCGACGTTCGGGGGCCCCGTCGCGACGGGCGGGCACCGGCAGGAGGCCGCTTGACGGACAAGGAAGACGCCGACGGCCGCAAGCCGGCCGAGACGCGCGAGAGGACCGTGTCGCACGAGAAGCTGCGCACGCGGGCCCTGGTGGTGGTTCCCGAGATCGATCACCGTCCTTCGCGGGGCGACGGCGCGGCCGAGGGCCGCGGCCGGCAGACGCAGCGCGCGATGGAGGCGAGGGTGGAGGAGGCCGTCGGCCTTGCCGCCGCCATCGACCTCGACGTCCGCGCCGCGATCCCCGTCCGCGTCGCCGCGCCCCGGCCGGCGACGCTGATCGGCACCGGCAAGGTCGAGGAGATTGCCGGCAAGGTGGACGAGGAGGAGGCCGAGCTCGTCATCGTCGACCACGCGCTGACGCCGATCCAGCAACGCAACCTCGAAAAGGCGCTGAAGGCCAAGGTGCTGGACCGCACCGGCCTCATCCTCGAGATCTTCGGCGCGCGGGCCCGCACCCGCGAGGGACGGCTGCAGGTCGACCTCGCCCACCTCAACTACCAGCGATCCCGCCTCGTCCGCTCCTGGACCCACCTGGAGCGCCAGCGCGGCGGCTTCGGCTTCATGGGCGGCCCGGGCGAGACGCAGATCGAGGCGGACCGCCGGCAGCTGCAGGAGAAGATCGCCCGCCTGGAGGACGAGCTCGACCAGGTGCGCCGCACCCGCGACCTGCACCGCCGCCAGCGGCAGAAGGCGCCGCACCCGGTGATCGCGCTGGTCGGCTACACCAATGCCGGCAAGTCGACCCTGTTCAACCGCCTGACGGCGTCGGACGTGTTCGCCAAGGACCTTTTGTTCGCCACCCTCGATCCGACGCTGCGGCGCATCCGCCTGCCGCATGGGGTGGAGGCGGTGCTGTCCGATACCGTGGGGTTCATCTCCAACCTGCCGACCCATCTCGTCGCCGCCTTCCGGGCGACGCTGGAGGAGGTGATCGAGGCGGCGATCATCCTCCACGTGCGCGACATCTCCCATTCCGACACCGAGGCCCAGGCGGAGGATGTCGCCGAGGTGCTGCGCCAGCTCGGCGTGGATCCGGGCGATCCGGAGCGGGTCATCGAGGTCTGGAACAAGATCGACCTCCTCGACGAGACCCGGCGGGAACAGCTGGAGGCGCAGGCGGAGAGCGTCGGCGCCGGCGGCGAGGCGCGCTTCGCGATCTCGGCGATCACCGGGGAGGGCATCCCGGCGCTGCTCGACGCGGTGGAGGAGCGGCTCGTCGGCGACCGGCCAGTCTACCACGTGGTGGTCGAGCCCGAGGACGGCGCCGGGCTCGCCTGGCTCTACGCCAACGCCGAGGTCCTGGAGCGGACCGACACCCCGGAAAGCGGCATCCGGCTTACCGTACGGGTCGCCGGCAAGAAGCAGGACGCCTTCCTGAAGCGCTACCGGCCCGCCGAGGAGCCCCGCGGCCCCTGAAAAGGCTGATTTCCGTGGGAAAATAGTGGTCGATAGGGCACTCGGAAGATTGGTTTCCGGGCCCGGAATCGTATAGACCGGGACCGACCGCATGCAGCACCGACGGGAACACCGAATTGGCTGAAGACGACATCGAAGGTCCGGGCGGCGGCGGCGAGCCGCCGGCGGACATCAAGCCGATCTCCATCATCGAGGAGATGAAGCGCAGCTATCTCGACTACGCGATGAGCGTGATCGTCAGCCGCGCGCTGCCGGACGTGCGCGACGGGCTGAAGCCCGTGCATCGCCGCATCCTCTACTCGATGCACGAGAACGGCTACGACTGGAACCGTCCCTACCGCAAGTCGGCCCGCGTGGTCGGCGACGTCATCGGTAAGTACCACCCGCACGGCGACCAGTCGATCTACGACGCGCTGGTCCGCATGGCGCAGCCCTTCTCCATGCGGCTGCCGCTGGTGGACGGCCAGGGCAACTTCGGCTCGGTGGACGGCGACAGCGCGGCGGCCATGCGCTACACCGAGGTCCGTCTCGAGCGGGTCTCCAAGTCGCTGCTCGACGACCTCGACAAGGACACCGTCGACTTCCAGTCGAACTACGACAACTCCGAGCGCGAGCCGACCGTGCTGCCGGCGCGCTTCCCGAATTTGCTGGTCAACGGCGCCGGCGGCATCGCCGTCGGCATGGCGACGAACATCCCGCCGCACAATCTCGGCGAGGTGATCGAGGCGACGCTGCGGGTGATCGACGACCCGGAGATCTCCATCGAGGACCTGATGGAGGTGCTGCCCGGCCCGGATTTCCCGACCGGCGCGCTGATCCTCGGCCGGGCCGGCATCCGCCAGGCCTATCACACCGGCCGCGGCTCGGTGATCATGCGCTCGAAGGTCTCGGTCGAGCAGATCCGCAAGGACCGCGAGGCGATCATCGTCCACGAGATTCCCTACCAGGTGAACAAGGCGACGATGGTCGAGAAGATCGCCGACCTGGTGCGCGAGAAGCGGATCGAAGGAATTTCCGACCTGCGGGACGAGTCCGACCGGGACGGCATCCGGGTGGTCATCGAGCTGAAGCGCGACGCGGTGGCGGACGTGATCCTCAACCAGCTATACCGCTTCTCGCCGCTGCAGACCTCCTTCGGCGTCAACATGGTGGCGCTGAACGGCGGCCGGCCGCAGATCCTGAACCTCAAGGAGGTGCTCGCCGCCTTCGTCGGCTTCCGCGAGAACGTCGTTAGCCGGCGCACCAAGTTCCTGCTCGGCAAGGCGCGCGACCGCGCCCACGTGCTCGTCGGCCTCGCCATCGCGGTGGCGAACATCGACGAGGTGATCGCGCTGATCCGCAACGCGCCGGACCCGGCGACGGCCCGCGAGCAGCTGACCACCCGGCGTTGGCCGGCGGCGGACGTGGAGGCGCTGATCCGCCTCATCGACGACCCGCGCCATACGGTGAACGAGGACGGCACCTACAACCTCTCCGACGAGCAGGCGCGGGCGATTCTCGACCTCCGGCTGCAGCGCCTCACAGCGCTCGGCCGCGAGGAGATCGCCGACGAGCTCAACAAGCTGGCCGACGAGATCCGCGAATACCTGGCGATCCTCTCCTCGCGCGAGCGCATCCTGCAGATCGTCCGCGACGAACTGACCGAGATCCGCGACAACTTCTCCACGCCGCGCCGCACCGAGATCCTCGACAGCGACGCCGACATGGAGGACGAGGACCTCATCGCCCGCGAGGACATGGTGGTCACCGTCAGCCACGAGGGCTACATCAAGCGCGTGCCGCTGTCGGTCTACCGGGCCCAGCGGCGCGGCGGCAAGGGCCGGTCGGGGATGTCGACCAAGGACGAGGATTTCGTCACCCGGCTGTTCATCGCCAGCACCCACACGCCGGTGCTGTTCTTCTCCACCCGCGGCATCGTCTACAAGATGAAGGTCTGGCGGCTGCCGGTCGGCACCCCGCAGTCGCGCGGCAAGTACATCAAGAACCTCCTGCCGCTGCAGGACGGCGAGCGCATCTCCTCGATCCTGGCGCTGCCCGAGGACGAGGCGGAGTGGGCGGACCTCGACGTGGTGTTCGCCACCCGGCGCGGCCGCGTGCGCCGCAACAAGCTGTCGGACTTCACCCAGGTCAACCGAAACGGCAAGATCGCGATGAAGTTCGACGAGGAGGACGGCGAGGACGGCATCGTCGGCGTCGAGACCTGCACCGAATCGGACGACTTCCTGCTGGTCACCGCGCTCGGCCAGTGCATCCGCTTCCCGGTGCCGGAGGTGCGCGTCTTCAAGGGCCGCGACTCCACCGGCGTCCGGGGCATCACGCTGGGCGAGGGGGACCAGGTGATCTCGCTCGCCATCCTGCGCCACTTCGAGAGCACGCCCGCCGAGCGCGAGCTGTTCCAGCGCCAGTGGAACGCCAACCAGAAGGCGATCACCGGCGAGGAGGCGCTGCTCGAGGAGGGCGACGCCGAGGACGCCGAGGAGGAGGCGGTCGGCGAGGACGAGGGCGAGGGCGAGGTCCAGCTCAGCTCCGAGCGCTATGCCGAGATGAGCGCCCACCAGCAGTTCGTGCTGACGGTGAACGAGAAGGGCTACGGCAAGCGCTCGTCGTCCTACCAGTTCCCGGCCAAGGGGCGCGGCGGCAAGGGCAACAAGGCGACCGACCAGTCCAAGCTGGACGAGATCGGCCGCCTCGTCGCCGCCTTCCCGGTGGAGCCGGCGGACCAGATCATGCTGGTTTCCGACGGCGGCCAGCTGATCCGGGTGCCCGTCGAAGGCATCCGCATCGCCTCCCGCGCGTCCAAGGGCGTGCGCATCTTCTGGACCGCCGAGGGCGAGCGGGTGGTGAGCGTCGAGCACATCTCCGACATCAACGGCGAGGCGGACGAGGCGGACGAGGCGGAAGGCGGCGCCGAGGCGTGACGGTCGGCGGCGGCATCGGGCGGAACGTTCCCCCCGATGCCGCGGTCACAGCCCCGTCAGGGCGAGCCGCATCGCGCAGCGCCGCCCGGGGTCGAAGCCGTGCTCGCGGCCGGCCTCGATGCGAGCGGCGAGGTGGGGATCGAGGGGCGGTTCCAGCACTTCGAATCCGAGGCGGCTGTAGAAGGGCGCATTCCAGGGCAGGGTTCGGTCGGTGACCAGAGTGACGGCCGACCGTCCCTCCGTCCGCGCCCGGGCCAGGGCAGCATCGACGAGGGCCCGGCCGACGCCGCGGCCCTGGGCTGCGCGGGCCACCGACACCTCGAGCACATGGAGACCGGATCCGACCGCTTCCGCCGCGAGGAAGCCGACGATGCCGTCCCGCTCCTCGGCCACCCAGAGATAACCGGCGTCCAGGCAGCCTTGGAGCACATCCCCCGGGAGGGTCTCGCCGTCCGCCGCCGCGTCCAGATGGGTTCCCCGGAACAGGCTCGCGGCCGAGCGCTCGACCGCTGCGAGACCGGCGAGGTCGCCGGCGTGCGCGGCCCGGACGGTCGCGGCCGCCGCGACAGGGTCCAGAGCCTCCTCGACCATCGCCAGCGCCGCCTTGACGGTCGCTGCCCGCACCGGCCCGCGGCCGATGTCGCCGAACCGGCACTCCCGAGAACGGGTCGGACGCCCCCGGACGGCGACGGCGAGATGGACGAGGCCGACGGGCTTTGCCGCCGATCCGCCGCCCGGGCCGGCGATGCCGGTGACGGCCACGGCGAGATCGGCGCCCGAGCGGGCGAGGGCGCCCTCGGCCATCGCCCGGGCGACCGCCTCACTGACCGCGCCATATGTTTCGATCAGTTCCGCGGGCACGCCGAGGAGATCGGTCTTCGCCGCGTTGGAATAGGTGACGAAGCCGCGGTCGAGCACAGCGGAGGAGCCGGGGACTTCGGTCACCAGCCCGGCGATCAGGCCGCCGGTGCAGGATTCGGCCGTCGCCAGCGTCAGCCCCGCCGCCTTCATGCGGGCGACCAGCGCGGCCGCGCGGGGCTCCAGGGCGGCGATCCCGGTGCTCATCCGTCGGCCCCGGGCAGCGGCAGGCGGACGGTGGCGACCGCCAGCGCGGCGATGCCCTCGCGGCGGCCGGCGAAGCCGAGCCCCTCGTTGGTGGTGGCCTTGACGCCGACCCGGTCGAGGGCGACGCCGCAGATCCCGGCGAGGTTCGCCCGCATCGCGTCGCGGTGCGGCCCGACCTTCGGCGCCTCGGCGATCAGCGTCACGTCCACCTGGGCGACCATGCCGCCGCGCTCATGAACCCGCCGCACGGCGTCGGCCAGGAAGATGCGGGACGGCGCGCCGCGCCAGCGGTCGTCGGAGGGCGGGAAGTGCTGGCCGATGTCGCCGTCGCCGATGGCGCCGAGGATGGCGTCGGTCAAAGCGTGCAGGGCGACGTCGGCGTCGGAGTGGCCCTTGAGCCTTTGGGTGTGCGGGATGGGCACGCCGCACAGGACGACCGCGTCGCCTGGCTCCAGCGCGTGCACGTCGTAGCCCATGCCGGTGCGCACGTCCGGCAGGCGCAGCATCTCGGCGGCGGCGAGCCGCGCCTCGGCGGCGGCGATGTCCTCCGGGGTGGTGAGCTTCACGTTGGTGTCCTCGGTCGGGATCATGCGGACGGTGAGGCCGGCGAGGCTGGCGACGGCGCCGTCGTCGGTGAGCCCGCGGTGGCCCGCCTCGGCGGCCCTGCGGTGGGCGTCCAGGATCGCTGCGAAACGAAAGCCCTGCGGGGTCGCCGCCCGCCAGAGCCCGTCGCGCGGAACGATCTCCACCACCGCGCCGCTTCCGTCGGTGCGCTTGACGCTGTCGACCACCGGCACGCCCACCACCACCGCGTCCTCGCGGGCGAGCGCCTCGATCGCGGCGGAGATGGTGGCGAGGCTCACGAAGGGGCGGACGGCGTCGTGGATCAGCACCACGTCCGGGGTCTCGCCGGCCAGCGCCTCGAGGCCGGCGCGCACGCTCGCCTGCCGGTCGGCGCCGCCCGCGACCGCCGGTCGCAGGCGCGAGACGTCGCCGCGCACCTCGGCGACCGCCGCCTCGTCGAGCGCGGCGTCGTCCGGGTGGATGGCGGTGACGATCGCGCCGACCCGCTCGTGGGCGAGGAAGGCCTCGATGGTGCGGGCGAGGATCGCGCGGCCGGCGAGCGGCAGGTATTGTTTCGGCAATCCGGCGGCATCTCCCGCCCGGCGCGCCCGGGTGCCGCGCCCGCCGGCGACCAGCACGACGGCGACGCGGTGCGCCGCGGCCGGGTCGGACCCGGCGGAGGAGGGGGCTCGCTCTGGCATCGGCTCCGTTGCGTCCTGGTCGATATGGCCCGCGCCGGTGTCGCGGCTGTCGTCGTCGTGGAGTATCCGTCCGCACCTTGAGGCGCAAGAAGGCTTGCAACGGCTCTTGCGCCGTCGTATGGCATGCGTAAAATGTGAGCATAAGGTTCAGGTGCCCAACTGATGTGCAAACAATCTGCCGGAGAGGCGAACGGAGCGGAGGGCGAGGCGGAGCCATCCGGCGGCCTCGCCATCGGCCCGGTCCGCACCGCCAACCGGGTCTTCCTCGCACCGATGTCCGGCGTCTCCGACCTCGCCTTCCGTCGCCTCGCCGAGGCCCACGGCGCGGGCCTTGTCGTCTCCGAGATGGTCGCCTGCGAGACCCTGCTCGACGGCGACCCGGAGACGGTGATGCGGGCCGAGGGGGCGGGGATCGGCACCCATGTGGTCCAGATCGCCGGCCGCGAGGCGAAGTGGATGGCCGAGGGCGCGCGCCGCGCCGAGGCCGCCGGCGCGGCGGTGGTCGACATCAACATGGGCTGCCCGGCGAAGCGGGTCACCACCGGCTATTCGGGGTCCGCGCTGATGCGCGACCTCGACCACGCCCTGACGCTGGTGGAGGCCGTCGTCGGCGCCGTCGCGGTGCCGGTGACGCTGAAGATGCGGCTCGGCTGGGACGACCGCACGATCAACGCGCCGGAGCTTGCCCGCCTGGCCGAGGCGGCCGGCGTCCGCATGGTCACCGTGCACGGCCGGACGCGCTGCCAGTTCTACAAGGGTTCCGCCGACTGGGCGAAGGTGAGGGCGGTCAAGCAGGCCGTCTCCATCCCGGTGGTGGTCAACGGCGACATCGCCTCGGCGGCGGACGCCCGGGCAGCGCTCGCCGCCTCGGGCGCCGACGCCGTGATGGTCGGCCGCGGCGCCTACGGGCGGCCGTGGGCGCCCGGCCGGATCGCCGCGGCCCTCGCGTCCGGCGGAGAGATGGAGGAGCCCCCGGCGGCGGAGATCGCCGAGACGCTCGTCGAGCACTACGAAGGCGTCGTCTCGCTCTACGGGCCGGCCCTCGGCGTGCGGATCGCCCGCAAGCACATCGGCTGGAGCTTCGACCTCGTGCCGCGCGCCGACGCGGCGGCGGCCGCGCTCAAGGCGCGGATCTTCCGCTCCGAGTCCCCGCGCGAGGTGGTCGCCGACATCCGGCGCTGGTTCGCCGACGCCGCCGATCCCGCCCGGCCCGCAAGGCGCGCCGCATGAGCCGGCCGAACCTCGAGGGCCGCGGCGCGGCCGGCCTCTCCCCCGAACCCGACAGGGAGGTCTCCATCCTCAACGCCCTGCCGCATCCGGTCATCCTGGTCGGCGCCGACGGCCGGATCCGCGGCGCCAACGACGCCGCGCAGGCCTTCTTCCAGGCGAGCGCGACCGTGCTCGCCCGCCATGCCCTGCCGCATTTCGTGCCGTTCGGCAGCCCGCTGGTGGCGCTGGTCGACCAGGTCCGCGAGGCGGGCTCCAGCGTCAACGAGTACCGGGTCGACATCGGCACCCCCCGCATCGGCGGCGAGCGCATCGTCGACATCTACGCGACCCCCGCGGCCGAGCGCCCCGGCGAGGTGGTGGTGATGCTCCAGGAGCGCACCATGGCGGACAAGATGGACCGCCAGCTGACCCATCGCGGCGCCGCCCGCTCGGTGACGGGCCTCGCCGCCATGCTCGCCCACGAGATCAAGAACCCGCTGTCGGGCATCCGCGGCGCCGCGCAACTCCTCGAGCAGTCGGTCGACGACGCCGACCGGGCGCTGACCCGGCTCATCACCGACGAGGCGGACCGGATCGTCAAGCTGGTCGACCGGATGGAGGTCTTCTCCGACGACCGGCCGATCGAGCGCGAGCCGGTCAACATCCACGCGGTGCTGGAGCACGTCCGCCGCCTGGCACAGACGGGCTTTGCCCGCGAGATCCGGATAACCGAGGAGTACGATCCCTCGCTCCCGCCGGTCTTCGGCAACCGCGACCAGCTCGTCCAGGTGTTCCTGAACCTCGTCAAGAACGCCGCCGAGGCGCTCGTCGACACGCCGGACGCCGAGATCGTGCTGTCGACCGCCTTCCGCCCGGGCGTCCGGCTCTCGGTGCCGGGTACCTCCAAGCGGGTCAGCCTGCCGCTCGAGTTCTGCGTGCGCGACAACGGTCCGGGCGTCCCGGCCGAGATCCAGGCGCACATGTTCGATCCCTTCGTGACGACCAAGACCAATGGGACCGGCCTCGGCCTCGCCCTCGTCGCCAAGATCATCGGCGACCACGGCGGCGTCATCGAGTGCGACAGCCAGCCGCGCCGCACCGTGTTCCGCGCGCTTCTCCCCGCCTTCACCGATCCAGCGGACTAGAGGGACAGACACGATGCCGACCGGCAGCATCCTCGTCGCGGACGACGACAGCGCGATCCGAACGGTGCTCAACCAGGCCCTGTCGAGGGCCGGCTACGAGGTGCGCCTCACCTCCAACGCGGCGACGCTCTGGCGATGGGTGTCGCAGGGCGACGGCGACCTCGTCATCACCGACGTGGTGATGCCGGACGAGAACGCCTTCGACCTGCTGCCGCGCATCAAGCGGGTCCGCCCCGACCTGCCGGTTGTGGTGATGAGCGCCCAGAACACCTTCATGACGGCGATCCGGGCCTCCGAGAAGGGCGCCTACGAATACCTGCCGAAGCCGTTCGACCTCAAGGAACTGATCGCCATCGTCGGCCGGGCGCTCGCCGAGCCGAAGTCGCGCCAGCGCCTCGACGCGGGGGACGACGGCGGCGAGGCGATTCCGCTGGTCGGCCGCTCGCCGGCGATGCAGGAGATCTACCGCGTCCTCGCCCGGCTGATGCAGACCGACCTTACGGTGATGATTTCCGGCGAGAGCGGCACCGGCAAGGAGCTGGTCGCCCGGGCGCTGCACGACTACGGCAAGCGCCGGGCCGGGCCGTTCGTCGCCATCAACATGGCCGCGATCCCGCGCGACCTGATCGAGAGCGAGCTGTTCGGCCACGAGAAGGGCGCCTTCACCGGGGCGCAGGCCCGCTCGGCGGGCCGCTTCGAGCAGGCCGAGGGCGGCACGCTCTTCCTCGACGAGATCGGCGACATGCCGATGGACGCGCAGACCCGGCTGCTGCGCGTGCTGCAGCAGGGCGAGTACACCACCGTCGGCGGCCGCACGCCGATCAAGACCGACGTCAGGATCGTCGCCGCCACCAACAAGGACCTGAGGCTGCTGATCAACCAGGGCCTCTTCCGCGAGGACCTGTTCTTCCGCCTCAACGTTGTGCCGATCCGCCTGCCGCCGCTGCGCGAGCGCACCGAGGACGTGCCGGACCTAGTCCGCCACTTCTTCCAGCTCGCCGAGAAGGAGGGGCTGCCGCGCAAGCAGATCGAGCCGGCGGCGGTCGAGCGGCTGCGCCGCTACCGCTGGCCGGGCAACATCCGCGAGCTGGAGAACCTCGTCCGCCGGCTCGCCGCGCTCTATCCGCAGGACACCATCACCGCCAACCTGATCGAGCAGGAGCTGTCGACGCCGGCCATGGCGCCGACGGAGGAGGACACCCCGGCCGACGACGACCTGTCCCACTCGGTGGAGCGGTTCCTGTCGCGCTACTTCTCCGGCTACGGCGACGGCCTGCCGCCCCCCGGCCTCTACCACCGGATCCTCAAGGAGGTGGAATACCCGCTGATCGGCGCCGCCCTCGCGGCCACACGCGGCAACCAGATCAAGGCGGCGGAACTGCTCGGCGTCAACCGCAACACGCTGCGCAAGAAGATCCGCGACCTCGACGTGCAGGTGATCCGTTCGTCTCGGTGAGGGCGGCGCCGGGTCCAGGGTCCCTCCGTGGTGCGTCTGGCCCGGGATGATCCTGCCGGGCGGCCGGCGCGTATCAGTCCCATGAACCGCCCGCAGGCTTCCGTGCCGCTCCTCGTCCTCGCCGCCTATGCCGCGCCGGCCCTGCCGCTGGCGGTGCTGACGCTGCCGCTCTACGTGGTGTTGCCGACCTACTGGGCGGCGAGCCTCGGGGTGCCGCTGGCGGCCGTCGGGCAGGCGCTTCTCCTCGTTCGGCTGTTCGATGCGGTGAACGATCCGCTGATCGGCGTCCTCGCCGACCGGGTCCGGCCCCGCCTCGGGCGGCGGCGGTCCTGGTTTCTCGCGGCGGTGCCGATCGTGGTGGTCGCCGTGTGGATGCTGTTCGTGCCGCCGGACGGCGCGGGCTTCTGGTGGCTCACCGGCTTCGGCGCGCTGCTCTCGCTCGGCACCACGGCGGCGCTGGTGCCCTACTGGGCCTGGGGCGCGGAACTCGCCACCGACTATGAGGGGCGCAGCCGCGTCGCCGCCGCCCGCGAATCGATGGTGGTGGTCGGGACCCTCGCGGCGACGGCGACCCCCGCCGTCGCCATCGCCCTGGGGGCGGCGGACAACGGCCCGGGCCTTTATGCGCTGGCGATCTTCGTCGCCGTTCTGCTGCCTGCGACCGCGCTCGCCGCGGTGTTCCTGGTGCCGGAACCGGCGAACCGGAGCCGGGCGGAGCTGAACCTCGGCGAGGGCCTGCGCAACATGGCCCGCAACCGGCCGTTCCTGCGCCTGTTCGTCGCCTTCGTGCTCAACGGCTTCGCCAACGGCCTGCCGGCGACGCTGTTCCTGTTCTACGTCAACGAACGGCTGCAAGCCCCTGACTGGGCGGGAATCATCCTGTTCGTCTACTTCCTGTCCGGGGTCGCTGGCGTGCCTGTTTCGCTCTGGCTGTCGAAGCGCTTCGGCAAGCATCGCACCTGGTGCTGGGCGATGATCGGCGCCTCTGCCGTGTTCGCCATGGTGCCGCTGCTCGGGGCCGGGGATGTCGCCCCGTTCCTCGTCGTATCGGTTCTCACCGGCCTCGCCCTCGGCGCGGACCTGGTGCTGCCGTCGGCGATCCAGGCGGACGTGATCGACGTCGATACCGCCTCGAGCGGCGAGCAGCGCACGGGCACCTATGTCGCGGCCTGGGGGCTCGGCACCAAGCTCGCGCTGGCGCTCGCCGTCGGCGTCGCCTTCCCGGTGCTCGACCTCGTCGGCTTCCAGGCGGAGGGTGGCCCGCAGACGGAGACGGCGCTCGTCACGCTGTCGCTGCTCTACGCCGCGGTTCCGGTGGCGATGAAGCTCGCCGCGATCGCGCTGATGTGGAACTTCCCCATCGGCGCCGCCGAGCAGGCGGCGCTGCGGGCGCGGATCGAGGCGGCGGCCGCCGCCGAGTGAGGCGCTCAGGCCGCCGAGGCTTGCCCCGACCGGCCGAGCCAGGCGTCGACGTCGGCGAGCGCCCGGGCCGCCATGGCCCGCTTGCGGGCGACCGACTTCTCGTTGCCGCGCAGCCGCTTGCCCGGCTCGCGGGGAACCTCCACCTCCGGGAACAGGCCGAAGTTGACGTTCATCGGCTGGAAGGAGCGCGGCCCCTCGCCCTCGACGGTGAGGTGCCCGCCGGTGATGTGGCCGAGCAGGGCGCCGAAGGCGGTGGTCGGCGGCGGCGGCGAGGGCTCGCGGCCAAGCCGCCCCGCGGCGGCGAATCGCCCGGCGAGCAGGCCGATGGCCGCCGATTCCACATAGCCCTCGCAGCCGGTGACCTGGCCCGCGAAGCGCAGCCGCGGCATCGCCCTGAGGCGGAGCGTGCGGTCGAGGAGGCGGGGGCTGTCGAGATAGGTGTTGCGGTGCAGCCCGCCGAGGCGGGCGAACTGAGCCTCCTCGAGGCCCGGGATCATCCGGAACACGCGGACCTGCTCGGCATGCCTCAGCTTCGTCTGGAAGCCGACCATGTTGTAGAGCGTGCCGAGGGCGTTGTCCTGGCGCAGCTGCACCACCGCGTAGGGCTTCTCGTCCGGCCGGTGCGGGTTGGTGAGCCCGACCGGCTTCATCGGCCCGTGGCGCAGGGTCTCGCGGCCCCGCTCGGCCATCACCTCGATCGGCAGGCAGCCGTCGAAGTAGGGCGTTGCCTCGAAGTCCTTGAAGGTGGTCTTCTCGCCGGCGAGCAGGGCGTCGATGAACGCCTCGTACTGGTCGCGGTCGAGCGGGCAGTTGATGTAGTCCGCGCCCGTGCCGCCCGGCCCCGCCTTGTCGTATCGCGACTGGAACCAGGCCGTGCCCATGTCGATCGTATCGAAGTGCACGATCGGGGCGATGGCGTCGAAGAAGGCGAGCGAGTCGCGGCCGGTGAGTTCGCGGATCGCCTCGGCGAGGGCCGGCGAGGTGAGCGGGCCGGTGGCGACGATGACGCTGTCCCAGTCCGCGGGGGGAAGCCCTGCCACCTCGCGGCGGTCGATTTCGACCAGCGGGTGGGCCTCGAGCGCGGCGGTCACCGACTCGGCGAATCCCTCGCGGTCGACGGCGAGCGCGCCGCCGGCGGGGACTTGGTTGCGGTCGGCGGAGGCCATGATCAGCGAGCCTACGCGGCGCATCTCCTCGTGCAGGAGCCCGACCGCGTTGTTCATCGCGTCGTCGGAGCGGAAGGAGTTGGAACAGACGAGTTCCGCGAGCTTGTCGGTCTTGTGGGCGTCTGTCGGCCGCTCCGGGCGCATCTCGTGGAGCACCACGGGCACGCCGGCCTCGGCGATCTGGAAGGCGGCCTCGGAGCCGGCGAGGCCGCCGCCGACGATTTGGATGGGGGAGATTTGGGTCATGGCGGGCAAGCTAGTCGCGCCGGGGGGCCGGGACAAGACGCGCGGCTGCGGAATGGTGCTCGCGAGGCCTCAAAAGCACGAACGCCCGACGGGGGAGGAGATCCGTCGGGCGCCGTGTTCATGTCCGCCGGACCGGGGGAGGAGGTCCGGCCGGCGGCAGTTTGCGGTCCGCTCGAGGCGGTGCCGCCATCCCGTGACGAGGGAGGAGGAACGTCACGGGCCTTCCGGAGCGTGGGGCCAGGGAGGAGGAGGGCCCGAGGCTCCGGTACTCTTCACTGAGCGGCGGGGCTCCAGGGGAGCGGCGCCGCTTTCGGACACCGGGGCGGGGGAGGAGGACCGCCGGGTGTCCTGCAGGCGACGGCCGGGGGCGAGGGAGGAGGAACGCCGCCGGTCGTCGGGCATCGGGATCGGCCGGGACCCAGGGAGGAGGAGGGGTCCTTGGGGCCGAGCCCGATCTTGTGCGAGCCGTCGAGGCTCAGAGCGCAGTGCTGCGGGCGATCTGGCGGATGTCCGCGCGGTTGATGCCGAGGTCGTCGAGCTCCCGCGGGGTGAGGCGGGAAAGCTCGCGGTAGGTCTCCTGGTACTTGCGGTACGACTGGAGCCGCTTGCTGATGGTGTCGAACATGGGTCCGTCCTTCGATCTCTGTCTCGAGGGGCTCGACGCGGTGAACCGCGGTGCGTCGCTCTCGATGACTGCAATCTAGGTGACGCCATGGACGGCCGGGAGTGGGTTTCGTGCATGACTGGCCTGCGTCTGCTGCAGAGCAACATTAACAGCGGATCCATGCAACAGGGCCGGCCAGGCCCGGGGCCCCGGGCGGGGGCCGGCCGGACCACCGAAGAATGCCTGATAAGTCATCAGATGGAACGGTTTAGAAGGCAGAATCCAGAGCTGGCGCCGGTTTGTGAACATACGATGACGCGCGATTGTGCACTGCGAAACGCCTGCGGGTGCATGGAACGACGGTATCACAAGAGCGTGATCCGCAAACGTTTTGCATCCGATTCCCGATTGCAA
Source organism: Pleomorphomonas sp. (assembly GCA_041687675.1). Taxonomy (GTDB): domain Bacteria; phylum Pseudomonadota; class Alphaproteobacteria; order Rhizobiales; family Pleomorphomonadaceae; genus JAWLBM01. Next base: position 97,005 of record JAWLBM010000002.1, on the reverse strand, counting down.
CTTGAACGGGCATAGCGCCAGGCCTTGAAAAACGGGCGTTCTTTCGTGCGACCTTCGAAATATTCCACCGTCCCGATGGCGCCTCCGGCGACCACGACGTATATCGCAGGTCGCTCCCGGTCTCTCTCCGGGCCTCGAACACGCGGGACGCCGGCGACGTTCCGCCGGGATCAGTCCTGGACGACGACCCGCATGGAGGCCCGTCCATAGGTCTTCGTCAGGGCGAAGAGCGCCCTGGCATGGTCCGGGTGAAGCCGCACGCAGCCGTGCGAGGCGGGTCTCCCCAGGCGCTTCACATGCGGGGTGCCGTGGATCGCGTAGCCGCCGGTGAAGAAGATGGAGTGCGGCATCGGCGCGTTGTCGTACTTCCGCGACCGCCACATGGTGTGCATCCGGTAGGGCTGCCAGGAGCCGCGGGGGGTGTCGTGGCCGACGCGACCGGTCGACACCGCCCATTCGTGCAGAAGACGGCCCTCGGCGAAGACGCGCATGGTCTGGTCGCCGACGTCCACCCGCACGATGAGACGGGGCGCCATGGCGAGGCGGTCGGCGAGCGACGGCTGCGGCAATGCGGGCGCGGTCGGCCTCAGCGCGGCCTCCCGGACCGGGCTGTCGGAGGGGGCGAGGGACGGCCTCAGTCCCGAGGCCGCGAGCGGCGGGACATCGCCGCCGGCCGGGTCCGTCCCGGCGAGCGAGGGGACGGCCGCGGTGAGGGCGGCAAGGGTGGCGACGACGCGAAACATGGGAAGCCTCCCGGAAAACGTCGCGGTCATCCTGATCGTCAGATGTTACCATTGCGATAACCACGCGCGGCGCGGCGAACTCTGCTATGGAGGCGGTCGAACGGGATCCCGGCCGGATTCGGGCCCAGAGGGGAAAGGGCTGCTCGCATGGCGCTGCTGATACTCGGTCTCGTCATCTTCCTCGGCGTCCACTCGCTGTCGATCGTCTCGCGGCCGACCCGCGAGGCCATGGTCGCCCGATACGGCGAGGGTACCTTCAAGGGGCTCTATTCCATCCTTGCGGTGGTCGGCTTCGTGCTGATCGTCTGGGGCTACGGCGAGGCGCGGGAGAGCCCGGTCATCATCTGGGATCCGCCTGTCTTCATGCGGCACATCTCGGCGACGCTGATGCTGTTCGCCTTCCCGCTGCTGTTCGCCGCCTACCTGCCGGGCCGGATCAAGGCGACGGTGAAGCACCCGATGCTGGCGGCGGTGAAGATCTGGGCCTTCGCCCACCTCATCGCCAACGGCACGCTGGCCGACATCGTCCTGTTCGGCGGTTTCCTGGCCTGGGCGGTGGTGGACCGCATCTCGGTGAAGCGGCGCGGCGTGGTCGTGGCCGGCGGCGGCAATATCTGGAACGACGTCGTCGCGGTGGTGCTGGGCCTTGCGGTCTACCTCCTGTTCACCTTCTGGCTCCACGAATGGCTGTTCGGGGTCTCGCCCTTCGGCTGAGGCGTCGCCGCGCGGCGGCGCTCCCCGCCAGATCGGTTGGCGTCCGGGCCCAAAGGCTGTAAACCGCATGGCATGAAGAGGGGCCGGCAGGCGCTGGCCCCCGGGCGCGTGCGCTGATGGCGCCGCGTCGATCCGGAACAGAGGTGCGCGGGCGTCATGGCGGATATTTTCGACGAGGTCGGCGAAGACCTCCGGCGCGAGCGGATGAAGAAGCTGTGGCAGGGCTACGGCGCCTACCTGATCGCGGCGGCGGTGCTGGTCGTGCTGGCGACCGCCGGCTGGCGGGCCTGGGAGAGCTGGCAGCAGAGCCGTGCGGAGACCGCGGCGGTCGCCTATCGCGCCGCCCTGGCGCCGGCCGCCGACGGCGACCACCTCGCCGCGGCCGACGCCCTCGTCGCCTTCTCCTCGGACGCGCCGGGCGACTATCCGCTGATCGCCCGCATGCGCGCGGCCACCGAGCGCGCCGCCGCGGGCGAGACCGACACCGCGCTCGCCACCTTCGAGGCGATCGCCGGCAACGCCGACGCCTCCGCGGCGCTCCGGGGCCTCGCATCCATCCGCGCCGCGATGATCGCCCTCGACCGCGACAACCTCGACCAGGTCCGGGCGCGGCTCGCACCGCTCGACACGCCGGACGGCGTCTACCGCCACGCCGCCCGCGAACTGCTCGCGGTGGCGGCGCTGAGGGCCGAGGACTACGCGGCGGCGCGCCAGGCGATCGAGGCTTTGATGGCCGATCCCGAAGTGCCGGCCGGCTTCCGCCAGAGAGCGACGCTGCTGCAGGAGATCATCGACTCCGCCGTCGCCGCGCCGGTGGGCGAGGCGGAGGGCGGCTCGTGACCCGCCTCCGGCTTCTTTCCGCGCTTGCCCTGTCGTCCGCCGTGCTGCTCGCCGGCTGCGGCACCGATGGTCCGCTCGACGCCGCCGCCTCGCTGAACCCGTTCAAGCAGGACGAGCAATTGCTTCCGGGCGAGCGGCGCGCCGTCCTCACCGGCGGCGATCCGATCGCCGAGGCGACCGGCCGCGCCGCCGCCGTCGGCCCTGCCACGCCCCGCCCCGACTGGCCGCAGCCGGGCGGGACCGCCGCCAACGACCCGGGCAACATCGCCGCTTCGATCGGCGGCGGGCGCGCCTGGTCGGTCCGCGCCGGCGAGGCTGAGGGCGCGGCGCTCGGCTTCGGCGCCGAAGGCAGCCGCCTCTCCGCGCGGCCGGTCGTCGCCGGCGGCGCGGTCTACGTCTACGATCCCGCCGGCAACGTCTCGGCCCGCTCGCTGTCGAACGGCGGCGCAATCTGGCGCGTCAACGTCCGCGCCGAGGGCGAGCGGAACCCGATCAGCGGAGGCGGCGTCGCGGTCGACGGCGGCCGGGTGTTCGCCGCGACCGGCTTCGGCGAGGCCATCGGGCTCGATGCCGCCAGCGGCGCGCGGGTCTGGACCAGCCGGCTCGCGGCGCCGACACGCGGCGCACCGACGGCGGCGGCCGGGCGCGTCTTCGTCGTCAGCCAGGACGGCACCGTCACCGCGCTGGACCAGGCGACCGGTGAGACCGCCTGGACCGCCTCGACCAGCGGCCGCGGCGCCGGGCTGCTCGCCTCGGCGAGCCCGGCCGTCGCCGGCGACCTCGTCATCGTGCCCACCAGCTCCGGCGACGTGCTGGCGCTCGACGCCGGCACCGGCGAGGAGAAGTGGGGCGCCAGCGTCATCGGCGGCTCCCGCCAGGCGGCGGTGACCGGCCTTCGCGACGCCTCGGCGAGCCCCGTCGTGCACGAGGGCGTCGTCTATGCGACAGGCGTCGGCGGGCGGACCATCGCGGTCGGGCTGGCGAGCGGCGAGACCGTCTGGCAGTCCTCGGTGGGCGGCGCGCACACGCCCGTGGTCTCCGGCAACGCGCTGTTCCTGGTCGACCTCGAGGACCGCCTCGTCGCCTTCGACCGGGCCGACGGCGCCATCCTCTGGGCGACCCGCCTGCCGCGGACCGAGGATGGGGGGCGGGCCAGCTGGGCCGGCCCGCTGCTGGTCGGCGGCCGGCTCTGGATGGTCTCGGCCGACGGCCGGATCCTCTCGGCCGACGCGGCGACCGGGCAGCTCGGCCAGCCGGGCAGCCTCGGCATCGACGGCGGCATCGCCCCGGTCAGCGCGGGCGGCCTGCTGCTCGCGCTCGGCGCCGGCGGAACCCTGGTCGCGCTACGCTGATTTCGAAGTCGGCGGGCGGCGACACGCCCGACCGGCGGACCGGCCGCCAGCGGCCGCAATCGAGGTGACCCATCCCATGTCCGCGCTCCCGACCGTCGCCATCATCGGGCGGCCGAACGTCGGCAAGTCCACCCTGTTCAACCGGCTGGTCGGCCGGAAGCTGGCGCTGGTGGACGACACGCCCGGCGTCACCCGCGACCGCCGCATCGGCGACGCGCGGCTCGGCGACCTGCGCTTCCAGGCGATCGACACCGCCGGCCTCGAGGAGGCCGACCCGGACAGCCTCGCCGGCCGGATGACCGCCCAGACCGAGATCGCCATCCGCGACGCGGACGTGATCCTGTTCGTGGTCGACGCCCGCGCGGGACTGACCCCGACCGACAAGCACTTCGCCGAAGTGGTGCGGCGGCTGCGCCCGTCGGTGATCCTCGCCGCCAACAAGGCCGAGGGCCGGGCCGGCGAGGCGGGCATGATGGAGGCCTACGAACTCGGCCTCGGCGATCCGATCGCCATCTCCGCCGAGCACGGGGAGGGCCTGGCCGACCTCTACGACGCGCTCCGCGCCGCCCTCGAGGATCGCGAGCCGGCCGCGCCCGAGCCGCCAGACGAGGCGGTCACCGACGTCGAGCTCGACGAGGAGGGAAACCCGGTCGGCGAGGATCCGGTCCGGCCGCTGCGCATCGCGGTGGTCGGCCGGCCCAACGCCGGCAAGTCGACGCTGATCAACCGGCTGATCGGCGAGGAGCGCCTGCTCACCGGGCCGGAGGCGGGCATCACCCGCGATTCGATCGCCGTGGACTGGGTCTGGACCAGCCGGGCCACCGGCCGCACCCGCGAGGTCAAGCTGTTCGACACCGCGGGCCTGAGGCGCAAGGCGCGGGTGCAGGAGAAGCTGGAGAAGCTCTCCGTCGCCGACGCGCTCCGGGCCATCCGCTTCGCCGAAGTGGTGGTGGTGCTGCTGGACGCCACCATCCCCTTCGAGAAGCAGGACCTGCAGATCGCCGACCTGATCGTGCGCGAGGGCCGGGCGATCGTGATCGGCCTCAACAAGTGGGACCTCGTCGAGGACCGCGCCGCGCGGCTGAAGGAACTGCGCGAGGAGGCGGACAGGCTGCTGCCGCAGGCGCGCGGCATGCAACTCGTCACCCTGTCCGGTCTCAACGGCCAGGGCCTCGAGCGGCTGATGGACGCCTGCGTCACCGCCTACGACCTCTGGAACACCCGGATCTCCACCGGCAGGCTGAACCGGTGGCTCACCGGCATCCTCGAGCACCACCCGCCTCCGGCCGTGTCGGGCCGCCGCCTGAAGATCCGCTACATGACGCAGGCGAAGACCCGCCCGCCGATGTTCGTCCTCTTCGGGTCGCGGCCGGAGGCGATGCCGGAGAGCTACATGCGCTACCTCGTCAACGGCCTGCGCGAGAGCTTCGGCATGCCCGGCGTGCCGATTCGCATCCAGATGCGCTCGGGCGGCGAGAACCCCTACGACAAGAAGGACTGACCCGGTCCTTTGTTGTTGCAGGACGGCAACATGGCTCGCGAGTTTGTGTGCGGCCCGAATTCTGCCACACGCAACTCACGGTCATGTGACGCGTTGGATCCATCGAAATTCGACAGACTGTTGGTCGTCGGTGCGGGGCGGCTTCCGTCCGTCCCGCCGCAATGTGAAGGTAGCCCATGCGCGTCAAGTCCGAAGTCCCGCCCGCCGAGCGCCCGATGCTCAAGGTCAGCCGCCGTCTCGTCGTGTTCGGAGCCCCGGTGGCGCTGGCAGGCTGCGTGTCCGGTGGCGGATCCGAGATCGTGGGCGCCGCGATCCCGCGGTACGACCCCGCCTATGTCTCGATGTACGGACCGGTGCCGGAGGAGCGGTTCCCGATCCCGGCCACGGACCTCAGGCAGATCGACCCGCGCTACTTCCGCAAGCAGGTCGCCTACGACGGCGAGTACAAGCCCGGCACGATCGTGGTCGATCCCGCCGACAAGTACCTCTACCTGGTGCAGGAGGGCGGCACGGCGATGCGCTACGGCATCGGGGTCGGCCGCGAGGGATTCGGCTGGTCGGGGCGCGCCACGATCCGGCGCAAGGCGGCCTGGCCGACCTGGACGCCGCCGGCGGAGATGGTGGAGCGCGACCCCGAGGCGGCCAAGTGGGCCGGCGGCATGCCGCCGGGGCTGGAGAACCCGCTCGGCGCGCGGGCGCTCTACCTCTACCAGGGCGGCCGCGACACGCTCTACCGCATCCACGGCACCAACGAGCCGTGGTCGATCGGTTCGAACGTTTCGTCGGGCTGCATCCGCCTCGTCAACCAGGACATCATCGACCTCTACGAGCGTGTCCCGCTGGGCGCGGAGGTGGTGGTCCTGGGTTCGGGCGGCGAAGGCGGCGGCTACTATGCCATCCGCCGCCCCTGGGGCCGGCAGATGCGCTCGATGACCAGCCTGCTCTGACCCGCAGCCGGCAAACCATTGAAAAAATGAGATGATATGGCCCCGTCGCCCGCAGCGGCGGGGCCGTTCCCATTGTCGGCTTTGCGATCGCAGGGGATGACGAACGGCAGGGGACGGGCCATAGTGCCCCCATGGACGGCCGGTCGCCGGAGGGGATGGCGGGGGCGGCCGCGACACCGGCTGGAGCGGCAACGGCCCGCCGGCACGGAAACAGGCGGGAGGGAAGCCCATGCGTGAGGATGCACGGAATACGAGTCGCCTTGCCCGCTCCTCGATGGCCTTCGTGCTGGCCGGCGGGCGGGGCAGCCGCCTGAAGGAGCTCACGGACCGCCGCGCCAAGCCGGCGGTCTATTTCGGTGGCAAGAGCCGGATCATCGACTTCGCGCTGTCCAACGCCCTCAACTCGGGGATCCGCAAGATTTCCGTGGCCACCCAGTACAAGGCGCACAGCCTGATCCGCCACCTGCAGAACGGCTGGAACTTCTTCCGCCCGGAACGCAACGAGAGCTTCGACATCCTGCCCGCCTCGCAGCGCGTGGCCGAGGACAAATGGTATCTCGGCACCGCCGACGCGGTGACGCAGAACATCGACATCGTCGAGAGCGCCGGGCCGGAGTACATCGTCATCCTGGCCGGCGACCACGTCTACAAGCAGGACTACGGCATCATGCTGGAGCAGCATGTCACCTCCGGGGCGGACGTGACGGTCGGCTGCGTGGAGGTCCCCCGCATGGAGGCCTCCGCCTTCGGGGTGATGGCGGTCGACGAGAGCGGCCGCATCCTCGACTTCGTCGAGAAGCCGGCCGACCCGCCGGCGATGCCGGGCCGCCCGGACACCGCGCTCGCCTCCATGGGCATCTACGTCTTCGAGACCAGGCTCCTGTTCGAACTCCTGCGCAAGGACGCGGAGGACCCGGACTCCTCCCACGACTTCGGCAAGGACATCATCCCGCAACTGGTGAGGGCGGGTCGCGCGGTGGCGCACAAGTTCAGCGACAGCTGCGTGCGTTCCTCCACCGAAGCCGAGCCCTACTGGCGCGACGTCGGCACCATCGACGCCTTCTGGGAAGCGAACATCGACCTCACCGACTTCGTCCCCGCCCTCGACCTCTACGACCGCAGCTGGCCGATCTGGACCTATGCGGAGATCCTGCCGCCGGCGAAGTTCGTCCACGACGAGGACGACCGCCGCGGCTACGCCACCTCGTCGCTGGTGTCCGGCGCCTGCATCATATCCGGCGCGCGGGTGGACAAGTCGCTGCTGTTCACCGGGGTCAGGGCCCACAGCTTCTCCGAGGTGGAGCACTGCGTGGTGCTGCCTCACGTCGAGGTCAACCGCGGCGCGCGGCTGACGCGCTGCGTCATCGACCGCGGCGTCGTCATCCCGCCGCATCTCGTCGTCGGCGAGGACCCGGAGGAGGACGCCCGCCGCTTCCGACGCACCGACAACGGCATCTGCCTGATCACCCAGGCGATGATCGACCGCATCTGACGCGACCGACCGGTGGGCCCGGGCGAGGGACGCCCGGCCCGCGCCTCGTTCCCCCGAGAAGGGCCTCCCTCCTGTGCGAATCCTCTTCGTCGCCTCCGAATGCTACCCGCTCGTGAAGACGGGCGGGCTCGCCGACGTGGTCGGCGCCCTGCCGCTGGCGCTCGGAAGACTGGGGCTGGATGTCCGCGTGATGATCCCGGCCTACCGCGGCGTCACCGGCCGGCTGCAGGACGTGGCCCCGGTCGCCTCCTACCCGGACGTGTTCGGCGGCAGCGGGCGGCTCCTCGGCGGCACCACGGCGGAGGGGCTCAAGGTTCTGGCCCTCGACGCGCCGCACCTCTTCGACCGGCCGGGCTCGCCCTACCTCTCGCCTGACGGCCAGGACTGGCAGGACAACCCGGTCCGTTTCGCCGCGCTCTCGGCCATCGGCGCCGCGGTCGGCCGCTTCGGCATCGACGACTTCCGCCCCGATCTCGTCCATGCGCACGACTGGCAGGCGGGACTCGTGCCGGCCTACATGGAGGCCAGCGACGGCCCGTTTCCGCCGACGGTCTTCACCATCCACAACATCGCCTTCCAGGGCCTTTGCGGCGGTCACCTGTTTCCCCAGCTCGGGCTGCCGCCGTGGGTGTTCACGCCGGCCGGCCTGGAGTTCTACGGCCAGTGCTCCTTTCTGAAGGCGGGCCTCGTCTTCTCGCAGCGGATCACCACCGTCAGCCCGACCTATGCGCGCGAACTGCGGACCAAGGAGTTCGGGATGGGCCTGGAAGGGGTGCTGGACGACCGCGCCGACGTGCTCTCGGGCATCCTCAACGGCATCGACACCGACATCTGGGATCCGGCCACGGATCCCTTCGTGCCCGGCGGCTACAGCGCCCGCAAGATCGGCGGCAAGGCCAAGGCGAAGTCGGCGCTGCAGGCGACCATGGGCCTCGAGGGCGATCCGGACGCCCTGGTCTTCGCGGTGGTCAGCCGGCTAACCGGCCAGAAGGGGCTCGACCTGCTGCTGCCGCACGTGGAGAGCATCGTCGCCCGCGGCGGCCAGCTGGCGCTGCTCGGGGCCGGCGAGCCGGGGCTGGAGCGGGCCTTCCGTGACGCCGCCGCGCTGAACCCGGGGCGGATCTCGGTCACCATCGGCTACGACGAGCCGCTCGCGCACCTGATCCAGGCCGGCGCCGAGGCGATCCTGATCCCGTCGCGCTTCGAGCCCTGCGGCCTCACCCAGCTCTACGGGCTGCGCTACGGCACCTTGCCGATCGTGGCGCGCACCGGCGGCCTCGCCGACACCGTCATCGACGCCAACGAGGCGGCGCTGCGGGCGGGCGTCGCCACCGGGCTGCAGTTCTCGCCGGTGACGGCGGCCGGCCTCGGCTTCGCCCTCGAGCGGGCCTTCGCCCTGTTCGCCGACCGCAAGGCCTGGCGGCGCATCCAGCAGCGGGCGATGGGCCATCCGGTCGGCTGGGAGGCCTCGGCGGATGAATACCTCGCCCTCTATCGCGCCACCGTCGGCGGCCCGGACCTCGAGCGCGGCGGCGAGTGACGATGACGGACACCGGCCTGAAACCGCTGTCCGGGCGGCCGTTCCCGCTCGGTGCGCACTTCGACGGCGAGGGGACCAACTTCGCCGTGTTCTCGGCCCACGCCACCGAGGTGGAGCTCTGCCTGTTCGCACCGCTCACCGGCCACGAGACGGCCCGGGTGATCCTGCCGGAGTACACCGACGAGGTCTTCCACGGCTACCTGCCCGGGGTGAAGCCGGGCACGCCCTACGGCTACCGGGTGCACGGCCCCTACGACCCGGAGGCCGGCCACCGCTTCAACCCCAACAAGCTGCTGGTCGACCCCTACGCCCGGGCGCTGACGGGGCGGCTGCGCAGCGCCGAGGTGATGGCCGGCTACCACGCCTTCTCCCACGACGACACCACCTTCGACACCCGCGACAGCGCCCATGTGGTGCCGAAGGCGCTGGTGGTGGACGATGCCGCCGTCCCGCCCTTCGAGGCGCCGCGGCCGGGGCGGCCGATCTCCGAGACGGTGGTCTACGAGGGCCACCTGCGCGGCCTCACCATGCGCCACGAGGGCGTCCCGGACGACCTGCGCGGCACCTACGAGGGCCTTGCCTCGCCGGCCTTCGTCGAGCGCCTCGTCCGCCTCGGCGTCACCGCGATCGAGCTCTTGCCGCTCCAGGCCTTCATCGACGACGCCTTCCTGATCCGCAAGGGGCTGGCCAACTACTGGGGCTACTCGCCGATCGCCTGGTTCGCCCCGGAGCCGCGCTACGACCGGGCGACCCGCGGCCTCGGCACCCTCGAGCGCGTCCGCGCCATGGTCGACCGCCTGCACGCGGCCGGCATCGAGGTGATCCTCGACGTCGTCTACAACCACACCGGCGAGGTGGACCACTTCGGCCCCACCGTCGGCCTGCGCGGGTTCGACAACGCCAGCTACTACCGCCTGCAGCCGGACCGGCCGCGCTTCTACATCGACGACACCGGCACCGGGAACACCATAGACGCCGCCCATCCGAGGGTGGCCCAGCTGGTGCTGGATTCGCTGCGCCACTGGGTGGGCGTGCTCGGCGTCGACGGCTTCCGCTTCGACCTCGCCACGACGCTCGGCCGCGAGCCCGCCGGCTTCGACCCGGACGGCCGCTTCCTGACGGCGCTGCGCCAGGATCCGCTGCTCGCCGGCGTCAAGCTGATCGCCGAGCCCTGGGACGTCGGCCCCGGGGGCTACCAGGTCGGCCGCTTCCCGCCGGGGCACGCCGAGTGGAACGACCGCTTCCGCGACACGGTGCGCCGCTTCTGGCGCGGCGACGAGGGGATGTCGCCCGACTTCGCCGCCCGGCTCCTCGGCTCGGCGGACCTCTTCGGACACCGCGGCCGGCGGCCGTGGACATCGGTGAACTTCGTCACCGCCCACGACGGCTTCACCCTCGCCGACGTCGTCTCCTACGAGCGCAAGCACAACGAGGCGAACCTCGAGGGCGACCGCGACGGCCACTCGGACAACCATTCGGCCAACTACGGCGAGGAGGGCCCGAGCGAGGATCCGGAGATCCGCGCCGTCCGGCTCCGGCAGATCCGCAACATGCTGGCGACGCTGCTCGCCAGCCAGGGCACCCCGATGCTCACCGCCGGCGACGAGGCCGGCAACAGCCAGGGCGGCAACAACAACGCCTACTGCCAGGACAACCCGACCGGCTGGGTGGAGTGGCGCAGCGACTGGGTCGGGCCGGAGCTGGAGGCCTTCGTCGCCCGCGCGATCGCGCTGCGCCGCGCCTACCCGGTGCTGCGGCAGACCCGCTTCCTGCACGGCACGCCGCGCCCGGCCGACTTCCGCCCCGACGTCGCCTGGGTGATGCCGACCGGCCGCGAGGCGCGCCCGCAGGACTGGCACAACCCGGCGCTGGCGGTGTTCGGCGTCATCCTGCGCGGGGCGAGCCTGCCGCACCTGGAGGAGGACGGCTGCCCGATCCTCCTTCTCGCCAACGCCTCGCTGCACCGGGTGCCGTTCCACCTTCCGAAGGCCAAGCCCGGCCTCGGCTGGCAGCCGCTGCTCACCACCGTGGCGCCGGACGGGATCCCGCCCGCGGCTCCGGTGTTGGCCTCCGGCCGCGCCTTCGATCTCGAACACCGGTCCCTCGCGCTTCTCGCCGAGGTGCCGCTGGAGCAGAAACCAAGGAAGTCCGCCAGATAGCGCGGGGAGACGCCGATCATGAGCGCAACCACCACGTCCACGAAGCCCATCGCCGGCCAGAAGCCCGGCACCTCCGGGCTGCGCAAGAAGACCCGGGTGTTCATGGAGCCCGGCTACCTGCAGAACTACGTCCAGTCGATCTTCGACGGGGTCGGCGGCATTTCCGGCAAGACCCTGGTGGTCGGCGGCGACGGCCGGTTCTTCAACGACAGCGCGATCCAGACGATCATCAAGATGGCGGTGGCGAACGGCGCCGCCCGGCTGATCGTCGGCCAGAACGGCCTGTTCTCCACGCCGGCGGCCTCCAACGTGATCCGCAGGACCGGGGCCTTCGGCGGCGTGATCCTGTCGGCGAGCCACAATCCGGGCGGCGAGGACGGCGACTTCGGCGTCAAGTTCAACGGTTCCAACGGCGGCCCGGCGCCGGAGAGCGTGACCTCGGCGATCTTCGAGAAGACGAAGACCATCACCGCCTGGGAGATGGCGGACGTGCCCGACGTCGACCTGTCGGCGATCGGCGACACGGTGGTGGACGGCTGCACGGTGTCGATCGTCGATCCGGTGGCGGACTACGCCGCGCTGATGGAGGAGCTGTTCGACTTCGACGCAATCCGGGCGATGTTCGCCTCCGGCTTCACCATGCGCTTCGACGCCATGCACGCGGCCACCGGCCCCTATGCGACGGAGATCCTCGAGCGCCGGCTCGGCGCCGCGCCGGGCACGGTGGTCAACGGCACGCCGCTGCCCGATTTCGGCGGCGGGCACCCGGACCCCAACCCGATCTACGCCCGCGAGCTCTACGACCTGATGGCCTCGCCCGGGGCGCCCGACTTCGGCGCCGCCTCGGACGGCGACGGCGACCGCAACATCGTGCTCGGCCGCGGCGCCGTGGTGACGCCCTCCGACAGCCTCGCCATGCTCGCCGCCAACGCCCACCTCGCCAGGGGCTACCGCGGCGGACTCAAGGGCGTCGCCCGCTCGATGCCGACGAGCCGGGCCGTCGACCGGGTGGCGGAGAAGCTCGGCATCGACTGCTACGAGACGCCGACGGGCTGGAAGTTCTTCGGCAACCTGCTCGACGCCGGCCGCTGCACGCTCTGCGGCGAGGAGAGCGCCGGCACCGGGTCCGACCACGTGCGCGAGAAGGACGGGCTGTGGGCGGTGCTGCTCTGGCTCAACATCCTCGCCGTCCGGGGCGTGTCGATGAAGGCGGTCCAGGACGGGCACTGGGCCGAGTTCGGCCGCACCTTCTACACCCGCCACGACTACGAGGCGGTGGACACCGAGGCGGCCGAGGGGCTGATGTCGCGCCTTCGCGACATGCTGCCGTCGCTGCCCGGCCGGACGGTGGCCGGGCTCGAGATCGAGGCGGCGGACGACTTCGCCTACCACGACCCGGTCGACGGCTCGGTGACGACGGGGCAGGGGATCCGGGTGATGTTCGCCGGCGGCGAGCGCCTCGTCTTCCGTCTCTCCGGCACGGGCACCGAGGGCGCGACGCTGCGCGTCTATCTCGAGCGCTACGAGCCGGACGCCTCCCGCCACGGCATGGACGCGCAGGAGGCGCTGGAGCCGGTGATCCGCGCGGCGGACGAACTCGCCGGGATCCGCGACCGCACGGGCCGGGACGCGCCGGACGTGATCACCTGAGGCGGGGCCGCCTCAGGCCATGATCGCCTTCACCCCGTCCGCCACGAACTGGACGGAGAGGGCGGCGAGCAGCACGCCGAGGAGCCGTGTCAGCACGCTGCGGCCGGTATCGCCGAGATACCGGTCGACGCGCTCGGCCGCGACGAAGACGAGGAGGCAGCTGGCGATCAGGCCCAGCACGATCAGGATCAGCAGGCCGAGCGCCACCGTGTCGGGGGCCTGGCTCGCCATCAGGATCGTCGCCGAGATGGCGCCGGGACCGGCGATCAGCGGGATCGCCAGCGGGAACACGGCGATCTGCCGCATCTCCTCCAGCGCCGAGGCCTTCAGCGCCGGGTGATCGTGCTGCAAGGCCTGCTCGGCACTCGCCTGCTTGCGCTTCTCCCGCCGCTCAAAAACCATCTCGAAGGCGATCCAGAAGAGCAGCAGGCCGCCGGCGATCCGGAAGGCCGCCAGCGAGATGCCGAGGAATGTCAGCACGGCCGTGCCGGTGAGCGCGAAGGCGACCAGGATCGCCGAGGCGATGATGGAAGCCCGCACCGCGATAGTGCGGCGGATATCCGCCGGCGCGCCCCTGGTGACCGCGAGGAAGATCGGCGCGAGGCCGATCGGGTCGATGACCACGAGCAGCGTCGCGAAGGCGTTGAGGAGATAGTCGAGCATCGAGGTCCGGGCGGGGCTGGGGGCATGCGCGACCGTCACACTGCCCGCCCGGCTGTGGAGACCGCAAGCCCCCGGGGCCGTGAAATCCGCCGACTGGCGGCCCTTGATCGAAGGCCGCCGCCCTGGAGCCCTGGGCGGCGGCCTCGATCAAGCGGAACGTCCTGAAAAAAAGAGTGCGTCCAAGGAACAAACTGCGACTTACATCAGCTAATCGGGCCGAAGCGCCTTCGTGCAACGCCTTCTCAACCCCGCTCCCGTCGCGCGGGTTCGATGACAAAACATTTCGGAGTGTTACAGCTTTTGATTGCGGCGGCCGGCGCGTGCGGCAGAGCCGAAAATTCGGCTGCGGTGCCTGGAAGTCATGCGCCAGGCGCAGCTCTGACTTCCCGGCATTTCACTTCTCGCATGGCGCCGGATGCACCATATCTGGGGCGTGAACGGAGCCTTTGCGATGATGAACGACCTGCACAATCTCGACCACCAGCGACTGCGCCGCGAGGCGGAGCGGCTCCGCGCCGAGGCGCTCGGCGCCTTCCTCTCGGGCCTGTTCCGTCGGCCTGGAGCCCCTCGCGCCCGGTGATCCCCCCGGGGAACTCGCGGCCCGATCCGCTGTTTGTCAGCGGACAGCCGAGGGAGCCCCGATGAACGTCGAGCAGGAACGCACCCGATCCTACTGGATGACCACCGCCAAGCTGGAGCGGCCGGTCCCGCTCGCTGCGGGCGGCAGCTTCGACGTCGCGGTGATCGGTGCCGGGATCGCCGGCCTCTCCGCGGCCTACGAGTTCGCCAAGGCCGGACTTTCGGTCGTGGTCCTCGACCGCGGCGCCTTCGGCGGCGGCATGACCAGCCGTACCACAGCCCACCTTACGGCCTCGCTGGACGACTGGTACCACGAGCTCATCGCCGTTCGCGGCGAGGAAGCCGCGGCGCACTGGCAGCGCGGGCAGGCGGCGGCGATCGACCGGATCGAGGGGATCGTCGAGGAGGAGGCGATCGACTGCTCCTTCCGGCGCATCGACGAGTACGTCGCCCTGGCCGAAGGCGACGACCCCGCCCTCATCGACCGCGAACTCGAGGCCTGCCACCGCATCGGCTTCACCACGGTCGAGAAGGTGGACCGGGCGCCGATGCCCAGTGCGCCGCTCGGCCCGGCGCTGCGCTTCCCGGGCCAGGCCCGCTTCCACCCGCTCCACTACCTGGGCGGACTGGTCGCTGCTCTTCGCCGCGAGGGTGCACGGCTCCATGGCGACACGCCGGTGACCTCCGTCGAGGAGAAGGACGGCCGAGTCCGGATCGAGACCGCCGCCGGCGTCACCCTCGACGCGGGCTGGGCGGTGGTCGCCACCAATTCCCCCGTGAACGATCTCGTCGCCATCCACGGCAAGCAGGCGCCCTACCGGACCTACGCCATGGCCTTCCGGGTGGAGCGCGGCGCCGTCCCCGACGTGCTCCTCTCCGACAGCCGCGAGGACTATCACTACGTCCGCCTGCAGGAGGACGGCGAGGGCATGGTGCTGATCGTCGGCGGCGGCGACCACCGGCCCGGGGCCGTGCACGACCACGCCGGTCGCTTCGAGGAGGTCGAGGCCTGGACGCGCAGGCACTATCCGGTCGCCGGCGAGGTGGTCGCCCGCTGGTCCGGCCAGGTGATGGAGCCGTCCGACGACCTGCCGTTCAGCGGCCGCAATCCCGGCAACCGCAACGTCTTCGTGCACACCGGCGATTCCGGCCAGGGCATCACCAACGGGGTGATGGGGGCGATGCTGATCGCCGACCTGGTCGCCGGCCGGGAGAACCCGCTTCGGCCCGTCTGCGATCCGGGGCGGGTACCGCTCCGGGCGCTGCGCGACCTCGTGTCGGAGAACATGGCGGTGGTGAAGAACCTCGCCGGCCGGCTCACCCATGGCGAGCGGAAGTCGGTCGAGGAGGTGGCGCCGGGCGAGGGGGCCCTGATCCGCGCCGGCGGCGAACTCCTCGCCGTCTACAAGGACGCGGCCGGTACGGCCCACGTCCACTCGGGGATCTGCACCCACGCCGGCTGCCACGTGCACTGGAACGAATTGGAGCGCTGCTGGGACTGCCCCTGCCACGGTTCCCAGTTCGGCGTCGACGGCGCGGTGCTGAACGGCCCGGCCATCTCGCCGCTTGCCCGGCGCGAGCCGCCGGGCTGACCGGCGGCGGAAGCATCCGCCGCCGATTTGTCTCAGGCCGTCGCCCGCCTCGGCGTGGCGCCCCAGACGAGGAGCGCCCAGGAGGCCGCGGCCGTCGCCGCGGTCCCGGTGAAGAGCGAGGTCCACACGTCCGTGAGCCCGACCGGACCCGTGGCCGCCAGCACCGCGAGGGTGCTCGCGCCGACGCCCCAGTATCCCGCCGCGGAGATCACCGCCGTGGCCCGGACCCGGCCGGCGCCGCGCAGGCTGCTCAGCCCGGTCACCGCGAAGGCGAGGACGATCAGGGTGGCGGCGACGTAGGTCGCCAGCAGCGTCGGATCGACCTCCGGCGCCGGGAAGGCGGCGACGATCAGTTCCGGCACGATCACCTCCGCGGCGATCGCCGCCACTCCACCGACGATCAGCGTGGCGACGAGCGCCGTCCGCGCGGCCGCGCCCGGGTCGGCGCGCCCCGACGGCCGCGCCGCGGCGATGGAGGCGGCCTGGCCGAGCCCGACGAAGACGCAGTAGCAGGTGCCGAGGAAGCGGAGGGCGACCACGTGCTCGGCGGTGGCGGCGGGGTCGGCGAGGCCGCCCACCAGGGTGCCGACCATGTAGAGCCCGGTCTCGCAGAGGAGACCGAAGCCGGTCATCACCGTCGCCGCGGCGAGCGGGCCGAGCCCGCGCGGGCGCAGCGTCACCGACCGCAAGAGCGGCAGGTCGAGCTCGCGCGAGCAGACGATCGCCAGCCACACGGTCACCGCCGCATAGGCCACAGCCGTCCCGTAGCCCGCGCCGGCGAGCCCCAGCGCCGGCAGGCCCCCGGGGCCGAACATCAGCACCCAGTTGGCCAGCGCGTTGATCGGCACCGCCGCCGCCATGGCGACGACGACCACCCGGCCGCGGCCGAGCGGAGCCAGCACGCTCCGCAGGAACTGGGCGAAGATCATCGCCGCGCAGGCGAAGGCGATGGCCACCGAGTAGGCGACCGCGCCCTCCGGGTCGGGCATCGCGATGCCGGCCATCGGCAGCGTCCAGCCGAGCGACATCACCAGCGGAACGCCGGCGAGCGTCATCATCACGGCGAGCCCGAAGCCCGAGGCGTACATCCGGCGGAGCGCCGCCGGGTCGTCCCGCGCCGCGGCCATCAGGGGGGCCAGGGCCGCGAATCCCCCGCCGACAAAGTAGAACACCAGCGCCCGCGAGTCGCTGACGAGGGCGCTGGTCGCCAGCGCGTCGGCGCCGACGAGGGCGATCATCGCGCTGTCTGTGAGCGTGATCGCCATGTGGAGGAGGCCGGCCGCCGCGAACGGGATCGCCGCGGACAGGAGGCCCCTGGCCTCGCCGGTCGGAGCCCTTGCGGCAGTTCGCGGGCCGGCCGCGGCCGCGCCGGCGGACCGGAATGTGGAGGTGTGTGCGTTCATGGTCGTGTCTTCCGTCCGTGGGACGCGAGGTCCCGGGCTTCGATGGCGACAGGGATGCGCGCGCGCCATGGAAGGGAGCGTGGGTGCGACCGTGGAATCCGCGGGCCGGCGGCGAGAGGGATGCGTGTGAAGCACGGGCGCCGGCGGACGGGTGCAAGAAACCACTGTCGATCAAACGCCGGAGACAACGGTCGGAGGGGATAACGGTCTCATCGGACGGCGCAACGGACCGTCCACAACGTGAAGGAGACCCGACAATGACCGACTTCCAGCAGTCCCGCCGCAGCATCATCGCCTCGGCCGCCGACGGCGTCCGCCGTGCTTACGTCCGCCATCGGGACGCAGCGGTGCTGCGGTCGCTGAGCGACACCGCGCTGCGCGACATCGGCCTCGACCGCGGCAGCATCGACCACGCCGTCCGGCACGGGCGCTCGTTCTGAGGTGCCGGGCACGGAACGGTTGCGCCCGCAGGGTCCCGGCGGGATAATGCGGGCGCAGCCGGAGATTTCAAGCCATGAGCGGATCGCTGTTCGATAGGGTCGGCGGTTACGCGGCGGTGTCCCGCCTCGTGATCGACTTCTACGACCGCGTGCTCGAATCCGAGCGGCTCGCCCCCTATTTCGCGACTGTCGACATGCGTCGGCTGGTGGAGCATCAGGCCAAGTTCATTTCGGCGGTCATGGGCGGGCCGAGGAGCTATACCGACCAGGAACTCCACGAGATCCACGCCCACCTGAGGATCGACGACGAGGCCTTCGACGCGCTCGCCGCGATTTTCGCCGAGACGGTCACCGACTACGTCGACGACCTGGCCGACGCCTCGGCGATCATCCGCATCGTCCAGGACCGTAAGGCCCACGTCGTCAGCCAGGTCCCCTGACCGGCATCAGCCGGATCCGGTCGCCGCCCGCACCGGCGGCGCGGTCGCCGCCTCGAGGAGGTCCGCGATCTCCGCTTCCATCGTCCGGTACTCCGCCGCCGCCGCCGCCGCCGCCGCCTCCCTCAGGCGGTTCACGGCGGCGTTTCCGTCCTCCACCGCCGCCATCGCGGTCAGCACCTCAACCTCGATCCACCGGTCCTCGGACTCGCGCGCGTTGCGCAGCGCGTCGAGGAGGTCGTCCCGGCTGCCCGGGTCGCCCCTGCGGGCATGCGCGACGGCCGCCAGCGCCGAGGCATAGGTCATGAAGTGCGGCATGTTGGCCCGCTCGGCCGCGTCGAAGGCCGCCTCGATGGTGTCGACCGCCTCGTCCAGCCGGCCGGCCCTGAGCAGGGCGTGGCCGAGCGTCGCCTCCATGCAGGGATGGAAGGGGAAGGGCGCGCGCCGGGCGCATTCCTCGGTGAGCGCCGCAAAGCGCTCCAGGTAGGCGTCGTCCGGACCGGACAGGATCCGCACCATGCTCTCGAAGTAGCCCGCCGCGAAGCGGTCCATCGGCCGGCCGCCGGCGTCCGCCAGCCGGATCGCCTCGGCGATGTCCGCGTCCGCCGCCGCGAGGTCGCCGACCAGCGCCTCCGCCGAGGCGATCGAGGCGAGGAACCACACCGAGCGGGTGACGAGGAAGCCCATGCGGTCGTCGGCCCAGCGCCCGGTGAAGCCCGCGCGGTGCCCTTCGAGGCGCTTCAGCGCCCGGCGGGCATCGCCGCGGACAAGGTAGGCCTGCGCGGCGGCGAGGTCGCTCTCGGCCACATGCCGCTCGTCGCCGATCATCCGGCCGATGGCGCGGGCCTCCTCGGCGACGGCGAGCGCCTGCTCGATGCGGCCGTAGGTCGAGTAGACGTAGCTCGCATGCAGGAGCGTGTAGGCGAGGCGGGTCGGGTCGGAGGTCCGCCGGGCGAGGTCCTGCGCCTCGACGAGCCGCTCGATCGCCTTCTCGAAGTCGCCGGTGACCATGTAGGCGATCCGCATCCGGGTGCGGATGTCGAGGCCCAGCGCCACGTTGGCGTCGGTCTCCGGCAGTCTCTCGAGGGCGACGATCGCCTGTTCGAGGAACTCGGCCGCCGCCGGGTAGGCCGATCGCTCGACGGCGCGATCGGCGGCGGCGACGAGGTGTCGCGTCGCCGTCTCCCAGGCCTCGGCCCGCAAGGCGTGGTGGGCGAGGCGCTCCACGTGGTCCCCGGCCCGGCCGCCGTGCAGCCGTTCCAGCGCGGCGAGCACGTCGGCATGGAGCATGCGGCGGCGGTCGGCCGTCAGCGAGGCGTAGGTCGCGTCGTGGATCAGGGCGTGCTTGAAGGCGTATTCGGTCTCGGCCCCGCTCTTGCCCTCGTAGACGAGTTCCGCCGCGGCGAGCCCGGCAATCGCCCGCGGGAACTCGCCGCCCATCCCGGACAGGGTCTGCAGCAGCGGCGCCGGGACGACCGGGCCGACCACCGCTGCGATCTGCAGGAGGTTGCGCTCGGCCGGGGCCAGCGAATCGATGCGCGCGGCGATGACCGACTGGACCGAGGCGGGAATGTCGACCCGGCTCGTCGGCAACCCCGGCCGCATCTCGCCCGGCGGGCCGACGAGCCGCCCGGTCTGCACCAGGGACCCGACGATCTCCTCGATGAACAGCGGCACTCCGTCCGCCCGCTCGCAGACGAGCTGCTTGATCTCCTCGACGTCGTCGCCGGCGCCGATCAGCCGGTCGACGATGGCGCGGCAATCCTCCTCCCCGAGCGGCCGGAGCCGCAGTTCCGTCACCGCAGCGTTGGACCACGGCGGCGCGAAGCCCGGGCGGTAGGTGAGGATCACCAGGATGCGCCGGCCGGCGGCGCCCTGCACCAGCGCCTCCAGCGCCTTGCAGCTCTCCGGGTCCGCCCAGTGCAGGTCCTCGACGAGGAGCACCAGCGGGCGCGAGTCCGCCGCCCGGCAGATCAGCGCGCCGAACGCCTCGCGGATCCGGCGCGCCCGGTCGGCCACGGTGGCGGACGTCCACTCGGCCTCCTCGACCGGCTGGTCGAGCACGTAGAGGATCGGCGTCATCAGCGACGCCCCGAGGCCGAGGGCGACGAAGCGGCGGCGGACCGTGCGCAGCACCGCGTCCGCCTCCTCGCCCTCCTCGAGCCCGAAGAAGGACAGCAGGATCCGGCGCAGCAGGCCCAGCGCCGCGGAGCCCTCGACCTCGTCGGCGCCGGCCTCGACCAGGGCGTAGCCCTTCAGCGATTCCGACCCGACGAACTCGTGGGCGAGCCGCGACTTGCCGACGCCCGGCCCGGCAACAAGGCCGACCACGGACCCGCTGCCCTCGCGGGCGGAGAGCCATGCCGAGGCGAGGGCCTCGCGCTCGGCCTCGCGGCCGATCAGCGGCGTCAGCCCCTGGGTCGCCCGCAGGTACCAGCGCGACAGCGCCTTGTTCTCGGCGAGCATCTCGTAGACCGTCTCGTCGCGGGCGATGCCCGGGCAGTCGCTGCGGGGCATCCGCACGGCGGTGACGAAGCCGCCGGCGCTCTCGCGGGCCCGGGAGGTAAGGGCGACGGTGTCGCGGCGGAGCGCGTTGGCGAGGCGGGTGGCGTGCTTGACCACCGGCCCGACGACGTTGAGCCGCCCGTCCGGCCCGGCCGACGCCGGCACGACCGCCTCGCCGGAGTCGATGCCGATGCGGATCTTCACCGTGCCGTCGCCGGCTTTTGTCGCCGCGTCGCGGAGCGCGCGGGCGGCCCGGCAGGCCCGGAGGGTGTGGTGCTCGGAGGCTCGGGTGGCGCCGAAGGCGGCGGTGACCGTCCCCTCGCGCTCGTCGATGATCGCGCCGCCATGCGCCTCGACGACCTCGCAGACGGTCCGGACCACCGGCGCCAGCGCGTTCTCCGCCAGTTCCGGGTCCATGGAGGAGAAGGCGTGCAGCGGGCTCACAAGGTCCGCGACCAGCACCGAGACCGGCCGCTTGGCGGTGCCGGTGTCGACCCGCGCCGGGCGCGGCGCCGCCGTCACCTCCGCCACGAAGCGGCGGACCTCGGCGATGAATTCCCGGAAGGCGGGCTCGTCCTCGAGCAGGATGTGGTTCTCGCTGTCGAGCTCGACGTAGCGGGCGCCGCGGATCGAGGCGGCGAACTCCCGCCCGGATTCGATCGGGGCCACCCGGTCGCCGCGGGTGTGCATCACCAGCGTCGGCACGCTCACCTGCGGCAGCAGGTCGGCAACGTCGATGGTGGCGAAGCTCTCGGCGAGGCGCCAGGCGTTCTCCGGCGACACCGTCTTGCGCTGCAACTCGTTGAACCAGTCCATCTGCTCCTTGGAGGCGTGCGGCACGAACATCGAGGTGAACAGCTGCCGGAACATCGGCTCGTCGCTGCCCCAGCCCTGGCGCATCAGGGTGCCGATCGCTTCCCGCAGCGCGATCTCGGTCGGGTTGCCGCGGGCCCTCCAGCCCTTCGGGTAGCCGCCGTAGAGGATCAGCCCGTGGACCCGCTCCGGGTGCCGCACCGCGTAGGCGACGGAGACGGCGCAGCTCTGCGACACGCCGAGCAGCACGACCCGCTGCAGCCCGGAGGCGTCGATGATGCTCTCGAGGTCCGCCACCATCGCCTCGAAGCCGATGTCGTCGACCTCCTGTTGCGACAGCCCGTTGCCGCGCTCGTCGTAGCGCACCAGCGTCGCATCGCGCGACAGCTCGCGGATCCAGTGGCGCCAGATCGGGCTGTCCACGTCGTAGTCGAGGTGCGACATCCAGTGGGCCGCGCGGACCAGCGGCGGTCCCTCGCCGGAGATCGCATAGGCGACGCGGACGCCGTCCCGGGTGGTGCAGAAGCGGACGTCGGCCTTCTTCGGCGGAGGGGCGGCCGGCGGGCACTCGCAAGGGTCCTGCGGCGCCGACATGGCGGCGAGGCGCTCGGCGGAGCCCCGGCGCGCGGCGTCGGCCAGCGAGGACACCAGCTTCGCCAGCGAGGGGTCCTCGGGAAGCAGCCGCTGCAGCTGGTGGGCATAGGGCAGCGCCACGTCCGGCTCGCCCTCGAGCAGCGAGACCAGCCGGCGCAGGACGTCGAGCCGGAGGATCTCCATCTCGTTGACATGGGAGATCCGCCAGGCCTCGAACTCGGGGCAGCGAGGCAGCGAGAGATCGTCGAGGAAGTTGCCCCGGAACCGGTCGGCGATGGCCCGCAGCGCGGCCACGTCGAGCGATTCGAGGCCGGATTTCAGAAGCCGCCGGACCTCGGTGAAGTCGGTCCGGATCGCGGCCGGGTTGATGGCCACGCTGTTCCGGTCGCCGGCGAAGAGGTCCTCGCCGCCGGTGTTGAGGATGCTGCGGATGCGCGACAGGCTCCAGCGCAGCGCCCCGCGCGGATCGTCCGGCACGTCCCAGAAGATCTCGCACAGCCGCTCGCGCCGCTGCGGGCGCTCCAGCACGGCGAGGTAGGCGAGCAGGGCCCGGGCTTTCCGCGAGGGTGGCAGGTCGACCACCTCGCCGCCGCGCAGGACCTGCAGGTCGCCGAGGACCCTGATCTCCAGTTCCGCGGACATTGTGCACTCCGGGGACGCGACGCCTTTCAACAGTAACATGCAGGGCCCGCGGCGTTAAGGTTGGAGGCCGCCGTCAGTCCCCCGCCGGCGGCAGCGGCACCGTGTAGGTGGTGGCGGTTCCGGTCAGGCAGTCCTCGCCGGCGGCGTTGCGCACCGTGGTGGAGAGGGTGCAGATCGGCTTGTCCTCGCGCACCGTCAGCACCTCCACGCGGGCGGTGATCCGCTCGCCGATGCCGACGGCGCGGACGAACCGCCAGTTCACCTCCAGGAACACGGTCCCGGGGCCGGGCAGGCGCTCCGCCACCACCGCGTTGAGCAGGCCCGAGGTCACCCCGCCCTGCACGATCAGCCGCTTGAAGGGCGAAGCTTCGGCGGCGACCCGGTCGAAGTGGAGCGGGTTCGCGTCGCCGGTCATGTCGCGGAAGGCGGCGACGTCGGCCTCGGTGGTGGTGCGGCTCAGCTCGGCGGACTGGCCGGGCTTCGGCATGCCGTTTCGCGTCTGGTCCCAGCCGTTCATCAGGCGACCTCCGGAAGCGTGCGGGCGGGCGCGTCCGACACGGCCGGGACGTACGGCCGGGCCTGGATCTCCGCCACCTCCGCCTTCATGACGCCGCTGAGGTCCTTGTGCAACGCCTGGAGTTCCTCCATCGGCCGGTCGAAGGCGGCGATCGCGTCGGTGACCTCGAGCAGCGGGCGGGCGACGGCGTCGCGGCTCGCCCTCCAGGCCTCCATCGCATCGGCGCCGCCGGCGACGATCGCGCGGGCGAGGCCGTCGGCGTCGCGGAGCGCGTCGGTGATGCCGTGCGCGGTGATCGGGTCGCGGAAGAAGCCCGCGTCGCCGACCAGCGCCCAGCCCGGCCCGAAGGCCTGGCGAAGGTGCCCCGGCCGGCCGCGGAAGACTCGGATCTCCGGCCGTCCGCAGGCGGCCACATGGTCGGCGAGTGCCGGGTCGTGCCGGGCGAGCAGCGAGGCGAAGGCGCCGTGCACGTCTTCCCTCAGCCCGGCGTCGAAGTCGGGCGTGGGCACGCCGACGAAGACGCAGGCCATGCCGTCGTTGGTCGGGATGCCGCCGAATCCGGCATCCGCCTCGTAGCCCCACTGGAAGCCGTCGATGCCGGGGTCGGGGACGTAGGCGAACATCACCGCCGTCGAGTGGCGCCCGGCAACGAGCGTCTGCGCGCCCGCCCGCCGGGCCACGGTGGAGCCGATCCCGTCGGCGCCGACGACGACGCCGGCCCGGATCTCGTGCATGCCCCCGGCGAGGTCGCGGAGGACGACGCCGGCGACGCGGCCGTCCTCGACGACGAGGTCGTGCAAGGCGACGCCGTGGTGCACCTCGGCGCCCGCGCTCCAGGCGGCGTCGACGAGGATCGGGTCGATCACCGTCCGCCGCGGAGCGTAGAGGCCGTCGACCTCCGCGTCCGGCTTGATCGGCAGCCGGATCTCCTCGCGGCCGTAGCGGAAGGTGGTCGAGGTGATCCGCGGCGTCCCCGCCTCCACCACCGCCGGCAGCACGCCCCAGCGGGAGAGGAGCAGCACACCGCCGCGCATCAGCGCGTGGGTGGACAGGGTGTCGCTGCCGTAGGGCTGGCGGTCGACCATCAGCACCCGCGCGCCGGCGCGGGCGAGGAGCATGGCGGTGGCGGCGCCGGCGCAGCGGGCGCCGACGACGACGGCATCGTAGTGGCGATGGCGGAACGGGGCGGTGGAGGTCATGGCGTCGATCCCTCAGGCGGCCCTGCGGCGGGCGGCCGACAGGTGGTCGTGGATGTGACGGGCGATCTCGCGGGCATCCGCGCCGACGCCGTCGATGAAGTTGGAGTTGCGCCGGCGGAGCATCCGGAGGCCGAGCGCATAGAGCCCCGGCACCCGGGCGACGCCGCCGACATGGTCGATCTCGCCCTCCGGCGTCAGCGCCGGCACCTGCAGCCAGTCGTAGCGGCGGGCGTAGCCGGTCGCCCAGACGACGGCGCGGATGCCGCCCTCGGCGAGCGGGAGGTCGGTGATGCCGGTCGGGATCACCAGCTTGTCCGGACGCGGGCCCTCCGGCTCGTCGCCCGCGACGGCGTCGAAGCGGTCGAGCAGGCCGCGGAGCTTGGCGTCGGCGTGCAGCGTGGTCGCGGCGAGGTCGTCGGTGAAGCGCAGGCGGTTCCCGTCGGCCCCGGCGAGGCGGCCGGCCATCTCCACCCCGGCCTCGCGGAGGACGGCGAGGTCGAGGTCGCGCCGGTCGGGGCGGCCGACCAGCTGCATCGACGGCTGCCGCCGCGCGGCGGCCGGGTCGGGCATGTCCTCGACCCGCTGGTCGAGCAGTCCGGCCCGCTCCATCCACCAGAAGGCGTCGCGGCCCCGGTAGGTGCGCGGCAGGCGGATGTGGCGGCCAACGGAGAGCACGACCCGGCGCCCGGCGCGGGCGAGTTCCTCGGCGATCTGCACGCCGGAGGAGGAGGCGCCGACGATCATCACGCCGCCGTCCGGAAGCGAGGCCGGCGCGCGGTACTCCGAGGAGTGCAGCTGCGCGATCCTTGGGTCCATCGCGGAGGCGAGGCCCGGCACCGACGGCAGGTCGCACTGGCCGGTGGCGACGACCAGGGCGGCGCAGCCGACCGGACCGGCGGTGGTCTCGACGAGGAAGCCCGACGGCGCCTGCCGCGCCGAGACGACCGTGGTCTCCTCCAGCACGGGGGCGCGGAACGAGTCCGCGTAGGCGGAGAGGAAGCCGACCAGCTCGCCCTTGGTCATGAACCCGTCCGGGTCGGGACCGGCATAGCGCCAGCCCGGCAGGCGGCTCATCCAGTTGGGCGTGAGCAGGCGCAGGGAGTCCGGCGCGGCGTCGCGCCAGCGCTGGGCGATGCGACCGCGCTCGAGGAGCAGATGCTCGACCCCGAGGTCGGTCAGCGAGCGGCTCAGCGCCAGACCGGCCTGGCCGGCGCCGACGATCAGCACATCGGTGGTCAGCATGGGTCTCGTCCTCGGTGCGGGAAAGGCAAGGCGGCGAGATCCCGGCCGGGCCGGGATCCGCCGGTTTGGGCGGGGAGGGGGCCGGTCAGCCGGCCCGCGCCACCTCCACCTCGACGGGCACGCCGTTGGTGAGCACGTCGAAGACGGCCGAGCGGGCGCGCGACTGGGCGACGATCTCGCGGAGCACCTCCGGCGAGGCGTCGCCGTCGATCTCGAAGCGGATGCAGATGTTCTCAAAGCCGTTCCGAACCTCGTCGGAGAGGCCGAGGATGCCGCGAAGGTCGATGTCGCCCTCGACCACCGAGGACACCTTCGTCAGCGTCACGCCGCGCACGGCGGCGATGTTGCCGATGCCGGCCGTGAGGCAGGCGGCGAGGGCGTGGAGGAGGAACTCCACCGGGGTCGGGGCCTTGTCGCCGCCGACGAGGACGCTCGGGTGGTCGCCCTCGGCGATGAAGGTCTGGGCGCGTTCGTGCTCCTGGCCGGCGCCGTGGAAGCCGTTCATCATCGTGCGGCTGTGGGTGCCGGTCTGCCAGGTGTTGCGGGCGCGGAACTGGAACTTGCCGAGCTCCGGCTGGCCGGCGACCACGTTGATGGTGCCGAGGAGGTTCGGGGTGTCGACGCCGTTGCGCGGCGGGCGGGGAGCCTTGGCCTTGTTGGCCTCGACGATGTCTGCGCGAGCGTTCATGGGTCTGTCTCCTTCTGGGGCTGGGCACCGGAACGTCCGGCGCCGCTGACAGGACGGACCATCGCCGCGGCGCGTGTGCGCAGGGGTGTGAAGGAGAGTGGAAATGCGGTTTGCGAACGTGTGATCTGGTTTCCGCGTAGCGTGTGAACCCGATCCGAAAGCGAAAGGCGCCGCCCCGGGGCGACGGGCGTGGCCCGTCGCGGTCAGCCGCCGAATCCGAACTGCCAGACAGCCTAGGGCACCGCCAGCAGCAGCAGCTGGGATGCGAGCACCAGCGCGCCGTCCCGCGTCAGCAGGCCGGCGGCGAACAGGGCGATCACCGCCGAGGCGATGGAACCGGAGGTGGGGATCACCTCCATGACAGGCATGAACAGCGTCAGCCCCAGGATCAGCCCGAGCGGCAGGTAGAGCCAGGGGCGGTGCAGCAGGAAGGTCAGCCGCTCGCCGAGGAACCGCTCGACGAAGTGGACGGGCCGCCTCAGCCAGCCGATTCCCCTGCAGAGCTTGTCGGTGGACATCCGCCGCCGGCCGAGGAACTCCGGCAGCCAGACGCAGTCGCGGCCGAGGATCATCTGCACCACGAGCAGGAACACGATCGCGGCAACCACCGTGGTGATGCCCGGGATCGCGCTCGCCGGCGAGGTGGAGATCAGCGAGAACACCAGCATCAGCGAGGCGAAGGAATGGCGCCCGAGCTTCTGGGCCACCTCGGCCACCGTGACGCTGTCGCCTCGCGCGGACCCTTCGAGCCTGTCGAGGACGTCGCTGAGCGCGACCGTGCCGTGGTTTGCCATTCCGCAACGGACCTTCCGCCCCTCGCCGCGCACGGCGGGCCGCCCCCCTTCTCGACGAACACCGGGAAACAGCGCCGGTTCGATGCTGGCGGGAGACGGCGCCGCCGGCGGGCGCCGGCCTGGGCGGCTTTTGAACCTATCCGGGTCCGGGCTGTTCGACTCGCGACCGACATGCGCGCGGGGCCGACCAGCGCCGGCGGGCGACCAGCGAAGGGACGACGAAGATGATGATGGACGGCACCTGGGGAATGGGCGGCATGTGGATCCTGTGGCTGCTGGTCCTGGTCCTGATCGTGCTCGGGATCGCGGCCCTGGCGAAGTACCTCAAGTCCTGAGTCCCGTCGGGCGCCCCGGGCAAGTGCCCGCCGGCCCTGCGGCGGAAGGCCCGGGTTGTGCGGCGGCGCGCATTTCTCCACAGTCGCAGTCGCTTGCGCCACGGCCGAGCGACGGGTCCGACCCGGGCGGCCTCCGGCAACCAGGATCAGAGACATGAGACTTCAGCTCACCCCGGCCCGCCTGGCCGTCGTCGCCGCGCTCGGCGTCGGCGCGGCCTGGGTCGCGGGGACCGCCTCCGACGAGGGCGCCACGGCCGCGACCGTGGAGGTCACCGTGCCCGCCGACCTCTCTCCGCTCGCCCGCCAGGGCAAGGTCGTCTTCGACGCGGTCTGCGCCGAGTGCCACGGGGTCAATGCCTCCGGCACCGACACGGGGCCGCCGCTCGTGCACGACATCTACAACCCCGGGCACCACGCCGACATCGCCTTCTTCCGTGCCGTGCAGCTCGGCGTCCGCCAGCACCACTGGCCCTACGGCAACATGCCGGCGCAGCCGGAGGTCAACGAGAAGGAAATCGGCGCCATCGTCCGCTTCGTCCGCGAACTGCAGGAGGCCAACGGCATCACCGCCCGGCCGCATGCGATGTGAGAATGGCGCGACCCGGCGGGTGTGCGCCCGCGGCCCGCCGGGGCCACGAGCTCCCGGCGGACCGTCGGTGGCCGTCATGCGCGGCGGATGACGACCTCGAGGTACTCCGACTCGACCACCGCCGTTCCGTCGGTGGCGCGGTTGAACTCACCGATCAGGCCGAGGATATCGCTCTCGAGCGCCGCCTGGCCGTCTCCGTCGAGCGCGCCGAAGGCCTTCAGCAGCGGGCCGTACCATGTGCGGAAGACGTCGAGCCAGTGCTCCGGCGAGCGGTAGCGGAAGACGAAGGTCCGCGGCGCCGTGCGGATTTCGGACGCCGAGGCGCCGAAGGTCGCCTCCAGCCAATCGCGGCGGCCCCAGTTCGCCGGCGACCTCGCGCCCGGGGGCGGCGGCACCCGCCGCCCGATGGTGGCGAACAGCCGGCCGATGAAGCCGTCCGGCGTCCAGTTCGCCATGCCGATCCGCCCTCCCGGTCGGACCACGCGCAGCATCTCGGACGCCGCCCGCTCCTGGTCGGCCGTGAACATCACGCCGAAGGTGGAGAGCGCCACGTCGAACATCGCGTTCTCGAAGGGCAGCGCCTCGGCGTCGGCAGTCTCGAACTGGATCTGCAGGTTGTCTGCCAGCGCCCGGTCGCGGCCGCGCTTGAGCAGCGCGGGGACGTAGTCGGTCGAGGTCACGTCGGCGAAGCGCCGCGCGGCGGCGAGGCTGGCGTTGCCGTTGCCGGCGGCGACGTCGAGCACCCGCTCGCCCGAGCGGAGGTCGACGGCCTCGCAGAGCGTTTCTCCGACGATCTGCAGCGTGGTGCCGACCACCGAGTAGTCGCCGGAGGCCCAGGTCGCCTGCTGGCGCGCCTTGAGGACGGAGAGATCGACCGCGGGGGCAGCGGGTTGCGCGGTGGCAGGTGTCGCGAGGGTATGCATGGGGGTCTCCCGGGTTGGATCAGCCCGGAAAGCTTCCCCGAGCCGGCCCTGCGCCGCTATCGGGCGGCTGCCGTATTTTGGATAGTGCATTTGCTGTATTCTGCCGTCCGGGGGGATCGGGCTGGCGATGGACCGGGAGGAGGAACTCAGCCGGAGGGAACTCGAGATCGCCCGCGCCTTCGCCGAAGGCGCGAGCTACCGCGCCATCGCCGAGCGCCTGTTCATTGCGCCGGCCACGGTCCGCACGCACCTGACCGCCATCTACCGCAAGCTCGGCGTCTCCTCGAAAATTGAACTGGCTCGTCGGGTCGGCGCCGCCGTGCCGGCGCCGGAGGCGGCCGCCGGGAGCGGGGCGCCGGCCGGCGGCCAGCATGGACGGGTGGCGGTGATGCCATTCGCGGCGCGCTCGCCGGAGGAGAGGGTGCTCGCCGCCGGACTGGTGCAGGACGTCATCACCCGGCTGGCCAAGCTGCGCAGCGTGCGCGTGATCGCCAGCGGCAGCGTCTTCGCTCTGGACGAGCGCGGGGTGCGCGGCCGGGACGCCGCGGAACTGCTCGCCGCCGACTATCTCGCTTGCGGCGAGGTCGTCGCGGTCGGCGACCGGATCCATGTCTCGGTGGAACTGACGGACGGCGCGAGCGAGGAGGTGCTCTGGGCCGAGACCTTCGACCGCCCGGCCCGCGATGCGCTGCTGGCGATGGTCGGGATCGGCGACAGCATCGTCTCCGCCATCTCGGCCGGGATCGAGACGGAGGAGCGCAACCGCGCGGTGCTGAAGAATCCGCTGTCGCTGGACGCCTGGGAATGCTTCCACCGCGGGCTGTGGCACATGTACCGGTTCACCGCAGCCGACAACCAGCACGCGCAGGATCTCTTCCGCCGCGCCGTCCGGCTCGACCCGACCTTCGCGCGGGCCCACGCCGGGATCTCCTTCACCCATTTCCAGAACGCCTTCCTGCTCCAGCCCGAACACCGGGCCGACGAGGTCGCGCGGGCGCTCGAGGCGGCGGGCGAGAGCATCGTCACGGACGAGCGTGACCCCTCCGCCCACTGGGCGCTCGGCCGCGCGCTCTGGCTGAAGGGCGACGACCTGCAGGCCCGGGCGGCCTTGGCGACCTCGGTCGAGCTCAGCCCGAACTTCGCCCTCGGGCACTATGCGCTCGCCTTCGTGAACAGCCAGTCGGGCGATGCCCGGCAAGCGGTCCGCGCGGCGGACCTCTCGCATGGGCTCAGCCCGTTCGACCCGCTGCTGTTCGGCATCTTCGGGGCACGAGCCATGGCCCTGTTCCGGCTCGGCGCCTTTGCGGAGGCAGCCGACTGCGCGGTGAAGGCGGCGGCGCGACCGAACGCGCACGTCCACATCCATGCCATTGCGGCCCAATGCCTCGTGATGGCCGGGCGCATGGAGGAGGCCCGCCGGACCGCTGCCTCCGTCCGGTCGATGCACCCCGGCTACCGTTGCGACGACTTCCTGACCGCCTTCCGCTTCTCCGCCGAGGACGGCGAGACCTTCCGCCGCGCCGCCGCCCGCATCGGCCTCGGCTGACCGGACCGACCGCCGCTCCGCCGACCGGCCACGGCCTTCCCCGCCCGGTCCGCGCAGCCGCAGCGGCGGGCGAAGGGCTCGGGGGAGGCTCGCCCTCTTGGGATCCAGGCCGGCTGCGGGCGGCCGGACACGTCCTCAGCCGACGACGGGGGTCGGCAGTCCCTCCATCCGGGCCTTGAGCTGCAGGGCGAGGAACTTCGAGAAGAAGCGCGACAGGGCGAGGTTGCCGCCGTGGAACCAGAGCGCCTCCTGGGCCGTCGGCTTGTACATGTTGCGCAGCTCGCCCTGCCAGGGGCCGGGGTCGTTGCGGACGCCGGAGCCGAGGCCCCAGCAGGGGCCGACCCGGTCCGCGACATCCCGCGAGACGATCTGCGCCACCGTCTCGTGCATCGACTGGAAGCCGGTGCATTGCACCACGAGGTCGGCCGGGAGCTCGGACCCGTCGGTGAGCACGACCCCGGACCGGGTCAGCGCCTCGACGCCGACCCCGCCGCGGACGCCGATCTCGCCGTCGATGATCAGCTGCGAGGCGCCGACGTCGATGTAGTAGCCCGACCCGGTGCGAAAGGCCTTGAGCATCAGCCCCGTCTCGTCCTCGCCGAAGTCGAGCAGGAACCCGGTGGCGGCGAGCCGCCGGTAGAAGTCGGCGTCGCGCTCGCGGATGCGGGCGTAGAGCTCGCGCTGCAACGGCGGCAGCAGGGCGAAGGGCGTCGAGGCGACGATCATGTCGGCGGTGTCGACGTCGATCCCGCGGGCGACAGCCCCTTCCGAGTAGAGGTCGAAGGCCATCTCCATCAGCGTCTCCGACCGCACCACCGTGGTCGGGGAGCGCTGGACCATGGTCACCTCGGCGCCGGCCTCCCAGAGGTCGACCGCCACGTCGTGGGCCGAACTCGCCGCGCCGATGACCACGGCGCGCCGGCCGGCGAAGGCCCGGCTGTCGGCGTACTCGCTGGAATGGATCACCGTTCCGGCGAAGCTGTCCGAGCCGGGAATCGCCAGCCGCCGGGGCGGGCCATAGGCGCCGGTGGCGAACACCAGCTGCCGGGGCTTCAGGGTGACCGGGCGGCCGTCCCGCATGAGCTCCACGGTCCACAGCTTCGTCGCCTCGTCGAACGCCGCCCGGACGCATTCGGCGCCGCCCCAGTAGGTCAGCTCCATGGCGGTGACGTAGATCTCCAGCCAGTCGCCCATCTTGTCCTTGGGCGTGAACACCGGCCAGTTCGGCGGGAAGGGCAGGTAGGGGAGGTGGTCGTACCAGACCGGGTCGTGGAGGACGAGCGAGCGGTAGCGGTTGCGCCAGGAATCGCCCGGGCGGGCGTTGCGCTCCACGATGACCGCCGGCACCCCGAGCTGCTTCAGCCGCGCGGCGAGCATGATGCCGCCCTGGCCGCCGCCGATGATCAGGCAGTAGGGCTGCTCGCTGCTGCCCAGCGCTGCCTCCTCGCGGGCGCGCCGCTCGGCCCAGGTCTCGCGCTGCCGGTCGGCGCCGTGGCGCACGCCCATCGGCCGCGACGGGCCGAGCGGCTCCTCGAAGCCGCGAAGCTCCTGCAGCGTGGTGAGGAGGGTGCGGCAGCGCCCGCCCTCCATCTTGAGGATGCCGCTGCCGCGGCCGGCGGCGGTCTCGAACTCGAACCAGGCCTCCGGTGCGTCGGCGGGGCCGCTCGCGCGGGCCAGCTGCCAGCCGCGCGGCGCCACCATCGAAAGGTTCGCCTCGAGCAGCCGCCGGATCGCCGGCTTGCCCTCGAAGGTGCGGATGTTCCAGCTGAAGGAGACGAAGTCCCGCCAGTAGCAGTCGTCGGCGAAGAGCTCGAGCACCGCCTCGACGGCTCCGGACCGGAGCGCCTCGTCGAACCGGGCCAACCAGGCGGCCGCCTCGCCGGCGGGCGTTCTGTCGCTCATCTGGTTCCTCCCCCAAGACCGGTGTCAGTCGCCCAGCGGCTCGAGCTCCCGTCCCCTGCGGTGGGCGACCACGTTGTATTTCACCCGCCGGAGCGTCTCGAGCGCCGGCGCGCCGATCCGGTAGCCGGTCGCGGCGGCGACCAGGTCGATCATGGCGAGGAACGCATAGCGCGAGGCGGTCGGCTTCATGGTGTCCGGGTATTCCGGCACGTCGGCGGTGAGGCGGACGTCGCACACCCGGGCGAGGTCGGAGCCCGGCGCGGTGACGCCGATCGCCTTCGCCCGGTAGTGGCGGGCCACCTCCACCGCCTCCACCACCTCCCTGCTGCGGCCGGTGGCGGAGATGGCGAGCACGATGTCCTCGGGGCGGAGCGTCGAGGCGATCATCCGCATCTCGTAGGGATCGGAGTGGGCGGACACCACCACCCCGTAGCGGAACAGGCGGTTGCGCGTCTCCTGGGCGAGCGCCGCCGAACTGCCGCCGATGCCGAACACGACCACCTGCCGGGCCGTGGCGATCAGGTCGGCCGCCCGCACCACCTCGCGCGGGTCGACCTGCCGCTGCACCGCCTCGAGCGCCTTGTGCGCCTCGCCGAAGACGACGTCCCACAGCGGCGAGGGGTCGGGCGGCGGCTGGACGAGGCCGCGGGTGCCGCCGAGATAGAGCTGGCCGACGATGACGCTCTGGGCGAGCTTCAGCTTGAAGTCGCGCACCCCCTCGCAGCCGATCGCGCGGCAGAAGCGGGTGACGGTCGGCTCGCTCACCTCGGCGCGCCGGGCGATCGCCGCGTTGGAGGCGTCCACGGCGAAGGCGACGTCGGCGAGCACCACGTCGGCGACCCGTCGCTCGGCCGGGCGGAGACCGGCGTAGCTGTCCTTGATTTCGGAGAGGATGTCCGGGATCGGCGTCGCCGGGCCGGCATCCCCGGTCGGAGCCGGGTCGGGCGGGGTCAACGGTCTCCTCCGGGCTTCCCGCCTCCGCAGGAAGACGGAGGCGATGTCGGAAAGTTACACGCGGAAAACCCATGAAATAATTGGATCTTCCGGGCGGGCGCTCCGACTGAATTGATTTAGCCTAGCATGCTTGACTCTGCAAGTAGGATAGTCACAGACTGCCCTCGGGACGGCAGGGTCGGGGAGCGGCAGACGCATGGTGGACCTGTCCAGCGGCGGGATGGCGAAGCTCCAGGTCCGGGGCGCCAACAAGGTCTACCAGACCGCGACCGGCGACGTGCACGCCCTCGAGGACTGCAATCTCGACGTCGAGGCTGGCCGGATCGTCTCGGTCGTCGGCCCGTCGGGAAGCGGCAAGACCACGCTGCTCTGGGCCATGTCCGGGCTGCATGGACTCACCTCCGGCGAGGTGCTGCTCGACGGCCGGCCGATCCGCGGACCCAGCCCCGAGATCGGCATGGTGTTCCAGGACGCCAACCTGCTGCCGTGGCGCAGCGTCGACCGCAACATCCTGTTCCCGTTCGAGATCACCCGCCAGAAGCCGGACCGCGCTTGGATCGCCGGGTTGATGCACCGGGTCGGGCTCGACGGCTTCGGCGGGCGCTATCCGCGCGAACTCTCCGGCGGCATGCAGCAGCGCGTGGCGCTGGTGCGCGCCCTCTCGTTCAAGCCGTCCGTGCTGCTGATGGACGAGCCCTTCGGCGCGCTCGACGCCTTCATCCGCGAGGAGATGAACCACCTCGTCGAGGAGATCTACCTCGACACGCGGACCACCATCGTCTTCATCACCCACTCGATCGACGAGGCGATCTTCCTCTCCGACAAGATCGTGGTGATGAGCCCGCGCCCGGGCCGGATCGCCCATGTCCACGAGGTGCCGTTCCCGCGGCCGCGGTCGATGGAGATCATGGCGACGCGCGAGGTGTTCGACCTCACCAACCGGATCAAGCTCGAGATCGTCGGCGACCAGAAGAGCAAGGCCGTCCACCGCCGGGGCGCCGCCGCGACCCCGGCCCGCGGATGACAGGGAGCCCCGGGATGGACCAGAGCGACGCGATCCCCGAATTCAGGAAGTCTTCCGGCGGCGGCGAGATCGGCGTCGCCAACATGTCGGCGCTGGCATCGGGGCCCGGCATCCGCTCGGTCGGCGACGTGCTGGTGATCGCGCTGGTCGCGGTGATCATCATCGGCGGCACCGAACTGCTGCTCGGCCTGTTCGAGGTGCCGCAATACGTGCTGCCGAAGCCGAGCGAGATCGCCGTCGCGCTGGTCACCGAGTTCCCGCTGATCGCCCCGCACCTCGGGCACACTCTCGTCGAACTGGTGTCCGGCTTCGCCATCGGGGCGACCACCGGGCTGGTGCTGGCGGCGGTGATCACCCAGTTCCCCTTCGTCGAGAAGGTGATCACCCCCTACATCCTGCTGCTGGTCACCACGCCGATGCTGGCGCTGGTGCCGCTGCTCATCCTGCGCTTCGGCTTCGGCTACGAGCCGCGCATCATCGCGGTGGCGCTGGCGTCCGGGCCGATGGTGATGATCAACGCCGCCACCGGCTTCCGCCGGGTCGACCAGGGCAAGATCGCGCTTGCCCGCAGCTACGGCGCCTCGACCCTGCAGATCTTCTGGAAGGTGCGCGCGCCGATGGCGCTGCCGATGATCTTCGTCGGGCTGATGGTCGGCTCCATCTTCGGGCTGCTGACAGCGGTCGGCGCCGAGATGGTGGGCGGCGGCTTCGGGCTCGGCAACCGGCTGACATCCTATTCGTCGATGATCCAGATGCCGCAGTTCTTCGCGGTGGTGGTCATCCTGTCGACCCTCGGCATCCTCATCTACGTGCTCTTCTTCCTGCTGGGGAAGAGATACGCCAGCTGGGAGGCCTGAGACGAGGACCCGCCGCGTCGGGAGTGCGCGGCGGAGAGGGGAACGAAAACAAAGCAAGACCCACCAGGGGAGCACCACCATGACCATTCTGATGCCCGGCGGGATGAACCGCCGCACCTTCCTGCAAGTCTCCGCCGCCGGCGTCGTCAGCGCGACCGCCCTCGGCGCGCCCGGCCGGGCGAGCGCCGAGCCCTATTCCAGGTTCACCTGGATCTCGCCGCGCGGCACCCTCGAGGTGCTCGACGACTATCCCTACTGGATCGGCCAGAAGATGGGCTACTTCGACGGCCTCGAGATCGAGACCGACATGCAGCCCGGCCCGTCGGACGGTACCGCCACGGTGAAGTTCGTCGATGTCGGCCAGGCCGACATGGGCTTCCCGTCCCCCGGCGTGTTCTCCTTCGCCCTGGAGAACGGGATGAAGCTGAAGTCGGCGTTCCACATGGGCGCCAAGGACACCTTCAGCATCGCCTTCCGCAAGGGCGAAGGCACCAACGACCTCAAGCAGCTGGAGGGCAAGACGGTCCTGCTCGGCTCGGCCGCCTGGCAGTCGATCGTCGACCCGATGCTCGGGGTGCAGGGCGTCGACATCTCCAAGGTGAACTATGTCGAGGCCGGCTGGCCGACCTGGGCGACCGCGCTGAAGGCCGGACAGGGCGACGCCGCGCTGTCCTGGGAGGGCCTCAGGGCGGAGTGGATCGGCTCGGGCCTCGAGTTCGAGTACTGGCTCGGCGTCCAGCGCTCGCCGCTGTTCGCCAACACCTTCGTCGTGCGCGCCGAGGACCTCGAGGATCCGGACCGGAAGGCCTTCCTCGACAGCTACCTGCGCGGCTGGGCGATGGGCCTCGAGTTCGGCTGGCTCAACCCGCGCGCCGCGGTGGAGGCCGTGTTCGAGCAGTTCCCGACGCTCGCGAGCAACATCGGCCCCGAGCTCGGCACCACCTCGATCCTGCAGCAGATCGCCGTCTTCCGCGGCGACATGGACAAGCGCGCCGGCTGGGGCGACCACGACATGGCCGCCTGGCAGGTGTTCTTCGACAAGATCCACGAGCTCGGGCAGGTCTCGAACCCGATCAAGGCCGAGGACGTCTGTAGCAACGCCTGCATCGGGCCGGCGAACGACTTCGACCATGCCAAGGTCAAGGCGGACGCCGAGGCCTACCAGCTGAGCGAGGCCTTCGCCGCCATCGACGTGGAGAAGATCCAGGCTCACCTCTACGACCAGGCCGTCCCGGGCTGACCGGCCGGAGCCTTGCGAACCGGCGCGGGCGGCGTCCACCGCCCGAGCCCCACCGACCTTCGAGGGAACCCGCGAGATGGCTGACAAGGTGAGAATTCTGGTGGTCGGGCTGGGCAACATGGGCAGGTCCCACGCCAGCGCCTACCACCGCAACCCGGGCTTCGAGATCGTCGGCCTGATGAGCCGGACGATCCGCTCGAAGCCGGTGCCGGAGGAACTCGCCGGCTACCCGCTCTTCGAGGACTTCGAGGAGGCGCTGGAGACGACCCGGCCGGACGCGGTCTCGATCAATTCGTGGCCGAACACCCACGCCGACTTCGCGATCCGGTCGATGAACGCCGGTGCGCACGTCTTCATGGAGAAGCCGATCGCCACCAGCATCGAGGACGCGGAGAAGGTGGTCGCCACCGCGCGGGAGAAGAACCGCAAGCTGGTGCTCGGCTACATCCTGCGGGTCCACCCGAGCTGGATCCGCTTCATCGAGCTCGGCCGCACGCTCGGCAAGCCGCTGGTGATGCGCCTCAACCTCAACCAGCAGAGCAACGGCCCGGCCTGGATGTGGCACAAGAACCTGATCGACTCGCTGATCCCGATCGTCGACTGCGGCGTCCATTACGTTGACGTGATGTGCCAGCTCACCGGGGCGAAGCCGGTCCGGGTGCACGGCATCGGCGCCAAGCTCTGGGCCGAGGCCGACAAGCAGAACTACGGCCACCTGCACGTCACCTTCGACGACGGGTCGGTCGGCTGGTACGAGGCCGGCTGGGGGCCGATGATGAGCGAGGTCGCCTATTTCGTGAAGGACGTCATCGGGCCGAAGGGGGCCGTTTCGATCGTGCCCGGCCCTTCGGAGGGCAAGAACCAGCTGGAGGAGGTGTCCGACTCGGCCGACATCGACCGGCACACCAAGACCGACCTCATCCAGTTCCACCACGCCGAGGTGGACGCCGACAAGAACTTCGTCCGCAAGGACGAGTTCATCTCGACGGAGGACGAGCCCAACCACCAGGAGCTGTGCGACCGCGAGCAGGCCTTCTTTCTCAAGGCCATCCGTGAGGACCTCGACCTGTCGGAGTCCATGGACGCGGCGGTGAACAGCCTCAGGATCGTTCTTGCGGCGGAGCGGAGCATCCACGAGAAGCGGGCGATCGATCTGGAGTAGCCTCGCCGGATTCCTTCATCGCCAGCGCCCGCCGCAACCGGCGGGCCGACCCTTTTGCGGAGACCTTTCCCCATGGCCGCCAGCCAGGACGCCGCCTTCGACCTCGTGCTCACCGGCGGCCGGGTCGTCGACGAGCGGAACGGGGTGGACGGCATCGCCGACGTCGCGATGTCCGCCGGCCGCATCGCCGCGGTCGGGCCGGGCCTCTCGGCGCGGGCGAGGCGGGTGCGCGACGTCTCCGGCTCTGTGGTCGCGCCCGGCCTCGTCGACGTGCACGCCCACGTCTACCACAAGGCGACCTCGCTCGGCGTCGACCCCGGGTTCATCGCCCGCCGGTCCGGCGTCACCACCTTCGTCGACGCCGGCAGCGCCGGGGCGGGCAACTACGACGGCCTGCGCGACTGGGTGATGGCGGCCTCGCCCTACCGGATCTACGCCTTCCTCAACATCTCCTTCCCGGGCATCTTCGGCTTCGACAAGGGCCTGTTCATCGGCGAGGCGACGCTGGCGGACATGCTTCCCGTCGACCGCTGCGTCCGCAAGATCGAGGAGAACCGGGACCGCATCGTCGGCGTCAAGGTGCGGATCGGCGGGCCGGCCTCCGGGGACCTCGGCCTCGGCGCGCTGCGCCTCGCGCTGGAGGCGGCGGAGGCGACCGGGCTGCCGCTGATGGCGCACATCGGCGCGCCGCCGCCGAGCTACGGCGAGGTCGTCTCGATGCTCCGCCCGGGCGATATCCTCACCCATTGCTACCGGCCGGAGCCGAACTCGGCCATCGGCCCCGGCGGCGGCATCCTGCCGGAGGTGCTGGAGGCGCGCGAGCGGGGGGTGCTGTTCGACATCGCCCACGGCATGGGCGCGTTCGGCTACGCCTCGGCGGAAGCGGCGCTCGCGGCCGGCTTCGCGCCGGACCTCGTCTCCTCGGACGTGCACGTGATCTCGGTGGAGGGGCCCGGCTACGACCTCCTCCACACCATGAGCAAGCTCGTCAACTGCGGCCTGCCGCTCGCCGATGTGATCGGCATGTCGACGAGTCGCCCGGCGCTGGCGATCCGCCGCCCGGACTTAGGCCACCTCGGACCCGGGGCGCCGGCGGACGTGACGGTGCTGCGCGAGGTGCGGTCGGACTATGTCTTCGAGGATGTCGTCGGCGAGCGCCGGCAGGGGAGCATGCTCCTCGTGCCGGTCGCCTGCTGGCTCGGCGGGCGGGAGATGGAGCTGTCGCGCCGGCCGTTCGAGAGCCCGTATCTTCTCGCCGAGAACGGGCGCTGCCCCTGCTGCGGGTGACGGCCCGAGGCATGAAGGCCTTGCGCGGCCGCCGTCATTCCCCGGCGGACGCAGCCTTCTTCTTCGCAGCGCCCGCCTTGGCCGAGCCGGCTTTGGCTGCCGGCTTCTTCTCCGCTGGCTTCTTCTCCGGGGCCTTCCTCGCGCCGGACTTGGCCGGTGCGGACTTGGCGGACCTGCCCTTGCCGGACTTGCCGGCCTTCTCGGCGAGGAGCGGCAGGGCCGCCTCCAGCGTCACCGCCTGGGGATCGGAGCCCTTCGGCAGCGTCGCGTAGACCTTGCCCCAGGCCACATAGGGGCCGTACCGCCCGTCGCGGACGGTGATCTCGCCGCCTTCGGGATGGGCGCCGAGGCTCTTCAGCGCCGCCGGGGTGGCGCGGGCGCGGGCGCCTTTCTCCTTCTTCTCGGCGAGCACGGCGACGGCGCGGTTGAGGCCGACCGAGAACACCTCCTCGACGCTGTCGAGATTGGCGTAGACACCGTCGTGCGAGACATAGGGCCCGTAGCGCCCGATGTTCGACTCGATCAGCTTGCCGGTCTCGGGGTGGACGCCCACCTCGCGCGGCAGCTGCAGCAGGCGGAGCGCCTTTTCGAGGTCCATCGCCTCGGCCGACCAGCCGCGCGGCAGCGAGGCGCGCTTCGGCTTGTCGCCCTCGCCGAGCTGCACGTAGGGCCCGAAGCGGCCCTTGCGGAGCGTGACCTCCAGGCCGGTCGCCGGGTCGGTGCCGAGCACCTTGGTGCCGTCGCCGCCGATGCCGCCGTCCGCCTCGTCCTCGCCCTGCGCATTGCCGAGCTGGCGGGTGTAGCGGCACTCCGGATAGTTGGAGCAGCCGATGAAAGCGCCGAACTTGCCGAGCTTCAGCGACAGCCGGCCGCCGCCGCAGCTCGGACAGGCCCGCGGCTCGGAGCCGTCGGCGCGCGGCGGGAAGACGTGGGCGGCCAGCTCCTCGTTGAGGGCGTCCAGCACCTCGCTGACGCGCAGGTCCTTCACCTCGGCGACATGGCGGGAGAAGTTCTCCCAGAAGCGGCGCAGCACGTCGCGCCAGTCGAGCTCGCCGGCGGAGATGCGGTCGAGTTCCTCCTCCAGGCTGGCGGTGAAGTCGTACTCCACCCAGCGCTCGAAGAAGCTCTCCAGGAAGGCGGTGACGATGCGGCCCTTGTCGGAGGGCACCAGCCGCTTCTTGTCCACCGTGACGTAGTCGCGGTCGCGCAAGGTGGCGAGGGTCGCCGCGTAGGTGGAGGGCCGGCCGATGCCGAGCTCCTCCATCTTCTTCACCAGCGTCGCCTCGGTGTAGCGCGGCGGCGGCTCGGTGAAGTGCTGGGTGGCGGTGATCGCCGGCTCGCCCGGCTTCTCGTCGCGGCTCAGCGGGTCGCCGGCGGCCATCTTCGGCAGCCGGCCGCCGTCCTCGTCCTCCTCGTCGTCCTTGCCCTCCTGGTAGAGGGTGAGGAAGCCGTCGAACTTCAGCACCTGGCCGGTGGCGCGCATCATCGCCGTGCGGCCCGCGTGCGAGGCGGCGATGTCCACGGTGGTGCGCTCGAAGTCGGCGCTTTCCATCTGGCTCGCCACGGTGCGCTTCCAGATCAGCTCGTAGAGCCGCGCCTGGTCGGCCTCGAGGGTGCGGGAGACATGGTGGGGGAGGCGGCCGAGCTCGGTCGGGCGGATCGCCTCGTGCGCCTCCTGGGCGTTCTTCGCCTTGGTCGAGTAGTAGCGCGGCTTCTCCGGCAGGTAGCGCTCGCCGTACTCGGCCGCGATCACCCGGCGGGTGGCGGCCACGGCCTCGGGGGCGATCTGCACGCCGTCGGTCCGCATGTAGGTGATGAGGCCGACCGTCTCGCCGCCGATATCGACGCCCTCGTAGAGCCGCTGGGCCACCTGCATCGTCCGCTGCGCCGAGAAGCCGAGCTTGCGCGAGGCCTCCATCTGCAGGGTGGAGGTGGTGAAGGGCGCCCAGGGATTGCGCTTCTGGGGCTTCGCCTCGACGCTGGTCACCTTGAAGTCGGCGCCCTCGAGGAACTGCCGGATCGCCGTCGCGGAGGCCTCGTCCTTGACGTCGAGGCGGCCGGTCTTGCGGCCCTCCCACTCGGCGAGGCGAGCCTCGAACAGGTCGCCCGCCGGCGTCCTCAAACGGGCGAGGAGGGTCCAGTACTCCTGCGGCCTGAAGGTCTCGATCTCGTTCTCGCGGTCGCAGACGAGGCGCAGCGCCACCGACTGCACCCGCCCGGCCGAGCGCGCGCCCGGCAGCTTGCGCCAGAGCACCGGCGAGAGGGTGAAGCCGACGAGGTAGTCGAGCGCGCGGCGGGCGAGGTAGGCCTCGACCAGCGGCGTGTCGATCTCGCGCGGCTTCGCCATGGCGTCGAGCACGGCCTGCTTGGTGATGGCGTTGAAGACCACGCGCTGGACGGGCTTGCCCTTCAGCACCCGCTTGGCGTTGAGCACCTCCAGCACGTGCCAGGAGATCGCCTCGCCCTCGCGGTCGGGGTCGGTCGCGAGAATCAGCCGGTCGGCGTCCTTGACCGCCCGGGCGATGTCGGAGAGCCGCTTCTGCGACTTGCCGTCCACCTCCCACAGCATGGCGAAATCGGCCTCGGGGTCCACCGAGCCGTCCTTGGCCGGCAGGTCGCGGACGTGCCCGTAGGACGCCAGCACGGTGAAGTCGCTGCCGAGATACTTGTTGATGGTCTTCGCCTTGGCGGGCGACTCCACGATCACGACGTTCGTCAACGCTGTCTCACCATGGTTTCCGGTGTCGGGAACGTCCGCCTCTTTGCGGCGGCCGCCGGCCTCGGCGGAGGGTGCCGGCGGCCCCGTGCGTCCCTCATGGGCGCAAACCGGGTCGCGGGTCAAGTCGGCCGTCCGGGCGCGTCGGCCGACTGCGTCCATATGGTACGCAACGGCCGCAGGTCAAATTACAACCGGAGGACGCAGATTTGGTGTGGCATACAGTTTAAGATTGTCGTAAACACCGACTCGTCATTTCTCCCGGTGGAAGCGGTCCATGACCCAACAGACGCTCGACTCAGGCATGCGGACGCAGCGGATCGAGTACATCGAGCGCATGGCTTTCGAGCTGGCGCGGATGGCGGCCGACCAGCAGCTGCCCATGCTCGCCTACATCCTCGACATGGCGGTGGAGGAGGCCGCGATCTCCAAGGGAGCGCCGCCGATGGCCGCGATCCCGCTGCCGCCGCGGCCAGGGCGGACGCCGCGGCGCCTGGGCGACGGCCGGCCCGCGGCCGGCTGACGATCCGCCGGCCTCAGCCGGTCAGGGAGACGAGCTGGCCGCCGTGCCGCTCGAGCCGGCCGGCGATCTCCAGTTCTAGGAGCACCAGCTGGACGACGCGGGCGGACAGGCCGGTGTGCAGGATCACGTCGTCGATCGCGGTCGGCACGAAGCCGAGGGCGGCGATGACGGCCTCCCTGATCCCGTCGTCGACCTCCGGCGGCACGCCCTCGCCGGGACCTGGGTCGTCGGCGCCGAACCGCGGTCCGTCGTCCCGGACCTGGCCGGCAAGCCCCTCCAGCACGTGCGCCGCGGTGGTGACCAGCGTCGCGCCGTCGCGGATCAGCCGGTTGGTGCCCTCCGCCCGCGGGTCGAGCGGCGAGCCGGGCACGGCGAAGACCTCGCGCCCCTGCTCGAGCGCGAAGCGGGCGGTGTGCAGGGTGCCGGAGTGGGCCGCCGCCTCGACCACCACCACGCCGAGGCTCATGCCCGAGACGATCCGGTTGCGGCGCGGGAAATCCTGCGCCCGGGGGATCCAGCCGAAGGGCATTTCCGTCAGCACGGCGCCGCCGTTGCCGACGATCGCGTCGATCAGCGGCGCGTGCTCCTCCGGGTAGACGTGGTCGATGCCGCCGGCGATCACCGCCACGGTCCCCGTCGAGAGCGCCGCCTTGTGGGCCGCCGCGTCGATCCCGCGGGCGAGGCCGGAGACGACCACCACCTCCGCCTCGCCGAGCCCGCGGGCGATCCGGTCGGCCATCTTCTGCCCGGCGATCGAGGCGTTGCGGGAGCCGACGATGGCGACCGCGGGCCGCGCGAGCAGGGCCGCGTCGCCGCCGCGGAGGGTGACCAGCGGCGGCGGCGCCGGGATGTCGCGGAGCCAGCGCGGATAGCCGGGCTCGCCGATCGCCACCAGCCGCGCCCCGAAGGCCTCCGCCCGGGCGATCTCCCGCTCCGCCTCCGCCACCGTCGGGATCTGCGGGTGCCGGCGGGCGCCGCCGCGGCGGGCGAGTTCGGGCAGCGCCGCGATGGCGTCCTGGGCGGATCCGAAATGGTTGACGAGGCTGCGGAAGGTCGTCGGGCCGACGTTCTCGGCGCGGATCAGCCGCAGCCAGGCGATCCGCTGGTCGTCCGTGAGCCGTACTCCGCGGAATGCGGAGTCGCCGGTCACGTCTTGCCGATCCGGCTCTCCGTCCCGGCGAGGAGACGGCGGATGTTGGCCCGGTGGCGGATCCAGCTGATCGCCGCCATCGCCGCGAAGGCAAGTGCGGCGGCGTCCTGGCCGAAGCCCCACAGTGCGAGCGGCACCGCGGCCGTGGCGACGAGGGCCGCGAGCGAGGAGTAGCGGGTGATCCAGGCGACCGCGAGCCAGACGGCGGCGAACACCAGCATCACCGGCCAGAACACGCCGAGCGCCACCCCGAGGAAGGTGGCCACCCCCTTGCCGCCGCGGAATTTCAGCCAGATCGGGAAGACGTGGCCGAGGAAGGCGCCGAATCCGGCGACGATCGCGAAGAGGGGGCCGAACCAGGCGCCGGCGAGCACAGCCGCCGTGCCCTTCAGCGCATCGCCGAGCAGCGTCGCCGCCGCGAGGCCCTTGTGCCCTGTGCGCAGCACGTTGGTGGCGCCGATGTTGCCGGAGCCGATATCCCGCACGTCGCCGAGCCCCGCGGCCCTGGTCAGGATCAGGCCAAAGGGGATTGAGCCGAGCAGGTAGCCGAGCACGAGTGCCAGCAGCAGCGTCGGCAGGGTGCTCACGTCGTATGCGATGTCCATGGGCGCCAGCGATTCCCCCGTCCTCACCCCGGAGTCCTTAGCTCAACTCGGGGTCCTTGTCATTTACGCGGGGACGCATGGGGCTCAGCGCTCGAACACCGCGCGGCCGCCGACGAAGGTGGCGCAAACGCGGCCGGAGAAGCGGGCGCCCTCGTAGGGGGTGTTCTTCGACCGGGAGAGGATGTCCGCCTCGCTGAGAACCCAGGGCTCGTCGAGGTCGACGAGGGCGAGGTCCGCCGGCGCGCCGGGCCGGAGGGTGCCTCCCTCGAGACCGAGGAGGGCGGCCGGGCGCGTCGACATCGCATCGACCAGGCGGGAGAGCGGCACGTCGCCGGAATGGACGAGG
The DNA here is from genome assembly GCA_041687675.1 of Pleomorphomonas sp. GTDB lineage: Bacteria > Pseudomonadota > Alphaproteobacteria > Rhizobiales > Pleomorphomonadaceae > JAWLBM01. The sequence continues at coordinate 52,800 of JAWLBM010000002.1, read as the reverse complement.
CGCAGGCCGGCCGAAAGCAGCGTCTCGACGCCGATGGCGCCGTCGGCCGCCTCGGCGAAGGGCTGGCGCTTGGTCTCGACGTCCTGCGGGTCGTGGTTCGAGACGACGACGTCGATGACGCCGCGGGCGAGGGCCTCGACGAGCGCTCGCCGGTCGTCCTCCGAGCGCAGCGGCGGCTGGGTCTTGAAGAAGGTGCGGTAGGCGCCGACGTCGATCTCGTTGAGGGTCAGGTTGGTGATCGGCACCGCCGCGGTGGCGTGGATGCCGAGGTCCTTCGCCCAGGCGATCAGGTCCACCGCCTCGGCCGTCGACACCGCGGAGGCGTGGTAGCGGCCGCCGGAGAGGCGGGCGAGGCGCAGGTCGCGGGCGAGCACGACGCTCTCCGCCTCGGCCGGGATGCCGGACAGGCCGAGCCGCACCGCCGTGTCGCCGGCGTTCATCACCCCCGAGCCCCTGAGGTCGGGGTCCTCCGGCAGGTGGCAGACGAGGGCGTCGAAGTCGCGGGCGTAGGTGAGGGTGCGCCGCAGCACCTGCGCGTTGGTGACCGTCGAGCGGCCGGAGGAGAAACCCACCGCGCCGGCCTCCTTGAGCAGGCCGATCTCGGTCATCTCCTGTCCGGCCTGGCCCTTGGTCAGTGCCGCCATCGGATGGATCCGCACCACGGCGGTGTCGCGGGCGCGGCGGAGGACGAAGTCCACCAGCGCCGGGTCGTCGATCACCGGGTCGGTGTCCGGCATGGTGACGAGGGTGGTGATGCCGCCGGCGGCGGCCGCGCGGGAGGCGGAGGCGAAGGTCTCGCGGTGATCGAAGCCGGGCTCGCCGACGAAGGCGCGCATGTCGACGAGGCCGGGGATCACGACGCAGCCGGCGCCGTCGATCACCCGGGCGCCGTCCGGCCGGCCCTGGTTCAGCGCCTCCGGCCCGGCGGCGACGATCCGCCCGCCGGCGACGATCACCGCGCCGTCGGCGTCAATGCCGCGGGAGGGATCGACGACGCGGACGCGGTCGATCACCAGCGGGGCGAGGGGGAGCGTGTCGGGCGCGCTCATCGGCCGGCCTCCCCGCCGTTGCCGCGGCCGTTGACCACCGCGTCGAGGACCGCCATGCGCACGGCGACGCCCATCTCCACCTGCTCGCGGATCAGGCTCTGCGGGCCGTCCGCCACCGCCGGGTCGATCTCGACGCCGCGGTTCATCGGGCCGGGGTGCATGACGAGGGCGTCGGGCCTCGCCCAGGCGAGCTTCTCCGGGTCGAGGCCGTAGTAGCGGAAGTACTCGCGCACGGAGGGCACCAGCGAGCCCTGCATCCGCTCGCGCTGCAGCCGCAGCATCATCACGATGTCGGCGTCCTCGAGCCCCTCCCGCATCGAGGTGGTGACCTCGAGGCCCATGTCGCGGAAGGCGGAGGGGATCAGCGTCGACGGGCCGACCAGGCGGACGCGGGCGTCGAGGGCGGTGAGGAGGAGGATGTTCGAGCGGGCGACCCGCGAGTGCAGGATGTCGCCGCAGATCGCCACGGTCAGCCGTTCGATCCGCCCCTTGTGGCGGCGGATGGTGAGGGCGTCGAGGAGGGCCTGGGTCGGATGCTCGTGGGCGCCGTCGCCGGCGTTCACCACCGAGCAGCCGACCTTTTGGGCGAGCAGCGCCACCGCGCCCGCCGCATGGTGGCGCACGACGATGACGTCCGGGTTCATCGCGTTCAGCGTCACCGCGGTGTCGATCAGCGTCTCGCCCTTCTTCACCGAGGAGGCGGCGACGGACATGTTCATCACGTCCGCCCCCAGCCGCTTGCCGGCGAGTTCGAAGGAGGACTGCGTGCGGGTCGAGGCCTCGAAGAAGAGGTTGATCTGGGTGCGGCCCCTGAGGCTCGAACCCTTCTTCTGCGCCTGCCGGCCGATCAGCACGTTCGCCTCCGACCGGTCGAGCAGGTCGACGATCTCGTGGCGGGTCAGTCCGTCGATGCCCAGGAGGTGGGGGCGCTCGAAGCCGGGCGGCTTGATGTCGGGCGTGGTCATGAGCCAGCGTGATAGGACCGAACCGCGGCAGCGGCAAGGGCGCCCTCGCGCAGGCGCGCGCTCGTCCACCGCAATCCTCTGCGATCCTCCGGCAGCCTTGCCCTTGCCGGGCCGCTGTGGCACTCGTCTGGCCTTCGGGGGCGGTCGCCGGGCGGGCGGTATCCGCCGTCCCCGCGGCCTGTCGCAGGCCGGGCGCCCGGCTCCGGCCGACGCCGGCCTGGGAGGCCGCCGGGGCGCCGGCACGGCAACAAGGGAACGAGCCATGACCGTGACCAGCATGACCGGCTTCGCCCGGCGCGACGGGTCCTTCGCAGGCGTGCGCTGGGCCTGGGAGATCCGCTCGGTCAACGGCCGCGGCCTCGACCTGCGCTTCCGCACCCCGCCGGGGTTCGACGGCCTCGAGGCCAAGGCGCGGGTGATGGCCGGCGCGCGGCTCGCCCGCGGCAACGTCTCGGCCAACCTGCAGGTCCAGCGCGAGCAGTCCGGCGGCCGCTTCCAGGTGGACACGGCGCTGCTCGACCGGCTGGTGGCGATCGCCCGCGGCTACGAGGGCGAGCCGGGTCTGGCGCCGTCCTCGATCGCCCAGCTGATGGCGGTGAAGGGGGTCGTCGAGGCCGGCGAGCCGGAGGCCGACCCGGGCGCCCAGGCGGCGCTCGAGACCATGCTGGTCGGCGCCTTCGAGGCGACGCTCGAGGACCTGGTCGAGGCCCGCCGCCAGGAGGGTGCGGCCCTGCACGGGATCCTCGCCGGCCACGTCGACACGATCGAGGCGCTCGCCCGCGAGGCCGAGCAGCTGCCGGCGCGCCAGCCCGAGGCGGTGCGCGCCCGGCTGCAGGAGCAGCTGTCGATCCTCCTCGGCCGCGACGACCTCGACGAGGCGCGGCTGCACCAGGAGGCGGCGCTGCTGGCGAACCGGGCGGACATCCGCGAGGAACTCGACCGCCTCGCCGCCCATGTGGCGCAGGCGCGCGAGCTGATGGCGGCCGAGGGCGCCGTCGGCCGGCGCCTCGACTTCCTCGCCCAGGAATTCAACCGCGAGACCAACACCCTCTGCTCCAAGTCGAACGACGTCGCGCTGACCCGCATCGGCCTTTCGCTGAAGGCGGCCGTGGACCAGTTCAAGGAGCAGGTCCAGAACGTGGAGTGACCCCATGACCGCCACCGGCGGATTCGTCGACCGCGTGCAGATCGCCCGCCGTGGCCTGATGCTCGTCATCTCCTCGCCCTCGGGGGCGGGGAAGGGCACGCTGTCGAAGACGCTCCTCAACTACGAGCAGGAGCACCGTCGCAGCGGCGAGCCGGAGCTGACGCTGTCGATCTCGGTCACCACCCGCGGCCGGCGGCCGAGCGAGGTGGACGGGGTGCACTACCACTTCATCGCGCCGAGCCACTTCGCCGCCATGCGCGACGCGGGCGAACTGCTCGAATGGGCCGAGGTGCACGGCAACTTCTACGGCACGCCGCGCGAGCCGGTGGAGCGGGCGCTCGCGGCCGGGCGCGACGTGCTGTTCGACATCGACTGGCAGGGCGCCGCGCAGCTTCGCCAGAAGATGCCCGAGGATGTCGTGTCCGTGTTCATCCTGCCGCCGACCATGACCGAGTTGCGGCGCCGGCTGGTCCGCCGCGCGGAGGACGCCGACGAGGTGATCGAGCGTCGGCTGGTCAACGCCCGCACCGAGATCGCCCAGTGGCGCAACTTCGACTATGTGGTCGTCAACGACGACCTCGACGGCGCCTTCAACGACCTCAACTGCATCCTGCGCGCCGAGCGCAAGCGCCGCCACCGGATCGACCCCGGCATCGCCGGCTTCGTCGAGACCCTGCTCGCCTGACCCCGGCCGCGACCGCCGCCGTCACGCCTTCTTCACCCAGGCGCCGCGCCGGTCCTGCTGCCAGTAGGTGACCTCGTGGCCGGCGGCCTTGAGGATCTTCCACTGCTCCCGCGCCTCGGCGAGCGCCTCCTCGTCGGCGCCGGAGAACATCAGCACCACCCGGGCGTAGGCGGACAGGTCGGCCGGCGGAAGGGCGCGGTCGACGAGGATCCGCACGGTGGCCCCGTTGGGGTTCTCCTCGCCCGTGGTCAGGTAGATCGGCTGCTCCTCGACGAAGCCGTCCGCGGCGGTCCCGTGCGGCAGGAAGGCCTCGTCCGAGAAGGTCCAGAGATGGCTGTCGACCGCCTGCAGGCGGTCGGGCGAGCCGACCTGCACCACCACGCGCCAGCCGCGCTCCATCGACCGGGCCAGCAGGACCGGGAGGACCTGCTCGGCGGGCCTCGACTCAAGATGGTAGAACAGCGCCTCGGCCATGCCTCACCAGCCGATCCCGGCGTCGAGCGCGATGAGCGCCGCGAACAGGGCGAGGGTGGCGAGCCCGGCGGCGAGCGGCGGCGGATAGCGGCCGGTCAGCCAGCGCCAGCCGAACACGACGGCGGCGGCCGACAGCGCGAACACCAGGACGAACTTGATGAGAACGCGCATGTCGGGTCGCCGCCGGATCCGATCCGTCAGCCCTCGTAGTGGTCGCGGACAAGACGGTCGAGCAGGCGCACGCCGTAGCCGGAGGCCCAGGAACGGGAAATCTCCGTCTCCGGAGAGCCCATCGCGGTGCCGGCGACGTCGAGATGCGCCCAGGGCGTGTCGTTGACGAAGCGCTTCAGGAACTGCGCCGCCGTGATCGCGCCGGCCCAGCGGCCGCCGGTGTTCTTCATGTCGGCGAAGCGGCTGTCGATCATCTTGTCGTACTCGGGGCCGAGCGGCATGCGCCAGACCTTCTCGCCGGTGGCCTCGCCCGCGGCGGCGAGCCGCCCGGACAGGTCGTCGTCATTGGAGAAGAGGCCGGCATGATGGGCGCCGAGCGCGACCAGGCAGGCGCCGGTCAGCGTCGCGAGGTTGACCATGAACAGCGGCTTGAAGCGGTCCTGGCAGTACCAGAGCGCGTCCGCCAGCACCAGGCGGCCCTCCGCGTCGGTGTTGACGACCTCGATCGTCTGCCCGGACATCGAGGTGAGGATGTCGCCGGGGCGGTAGGAGTTGCCGTCGGGCATGTTCTCGACGAGCCCGATGATACCGATGACATTGGCCTTGGCCTTGCGGCCGGCGAGGGCGCGCATGAGGCCGGTGACCGCGGCGGCGCCGGCCATGTCGCCCTTCATGTCCTCCATGCCCTGGCCGGGCTTGATCGAGATGCCGCCGGAATCGAACACCACGCCCTTGCCGATGAAGGCGACCGGCTTCTCCTTGGACTTGGCCCCGTTCCAGCGCATCACCACCATGCGGGCGGGCCGCTCCGACCCTTGCGCCACGCCGAGGAGGGCGCCCATCCCGAGCTTTCGCATGTCCTTGTCGGTGAGGACCTCGATCTCCACCCCGAGGTCCTCGAGGCTCTTCGCCTCGGCGGCGAACTCCACCGGGCCGAGCACGTTGGGCGCCTCGTTGACGAGGTCGCGGGCGAGTTCGACGCCGGCGGCCACCTCCTGCATCTCGCCCCAGGCCTTCTTGGCGCGGGACTGGTCGTCGACGGTGATCGTGACCTTCGGAACCGGCGGCTTCTCGTCCTTCTTCGCCGTCTTGTACTTGTCGAAGCCGTAGGCGCGAAGGCGCATGCCGAGGGCGAACTCCGCAGCCTCTCCGGCGCTCAGCGCCACCCCGTCGGCGCGCTCCAGCACCACCGTGGCCTCCTTGACCTTCAGGTCGCGCAGCTTGCCCATCACCGTGCCGCCGAGCTTCAGCATCGGCGCGGCGCCCAGTTCGGACGAGGGGCCCGTGCCGACCACCAGCACCCGGTCCAGCTTCGAGGATCCCGGGGCGACGACGTCGAGGATCGAGCCGGACTTGCCCTTGAAGTCGGTGGCGTCGATCGCCCGCTGGACGGCGTCCCCGGTGGCATCCAGCACAGCCCTTGCCCCCGGCCCGGCGACGTTTTCCGGATCGAGTAGGATCACCGCGACGCCGTCTTCGGGCGCGGAGGGCTTGGCGATGGTGATGCTGGGAACTGCTGCCATGTGGGTCTCGGCCTTGGTTGGAGACGGCGATCGCCGTCCGTCGGTCTCGCCGGTCGCGGCCGGCATCGGGCGCGCCTTCAGCGCGCGCCGCGCCGTGAAAGTGGGCTCTTCGGCCGACACAGGCAAGAACCCTCTTGCATGCGGCGGCGCGCGCGGGCGAAAACCCGCGGGACGCGACCGCCGGGCTCCCGGGCCGGCGGCAAGGGGCGAGGGGCCATGCGGCGGCTCGGAGTGCATATCTTCAACCGGGCGGCGGTGGGCTTCGTCGCCATCCTGGCGACGCTGACGGGAATCGTCTGGGTCACGCAGGCGCTGCGCCGCTTCGACCTCGTCACCGCCAAGGGCCAGGCGATCGCCGCCTACTTCACCATGACCTTCCTGGCGATTCCCTTCCTGGTCGGGGTGGTCGCGCCCTTCGCGCTGGTGATCGCCATGGCGGTGGTGCTGAACAGCATGCACTCCGACAGCGAACTGGTGGCGATCCACGCCGCCGGCGCCTCGCAGCGGCAGGTGCTGGTGCCGTTCCTCGCCCTCTCGGTGATCGTCGCCCTCGTGCTCGCCTGGCTGTCGATGTTCGCCGGCCCGCAGGCGCTGCAGACCCTGCGCGACATGACCAACCGGGTGCGCGCCGACGTGGTCGCCAACGTGATCCAGCCGGGCCGCTTCGTTGACCTCGAGGGCGGCCTCACCTTCCACATCCGCAACCGCGCCGGGGACGGGTCGCTGGAGGGCCTGTTCATCCGCGACGCGCGCTCGAACGAGTTCGTGTTCACCTACACGGCCGAGCGGGGCAGGGTGGTGGAGACTCTCGGCCGCACCCTGGTCGTGATGGAGAACGGCACCATCGAGCGGAACGCCGTCGGTGGCCCGGCCACCACCTTCGTCGCTTTCGGCTCCTATGCCTTCGACCTCAGCGAACTGCAGCCCGACGGCAAGCCGGCGCCCTACAAGGTGGGCGAGCGGACCATCGTCGACCTGCTCGCGACGCCGGAGGACGACCCGTATCGCGCCAGCCGCGGCGACCAGTTCGACGCGGAGATCCACGTCCGCTTCGCGGCGATCTCCTATCCGGTGGCCATGGTGCTGGCTCTCTACGCCTTCCTCGGCCTGCCGCGGACCACGCGGACCGGCCGCGGCGTGGCGCTGGTCGGGGGGCTGGCGACGGCGGCGCTGGTGCGGCTCGCCGGCTTCGGCGCGGCCGGGCTCGCCGGCAACGACGCGTCGCTGATCCCGCTGCTCTATGCCGTCCCGGCGCTGGTGATCCTGGTCGCCGGGGTGTCGATCGCCCTCGGGGTGCAGCCGTTCCTGCCCGCGCCGATCGCCGGGGCGCTGCAGTCGGCGGCCGAGGCCGTCGGGGGCCTGTTCCGGCGCCGCGAGGGGGGCGCCGGATGAGGGGGCGCATCCTCGGCCGCTACATCGCCGCCCTCTTCGCCAAGTGGATCCTGGGCCTCTTCGCCGGCGCCACCCTGCTCGCCTTCCTGATCGACATCCTCGAACTGCTGCGCGGCAACGCCGACAAGCCGAACCTCGACTACCTGGACGTCGTGGCGGTCTCGGCGCTCAGGATCCCGCTGATCACGGAGCAGATCCTGCCCTTCGCGGTGCTGATCGGCTCGATCGCCGCCTTCCTGGCGCTGTCGCGGCGGTCCGAACTGGCGGTCTGCCGCGCCGCGGGCCTGTCGGTCTGGCAGTTCGCCCGGCCGGGAATCCTCGTCGCGCTGGCGATCGGCGTCTTCGCCACGCTGGTCTACAATCCGGTGGCGACCGCGATGCGCACCCAGTCCGACCGGATCGCCGCCGCCTCGTTCGGATCCGTCGCCTCGATCCTGTCCGACGCCTCCTCCGAGGCCTGGCTGCGCCAGAGCATGCCCGACGGGGAGGCCATCGTGTCGGTGGAGGGAATCGCCGACGGCGGCCGCACCATCCTCGAGCCGGTGTTCTGGATGTTCGACGGCACCGGCCGGCTCGCCAGGCGGGTCGAGGCAGTGATCGGAACCCTGCACGCGGACCGCTGGGAACTGTCCGAGGCGACGGTGACGGAACTCTCCGGCCAGCGCCGCCGGGTCGACAGCTTCGACCTGCCGACCTCGCTCACCCCCGAGCAGGTCCGCGACCGCCTCTCCGCGCCCGACGCCGTGTCTTTCTGGCGACTCCCGGCAACGATCGACCAGGCGGCGGCCTCCGGGCTGCCTCCATACAGGTTTCGTTTGCAATTTCATGTCTTGTTATCCAGACCGCTGCTGCTCGCCTCGATGGTCCTCATCGCGGCGACGGTCTCTCTCGGGCTTGCCCGGTCGGGCCAGGTGGGGCGCATGATTCTCGGTGGCGTGACTGCGGGCTTCGTGCTTTATGTGGTCACCGAAATCGCGCGTGATCTGGGCAGCGAGGGGCTGGTTCCCGCAGCCCTCGCCGCCTGGGCTCCGGGGGTCGTCGCAACGCTCCTCGGGGTCACCTCGCTGTTGTATCGGGAGGATGGGTGACGTTGCGTATTTCCGTCGTCCCGACGGCAAGGGCGCGCCTGCGCGGCCGCGCTCTGGCCGGAGTGGCCGCCGCGGCGATCCTCGCCAGCGGCGCTGTCGGGTCCTTCGCACAGGCGCCGGACGAGCCCTCCCTTTTCGGCCTCGCGACCTCCGAAGAGGCGCCCGACGGGCGCATGCTGGTGGAGGCTGACAGCCTCGTCTACGACATCGACACCGAGACCATCTCCGCCGTCGGCGGCGTGGTGATCTACTACGGCTCCTACACGCTCACCGCCGGCCGCGTGGACGTCGACCGCCGGACCGAGCGGGTCGCCGCCTCGGGGGGCGTCACCATCGTGGACCCTGCCGGCAACGTGATCCGCGGGCAGGCGCTCGACCTCACCGACGACCTCGCCGACGGGGTCATCGAGGCGCTGGAACTGGTCACCGAGGAGCGCATCGCCTTCACCGCGACCCGGGCGACGCGCCGGGGCGGCGACGTGACGGAGTTCGAGGAGGGGGTGTATCTTCCCTGCGTGGACTGCGACGGCGTGCCCGGGCGCAAGCCGGTCTGGCAGATCAGCGCCCGCAAGATCGTCCACCGCCAGGGCGAGCGGACCATCACCTTCGAGGATGCGCGATTCGAGTTCCTCGGCGTACCCATCGCCTGGGTCCCCGTGCTCACCCAGCCCGACCCGACGGTGCGGCGCAAGAGCGGCTTCCTCGTCCCCGAGCCGTCCTGGTCGAACAGCCGCGGCGTCGGCATCGCCGTGCCCTACTTCTGGGTGCTGGCGCCGAACATGGACGTGACCTTCGCGCCCACGGTCTACTCCCGCCAGGGCTTCCTCGCGGACGTCGAGTTCCGCCACCGCCTGGTGCAGGGCGCCTATTCGATCCGGCTCGCCGGACTGCGCCAGAACTCCCCCGAGGAGTTCGACGGCGGCTCGGGCGACCGCAAGTACCGTGGCTCGGTGTCGACCGAGGGACGGTTCGTCATCAACGAGCGCTGGAACTGGGGCTGGAACATCGCGGCCGCGACCGATCGCGCCTTCTTCGACAACTACGACCGCGAGGAGGGCGGCGACGACATCGTCAACGACGTGTTCCTCACGGGCGTCGACGGGCGCAACCGCTTCGACGCGCACCTCTACGGCTTCTTCGTCACCCAGGAGGATTCGACCCTCGCCGGCGCCCCGTCGCAGGACCTGGACCTGCAGGAGAAGCAGCCCTACGTCCACCCGGTCATCGACCACCAGGTCTACGCGGGCCAACCGGTCGCCGGGGGGGAGCTGTCGTTCACCACCAACGTCACCAGCCTGTCCCGCACCAACCGCGACATCTACGAGTTCGACGCGGACGGCGACGGCATATACGGCCGCCCCGACGGGGAGGACGTCCGGCTGCGCGGCGCGGCGGGCACCTACACCCGCGCCAGCGTCGACATGCTGTGGCGCCGCCGCTTCACCGATTCGCTCGGCCAGGTGTTCACCCCCTTCGCCTATGTGCGCGGCGACCTGATGTTCTCCGCGCCGAACGACGCGGGCGCCGTGGGCCTCGCCGACGACCGGTTCGCCGCCCGCGCCATGCCGGCGGTCGGCCTCGAATACGCCTACCCGGTGATGGTGGAGGGCTCGCTCGGTACCGGCGTCGTCGAGCCCGTGGCGCAGCTCATCCTGCGCCCGAGCGAGCGCGAGGTGGGCAACTTCCCGAACGAGGACGCCCAGAGCCTCGTCTTCGACGCCACCACCCTGTTCGACTACGACAAGTTCTCCGGTTTCGACCGCGTCGAGGGCGGCGGCCGGCTGAACCTCGGGCTGCGCTACAGCGGACGCCTCGTCAACGGGATCACCGTCAGCGGGCTCGTCGGCCAGTCGGTCCATCTCTTCGGGGAGAACTCCTTCTCCGAGGACACCGCCTACCAGACCGGCGAGGATTCCGGGCTCGACGGCGACGTCTCCGACTATGTCGCCTCCCTCAGCGTGGATACCGCCCGCGGGCTGCTGTTCAACGGGGCGGCGCGCTTCGACCAGGACGATGCTTCGCCGAACCGGGTCGAGGGGCAGATGGTGGGCGTGGCCGGGCGCCTCACCGGTATGCTCACCTACGCCTGGATCCGCCGCCAACCGGACCTCGGCCTGGAGGACGACCGCAGCGAGGTGCAGGCGGCCGCGAGCCTTCAGCTCGCCGACCACTGGCGCCTGTTCGGCGCCACCCGCTACGACATCGAGAACGACAACTTCGTCCGCCAGGCCGTCGGCGTCGCCTACGACGACGAGGCCTTCTCCGCCTCGCTCGCCTACAGCGAGGACAAGACCCGCGCGACGGGCGAGCCGATCGACCGGACGGTCTTTTTCCGGCTCGGCTTCCGCACCCTTGGCGAGACCGGCGGCTCGGCCGACATCATGGAGTGAGCCGGGTCACGCTTTCGCCACCGGCACGACGTACTTGACGCGGCAGCGCACGGACGTCTTTTCTCTCGCGCGGGGAGCCGAACGACGGTCGGGCGGGCGGCAATCACGAATGACCAGGCGGAAATAGACATGCAGGGCAAGCTTCGGGAGATCGGCAGGGCGGCGGCGGCGGCTGTGGTGATGTCGGCGATGGTGTTCCAGGCGCCGGCTCCGGCCGCGGCGCAGTCCTCGATCAAGGTGGTGGTGGACGACACCGCGATCACCAGCATGGACATCCAGGGCCGGAGCCGCCTTTTGCAGATCGCCAACCGGATGAACCCCGGCCAGGCGCAGAAGGCGGCCATCGACGAGCTGATCGACGACGCGCTGCGCCTGCGCGACGCCAGGCGGCGGGGCATCGAGATCCCCGACGCCCAGGTCGACCAGGCGATCGCCGGCATCGCCCAGCGCTCGAACATGTCGCCGAGCCAGTTCGCGCAGGCGCTCGGCCAGGCCGGCGTGCCGATCGGCACCCTGAAGGACCGGCTCAAGGCGCAGCTCGCCTGGAGCCAGATCGTCCGCGCGCGGCTTCGCTCCGAGGTCCGCGCCGAGCAGGACGACCTGATCGCCCAGATGCGCCGGCAGGAGAAGGCCACCTCGGAGGTGAAGGCCGAGGACTTCGTGCTGCAGCGGGTGGTGTTCACGCTGCCCGCCAACGCCGCCGCCGCGGTGGTCTCGCGCCGGCGACAGGAGGCCGAGCAGCTGCGCGCCCGTTTCAACGGCTGCGAGGAGGGGCTCGCCCTCGCCCGCGGCCTCAGGGAGGTGGCGGTGATCAACGTCGGCCGGAGGCTCGCGGCCGAGGTGACGCCGCAGATGTGGGAGGCGCTGGAGGGCGTTCCCGAGGGCTCGCTGACCAAGCCGAGCGTGACCCCCCAGGGCATCGAGATGCTGGCGGTGTGCGAGCGCATCCCGGTCGAGGGCGAGAGCGCGGCCACCTCGGCGAGCATCGACGCCGAGGCGCTGGACGAGCAGGGCCGGAAGCTCTCCGAGGAGATGACCCGCGAACTCCGCCAGCGCGCCAACATCATCTACCGCTGACCCCGGCCGGACCGCTGCCACGATGATGACCGATCCCGCCGCCCGCCCGGGGCTCCCGCTCGCCGTCTCGGTCGGCGAGCCCGCGGGCATCGGGCCCGAGGTCGTCGCGGCGGCCTGGGCGGCGCGCCGGAGCCGGCAGCTCCCGGCCTTCTACCTGATCGCCGATCCGGCGCTGGTCGCCGCGCGCATCCGTGCCGCGGGCCTCGACGTGCCGGTCCGCGAGACGGACGCCGCCGGGGCCTCGGCCGCCTTCGCGGCGGCGCTGCCGGTCGTGCCGCTCGGCCTGCCGATGGGCGACCGGCCGGGCCGTCCCGACCAGGCCGACGCACCGGCGGTGGTGCGGGCGATCGAAACCGCGGTCGTCGACGTGCGCGAGGGCAGGGCGGCCGCGGTGGTCACCGCGCCGATCCAGAAGGCGACGCTCTACGCCGCCGGCTTCTCCCACCCCGGGCACACCGAGTTCCTCGGCGAGCTCGCCGCCCGTCTCTGGCCGGGCGAGCCGGCGGAGCCGGTGATGATGCTGGCGGGGCCGGAGCTCTCCACCGTCCCGGTCACCGTGCACATACCGCTCGCCGCCGTGCCGGCGGCGCTCACCCGCGAGCGGATCGTCACAGTCGGCCGGATCGTCGCCCGCGACCTCGCCCGCCGCTTCGCCGTCGCCGCGCCACGCCTCGCGCTCGCGGGCCTCAACCCGCATGCCGGCGAGGACGGCACGATGGGCACGGAGGACCGCGACGTCATCGCCCCGGCGGTGGCGGACCTCCTCGCCGACGGCATCCGGGCGAGCGGCCCGCACCCCGCGGACACGCTGTTCCATCCCCGCGCCCGCGCCGGCTACGACGTGGTGCTGGCGATGTACCACGACCAGGCGCTGATCCCGGTGAAGACCATCGCCTTCGACGAGACCGTCAACGTGACGCTCGGCCTTCCCTTCGTGCGGACCTCGCCGGACCACGGCACCGCGCTCGACATCGCCGGCCGTGGGCTCGCCCGGGCGGACAGCATGATCGCGGCCATCGCCATGGCCGGGCGGATGGCGGCGGCGCGCCCGTGACCGCCGTCGACGGCCTGCCGCCGCTCAGAGAGGTGATCGAGCGCCACGGCCTCGCCGCGCTGAAGAGCCTCGGCCAGAACTTCCTGCTCGACCTCAACCTCACCGGCCGGATCGCCCGCTCGGCCGGCTCGCTCGCCGACCACGACATCGTCGAGATCGGGCCGGGGCCGGGCGGGCTGACGCGTGCGCTGCTCGCGGCCGGGGCCCGCCGCGTGGTCGCGGTGGAGCGCGACCGGCGGGCGATCGCCGCCCTCCAGGAGATCGCCGAGCGCTATCCGGGCCGCCTCGAGGTGATCGAGGGCGACGCCCTCGCCATGGACACGGCGGCGCTCGGCGAGGCGCCGGTCCGGATCGTCGCCAACCTTCCCTACAACATCGCCACGCCGCTGCTCGTCGGCTGGATTTCGCCCAAGGCCTGGCCGCCCCGCTGGTCGTCGATGGCGCTGATGTTCCAGAAGGAGGTGGCCGAGCGGATCACCGCCGCCCCGGGCGACGACGCCTACGGCCGCCTCGGCGTGCTCTGCGGCTGGCGAACCCGGGCGACGCGGCTGTTCGACATCTCGCCCAAGGCCTTCGTGCCGCCGCCGAAGGTGACGTCGACGGTCGTCCACTTCGAGCCCCGGCCCGATCCGCTCCCCTGCCGCCTCGCCGCGCTGGAGGCGGTCACCGCCGCCGCCTTCGGCCAGCGGCGGAAGATGCTGCGGCAGAGCCTCAGGAGCCTCGGCGTCGATCCGCAGGCGCTCACGGACGCCGCCGGCGTCGAGCCGACGCGGCGCGCCGAGACCGTGCCCGTGGCCGGCTTCGTCGCCATGGCGAACGCCCTCGACCGGATCCGCGGGACGGGCTGACGGCGGGCGTCAGAGGCGGATGATCCGCACCGTTTCGCCGGCCTTCGCGGGCGGGGCGAAGGGTTCGCGGACGACGAGGCAGCCGGCGGCCGCGACGATCGACGTCATCGAGCTGTCCTGGGCCTCGAAGGGCGTCGCGACGGGGAGCCCGTCGGCGCCCGGCGCGTAGTCGGCCCGCAGGTAGTCCTGGCGCTGGTCGTTCCCCGGCAGGTCGCGGCCGAGGCGGGCGCGCGCCTCCTCCGGCAGGACCTCGATCTCCCCGGCGAGCCGGCGCACGAGAGGGGCCACGAACAGGAGGCCGCAGACCAGGCTGGAGACCGGGTTTCCCGGCAGCCCGATGGCGCGGGCGAGGCCGATCCGCCCGAACATCAGCGGCTTGCCGGGGCGCATGGCGATCTTCCAGAAGTCGAGCGCCAGCCCCTCCGCCTCGAGGGCGGGGCGGGTGAGGTCGTGGTCGCCGACGGAGGCGCCGCCGAGCAGGCAGACGACGTCCGCGCCGTCGTCGAGCCCCTCGCGCACCCGCTGGCGCAGCACCTCGACCCGGTCCGGCGCAAGGCCGAGGTCGATCGCCTCGCCGCCCGCCTGGCGCACCAGCGCGGCGAGCGCGAAGCCGTTGGAGGCGACGATCTGGTCGGGGCCGACCGGGCTGCCGGGAAGCACCAGTTCGTCGCCGGTTGCGAGGATCGCCACCTTCGGGCGCCGGTGGACGGCAAGGCTCGCATGGTTCATCGCGGCGGCGAGGCCGACCTGGCGGGCCCCGAGCCGCGTCCCGGCGACAAGGCCGACCGCGCCCTCCCGGAAGTCGAGGCCCGCCGGGCGGACGAAGCGCCCCGCCTGCTCCGGGCCGCCGACGACGATGGCGTCGCCCTCGCGGCTGGCGTTTTCCTGGATGAGAATCGTATCGGCGCCCCCGGGCACCGGTGCGCCGGTGAAGATGCGCACGGCCTCGCCGGGGTTCACCCGGCCGTCGAAGCCGTGGCCCGCGGCGGAGACGCCGACGACGGCGAGCCGCGCCCCTGCGGCGAGGTCCGCCGCGCGGACAGCGTAGCCGTCCATCGCCGAGGCGGGGAACGGCGGTTGGGTGCGAAGGCTCCGCAGGTCCGTGGCGAGCACCCGCCCGTCGGCCTCGGCGAGCGGCACCGTCTCCGCCGGCAGCGGCCGGACGTCGGAGAGGAGCCGCCGCTGGGCCTCGTCGACGGGCGTCAGGGCCATGATCAGGCCCGCCAGTCGCCGGACTTGCCGCCGGTCTTCTCGGTGAGCCGGATGCCCTCGATGCGCATGCCCTTCTCCACCGCCTTGGCCATGTCGTAGATCGTGAGGCAGGCGACCGAGGCGGCCGTCAGCGCCTCCATCTCGACACCCGTCCTGCCGCTGACCCTGACGGTGGCGGTGACCCTGAGACCCGGCAGATCCTCGTCGGCCTCGATGTCCACCGAGGCCTTGCCGATCATCAGCGGATGGCAGAGCGGGATCAGCTCGTGGGTGCGCTTCGCGGCCATGATCCCGGCGATCCGGGCGGTGGCGATGACGTCGCCCTTCGGGGTGTCGCCGGCGACGATGAGCGCCAGCGTCTCGGGGCGCATCACCACGGAGCCGACGGCGACGGCGGTGCGGTCGGTCACCGCCTTCTCCGTGACGTCCACCATCGAGGCGGCGCCCTTGTCGTCGAGGTGGGTGAGGCGGTCGGTCACGGTCCGGGTCTCATTCTGCCGCAAGGTCGCCGGCGGCGCCGGCGAGCAGCGCACGGGTGGCCGCCTCGACGTCGTCCTGGCGCATCAGGCTCTCGCCGATCAGGAAGGTGCGGACGCCCGCGCGGGCGAGGCGGGCGAGGTCGGCGGGGGTGAAGAGGCCCGACTCGCCGACGACGATCCGGTCCGCAGGCACTCGCGGCGCCAGCGTCTCGGTGGTCTCCAGCCGCGTCTCGAAGGTGCGGAGGTTGCGGTTGTTGATGCCGACCAGCGGCGAGGCGAGCGCGAGTGCCCGGTCCATCTCCGCCTCGTCGTGCACCTCGAGCAGCACATCCATGCCGAGCTCGAAGGCGGCGTCCTCCAGCCGGCGGGCGGTGTCGTCGTCGACCGCGGCGAGGATGATCAGGATGCAGTCGGCGCCCCAGGCGCGGGCCTCGGTCACCTGGTAGGCGTCGTAGAGGAAGTCCTTGCGCAGCGCCGGCAGCGGGACCGCCGCGCGCGCCGCGGCGAGATACTCCGGCCGGCCCTGGAAGGACGGCGCGTCGGTCAGGACGGAGAGGCAGGCGGCGCCGCCGCGGGCGTAGGCCTCGGCGAGGCGCGGCGGGTCGAAGTCGGCCCGGATCAGGCCCTTGGACGGGCTCGCCTTCTTGATCTCGGCAATCAGCGCGTGGCGACCCTCGGCGAGTGTCCTCTCGATGGCCGCGCGAAAGCCGCGGGGAGGGGCCTGGTCGCGGGCGCGGGCTGCGAGTTCGGCGAGCGGCACGGCGGCCTTGGCCGCCGCGATCTCCTCGCGCTTGTAGGCCTCGATGCGGGCAAGGATGTCCGCCATGGCTCAGGCCTCCCGGTTGGATTCGGCGACCAGCGCGTCGAGCGCGGCCTCGGCCCTGCCCTCGTCGATCGAGCGGGCGGCGAGCTCGACGCCCTCGGCGAGGTCCGCCGCCTTGCCGGCGACGAGCAGGGCGGCGCCGGCGTTGAGGAGGACGGTGTCGCGATAGGCGCCGGGCCGCCCGGCGAGCACCTGGCGCAGCGCCTCGGCGTTCTCCTCCGCGCTGCCCCCGGCCACCGCCTCGGCCGGATAGCGCTCCAGCCCGACGTCCTCGGGCGCGACCTCGAAGGAGGAGGGGCGGCCGTGCTCGATGGCGGTGACCCAGGTGACGCCGCTGGCGCTGATCTCGTCCATGCCGTCCTGGGCGTGGACCACCCAGACCTTCTCCGCGCCGAGCTGGTCGAGCACCCGCGCGACCGGCTCCAGCCACTGCCGGGCGAACACGCCGACCAGTTGCCGCTTCACGCCGGCCGGGTTCGAGAGCGGCCCGAGCAGGTTGAAGATCGTCCGGGTGCCGAGCTCCACCCGGCTCGGCCCGACATGCCGCATCGCGGCGTGGTGGGCGGGCGCGAACATGAAGCCGACGCCGGCGTGGCGGACGCAGCGGGCGATCGCCTCCGGCCCGATGTCGATCTTCACGCCGAGCGCCGCCAGCACGTCGGCGGCGCCGGACCTGGAGGAGAGCGCCCGGTTGCCGTGCTTGGCGACGCGCACACCGGCGCCCGCCGCCACGAAGGCCGAGCAGGTCGAGATGTTGTAGCTGCCGGACCCGTCGCCGCCGGTGCCGACGATGTCGATGGCGCCCTCCGGGGCGGGCACCTTGAGCATCTTCGCCCGCATGGTGGCGACCGCGCCGGAGATCTCCTCCACCGTCTCGCCGCGCACGCGCAGCGCCATCAGGAAGCCGCCGATCTGCGTCGGCGTCGCCTCGCCGGACATCATGACGCCGAAGGCCGCCTCGGCCTCCTCCCGCGACAGCGAGGCGCCGGTGGCCACCTTGTTCAGCAGAGCCTTGAAGTCGGTCATCGCCTCGTCGCCCCGGGGTTCGCGGTCAGCGGATGGTGGAGCCGGTCGCCGTCCGCAGGGCCTGCTCGTCGATGGACGAGCCGAGGGCGTCGCGGCTGCGGTCGATGTAGAGGCCGAGCAGGCTGTCGCCGAGCTGGGACTCGAGCTGGGCCGCGACCTGCTGGCTCTCCGCCGCCTCCGGGAAGAAGGCGGGCACGGCCACGTCCGTGACCTGGAGCACGACCTGGGTGCGGCCGTTGCCGGAGACGGCGGCGACGTGGCCGGCCGGGCCGGCGAACACGGCCTCGAGGCCCTCCGGGCCGAAGTCGGCCGGCTGGCCTGCGCGGGTGAGGTCCTCGGCGGTGCGGACGGCTTCGCCGATCTCGGCGGCGAGCGCCTCGATGTCTCCGCCCGAGCGCAGCGCCCCGGCCATCTCCTCGGCCCTGGCCGCGAGCGCCTCGTCGGTCTTCT
The DNA here is from genome assembly GCA_041687675.1 of Pleomorphomonas sp. Taxonomy (GTDB): domain Bacteria; phylum Pseudomonadota; class Alphaproteobacteria; order Rhizobiales; family Pleomorphomonadaceae; genus JAWLBM01. Next base: position 34,947 of record JAWLBM010000002.1, on the reverse strand, counting down.
CCGCCGTCCAGGCGGCGACCACCTGGTCGCGGACCTCGGCCAGCGGGCGATCGGCGGCGGGAATGATGTCCTTCACCTCGTACCAGACGTAGCCGAGGCCCGAGCGGACCGGGTCGTTCTCCTCGCCGACCTCGGCCTCGAAGGCCGCCTGCAGCACCTCGCCCGACTGCGGGAAGCGGCCGGAGACGACCTCGCCCTCGGGCGACTGGCCGCGCGCGTCCGTGATGACGGTGACCAGCGGCAGCGAGAAACGATCGGCGATCTCGGCGAGGCTGGCGCCGCCGGCCCGGGCGTCCTCGATCTCGTCGTGGGTGTCGTAGACGAGGTCCTCGGCGCGGCGGGTCGCCAGCGACCGCGCCACCTCCTCGCGCACCTCCTCGAAGGGGCGCACCACTTCCGGCTCCACCTCGACCACCTGCACGATGGCGCTGCCGAAGCGGGCGTCGACGGGATCGCTGACCTCGCCCGGCTCGAGCGAGAAGGCGACTTCGGCGATCGCCGGGTCGATGATATCGCCCTCGGCGACGAGGCCGAGCTCGACGTCGGCCGGGGTCAGGCCGCGCTCGGCGATGACGTCGTCGAGGCTCGCGCCGCCCTTGATCCGCGCGGAGGCCTCCGCCGCCTCCTCCGACGTCGGAAACAGCACCTGCCGCACGCGGCGACGCTCCGGGCTGGTGAAGCTGGCGCGGCCCTGCTCGTACTCGCGGCGGACATCCTCGGCGCTCACGGATGACGGGTCGGCGATCGCCTCCGGCGTGACCGCGAGAACAGCGAGCTCGCGGTATTCCGGCGCCTGGAACTCGCCCTTGCGGTCGGCGTACCAGGCCTCGAGATCCGAGTCGGTCGGCACCGGCGCCGGGCCGGCCGCCGACAGCGGCAGGACGACGTAGCGGACGTCGCGCTGCTCGGTTCGGTAGCGGTCGAACACGGCGACATAGGCCTCGGGCGGCTGCATCCCGCCGACGATGCCGTCGACGAGCTGCTCGCGCAGCGACTGCAGCCGACGCTCGGCGATGTACATCTCCTCCGTGAGGCCGTTCTCGCGCAGCAGCCGGGCGAAGTAGCCGCGGTCGAAGGTGTCGGACCCGGGCGGCCTCAGCGCCGGATCGGCGGCGATCTCGCGGGCGAGCACCTCGTCGGAGACGCCGAGGCCGGCGTCGCGGGCGGCGGCGGTGAGCGTCGCCTCGGAGAGCAGGCGGCCGAGCACCTGCTGCGGCAGGCCGATGCTCTCGGCGAAGTCGCGATCGACCGCCTGGCCGAACTGCCGGCTGAGGTCGCGGAGCTGCCGGTCGTAGGCGCGCTGGAACTCGGCGACGGTGATCTCGGTTTCCCCGACCTCGGCCACCGTCGGGGTGCCGCCCCAGCGGACCACGTCGGCGACTCCCCAGATCGCGAAGGAGAGCACCAGGAGGCCGAGGAGGATCTTGGCGACCCAGGTCTTTGCGCCGCGGCGCAGGGCGTCGAGCATTGGTCAGGTCCTCGGGCGGCGCCGCTGCCGGCGCGTCTGATCGTGCATGCGGGCGGGACCCGTGGCCTCGCCACCGGTTCCGAAATGGTGGCGGATCATAAGGATGCGCTCCGGGCGCCGCAAGCGAGGGGATTGCGCCGCCGCCCCCATTTGGTAATGAGCAGCCGATCCGCCGCGCCAACGGCGCAGCCGCCCTCGCGCAAGGAGCCGTCCGATGGCCATCCGTCCCCTCGTCGCCGGAAACTGGAAGATGAACGGCCTCAGGGCCTCGATCCAGGAGTTCGACGCCATCGCCGCCGGTCTTCCGCCGTCGATCGCCGCCCGCGTCGACGTGGCGATCTGCCCGCCGTTCACGCTGCTGGCCAAGCTCGCCGAGCACGACCGGATCGCCGTCGGCGGCCAGGACTGCCATCCCGAGGCGTCCGGCGCCCATACCGGCGACGTCTCCGCCGAGATGCTGAAGGATGCCGGCGCCGCCTATGTCATCGTCGGCCATTCGGAGCGCCGCGCCGACCACGGCGAGACGGACGCGCTGGTTCGGGCCAAGGCGCGCGCGGCGCATCGCGCGGGCCTCGTCGCCATCGTCTGCGTCGGAGAGACGCGGGAGGAACGCGAGGCGGGCCGGATGCTGGAGGTGGTCGCCGGCCAGCTCGACGGTTCCCTCGGCGACGGCTGCACGGCCGCCAACACGGTGGTCGCCTACGAGCCGGTGTGGGCCATCGGCACCGGCCTGACGCCCACGGTGGAGGACGTCGCCGAGGTGCACCGCGACATCCGCGAGCGGCTCGCCCGGCGCTTCGGCGCGGAAGGGGAGGGGATGCGGATCCTCTACGGCGGATCGGTGAAGCCGGGCAACGCGGGCGAACTGATGGCCGTTCGCAACGTCGACGGCGCGCTGGTCGGCGGCGCCAGCCTGAAGGCCGCCGATTTCCTGGGCATCCTCGCCGCCTACGGGTAAGGCTTGCCGGCGGGGGCCTTCCGGCCCATCTGCGTGTGGGGCGCTTCGCCGCCCGGGGGCATTCGAGAGTGGAATCGCTCCCGGCGTTCGTGTACAACGCCGCCGAATTCCCGCGCGCACGGCCCGACCGGGCATTTGCGGGCAGAAACAAGGTTTCCTGAACAGATGACCACTGTCCTCCTCGTCATCCATCTCATGGTGGTGATCGCCCTCGTGGCCGTCGTGCTGTTGCAGCGCTCGGAAGGCGGCGCGCTCGGCATCGGCGGCGGGGGCGGCGGCTTCATGAGCAGCCGCGGAACGGCGAACGTGCTGACCCGGGCGACGGCGATCCTGGCGGCGGTGTTCTTCGCGACCTCCATGGCGCTGTCGGTGCTGCCGCGGATCACCGGCGGGCCGACCTCCATCCTCGACACGGTGCCCGGCGGCGCCCCGACGTCGCCGTCGGCGCCCGTCGGCGGCGGCGAGGGCGGCGTCCTCGACGACCTGATGCGGTTGAGCCCGGACGCGGGCACGCCGGCCGCCCCGCCGGCGGGCGAGCCTGCCCCGGCCGCTCCGGCTCCGGCCCCGGCCGCCCCGGCCCAATGATACTGAGGGCCGACGGCATGCCGCCGTCGGCCGCGACCCGCTCCCCGCGTCCCTCCCGAGTCCCGGCGCCGACCCTGGCGCCGCGCGCCCGATCGTTTGCTGCGGATAAGTCGGCGGTGGCCCACTGACGGCGTCGCCGAATCAGATAGGTGGAAGGTCCATGACGCGGTACATCTTCATCACCGGCGGCGTGGTTTCGTCCCTCGGCAAGGGCCTCGCCTCGGCGGCGCTCGGAGCCCTCCTGCAGGCGCGCGGCTACAAGGTCCGCCTGCGCAAGCTGGACCCCTACCTCAACGTCGACCCGGGCACCATGTCGCCCTACCAGCACGGCGAGGTGTTCGTCACCGACGACGGCGCCGAGACCGACCTCGACCTCGGCCACTACGAGCGCTTCACCGGCGTGCCGGCGAAGAAGCAGGACAACATCACCACCGGGCGGATCTACCAGGAGATCATCGCCAAGGAGCGGCGCGGCGACTATCTCGGCGGCACCGTCCAGGTGATCCCGCACGTCACCGACGCCATCAAGTCCTTCGTGCTGGAGGGCAACGAGGGCGTCGACTTCGTGCTCTGCGAGATCGGCGGCACCGTCGGCGACATCGAGGCGATGCCCTTCCTCGAGGCGATCCGCCAGCTCGGCAACGAGCTGCCGCGCGGCTCCTGCGCCTATGTCCACCTCACGCTGATGCCGTGGATCCCCTCCGCCGGCGAGCTGAAGACCAAGCCCACCCAGCACTCGGTGAAGGAACTCCGCTCCATCGGCATCCAGCCGGACGTGCTGCTGGTGCGCTGCGACCGGCCCATTCCCGAGGGCGAGCGACGCAAGCTGTCGCTGTTCTGCAACGTGCGCCAGAGCGCGGTGATCCCGGGCCTCGACGTCGGCACCATCTACGAGGTGCCGCTCGCCTACCACCACGAGGGCCTCGACCGCGAGGTGCTGGCCGCCTTCGGCATCGCCGACGCGCCGGAGCCGGATCTGTCGCGCTGGGAGGCGATCGTCCAGCGGATCAACAACCCGGAGGGCGCCGTCAACATCGCCGTGGTCGGCAAGTACACGGTGCTGAAGGACGCCTACAAGTCGCTGATCGAGGCGCTCGTCCACGGCGGCATCGCCAACAACGTGCGCGTCAACATCGAGTGGATCGAGAGCGAGGTCTTCGAGAAGGAGGACGCCGCCCCCTACCTCGAGCAGGTCCACGGCATCCTGGTGCCGGGCGGCTTCGGCGAGCGCGGCTCGGAGGGGAAGATCCGCGCGGCCGGCTTCGCGCGCCAGCGCCACGTGCCCTATTTCGGCATCTGCTTCGGCATGCAGATGGCGGTGATCGAGGCGGCCCGCTCGCTGGCCGGCATCGAGCACGCCTCGTCGACGGAATTCGGCCCGACCTCCGACCCGGTCGTCGGCCTGATGACCGAGTGGCTGAAGGGCAACGAACTGGAGCGCCGCCGCGCCGACGGGGATCTCGGCGGCACGCTGCGCCTCGGCGCCTACGAGGCCCGGCTGGCGCGGGGCTCGCGGATCGCCGGGATCTACGGGTCCGAGGCGATCTCGGAGCGCCACCGCCACCGCTACGAGGTCAACATCGACTACCGCGAACGGCTGGAAGCCTGCGGCCTCTCCTTCGCCGGCCTGTCGCCCGACGGCATCCTGCCGGAGACCGTGGAGATCCGGGACCACCCGTGGTTCATCGGCGTCCAGTACCACCCGGAACTGAAGAGCCGTCCCTTCGAGCCCCACCCCCTGTTCGCCAGCTTCATCGCCGCCGCCGTGGAACAGAGCCGGCTGGTCTGAGGCGGGGCGGGACCGCGCGCGCTGTGTCGCCCTGCGGGGCGGCTGCCCGGCCCTCGTGGGGGCGGCGGGGGGATCACTGAAAACCTAGCGCTGGCAATGCCTTGCCGTCGCAAGTGGATCCCGGCTTTCGCCGGGATGACGAGCGGCGGGTGGGGTTCAGCCCAGCGCCTTCGACACCTGGCGGAGGATCCCGATGCAGCCCTCGGGGGTCCAGGCGGAGCGGCCGATGAAGAGGCCGTCGACGTTCGGCTGGCCGATCAGCTCCTCGACGTTGCCGGGGTTGACGCTGCCGCCGTAGAGCACGGGCGGGACGGCCGGCAGGATCCGGCCGGCGACCGTCTTGATCAGCGCCTGCTTGCCGTCGGCATAGTCGGCGCTCGCCGGGATGCCGCCCTCGCCGATCGCCCAGACGGGCTCGTAGGCGAACAGGATCCGGCGCGCCTTCTGGGCCTGCGACAGCCGGGCGAGGGCGCCCTCGACCTGCGCCGTCAGCACCGCGTCGGCCCGGCCCGCCTCGCGCTCGGCCAGCGTCTCGCCGACGCAGACGAGGGGCACGAGGCCGTGGCGGACGGCGGCCTCGGTCTTGAGGCCGACGGTCTCGTCGGTCTCGCCGAAATGCTCGCGCCGCTCGCTGTGGCCGAGTTCGACGAGGTCGAGGCCGCAGTCCTTCAGCATCACCGGCGAGATCTCGCCGGTCCACGCGCCGGCGTCGGCCCAGTGCATGTTCTGGGCGCCGACGATCACCCGCGTGTCGGCGAGCGCCCGCTTCACCTCGCGCACGACCGTGAAGGGCGGGATCACGAAAGGCTGCACCCGCGCGTCGAAGTCCGGCACGAAGGCGGCGAGGGCCTCGGCGAAGGCCATCGCCTCGGCGAGCGTCTTGTTCATCTTCCAGCTGGTGCCGACCCAGAGCGTCATTCCGGTCCCTCCGACGTTTCCCCGCGGCCGCTCACGCCGCCTTCAGGCTCTCCCGCCCGGTGTCGAGATGGGGCGCCCAGAAGTCCACGGATTCGCGGATCGCCTCGACGACCTGCCGATCGGTCGGCTCGCGCTCGCGGAAGGAGAGCTCGAGGCAGATCTCGTTGTCGGTCCCGCCGCCGCGGCGGACCGCCTCCAGGAGCGCCTCCGGCTGGATCCGCCCGTCGCGGTTGTAGGCGGCGGTGAACGGCCAGTGGCCGCCCTTGTTCATCGACGACTGCTTGACGTGGATGATCGGCGACTTCGTCGGGAAGGCCTCCGCCCAGGCGTAGGGGTCGACGTCGCGCGGGTCGGGCGAGGTGACGTCGCCGTGGTCGATGTCGACCATCATCAGCAGCGGCAGCGCCAGGCCTGCGCCGTCGATGCGGGCCTGCAGCTCCCGGCAGGCCGCGAGGGTGTGGCCGAACTCGCGGCCGACCGACATCGGCTCCCAGAAGACGTAGTCGAGCCCCGCCGCCTTGCCGTGCTCGGCCACCTCCGCCCAGCAGTCGAGCGCGATCGCCATCATCCGCTCGCGGCGGACCGGGTCGTCGTAGTCGCGGTGGGTGAAGATGGCGAACTGGCTGCCGATCGAGCGGGCACCGAGGTCGGCGTAGACGTCGGCGAAGGTCCTGAACCAGTCGACGTAGTAGCGGCGCACGTCCGGGTCCGGGTGTCCGAAGTGGTTGAGCCGGCCATAGGGGCCGGTCATGCCGGAGGTGACGCGGACGCCCGTGCGCGCCAGCGCCCGCTTCATCTGCCGCGACACACTGGCGATCGTCGCCGCCGGCCAGCCGGGATTGACGAACTCGTGGGTGAGCTGCAGGTCGCGGATGCCGATCCGATAGGCGACGGCGTCGATAAGGTCGTCTGGCTCGGCGAAGCGGTTCACCAGCGGATTGGTGTTGAGCGAGAGCGTGAAGGCCATGGCGTCAGGCTCCTGTCGCCCGCCAGCGGAAGGCGGGCAGCACGTGGTCGGGCGCCGCCCCGTGGCGGCGGCAGAGGTCGGCGAGGTCGGCCTCGGCGAGGTCCGCGAGGACCCCGGAACGGACCAGCGCCGCCCGCACCCCGGCGCCCTTCGCCCCTGCGATATCGTGCTCGACGCTGTCGCCGACGGCGACGACGCGGCCCGGGGAAGGGTTTCCCATCGCCGCGAGCGCGACGCGGTAGATCTCCGGGAAGGGCTTGCCGATCCACGTCACCGGCCCGCCCATGTCGGCATAGGCCTCGGCGATGCGGCCAGCGCCGAAGGCGGGGCCGCTCGGCGTCAGCATGATCTTGTCCGGGTTGGTGCACAGGCACGGCACGCCCGCCTCGGCCGCCGGGCGGAGGAGGTCGCGGTAGCGCTCCATCGGCAGGACGTCGCCGCGGCTGCCGGCGAGCAGCACGACGTCCGCCTCCTCGCCGCGCTCCACCAGGGCGAGGCCGAGGCCCTCGACGGCGGAGAGGTCGTCGTCGCGGGCGAGCAGCAGGCAGCGGGTGCCGGGCGGCACCGCCGGGGTGCCGAGGTCGCCGGCGAGCCGCCGCCAAGCGACCTCGCCGGAGGAGAGGAAGAGGTCCCAGCTGCCCGGCCGGAAACCGAGGCCGAGGAGCCGTCGCTCGTTCGCCGCGGAGCGCTTGCCCGAGTTGGAGAGAAGCACCACCCCCCGGCCCGCGTCCTTCAGCGCCGCCAGCGCCTCGACGGCGCCGGGATAGGGTGCGGTGCCGTCGTGAAGGACGCCGAACTGGTCGACGAGGAAGACGTCGTAGAGGTCGGCGAGGGCGGCAAGATCGGGGAGGGCGGCGAGGGTCACGGCATCACCCCCGCAGCGCGGGCGCCGTCAAGCGCCAGCCGGGCGGTCCCCGCGGCGGCCTCCGTCGAGGCGGCCGGAAGGAACGGCACCTTCAGCCGCCGCTCGCGGATCCGCGTCCAGACCGGGTTCGCCGCCCCGCCGCCGACGCTGCGGAGCGAGGCGAGCGGCGGCGCGCCGAGTTCGGCGAGCCGGGCATAGGCGAGCGCCTCCACCGCGGCGATGCCTTCGAAGAGGCCCTTGAGGAACAGCGCGTCGTCCGTGGGCCGGGGCTCGAGCCGCGGCGGGAAGGCGGGGTCGGCCACGGGAAAGCGCTCGCCGGGCCGCGACAGCGGGTAGTAGTCGAGGCAGCTGTCGGTCTCCGGGTCGATCTCCGCCGAAAGCGCCGCGAGGCGCTCCGGCGAGAAGACGTCGAGCAGCACCTTGCCGCCGGTGTTCGAGGCCCCTCCGGCGAGCCAGCCGCCGCGGAGGCGATGGCTGTAGATCCCGAATTGCGGTGCGAAGACGGGCTCTTGCGAGAGAATCTTGAGGGTGAGCGTGGTGCCGAGCGCGGTCACGCCGTCGCCGGGCCGGTCCGCCCCGGTGGCGAGAAAGGAGGCGCAGCCGTCTGTGGTGCCGGCCGCGACCACCGCCCCTTGCGGCAGCCCGAACCGTTCCGCCGCCGCGGCCGTCACCTTGCCGGTGGGCGTCCCGGGCGCCACCACGGCGGGGAGCATGGCGGTCCTCGCGCCGGTCCCGGCGATCCACCCGGGCCAGCGGCCGGCGACCGGGTCGTAGCCGGTCTTGAGCGCGTTGTTCTCGTCGCTGACGTCGAAGCGGCCGGAGAGGAGGCCGGCGATCCAGTCGGCCTGGTGGAGGATCCGGGCGGCGCCGGGGGTGTCCTGCAGCAGGATCGCCTTGGCAAGGCCCGAGGTGGCGCCGTGGGCGGCGCTGGTCGGCGGCGCGAACGAGGAGATCCGCTCGAGCACGCCTGCGTCGGCCACCGGGTCGTTGTACATCATCGCCGCCCCGACCGGGCGCCCGGAGGCGTCGACCGCGAGCACCGTGCCGGAGGTGCCGTCGACGGACAGGGCGCGGATGCGCTCGGGCTCGATATTTCCGAGAAGCGCGGAAAGCGCCGCGGCGAGGGCGGCCTCCCAGGTCCGCGGGTCGCGGTGGTCCGTCCCGTGGTCGGACATGCGCGCGGCGCCCTCGGCGACAACCCGCGCGTCCGCGTCGATCGCGACCGCGCGCACCCCTGAGGTGCCGACGTCGATGCCCACGACGACGCCGCTCATGACGCGTCCGCCGCCCGCCTGGCCAGCGCCTGGCGGTATTTCTCCGCGTCCCAGTCGGTGAGCGCGGCGACATCGGTGTCGGTGAGCCAGTTCAGATCCGCCCCGGCGGGGATCCTGGCGGCGACATCGGCGAGGCAGCGCGCCATCGGCTCGGCGCCGGACGAGGCATCGCGCCGGACGAGGACGCCGAGGCCCGGCACGAGGATCCACGGCGGCGGCTCGATCCCGGCCGCCTCCAGCCGGGCCGTGACGGCGTCGGCATCCTCGCCGTCGCCGGCGACGGGGGCCTCAGGGCCGAGGAAGATCACATGGTCCGGGTAGAGGCTGCCGCGGGCGGCGATCGCGAGGCTGGCGGGGTCGGTCGCCGCCGCATGGGCGGCCGGGTCGGCGGCCGGGCGCCAGTTCGCGCCGGCGAGGCGGGCGAGGGCGGCCGGGTCGCCGGGCGGGAGCGGGCGGGCGGGGCGAGCGAGGCGCCGGCTCACCTCGGCGAGCAGCGCGGTCGCCGCCTCGACCGTGTCGGCGGCAACCACGAGGCCGTGGTTGCCGAGCACCAGCACGTCGGTCTCGGGCCGCCGGCGGGCGGCGATCTCGCGGGCAAGCGGCAGGCCGGGGCGGCGGTAGGGGATGAACACCCAGTCGAGCCCGGCGAGTTTTCCGGCGAGCCTTTCCTCGCAGCCGACCTCCACCGCCGAGGCGATGGTCTCGACGCAATGGACGTGGACCACGATCCGCTGCGGCATCAGTGCGTGCACGGTGGTCTCGATCGAGGGGCGCAGGCCGGCGGGGTTCATCCCCTCCGGCACGAAGACCTGCGCCGTCTCCGCCTCGGGCGCACCGTCCGCGACGGCCTCCAGCAGCGGGGCGATACTGACCGGCACGAACATCTCGTCCCGCGCGGCGTGCATCAGCCAGGTGCCGGACGCCTTGATCCACAGCAGCCCGTCCGCCTTGAGGGAGGTGTTGCCGCCCGGCCCCTGCACCAGCCGCGGGTCGGCGCCGACGCGGGCGGAGAGGGTGCGCAAGGCGGCGAATTCGGTAGCGTCCCGTTCGGAAAGGCTCATCGTCTCACACCGCCTCGGCCATGGGTCCGGACCACCAGTCGCGGAAGGCGGCGCGCTCCTCCGGCTGCATGTGGAGGCCGTGCTTGGTGCGGCGGTCGAGGATGTCCTCGGTCCGCACCGCCCATTCGTGGGTCCTGAGGTAGATCGCCTCGCGCTCGTAGAAGTCCGGGCCGAAGCGGCGGCCGAGGTCCGCGAGGCTCCGGGCCTCGCCGATCAGCCGCCGGGCGCGGGTGCCGTAGAGCCGGGCGTAGTGCTTGGCGAGGGACGCGGGGAGGAAGGGGAACTCGGCGCGAAGGTCGGCGAGGAACTGCTCGAAGTCGGCGTTCGGCATGTCCCCGCCGGGCAGCGGCGCGGTCGCCGTCCAGGCGGGCCCGGCGGCGGGGAGGTGCGGCCTCAGCTTCTCCATGGCGTGCTCGGCGAGCTTGCGGAAGGTGGTGATCTTGCCGCCGAAGACGGAGAGCATCGGCGCCTTGCCCTCGCCCGCGTCGAGTTCGAAGACGTAGTCCCGGGTGACCGCGCTCGGGTTCTCCGCATTGTCGTCGTAGAGCGGGCGGACGCCGGAGAAGGCGTGCAGCACGTCGGCCCGGGAAAGCTGCGGCTTGAAATAGCGGTTCACGGCCTTGATCAGGTAGTCGATCTCGCTCTCGTCCGCCGCCACCGCCTCGGGCTTGCCCTCGTAGGGGATGTCGGTGGTGCCGATCAGCGCCTTGTCCCCCTCGTAGGGGTTGATGAAGATCACCCGCCGGTCGGTGTTCTGCACCAGATAGGCCTGCCGGCCCTCCCAGAACTTCGGCACGACGATATGGCTGCCCTTGACGAGGCGGACGGAGCGGGCGGAGTTCAGCCCCGCCACCCGGCCGACCACGTCGTTGACCCAGGGCCCGGCGGCGTTGACCAGCACGCGGGCGCGCACCGTCGACTTCTCGCCGCTGACCGTGTTGCGAAGCTCCGCCGTCCAGGCGCCGTCCTCGCGCCGGGCGGAGGCGCAGGCGGTGCGGGTCAGCACCCGGGCGCCGCGCTCGGCGGCGTCGAGGGCGTTGAGCAGCACGAGGCGGGCGTCGTCCACCCAGCAGTCCGAATACTCGAAGCCGCGCCGGTAGGCGTCCTTGACCGGCGCACCCTCCGGGTCGGTCGCAAGGTCGAGCGAGCGGGTGCCGGGCAGGCGCTTGCGGCCGCCGAGGTGGTCGTAGAGGAAGAGGCCGAGGCGCACCAGCCAGGCCGGCCGGTCGGTGGGGCTGTGCGGCAGCACGAAGCGCATCGGCCAGATGATGTGCGGCGCCGAGGCGAGCAGCACCTCCCGCTCGATCAGCGCCTCGCGCACGAGCCGGAACTCGTAGTACTCGAGGTAGCGCAGGCCCCCGTGCACCAGCTTGCCGGAGCGCGAGGAGGTGCCCTCGGCGAGGTCGTCCTTCTCGCAGAGCACCACGGAAAGGCCGCGGCCCGCCGCGTCGCGGGCGATGCCGGCGCCGTTGATGCCGCCGCCGACGACGAGGAGGTCGACGATCCCGCTGTCCCCGGACATGGCCATCCTCCCGTTCGCGCTCCGCCGTCCCGTCATGCCGCCGGCTTGTCCTGGTGGCCGTAGCTGGCGAAGTCCGGCATGCAGTCCTCGATGAGCCCGTCGGAGAGGACCACCGGCCCGCCGATGGTGAGGGAGAGGATGTACTGGCGGGCGATGGTCTCCAGTTCGACCGCGGTCCACATCGCCTTGTCCAGCGACGAGCCGAGGGCGATCATGCCGTGGTTGGCGAGGAGACAGGCGGTGCGGCCCTCGAGCGCCTTCAGGGCATTCGCGGAAAGCTCCGCGGTGCCGAACTTGGCGTAGTCCGCGACGCGCACGTCGGTGCCGCCGAAGGCGGCGATCATGTAGTGGCAGGCGGGGATCGGCTTCCTCGCAATGGCGAGCGCCGTCGCGTGGGCCGAGTGGGTGTGCACGACCGAGCCGACCTCCGGGCGCGAGCGCAGGATGTCGAGGTGGAAGCGCCACTCCACCGACGGCTTCTTCGGCCCCGACCAGCTGCCGTAGTCGCCCGAGATCGGCATCGCCGCGATGTCGGCAGGCTGCATCAGGTCGTAGGGGGTCGCGCTCGGGGTGACCAGCATGGTGTCGCCGAGGCGCACGCTGATGTTGCCCGAGGTCCCCTGGTTGAGGCCCGTCCGGTTCATCGACCGGCAGGCCTCGACGATCTCCTTGCGAATGTTCAGCTCGTTCATGGTCCGTCTCAGCAGGGATTGACCGGCGGCAGGCCGGCGAGGTAGCGGCGCACTTCCTCGGCGGCCTGCTCGGCCGCGAAGGTCACCGTCCGTACGGAGGCGCCGGCGATGTGAGGGGTCAGCGTGACGTTGGGAAGCGTGAGCAGCTTCCAGTCCGGCGGCACCGGCTCGACGGCGAAGGTCTCCAGCATGGCGCTGGAGATATGGCCGCTTTCGAGCGCCTCGACCAGCGCGTCATAGTCCATCAGCGGCCCCCGCGCGGTGTTGACGAGGATCGCCCCGGGCTTCATCCGGGCGATGGTCTCGCGGTTGATCATGTTGCGCGTCTCCTCGGTCACCCGCGGGTGCAGGGTGACGAGGTCGGAACGGGCGAGAAGCTCGTCGAGGGCGACGTGCTCGACGCCGGCGTGGTGGTCGTCGGCGGAAAGCTGGACGTAGGGGTCCGTCACCAGCACCCTGGCGCCGAAGGCCCGCAGCAGCCTGACCACCTTCGTGCCGATGTTGCCATAGCCGATGACGCCGACGGTCATCTCGTTGAGTTCCCGGCCGGTGCGGTCGGCGCGGTAGAGATCGCCGCGCCACTCGCCGGCGCGCAGCGCCTCGTGGCCGACGCGGATCATCCGCGTCTCGGCGAGGATCGCGCCGAGGGTGAACTCGGCGACGGCGGTGGCGTTGCGGCCCGGGGTGTTGACGACCGTGATACCGTGCCGGCGGGCGGCGGCCATGTCGATGTTCACCGGCCCGCCCCGCGAGACGGCGACGAGCCGGAGGTTCGGCAGCTGCTCCATCATGCCGGCCGACAGAGGCGCGAGCTGGGTGACGAGGACCTCGGCGTCCGCCACGAATTCAACCACTTCGTCGGGTTTCCCGAAGTACTCCTTGAGGCCGTCCAGGCCCTCGGCCGCATAGCCGTGCTCCATCGGCTCGTCCGGCCAGGGCTGCTCGTGGGTGCGGATGTCGAGGTCGTCGCCGCACGCCTTCACGATCTCGCTGCGGAAGGCCTCCGGCAGCATGAAGCGGTCCCCGATGATGGCGATCTTCCTGGTCATGCGGTTCGGTCCCGGGTCTTCGCCAAGGTCCGCCACACCGGGCGCAGCGACGTGCGCGCCTCGACATAGGCGGGGAACAGGCGGTCGTACAGGGCGGCGAGGTCCGGGTCCGGGTCCTCGGCGGGGCCGAGCAGCGGCGTCACCCACTCGGCGACGCAGGCCTCCATGTCCGGATAGAGGCCGATGCCGACGGCGGCCATCATCGCCGCCCCTGCCGCCCCGGCCTCCTCCCGCTTGCCGGTCCGGATCGGCGCGCCGATGGCGGCGGCGTGGATCCGGCGGAGCGAGGCGTTGCGGGCGGCGCCGCCGCACAGGCGGATTTCCAGCGGAGCCGGGCCCATCGCGGCGTAGCAGTCGCGGCCGGCGAAGGCGAGGCCCTCGAACACCGCGCGGACGAGGTCGCCGTAGCCGTGCCGGGTGGAAAGCCCGACGAAGCCGGCGCGGGCCGAGGCGTCCACGAAGGGGCCGCGCTCGCCGGCCTCGGAGACGTAGGGCTGGTAGAGGATGGCCCCGGGCCGCGCCGCGTCCACCCAGCCGTCGATCATGGCGATCATCTCGGCGGCCGTTCGCTCAACCCCGGCGGAGGCGAGGATCCCCCGGCCGAGCGAGAGCACCCAGTCGATGTTCAGCGTCGCCGCCATGTTCGACTGCATCTGCGCATAGGCGCCGGGCGCCGGCATCGGCATCGTGTAGCCGCTCGGCTCCTCGGCGATGGTCACCTCGTCGGCCGATGTGGCGAGGCGGATGTGCATGCCCGTCGAGCCGATGATGGTGCAGCCCGGCCGGGCGGCGGGGTCGTAGAGGCCCGCGCCGAGGGCGGTGCAGATCACGTCGACGAAGCCGAGCACCACCGGCGTGCCCTCTGGCAGGCCGGTCGCCGCGGCGGCGGAGGCGGCGAGGCGGGCCTGGCGCGTCGTGCCGTCCACCACCGGGGGCATCAGCCGTCGCTGGGCGGACAGGCCGAGGATTTCGATCACCTCGTCGGAATAGTCGCGGGTGCGGAAGTCGCCGAAGGTGAAGCTCGCCTCGGTCGGGTCGGTCGCCCGCTCGCCGGTCAGCTTGAAGTAGAGCCAGTCCTTGCAGTGGAAGGCGGTCGTCGCCCGGGCGAGAAGCTCCGGCGCGTTCTCCTGCATCCAGGCCATCTGCGAGCCCTGCTGGCAGGCGATCAGCGCCGTTCCGGTGCGCCGGAAGCGGTCGATCTCCTCCGGCCGGGCGGAGAGGCGCTCGACCACCTCCGCGGCGCGCGCGTCGAGCCAGAGCCACCCGGGGGCAACCGGCTCGCCCGCCGCATCGATCAGCCAGGTGCCGTCGCCCTGCGCGGTGACGGCGATCGCCGCCACCCGCGAGCGGAGGTTCTCGACCTTGTCGGAGAGCATCGCCAGCGTCCGCGCCGCGTCGCCCCAGGTGCGGGCGAGGTCCTGCTCGACGCCGCCGCCGGGCAGGGTCTCGTAGACGTTCGGGATCGAGGCGACCGCGATCTGGCGGCCGGCGGTGTCGAAGGCCACCGACTTGATCACCGAGGTGCCGGCATCGATGCCGATGAGGACGTCCTTCATCCGGCGAGCTCCGGGCCATGGGCGAGGGCGCGGCCGCTCTCGCTGTCGAAGACGTGCAGGTCGCGCGGGGCGATGGCGATGCCGATGCTCTCGCCCCGCGCCAGCCGGGCGCGGTCGTGCTCGACCAGGACGATCGAGGAGCCGGCGAAGTCGGCGGCGATGTGGGTCTGGTCGCCGAGCCACTGGTTGGCCGCGACCCGGGCCGGAACCCCGTCCGAGGCGCGGCGGACCGCATAGGGCCGCACGCCGATCGTCACCCGCGGCGAGGAGAGGATCACCTTGCGCACCTCGTCGGGAAAGGCGGAAGCCGGGTAGGCGAGGGTGACGTCGCCGGAGAGGCGCAACCGCAGGCCGTCGCCGCCGGACTCCACGGCGGCGTCGAAGACGTTCATCGGCGGCTCGCCGACGAAGGTGCCGGTGAAGAGGTTCGCCGGCCGCTCCTTGATCACCTCGGGGGTGTCGAACTGCTGCAGCACGCCGCCCTCCATCACCGCGATGCGGTCGGCGAGGGCGTTCGCCTCGGTCTGGTCGTGGGTGACGAGGATGGCGGTGAGGCCGCGCTCCTTGATGTAGTGCTTGATGCGCCCGCGCAGCAGCGCGCGCAGTTGCGGCTCGAGCTGGCCCATCGGCTCGTCGAGGAGGTGCAGGTCGGCGCTGCGCACCAGCGCGCGGCCGAGGCTCGCCCTTTGCTGCTGGCCGCCGGAGATGGAGCTCGGGTAGCGGTGCAGGATGTCCTCGATCTCGAGGAGCCTGGCGATCTCCGCGACCTTCGCGTCCACCTCGGCGCGGGAGAGCTTCTTCGCCTTCAGGGCGAAGGCGATGTTCTCGCGCACGGTAAGCGGCGGGTAGAGCGAATAGCCCTCGAAGGCCATCGCCACGTTCCGCTTCACCGGTGGCAGCGTATGCACCTGCCGGCCGGCGATCTCGATCGAACCGCGCGAGACCTCCTCGAAGCCGGCGATCATCCGCAGCGTCGAGGTCTTGCCGCAGCCCGAGGAGCCGAGCAGGGCGACGATCTCGCCCTTGCGGATCTCCATCGACACGGCCTGCACCGCATGGACGCCGACGTCCACCGGGCCGTAGAACTTGTCGACGGCCTTGAGGGCCAGCACCGTCCCGTTCATGCTGCGACTCCCTTGAGCGGGGCCTTCGCCGGCGCGCCGATACGCTCGCCGGTGGCCTTGTCGAACAGCAGCGCCTTCTCCCCCTCCACGGCGATGTGGGCGGCGCCTTCGGCCGGGCCGGGCGTGCCGCCCGGGCGCGAGACGAGGATCTCGCGGCCGCGCAGGGTCCGCACCAGGGTGACGATCTTCTCGTTGAGCGGCGTCTCCGCCTCCACGGTCACCGGGATCGCGCCGGGCGTCCCGGCCGCGACGAAGGAGAGCGCCTCCGGGCGGATGCCGACCACGCAGTCGCGCCCCGCCGCCTCGCCGCCGGCGCCCGGCAGCAGGACCGTGACGTCGGAGAGGGTGACCGACACCGCGTTCGCTTCCCGCTTCGGCCTGACGTCGAGGAGGTTGATGGTCGGGTCGCCGAACAGGCGGGCGATGCCGATGTCGGCAGGCGACAGGTAGATCTCCTCCGGCGTGCCGACCTGGCTGATCCGGCCTTCGCCCATCACCGCGATGCGGTCGCCGAGCGCCATCGCCTCCTTGTAGTCCTGGGTGACGTAGACCACCGTCGCGCCCCGGTCGGCGAGGAGCCGCGGCAGTTCCAGCCGCATCTCGAAGCGCAGCTTGGCGTCGACGTTGCGGAGCGGGTCGTCGAGGAGCAGCAGCGGCGGCGAGGCGACGAGCGCGCGGGCGAGCGCCGTGCGCTGCTTCTGGCCGTTGGAGAGCGCGCGCGGCTTGTGGCCGAGCACGTGGCCGATCTTGAGCAGCTTCGCCACCGCCTCGACCGCCGACGTCTTCTCCGCGGCGCCGGCGCGCCGGGCCTCCATCGGCGTCGCGATGTTCTCGAAGGCGGTCATGTGCGGGAACAGGGCGAAGTTCTGGAAGGCCATGCCAATCCCGCGGAACTCCGCGTCGACGTCGGTCACGTCCTCGCCGCCGATCAGCACCTGCCCCTTGTCCGGCTCGATGACGCCGGCGACGAGGCGGAGCAGCACCGTCTTGCCGGCGCCCGAGGGGCCGAACAGCACCAGCGTCTCCCCGTCGGCGACGGTCAGCGACAGGTCGTCGAGCACGGTCTGGTTCCTGAACCGCTTGGTGACGGCCCTCAGTTCCAGGCTGGCCATGGGGTCATCCTTTCACGGCGCCGAGGGACAGGCCTTCGACGAGATAGCGTTGGGCGTAGAGGGCGATGGCCAGCGTCGGCGTGATCGACAGCACGATCGCCGCGGCGATGTTGCCGTACTGGATGCCCGAGGCGGTCACGAAGGCGAGCGCCCCCACCGTCACCGGCTGCTTGTCCGCCGAGGCCAGCACCAGCGCGAAGATGAAGTTGTTCCACGCGAAGATGAAGGCGAGCAGGCCGGCCGCCGCGATGCCCGGCCCGGCGAGCGGCAGGGCGATCTTGCGGAAGGTGGCGAACCAGGAATGGCCGGCGATGCGGTAGGCGTACTCGATGTCCGGCGAGATGTCCTCGAAGTAGCCGCGGACGATCCACAGGATCAGCGGCAGGCAGATGAGCTGGTAGACCCAGATCAGGCCGATGTAGGTGTCGCTGAGGCCGAGCTGCTGGAAGTAGAGGGTGAGCGGCAGCAGCACCAGCAGCGGCGGGGCGAAGCGGAAGGAGAGCAGCGTGAAGGCGATGTCCTCCGAGCCGCGGAACTTTTGCCGTGCGAAGGCATAGGCCGCCGGCACGCCGAGCAGCAGGGCGAGCGCCACCGAGGCGGTGGAGAGCAGCACCGAGTTGCCGAGGTTCCGCATGAAGGCGATGTCCAGCGTGCCCGCTGCCGTGTCCAGCTTGCCGGTGATCAGCGCCTCGTAGTTCTGCAGCGTCGGCTCGAAGAACAGCCGCGGCGGAATCTGCAGGATCGTCTCGTTCGTCTGGAACGACATCAGCAGGATCCAGAAGATCGGGAACATGAAGAACACCACCACGACGGCCAGGGCGAGGCCGCGGAGGATTCGCTCGAGGGGAGAGGTATGGTCCACCGGTGCCTCCTCAGGTTCCGCCGTGGGCGCGCTCGCGCAGCCGCAGCCATTGCTTGATGAAGACGTTGGAGAGGGCGTAGGTGATCGCCCAGAGGATGATCATCAGCGCCGCCGACCGTCCGACGTTGGTCGACTGGAAGAAGTTGAGGTAGGCCTCCACCTGGAACACCAGCAGCGTGTCGCCGGGCCCGCCCTGGGTCATGGCGTAGATGATGTCGAACTGCTGGATGGAGTCGAGCAGGCGGAACAGCGTCGCGGTCAGGATGTACGGCGTCAGCATCGGCAGGGTGATGCGGAAGAAGACGAAGCTCTTCGGCACGCCGTCGAGCGCCGCCGCCTCGAAGGGTTGCTGCGGCAGGCTGCGCAGGCCGGCGAGCAGCAGGATCATGATGAAGGGCGTGTAGACCCAGATGTCGACCAGCACCACGGTGAGCAGCGCCGTGCTCGGGGAGGAGGCCCAGCGGAAGTCCTCCAGGCCGATGAGGCCGGCGAGATAGGACAGGATGCCGAAGCCCGGGTTGGTCATCAGCTTCCACATCAGCGCCGCCAGCGCCGGGGCGGTCATCAGCGGCAGCAGCAGCATGATGGAGATGAAATTGTTCAGCCGGCTACGCTTCTGCAGTAGGAGGGCGATCCCGAGGCCGAGCAGCAGCTCCAGGCCGACCGTGATCCCGGCGTACATCAGCGAGATGCGCACCGTGTTCCAGAAGCTCGGGTCGGTCACGAGGTTGAGGTAGTTCTCGCCCCAGTTGAACTGGCGGGCCCAGGGCTGGCTGAGCCGATAGCGCTGCAGCGAGTAGACCACCGCCGTGAAGAACGGGATCAGGATCCCGATGCACACCAGCAGCGCGGGCAGGCTGAGCACGTAGGGCAGGGCGCGCCTGCTGATGCGGAATCCCGGGGCGCGGCCCCGCCCTCCCGTGGCGGCTACCGACATGGGCCTCTCCATGAGCTTCTTGCGTCCGCAGGCGACCGGTTAAAGGCCGGGCCGCGGCGGTCAGGACCGACGGTCGCGGCCGCTCCCCCCGGAGCGGCGGCATCAAGGGGCAGGGGGCGCGGACCGGCCGCGCCCCCGACCGGTTCGGATCAGCCGAGCCCGGCTTCCTTGAGCTGGCGGTCGATGCTGGCGGCGAGCTGGTCGAGGCCCTCGTCGACCGGCACCTCCTTGGCGACCATCTTCTGCAGGCTGGCCGCCCACTCGGTGGTGAGGTCGAAGAACAGCGGCTGGGCGGTGAACTTGATGCTCGCGCCCGGCGCCGAGACGTCGTGCATGGCGACGTAGCCCGGATAGCTGTTGTCCAGCTTCTGGCGGAAGGTCCCGTCGGCCCAGACCGAGGCGCGGACGGGGTTGACGAAGTCCATCTCGGTCGCGCCGAACAGGGCGTGCTCCGGACCCGAGGCCCACTGCAGGAACTGCCAGGCGGCGTCCTTGTCCTTGGAGAAGTTGGACATCGCCAGCGACCAGATCCAGATGTTCGGCGTCGGCGCCTCGGCGGCCGGGTTGGCCTTGAACGGGGCGTAGGCGAGCTTGCCGGCCATCTTGTTGTCGCCGCCGTTCATGAAGTAGCCGAGGATGTCGGCGTCGTAGATCATGGCGGAGGCGCCGGCGCCGAGGTCGGTGCCGACCTGGTACCAGGTATAGGTCGACCAGTCCTTCGGGCCGCTCTCCTGGATCATCTGCACCCACTGGCGGTGGAACGCCTTGGACTCGGGCGTCGCCATCGCCGCCGACAGGCGGCCGTCGTCGTGGACGGTGAGGTCCTTCTGGCCGAAGTTGGCGTAGGCCGACAGGAAGCCCGGGTGGATGGTCGCCCAGGAACGCGAGCCGCGCACGCCGACGCCGTAGACCCCGCCGCCGACGTCCTTGGTGAGCTTGGCCGAGGTGGCGATCAGCTCGTCCATGTTGGTCGGGACCGTGGCGCCGACCTTGTCGAACATCTCGCTGTTGTAGGTGAGGTTGTTCTGCTCGTAGCCCCAGGGCAGGCACCACTGCTTGGCGTCCTCGGAGCCGAGCGCGCCGCCGGGCACGCCGTTCCAGGCGCAGGAGGCCTTGACGCCGGGCAGGAAGTCGTCCCAGTTCCAGGCGGCCGCGGTCTTGGACCCGTCCGAGATCCACTCGTTGAGGTCGGTGATCCAGCCGGCCGGGCCGTAGGTCCAGGTCATGTAGGCGCCGGTCATGAAGGCGTCGTACTCGGACGAGCCGGACGACAGTGCGGCGGTGACCTTGTCGAAGTACACGTCCTCCGGGAAGACGTCGTAGGCGACGTCCATGCCGGTCAGCTGCTTGAAGTTCTCGAGGTTGGCGATCATCGCATCCGCATAGGGATGCTTGTTCAGCAGCAGCTTGACCGTCTTGCCCTTGTGCTTCTGCCAGTCGAAGTCCTGCGCCATGGCGCGGGTGGCGCCGGCGTTCATCAGGAAGCCCGCGGCGCCGGCCGTGACGCCGAGGGCGCCCATCCGACGGATCAGGCTGCGGCGGCTCATCTGACCGCGCAGGAAGGCGTCGATCAGGTCGCGTTCTTTTTCGTGCATCCTCGTGTCTCCTCCACTTGGGCAGCAGATTCCCTTGACGCCGGCTACCCCGTCGGCGTGTCCGAAAGCAGCGCACCGGCGGTGCGCTCGTCGGTGATGAGGCCGGCGAGATACCGGCTGCGAAGCACCGCGCGCACCGCGGGCACCTTCACCTTCCCCCCGACGACGGCGACGATGCGCCGGTTCTTCAGGTCGTCGCGGCCGAGCGTGATCGCCCGGTCCGAGAGACTGGTCTCGAAGGGCCGCCCCTCCTCGTCGAAGAAGTGGCCGAGCAGTTCGCCGACGCCGCCGGCGCGCTTGATCTCCTCCATCTCCCGCCGCTCGATCATGCCCGTCGACACCAGCGAGGCCTCCGGCTCGGTGGTGCCGATTCCGGCGAAGACGAGGTCGGCGGCGCGGGCAAGGTCGAGCACCTCGACGACGCCCTTCTGTCCGATCAGCACCGCGCGGTCCTCGGCCGCGTTGGCGAACATCGGCACCGGCATGACGTAGGCCTCCGCGCCGGTGCGCTCGGCAAGCCGGTGGATCACGTCGTAGGGATTGGCGGAGAACTTCCGCGTCAGCCCGCCGAGCAGCGACACGAAGGTGACCGTCTGCGAGTGGACCCGCGGCAGCGCGTCGACGGCCGCCGACAGGGTGCGGCCGTGGCCGACGCCGATCAGCCGGTTCTCGCCGCGCTCGATCTCCCTACGCAGGAACTGGGCGCCGGCGATGCCGAGCGCCCGCAGCGGCAGGTCCTCCGCCTCGAGGTCGGGCACCACCTCGCAGTAGTCGAGGCCGTAGAGGGCGGAGAGGCGCTGCTCCATCTCGACGCATTCGGCGACGTCGCCGTCGATGAACACCTTCACCAGGCCTTCCTGGTTGGCCCGGGTGATCAGGCGATGCGCCTTGAGGCTGGTGAGGCCGAGACGCCGCGCGACTTCGGCCTGCGTCAGGCCGCCGGCGTAGTGGAGCCAGGCAGCGCGCGTGGCGATGCTGGTCTCGTCGTCCCTGACCGAGCCGTTTCCCATCCCCTGGGCCTTGTCTGATATTTTTATCTTGTGACGAAAAATTTTTCAGATGCGGGCGGCCTTGTCAAGGTGCGGGCCGGCGACGGCATGCCGTTTGGCGCGCGGCCAGCCCGCGCCTCGGGAGGGATCCGTGTGAGAATTCAGGGGCTTGTTCGAAAGCTTGCCCGCGCCAAATAATTCGCCTCGGCGAATGCGCGGGAGCGGCGGAGGCGCCGCGCGCCTCCGCCAGGCGGGTCAGATGCGGGTCCACCTCAGCCGCAGGGCGTTGCTGATGACGCTCACCGAGGAGAGCGCCATGGCGGCGGCGGCGATGATCGGGGAGAGCAGGATCCCCGCCACCGGATAGAGCACGCCGGCCGCGATCGGGACGCCGGCGGCGTTGTAGATGAAGGCGAAGAAGAGGTTCTGGCGGATGTTCGCCATCGTCGCCTGGCTGAGCCGCCGCGCCTTGACGATGCCGAGGAGGTCGCCGCGCAGCAGCGTCACCCCTGCGCTCTCCATCGCCACGTCCGTGCCGGTGCCCATGGCGATGCCGACGTCGGCCGCGGCGAGCGCCGGTGCGTCGTTCACCCCGTCGCCGGCCATGGCCACGACCCGGCCCTCCCGGCGGAAGGCCTCGACGATCGACCCCTTGTCCTCGGGGAGCACCTCGGCGCGGACCTCGTCGATGCCGAGGCGGCGGGCGACGGCCTCGGCGGTGGTCCGGTTGTCGCCGGTCAGCATGACGATGCGGATGCCCTCCGCGTGCAGCGCCCGGATCGCCTCCGGGGTGGTCTCCTTCACCGGGTCGGCGATGGCGAGCAGGCCCGCCGGGCGGCCGTCGACGGCCGCCAGGATCGCCGTCGCGCCATCGGCGCGCAGCCCGTCCGCCTCCGCCTCCAGCGCGGAGACGTCGACGCCCGCGTCGGCGAGGAACCCTGCGTTGCCGAGCATCAGGCGCCGTCCGCCGACCCGGCCGACGACGCCGCGGCCGGTGGGCGAGTCGAACTCCTCGACCGGCTCGAGCCGCAGCGACCGCTCCCTGGCCCGCGCCACGATCGCCGCCGCGAGCGGATGCTCGCTCGCCTGCTCGAGGCTGGCGGCGAGGGCCAGCAACTCGTCGGACTCGAGGCCCTCGGCGGGCCGGATCTCGGTCACCCGCGGGCGCCCTTCGGTGAGGGTGCCGGTCTTGTCGACGACCAGCACGTCCACCTTCTCCATCCGCTCGAGCGCCTCGGCGTTCTTGATCAGCACGCCCGCCTGCGCGCCGCGGCCGACGCCCACCATGATCGACATCGGCGTCGCGAGGCCGAGCGCGCAGGGACAGGCGATGATCAGAACGCTGACGGCCGCGATGAGGCCGAAGGCCATCGCCGGCTCCGGGCCGAAGGAGGACCAGGCGATGAAGGCGAGCACCGCGACGGCGATCACCGCCGGGACGAACCAGGACGAGACCACGTCGGCGAGACGCTGGATCGGCGCGCGCGACCGCTGCGCCTTCGCCACCATCTGCACGATCTGCGCGAGCATGGTGTCGGCGCCCACCCGGTCGGCCCGCATGATGAATCCGCCCTGGCCGTTGATGGTCCCTCCGATCACGACGTCACCGGCGGCCTTGGCGACGGGCAGCGGCTCGCCGGTTACCATCGACTCGTCGACGTTCGAGCGGCCCTCGAGCACCTGGCCGTCGAGCGGAACCTTGTCGCCGGGGCGCACGCGAAGCCGGTCGCCGACGTGGACCTTGTCGAGGGCGATTTCCTCGTCGCTGCCGTCCTCGGCGATCCGCCGCGCGGTCGCCGGGGCAAGGTCGAGGAGGGCGCGGATCGCGCCGGAGGTCTGCTCGCGGGCGCGCAGTTCCAGCACCTGGCCGAGCAGCACCAGCACGGTGATCACCGCCGCGGCCTCGAAGTAGACCGCGACCGTGCCGTCATGGGCGCGGAAGGCCGGCGGGAAGATGCCCGGCGCCAGCACCGCGACGACGCTGTAGACCCAGGCGACGCCGGTGCCCATCGCGATCAGCGTGAACATGTTGAGCGAGCGGGCGCGGATCGAGTTCCAGCCGCGCACGAAGAAGGGCCAGCCCGCCCAGAGCACCACCGGGGTCGCCAGCACCAGCTGGATCCAGTTGGACAGCCGCGCCTCGATCACGTGGCCGATGTCGAGCAGGTGGGCGCCCATCTCCAGCACGAACACCGGCACGGTCAGCGCCAGGCCGATCCAGAACCGGCGGGTCATGTCGAGGAGTTCCTCGCTCGGCCCCTGGTCGGCGGTGGCGATCTCCGGCTCCAGCGCCATGCCGCAGATCGGGCAGGAGCCGGGGCCGACCTGGCGGATCTGCGGGTGCATCGGGCAGGTGTAGATGGTGCCGGCCGGCAGGTCCGCCTCCACCGCCTGCTTCGGCTGGAGGTAGCGGTCCGGGGCGGAGTCGAACTTCGTCTTGCAGCCCTCGGAGCAGAAGTAGAAGGTCTGGCCGTGCAGGTCGGAGCAGTGAGGCGTCGTCGCGGGATCGACCGTCATGCCGCAGACGGGATCCGTCACCGCCGCGTGGCCATCCGCCGCCCCGCTGCCATGGTGGTGATCGCCGTGGCCGTGGTCGTGGCCGTGGTCCCGGTGGCCGTGGCCATGATTTGCCTGGCGCCCGCCGGTCTCGCGCGGCACGCCCGGATTCCCGCCGGTCCGGTGCGACGTGGACATTGCTCTGGTCTCCCCTTGAACGTCGAAGTCGCGCGGAACCTGCACCTTCCCACCATGGGAAGGTCAAGCGGTGTCGAGGCCCTCGCAGGATCGTAGCCTGCCAAGGCTCGCCGTGACGACCGAAGCTGGCGGGCCGCTTCGGGAGTTCTCGGGCTTCCGGACCCATATTGTCCCTTTCCCGGCATTCCCCGCGCTGCTGAGGGAACACTCGACGCCATCAAGGAACACACCGGAGCCGCCCGGGTTGCCGACCGGATGCTCCAGGGGAGGAAAGCGATGGCGGGCGGGCACGAGCACGGCGCGACGGCGGGAGTCGACCGGTCGAAGGGGCGCGGCCGGCGGCTGCTGATCGCGCTCGCCCTCAATCTCGGCATCACCATCGCGGAGGTCGTGGGCGGGGTGGTCTCCGGCTCGCTGGCGCTGCTCGCCGACGCGGCGCACAATTTCAGCGATGCCGGGTCGGTGCTCGTCTCCTACATCGCCTGGCGGATCTCGCGGCGGCAGGCGGACGCGCGGCTGACCTTCGGCTATGCCCGCGCCGAGACGGTCGGCGCGATGATCAACCTCACGATCCTCTTCGTCATCGCCCTCTACCTCGCCTACGAGGCGGTGAGCCGTTTCTTCTCGGACGGCGAGGTGCAGGGCACGGCGATGCTCATCGTCGGGGTCATCGCCCTTATCGAGGACGCGGTGGCGGCCTGGGTGCTGCGCAAGGACCTCGGCAGCCTGAACGTGAGGAGCACCTTCATCCACATGGTCGCCGACGCGCTGGCCACGGTGGCGGTCATCGTCGGCGCCGTCGCGATCATGCTCTGGCAGGTCTCCTGGGTCGACCCGCTGCTGACGTTGGCGATTTCGGCCTACATCTTCTGGCATGCCTGGCGCGAGATCCGGAAGGCCATCGCCGTGCTGATGGACAGCGCGCCGGAGGGGTTCGACATCCGTGCCCTGGCCGACCGGCTGGAGGCGCTCGACGGCGTCGAGGGCGTCCACCACCTGCACGTCTGGCGCCGCTCCGAGCATTCGCTCGCCGTCGAGGTCCATCTCGTCACCTCTCTGCCGACGCTCGCGGAGGCGACGGAGATGAAGGAGGCGGCCCGGCGGATGCTCCGGGAGGATTTCGGCGTCGACCACTCGACGCTGGAGATCGAGGCCGCCGGCGGGACGGACCACGATCCGGCGCTGATCCACGGCCACGGCTAGGTCAGGCCGACCCTTTCCAGCCGAGGAGGCGGATGGCGTTGGCGGTCACCAGCACGGTCGCCCCCGTGTCGGCGAGGACGGCCGGCCAGAGGCCGGTGATCCCGGCGATCGTGGTCACCAGGAACACGCCCTTCAGCCCCAGCGCGATGGCGATGTTCTGGCGGATGTTCGCCATCACCGCCCGCGACAGCAGGACCATGTCGGCGAGGTCGGTGACGCGGCCGTGCAGGATCGCGGCGTCGGCGGTCTCCAGCGCCACGTCCGTGCCGCCCCCCATGGCGATGCCGACGTCGGCGGCGGCGAGCGCCGGGGCGTCGTTGATGCCGTCGCCGACCTTGCCGACGCGGGCGCCCCCGGCCTGCAGTTCGCGGACGATCCGCTGCTTGTCCTCCGGCATCAGGCCGGCCCGGTGGTCGATCCCGAGCGCGCCGGCCACCGCCTCCGCGGTGCGGGCATTGTCGCCGGTGAGCATCAGCGCCGAGACGCCGGCGCGCCTGAGGGCGTCGAGCCCGCGCCGGGCGTCCGGCCGCGGCTCGTCGCGGAGGGCGAGCACGCCGACGGCGGCCCCGTCCTCGACCACCACGACCACCGACTTGCCGGCCGCGGAAAGCGCCTCCACCGCCGCGACGTCCGCCGGCGGGATCGCAGCCGCGTCCGTCGCGGCGGCGAGCGAGCCGAGGAAGACGTTCCTGCCGCCGACGCGGCCGGCGACGCCCTTGCCCGCAAGGGCCGAGACGGCTTCGGCCCGGCAGGCCGGGACCCCGTCCTCGGCGGCCCGCTTCAGGATCGCCGTCGCCAGCGGATGCGAGGAGCCCGCCTCCAGCGCCGCCGCCAGCGCCAGCGCCTCCTCGGGGCGGCGACCGGAGAGGCCGAGGACGTCGGTCACCTGCGGGCGGCCATGGGTGAGCGTGCCGGTCTTGTCCAGCGCCATCACCGTGAGCCCGCCGAGGCGCTCCAGCACGACGCCGCCCTTCATCAGGAGGCCGCGGCGCGCGCCGGACGAGAGCCCGGCGGCGACCGCCGCCGGCGTCGAGATCACCAGCGCGCAGGGACAGCCGATCAGCAGCACCGCGAGGCCCCGGTAGACCCAGTCGCCCCAGGCGGCCCCGGCCAGCAGCGGCGGCAGCACCGCCACCATGGCCCCGACCGCCACCACGGCGGGGGTGTACCAGCGGGCGAAGCGGTCGATGAAGCGCTCGGTCGGCGCCTTGGCCTCCTGCGCCTCCTCGACGAGGCGGACGATGCGGGCGATGGTATTGTCCTCGGCCGCCGCGGTGACGCGCACGCGCAGCAGGCCCTCGCCGTTCACGGTTCCGGCGAAGACGCGGTCGCCGCGCGCGCGGGCGGCCGGGACGCTCTCGCCCGTCACCGGGGCCTCGTCGACGGAGGAGGCGCCCTCGACGATCTCGCCGTCGGCGGCGATCCGGTCGCCGGGCCGGACGAGGAGGACGGCGCCGACGGGCACCCGCGCGGCCGGCGTCTCCACGACCCCGCCCGCGGTCTCCACCAGGGCGACGCGGGGGACGAGGTCGGCCAGGGCGCGGATGCCCGCCCGGGCGCGGCCGGCGGCGACGCCCTCCAGCAATTCGCCGACGAGGAACAGGAACACCACCACCGCAGCTTCCTCGGCCGCGCCGATGACGGCGGCGCCGCCGGCGGCGACGGTCATCAGCGTCTCGATCGAGAAGGGGCTGCCGGCCGTGGCGGCGAGGATCGCGCGGCGGGCGATCGGCACGAGGCCCACCAGCATGGCGAGGAGGAAGGCCGGTTCGGCGATGTCGGGCAGCACCAGTCCCGCCGCGAAGGCGAGCAGGAGGGCGGCGCCGCTCAGGATCGCGAGACGCGCCGTCGGCGCCTGCCACCAGGGCGACTCCGCGGCCGCCTCGGGTCGGTGAGCGTGCGCCGGCGGCGCCGGGACGGCCGGCGCAGAGCCATGATCGTCGCCGTGCGCCGCACCGCAGCAGGATCCGCAGCCCTCGTCCATCGCCTTCGCCGCGGCCTCGTGCGGCGAGACGGCGTAGCCGAGCCGGGTCACGGTCCTTGCCATGGCGGCGAGGTCCGCCGTTCGGTCGTGGGTGACGGTCATCGTCCCAGCCGTCACCGAGACGGCGACGTCCTGCACGCCCGGCGTCCGCCGCGCCGCGGTGCCGACCTTGGCCGCGCAGGAGCCGCAATCCATGCCGGCGACGCGGAAGCGCGTGGTGCGCACGTCCGGCCCGGCCGCGAGGGTGGTTGCATCGTTCATGGGGCAGAGCCTACTTCCTCCAGTGGCTGGAGGAGCAAGCGAAAAATGCACGACCAGGTCCCGATCGGCGAGGCGGCGCGGGTGAGCGGGGTGAAGGTTCCCACCATCCGCTACTACGAGGAGATCGGATTGCTGCCAAAGCCGCCGCGCACTGGCGGAAACCGGCGGCTCTACGGCCCGGAGCACCTGCGCCGCCTGGCCTTCATCCGCCACGCCCGCGAACTCGGCTTCGAGCCGGAGGCGATCCGCACGCTGCTGTCGCTGCAGGACGAGCCGGGCCAGTCCTGCGCCCCCGCCGACAGCATCGCCCGGCTGCGCCTCGCCGAGGTCGAGGACCGGATCCGCCGGCTCGAGTCGCTCAAGGCCGAGCTCCGGCGCATGATCGACGGCTGCGGCCACGGCTCCGTCGCGGAGTGCCGGGTGATCGAATCGCTGACGGCTCCGGCGGGGACGGGCGGGGAGGGGAGCTGATCCCTCCGCCCGCCCCCGTCGGTGACACCAATCGACGTCATCCCGGCGAAAGCCGGATCCAGGCCCTGACATCACACAAAAAACAAAAGCCCGGGCGAATAGCGCCCGGGCCTGTAATGTCGACGGATCTGATTAAGTTGCTCTCCCGGTCTGACCGATCGAGACGCGAATTCGTGTATCAGTTCGCGAGTTGCACGTCCGGCTGCTTCCATGTGCCATCGAGCACGGAAGTCTCTGGATAGTAGACCCGCAGCACCGCCATGAAGGGACCCTTTGGGGCGGGCAGCCAGTTCTTGGCCTTATCTCCTTCGGGTTCCGTTGCTGAGAGATAGATCGATATGCTGCCGTCGGCCTCCGTCACCAGATCAGGCACCATGGGGGAGTTGACCAGATAGCGGTCAATCGGGTTGGCCACGAGAAACTGCTGCGGCAGGTCGTACATGGTAATCGACCAGAACGCTTTCGCAGGCGGAAGCTGACCCTTTTCAAATCGCATCACATAGCTATTGTCACCCGAGAGTGGCTTGCCATCCACAGATGTTCCGAAAAGGCCATAGTAGGCTTCTTCCTTTGAATTCCCGAGAATTCCCATCTGGGCGCCCACTGCACGGTTCACATAGTCACCATTGATGAAAGCCCGTGTCCCGAACAGGTTCTCTGAAGTCTCAGTTGTCTTTCGGCGCGCGTCAATCTCTGCCTGCCCGTCGGCCATTCCTGCCTTCAGCGCCTCAGCCATTTCGCTCGACAAGGAGGCGATGTCTATCTTCTCGCCCGGAACGATGCCGATCTGGGCAAAGCGGTCCCGCAGATCCTTTTCATCGGCAAGAACCGGGGCGTACTGAAGTATGAAGGACAGCAGATTGAACAGTTCAAGCGAGGTCCGTTCATCGGCGGCAGACAGAGGTGTTGCGAAGTTCACGGGCGTCGCGGCGGTCGGGGCCGGAGTTCCCGCAAAGGCGGAAAGTGGTGCGAGCTTGTATTCCGCTTGAATCGCGCGGACCTTGTCGATGTCCTTCGGGCCAAACAGCTGTGTGCGGTAGATCGCCAGCACGAAGTCCGTCTCGGCCTGAATGACTTTCGTGATGCCTTCTGGCGTCTCACCCTTCCAGCCCGGACCGGTGATCAGAAAGCTGCCACCGTCATTTCCGGTGGCACGGGTGCCAAGATAATCGAAGTTGTACGTGTAGGAGTCGACCAACTGAACCGAGTAGTAGCGATTCGCTTCGATCTTCGGCAAGGTCAGTACAATTGGTTCGGCTCGCAAATCAAGCCAGCAAAAGGAATACGGCGTATCCGAGTTGGGGGTCTGCACGGCCGTGTCGGCAGGTGTGTAGACGTTGGCCTCGCTGTACAGACCGTTCGGCGGCCCCTTGTATTCCTTGCTCTTTTCATTGACGAAGTAAGCCCACATGATGCGGTAGCAATCCACCATGGGGAAGCCATAGATATAGGCCTCCTTCGCGATGGCGCGGGCAACTTCGGGGGAAACAGTAATGGCGGCCCGAGCGGGAAGTCCGATTACCCCTGCGGCCGTGAACGCAATGGCGGAGCTGGCGACCTGCGTAAATCTGCGACGGGTTATCTTCATTGTTACCTCGCTTTATGCCGCTGAATGTGCTGCGTGTAATCTCAGTTTTCTTATTACGCGTTGATGTGGATCACTATAGAGAGGCTCTGGGCTCAAAGCGGCCGAGCGACCTTGTGGGCTAGGTCACCAACTCGGGACGCAATGCAGACATTGAAGTCGGGCATACGGGCATGATTCAAGCTCCGAAAGGAGCTTTGAACATGAGACACGCCCTCTCCGACGCCGAATGGCGGCTGATTTGCCCGATCCTGCCTTGGAGGCCAGGATCGCATCCTGGCAGCTATCTCGCACAGGGTCGATGCCGAAGTTCAGATGATTGATAGCAATCGCGTATGTCAACACGACCCGGGGCGCCCGGTCCCTCGCTCGGCGACCGCCGGGACCCCGGCATTCCCGCAGGACATCGTCGCCGGCCGCCGGGGGCATGCACCGCGCGCATTGCTGCGGTGCAATAGATGCCCTGCACAGCCACTTGGCGCATGCCTATCTTCCCGTCATCCGCAACCGAACGGATGGAGACACACATGTTCAACAGGATCCGCCAGCTGATCTCCGGCCCGAGCGAACTCGAGCGCGTCGAGCGCTATCTCGCCGGAGCCGCCAATCCCTACGACCTCGAGCTTCGCCAGCGCGAGATCGACCGCGGCGCGCTGCGTCGCCAGCCGCACCGGTTCTGACCGGCGGTCGCATGCGAACGCCGGGCGCTCAGGCGCCCGCCTTCGCCTCCTGCCAGAGGGCTTCCATCTCCTGCAGCGACGCCTCGCTCGGCGTGCGCCGGTTCGCCGCCAGGGCCGCCTCGATATAGGCGAAGCGCCGGCGGAACTTCTCGTTGGTGGCCCTCAGCGCCGCCTCGGGATCGACCTTCAGGTGACGGCCGAGATTCGCCAGCGCGAACAGCACGTCGCCGAGTTCCCCCTCGATTTCCTCGCGCGAGCCCGCGCCGTCGATCTCCCTCTCGAGTTCGTCGAGTTCCTCGCGGATCTTGGCGATCACCGCCTTCGGGTCGTTCCAGTCGAAGCCGACCGATCCGGCGCGGTCCTGGAGCTTCACGGCCCTCGCCAGCGGCGGCAGCGCCACGGGGACGTCGTCGAGAAGGCTCTCCGGCCCGGCCGAGGCCCGCCGCACCCGGCGCTCCGCCTTCTCCTCCGCCTTGATCTTCGCCCACATGCCCTTCGCCATCTCCGGGCTGCGAGCCTCCTCGGGCCCGAAGACATGCGGGTGGCGGCGGATCATCTTCGTGGTGATCGCCTCCACCACGTCGGCGAAGGCGAAGCGCCCGGCCTCCTCGGCCATCCGGGCGTGGAACACCACCTGCAGCAGCAGGTCGCCGAGTTCGTCGCAGAGGTCGTCGAGGTCGCCGCGGGCGATGGCGTCGGCGACCTCGTAGGCCTCCTCGAGGGTGTAGGGCGCGATGGTCTCGAAGGTCTGGCGCACGTCCCAGGCGCAGCCGCGGTCCGGGTCGCGCAGGCGCGCCATGATGTCGAGGAGAACGGTGATGTCGCGGCCGGGGTGCATGGGATCGGTCTCTCCGTCGGTCCCGCGGAGCGATAGCAGCTTCAGGCCGAGAATCCCACCCGCCTGGTGCCCTTGCGCCGCGGGCCGAACAGCGCCGCCAGGCCGAGGATTACGCCCGAGACGACGGCGATCATGCCGGCCGCGCTGACGCTCGCGTCCACTCCGATCCACATCGGGCCGTATCCGCCGAGGACGTAGCCGAGGTTGGCCGAAACCAGGGCGAAGAGGGCGCTCCAGGCGATCTGCGGCACCAGCCGGTCGGTCATCAGCCGGGCCGCCGCCGGCGGGCAGACGAACATGGCGATGACGAGGATCGAGCCGACGGCCTCGAAGGCGAACACCGCCGTCACCGCCGCCAGCAGGCCGAGCGCCGCGTCGACGAGGGCAGGGCGGGCGCCCACGGTCTCGGCGAACACCGGGTCGAAGGACCCCACCACCAGTTCCTTCCAGAACAGCACGACGAAGGCGAAGACGACCGCGAGCACGACCACGAGCCGCGGCAGCTGCGGCGGCAGGTCGGCGAGGGCGACCGGGTCGAGGAGGGCGGAGAGGTCGGTTCCGGAGAGCCAGATCAGGCTCTCGAGGTTGCCGAGCAGGGCGTGCTCGACGTCGAGGTGCACCGACCGGGCGGAGGAGAGCTCCAGCATCAGCACGCCGGCGGCGAACATTGTGGTGAAGACGACGCCCATGGCGGCGCCGGGCTCGAGGCCGCCGAGGCGCTGGACGAGCCCGATCAGCACAGCCGAGAGCACCGCCGCCGCCGTCGCTCCGGCCAGCATCGGCAGCGGCGACACCGTGCCGGCGATGAGGAACCCCGCGACGATGCCCGGCAGCACCACGTGGCTGATCGCGTCCCCCAGCATCGACTGGCGGCGCAGCACCAGGAAGTTCCCGACCAGGGCGGCGGCGAGCGAGGCGAGGCTCGCCACCAGCATCGGCGCGAAGGAGAGGACGAGGAAGTCGCTCATGCCGGCCTCTCCCGGCGACCCAACAGGGGCACGAGGCCCCTGGCGCTGCCGAAGACCAGCGACACCGTGAAGATCGCCGCTGCCGTCAGCACGATGAGGGGCCCGGTCGGCAGGTTCGGGCCCGCGGCCGAGATGGAGGCGCCGACGAGGCCTGCGACGGCGCCGATGCCGGCGGCGATCAGCACCATCCGCCCGACCCTGTCGGTCCAGAAGCGGGCGGCGGCGGGCGGGATGATGGCGAGCGCCACGACGAGGACGAGGCCGGCAACCTCGAGCCCGATCACCACCACCGCGACCAGCAGCGCGATCATCGAGAGGTCCGCCCGGCGGATGTCGATCCCGGTGGTGGCGGCGAAGGTCGGGTCGAAGCAGACCAGCGTGAAGCGGCGGGCGAGGGCGGCGATGGCCACCCCGGCGAGCAGCGCCGATACGGCGATCGTCACCGCCTCGGCGTAGCGCATGCCGGCGGTCGCGCCGAGGAGGAAGCTGCCGAGGCCGGCCTGGCCGCCGGTCTCCATCGCCTGCACCACCGTCATCAGCACCACCCCGGCGCCGAAGAAGACGGAGAGCACGGCTCCGGTGCCGACGTCCTCCTCGAGGCGCGTCGACCGGACCAGCCAGTCGATGACGACAGCGCCGAGCGCCGCGGTGGCCACCGCGCCGACCATCAGCCCCGGCAGGAAGCGGCCCTCGCCCGTCATCAGCGCCATCAGGATGAAGGCGATGACGAGGCCCGGCAGGGTGGCGTGGCTGATCGCGTCGGCGACGAGGGCGCGGCGGCGCAGCGTCACGAAGGTTCCGATCGCCCCGGCGTTGGCGCCGAGCAAGGCCGAGCCGAGGGTGACCAGTGTCGTGTTGTAGCCGGCCTGGAAGGTCAGCGCGTCGAGGAAGGCGCCGGTCATCGCCCCGCGGCCGCGTCCGGGAGGCGCTCGCCCCGGACCGTGAGCCGCCCGCCGTAGGTCTCGTCGAGGGCCGCTTCGGTGAACACCGCGCCGGTCGGCCCGGCGGCGACGACCCGGCCGGCGAGCAGCACGACCCGGTCGAAGTAGGCCTCCACCGTGGAGAGGTCGTGGTGGACCGCGACGACGGTCCGGCCGCCGTCGTTGAGCGTCTTCAGCACGGCCACGATCGCCCGCTCGGTGGCGGCGTCGACGCCGGCGAAGGGTTCGTCGAGCAGCGTCAGGTCGGCGTCCTGGACGAGGGCGCGGGCGAGGAACACCCGCTGCTGCTGGCCGCCGGAGAGGCGCCCGATCTGGCGGTGGGCGAGGTCGGCCATGCCGACGCGCTCCAGCGCCGCAAGCGCCCGGTCGCGGTGACGGCGGCCGGGCAGGCGGAACAGGCCGAGGTCAGCGTAGAGTCCCATCAGCACCACGTCGATCGCGGTCGCCGGGAAGTCCCAGTCCACCGCCGCCCGCTGCGGCACGAAGGCGACGCGCCGGCGCACCTCGGCGAAGCGCCGGCCGAAGAAGGTGGCCTCGCCGGCCTTGCGCGGCACGAGGTCGAGCGCCGCCTTCAGGAGGGTGGACTTGCCGGCCCCGTTCGGCCCGACGATGGCGGTCATCGACCCGGGCGGCGTGTCGACCGAGACGTCGCGCAGCACCTCGAGATCGCCGTAGGCGACGGTCAGGCCGCGCACCGACAGCGGCATCGCCGGGTTCGGGCGGGCGGAGGTGCGGGCGGCCTCGGCCGCGGGGGCGAGCACGGGCGGGCTCCTCTAGTTGGCGGATGCGAGCCGGCCGGTGGAGCCGCCCGGCGGGGCGCTGCCGCCGAGGGCGCGGGCGATGGTGGTCGCGTTGTGGTCGATCATGCCGATGTAGGTACCCTCGAACGTGCCGGGCGCCCCCATCGAATCGGAATAGAGCTGGCCGCCGATCGCCACCGGGTGGCCCCGGGACGCGGCGCCCTCGACGAGCGCCAGCACGTTCCGGTCCGACACCGAGCTCTCGACGAAGATCGCGCCGATCCGACGCTCGACCAGTACGTCGACCAGTTCCTCGATGCGGGCTAGCCCCGCTTCGCTCTCGGTCGACAGGCCCTGGATGCCCATCACCTCGAACCCATAGGCGCGGCCGAAGTAGCCGAAGGCGTCGTGGGCCGTGACGAGGACGCGGTTCTCCTCCGGCACCGAGCCGAGCACCCCTTCGGCATAGACCGCGAGCCGCTCGATCTCGGCGAGGTAGGCGGCGGCGCGCGCCCGGTAGCCGTCGGCGCCGTCCGGGTCGAGGACGGCAAGTTCCTCGGCGATGCCGCCCACCACCAGCGACCACAGGCGCGGCACCATCCACACATGCGGATCGTAGCGGCCGTCGTAGTCCGGATGCGCGATCAGGCGCTCCGCGGGCACGTGCGTCGCGGCGACGGCAATCACCGGCTTGCGGGAGGCGAGGGTGGCGAGAAACTCCTCAAGCTGCGCCTCGAGGTAGAGCCCGTGCCAGAACACAGCGTCCGCCCCGACCATCGCGGCGATGTCGGACCGGGTCTGCCGATAGGTGTGGGGGTCGACGCCTTCGCCCATCAGCGCGGTCACCTCCACCCGGTCGCCGCCGACGACGCGCACCGCGTCGGCGATCATCGGGGTGGTCGCGACGATGTCGAGGACGCCGGCAGCCCGGGCGGGCGCCGGGATCGGAAGGAGGAGGCCGGCGGCGAGGCCGGCGAGGAGAGTGCGCCTGTCGATGGTATGCTCCATGGCCTGGATCGTACGCTTTTGCGAATGATTTGCAACTGCATTTAGTGCGGGACGGGGGTTCGTCAAGGGGGTGCAGGCCCGGGCACGCGCCCGCCAGGCACCGAGACCTTGGGATCCAGCTGTCGGATGCGCCAGGGACGCGGCCTTCCGGGGCGGAGGTCGTGTCCCGCCGCGTGGTGTAGCTCGACGGTAGCGAAGCCGCCCGCACGCGCGCCATCCACAGCGCTGTAGCGGGCGGGCGGCTTTGCGGG
>JAWLBM010000001.1:0-435130 GCA_041687675.1 Pleomorphomonas sp. | reverse complement strand
GGAAGCTCCTGACCATGCTCAACGCCATCCTCAGAGACCAGAAAACCTTCGCAGCCTGACCCAGCAGACACAGTTGCCGACTTTCGTCGGGATGACGGGGAGGAGGCACAGGCCGGCGCTGCCCGTCCCGAGGGGGGAGGGCCCGTCGCCGGTCCCGAACCTCGCCCCTCCCCTCCCCTCATCGTCACCCCGGCGAAAGCCGGGGTCCAGCGCCAGGAGGCGCCGGCGGCGGTGGGAATGGATCCCGACTTTCGTCGGGATGACGGGGAGGAGAGAGAGGCGGGCGCTGGCCGTTCCGAGGGGGAGCGGCCGTCGCCGGCTCCTCCTCCGGGAGCCGGCCGTCACCTGTCTGCGCCGACTGGCAGCGGGATGCGCCGCTACTCGAACAGCCTGTGCCCGGCGATGGCGCCGCCGGGGGCCGGGGGTTCGGCGGGGGCCGGGAGGGTCATCTCGTCCTCGACCGGCAGCGACCGGCCGCGGCCGGCCCTCGCCCGCACGTCGGACGGGGTCACGCCGTGCAACGCCTTGAAGTGCCGGGAGAAATGGGCGCAGTCGGAGAAGCCGGCCTCGAGCGCGATGTCGGTCACTGAGCGCTCGGTGTTGTCGAGCAGCCAGCGCGCGTACTTGAGGCGGAGCGAGCGGTAGAAGGCGGCCGGGCGCATGCCGAGCACCGACTGGAACAGCCGCTCGAGCTGGCGCGTCGACAGCTGCAGCCGGACGGCGATGTCGGCGATCAGCAGCGGGTCGGCGAGGTGCTGCTCCATGAGGAGCAGCGCGCGGCGCACCCGCTCGTCGGCGATGGTGTCGGCGAGCGGCGGGTGGGGCTGCGCCGCCGTGCCGGGGCGGGCCTGCTCCAGCACCATGATCTGCCGGCTCTTCTGGGCCACCGCCCTGCCGAGCGAGCGCTCGACGATGAAGGAGGCGAGGTCGGCGACGGAGCCGCCGCCCGGGCAGGTGATGCGGTCGCCGTCGACCACGAACAGCCGGTCCGCGACCGGGTGGTGGTGCGGGAACTCGTTGAGGAAGTCCTGGTAGTGGTACCAGTTCACGCAGACCCGCCGGCCGGTCATCAGCCCGGCGCGGGCGAGCACGAAGGATCCGGTGCACAGCCCGATCAGCGGCACGCCCGCGGCCGCCGCCTGGCGGAGGTAGTCCACCGTCGCCTCGTCAACCTGGCGGCCGGCATGGAGAAGCCCGCCCACCACGGCGATGTAGTCGAATCGCTTCGGGTCGACGAATCCGGAGGTGCGCGAGACGGTCACCCCGCAGGAGGCGCGGACCGGCTCCGGCCGCGAGCCCATGATCGTCCACTGGCAGTTGATCGGCCGCGACAGGTCGCCCTCGTCCGCGGCGAGGCGAAGCTGGTCGACGAACAGCGAGAAGGCCGAGAGGGTGAAGTTGTCGGCGAGGATGAAGCCGACCGTCAGCCGGGGCCGCGCCGGCGTTCCCTGCGTCTCCCTCGCGGCGCCTCGAGAGCGCCCGTCACGCATCAACATGGCCGACCTCTCTCCCTCCGCAAGCCGGCGGAACCCGCCGCTCGCCCGCGCCATACTGCGCACCCTTCGCGCCCGGTCACAAGAGACGGCGAGGCCCCCCGCCCCCGGCCGCCGGATCATTCGAACTCGCGCCGCGCCTCCCGCAGGAACTCGACCAGGTAGGAGGCGAAGCTTCTCCAGACTTCCACGTGGAAGGTGGTCGCCTCCGTCCGCCAGAGCACCGCCTCGGTGCGCCCCACCAGCGTGCGCGTGCACATGCCGATCGGGAAGGCGCCGAGCGAAAGGTCCAGCGCACAGCCATGGTTGAGGACATAGGCGGATTTCGGGCCGCTCACCGTCACCCCTGAGTTGCGATGGCTGACGTCGACGAGGGCGTGCGGCACCCCGGCGAGCGCGGCCTCGAGGTCGCGGCCGAGGGCGGCGTGGGCGACGTCCGGCCCGATCACCAGCCACTCGTCGGGACCGAGCCAGAGCGCGGCGGCATCGCCGGCGGTGGCGGCCCGGCAGGGCGCGGTGGGCAGCGGGAAGCCGAGCGCGCCGGCGGCGGCGGACGAGACGCCATCACGGCCGCGCAGGACGTAGCGGGCCCGCGGCGGCAGCGGAGCGATCGCGCATGCCGCGTCGGCCGGGGAGGAGAGGTCGCGGCCCTCGAGCGGCCCGCGGCGGGCGAGGACGAGGTCAGCCATCAAGGCGCTCTCCCTTCGGGTCGTGGAAGACCGGGGCGGTGACGGTGGCGCGGATCACCCGCCCGGGCATCGGCAGGTGCAGCGACTCGCCCATGCGCGCCCGGCCGCCGCGCACCATGGCGAGCGCGATCGACCGGCCGAGCGTCGGGCTCATGTAGGAGGAGGTCACATGCCCGATCATCGGCGCGGGGACGGCGTAGTCCGGCCGCTCGAGGATCTGCGCCCCCTCCTCCAGCACCTCGGCCGGGTCCTCGGTGAGGAGGCCGACCAGCTGCTTGCGGTCCGGCGCTCTCATCGCCGGCCTGTCGAGGGCGCGCTTGCCGACGAAGTCGGGCTTCGCCTTGCCGATCGCCCAGCCAAGGCCGACGTCGTCCGGCGTCGCGGTGCCGTCGGTCTCCTGGCCGACGATGATGTAGCCCTTCTCGGCGCGCGCCACGTGCATCGCCTCGGTGCCGTAGGGCGTGATGCCGAAGGCGGCGCCCGCGGCCATCACCGCCTCCCAGGCGGCGAGGCCATGGTCCGCCGGCACGTTGATCTCGAAGCCGAGTTCGCCGGTGAAGGAGACGCGGAAGAGCCGGCAGGGCACGCCGCCGAAGCGACATTCGGCAACCGACATGTGCGGGAAGGCCGAAGCCGAGATGTCGACGCCCTCGACCAGCGGCTCGATCACCTCGCGCGCCCTCGGGCCCTGCACCGCGATCACGGCCCACTCCTCGGTGGTCGAGGTGATCCACACGTCGAGGTCCGGCCATTCGGTCTGGAGGTAGTCCTCCATCATGGCGAAGACCCGCGGCGCGCCGCCCGTCGTGGTGGTGACGTGGAAGCGGTCCGCGGCAAGGCGCCCGACCACGCCGTCGTCCATCACGAAGCCGTCCTCGCGCAGCATGACGCCGTAGCGGCAGCGGCCGGGGGCGAGCTTGTCCCAGGCGTTGGTGTACATGAGGTTCATGAAGCGCACGGCGTCCGGACCGACCACCTCGATCTTGCCGAGGGTGGAGGCGTCGAACACGCCGACCGAGGAGCGGATCGCCTTCACCTCGCGCTCGACCGCCGCGTGCATGTCCTCGCCGGCCTTCGGGAACCACCAGGCGCGCTTCCACTGGCCGACGTTCTCGAAGGGCGCGCCGGCCGCCTCGGCGAAGGCATGGGTCGGCGTGCGGCGCACCGGGTCGAAAAGTTCGCCCCGGGCCGCGCCGGCGAAGAGGCCGAAGCTCGTCGGGGTGTAGGGCATGCGGAAGGTGGTGAGCCCCACCTGCGGAACCGGCGTCGACAGCGCCTCGGAGACGATGCCGAGGGCGTTCATGTTCGACGTCTTGCCCTGGTCGGTGGCCATGCCGGTGGTGGTGTAGCGCTTCACATGCTCGATGGAGCGCATCCCCTCGCGCGTGGCGAGCTTCACGTCCTTGGCGGTAACATCGTTCTGGAAGTCCACGAAGGCGCGCACCGACCCCGGGTCGCGGTTGACCGGCACCGCGCCGATGAAGGCGCCGGCGGCCGATCCGTCGCGCTCGACCTCAAAGGCCTCCGCCGGCGCCTCGAGCCCGGCTGCCGCGGCCCCGGCCGCCGCCCCGTCGGCGAGCGCGTCGGCCAGCGCGAAGATCCCGCGGCAGCCGCCGGCCGAGCGCTCCCTCTCGGCGGAGCGGCCCGGCACATAGGCAAGCAGATCCTCCCGCCAGTCGAGCTTGCCGCGGGACTGGGAGAAGAGGTGCACCGTCGGCGTCCAGCCGGCCGACATCAGCAGGAGGTCGCAGGCGACCGGCTCCGGCGCCCCCGCGGTTCCGTCCCGCAGCAGGCGGGAGAGGTGGGCCTGGCGAACGCGCAGCCGCCCGCGGGTGCCAGTCACGACGGTGCCCGGATCGACGCGGATGCCGGCGGCCCGGGCCTCCTCGACGAGCGACGCCGGCGGCTCCGGCCGCATGTCGGCGATCACCGCGACCTCGATGCCGGCGGCGGCGAGGTCGAGCGCCGCCCGGTAGGCGCTGTCGCAGGCCGTCGCCACCACCGCGCGCCGGCCGGGCAGCGCCGCCCATCGGTTGACGTAGGCGCGCGCCGCCTCGGCGAGCATGATCCCGGGCCGGTCGTTGTCCGGGAACACCAGCGGCCGCTCGATGGCGCCGGTCGCCAGCACCACCTCGCCGGCGCGCAGGTGCCAGAGCCGCTCGCGCGGCAGCCTCGGGTCCGGGTCGGCCAGATGGTCGGCGACCCGCTCGGCGAGGCCGATCATGTTGTGCGGGAAGTAGCCGAAGGCGGTGGTCCGGCTCATCACCGTGACATTCTCCAGCTCGCCGAGCCGGGACAGCGCCGAGGCGAGCCACTCCTTCGCCGGCTTACCGTCGATCGTCGCCGCCTGCTCGTGCAGCAAGGAACCGCCCGGTTCGGCCTGCTCGTCGACGAGGAGCACGCGTCGGCCGGACCGCCCGGCGGCGAGCGCGGCGGCAAGCCCGGCCGGCCCGGCGCCGACGACCAGCACGTCGGCGTGGGCGTAGACCTGGGTGTAGCGGTCGGCGTCCGGCGCGGTGGGCGCCCGGCCGAGGCCGGCGGCGGCGCGGATCTTCGGCTCGTAGACCTTGTGCCAGAAGGAGCGCGGCCACATGAAGGTCTTGTAGTAGAAGCCGGCCACCAGGAAGCGGGACAGCCGGTCGTTCACCGCGCCGACGTCATGGCGCAGCGACGGCCAGCGGTTCTGGCTCTCCGCCCTCAGCCCCTCGTGGATCTCCACCACCGGCGCCCGAAGGTTCGGCGTGTGGTGCGCCTCGTCGCGGCCGACGCCGACGAGGGCGTTGGGCTCGTCCGCCCCGGCGGCGATCGGCCCGCGCGGCCGGTGGTACTTGAAGGAGCGTCCCATCAGGTGGACGCCGTTGGCGATCAGCGCCGAGGCGAGCGTGTCGCCGGAAAAGCCCTGGTAGGAGACGCCGTCGAAGCTGAAGCGAACCGGGCGCGTGCGGTCGATGCGGCCGCCCGACGGGGCGCGGAAGGCGTTCATCGGCCGGCCCCGCGCTTCAGCGCCTCGAGGTCCGGGGCGGGCTCGCCGACCCGGTAGGTGGCGAGGAAGACGTCGGACACCGTGTCCCTCACCGCGTTGAAGAACCGGCCGCAGCCGTGGGCGTGTCGCCAGCGCTCGCGGTGGAGGCCCTTGGGGTTGGTGCGCAGGTAGAGCCGGTCGGCCACCGCGGCGTCGTCGAGCGTTTCCGTCGCCGCCGGCCGCGGCACGTGCGCCTCGCCGCCGTAGCGGAACTCGATCTCCGGCCGCGGCCCGCAATGGGGACAGGTGATGATCAGCATGGAACGGGTCCGGTCGGAGGAGACATCGGGTGGCGGCCTGCGTATGCACGGCGGTGGGGCCGGGGCAGCGGCGGCGCCCCCCCTCTCCAACTCTCCCCCACGAGGGGGGAGAGGGTTCCCGCGGAGCGTCCGCCCGCTGCCGGAACCCGGCTGCCCGCAAGGAGAGGTGCCGCGGAGCTCCCGCCCGCTGCCGGAACCCCGCCGCCCGAAAGACGCCCTCCCGCAGGACCGCGTCCCCTCCCCCCTCGTGGGGGAGGGACAGGGAGGGGGGAGAGGGTTGCCGCGGAGCTTCCTGCCGCTGCCGGAACCCGGCTCCCTCCGGCAAGACACCCGCCCGCAGGACCGCGTCCCCTCCCCCCTCGTGGGGGAGGGACAGGGAGGGGGGCGCATCCCCCCGCTCCACGGCCCGGGTCGGCGACGTCAGCCCTGCCCGCAACACGCGCGTCCATCCCGGCCTCCGTCAATGCGCCACGGCGGCCGCGGCCGCCTCGTCGATGAGGACGCCGTCGCGGAAGCGGTCGAGGGTGAAGGGCGCGTTGATCGGGTGGGGTTCGTCGCGCGCGATGGTGTGGGCGAAGACGTGGCCGGAGCCGGGCGTCGCCTTGAAGCCGCCAGTGCCCCAGCCGCAGTTGACGTAGAGGCCGGGCACGGGCGTCTTCGACAGGATCGGCGAGCGGTCCGGCGTCACGTCGACGATGCCGCCCCAGTTGCGCAGCATCCGCATCCGCCGGAACATCGGGAACAGCTCGCAGATGGCGTCCAGCGTGTGCTCGGTCACGTGCAGGGCGCCGCGCTGGGAATAGCTGGTGTAGGCGTCCGTGCCGGCGCCGACGACGAGTTCGCCCTTGTCGGACTGGGAGATGTAGGCGTGGATGGTGTTCGACATCACCACGCAGGGGAAGGCCGGCTTGACCGGTTCGGACACCAGCGCCTGCAGCGGGAAGGACTCGAGCGGCATGCGCACGCCGGCCATCGCCATCACCACGGAGGTGTGGCCGGCGGCGACGACGCCGACCCTGCGGGTGCGGACGGCGCCCTTCGTCGTCTCCACCGCCTCCACCGCGCCGGCGGCGTCGCGGCGGATGGCGGTGACCTCGCAGTTCTGGATGATGTCGACGCCGAGCGAGTCGGCCGCCCGGGCGTAGCCCCAGGCGACGGCGTCGTGCCGCGCCGTGCCGCCGCGCCGCTGCAGCGCCGCCCCCATCACCGGGTAGCGGATGTCCCTCGAGATGTTGAGCGGTGGGCAGAAGCCCTTCGCCTCCTCCGGCGTCAGCCACTCGTTGTCGACGCCGTTGAGGCGGTTGGCGTGGATGTGGCGCCTGGCGGTCTGCACGTCGTGCACGGTGTGCGCCAGCATCATCACCCCGCGCGGGGAGTACATGACGTTGTAGTTGAGGTCCTGGGAAAGGCCCGCCCAGAGCTTGACCGCATGGTCGTAGAGCGCCGCGCTCTCGTCGAAGAGGTAGTTGGAGCGGATGATGGTGGTGTTGCGGCCGGTGTTGCCGCCGCCGAGCCAGCCACGCTCCAGCACGGCGATGTTGCGCACACCGTGCTCTTTCGCCAGGTAGTAGGCGGTGGCGAGGCCGTGCCCGCCGGCGCCGACGATCACCACGTCATAGGAGGGCTTCAGCGCCGGCTGGCGCCACTGCGGCCGCCAGCCACGATGGCCGCCGAGCCCGCGCCGGATCAGCTCGAAGGCCGAGAATTTCTGCATCGCCCGCCACCGCCGTGCCTTCTGGAAGACGGTGGCATCATCGTCCCGGCCGCGGTTCGGCGCAAAGCATCCGAACGGCGGCCGAGTTGAACATTTGCGACACGCATGTCGGAAAGATACCGGGCATCTGTTCCGACGACGGCTCGGCGGGGCCGACTGCCCTCAGCGGACCTCCACCTCGTCGATGCCGTAGCGGGACAGGCGCGGGGCCTCGGGCGCGGCGATGCTGGTGGCGCTGACACCATAGCGGTCCTTGGGGGCGGCCTTCACGCTCCATCCACCCGCCACCGTGGCGGCGGCGAGGATGGCGGCGGCGGCGAGGAAGCCGACGGGGACGAAGCCGACGAAGCGGGATGCGCGGGCCATGATGCGGAATGCTCCGGGATCTCGGGTCAGGAGTGCGTGGAACCGGCGGCCGCGCCATGCGGGGCCGGGGAGGAAGCGGTGTGTCTGGCCTTTACGGAATGCGCCCGGCGGGCGGGCGCGCGAGGAATGTTGCTGTTGCTGATGGAAGTCAAGCGGCTCCCTTCGCCTCCTCGCCGGGTTTCGCCTGCCAGATGTTCTGGCGGTTGCGCACCTCGCGGGGCGCGGGGCCGAAGTAGGTGGGCGTCTTGACGAAGTCGCGCGGCGACAGGATCACGCTCTGGATCCGCTGGTAGAGCGACTTCGCCGAGATCGGCTTGCAGAGCAGCTCGTGGATGCCGAGGCGCCGGGCCTCGACGATTCGGCTGCGCTCGGTGTGGCCGGTGACCATGATGATCGGAATGTAGGCGAAGGGGTTCGAGGGCACGCGGATCATCCGCACCATGTCGGCGCCGTCGAGGATCGGCATCACCCAGTCCAGGATCAGGATGTCCGGGTTGGCGCGGTCCATCGCCTCGAGGCCGGACGCGCCGTCCTCCGCCTCGACGATCCGGCGCGCGCCGAAGCCCTGCAGCATGGTGCGCAGGATCGTGCGCATGTATGCGCTATCTTCCACGACCAGGAAGGTCAGGGACGACAGGTCCAGCTGCACGGGGCACCCCACTCCTTGCGTGAACGTTATAGTTACCGTCAAAGATGAACATGGGGTTGAGAGCGGAACCGGGGCCGGTGCGGCGACTTTGATTCCGGTCAATGACAAGGCCGTCCACCGGAGGCATCCTGTCGCCCGCGCCAAAGGGACGGGGCCATCGCGGGCCGGGCGCGGCAAAACGACTTTCGACAGTCGCCCGGCTGCCCTATATGGTGGCTGCGACGGAGCCGACAGGACAGGTCATGGACTACAACGCATTCTTCGAGGACGCGGTCGAGGCCCTCCAGCAGGAAAAGCGCTACCGGGTCTTCGCGGACCTCGAGCGAATCGCCGGCCGCTTCCCCACCGCGCTGTGGCGGCGCGGCGACGAGGCGCGCGAGATCACGGTCTGGTGCTCCAACGACTACCTCGGCATGGGGCAGCACCCGGCCGTGGTCGGCGCGCTCTGCGAGGCGGCGACGCGCATGGGCGCCGGCGCCGGCGGCACCCGCAACATCTCCGGCACCAACCACCCGCTGGTCGAGCTGGAGCGCGAGCTGTCGGACCTGCACGGCAAGGAGGCCGCGCTGGTCTTCTCCTCCGGCTACGTCTCCAACGAGGCGTCGATCTCGACCATCGCCAAGTTGCTGCCGGACTGCCTGATCCTCTCCGACGAGCTCAACCACGCCTCGATGATCCACGGCGTGCGCTCGTCCGGCGTCGCCAAGAAGATCTGGCGCCACAACGACCTCCAGCATCTCGAGGACCTCTTGTCCGCCGCCGGGCGCGA
Organism: Pleomorphomonas sp.; assembly: GCA_041687675.1. Taxonomy (GTDB): domain Bacteria; phylum Pseudomonadota; class Alphaproteobacteria; order Rhizobiales; family Pleomorphomonadaceae; genus JAWLBM01. The sequence goes on along the minus strand of JAWLBM010000001.1, from coordinate 426,168 downwards.
GCGGGCCAAGCTGATCGTCTTCGAGTCGGTCTACTCGATGGACGGCGACATCGCCCCGATCGAGCGGATCGCCGACCTCGCCGACCGGTACAACGCCTTCACCTACATCGACGAGGTACACGCGGTCGGCATGTACGGTCCGCGCGGCGCCGGCATCTGCGAGCGCGACGGGGTGATGGATCGCATCGACGTGATCGAGGGCACCCTCGCCAAGGCCTATGGCGTGATGGGCGGCTACATCACCGGCCGCAAGGGTCTGGTGGACGCGGTGCGCTCCTATGCGCCGGGCTTCATCTTCACCACCGCGCTGCCGCCGGGCCTCTGCGCCGCCGCCACCGCCTCGATCCGCCACCTGAAGGCGAGCAGCGAGGAACGCGCGGCGCACCAGCGCCAGGCCGCCCGCGCCAAGGCGGTGCTGCGCGCCGCCGGCCTGCCGGTGATGCCGTCCGAGACGCACATCGTGCCGATCCTCGTCGGCGACCCGGACCGCTGCAAGCGCGCCTGCGACATCCTGCTCGAGCAGCACGGCATCTATATCCAGCCGATCAACTACCCGACCGTGCCGCGCGGCACCGAGCGCCTGCGCATCACGCCGACCCCCTTCCACGACGACGCCCTCATCGACCGCCTCGCCGATGCGCTGGTCGGGATCTGGAAGGCCCTGGACCTGCCCTTCGCCACCCCCGAGATCGCCGAGGAGAGCGCCATCCGCCCGCAGATCTTCCGCGTCTCCGGCGGCTGACCGGCGGCAGTCGATCGCTCGCCCGGCAGCGGGCGAGCCATCGGGCGCGCCGCACATGGGTCGGGACCGGCCGCCGGGGCGGCGCGGAACCCGGACCTCCTGGAATGTCCCGGCGGGTCGGGAACGGTAGGGGCGTCGGCGCGGGCACTGGATCCCGGCCCTCCCCGGCATGACGGCTGGGGCTGCTCGACAGACAGGGGGGTCGGCGCGGGCTGCGGCCGGAACGGCTCCGCTTCCGCGACGTCATCCCGGCGAAAGCCGGGATCCAGAAAAGCTTGCGAAATCAAAGGACTATAGGGGAACTGGATCCCGGCTTTCGCCGCGATGACGGTCGTGTTTCGGCGAGGCGGGATGGCTGTGTTTCGGTAGAGCGGAACGGCCGTGCTTCGGTGACACGGGGCGGTCGCGTTTCCGAGAAAAGGAACCTGCCGCGCGGTGCGTTCCCTGTCTCCGGGGAGGACGGCATCCCGCAAGGCTGCTGCCGAGGGACGAGCCGACCCCGCTGCCGTCATCCGGTCGCGAGAGCCGGGATCGGTTGGTCGAGCACCAGCCGCCATCCCGGGAGAGCCGGGTCCCATGCCCGCTCAACGGCTTGCAGGCGGTGGCCTTCCTGGACCCCGGCTTTCGCCGGGGTGACGATGAATGGGGGTGGCGCGAAGAAGGCCGTCGCGGTGGCACCCGGCCGTCCCCTGCCCCCGCCTACTTCTTCGCCTTCACCGCCCCCTTCGGCAGCCGCTTCACGCCCTTCAGCACGACGGCGAACTCCGGCTTGCCGTCGCCGTTGCGGTCGACCTCGAGGCGGGAGCCCTTGCGGCGGAAGCGGACGTCGGCGGCGTTGGCGAAGGCGGAGACGTCGATGCGGTCGCCTTTCCTGAAGTCGGTGATGACGTCGGGCGTCTTCGGCCGGCTGTCGGAGGGCTTCCTGAAGACGAAGACGTCCTTGCCCGCCCCGCCGGTAAGCCGGTCCCGGCCCGGGCCGCCCTCGATCCGGTCGTTGCCCGGACCGCCGTCGATCACGTCGCCGCCGCGGCCGCCGCGGATCATGTCGTTACCCAAGCCGCCGACGAGGGTGTCGGCCGCACGGGTGCCGACGATCCAGTCCATGTCGGGCGTGCCGGTGACGAGGAGGTCGACCGCCGCCGAGGTCGCCGCCTCGAAGACGTCGTCGCCGGGGAACGCGGCGGCGATCCGGTAGAGGTTGGCGGGCAGCGGCGCCGACAGCGTCGCGACGCCGCCCCTCAGGTAGGCGTCTATGGCCTTCCCACCGATGGTGAAGGTCACCGTTCCGGTCGGTACCCGCCCGGCGGTGACCGGGGCACTCGCAAAGCCGACGGCACCGCCGAGCCCATATTGGTGGCCGAAGCCCCAGCACTGGACCACGCTGCCGCCCGTGAGGGCGCAAGTGCGGGATTCGCCTGCCGAGATTGCGGTGGTGATCAGCTCCACACCGTAGGAACCGAACACCACAACCGGATGGAGGCTCGACTTGGTGTCGCCGTTGCCGAGTTGAGCGTATGCGTTCGATCCCCAGCAATACATCGCCCCGGAGGACCGCCTGGCGCAGGTGTGGCCATGGCCCGCATCGACGGCGACCACGTCCAAGAGCTTGGACGCGCCGTTCACGCCGACGACGACTTTGCGCTGGTGGCGCGAAACCCGGGTCCCGTCCCCGAGCTGGCCGAAGCCATTCCACCCCCAACACTGTAGATTGCCAAGATCATCCACGGCGCAGCTATGGCGGGCCCCGGCGGCGATCGCCACGGGGTCTTCATTGGCGCCATCCATCGCCGGCAGCGACGGCGACAGCAACTTCGGGCTCACGGCCGGGTCGATGCCAAGTTGGCCGTCGGTGTTCAACCCCCAGCAGTAGACTCTCATCGATGCGCCCTGGACGAGGGCGCAGGTGTGGAAGTCTCCTGCGGCCAGCGCGATCACCGGGCCGAGGAGGCCCTGGACCTGCAGCGGCGTGTTGGAGAACGTCATGGTACCGTCGCCGTTCCCGAGCTGGCCGTCGGTGTTGCGACCCCAGCAGCGGACCCCGCCGCTGACGATGGCGCAGGCATGATACTTGCCAGCCACGACCGCACTGGCGGTGCCGTCGAGAGTCACGTTGACGGGCGCGGAGCTATTCGCCTTGCCGGAGCCGTCGCCGAGCTGGCCGGTCTCGTTCGACCCCCAGCACTTGACGCCGCCGTCCGCCATCCGCGCGCAGACGTGAAACCCCCCGACCGCCACTTCCATTGCCCCGGTGAGATTACCCGGGAGCCCCGGCCCGGCCGTCACGACGGGGGACCCGCCCGGGCCGGCCGCCCCATCGCCGAGCTGACCGTACTGGTCGGCGCCCCAGCAGTGGACGCCGCCGGAGGCGACGGCGCAGGTGATAGATCCACCGGCCGACACCGCCTCCTGGCCGCCGCCGGTGACCGGCCCCGGCGAAGGCGAGAAGATCGTGCGGCCGTCGCCGAGTTGGCCGGACCAGCCGTGACCCCAGCAGTGGAGCTCGCCGTCGGCGCTGACGGCGCAGGCGTGGTCGTCGCCCGCCGCGAGGTCGACCGCCGCCGCACCTAGGCCGGTCACCGCCATCGGGAGAGGGTTTAAGGTGTGAACAGAGCCGTGGCCGAGCTTTCCGGCTTCGCCCTCGCCCCAGCAGCGCACCTCGCCCGCCGCCGTCCGCGCGCAGGAATACGAGTCGCCGAGGGCGACCTCGACGGCGCCGGTGAGGGCGTCCATGCCGCCGATCCCCTTCACCGCCGCGGGGAACGGCCGGTCGTCGGTGGTGCCGTCGCCAAGTTGGCCCAAACCGTTGTCGCCCCAGCAGACCACCGGGCCGCCCGCCACTGCGGCGCAGCTGTGCGTATGGCCCACGTCGATCGAGACGGCGCCGACCAGCGGCGCGGCAATGTTGCCCCCGACCACGGCAACCGGAGTGGTCACGTCCACAGCACTCGCGGTCCCGGTGCCGACCTGGCCGTATCCATTGCAGCCCCAGCAATGGACGGACCCGCCGGCGCCGAGCGCGCAGGTGTGGTCGCCTCCGGCGGCGACCGCCGTAACGCCGCCGAGCTGGGCGAGTCCGGAGCCGTCCGGCCCGACCACCGCGCCCGGGGTCGGCCCGCCACCACCGGCGACGCCACGGCCGAGCTCGCCGTCGTTGTTCTCGCCCCAGCAGCGGACTGTGCCGTCGCCGAGGACGGCGCAGCTGTGGTTCGAACCGGCGGCGATCGCCACGACGCCGGCAAGGCCGGCGACCTTCATCGGCGTCGGCTGGACGGTGTCGGGCGTCGCAACCCCGAGCTGTCCTTCGACATTGCGGCCCCAGCACACGATGGTGGCGTCGGCCAGCAGGGCGCAGGAATGATAGGCGCCGGTGGCGACCGCGGTCGCGCCGACGAGCGGTCCGGTGCCGCCGACCCCGGCGACCGCCACCGGCCAGACGCGGTCCGTATTCGTGCCGTCGCCGAGTTGGCCCGAGTTATTGGCGCCCCAGCACATCACCCCGCCCGCGGCGGTGACCGCGCAGCTGTGCTCATAGCCGCCGTCGACCTTGCCCGGCCCGGAGGTGTCGAAAAGGATCCCCAGCACCCTCGCCTCAAGCCTCACCGACTCGTACATCCGGCCGGGCGCGGGCGAGACGGTGAGCAACACCGAGGTCGGCTCCTTGGCGGCCGCGGGCGCGACCGCGAGCCAGGCGGCGGCGACGGCGGTGACTAGCCGGGCGGCGAAAGGTCGACAAGCGGACATGCACGGATCTCCGAGTCTGCAAGGGCGGCCGGGACCCCCGAGGCCCGGTAAATCTCGCAATACCATGTACTGATAGTTTTTACAATTATTTACGACATGAGCGCCCTCGGCGGGGGCCGGAGGAATCTTGCTCCCCATCCGAATGGGCAAAGGGCAGCGCAATTGCAAAGCGGGGGTGCGCCAATGGGCGACGGGTGAGGAGCGCCGGCAGGCGGTGCGACGCAACGCCGATAGCCGGCCGGTCGGCCCCCGGCCCGCCTCGGACGGCGTCGCTCCCCACCCCCCGCTCAGCCCGCCTCGGACAGCGGCTCGCCGTCGACCGCGACGGCGTCGATGCGGCCGCCGCGGCGGACGATCTTCTGGGTGGAGATCAGGATCTGCTCGATGTCGCCGCCGGCCTGGCCGAAGTGCTTCTGGAGGTTGAGGGTGCGCTCGCGCAGGCGCTCGACGTCGTCGACGAGGTGGCGCACCTCGGCCTGGATCAGGTGGGCCTGCTCGCGCATGCGCACGTCGCGCAGCACCGCCTGGACGAGCTGCACCGACAGCATCAGCAGCGACGGCGAGACCAGCAGCACCCGCGCCCGCGCCGCCTTGTCCACCACCTCCGGCAGGCGCTCGTGGATCTCGGCGAAGATGCTCTCGGAGGGCACGAAGACGAGGGCGGTGTCCTGCGTCTCGCCGGGGATGAAGTAGCGCTGGCGCACGTCGACCACATGGCGGACGAGGTCGCGCCGGGCCTGGGCGAGCGCCGCCACCTCCACCTCGTCGGTCTCGGCGGCGCGAAGGCGCTCGAAGGCCTCGAGCGGGAACTTGGCGTCCACGACGAGCGCCGGCGCGCCGTTCGGCATCGGGATCAGGCAGTCGGGCCGGTTGCCGTTGGAGAGCGTCGCCTGGAAGGCAAAGGCGCCGTCCGGCAGGCCGTCGCTGACGATCGCCTCCATCCGCCCCTGGCCGAAGGCGCCGCGCGACTGCTTGTTCGACAGCACCTGGCGCAGCGACACCACCTCGCCGGCGAGCTCGCCGAGGCTCTTCTGCGCCCGGTCGATCACCGCGAGCCGCTCGGCGAGCCGCTCAAGCTGCTCGGCGCTCTGCTGCCGCGCCTCGCCGAGGCTGGCGCCGACCCGGCCGGCGAGGCCGTCGATCCGCTCGCCGAGCGTGCGGGCAAGGTCCCCCTGCCGCTCGGCGAGGAGGCTCGCCATCGCCTGCAGCCGCCCCGCCGTCTCCGCCTGCAGCCGGGCAAGCTCCTCCACCCGCGGATCGCCGCCCCGCCGGCGCATCAGCGCCACCGCGAGGGCGAGCGCGAGCGCCGCCCCGACGAGGGCGATCACCAGCGGATCGAGCGAGGACACGGCGCGGCGGACGGCGTCGAGGGCGGCTTCCATGGGTCGAGCCTAGCAGAGTCGCGGCCGGATGGAAACAAAGGGCGAACAGGTGATGGCGCCGGGCCTTCTGCCCGCGTGCCGGGGCGGCCGCGCGCGCGGGACCCGCGAGCGCCGTTGACGCCGGCCGCGCCGCCGCTTATCTGACGGGAATGCCGACACGCCCGCTCGTCATCCTGCCCGATCCCATGCTGCGCCTCGCCTCCGGCCCGGTGGCCAAGGTGGACGACGGGGTGCGCCGTCTCGCCGACGACATGCTCGCCACCATGTACGAGGCGCCGGGCATCGGCCTCGCCGCCGTCCAGATCGGCGAGCCCTTGAGGCTGGTGACGATCGACCTCTCCCGCGAGGAGGAGCCGAAGGCTCCGCAGGTCTTCGTCAATCCGGAGATCCTCTGGCGCTCCGACGAGACCGCCACCTACGAGGAGGGCTGCCTGTCGATCCCGGACTACTTCGAGGAGGTCGAGCGGCCGTCGCGGGTGAAGGTGCGCTACCTGAACCTCGCCGGCGAGCCCGCAGAGGTGGACGCCGAGGGGCTGCTCGCGGTCTGCCTGCAGCACGAGATCGACCATCTGAACGGCGTGCTCTTCATCGACCACATCTCGCGGCTGAAGCGGGAGCGCGTGGTCCGCCGCTTCACCAAGCAGGCCCGCGAGCGCTCCCGCGTCGCCTGACGGCCGTCCGCCGCACCGAGACGGGAGCCCCCGATGCCGCTCAGGATCGTGTTCATGGGCACGCCGGATTTCGCCGTGCCGGTGCTTGTCGCGCTGATCGGCCAGGGCCACGAGATCGTCGCCGCCTACACCCGCGCGCCGCGCCCGGCCGGGCGGGGGATGGCCGAGCGCCGCTCGCCGGTGCACGAGGCGGCCGCCGGCTTCGGCATCCCCGTCGCCACGCCGAGGACGCTGCGGACGCAGGAGGCGCAAGCGGAGTTCGCCGCGCTCGGCGCCGATCTCGCCGTGGTGGTCGCCTATGGCCTCATCCTGCCGAAGCCCGTGCTCGATGCGCCCGCCCTCGGCTGCCTCAACCTCCACGCCTCGCTGCTGCCGCGCTGGCGCGGCGCCGCGCCGATCAACCGCGCGATCATGGCCGGCGACACGGTCACCGGGGTGATGGCGATGAAGATGGAGGAGGGTCTCGACACCGGCCCCGTGGGGCTCGCCGAGACGGTGGCGATCGGCCCGGACACGACGGCCGGCGAACTCCACGACCGGCTGTCCCATCTCGCAGCCGACGTCGCGATCCGCGCGGTCGCGGCGATGGAGCGCGGCGCGCTGACCTTCACGCCGCAGGCCGGCGACGGCGTCACCTACGCCGACAAGCTCTCCAACGCCGAGACCCGCATCGACTGGGCGCGACCGGCGCCGGCCGTGCACGACCACGTGCGCGGCCTCTCCCCCTTTCCCGGCGCCTGGTTCGAGGCCGACCTCGGCAAGGGGCCGGAGCGGGTGAAGGCGATCCGCACCGCGCGGGCCGAGGGCTCGGGCCCGCCGGGCCGGCTGCTCGACGGCGAGGGGACGGTCGCCTGCGGCGAGGGCGCGGTGCGCCTCCTGACGGTGCAGCGCGCCGGCTCCAGGGCGATGGCCTTCGCCGACTTCGCCCGCGGCGCCCGGCTGGAGCCGGGCGCGGCCTTCGGCTGAGCCCGCGGCGATGCCCCGCTACAAGCTCCTCGTCGAATACGACGGCACCGGCTTCCTCGGCTGGCAGCGCCAGGCGGACGACGCCGGCGACAGCGTCCAGGGCGTGCTGGAGACGGCGATCGGGGCCTTCGCCGGCCATCCGGTGACCCTCTTCGGCGCGGGGCGGACCGACGCCGGGGTGCACGCGGCGGGCCAGGTCGCCCATGTCGACCTCGAGCGGGCGATCCGCGCCGACGTCGTCCGCGACGCGGCCAACGCGCACCTTCGGCCGCATGCGGTGACCGTGGTCTCGGCCGAGGAGGTCGGCCCGGAGTTCGACGCCCGCTTCTCGGCGCGGCGCCGGCACTATCTCTACCGGATCTTCGACCGCCGCCCGCCGCCGGCGCTGGAGCGGACCTACCTCTGGCACGTGCCGCGCCGGCTCGACCACGAGGCCATGCACGCGGCCGCGCAGCGGCTCGTCGGCCACCACGACTTCACCACCTTCCGCTCCGCCGACTGCCAGGCGAAGAGCCCGATGAAGACGCTGGACCGGATCGACGTCTCGCGGCTCGGCGAGGAGATCCACGTCTCCGTGTCGGCCCGCTCCTTCCTGCACAACCAGGTGCGCTCGATGGTCGGCACCCTGCGCAAGGCGGGCGACGGCTCCTGGAATGCGGACGACGTCGCCGCCGCCCTCGCCGCCCGCGACCGTGCCGCCTGCGGCCCGGTCGCGCCGGCCGCCGGCCTCTGCCTCGTGCGGGTCGACTACTGAGCGGCCTTGAGCACGATGGTCGCCAGCGGCGGCAGGGTCAGGAGCAGCGACTGGGGCTCCCCGTGCGAGGCGACCGGCTCGGTGGCGAGCGCGCCCTCGTTGCCCACGTTGGAGCCGGCGTAGAGATCGGAATCGCTGTTCAGCACCTCGCGCCAGCGTCCCGCCTTCGGCACGCCGACCCGGTATCCCGTCCGCGGCACCGGGGTGAAGTTGCACACCACGAGCACCGGCGGGTCGGTTTCGAATCCGCGGCGCAGGAAGGCGAAGACGGAGTTGTCGCGGTCGTCGCCGATCAGCCAGGAGAAGCCCGCCGGCTCGTGGTCGCGGGCGTGCAGCGCGGGCTCGGCGCGGTAGAGCGTGTTGAGGTCGCGGACCAGCCGCTTGACGCCCGCGTTCTCCCGCCGCTCCTCCAGATCCCAGTCGAGCTCGCGGTCGTGGTTCCACTCCCGGGCCTGGCCGAATTCCGAGCCCATGAAGAGGAGCTTCTTGCCCGGGTGGGTCCACATGAAGGCGTAGTAGGCCCGAAGGTTGGCGAAGCGCTGCCACTCGTCGCCCGGCATCCGGCCGAGGATCGAGCGCTTGCCGTGCACCACCTCGTCGTGGCTGAGCGGCAGGACGAAGCGCTCGGACCAGGCGTAGACGAGGCCGAAGGTCATCTCGTCGTGATGGTGCCGGCGGTGGATCGGCTCGCGCCCGACGTAGTCGAGCGTGTCGTGCATCCAGCCCATGTTCCACTTGTAGGAGAAGCCGAGGCCGCCGTCCTCGAGGCGCGCGGTCACCCCGGGCCAGGCCGTCGATTCCTCGGCGATGGTCACCGCCCCGGGCACCTCATGGGCGACGATGCCGTTGAAATGCTTCAGGAACTGCACCGCCTCGAGGTTCTCGCGGCCGCCGAAGCGGTTGGGGATCCACTCGCCGTCCTTGCGGCTGTAGTCGCGGTAGAGCATCGAGGCCACCGCGTCCACGCGCAGCCCGTCGACGTGGTAGCGCTGCAGCCACTCGAGGGCGGAGCCGACGAGGTAACCGATCACCTCGGTGCGGCCGAAGTTGTAGATCAGCGTGCTCCAGTCCTGGTGGAACCCCTCGCGCGGGTCCTGGTGCTCGTAGAGCGCGGTGCCGTCGAAGCGGACGAGGCCGTGCGGGTCGGTCGGGAAATGCGCCGGCACCCAGTCGAGGAGGACGCCGATCCCCGCCTTGTGGCAGCGGTCGACGAAGCGGGCGAAGTCGGCCGGGGTGCCGTAGCGGGCGGTCGGCGCATAGAGCCCGAGCGGCTGGTAGCCCCAGGAGCCGCCGAAGGGGTGCTCGGTGATCGGCAGGAACTCGATATGGGTGAAGCCCATGTGCTTCACGTAGGGAACCAGCGCCTCGGCGAGAAAGGCCCAGGTCGGCGGCCGCCCGTCCGGCTGGCGCCAGGACCCCGGATGCACCTCGTAGACCGACATCGGCGCTGTGGGCGCCTGGCGGGCGGCGCGGTGGAGCATCCACTCCGCGTCCGACCAGCGGAAGGGGGCCGGGTCGGCGACGACGGAGGCTGTTGCCGGCGGCGCCTCGGCCTGGCGGGCGACCGGGTCGGCCTTCTCCACCCGTTCGCCGCCGGCGCCGATCACCTCGAACTTGTAGCGCTCGCCGGGACCGAGGCGCGGCAGGAAGATCTCCCAGACGCCCGCCTCGCGGCGCAGCCGCATCGGGTGGCGCCGGCCGTCCCAGCCGTTGAAGTCGCCGACGACGGAGACGCGCCGGGCGTTCGGCGCCCAGACCGCAAAGCGCACGCCGGGAACGCCGTCGACCTCGGTGACGACGGCGCCGAGGGCGTCGGCCATCCGGCGGTGCTGGCCCTCGGCGAGGAGGTGGATGTCCATCTCGCCGAGCAGCAGCGGGAAGGCGTAGGGGTCCTCCGCCTCGTGCACCGAGCCGTTCCACTCGGCGCGGATCCGGTAGCGCGCGGGAAAGGCGTCGACCGCCGCCGCCCAGAGCCCCTGCTCCACGTGGACGAAGTCCGCCAGCGTCTCGCCGCCGGCAACCACCGTCGCGGCCCTGGCCCCCGGCAGAAAGGCCCGGATCACCCGGCCGCCGCGCGGCGTCCGCTGCGGCCCCAGCACCGCGAAGGGATCGCCGTGCCGCCCCTCGGCGATCGCGCGGATCGTCCCCTCGTCCAGTCCCGCGTTCGGATCGGAAGTCCGCTCGTTCATCCCCGTGCCCCGGCCGTGTCTCCCCACCCCGGGACGTTAGTGCAAACGGAACGGGCGGCAAGCGCCTTTCGACGCCACCGCCCGCATTTCCGACAATTCCGGATCGACGCCCCGGTCAGGCGAACTTCACCATCACGTGGCGGACGACGGTGTAGTCCTCCAGCGCGTAGAGGCTCATGTCCTTGCCGTAGCCGGACTGCTTGAGGCCGCCGTGCGGCATCTCGTTGGCCAGCATGAAGTGGCAGTTGACCCAGGTGCAGCCGTACTGCAGCCGCGAGGCGACGTTCATCGCCCGGGAGACGTCCTTCGTCCACACCGACGAGGCGAGGCCGTAGTCGCTGTCGTTGGCCCAGGCCACCGCCTCGTCCGGGTCGGAGAAGCGGGTGACCGAGACCACCGGGCCGAACACCTCGCGGCGGACGATCTCGTCGTCCTGGCGGGCGCCGGCCACCACCGTCGGCTGGTAGAAGAAGCCGTTTCCGGGGGCCACCTTGCCGCCGGTGGTGATCTCGATGTGCTTCAGCTCGGCGGCGCGCTCGACGAAGCTCGACACCCGGTCGCGCTGGCGCCTTGAGATCAGCGGCCCGATCTCGTTGGCCTCGTCGTCCTCGTTGGCGTAGGCGATCGAGGAAACGGCCGAGGAGAGGTCGGCCACCAGCTTGTCGTAGACCTTCGGCCCGGCATAGATGCGGCAGGCGGCGGTGCAGTCCTGGCCGGCGTTGTAGTAGCCGAAGGTGCGCACGCCCTCGACCACCGCGTCGATGTCGGCGTCGTCGAAGACGATCACCGGGGCCTTGCCGCCGAGCTCGAGATGGGTGCGCTTCACCGAGGCGGCGGCCGCGGCGAGCACCTTCTTGCCGGTGGCGATGTCGCCGGTGAGCGAGATCATCGACACCTTGGGGTGGTTGATCAGCGTGTTGCCGACGCTGCCGCCGCGGCCGACGACGACGTTGAGGACGCCCTCGGGCAGGATGCCCGCCGCCACCCGCGCCAGCCTCAGCGCGGTCAGCGGCGTCTGCTCGGAGGGCTTCAGCACCACCGTGTTGCCGCCGGCGAGCGCCGGGCCGATCTTCCAGGCCGCCATCATCAGCGGGTAGTTCCACGGCGCGATCGAGGCGACGACGCCGATCGGGTCGCGGCGGATCATCGAGGTATGGCCGGGAAGGTACTCCCCCGCGGCCGAGCCCGGCAGGGTGCGGCAGGCGCCGGCGAAGAAACGCAGCACGTCGACGACGGCCGGGATTTCGTCGCGCAGCACCGCCGGATAGGGCTTGCCGCAGTTGAGCGCCTCGAGCGCGGCGAAGCCCTCCGCGTCGTCCTCGATCGCCTGGGCGAGGCGCAGGAGATGGCCCGCGCGCTCGGCGGGCGTGGTGCGCGACCAGCTCTCGAAGGCTGTCTCGGCGGCGGCGACGGCGGCGTCGATCTGCGTCGAGGAGGCCTCGGGCAGGTCGAGGATCCTGGCGCCCGTCCTGGGGGCGAGCACCGTCTCGGCCTCCTCCGTGCCGGAGGCGAAGCCGCTGCCGATCAGCATCTCGGTGTCGGCGACGGGGGTTGCGGTGGTGAGCATCGGGACCTCCCTTTTGACCGGTTCGACCGGGTTCGGGTCACTTGCCTGCGCCGGCCGTTTCCGCGGTGTCGCGGGTGAGGTAGTAGGCGGCGAGGATAGGGATGAAGGTGACGAGGATGACGAACACCGCCACCACGTTGGTGACCGGGCGCTGGCGCGGGCGAATCAGCTCGGTGAGCATCCAGATCGGCAGCGTGGTCTGCTGGCCGGCGGTGAAGGTGGTGACGATCACCTCATCGAAGGAGAGCGCGAAGGCGAGCATGCCGCCGGCGAGCAGCGCGGTGCCGAGGTTCGGCAGGATCACGTGGCGGAAGGTCTGGAAGCTGTCGGCGCCGAGATCCATTGAGGCCTCGATCAGCGACGGCGAGGTGCGGCGGAGCCGGGCGACCGCGTTGTTGTAGACGACGACGATGCAGAAGGTCGCGTGGCCGAGCACGATCGTCCAGAAGGAGAAGGGGATCTCCCCCATGGCGAAGGCCGCGCGCAGCGAGATGCCGGTGATGATGCCGGGCAGCGCGATCGGCAGGATGATCAGCAGCGACACCGCCTCGCGGCCGAAGAAGCGGGTCCTGGCCAGCGCGCCGGCGGCGAGCGTTCCGAGCACCAGCGCCAGCGCGGTCGCGATCGCCGCCACCTGCGCCGACAGGGTGATCGCATCCCAGATGTCCTGCCGCTCCCAGGCGACGCCGAACCACTTCGTGGTGAAGTCGGGCGGCGGCCACTGGTAGCTCTTCTCCTCGGTGGAGAAGGCGTAGACCACGATGAAGGCGAGCGGCAGGTGCAGGAACAGGAGCCCCGTCGCCGCGGCGACCTTCAGGAACAGGGAGGCGCGATCGGTCATCAAAGGCTCCCCGTGGCGGGGCGGGGGACGGAGGGCCGGACGCCGCGCCCGGCCGGGACCGGCTCACAGCGCATTGAAGGCCCCCAGCCGCTTGGCGATGGTGAGATAGACCGCCATGATCGCGATCGGCACCACCGAGAAGGCGGCGGCGAGCGGGATGTTGCCGGCGGTGCCCTGCTGCACGTAGACGACCTGGCCGAGGAAGTAGGTGGAGGTGCCCACCACCTGCGGGGTGATGTAGTCGCCGAGCGTCAGCGAAAAGGTGAAGATCGAGCCGGCGGCGAGCCCGGGCATGGCGAGCGGCAGCACCACCGTCCGGAAGGTCTGCGACGGTCGGGCGCCGAGGTCGGCGGAGGCCTCGAGGTAGGACTTCGGCACCCGCTCCAGCGCCGCCTGCAGCGGCAGGATCATGAACGGCAGCCAGAGATAGACGAAGACGATGAAGGTGCCGATGTAGCTGACCGACAGCGACGGCCCGCCGATCACCGGCAGCGACAGGAGCCAGTCCAGCGCCGGCGTGGTGCCGGTCGCGGCCGCGGCCCAGCCGATGACGCCCTCCTTGGCGAGGATCAGCTTCCAGGCGTAGACGCGGACGAGGTAGCTCGACCACAGCGGCAGCATGATCGCGAGGTAGAACAGCGCCTTGAGCCGCCCCCGCGCGTAGCGGGCGGCGAAGTAGGCGATCGGGAAGGCGATCACCGCCGACGCCAGCGTCACCGCCGCTGCCATCGTCACGGTGCGGACGATGATATCGAAGTTGGCCGGGCGGAGCAGCTCGGCGTAGCTCTTCAGCGTGAACTCCGGGACGATGACGCCGGAGAACTCGTCGATCGAGTAGAAGGACTGCAGCAGCAGCGCGGCCAGCGAGCCGAGATAGACGATGCCGAGCCAGGCGAGCGGCGGCGCGATCAGCACCGCGGCGAGCAGCTTCGGCCGGGCCACCACCACGTCGGAGAGGCGGGCGGCGAGGCGCGGCTGGCGCGGGGGATCGACGGCGGTCGCGGTCATCGGCTCACGCCTCCATCCGGTTGAGCGCGCTCTCGGGGATGGAGAGGCGCACCGCCGTGCCCTCCGCCGGCGCCGGATCGGAGGCGGGGACGGTGACGGCGAAGCGATCCTCGCCGACGGCGACCACCACCCGGCGGACGGAGCCCTGGTAGAGCACCTCCACGGCCCGTCCCTCCAGCGTGAGGACCTCCGGCGCTGTGCCGTTCGCAAGCCGGATCTTCTCGGCCCTCACCGAGTAGACCGCCGGCGGAAGGCCCAATCGCTCGGCGAGGCGCGCCTCCAGGATGTTGGCGCCGCCGACGAAGTCGGCGACGAAGCGGGTGCGCGGCCGCTCGTAGATCTCCTCCGGCGTCGCCACCTGGACGATGCGGCCGTCGTTGAAGATCGCCACGCGGTCGGCCATGGCGAGCGCCTCGGTCTGGTCGTGCGTGACGAAGACGAAGGTGATGCCGAGGTTGACCTGCAGGCTCTTCAATTCGCTCTGCATCTGCTCGCGGAGCTTGAGGTCGAGCGCTCCGAGCGGCTCGTCGAGGAGCAGCACCTTGGGCTCGTTGACCAGCGCCCGGGCGAGGGCGACGCGCTGGCGCTGGCCGCCGGAGAGCTGCGCCGGCCGCCGGTCGCCGAAGCCGCCGAGCTTGACCAGCTCCAGCATCTCGTCGGCCCGGGCGCGGCGGGCGCGCCGGTCGATGCCGCGGATCATCAGCCCGTAGGCGACGTTGTCCGCCACGGTCATGTGGGGGAACAGCGCGTAGTCCTGGAAGACGGTGTTGACCGCCCGCCGATAGGGCGGCACGCCCTCGACGTGCTCGCCGAAGATCTCGATCGCCCCGGCCGTCGGCTGCTCGAAGCCGGCGATGAGGCGCAGGCAGGTGGTCTTGCCCGAGCCGGACGGCCCCAGCATGGCGAAGAACTCGCCGGGCGCGATGTCGAGATCGACGCCGTCGACCGCCCGGATCGGGCCGAAGTGGCGGGAGACGCGCTGGAATCGGACGGCGGGTGTCATCGGTCGGGTCTATCTTTCGGTCGGTCGGGGCGGGCATGGCCGAGCCCCTCCCGTTCGGGAGAAGCGGGTCACTTGTAGGCAACGGGCCGCGCGTCCCGGGATCGGACGATCGGGACACGCCCGTCGTCATCCCGGCGAAAGCCGGGATCCATGGAACCTCTCCGAGCGCTGCGGCGCCGTCACTGGATCCCGGCTTTCGCCGGGATGACGTTTCCCTTGCGGGACCGGCGGACGGACACCCCGCCAGGGCGGCGCCGACCCCTCATCCGCCCCTTCGGGGCACCTTCTCCCCGATGGGGAGAAGGCTTGTCCCGGGGGTGCCCCTCACCTGCCGCCGAGCACGGCGATGTAGTCGGACACCCACTTGTAATAGGGCACGCAGCCCTCGGGCTGGCTCTCGCACTTCGACACCGGGGTGCGCCAGAAGTAGATCCGGTCGAAGTTGTCGAGGCCGTTGACCTTGCAGCCCTCGTCCCCGAGCAATGCGTTGCCGGTGCAGGCCTCGAGGTTCGAGGGAACCGAGCCGAACCAGGCCGCGAGGTCGCCCTGCAGCTTCGGGTTCAGCGAGTGCTCCATCCACAGGTAGGCGCAGTTCGGATGCGGCGCCTCGGCGTGCATCATCGTCGTGTCGGCCCAGCCGGTGGCGCCCTCGACCGGGATGGTGGAGGCGATCGGCTTGCCCTGGCTCTTCAGGATGTTGACCTGGAACGGCCAGGAACCCGAGGCGACGACGCCCTCGTTGGTGAAGTCGTCGATCTGGACGAAGGCGTCGTGCCAGTAGCGGTGCACGATCTTGTTCTGCTGGCGCAGGAGGTTCAGCGCCTCCTGGTACTGCGCCTCGTTCAGCTCGTAGGGGTCCTTGATGCCGAGGTCGGGCTTGTGGTGCATCAGGTACATCGCCGCGTCGGCGATGTGGATCGGCCCGTCGAAGGCCTGCACGCGCCCCTGGTTCGGCTTGCCGTCCGGCAGGTCCATCGGCTCGAACACCACGTTCCAGCTGGCCGGCGCCTCGGGAAAGACCTCGGTGTTGTACATCAGCACGTTGGAGCCCCACTGGTAGGGCACGCCGTAGTGGACACCGTCCACCGTGTGCCAGGGGGCGCTCTTCAGGCGATCGTCGACCTTGCTCCAGGACGGGATCAGGTCGGTGTTGACCGGCTGCACGCGTTTGCCGGAGATGAGGCGCAGCGAGGCGTCGCCGGAGGCGGTGACGAGGTCGAAGCCGCCCTCGTTCATCAGCGCCACCATCTCGTCGGAGGTGCCCGCGGTCTTGATCGTGACCTTGCAGCCGGTCGCCGCCTCGAAGTCGGTCACCCAGTCGTAGGCCGGGTCGGTCGTGCCGCGCTCGATGTAGCCGGGCCAGGCGACGATGGCGACCTCGCCCTCGCCGGGGCCGATCTCGGTCATCATCTCCTGGGCGGCTGCGACGGTGGCGAACTGGGACGAAGCGAGGCCGAGCACGGCCACGGAGGCGGTCAGGCGCGAATGAAGTCGCATGGATCTCTCCCTTGAGACGCCGGCGCTGGGCGGCGTCGACCCGGATGCCCCGTCGGCGGCCGTCCCCTCTGGAGGATCGTTGTTGTCTCGGCGCGCGGGCTCTCCGGGCACGAGAGTGCGTTCCCACGCGAACTTTCGCCAGACCATAATTCAGAATGAAGCTTTCGGTTTTGCCGATAGCTCGGGCCTGAGCCGCTCCGGCCGCTGGGCGCGTCCGATGCCGATGAAGTCGCGGGCGATCGGCGGCAGGCTGGCGCCCTTGCGCCATGCGATGCCGACGCGCACGGTCGGCAGCGGCTCGGAGGCGGGCCGGGCCTCGATGCGGTCGCCCTCGAGCGACCAGGGCCGGTAGACCAGCGCCGGCAGGATGGTGATGCCCGCCCCGGTGGCGACGAGGCTCCTCACCGCCTCGACCGAGCGGGTGCGGAAGGCGGTGCGCGGGCGGAAGCCGTGCTCGCGCCAGAAGGCCCGCGTGGTCTCCTCGATCTCGTCCACGGTCAGCACGATGTGAGGCTCGCGGGCCGCCTCGGCCAGCGTCACCTCGCTGTGCCGGGCGAGCGGATGGCCGAGCGGCAGCCACACCTGGTAGGGCTCCTCGCCGAGGAGTTCCACCTGCAGCGCCGTGTCGGCCTCGCCGTCCGGCACGACCATCACCGCCACGTCGAGCTCCCCGTTGATGAGGAGGTGCTGCAGGTACTCGCGGTTGTCCTCCACCGCGGAGACGATGACGCCGGGGTTGGCCCGCCGGTAGCGGGCGAGGAGGTCGGAGAAGACGTAGCCGGCGACCAGCGAGGTGACGCCGACGTGCAGCTCGCCGCCCTGGCTCGGCCCCTCCTCCGCCAGCGAGCGGCGGGCGTCCGCCACCGTCTCGAGGATCCGGTGGGCATGGCGCAGGAACATCTGCCCCTTGTGGGTGAGCGTGACGCCGCGCCCGTGGCGGTCGAGCAGCACGAAGCCGAGGTCCGCCTCCAGCTCCTTCACCGCCTCGGTCACCGTCGACTGCGAGATCGACAAGAGCTGCGCCGCCCCCGAGATCGAGCCGGTGTCGGCGACGGCGATGAAATACTGCAGCTGTCGAAGCTTGAAGGCCATTCTGC
This sequence comes from Pleomorphomonas sp., assembly GCA_041687675.1. Classification (GTDB taxonomy): domain Bacteria; phylum Pseudomonadota; class Alphaproteobacteria; order Rhizobiales; family Pleomorphomonadaceae; genus JAWLBM01. The sequence goes on along the minus strand of JAWLBM010000001.1, from coordinate 408,710 downwards.
CGGAGTGTCCCTGGGCCGCTTGATTTGACCGAGTTTATCCGTTTTTATCGTGGCTGCGATATAACCGTACCAAACTCGGTAAAAATGAACCCTGAACGTAATCCCTTCGCCCCTGGGGCGGGAACACCGCCCCCCGAACTCGCCGGTCGGAGCGGGCTGCTGTCCGAGGTCGCAGTGGCCTTGGCAAGGGTCTCGGCCGGGCGGCCCGCGCAGGGAACAATTCTGGTCGGTCTGCGTGGCGTGGGGAAGACCGTTCTTCTCGTTCGGATGAACGCGTTGGCGCATGAACGCCGGCTAAAGACGCTCCAGATCGAGATCCGCGAGGGAACGCGACTGCCCGATGTGATCGTGCCCGGCCTGCGCTCCATTTTGCACCAGCTGAGCACGTCCGAGACCGCGCGGGACCTTGTCAGGCGCGGCTTTCGCGTCATGAGAAGTTTCGTCTCGTCAATTCGCATCAGCATTGACGATTTCGAGTTCGGGCTATCGGTAGACCCGGAGAGGGGAACCGCCGACAGCGGCAACCTGGATCTTGATCTGCCGGACCTGTTCGAAGCCATCGGCGAGGCGGCGCGCGCTGCCGGGACAGCGATCGTGCTCGTCATCGACGAACTGCAGTATCTCGACGGCCGAGACTTCGGTGCGCTGATCATGTCGTTGCACAAGACGACACAGCAAGGGCTGCCAGTGCACCTCGTCGGGGCGGGCCTGCCGCAGATCCTTGCGCTGGCGGGCCACTCGAAGTCCTATGCAGAACGGCTCTTCCGGTATCCCAGCGTGGGACCGCTACAGGGTGACGACGCCAGGGCAGCGGTCCGGAATCCGATTGATTCCGAGGGTGCTGCGATCGACGACGACGCCCTGAACGAAATCATCGCCATTACAGAGGGATACCCGTACTTCATTCAGCAGTGGTCCCATGAGGCTTGGAACATCGCGCCGGGGCCCTCAATTACCCTGGCGGATGTTCGGGCGGCAAACGAATACGCGCTGCGGGAACTGGACCAGAGCTTCTTCAGGGTCCGCTTCGACCGTTGCACTCCGGCCGAGAAGAGGTACCTGCGCGCTTTGGCCGACCTCGGACCGGGTTCCCACCGCTCTGGCGAGATCGCCGAACGCCTCGGAGCAAAGGTGACTGCCGTCGGTCCGCTCCGGAACAAGCTGATCGCCAAGGGTATGATCTACTCGCCCCAGCACGGCGATACCGCCTTCACGGTGCCGATGTTCGATCGGTTCATGATCCGCGCGATGCCGATCCTCGAATAGGGTCCCTACCCAGCCATCAGCTCCCTCAGCCGGGTGAACCGCCGCCTCGCGTTCACCCCCGACACCGCGGTGCGCAGCGCCGACGGCTCGGCGACCAGCACGACGAGGCGCTTGCCGCGGGTGACCGCGGTGTAGAGGAGGTTGCGGGCGAGCATGATGGAGTGGTCGCGCACCAGCGGGATCACCACCGCCGGGTACTCGGAGCCCTGGCTCTTGTGGATGGTGATCGCGTAGGCGCGCTGCAGCGCCTCGAGGTCGCGCAGGCCGTAGGCCACGTCGCGCCCGTCGAAGGAGACCGTCACCTCGTCGTCGGCGGCGCGGATGCGGCGGACGAGGCCGAGGTCGCCGTTGAAGACGTCGCGGTCGTAGTCGTTCTCCACCTGCATGACCTTGTCGCCGGTGGCGTAGGTCGAGCCGAAGCGCTCGACGCTGTCGAGCGGCGCCGGGTTGAGCAGCTGGGCCAGGCGGTCGTTGAGGTTGCGCGCGCCGACGATCCCCTTCTGCATCGGCGTGATCACCTGCACGTCGCGCATCGGGTCCAGGCCGAAGCGGCGCGGGATGCGGGTGCCGACGATCTCGAGGATCTTGGCGAGCGCGTCCTCCGCGCCGCTGGCGTCCACCACGTAGAAGTCGGAGGTCTCGCCGGGCGGCGGCGGCTCCGGCATCTCGCCGTGGTTGATCCGGTGGGCGCTGACGACGATGCGGCTCTCCTCCGCCTGGCGGAAGATCTCGGTGAGCCGGGCGACCGGGACGGTGGCTGAGGCGATCACGTCGGCGAGCACCTGGCCCGGGCCGACGGAGGGAAGCTGGTCGACGTCGCCGACGAGGATCAGCGCCGCCTGCGGCGGGATCGCCTCGACGAGGGCGGCCATCAGCGCCACGTCCACCATCGAGGCCTCGTCGATGACGACGAGGTCCGCCTCCAGCGGCTCGCCGAGGCCGCGGCGGAAGCCGCCCGTCGCCGGGTCGATCTCGAGCAGGCGGTGGATGGTCTTCGCCTCGCGGCCCGCCTGCTCGGCCATGCGGCGGGCGGCGCGCCCGGTCGGCGCCGCCAGCGCCACGGCGAGGCCACGGCGGGCGAGCGTCGCCAGCAGCGCCTCCAGCAGCGTCGTCTTGCCGACCCCCGGGCCGCCGGTCACCACCGACACCTTGGCGCCGGCGACGGTCGAGAGCGCGCTCCGCTGCGAGGCGGAGAGGCGCTTGCCGCTTGCCTGCTCGAAGCGCTCGATCGCCTCGTCGACGTCAACGCGCCCCCAGGGCGGCGGGCCCTCGGACAGCATCCGCAGCCGCTTCGCCACCGCCGCCTCGAAGCCGGCGAGGCGGCGGGAGGCGAGGCAGGCGATCTCGCCCACCGTCGTCTCGACCACGTCGCCCTTGGCCACCGCCTCGGCGATGGCGTCCGCGACGAGGTCCTCCGCAACGCCGAGCAGCCGGGCGGCGCGGGCGGCGACGTCGGCGCGCGGGACGGCGGTGTGGCCCTGGTCGGCGGCGTCCTCCAGCGCGTAGGAGACCCCGGCGCGCAGCCGCTCCGGGGCGTTGAGGGCGACGCCGAACTTCTCGGCGATCTCGTCGGCGCCCTCGAAGCCGATGCCGCGGACCTCGCGGGCGAGCCGGTAGGGGTCCTCCTCGATCACCTTCACCGCGTCCGGGCCGAAATGCCGCCAGATGCGGACGGCGCGGGCGGTGGAGACGCCCTTCTCCTGGAAGGCGATCATGATCTCCTTCACCGCCTTGCGCTCGCGGTAGCTCTCGGCGATCCGCTGGGCGAGCTGCTTGCCGATGCCGGACACGGTGAGGAGCCGCATCGGCTCGTGCTCGATCACCTCGAGGGCCTTCGCCCCGAAGACCTTGACGATGCGCTCCGCCATCGCCGGGCCGACCCCGGAGATGAGGCCGGAGCCGAGGAAGCGGGCGATGGCGTCGCGCGCCGACGGCTCGCTGGTGGCGATGTGCTCGGCCTTGAACTGGATGCCGTGGGTGCGGTCCCTGCCCCAGGAACCCTCCGCCTCGACCCGCTCGCCGGCGGCGACCGAGGGCACGTGGCCGACCACCGTGACGGCCTCGCGCCGGCCGGTGACGCGCAGGCGCAGCACGGCGAAGCCGTTGTCCTCGTTGTGGAAGGTCACCCGCTCGACGGTGCCGGAGATGCGGTCGAAGAGGCGATTCTCGCCGGGGTCGCTCATGGTCCTGTTATGCCCGCAGGCCGGCATCCTTGTCGATGCCGGCGGCGATGCCCGAAGTCCGCCCGATTTGCCCGGCAATTGACGCGGCGACCGGGGACCATAGATCCCCTTCGGGGGCGGCCGGCCGGCCGCTGAGACACGGACGAGCCGCCATGCCTGACCTTTCCCGCCGCGACGTGGTCGCGGCCCTCGCCGCACTCGGGCTCGCGCCCGTCCTCCCCGCCGCCGGGGCCTCGGGGCGGGCGCTCCTCGGGGAGCCGCGGCCCTTCTCCTTCGAGGCGCTGGTGGAGGCCGCTCGCGAGCGGGCGGGCAGCCCCCACGCGCCGACGCCGGTCCGGGCCGGCGAGGTGCTGCAGAAAATCGACTACGACGACCACTGGAAGATCCGCTTCCGCGCCGACCACACGGTGGAGGCCCCGGGCGGACGGGCGCCGCTGCGCTTCTTCCACCTCGGGCGCTTCTTCCAGCAGCCGGTCGGGATCCATCTCGTCGACAACGGCGAGGCGCGGCCGGTCCTCTACGCGCCCGGCTACTTCGAGGTGCCGGACGACAGCCCGGCCCGCGGCCTGCCCGACGACATCGGCTTCGCCGGCTTCCGGGTGATGGAGCCCGGCGCCGAGCGCGACTGGCTCGCCTTCCTCGGCGCCGCCTACTTCCGCAGCGCCGGCGCGCTGGACCAGTACGGCCTCTCGGCCCGGGCGGTGGCGATCGACACCGCGCTGCCGACGCCGGAGGAGTTCCCCCGCTTCACCGACTTCTTCTTCGCCGCCTCGGACACGGCCGACGTCGCGGTCTTCGCCGATCTCGAGGGGCCGAGCGTCGCGGGCGCGGTGCGCTGGGACGTCGCCCGCGGCGGCGATCCGACAGGGCGCGGGGTGGTCATGGACATGTCGGTGCGCCTGTTCGCCCGCCGCGACGTCGCCCGCCTCGGCCTTGCGCCGCTGACCTCGATGTTCTGGTACGGCGAGACCAACCGCCAGCGCGCCCGCGACTGGCGGCCGGAGATCCACGACAGCGACGGCCTCGCCATCCACACCGGCGCCGGCGAGCGGCTGTGGCGGCCGCTGAACAACCCGCGGCGGGTGATGACCTCCTCCTTCGTCGACCGCGACGTGAAAGGCTTCGGCCTGATGCAGCGCGACCGCTCCTTCGAGAACTACCAGGACGACGGTGTCTTCTACGAGAAGCGGCCGAGCGTCTGGGTGGAGCCGAGGGGCGGCTGGGGCGAGGGCGCGGTGCAGCTGGTCGAGATCCCGACCGACGACGAGATCCATGACAACATCGTCGCCTACTGGGTGCCGGCGCGGCCGGTGAAGGCGGGCGACGCGGTGTCGGTCGACTACCGCCTGACCTGGCTGGCCGACGAGCCCTCGCCGCCGGCGATCGGCCGGGTGGTGTCGACCCGGCTCGGCCTCGGCGGCGCGCCGGGCACGGTGCGGCCGGAGGGCGTTGTGCGCTTCGCCGTCGACTTCGAGGGCGGCCGCCTGGCGGCGCTCGAGCCGGACGCGCGGGTCGAGGTGAAGGTGTCGGCCGGCTCGGGCACGGTCCAGGGCGCCTATGCGCTGCCGGTGGTCGGCACCCTGCGCCGGCGGGCGATCTTCGACTTCCGCCCGGCGGGTGACGACCCGGTCGAGCTCCGCCTCTTCCTCGCCGACAGGTCCGGCGCGCTCACCGAGACCTGGGCCTACCAGCACCACGCCGACACGTTCACCGACCCGGGCTGACGGCGACCGGCCGCCGGACGGAGGTGACGCCGAGGCCGGCGGCGGCGATGCGGGCGATGGCGCCGGCGAGGTCCTCCGCGACGGTGGCCATGTGGAATCCGTTGGCGTGGATGAGGCGGCCGGGCGCGGCGACGATGCCGACGTGCCCCGTCCAGAAGACCAGGTCGCCGCGCCGCCAGGCGGCGGGATCGGCCTCGGCGATGCGCTCGCCGACGGAGGCCTCCTGCATGTCGGTGTCGCGCGGCGCCGCCATCCCGGCCATGGCGAGGGCGGTCTGCACCAGGCCGGAGCAGTCGATCCCGAAGCTCGTCCGCCCGCCCCAGAGATAGGGCGTTCCGGCATGGGCCTCGGCGACGGCGACGAAATCCGCGGCCGGCGGCCCGTCCAGCGGCTCGAGGTGCCGCATCACCGTCGCGGTGCCGTCCGGCAGCACGGCATAGGCGAGGCCGCGGCGCTCGACCGTGTCGCGGACGGTGAGCAGCGAGCCCTGGGCGAGGTGCGCGACGATCGGCATCTTGAGGTCCGGTCCCGGGAAGAGGAGGGTCCGCAGCGCCGCGACCCGGTGCGTCGGCGCCGCCCCCACCGGCGCCAGCGCCACCGCCGGCAGCCAGCCGACATAGCCGTCGCGGTCGAGCTGCACGAAGGCGTAGCCCTCCTCCTCGCCGTAGAAGGTGGCCGTCTCGCCCATCAGAGCCTGGGTGTCGAGCGGGCAGTCCGGCCGCGGCTCCGCCCGGAGGTCGGCGATCGGCACCGCGACGCGGCGGCCGACGCCCTCGGCGAAGCGCTCCGCCTCGACCCGGCCCCGCAGGCGGACGTCGGCGATCCACGGCGAGGCGGGGGTGAGGCGGCGGTCGAAGGCGCTGGTCATCTGGGCAGGTTCCCGGCCTTCTCGACGATCAGGTCGCCGAGACGTTCGAGGTAGAGCGCGCCGTCCACGGTGCGCTGCACGATCACGTTGCGGCGATCCTTCTCGTCGCGCCGGCGCGAGAGAAGCCCGAGTTCGCCCATGGTGTCCAGTGCCCGCGTGATCGCCGGCTTGGTCACGCCGAGCTTCTCCGCGAGCCCGCGCACGGTATGCGGCGGCGCCTCGAGGTAGACCGTGAGCAGGATGCTGATCTGCCGCGGCGACAGGTCGATCCCGTGGGTGCGGACGATCGCCAGCGAAACGTCGTGCCACAGCTTCAGGGCCTGGGAGGGGCGCATCTCGACCGGCATGGCGCCGAGGGTGCCTGCAAAGTCGTTTCGGGTGCGTTACCGATAGCGCGCCGGGCGGGCCGGCGGCAAGCGCCGCCGGCCGCTGGCTTCACCTCCCCGCCGCCAGGTGCCGGGCGATCCAGCCCTCGAAGGCGGCGAGGCGGGTGTAGACGCCGGGGTAGCCCGGCAGGGCGCAGTCGTAGCCCCAGCTGACGATGCCGACCTGCAGGCGGAAGCGGCCGCGCCGGTCGCGGACGAGCAGCGGGCCGCCGGAATCGCCCTGGCAGCTGTCGCGGCCCCCGGCCATTACCCCGGCGCAGAGCATGGTCCGGTCGACCTGGCCGGAATAGACCTCGGGCGCATTGCAGACCGCGCGGTCGATGAGCCGCACCCGCGCCTGGTGGAGCCGCCGCGGCCAGCGCGTCGGCGCGCCCTCCGCGGTGTCGCCCCAGCCGACCACAATGGCCGCCGTGCCGCTGCGGGCCAGCCGGGCCTCGACGAGCGGTCCCGCCCTGCGCACAGGGCGGATGCCGTCGACCGGCTCGGCAAGGCGGAGCAGGGCGAGGTCGGCGCGGCTGCTGCCCGCGTCGTAGGCCGGGTGCAGGATGATCCGTTTCAGCGCGATGCGCCGCCCGGCCGCGCCGAGGTCGCCGGTGCCGACCAGCACCGCCACCTCCTCCGGCGCGACGCCCTCCACGCAATGGGCGGCGGTGAGCACGACCTCGGGCGCGATCAGGGTTCCGCCGCAGAACTGCGCCGGGAGGTTCTCGGGAACCTTGGCGGCGAGCAGCGCGACGACGAAGCGCCAGCGCCCCTCGCCCGCCGGCTCGCCGCCGATGATGGACGGGCGTTCCGGCCCGGTGGCGGCGGGTTGGGCGACAGCCGGCGGCACGGAGGCGAAAACAAGGCCGACGGCGAAAAGACATAAGGATGCAATCGAGTGCCTGGACATGGGGTCCACCCCTTCAATTGAGGTATGGGCACTCATATCACTGTTTGAATCTGTGGTAATCCTTTACGCAGAGGGGCGGCTGGGGTCGCGGGCCGGGCCCTGTCACGGCGAGACAAGGAACTGACGGGAGCGGCCGCAGCCTGCGCGGGTCCGTCGGCCAAACCCGCACCATCGGCTGTATGCGCCGTCACGCAAGGGGACCGGGATCGGGGCGCCGGCGCGGAGTCCCGTCGGGATTGAGGGCTGGTCGGCCGGATGCAGGGCCCCAACCCGTCGTTCGCCGGGAGGGAGGTCGCCGCGCCGGAGTGCGGCCGGCGGCCGGCTCAGCGGCGCAGGATGCCGGAGAGGATGTCGGCCTCGTCGACGATGCCGACCACGGCGCCGCCCTCCTCGACCAGCACCGGGTGGCCGGTGTCGAGGCGGGCCTGCATGACCTTGCGGATGGGCAGCCCGGCCGGGGCGAGCGCGATCCGGCCGGGCTCGACCGGCCCGCCGTCGAGCCGCTGGGCGGCGGCGGCCGAGGCGGCTTCGTCGGCGCTCGCCGGCCGCATCAGGTCGCAGGCCCTCAACACGTTGAGCGGGTTCATGTGGGCGACGAACTCGGCGACATAGTCGTCGGCCGGCCTCAGCATGATCTCCTGCGCGGTGCCGACCTGCACCACCCGGCCGCCGGCCATGATGACGATGCGGTTGCCGAGCTTCATCGCCTCGTCGAGGTCGTGGCTGACGAAGAGGATGGTGCGCCTCAGGGTGCGCTGGAACTCGATCAGTTCGTCCTGCAGCTTGTCGCGGATCAGCGGGTCGAGCGCGGAGAAGGGCTCGTCCATCAGCAGGATCGGCGCCTCCGTCGCGAAGGCGCGGGCCAGGCCGACGCGCTGCTGCATGCCGCCGGAGAGTTCCTGCACCTTCTTGTCCGCCCAGGCGGAGAGGTTCACCACCTCGAGCTGCTGGCGGACGCGGCGGTCGGTTTCCGCCCGGTCGACCCCGGCAAGCTCGAGCCCGAGGGCGACATTGTCCTTCACCGTGCGCCAGGGCAGCAGCCCGAACTGCTGGAACACCATGGCGACCCGCGTGCGGCGGATCCGGCGCAGCGCCGCCGGATCGCAGGAAGAGACCTCCACCGCGTCCTCGCCGTCCTTCACCGTCACGGAGCCGCGGCTCACCTTGTTGAGGCCGTTGACGGCGCGCACCAGCGTCGACTTGCCGGACCCGGAGAGGCCCATCAGCACCACGATCTCGCCTTCGGCAACGTCGAAGCTGCAGCCCATGGCGCCGATGATCTGGCCGCTCCGGGCGTTGATCTCGGCCGCCGTCAGGCCCGCGTCGACGAGGGGAAAGGCCAGCTCCGGCTGGGGCCCGAAGACGATGTCGACCCGGTCGAAGCGGACCGCGGGCACCGGGCTCATCGGCCGCTCCCCGCGTCCGCGGCCCGGCAGAGGCGGTCGAGGATGATGGCGATCAGCACGATGGCGAGGCCGGCGGTGAAGCCCATCGCCACGTTCACCGAGTTGAGCGCCCGCAGCACCGGCACGCCGAGGCCGTCGGCGCCGACGAGGGCGGCGATCACCACCATGGACAGCGACAGCATGATGGTCTGGGTGAGCCCGGCGAGGATCTGCGGCATCGCCCAGGGGATCTCCACCTTGACCAGCCGCTGCCAGGGCGTCGCGCCGAAGCTGTCCGCCGCCTCGATCAGCGCCGTCGGCGTCGAGGAGACGCCGAGGTGGGTGAGCCGGATCGACGCCGGCAGGGCGAAGATGACGGTGGCGATCAGGCCCGGCACCATGCCGAGGCCAAACAGGATCAGCGCCGGGATCAGGTAGACGAAGGTGGGGATCGTCTGCATCAGGTCGAGCACCGGACGCATCCAGGCCATCAGCCAGGGTCGGCGGGCGGCGGCGATGCCGAGCGGCACGCCGATCGCCATGCAGACGGCGGCCGAGGCCGAGACCAGGGCCAGGGTCTCGGTGGTCTCCTCCCAGTAGCCCTGGTTGATGATGAAGAGCAGGGCGGCGACGGTGAAGACGGCGAGCTTCCAGGAGCGCCGGAGCCACAGCGCCAGCAGCCCGAAGACGGCGACGACGACGAACGGATGCGGCGTCTCCAGCACCCACAGCAGCGCCGCGATGACGGCGTTCATCACCGCCGCGATGGCGTCGAAGACGCCGGCGGCGTTGTTGGTCAGCCAGTCGACGCCGCCCTTCATCCAGGGACCGACCGGAATCCGGGTGTCGGTGAGAAAGTCCATGGCGCGCCGCCCCGATCGGCCAGGATGGGATGGAAGAGAAGCGGGTCCCGGCCGGCGTCACCCCCGTCGGCGGCCGGGACCTCGGGATCAGAGGCCGAGCTCGGCCTTGACGGCGGCCGCCCCGTCCTCGCCGGAGGCGGTGGTGACGCCGGCGAGCCAGTCGTCGAGCACGGACGGATTCTCCTTCAGCCAGGCCCTCGCGGCCTCCTCCGGATCGGCGCCCTCGTCGAGGATCGCACCCATGATCTCGTTCTCCATGGGCAGCGTGAACTTCAGCTGCGAGATCAGCTTGCCGACGTTCGGGCACTCCTCCACGTAGCCTGCGCGCACGTTGGTGAACACGGTGGCGCCGCCGAAGTCGGCGCCGAACACGTCGTCGCCGCCGGCGAGATACTCGAGCTCGAAATTGGAGTTCATCGGGTGCGGGGCCCAGCCGAGGAACACGATCGGCTCCTCGTCGCGGACCGCCCTGGCCACCTGCGCCAGCATGCCCTGCTCGGAGCTCTCGACGAGGTCGAAGCCGCCGAGGCCGAACTGGTCGGCCGAGATCATGTCGAGGATCAGCCGGTTGCCGTCGTTGCCCGGCTCGATGCCGTAGATCTTGCCGTCGAGCTGGTCCTTGAACGTCGCGATGTCCTGGAAGCTCTGCAGCCCGGCCTCATGCGCGTACTTCGGCACCGCGAGGGTGTACTTGGCGCCCTCGAGATTGGCGCCGAGCACATCGACGGTGCCCTTGTCGCGATAGGGGGCGAGGTCGGCCTCCATCGTGGGCATCCAGTTGCCGAGGAAGACGTCGATGTCCTTGTTCTCCATCGAGGCGTAGGTGACCGGCACGCTGAGAACCTTCACGTCCGGCTCGTAGCCGAGCGCCTCGAGGACGACCGACGCCGCGGCGGTGGTGGCCGTGATGTCGGTCCAGCCGACGTCCGAGAAACGGACTGTCATGCAGGCCTCGGGATCGGCCGCGGCGGCCGGGCCGGAGGCGGCGAGCAGGGCGGCGAGGCCCAGGGCCGGAGCGAGAATGCGTTTCGTCATCGAGCGTGTCTCCCTTCGTGACCGTCCGCCCGCGGTATGTCCCGCCGCGGCGTCGGTCGATTCTGTTGCTTGCATGCGAAGCGGCGCCGGGCGCCGTGGGGCATGATCGACGCGGAGGCCACGGAGGGAACGACCGCGATCGCCCATCCAAACACCTCGTTTCCATCGACGCAAGTTTTTGTTGATTGACCAGTCAATCAAGTTGTAGGGTGTCCTCTCGCAGCGATCCGAGGCAGCCTCGCCGGCGGCGCCGCGCCGTCCAACCCCGGGATCCGTCGGGAATGCCCAAGATCGGAATGGAGCCGGTTCGCCGGCGCGCCCTCATCTCCGCCGCCATCGAGGCGATCCACGACCGTGGCATGGCCGGCCTCACCATGGGCGACATCGCGCGCCGGGCCGGCGTCTCCTCGGCGCTGGCGCACCACTACTTCGGCTCCAAGGACGACCTGCTGCTCGCCACCATGCGCCACCTCCTCGACGAACTCGGCGCCGAGTTCCGGCGGCGGCTCGCGGAGACCAGCGACCCAGTCTCCAGGGTGACCGCGATCATCGAGGGCAACTTCGCGCCGGAGCAGTTCCAGCCGGCGACCATCTCCGCCTGGCTCGCCTTCTACCTCCAGTCCCAGCACGACGCCGAGGCGGCGCGGCTGCTCAAGGTCTACCTGCGGCGGCTGGAATCGAACCTCGTCCACGCGCTCGGCGAGCTGTTGCCGCCCGAGGAGGCCCGCGACGTCGCCCGCGGCGCCGCGGCGATGATCGACGGCCTGTGGCTGCGCTCGGCGCTGCCGGCCGGCGACGTGACGGCGGAGGAGGCGGTGCGGCTCGTCAGGGACCATGTGATGCGGGCGGTCGGCTACCATGCTTGAGGCGGACTACATCGTCGTCGGCTCCGGTTCGGCCGGCAGCGCGCTCGCCGCCCGGCTCAGCGAGGACGGCCGACACAGCGTGATCGTGGTGGAGTTCGGCGGCTCGGATGCCGGCCCGTTCATCCGGATGCCGGCGGCGCTCTCCTACCCGATGAACATGCGCCTCTACGACTGGGGCTTCCGCGCCGAGCCGGAGCCGGCCCTCGGCGGCCGCCGGCTGGCGACGCCGCGCGGCAAGGTGATCGGCGGCTCGTCGTCGATCAACGGCATGGTCTACGTGCGCGGCCATGCCCGCGACTTCGACACCTGGGAGGAGATGGGCGCCCGCGGCTGGTCCTTCGCCGACGTGCTGCCCTACTTCATCCGCATGGAGCAGGCCCACGGCGGCGACGACGGCTGGCGCGGCCGCAAGGGGCCGCTCCACGTCACCCGCGGCGAGCGGCGCAACCCGCTCTACGCCGCCTTCGTCAAGGCCGGCGCCGAGGCCGGCTTCGCGCTGACGGAGGACTACAACGGCCGCCAGCAGGAGGGCTTCGGCCCGATGGAGATGACCGTCTGGCGCGGCCACCGCTGGTCCGCCGCCGACGCCTACCTGAAGCCGGCGCTGAAGCGGCCGAACCTCACCCTCCTCTGCCGCACCTTCGCCCGCCGAATCCTCTTCGACGGCCGCCGCGCCGTCGGGCTCGAGGTCGAGCGCCGCGGCCGGGTGGAGACGCTGAAGGCCCGGCGCGAGGTGATCCTCGCCGCCTCCTCGATCAACTCGCCGAAGCTGCTGCTCGCCTCCGGAATCGGTCCGTCGGAGGAGTTGCAGGCGCTCGGGCTCCCGGTGGTCGCCGACCGGCCCGGCGTCGGCCGCAACCTGCAGGACCATCTCGAGGTCTACATCCAGCAGGAATGCCGCCAGCCGATCACCCTCAACGGCCGGATGAGCCTCCTCCACAAGGGGCTGATCGGGCTCGAGTGGCTGGCCACCCGCGGCGGACACGGCGCCAGCAACCACTTCGAGGCCTGCGCCTTCGTGCGATCCGGCGCCGGGGTGGAGTATCCGGACATCCAGTTCCACTTCCTCCCCGCCGCGATCCGCTATGACGGCCGCGCCCCGGCCCCCGGCCACGGCTTCCAGGTCCACGTCGGGCCGATGCGCTCGCCCTCGCGCGGGTCGGTGACGCTCGCGGGCCCCGACCCTGCCGAACCGCCGCGGATCCGCTTCAACTACATGTCGACGGAGAAGGACTGGGCCGACTTCCGCACCGCCGTGCGCCTTGCCCGCGAGGTCTTCGCCCAGCCGGCCTTCGACCCGTTCCGCGGCCGCGAGATCACCCCGGGTCCGGCCGCGCAGTCCGACGAGGCGATCGACGCCTTCGTCCGCGACCACGTCGAAAGCGCCTACCATCCCTGCGGCACCTGCCGAATGGGCGGGCCCGACGATCCGGGCGCGGTGGTCGACCCGCAGGCGCGGGTGATCGGGGTGGAGGGCCTGCGCGTCGCCGACAGCTCGGTGTTCCCGCTGATCACCAACGGCAATCTCAACGCGCCGTCGATCATGGTCGGCGAGAAGGTCGCCGACATGCTTCTCGACCGGCAGCCGCTGCCGCGGATGAACCACGAGCCCTGGATCCACCCGCGCTGGCAGACCGACGCGCGCTGACGCGGGGCTAGGACTAGATCCCGACGAAGGCGGTCACCGCCGCGGAGACCACCACGCCGATCATGAAGTCGAGCGCCACCAGCCCGATGGCGAGCGGCGGCTGGGCGTTGGCCGCGATCTTCACCACCATGTACTGGTAGCGCAGCACCACCCCGAGGGCGACGAGGTTGAGCAGCGCCGCGAACTCCTCGCCGGCGAGGCCCAGCAGCACCAGGAGATGCGGGACGACGATCGGCACCGCCGCCACCAGCGCCGCCCAGTTGAGCGCCACCACGATGGGCACGTAGCGCCGGCCGATCTCCAGCGGGCGGGCGAGCAGGGCGAGGACGATGGGGAAGGCGATCCAGTCCAGCCCGGCGCCGAACAGCCGGGAGACGACGAAGGCCCCGGAGGGGAACGTCTCCTCGACCACGGGAAGCTGCCGGATCAGGAACTCGCGCTCCGACAGGATCAGCACGCCGATCACCGGCAGCAGCAGGAAGATCACCTGGAACGAGCGCCAGAAGCCGTCGTAGGAGACGTCGAGGTCCAGGATGGCCCGGCGGTCGCCCCGGAACAGCGCGAAGGCGGCGTGGGTCGACCGCGAGATCTCGTCACCGGTCAGCATGGGAATATCCTCAAGCGTCGAAATAGGCGTCCAGGAAACGTCGGTAGATGGACTTCAGGGTCTCAAGGTCGGCGACCGCGACCCGTTCGTCGACCTGGTGCATGGTCCGGCCGACCAGGCCGAATTCCGCAACCGGGCAGTAATCCTTGATGAAGCGGGCGTCGGAGGTGCCGCCGCCGGTGGAGAGGGCGGGCCGGCGGCCCACCTCCGCCTCCACGGCGTCGGCGAGCGTGCCGATCAACTCCTCCGAGCGGGTCAGGAAAACGTCCGACACGACCGCCTCGAAAGCCAGATCATAGCGCATGGGCGGCCTGTCGCCACGTAGGAGAGTCGCGGATGCGGCCCGCTCGCAGCGCGCCCGCACCTCCGCCTTGAGGGAGTCGGCGGTCCAGCGGTCGTTATAACGGATGTTAAACCAGAGCCGGACCTCGCCGGGGATCACGTTGAACGCCCGTGTGGACGTCTCCAGCACGGTGATCTCGAGGTTGGACGGCTGGAAGGAGTTGCTGCCCCCGTCGAGCGGCGGATCGCACAGCGCGGAGACGAAGGCCGGCAGCGCGCGCACGGGATTGTCGGCCAGATGCGGGTAGGCCGCATGGCCTTGCACCCCCTTCAGCGTCAGCACCGCGGAGAGTGAGCCGCGGCGGCCGATCTTGATCTGGTCGCCGATCGCCTCCGGGTTCGTCGGCTCGCCGACGAGCGCCGCCGTGAAGCGCTCGCCGCGCGCGGCGACATGCCTCAGGAGCTTGACGGTGCCGTTCACGGAAGGTCCTTCCTCGTCGCCCGTGATGAGGAACGACAGCCGGCCGGGCAAGTTCCCGGTCCGGTCCGAGACGAAGTCGAGGGCGGCGGCGGCGAAGGCGGCGATGCCGCCCTTCATGTCGACGGCGCCGCGGCCGTAGAGCACGCCGTCCTCGATCACCCCGTCGAAGGGGCCGTGGCGCCAGGCCGCCTCGTCACCGGTCGGGACCACGTCGGTGTGGCCGGCGAAGACGAGGTGCTTCTCCCCCGCGCCGATCGCGGCGAAGAGGTTCTCGACGTCCGGCGTGCCCGGCTCGGTGAAGACCGGTCGCTCGACCGTGAAACCGGCGGGTGCGAGCAACTGCTCCAGATAGGCGAGCGCGCCGCCCTCCGCCGGCGTCACCGACCGGCAGGCGATAAGGTCACGGAGGATGGCGACGGGGTCGTGCGGCTTGGCCATTCGGCGATCGTCCGGCTGTGCGGGGACTGCTGCGATGCCCGGACCTCACCGGCGGGCTCCGCCGGGTCGGTACGCGACCCGGCGGACCGGCCGTCGCCGGGACGACGGCGGGGCCCGGTCGAGCGGTCCGGCGGCCTCGGCTCGCATATCGCAGCGGTCCCGCTGGGGGGGAGACGCGCGGCAGGATCGCCGCGCCCCATCTATCCCCCCGCCGACCTGAAGGATCAACCGGTCATCAGTCGCGCAGGAGGTCGTTGATGGAGGTCTTCGAGCGCGTCCTCTCGTCGACGCGCTTGACGATCACCGCGCAGTAGAGCGACGGCCCAGGCCTGCCGTCCGGCAGCGGCTTGCCGGGCATCGAGCCGGAGACCACCACCGAATAGGGCGGCACGCGGCCCATGAACACCTCGCCGGTGGTGCGGTCGACGATCTTCGTCGAGGCGCCGATGAAGACGCCCATCGACACCACCGAGCCCTGCCCGACCACCACGCCCTCGACGATCTCGGAGCGGGCGCCGATGAAGCAGTCGTCCTCGATGATGGTGGGCCCGGCCTGCATCGGCTCCAGGACGCCGCCGATGCCGACGCCGCCGGAGAGATGGACGTTCTTGCCGATCTGCGCGCAGGAGCCGACGGTCACCCAGGTGTCGACCATGGTGCCGCTGTCGACATAGGCGCCGAGGTTCACGAAGGAAGGCATCAGCACCACCTTGGGGGCGATATAGGCCGACCGGCGGACGATCGCGCCCGGCACGGCGCGGAAGTCGGCGGCGGCGAAGGCGGCGGCGTCCATGCCGTCGAACTTCGAGGGCACCTTGTCCCACCAGGAGGCGCCGCCCGGCGCGCCGGAGATCAGCTCCATCGGGTTGAGGCGGAAGGAGAGCAGCACCGCCTTCTTCAGCCACTGGTTCACCACCCAGCCGTCGCCGACCTTCTCGGCGACCCGCGCGTTGCCGCCGTCGAGCAGCGACAGCGCCGTCTCCACCGCGTCGCGGACCTCGCCGCGGGTCGAGGTCGTCACCTCCGCGCGAGCCTCCCAGGCGGCGTCGATGGTGGCGGCGAGATGGGCGTGGGCGGCCGTGGAGGCGGTGTCGGTCATCGGCGGTCCTTGCGTCGGGGTCCGGAGGCGGATGCCCGCCGGCCGGGCGCCGCGCGGAAATCCGGGACCTTTCCTAGTGAAAAGCGCGCCCCCGCGCAACGGTGGCTCAGCCGCGCCGCGAGGCTCGCTGCGGATGCGGCGGCAGCGCGCGCGCCGGCCGAACGCCGGGGTGCGGCTTGCGGCCGGCGGGGCGCGGCGCAGTGCGCACCGGCGCGGGCGGTGCGCCGGCGATCCGGGCAAGGCCGAGCCTTGCCCCCTCCCCCGCCGCCGCCGCCTGGTCGAAGGCCACCACCGAGCCGGCGGCCGCCTCGAACAGCGTCTCCTCGTCCGCCAGTCGGATCGAGCCGACCTCGCGGCGGTCGACCCCGCCGATCCGGCAGATCATCGCCAGCAGATGGCGCACGTCGAGACCGTCGCGGCGGCCGGTGCCGAGGCGGAACCAGACGCCGGTCCCGCCGTCCGCCGCCGCGGCGGCGGGCTGCTCGGCCCGGCGGGGCGCCTCGAAGATCCGCTCGGGCCGAGGACGGCCCCGCCGCCACAGCGCGACCAGCGCCGCGGCCAGCGCCTCCGGGTCGTGGCCCTCGGCGAGGCGACGGACGAGGTCGGCGTCGGCCGGATCGGCAGGGCGGGAGAAGATCGGGTCGGCGACGAGGCGCTCGTCCTCGGCGGCCCGGATCTCCTCCGCGCCCGGCGCGGAGGACCAGGTAGCCTGGAGCCCGGCATGGGCGAGAAGGCCCTCCGCCTTGCGGCGACGGGTGTGCGGCACGATCAGCACCGCCGCGCCCTTGCGGCCGGCGCGGCCGGTGCGGCCGGAGCGATGCAGCAGCGCCTCGCGGTCGTTGGGAAGGTCGGCGTGGACGACGAGCGAGAGGTCGGCGACGTCGATGCCGCGGGCGGCGACGTCGGTGGCGACGCAGACCCGCGCCCGGCCGTCGCGGATCGCAGCCAGCGCTTCGTTGCGCTCGCCCTGCCCCATCTCGCCGGAGAGCGCCACCGCCTCGAAGCCGCGCGCCTCCAGCGCCGCGGCAAGGCTGCGGACGCGCTCCCGGGTGGCGCAGAAGACGAGCGAGGCCCGCGCGTCGTAGCGGAGCAGCACGTTCACCACCGCCTTCTCGATCTCCGCGGGGGAGACGCGCAGGGCGCGGTACTCGATGTCGGCATGGGCCTTGCGGCTGTCAATCGTGTCGATCGCCAGCGCATCGCGCTGCCAGCTGCGGGCGAGGCGGACGACCTCGGCGGGCAGGGTCGCCGAGAAGAGCAGCGTCTGCCGCTCCGCCGGGGTGCCGTCGAGAATGAAGGCGAGGTCCTCGCGAAAGCCGAGGTCGAGCATCTCGTCGGCCTCGTCGAGCACCACCGCGTCGATGTTCGAGAGCACCAGCCGGCCGCGCTCGATGTGGTCGCGCAGGCGCCCGGGGGTGCCGACGACGACATGGGCGCCGGCGGAGAGCGCCCGCGCCTCGCGCTTCGGGTCCATGCCGCCCACGGCGGAGACGATCCGCGCGCCGGTGGCGGCGAACAGCCAGGCGAGTTCGCGCTCCACCTGCAGGGCCAGTTCGCGCGTCGGCGCGACGACCAGCGCCCGCGGGGCCCGGGCCTCGCCGAAGCGCTCGGCCTCGCCGAGGAGGGTCCGGGCGATGGCGAGCCCGAAGGCGACGGTCTTGCCGGAGCCGGTCTCCGCCGAGACCAGCATGTCGCGGCCGGCGGTGTCCGGGTCGGCGACGGCGGCCTGCACGGTGGTCGGCTCCGCATAGCCGCGGGCCTCGATCGCCCGGGCGAGGGCGGGGTGGACGGTCGGGAAGGGCATGTGTCCTCGGAAAGCGCGAGAGGGCCGATGAATCGGCCGTGGCGCGACCGGGAGCTCATGAGCACGGAAGGAAACGGGTGCGCCGCGGTGCGGCGAACCATCAGGGCTTCAGATAGTCGATCCGGGGCTCCGGCGCCAGTGCCGTCGATGCATGTCGGTGATGCGCGCGTCTCGGCGGCCGCCCCCGGCGGCCTCGCCTGCCCCCTACGCCTCCAGCGCCCCCGCCACCGCCGCCACGAATCCCGCCAGGTCGTCGGTGACGAACTCGACGTGGGGGGCGTCGTCGCCCTCCAGTTCCCAGGCCTCGCGGAAGACCTCGCGGGTGCCCCTCGGCACCACGAGGACGGTGCGCATGCCGAGGCGGTGCGGCACGGCGAGGTTGCGCGAGAGATCCTCGAACATCGCCGCGCGGGCCGGCGAGACGCCGGTGAGCGCGAGGAAGCGGTCGTAGGTCTCGCGGTTCGGCTTCGGCGAAAGCTCGGCGGCGACGATGTCGAAGATGTCGGTGAAGTGCTCGGCGATGCCGAGCCGGGCCGCGGTCTTCTCCGCATGCACCCGCGAGCCGTTGGTGAAGATGAACTTGCGGCCCGGCAGCCGCTTCAGCGCGGCGGCGAGTTCCGGCGCCGGGGCGAGCACCGAGTGGTCGATGTCGTGGACGTATTCGAGGAAGTCGTCCGGGGCGATGCCGCGCTCGTCCATCAGCCCGCGCAGCGTCGTGCCGTAGCGGCGGTAGTAGTCCTTCTGGATCTCGTTCGCCTCGTCCGGCGGCACGTCGAGCAGCCGGGCGACATAGTCGCGGATGCGCACGTCCACCTGGGCGAACAGGTTCGAGTGAGCCGGATAGAGCGTGTTGTCGAGGTCGAACACCCAGGCGTCGACGCCGCGGAAGGTCCGCAGGTCGTGGAGGTGGGCGTTGCGGCCCTCGCGGGCCCGGGTCGGAGCGGCGGTCACTGGAACGCGTCCTTCTGACGGATCGGGGGAGCCATCATATAGGGCGCAAGGTCAACGATGGGTAATCGAAGCGTGCCGAAGCGGGCCGCCGGCCGGATCAGTGGCGGATCAGGGTGCCGGCGCCGACCTCGGTGAAGATTTCCAGGAGCACCGCGTGGGGCGTCTTGCCGTTGACGATGACGACGCCCTCGACCCCCTGGGCGAGCGCATCGATGCAGGTCTCGACCTTGGGGATCATGCCGCCGGAGATGGTGCCGTCGGCGATCAGCGCGCGGGCGTCGGCGACGGTGAGTTCCTTGATGAGGCGGCCCTCGCGGTCGAGCACGCCCGGCACGTCGGTGAGGAAGAGGAGCCTCGTCGCGCCGAGTGCCCCGGCGATCGCGCCGGCGAAGGTGTCGGCGTTGACGTTGAAGGTGTCGCCGTTGCGGTCCGGGGCGACCGGGGCGATCACCGGGATCAGCTCCTCCTTGATCACCATGTCGAGGACCGTCGGGTTGACCTCCCTGGGCTCGCCGACGAAGCCGAGGTCGACGATCTTCTCGATGTTGGAATCCGGGTCGCGCATGGTCCGGGTCGCCCGCTCGACGATGACCATGTTGCCGTCCTTGCCGCACAGGCCGATCGCCCGCCCGCCCTCGGCGTTGAGGGCGGCGACGATGCTCTTGTTGATGGAGCCGGCGAGGACCATCTCGACGATCTCCACCGTGGCCCGGTCGGTGACGCGAAGGCCGGCGCGGAACTCCGACTTGATGCCGAGCTTCTCCAGCATCGCGCCGATCTGGGGGCCGCCGCCGTGCACCACGATCGGCTTCATGCCGGACTGCTTGAGCAACACCACGTCGCGGGCGAAGGCGCGCGACAGCGCCTCGTCGCCCATGGCGTGCCCGCCGTACTTCACCACGATGGTCTTGTCGTCGTAGCGCTGCATGAAGGGCAGCGCCTCGGAGATGATCCGGGCGCGGGTGAGCGTGTCGTCGGCGGTGTCGCGGCGCGGCTGGTCGCTGGTGCTCATGGTCGCTGTCCCGAACGGCTGGTGTCTGAAGCGGCCGCTGAATAGCGCATCCCCGCCGCGCCGACAACGGCGGGGTGCGGGACCCGCGCCCAGCGCGGGCCGGCCGGCCCGCTGCCGCTGCTCACGCCGGTCGTCCCCGCTCGGCGAGCAGCAGGGTGATCGCATCGCGGAGGTCGTCGATGCCGGCGCCCTTCTCCGAGGAGGTGGTGATCACCGAGGGGTAGGCGGCGGGGCGGCGGCGGATCGCCTCCTCGACCTTCGCCACGACCGCGGCGACGCCGCCGGGCTTCAGCTTGTCGACCTTGGTGAGCACCAGCTGGTAGGAGACGGCCGCCTTGTCCAGCAGCGTCAGCACCTCCTCGTCGTTCTTCTTGAGGCCGTGGCGGGCGTCGACCAGCACGTAGACGCGGGCGAGGTTCGGCCGGCCGCGCAGGTAGTCGCGGATGAGGCGGTTCCAGACGTCCACCTTCTCCTTCGGCGCCTCGGCGTAGCCGTAGCCCGGCATGTCGACGAGGAGCAGCCCGGCGTCCCGCTCCGGCCGAAACAGGTTCAGCTCCTGGGTCCGGCCGGGGGTGTTGGATGTGCGGGCCAGCCCGCCCTGGCCGGTCAGCGCGTTGATCAGGCTGGACTTGCCGACGTTGGAACGGCCGGCGAAGGCGATCTCCACCACATCGGCCGGCGGCAGGTCCTCCACCCGGGTGACGCCGCGCACGAAGCTCCAGGGTCGCGCGAACAGGAGGCGCGCGGCCTCCCCGGCCGCCGCCTCCGGGCGGGCGGTCTCGTCGGTCATGATGAGGTCTCCGCGGCGGCCCTCTCCAGGGCCTCGATGTCGGCGCCGAGAATGGCGCGAAGGTTCCTTGCGACCCTCTCGGCCGGCCAGCCCCACCAGGCGACCGCCAGCAGGCGCCGGACGGTGTCCTCCGGGAAGCGGATGCGGACCACCCGCGCGGGGTTGCCCGCCACCACCGCATAGGGCGGCACGTCGGAGCCGACCACGGCCTTCGCCCCGACCACCGACCCGTCGCCGACGCTGACGCCGGGCAGGATCGTCGCCTCGTGGCCGATCCAGACGTCGTTGCCGACCACCGTGTCGCCCCGGCTGGTCCCCTCGAAGAGGTCCGGCGGCGCGCCCTCGGCGAAGGCGCCGCCGAAGATCGGGAAGGGGTAGGTCGAGAAACCGGCCATCGCGTGGTTGGCGCCGTTCATGATGAAAGTGGCGCCCGCGGCGATCGCGGTGTAGCGGCCGATCCGCAGGCGGTCGCCCATGAAGTCGTAGTGGTGGAGCACGCACTTCTCCAGGAAGCGCTCCGGCTCGACAGGGTCGTCGTAGTAGCTGTAGTCGCCGACCTCGACGTTGGGCGCGTCGACGACGGCCTTGAGGAAGACCACGCGCGGGTGGCCGGGGACCGGGTGGCGGCTGGCGGGATCGGGGATGGCGGAACGGGGATCTGGCACGAGCGGACCTCGCTGTCACGCGGATTGCAGGCGTTCGGGTCGCCTCTGAATCCGGAGCGATTTCTCGTCGATCAGGTGAGTCCACCTGATCGGAAAGCGCTCTGGACCTGCGCGGGCGGCAACCGGCGGCACAGGTCTCGCTCAGTGGATCATCGGTCCGGTTCTCCTCCGGATGAGCGGGCCGCGGGGGTCGCCTCGCGGCCCGGGCGTTCAGCCCGGCTTCTCGGCCTTGTTGCGGGAGAAGGTGGACTTGATGTTGTCCCAGAGCTCGATCTTCACCCCGTAGCGCCGCATGATCGTCGCCTGCTGGATGATGGAAAGGAAGTTGTTCCATGCCCAGTAGATGACGAGGCCGGCCGGGAAGGTGCCCAGCATGAAGGTGAAGATCACCGGCATCCAGGTGAAGATCGCCGCCTGCGTCGGGTCCGTCGGCGCCGGGTTCAGCTTCATCTGGATGAACATGGTGATGCCCATGATGATCGGCCAGACGCCGATCAGCAGCATCGCCGGCACCGCGAAGGGAAGCAGCCCGAACAGGTTGAAGATCGAGGTCGGGTCCGGCGCCGAGAGGTCCTGGATCCAGCCGAAGAACGGCGCGTGGCGCATCTCGATGGTGACGTAGAGCACCTTGTAGAGCGCGAAGAAGACGGGGATCTGCACCAGGATCGGCAGGCAGCCGGCCAGCGGGTTGATCTTCTCCTTCTTGTAGAGCTCCATCAGGGCTTGTTGCTGCTTGGCCTTGTCGTCCTTGTAGCGCTCGCGCAGCTCGGTCATCGCCGGCTGCACCTTCTTCATCATGCTCATCGACGCGTAGGACTTGTTCGCCAGCGGGAAGAAGACGAGCTTGATGATGACGGTGACGAGCAGGATCGCCACGCCGAAGTTGCCGACCAGCTTGAACAGGTAGTCGATGAGATAGAACATCGGCTTGGTCAGGAAGTAGAACCAGCCCCAGTCGATCAAGAGGTCGAAGCGCTCGATGCCGTGTTCCGCTTCGTAGCGGTCGATCGTCGCCACCTGCTTGGCGCCGGCGAACAGCAGCGTCTCGGTCATCGCCGAGCCGCCCGGCGCGATGGCGACCGGGTCGCGCAGGAAGTCGGCGCGATAGACGTCCATGTCGCCGGCCCGCACGTGCTTGAACTGCGGCTGGAACGGCGCCGGGTCCGCGCCCGACGGGATCAGCGCGGTCGCCCAGTACTTGTCGGTGATGCCGAGCCACCCGGCGGTGGTGAGCGGCGGCCGGATCTCGCCCTGCTCGGCGAGGTCGGCGTAGTCCACCTCGGCGAGGCCCTCCTCGCCGAAGACGCCGATCAGGCCCTCGTGCAGGATGTAGGTGCCCTGGGTCGCCGGGGTACCGAAGCGCACCACGGTGCCGTAGGGGGTGACCGAGGCGGGCGCCGCCCCGGTGTTCTCCACCCGGTCGGTCACCTTGAACATCGACTCCTCGTCGACCGTGATCGTGCGCACGAAGCGCAGCCCGCCGGCGCCCTCGTAGGTGAGCTCGAGCGGGGTCTCCGGCGTCAGGGCCGCCCCCTCGGGCGCCGACCACAGCGCCTTCGATGCGGGAACGCCGGCGTCGGCTCCGGCGGCGTAGCCGAACTCCGCGAAATAGGCGTCCGGCGCCCCCTCCGGCGACAGCAGCACGACGTTGGGCGAGGTCGGGTCGACGGTGACGCGGTAGCTCTTCAGCTCCAGGTCGTCGATGCGCCCGCCGACGAGGTTCACCGAGCCGGACAGTTCAGGGGTCTCGATCGGCACGCGGGGGTTTGCGGCAAGGGCCGCCTCGCGGGTGGTGACGGTCACGCCGGCGCCGACCGGCGGGGTCGTCCCGACGCCCGCGGCGCCAGGGGCCGGCTGAGCCGCATCGCCGGGCGTCTGCACGACCGTCTCGGCCTGCCGCGCCTCCTGGGCCAGCTGCGCCTGGCGCGCCTCTTCCACCTGCGGATTGACGATCAGGTATTGCCATCCGAGGAGCACGACCAGCGACAGGGCGATCGCCAGGATCATGTTGCGGTTGTCAACCATCGTTCGCTCTCTTGCCTTCCGCCTTCGGCCGATCGCGTGATGCGTCGCGGGCGCGGGATGCCGCCGTCAATGCGCCGACGACGTCGGCGCACAGGTCCTCGAAGGGTTGGTCCGCCGCCGGCTGGCGGCCGACGAGCACATAGTCGGTTCCCGGGCGCGCCGCCGATGCGCCCGCAAGTCGCACCGCCTCCTTGAGACGGCGGCGGATCCGGTTGCGCACCACGGCGTTGCCGATCTTCTTCGTCACCGTGAAGCCGAACCGGGCGTCGCCGGCCTCGCCGTCGCGCCGCGGCCGCGACTGCAGCAAAAAGCCGCGCCGGGGCGTGCGGGCGCCCCGGGCGACTTCGAGATACTCGCTGCGCTTGGTGAGCCGCCGCATGGAAACGAGCCCCCGGCTGCCGCGCACCGTCGGGCCCGACCCGGGATCCTCAGGCCGACAGGCGCTTGCGGCCCTGGGCCCGGCGACGGGCGATCACCTTGCGTCCGCCCGGGGTCGCCATGCGCGCACGGAAGCCGTGGCGGCGCTTGCGCACGAGCTTGGAAGGCTGGTAGGTCCGCTTCATCGTCGCTCCCGCCTTCCGGCGGTCCTCTGCAATCTTCGCTCCGGGGAACGGCGGTCGTCGCCGCGGCCCGCTACGGCTCGGGTGGTCTCGTGGAGGATGGGGTCGGACCACCCGGGCGGACAGGGGGCCGCCGCCGGTCCGGACCGCCGGTCCTGATCGATGGGGGCTTATACGGGAGGGATCGGGCGCCGTCAACGCGCCGAGACTGCGCGTCCGGAGTGCCCGACCCGGGTCGTCGATCGGCCGCCGGCCGGCCACGCGGCCATCAAGAGCACGTGACAGGGCGCGCGAGGTGCTTGCCGCGGGTCCGCCGAGGTGCGACTTGGCGGAGGAGAGCCGCGGACGGGGCAGTCGCCCGATGCGGGCGTTGCGGGCGGGAGAGCCATGGGGAAGGCGCGCGATCATGCGAGCGAGACCGAGCGGCCCCTCGCGGAGGACGCGGTGAGCCGGCTCCTGCGCCGGCTGCGCCCCTTCCTGCCGCTGGCCCTGTTGCTCGCCGCCGGGGCGGCCATCGTGCTCGGCGGCTGGCACCGCTACCTCTCGCTGGAGACCTTCCTTGCCCAGCGCGCGGCGCTGGCCGAGACCGTCGAGGCGCACCGGCTGACGGCGATGCTGGCCATGGGCGGCCTCTATGCCGGGGCGGTCGCCCTGTCGCTGCCGGTGGGCCTCGCCCTCAGCCTGGCCGCCGGCTTCCTGTTCGGGCCCGTGTCCGGCGGCGTGCTGGTGGCGATCTCGGCGACGCTGGGGGCGACGATCCTCTTCCTGGTGGCGCGCTCCTCGATCGGGGAGGCGCTCGCCGCGAAGGCCGGGCCGAAGCTGCAGACCCTCGCCGCTGGCTTCCGCGAGGACGCCTTCAATTATCTCCTCTTCCTCCGCCTCGTCCCGGTGGCGCCCTTCTGGCTCGTCAACCTCGCCCCCGCCCTGCTCGGGGTGCCGACCCTCACCTATGTCGCCGCCACCGCGATCGGCATCCTGCCGGCCACCTTCACCTTCACCACGCTCGGCTCCGGCCTCGACAGCGTGATCGCCGCCCAGCAGGCGGCGAACGCGGGCTGCGAGGGCAGCGATTGCCAAGTCGCGCTCGACGTCGGCGCCCTGGTCACCCCGACCCTGCTTGCCGGCTTCGCCGCGCTCGGCCTGCTCGCGCTGGTGCCGGTCGCCGTCAAGCGCTGGCGGCGGCGCGGAGGCGGGCGGTGATGGACGCGCTCACCCCGGACGTCTGCGTGATCGGCGCCGGCTCGGCGGGCCTCACCGTCGCCGCCGGCGCCCGCGCGGTCGGACTGTCGGTGGTGCTGGTCGAGAAGGACCGGATGGGCGGGGAGTGCCTCAACACCGGCTGCGTGCCCTCCAAGGCGCTGATCGCCGCCGCCAGGCACGCCCATGCGGTGGAGCGCGCCCGCGACTTCGGCATCGACGCCGGGCCGGCGCGGGTCGACGGGGCGAGGGTGCACGCCCATGTCCACGGGGTGATCGCCGCCATCGCCCCGCATGATTCGCAGGAGCGATTCGAAGGGCTCGGCGCCACCGTGCTGCGCGACGCCGCCCGTTTCACCGGGCCGGACACGCTGGAGGCGGCCGGGCGGGTGGTGCGGGCGCGGAAGTTCGTGGTCGCCACCGGCTCCCGGCCGGCGCTGCCGCCGATCCCGGGACTCGACGGCATCGACGTGCTCACCAACGAGAGCGTCTTCGACCTCACCGCCCTCCCCGGCCGGCTGGTGGTGATCGGCGGCGGGCCGATCGGCCTCGAACTCGCCCAGGCCTTCCGCCGCCTCGGCAGCGCCGTCGTCGTCCTCGAGGCGGACCGGCCGCTTTCGAAGGACGACCCGGAGTGCGCCGCGGTCGTCGTCGCCCGGCTTGCCGCCGAGGGCGTCGACATCCGCGCCGGCGCGAAGGTTGTCTCGGCCGCCCGGGAGGGCGACGGGATCGCCCTCGATGTGGCGGCCGGCGAGGCTCGCGAGCGGCTCTCGGGAACCCACCTCCTCGTCGCGACCGGCCGGCGGCCGAACGTCGAGGATCTCGGCCTCGACGCCGCCGGGATCGCCCACGACGGGCGGGGCATCGAGACCGACCGGGCGATGCGCACCACCAACCGGCGGGTCTTCGCCATCGGCGACGTGGCGCGGTCCTTCCGCTTCACCCACTGGGCCGGCTACCAGGGCGGCCTCGTGGTGCGCAGCATCCTCACCGGCTGGCCGCACCGGGAGGACCCGGACCGGATCGCCTGGGCGACCTACACCGACCCCGAGATCGCCCATGTGGGGCTCGGCGAGGCGGAGGCGCGCGAGCGCCACGGCGGCGCGGTCGCGGTCCACCGCTGGAGCTACTCCGGCAACGACCGGGCGCAGGCCGAGCGGGAGACGGAGGGCCTGATCAAGCTGGTGACCGGCCGCGGCGGCCGCGTGCTCGGCGCCGACATCGTCGGGGCCGGCGCCGGGGAACTCGCCGGGATCGTGGCGCTGGGCCTCGCCGGCCGGCTCACCGTCTCGGCCTTCGCAGGCATGATCGTGCCCTATCCGACGCTGGCGGAAATCCCCCGCCGCGCGGCGGTCGCCTCCTATGCGGCCAGGCTGGAGAGCCCCTCGACGGGCCGCCTCCTGGCGGGCCTGAGGTGGATCGGGCGCAAGCTGGGGTGACGGACGGCGCCCTGCGGCGCATATATGGGGTCTGGACGACGGCGGAGCGGGCATGAGCGACGAGGCGGACATCGCGGCGAGGGGAGTGGAACCGGTCAGTGCCGGACCGCGGCCGGGCCGCTGGGCCGGGCTGTCCGGCAAGCTGCTCGTGCTGACCGTGCTGTTCGTGATGCTGAGCGAGGTGCTGATCTTCGTCCCCTCGATCGCCAACTTCCAGAAGTCCCAGATCGAGGACCGCCTTCGCGTCGCGACGGTGGCGGCCCGCGCGCTGACCTCGACGCCGACGACGGTGCTGCCCGAGGCGCTGCAGGTGGAACTGCTCGACGAGCTGGACGCCTACGCCCTCGCCGTCCGCGAGGACGGCATGAAGCGCCTGCTCGCCATCGATCCCTCGCCGCCGACCGCGACCCGGGAGATCGCCGTCACCGGCCTCGACCCGGCCACCGCCATCGTCACCGCCTTCGAGACCCTGCTGTTCGGCGGCGACCGGGCGATCCGGGCCGTGGGGCCCTACGAGGGCGACGGCGAGATCGACGTGGTCTTCTCCGAGGCCGGCCTCCGCGCCGCGATGCTCGAGTATTCCAAGAACATCCTGCTGCTGTCGCTGGTGATCTCCGGCTTCAGCGCGGTGCTGGTCTACCTCAGCCTGCGGCGGCTGTTCGTCAGGCCGATGCAGCGCCTCGGCGAGGCGATGCGGCTGTGGGCGGAGGCGCCGGAGGACCCCCGCCGCGTCGTCGTGCCCTCGGGCCGGTCGGACGAGTTCGGCGTCGCCGAGCAGCAGATCGCCGACATGCAGCGCCACGTCACCGACGTGCTGACGCAGCAGCGCCGCCTCGCCGACCTCGGCCTCGCGGTCTCCAAGATCAACCACGACCTGCGCAACCTGCTCGCCTCGGCGCAGCTCCTTTCGGACCGGCTCGCGTCGATCCCGGACCCGACGGTGCAGCGCTTCGCGCCGAAGCTGATCGGCGCGCTCGACCGGGCGATCACCTATGCGGAAGCTGTGCTCGCCTATGGCAAGGCGCAGGAGGCCCCGCCGGCGCGCCGGCTGGTCAACCTGCAGCGGGTCGTCGAGGACGTGGCCGAGGTGATCGGCCTCGCCGGTCATGCGAGCGTCGAGTGGATCAACGAGGTTCCGGAGACCCTCGAGGTCGACGCCGACGCCGAGCAACTCTTCCGCGTGCTGATGAACCTCCTGCGCAACGCCCTGCAGGCGCTCGAGCAGGGCGAGCCGGCCTGCGTCAAGCGGCTGTCGGTCGGGGCGGACCGGACCGGCTCGGTGGTGCGGATCGTCGTGCGCGACACCGGGCCGGGCGTGCCGTCGAAGGCCCGGGAGAACCTGTTCAAGCCCTTCCAGGGCTCCGTCCGCCGCGGCGGCACCGGCCTCGGCCTCGCCATCGCCGCCGAACTGGTGCGCGCCCATGGCGGCAGCATCGCCCTCGTCGAGAACGGGCCCGGCGCGGTGTTCGTGATCGAGATCCCGGACCGGCCGGTCCCCTTCCCGGACCTGCGCCGCTCCCGCGCCTCGTGAGGCAAGGCTCGCGGGCGCCCGCGGCCGTGTCCGACATCGATCCCGCGCCGCGGCGCGGGACCACGGGTGGCATGCCGTCCCGCGGCCGGGCCATGGTCCCGGCGCCCCGGGGCTCCTCCCGGGACTGCTAAGGCCCGGGGCACGAACGCTTTCCTGCCGTTTCCAGCGAAGCTCCCGGGCCGGCCGCCCGGCCCGCAGAATGGGCTTGCAATCCCCCGGCCGACCGTCTAGACGTACGCCCGTGCCGGGCAAGACCCGTCACCGCGGGGCCGTCTTCCGGCCACCGCCCTTGGCAAGCGCCCGTAGCTCAGCTGGATAGAGCACCAGACTACGAATCTGGGGGTCAGAGGTTCGAATCCTTTCGGGCGCGCCATTTTCCTCGTTATCCTTGCCATTGCCGCCCGCCCGTGTATCCGGGTGAACCCGCGGATCGGCCTACGCCCCTTCGCGATCGGCCGTCACCCCGTCGCCCCGCGCCATGGGCGGCTCCGGCGTGCCCTCCTCCGGCTCGATGGCGCGCCGGGCGGCGAGCCAGGTGGCCGCCAGCCAGCAGGCGAGCGCCCAGGCGGCGCCCGCGGTCCAGCCGGCCAGCACGTCGGTCGGCCAGTGGACGCCGAGGTAGACGCGGCTGACGCCGACGGCGAGCGCGAGCAGCACGGCGACGGACATCAGGTAGGCCTTCACCCCCCGCCGCGGCTGCGCCCGTGCCAGCATCACCCCCAGCGTGAGGTAGACCACCGCCGAGAGCATAGAGTGGCCGCTCGGAAAGCTCGCGGTGTAGACGATCGACTCGTGCGGGACGAGGTCCGGCCGCGGGCGGTCGAAGCCCTGCTTGGCGAGGGTGGAGACGAGGAGCCCGCCACCGACCGCCAGCAGCAGGAAGACGGCGCTGCGGCCCTTGCCCGCGAGCGCGAGGAAGCCGGCGACCGACAGAGTCACCAGGGTGAGGACGCCGACGCCGCCGAGGGCCGTGAAGTCGCGGCCGATCTCCTCCAGCCAGCCCGGGCCGAGCGGGTCGGAGAGGTCGCCGGGCGTGCGCATGGCGAGCAGCAGCGCCTCGTCCAGGGCGTGGGTGTCGCCCTCGAGCACCTCGTCGGCGAGTTCCGCGAAGGCCCAGCCGCCGAGCGACAGCGCGAGCAGGCCGACCAGGATCTTCTGCCGGCGGCAGGTGGCAAGCCAGGCGAGGAAGGGATGGCGACCGATCCGCCTCAGGTCTTCGAGCACGTCGCTCTCCGGTTCGTGGAACGTACGAGGGACAACCCGCCGCGGCGGCATGCGTTGCAGGCCGCGCCGGGCAGGGGTCGGGCGGATGCTCGCGGGTACGCAACCGGGGTTGCGAACCGGTGAGCGTGAACGGCGAGCAATGCCAATGCGCCGATTGAACGCCATCTTGTGGTTCTGGACCGAGGGCATCGGGCGGGGGACGGGCGGCCAGGTGGGGTTCGTCTACGACACCGTCCGGCGCTGGTTCTCGATCGCCATGCCGCCACGGGCGGCCGCGCGCCGCCTGCGCGACCAGCGCGTCGCCTCCATCGGCCGGACGGCGGCCCGACCCTACCGATGCCCGAGGTCCGTCCGCCCCGGCTCGCGCCGGCCGGACCGGGGCGGATCCTTCCCGTCCGTGTCCGGCGGGCGGTCGTCGGTCACCTCGGAGGGCGAGGTCTTGTCGCTGCCGGGCAGGTAGACCTCGATCACCCGCACCACCGACACGATGACGATGCCGAAGGCGATGGTGATCAGGGCCAGCGACAGCTGCCCGGCCCCGGCGGCGATGCCGGCGGAGGCGGCGAGCCAGACGTTGGCGGCCGAGGTCAGGTTGTGCACCCGGCCGCGGGCGAAGAAGATCGCGCCGGCGGCGACGAAGCCGATCGCCTGGGCGATGCCCTGGATCGCGCGAAGCGGGTCCGGCGACTGCACGCCCGGCATGTCGCGCACGTCGGCGAACAGCATCAGCGAGGAGATCATGATCACCGCCGCGCTCACCGCCACCAGAGCGTGGGTGCGGATCCCCGCCGCGATTCCGCGCAGTTCCCGGTCGATGCCGAGCACGAGCCCCGCGGCCGCCGCCACCGCCAGCCGCAGGATGATGTCGTCGTTCGAGATCGGCGGGTGGAAGAATTCGGTTTCCATCAGGCTCTCCGGCAGCCCGGCCGAATGCCGGCGCCACCGGAGAAACCGCGCGGGCCGGGGGCATGTTCCCCGGCCGCGCCGCCGTCAGAGGCTGACGCTGATCGCGCCGTCCACCATCAGCAGGTGGCCGTTGACGTAGCTGGAGGCGTCGGACGCGAGGAACACCGCCGCGCCGGCGAGTTCCTCGAGCTCGCCCCAGCGGCCGGCCGGCGTGCGCTTCTCCACCCAGGCGTTGAAGGTCGGGTTGGCGACGAGGTCGCGGTTCAGCACCGTCTTGAAGTAGCCGGGGCCGATGGCGTTGATCTGCAGGCCGAAGCGGGCCCAGTCGGCCGCCATGCCGCGGGTCAGCGACTTCACCGCGCCCTTCGACATGGTGTAGGGGGCGATCGTCTCGCGGGCGAGTTCCGAGCCCACCGAGGCGATGTTGATGATCTTGCCGCGCCCGCGCGGGATCATCTTCCGCGCCACGGCCTGGCCGACGAAGAAGACGCTGTCGATGTTGGCGGCGCGGAGCTTGTGCCACATGTCGTGCGGGAAGTCCTGCAGCGGCGCCCTGTGCTGCATGCCGGCGTTGTTGACGAGGATCTCGATCGGGCCGATCGAGCCCTCGATGTCCTCCACGGCGGCGGCGACCGCCTCGGGGTCGGTGACGTCGAAGGCGCGGACGTGGACGGTGTGGCCCTCCGCCGCCATCTTCGCCCGGGTCTCCTCCAGCCGGTCAGGGTCGCGACCGTTCAGCACGATGTGGGCGCCGGCCCGCGCCAGGCCGCCGGCGATCGCCTCGCCGATGCCGCGCGAGGACCCGGTGACCAGCGCGAGCCGGCCGGTGAGGTCGAACAGGGACATGCTTCGTCTCTCCTCCATGGATCTCCGGACCACGGGCGTCGCCCGTCAGGTCCGCATCAGCAGCGTGTTGGTGCCCTCCTGCACGGTCTCTCCGCGCTGGTTCAGGGCCGTCATCCGGAGCAGCGCGACGCTGCGCTCGGGCCTGCGGGTGATCCGGACGGTCTCGATCCCGACGCGGACTCGGATCCGGTCGCCGGCGACGACGGCCGCCTTGAAGTCCCAGGTCCAGTTCAGCGTGGCGATCGCCTCGAGCTGCACCTTCGCCCGATTCTTCAGCCCGTCCACCAGCGAAAGCACGAGGAGGCCATGGGCGATCCGCGCCGGGAACCCCTCGGCGCGGGCGAACTCGTCATCCATGTGGACGTCGAAGAAGTCGCCGGAGATGCCGGCGAAGGCGACGATGTGCGCCTCGGTGACCACCAGCGCCTGCGTCTCGTACCAGTCGCCGGGACGGAGGTCGGAGCCGGCGTAGCGGCCGGGAGCGAGGTTGCGACTGTCCAAGGCGGGCTCTCCGGTCTCTCCGGGGGAGCCCCATTGATAGCGGGGAGAGGGTCCGCCGCGAAAGGGCGGTCTTCGTCAGTCCGGCGGCGGAATCCCGCAAGGGGCGATCTCGACCGGGTCTGCCGCCGTCGCGCCGAGGTCGAGGCAGCGGGTGGCCGTGCAGAGGGTCCAGGCCGAGCGGGTGGCGCCGGAGGCGGCGAGGACCAGGCGCGGCTGGGGCGGAAGGTCCGGCGTCCAAACCCACCAGCCGTCCTCGAGCCGCGCCCCCTCGCCCGGGTCCATGCCGGCGCCGGATCCCTTCACCCGCGCCTCGGCGAGGACGAGGCCCGCCGGCTCGACCCGCCAGGACTCCCGCCACTCCGTGCCCTCGACGGAGTGCACCCAGGAGAGGGTGAAGGCCGCGGCGGCGAGGCGCGTCGCCACGCCGCCGGCAAGGACGCAAAGGCTCACGGCCCCGCCGGCGTCGGCGCGGCCAGGGCGCGGGTCCGCCGCCAGGCGAGGACGGCGAACAGCGCGGCAAGGGCGAAGCCGATCTCGTCGGTGACGGGGAGCGCCGCGACCAGGGTGAAGGCGGCGGCCATGGCGAGGAGGCGCAGCCACCAGGGCAGCGGGCCGCCGAGGAAGCCGATCACCGCCGCGCCCCAGAGGCCGATGCCGATCACCGCCTTCAGGACGATGTAGGCGACCGCCGGAATGTATCCGATCGAGGCGGCGAGCGGCCCGCCGTCCTGCAGCATCAGCGCCGGGGTGTAGATCGCCATGAACGGGATCACGAACCCCGCCGCCGCCACCTTGATCGCCTCGAGGGCGATCTTCAGGCCGCTTTCCCGGGCGATCGGCGCCGCGGCGAAGCAGGCGAGCGCCACCGGCGGGGTCAGGTCGGCGAGGATGCCGAAGTAGAACACGAACATGTGGCTGACGATCAGCGGCACGCCGAGTTCGAGGAGCGCGGGCCCGGCGATCGAGGAGGTGATGATGTAGTTGGGGATCGTCGGGATCCCCATGCCGAGCACGATGCAGGTGACCATCGTGAGCAGCAGCGACAGGAACAGGCTCTGCTCGCCGACCGAGACGATGAACTGGCCGAAGGTGGTGGCCGCGCCGGTCAGCGTCATGGTCCCGACGATGATGCCGACGACCGCGCAGGCGACGCCGACGGGCAGCGCCGTCTTGGCGCCCTCGCCGAGCGAATCGCGGCAGGCGGCCAGCGTCTCGCGGCCGCCCCTGGTCACCGCGTTCCAGGCGACGAGCGCCAGCGTGGCGAGGAGCAGGACGTCGATGCCGTAGCGGAAGAAGGCCGCGGCGACGAGGCCGAGGCCGATCCAGAAGATCACCCGGATCGCGGTGGAGGGAAAGCCGAGCGCGATCGACCCGCCGAGGATCAGCAGCACCGTCAGCGAAAGGCCGATGGTGCCGGCGAACAGCGGCGTGTAGCCGGAGAACAGCAGGTGGACGAGCACGGCGAGCGGCAGGATCAGGTACCAGCGCTCGCGCACCGCCCGGAGCGCCGAGGGCAGTTCCTCGCGCGGCAGGCCGACGAGGCCGTACTTGCCGGCCTCGAGGTGGACCATCCAGAAGGCCGAGGCGAAGTAGAGCAGCGCCGGGATCACCGCCGCCTTGACCACCTCGGCGTAGTCGACGCCCAGCGTCTCGGCCATGATGAAGGCGACCGCGCCCATCACCGGCGGCATGATCTGCCCGCCCATCGAGGCGGTGGCCTCGACGCCGCCGGCGAAGGCGGGCCGGTAGCCGAACTTCTTCATCAGCGGGATGGTGAACTGGCCGGTGGTCACCACGTTGGCGACGCCGGACCCGGAGATGGTGCCCATCAGCCCGGAGGAGATCACCGACACCTTGGCCGCGCCGCCGCGCTTGTGGCCGACCAGGCCGAGCGAGACGTCGGTGAACAGGCCGATCATCCCCGCTCTCTCCAGGAAGGCGCCGAACAGGATGAAGAGGAAGATGTAGGACGACGAAACGAAGATCGGGATGCCGTAGATGCCCTCGGTGCCGTAGGCCATGTGCTCGATCACCTGGGAGACGTCGTAGCCCCGGTGATTGAGAGGCGCGGGCAGGTACTCGCCGAACAGGCAATAGGCGAGGAAGAGGCCGGAGATGATCGGCAGGGCCGGTCCCATGATCGCCCAGGCGGCGGCGAAGACGGTGGCGAGGGCGACGACGCCGAAGACGAGGTCGAGCGTCGAGGGATCGCCGGCCCGGAGCAGCAGCGGGGCGTATTCGATCCACTGGTAGGCGGCGACGGCGACGCCCGCGGCGGAGAAGGCCCAGGCGAGCGCCTTCACCGCCGGTCCGGCCCGCCGCGCCGCCGCCACCAGCGGGAAGGTCAGCAGCGTCAGGAAGCCGACGTGAACGGCCCGGACCACCTGGCTCGGCAGGTCGATGAGGTGCGCCGCCGTGGCGATCTGGAAGGTGGAGAAGGCCACCGCCAGCCAGAACAGCAGCCGGCCCTCCGCGCTTTTCGGGAAGCTCTCCGCCAGCGGATCGTGGATGGCGAGGCCCCGATCGCCTGCCGGCGCCCCGTGCTGCTTGACGACATCGGCCATCGGCGGCCCACCCGGGATCTCGAAACGTTCGGCAGGGATGGGTCCGCCGGGCGGGCGGGTGCCCGCCGGCGGACGCCGGTCCGTCACGACCCGCCGGAGCGGATCACATCAGGCCCTTTTCCTTGTAGTAGCGCTCGGCGCCGGGATGCAGCGGCACGGGCATGCCGCCGAGGGCGCTGTCGAGCTTGATCGCCTTCGCGGCCGCGTGGGCGGCCTCGAGCTCCGGGAGGTTCTCGAACAGCTGCTTCGTCATCTGGTAGGCGGTCTCCTCGGAGACGTCCTCGTGGGTGACGAGGAAGTTCACCACCGCCACCGTCGGCACGTCCTCGGCCTGGCCCTCGTAGGTGCCCGCCGGAATGGTGGCCGGCACGTAGGGCGCGCCGAGCTTCTCGACGACCTCGGCCGGCACGGCCACCATGTTGACGTCGATCGAGTTGGAGAGGTCCTTGATGGAGGCGACGCCGAGGCCGGCGGACTGCAGCGTGGCGTCGAGCTGGCGGTTCTTGATCAACTCCACCGACTCGGCGAAGGGCAGGTACTCGGTCTTGCCGAGGTCGTCGTAGCTCATGCCGGCAGCCTGGAAGATCGCCCGGGCGTTGAGCTCGGTGCCGGACTTCGGCGCGCCGACGGAGAGGCTCTTGCCCTTCAGGTCCTCCAGCGTCCGGATGCCGGAGTCCGCCGAGGCGACGATCTGGATGTAGTTGGGGTAGATGGCGGCGATGCCGCGCAGCTTGTCGAGCGGGGCCTTGAAGCCGGCCTCCTCGTTGCCCTCCCAGGCGAGCTTCACGCTGTCGCCGAGGGCGAAGGCGATCTCGCCGCGGCCCTGCTGCAGGAGGTTGAGGTTCTCGACCGACGCCTTGGTCGACTGGACCTGCGTGCGGGCGTCGGGGATGGTCTCGCCGTAGATCTTCGAAAGCGCGACGCCGAGCGGATAGTAGACGCCCGACGTGCCGCCGGTCAGCACGTTGATGAACTCCTCGGCCTTCGCGGGAAGGGCCGCTAGGCCCATGGTCGCCGCGCAGGCGGCCGCGATCACCGATCTCCTCGTCACTCGGATCATACGCGTTCCTCTTTCCTGTCTCGTATCTCGTTGCCGGACCACGTCGCCCGCCGGCCTCCCCGGCCGCGGGCAACATGTCACCGTGTTCCCCCAGGCTGCGGAGAATGCGGCAAGCGCCGGGCCGCCGCCAGTGGAAATTCGGCCCCGTCCGGCCGCCCGGGTTGCGCGCGGGCGAGGCGCCGGGGCATGGTGGCCCGGCCCGTCCCCGCCGAGGATCCGTCCATGCCCCGCTTCGCCGCCAACCTCTCCATGATGTTCCAGGAGCACGGCTTTCTCGACCGCTTCGCCGCGGCCGCCGACGCCGGCTTCGACGCGGTGGAGTTCCTCTTCCCCTATGATCATTCGCCGGCCGAGGTCGCGGGCGCGCTGGACCGGGCGGGGCTGACCCTCGCCCTCTTCAACCTGCCGCCGGGCGACTGGACCGCCGGCGAGCGCGGCGTCGCCTCCCTGCCCGGCCGCGCCGAGGACTTCCGCGCCGGCCTCGCCAGGGCGCTCGACTACGCCGAGGCCACCGGCGTCGGCCGCATGCACATGATGGCGGGGCTCGGCGATCCGGCGGACGCCGCCGCCCGCGGCCGCTACCTCGACTGCCTCAAGGCGGCCGCGGACGCGGCCGGGCCGCGCGGCATGCACATCGTGATCGAGCCGATCAACCCGCGCGACATGCCGGGCTACTTCCTCAATTCCTTCGACCTCGCCCGCGAGCTGATCGCCGCCTCGGGCCGGGACAACGTCCTGCTGCAGTTCGACATCTACCACCGGCAGATCATGGCCGGCGACGTGACGCGGGCGATCGAGGCGATGTTCCCGCTGATCGGCCACGTCCAGATCGCCTCGGTGCCGGAGCGGCACGAGCCCGGCAGCGGCGAACTCGACGACCACCGCCTGTTCGGCCTCCTCGACCGCCTGGGCTACCGCGGCTTCGTCGGCTGCGAGTACCGGCCCGCGGCCGGGACCGTCGACGGGCTCGGCTGGTTCGAGCGCTACCGGCCGCGCGGCTGAGCGACCTCGTCTCACGCCGAGGACGTCGCCCACGAGGGCAGCAGGGCGGACAGGGCGGACTTGTCGATCGGCTTGCTCAGCACCGGGCAGCCGGCGAAGGCGTCGGGCAGCGGCAGGTCCTCCCCATAGCCGGTGACGAAGACCATCGGCACCCGGTCGCGCAGCAGCACCGCCGCGGTGTCCATGGACGTGCCGCTGGCCAGCTTGTAGTCGAGGATGGCGAAGTCCGGCCGCTCGGTGGCGAGCCACCGGATCGCCGACTCGTTCTCCCGGAAGAGCCTCACCCCGTGGTAGCCGAGGTCGGTAAGGACGGATTCAAGGTCGAACGCAATGATGGGATCGTCCTCGACCACGAGAACGAACCGTTCGGTCACGGCCATGTGGGTCGCCCGCACCTTTCCGGGAGGAGCCCCCACCCCGGATCCGCAACATTCCAGCGAAGCCGCCGCCCGTCATTAAACTGGGTTGACCAGCAAACCTTTTCGCAGCGGCCTTGCGCCGCATCAGATCCGCTCGGGCTCGGGGCGGCCGCCGAGATACTCGATGCTGGGCTCGAGGAAGGAGGGGTCGAAGCGGGCGAAGCGCGCGAGGGCATCGCGGTCGAGGACGTCCAGCCGGTTGCGCCCGACGGCGATGGCGCCGGCCTCCTTCAGCTGGCGGATGCAGCGGTTCACGTGCACCTCCGTCAGGCCCAGGCAGTCGGCCAGCTGGCGCTGCGAGAGCGGGATGCCGGACCCGGAGGCGACCACCGCCTCGCCGCGCCGTCGATCCAGCTCGAGGATCAGGTGGGCGGTGCGGCGGATCGCGGACCGGCAGCCGAGGGAGACCAGCCGCTCCACCAGGATCGCCTGCTGCTGCAGCTGGATTGCGACGAGGATCGCCGCAATCCTGGGCGAGCGCTCGATGAGCTGTGTGAGGCGGCGGCGCGGCATCCGGCAGACGGTGGCGTCGGTGAGCGCGACGGTGGTCGTCATCGCATCCTCGAACGGCAGGTCGTGCAGGCCGGCGATGTCGCCGGAGACGTGGACGAACACCACCTGGCGGTTGCCGTCGCCGAGTTCGTACCAGGTGGACGTCCAGCCTTCGCGGACCACCACGAGGTCGCTGAACGGACTGCCCTGGGTCCGCAGGACCTCGCCGGCCGAGACCCCGATCGGCTCCCGCTCGACGTCCTCGAGCGCCTCCACGTCCGCGGCTTCGAGTTCGCCGTGGCGGGCGAACTGGCGGGCGAGACAGGAGGTGGTCTTCATCGGCTGCATTCCCTCGTCCGTGTCGGCGGGCGCGGCCGGGGGGCGCGATGCCCGGCCGAGCCGCCATGGAACGAACGAGCGGGGGACGGCGGAGGTTCCGGCAGAGGTCAGGCGTACACCGGCTGGGCGGGCTGCTCGACCAGGTAGCGGCGCGGGAAGACGAGGCGCCAGGTGAGGCCGTCCTCGCCATAGGTCAGATCGGCGGTGCCGTCGATCGCCCGCGGCACCAGCCGCTCGATCATGACGCTGCCGAACCCCTTGCGTTCCGGCGGCGCCGCAGGCGGGCCGCCCGCTTCGCTCCACACGATCTGGAACATCTCCTCCTCGCCGTCGGGCTCCGAGGGGCCCCACTCCACCTTGACGGTGCCGCTTTCTCCGGACAGGGCGCCGTACTTGGCGGCGTTGGTGGAGAGTTCGTGCAGGGCGAGGGCGAGGTTCTGCGCCGCCTCGGGCTTCAGCAGCACCTTCGGCCCGGCGGCGGAGATCCGCTCGGCGGAGCGCTCGATCACATGGCCGAGCTGGGTGGCGATCAGTTCCTCGATCGCGGCGCCGCGCCAGGACTCGTCGACCAGGATGTCGTGCGCCCGCGCCAGCGCCTGCAGCCGGGCGCCGAAGCGCTCGACGAAGGCGGGCAGCCCGTCCACGGACTGGGCGGTCTGGCGGGCGATGCCCTGGACCACGGCGAGGAGGTTCTTCGACCGGTGGGTGAGCTCGCGCATCACCATGCGCATCTGCTGGTGGTATTCCTTCTGCGCCGAGATGTCGATCGCCACGGAGGTGAGCCCCACCACCCGGCCGCCATCGTCGAGCAGCGGCTCGATCCTGAGGTCGAACCAGCGGGTGGCCTCGCCGATACGCATGGAGACCTCGATCCGCTCCGGCTCGCCGGTGCTGAGCACGTGGCGCTTGGCCGGAACGACCACCCGGCGCGTGGCCTCCGGCAGCGCCTCCTCGTCGGTGAGGCCGACGAAGGTCTCCAGCGGCAGGTCCACCGGCGGGTTGTACATCCACGTGTAGCGAAGGTCCGGGTCCTGCCGGAACATGGTGATCGTGGATCCGGCCAGCGCCTGGTCGAAGCGCGCGTTGGCCTCGGCGAGCGCGTCGCCGACCTGCTCGAGCTGGAGCGTGCGCCGGTGCTCGGCGGTGATGTCGACCAGCGCGCAGATCACCCCGACGATCTCTCCCTCGCCGCCGCGCTCGGGGGCGGCGTGCAGGCGGATGAAGGTGTCCTCACCGGCTTCCCGGCCGGGGATCAGCACGTCCTCCTCCCGCGGCTCGCCATCGGCGATCACGGCGCGGTTCACCTCGCGGATCCGGTTCGCCGCCGAGGCCGGCATGATCTCGAGGTCGGTCCGGCCGATCACCTCGTCCGGCGCCCGGCCGAGCAGCGGGTTGTGGATCCACTTGTAGCGGAGCCCGGCGTCCTGGACGAAGACGGTGATCCCGGAGGACGACAGCGCGAGCTCGAAGCGCTGCTTGGCCTCGCGCAGTTCCTCCGTCCGGCGGGCGACCCGCTCCTCGAGGTCGCGGTTGACCCGCTGCAGCTCGGAGACGAGTTCCCGCCGGGCCTGGGCCTCCTCGGCGAGCCGGGCATTGACGCTGACGAGGTGCATCGGCGAGGGCATCGCCAGCAGCACCGGCAGGAACAGCCAGAGCAGCAGCGCGAACAGGAGCGTCGCCACGGAGAGGCCGGCTTCGACCAGCACCAGCACGGTGCCGCCGTCGAAGAAGCCGAGCGCCATCGAGGCCGTCTCGGCGAGTGCTCCGGTGGTCACCACGACGGCGAGCAGGATCGCCGCGCGGCGCCGTTGGCCGACCGTGTCCGGCTGCTTCAGGAGGATGACGGCGATCCAGCCCAGCACCGCAACGAACGCGAGCGCGACGAGCCCGTCGGCGATCCAGCCGAGCATGGGCGGGTGGAAGCCGGCAACGCTCGTCGGGGTGGTGGCGACGACGGCGGAAATGGCTGTGAGAGACTGCATCATCGCCACCGGGGGGGTGCCGGGCCGTTCCGCGGCCGGTCGGTGCGGGCGCAGGCGCGCCGGTCGCGTCCGGACGGGGACGACCGCGCCGGGACGGGCCGTCCGGCGCACGGCTGTTCCGTTCGACCGCCAGGACCCTGGGGTCCTGGCCTGGTCGGGGCGACCTCGTCCGTGTCCGCCGCCGACGCAAGCCCATCATTCGCCCGCCGGACGCAAGCCGGCGCAATCGGGGACCGTCCCTTTCGGGGGCCGGTCAATGGCCCGCCGCACGTGCGGGCCGACGGGACGATGGGTCCATCACACGGCCTTTCGCAGAGGAGACTCCGCTTCGAGGTTGAAGAAAAGCGCCTGGCTGATCACGGCCTTCACGGTGTCGTTGCGGAACGGCTTGGTGATCAGGAAGGTCGGCTCCGGCCGCTCGCCGGTCAGAAGCCGCTCCGGGTAGGCGGTGATGAAGATGACCGGGACAGAGAAGGCCTGAAGGATCTCGTTCACCGCGTCGAGCCCGGAGGACCCGTCGGCGAGCTGGATGTCGGCGAGCACCAGCCCCGGCCGGTGCGAGTGCACCATCGACACCGCCTCCGTGTGGGTGCGGGCGTTGCCGATCACCTTGTGGCCGATCGAGGTCACCAGATCCTCGAGGTCCATGGCGATGATCGGCTCGTCCTCGATGATCAGCACCTCGGTGGCGACCTGCTCGCCGATCTGGCGGCCGGCGTCGGTGATGAGCGCCGCCACCGCGTCCTCGCCGACGCCGAGGATGCGCGCGGTGTCCCGCGGCGAGAAGCCCTCGACCGCAGTGAGAAGGAACGCCTGGCGGGGCAGCGGCGTTATGGCACCGAGGCGCCGGTCGGCGATGGCCGACGGGGACTCCGTCGCCTCGGCGTTGACCGGGACGGAATTCCAGATCCGCGAGAAGACGGCGTAAAGGCCGACCTTCGCATCGAGGTCGCCCGGGAGCGCGGATGGGTCTGCGACCAGCGTCTCCAGGACCGCCATCACATATTCGTCGCCGGCGTCCTGGCGGCCGCTGAGGGCGCGGGCATAACGACGAAGGTAGGGGAGTTGCGGCGCCACGATGGCTGCGATGCTCATGGAGTCCTCTTTGTCATTGGTCGGAGCTCGACGACCCCGAAACGTGCCAGCCGCCGCAACGGTTCCGGATCATCGCATTTTTTGAGCCTCGTCGGAACCTTCCGGGAAACCGGGACGTTGTCGCCGGTGAACCGCCGCGTCGCCCTCGCGGCTCCCGCAACCACTTCGAGGAGCCCATTGCTCCCGGGTGTGTCCCGAGATGGATATGAGCACAAACAAGAAGGACCCCGGGACGGCGGCCATGCCGGCGGACCGGGAGATGCAGGCACTGATCGGACACCGGTTGAGAGCGCGCTACGCCGAGATCTTGGCCGAGCCCATTCCGGACCGCTTCCTGGACCTCCTTGAGCAACTCGACGGCCCCGTCCGCTCCGAAAAGGGTCGCGGCGGCGGCGGAGGTGGTGCATCCTCGACCGGATCGGACGCCTCGATGAGGGGTGTCGAGCCCATGACCGTGATGATGCGAGAGGAGCACCGCCGATGACGGCTCCGAAGCGAAGCGAGCCCAGCGCGTCGCTGAAGCAGGCCCTCATCGCGGAGATCCCGCCCTTGAGGGCCTTCGCGATTTCGCTTTGCGGCGACGCCGACCGGGCGGACGACCTGGTGCAGGAGGCGCTTGTGAAAGCGTGGTCAGCCTTCTCGTCCTTCCAGGAGGGCACCAGCCTTCGCGCCTGGCTGTTCACCATCCTGCGCAACGTCTTCTTCTCCCAGTACCGCAAGCGGCGGAGGGAGGTGCAGGACGTGGACGGGGTGGCGGCCGGCCAGCTGGTCTCGCAGCCGGACCAGGAGGTGCATCTCGACCTCAACGACTTCCGCGCAGCGCTCGACCGGCTGCCGCCGGACCAGCGCGAGGCGCTGATCCTGATCGGCGCGTCCGGCTTCTCCTACGAGGAGGCGGCGGCGATCAGCGGCTGCGCCATCGGCACGGTGAAGAGCCGGGTCAACCGGGCCCGCGGGCGGCTGCTCGAGATGCTCAAGGTCGACTCGGCCGACGCCTTCGGCCCCGACAGGACGGTGCAGGCGGTGCTCGACGACAACGTGCCCCGCACCCCCTGGCAGATGCGCTGAGGGCCGGCGCGGATGGCTGGCGAGGGCGGGGAGGTCCGGCGCGCGGCTGCGGGCCTGCCTTATGCGCCGCCCGGTCACCTCCCGGGAAGCGATTCGCCATGAGGGACTCTTCGCCGCGCGTGCTGGTCCTCGAGGACGAGTTCTTCATCGCCGAGGAGATCGCGCAGGTGCTGGAGTTCGCCGGCTACGAGGTCGTCGGCCCCGCCGCGACCGTCGATGAGGCGTTGCGGCTGCTTGCCGGCGCGCCGGTGGACGCGGCGGTCATCGACGCCAATCTCCGCGGGGAATCGAGCGCCCGGGTCGCCGAGGCTCTCCGCCACGAGAGCATCCCCTTCGTCGTCTGTTCCGGCTACCGCGAGCAGGACTTGATGCCCGTCTTCGGGCAGATCACGCTGGTGGCGAAGCCGATCCGCTCGGCGACGCTGCTGTCGAGGATCTCGGGCTTCGTCGGCGGCGGCGAGACGACCGGCTCGGGGCAAGGCGGAAAGGGCGGATCATGAATGGAGCCGGCGAAAGTGAGGGGGCGGCCGGCGCGGCCCGGTCCGGCGTCCGACCGGGCAGTTCCGGCCCGGCGACCGCCACGATTCTCGGATCGAAGCCGCTGACCCGCTCCGGGCTGCGGATGCGCCCCGGCCACTGGATGGAGATGGGCGCGACCTTCGACGGCGACGGTACCAACTTCGCCCTGTTCTCCTCCAGCGCCGAGCGGGTGGAGCTCTGCCTGTTCTCCCCCGACGGGCGGACCGAGACGCACCGGGTGGAGTTGCCGGAGTACACCAACGAGATCTGGCACGGCTACCTGCCGGGCATAGGCCCAGGCCAGCTCTACGGCTACCGGGTGCACGGCCCCTACGACCCGGAGGCAGGCTACCGCTTCAACCCCAACAAGCTGCTGATCGACCCCTACGCCCGCTATCTCACGGGGGACATCAGCTGGGGACCGGAGGTCTACGGCTACGAGCTCGGGGCCGAGGAGGAGCCGGACCTCACCTTCAGCGACTCCGACAGCGCCCCGTTCATGCCGAAGTGCGTCGTGACGGACTTCGGAGAGGACCCGGACCGCCCGCCCGGGCCGAACGTGCGCTGGGACCGGACGGTGATCTACGAGACCCACATGCGGGGCTTCACCATGCGCCATCCGGACGTGCCGGGGGATATCCGCGGGACCTTCGAGGGCATGGGCCACCCGGCGGTGGTCGACTACATCCGCAGCCTCGGCGTCACCGCGGTCGAGCTGCTGCCGATCCATTCCTTCGCCGACGACCATGTGCTGGTCGATCGGGGCCTGCGCAACTACTGGGGCTACAACACGGTCGGCTTCTTCGCGCCGGAGCAGCGCTACCTCGGCCACGGCGGCCTCTACACCCTGCGCGACATGGTCCGCCGCTTCCACGACGCCGGCATCGAGGTGATCCTCGACGTCGTCTACAACCACTCCGCCGAGGGCAACGAGCGCGGCGCGACGCTGAGCTTCAAGGGCATCGACAACCCGGCCTACTATCGCCTGATCCGCGGCGAACCGCGCTACTACGTCAACGACACCGGCACCGGCAACACGATCAACACCAGCCACCCGCGGGTGCTGCACATGGTGCTGGATTCGCTGCGCTACTGGGCCCAGGCCTTCGAGGTGGACGGCTTCCGCTTCGACCTCGGCACCATCCTCGGGCGGGAGCCGCACGGCTTCGACCAGCGCTCCGGCTTCTTCGACGCGGTCGGCCAGGATCCGGTGCTGCGGCGGCTGAAGCTGATCGGCGAGCCCTGGGACATCGGGCCCGGCGGCTACCAGGTGGGCGGCTTCCCTCCCGGGTGGGCCGAGTGGAACGACAAGTACCGCGATGTGGTGCGCTCCTTCTGGCGCGGCGACCACGGGCTGATGCGCGAGTTCGCCGCCCGCATCACCGGGTCCGGCGACGTCTACGACTTCGCCGGCCGGCGCCCCTGGGCGAGCGTCAACTTCGTCGTCGCCCACGACGGCTACACCCTGAACGACCTCGTCACCTACGAGCAGAAGCACAACGAGGCGAACGGCGAGAACAACGAGGACGGCCACAGCGACAACCGTTCCTGCAACTACGGCGTCGAGGGGCCGACCGACGATCCCCGCATCCGCGAGATCCGCGCCCGCCAGCGGCGAAACTTCCTCGCCACCCTGCTCGTCTCCCACGGAACCCCGATGTTCCTCGCCGGCGACGAGTTCGGCCACACCCAGGGCGGCAACAACAACGTCTACTGCCAGGACAACGAGCTCGGCTGGATCGACTGGGACGACATCGACGAGGACGACCGGGAGGTGACCCGCTTCGTCCGCCGCCTGCTCGAGTTGCGCTCGGAGCACCCGATCTTCCGCCGGGCGAGCTACCGCGACGGCACGGTGCTGCGCTGGATCAATCCCTCCGGCTCCGACCAGACTCCGGAGCAGTGGGACGACCCGACCACGCTCACCATCGGCCTCTACTACCAGCTTGCCGACGAGAACAAGGAGATCGACCAGGCGCTGATCCTGTTCAACGCCTTCCACGAGACGGTGCCCTTCGTGCTGCCGGAGCGGGAGGACGGCCGCGGCTGGACCGTGATCCTGGCCACCGACTACGAGCTGGTGCTGGGCAGCGACGAATTCTCCGGCGAGTTCGAGCTGACCGGCCGCAGCATCGTCGTGCTCACCTGACGGGTCCGGCTTCGATCCGGCAGAAGTCTCGGCTACAACGCGCAGCGGGAACGTAGAAGCCCGATTTTTAACAAATTGTTAACCATAATCTTCCAACATCCGAATGAAATGGAGCAAGCATCGGAGGCGGTCGAATGGGTGCCCTGGCGAGCGACGACTTGACGGGTGCGCGGTCGACATCGGTCTTGCGCATCCTGATCGTCGACGACGACCCGGTGGACGCAGGGCTCCTCGCCGATGCCTGTGTCGCCGTTCCCGCGTACGACGTGCGCTGCCGTCTCGCGGCCGACCTCGACGAGGCGCGCCGCATGCTTGCGGCCGAGGCCTTCGACATGGTCTTCGCCGACTACTGGCTCGGCGACGGGACCAGCGTGCCGCTCATCGCCGAA
This sequence comes from Pleomorphomonas sp., assembly GCA_041687675.1. GTDB lineage: Bacteria > Pseudomonadota > Alphaproteobacteria > Rhizobiales > Pleomorphomonadaceae > JAWLBM01. The sequence continues at coordinate 364,158 of JAWLBM010000001.1, read as the reverse complement.
CTCGCCCGGCGGCCGGGCTGCCCGGTGATCATGACCTCCAGCGCCGACACGCTCGACATCCGGACGATCGGGACCAGGGCCGGCGCCCAAGGATTCCTGGCGAAGCCCGACCTGACCCGCTCCGGCGTCCACGCGGCGATCCACGCCGCGGTCCGCGGCCGCGCGCCGGCCCGCGCCGACGGGTTGCCGAAGAGCGCCCGCCGCCTCGCCTCGGCGGACACGGACGCTGGCGGCCCGCGCTCCTCCGGAACCGGCGAGGGCGGGAGCCTGTCGGACCGGATCCGCGCCGACGCCGAGGCCGTCGCCAGCCTGCTGCGCCGCGGCCGGGCCCGCTGAGCGGAGCGGACGGTTGCACCCTCCGCCGCCGGCTGCGAAAGTCGGCCGGGGGTGATGCGGCGGCCGCGGTCCGCCGCGCGGGAGGATCGGCATGGCGAGCGCGGACGATCTCGGCTTCCTCGGCGACCTGGAGCGCAAGGCCCTCTGGCTGGCGGCCTGGACCATCCACAACGCCAACCACCTCCGCGACAACGCCGACGGGCTGAAGGTCGGCGGCCATCAGGCATCGTCGGCCTCGCTCGCGACGGTGATGGCAGCGCTCTACGGCGCGGTGCTGAGGCCGCAGGACCGGGTGGCGGTGAAGCCGCACGCCTCGCCGGTGTTCCACGCGCTCCAGTACCTCTTCGGCAACCAGGCCCTCGAGAAGCTGCAGAACTTCCGCGGGTTCAAGGGGGCGCAGAGCTACCCCTCGCGCACCAAGGACGTCGACGACGTCGACTTCTCCACCGGGTCGGTCGGCCTCGGCGTCGGCCAGACCCTGTTCTCCTCCCTGGCCCAGGACTACGTGAAGGCGAAGGGCTGGGCGCCGGACTGGCCGGAGGGCCGCATGGTCGCCCTCGTCGGCGACGCGGAACTCGACGAGGGCAACATCTTCGAGGCGCTGCTGGAGGGCTGGAAGCACGGCCTTCGCAACACCTGGTGGGTGGTCGACTACAACCGCCAGAGCCTCGACGCGGTGATCCGCGAGGGCCTGTGGGAGCGGTTCGAGGCCGTCTTCCGCAACTTCGGCTGGGACGTGGTGATCCTGAAGTACGGCACGCTGCTCGAGGCGGCCTTCCGGGAGCCCGGCGGCGAGCGGCTGCGCGCGTGGATCGACCGCTGCCCGAACCAGCTCTACTCCGCCCTCTCCTTCCAGGGCGGCCCGGCCTGGCGCCGCCGTCTCCTCGACGACCTCGGCGACCGGGGGCCGACGACGGCCCTGATCGAAAGCCGCAGCGACGACGACCTCGCGCGGCTGATGACCAATCTCGGCGGCCACGACCTGCCGACCCTGCTCGCCGCCTTCGACGCCGCCGGGCGGCACGACCGGCCGACCTGCTTCATCGCCTACACCATCAAGGGCTACGGCCTGCCGCTGCAGGGGCACAAGGACAACCACGCCGGGCTGATGACGCCGGCGCAGATGGACAGCTTCCGCCAGCGGATGGGCATCCGCCCCGGCCACGAGTGGGACCGCACCGAGGGGCTGTCGATGGACCCGGCCGACTTCGAGGCGCGGCTGAAGGCGGTGCCCTTCCTCGCCCGCGGCCGCCGCCGTCTCGCCGCCGCCAAGCTGCCGGTGCCGGAGACGCTCGCCGTCCGCCTGCAGCCAACGATGTCGACCCAGCAGGGCTTCGGCCAGATCCTCTCCGACTTCGCCGCCGCCGACCACCCGCTCGCCGACCGGATCGTCACGACCTCGCCGGACGTTACGGTCTCCACCAACCTCGGCGGCTGGGTGAACCGGCGGGGCCTGTTCGCCCGCTCGGAGATGGCCGACATCTTCCGGCAGGAGAAGATCCCCTCGACCTTCGCCTGGGAATTCTCGCCGAAGGGGCAGCACCTCGAACTCGGCATCGCCGAGATGAACCTCTTCCTGGCGCTGTCGGCGCTCGGCCTTTCGCATTCCATCAGCGGCGAGCGGCTGATCCCGATCGGCACGCTCTACGACCCGTTCATCGAGCGCGGCCTCGACGCCCTCAACTACGCCTGCTACCAGGACGCGCGCTTCATCGTCGTCGCCACGCCGTCGGGCGTGACGCTGGCGCCGGAGGGCGGCGCCCACCAGTCGATCGGCACGCCGCTGATCGGCATGAAGCAGGACGGGCTGCTCGCCTTCGAGCCGGCCTTCGTCGACGAACTCGGGGTGATGCTCCGCTTCGCCTTCGACTATCTCCAGCGTGACGGCGAGGGCGACCCGGACGAGCGGACCTGGCTGCGCGACCAGACCGGCGGCTCCGTCTACCTGCGCCTGTCCACCCGGCAGGTCGAGCAGCCGCGCCGGGAGATGACGCCGGACCTTGCCGAGGACGTCGTCAACGGCGCCTACTGGCTGCGCCCGCCGGGGCCGAACTGCGAGGTGATCGTCGCCTACCAGGGCGTGGTCGCCCCCGAGGCGATCGCCGCCGTCGGGCTGATGGGCGAGGACCGCCGCGACGTCGGCCTGCTCGCCATCACCTCCGCCGACCGGCTCAACGCCGGGCACCAGGCCGCCGAGCGCGCCCGCCAGCGCGGCAACGCCAACGCCCGCAGCCATGTCGAGCGGCTTCTCGCGCCGCTGTCGCGCGACTGCGGCATCGTCACGGTCTGCGACGCCCATCCGGCGACGCTCGCCTGGATCGGCGGGGTGATGGGGCACCGGGTGAAGGCGCTCGGCGTCGAGCACTTCGGCCAGACCGGCACGATCGCCGACCTCTACCGGCACCACGGCATCGACACCAACGCCATCCTGCACGCCGCCCAGGCGGTCAGCGCCGGGCCGGCGATGCGCCACCGGGCGGAGCTCGCCTGACGGGGGTCAGCGGTCGATCCGGGTGGACAGGATGATCGAGCTCATCGTCCGCTCGACGCCCTCGAGCGCGCCGATCCGGTCGAGCAGCATGTCGAGTTCCTCGATCGACGGCGCCTCGACGATGATGATCATGTCGTAGCTGCCGGAGATCGAGTGCACCGTCCGCACCTCGGGGATGCCGGCGAGTTCGCCGACGAGGCGCTGGGCGAGCTTGGGCTCGGTCGTCACCAGCACGTGGGCGCGCACCAGGCCGCGCTCGTAGAGGTCGCCGAGGCGGACCGCGTAGCCGGCGATCACGCCGCTCCGCTCGAGCCGCTCCAGGCGGCTCTGCGCGGTGGTGCGCGACACGCCGAGCTTGCGGGCGAGATCCGCGACGGATGCGCGCGCGTCCTCCCGCAGCAACGAGATCAACGCCCTGTCCGCCTCGGTCACGTTCGCCATGACTCCCCCTGTCGACGCATCTGCCGAAGGCAAACATAGACGAAACCGCCGTGGCCGAAAATGCCGCCGTGACTTCGCGCAGCGAGTGCGCCGAAACTTGTCGAAATGCGAAGAAAATATGCGGCAAGCGTGAAGTTGGCTGCTCATTTCGACGAATACGCCCTGCGCTTTTACGAGTTCGCCGTCACGTTCGCCGCCGTTCCGCCCTGGTTGCGTCTACGGCTGTCACGGCGGGGGTCGCCGGCGGGGCAAGTTCCGTCACGGTCGGTCCGCGCCGGGGACAACCTGTCGCACCGGCTGGAACTCGGGCCGGGTCGCGATCACTCTGAGGGGGACGCGGCCGGCGATTCCCGGGTGCATGGAGATTCCGGATGGAGCGGATGACGGCCACGGTGCTCGGCGACGGACGGCTGCGCCTCGTCGACGGCCCGCTCGACCTCGTGCTCGCGGCGGACGGCTCCCCCGGCGCCGTCGAGGCGGCCCACCGGGCCGCCCGCGACCGGTTCCGCAGCCTGCTGGGCGAGATCGAGGCCGAGATCGACCTCCTGCGCAGTCCTGCCGAGACCGGTTCCACCGCGCTCGCCGGCACTGCCGCCCGGCGGATGTGGCGGGCCGTGCGGCCCTTCGCCGCGGAGGGGCTCGCACCCGTGGCGGCGTTCGAGGGCGCCGCGGCCGAGGAGATCCTCGCCGCGGTGGCCGGCGCCGCGGCGCTCGACCGGGTGTTCGTCGCCCTCGGCGGGGCGAGCGCCCTGCATCTCACGCCCGGCTTCGCCTTCCGCGCGGCGCTCCGGCTCTCGGCTCATGCGCCGCAGACCGAGGGGGCCGTCGAGGTCAGGCCCGGCGACATGGTCCGCGGCGTCGGCACGGCCGGTCGCGGCGACGCGATCGGTTCGCCGGGGCTCCTCGATGCGGTCACCGTGTTCGCCCAGACCGCGGCCAAGGCCTCGGCCGCCGCCGCCGTGGTCGCCGCCGCGGCCGCGCCTGGCGGGCCCGTCGAGGCGATCCCCGCCCCCGCCTGGTCCGCCTTCGCCGGCGTCCCCGTCCCCGTTTCCGCCGGCGAGGACGGCGAGCGCCTGGCGGCCGCCCTGGACGCGGCCGAGGGCGTCGCCCGCGCGCTGTTCGACCGCGGCCTCCTCGCCGGCGCCGTGCTGCGGGCCCGGGGAACGGTGCGCGCGGTCGGCGCCGCCCCGATCGCCGGGATCGGCGAGCCCGAGCAGCCGAAGCGGGCGGGCGGCCGGCGCTGAGTCGCACCGCCGGTTTCCGGGCGGACCGGGATTGTGCGGCAGCGCAACAGCGTTCCGCCGAAGCATCCGGCATATCGTCCATGCCGCCTCGTCGAAGCGCCAAGCCCCTTGTCGTTGAAGCCGTTTGCCCCAGTTTTTAACGTGGACACGGGTACATCGATTTACGATATGAACTAGTCGATGACACGCGACAGGCGGGTGGGGGTCCGCGAAAGGTGCGAACACAGGACATCGAAGTTATCCTGGCGATACGCCAGGTGGGTTCCTTCTCGCGGGCGGCCGACACGCTGTCCCTGTCTCAGCCGGCGGTCTCGCTTGCCGTGAAGCGCGTGGAGGAGGAGATCGGCGCGCGGATCTTCGACCGGTCCGGCCCGGCCGTGGTGCTGACGCCCGAGGGCGCGCGGGTCGCCGCCGGCTTCGAGCGGATGATGGAGATCTTCGCCGCCATGAAGGGCGCCACCGCAGGCGCCGGGACGCTGAGGATCGGCCTGTCGCCGCTGCTCAGCGGCCGCGACGTCGCCACCCTTCTGTCGGGCTACCTCCGCAGCCACGAGGCGCATTTCGCCGTCGAGTTCCTCGAAAGCGAGGAGATCCTGACGCGCAGCGACTTCGACGTCAGGGTGGTGGTCCCGGGCCTCGGCCGGCGCGCCTCCGCGAGGGTCGAGCTGCAGACCTGCTGGATCGGCGCCGACAACGGCGTCTTCATCCGCTCGCGCCAGGAGAGCAGCGTCTGGGACAGGGCGATGCACGTGCTGGTCGACGCGGACGTGCCGGTGCGGCAGGTCATCGAGGTGAACGACTGCGGCTACGCCTACCACATGGCCTCGTCCGGCGCCGGCTTCACGCCCTGCGTGATGAGCGGCGGCAACGGCTTCCGCTCCGCGGTGCTGCCGGACCTGCCGGCGCTCGCGCCCATCCAGCTCGACGTCTTCGCCGATCCGGAGATCGCGGCCCAGATCAAGGCGAGCCTGACCGCCCCGGCGGGCGAGAGGGCTCCCGTCCTGCAGGCGGTGCGCTGACCGGCGCCGCCGGACCGGGCATCCGGTCGGCGATCTCGGCGATGACCGCGTAGGCGACGTCGACGTCCGGCTCCTCGGTGTCGAACGCGCCGACGACGAAACGGATGACGACGCGCCCGTCCACCCGCGTCTGGGTGAGGTAGATCCGGCCGTCGTCGTTGATCGCCTCGACGAGCGCCAGCGTGCGGGCGTCGGCCGCCGCCGGGTCCTCCCCCGCCGGCCCGGCCGGGCGGAAGCTGAACAGCGACAGGAACGGCTCGGTGACGATCTCGAATCGCGGGTCCGCGCGGAGCCGCTCGCAGATCGCCTCCGCCCAGGCGACATGGTTGCGGATCATCGCGCGCAGTCCCTCAAGGCCATGCGCGCGCATCAGGAACCACAGCTTCAGGGCGCGGAATCGGCGGCCGAGCGGGATCGACCATTCGCTGTAGTTGACGAAGCCGTTGTGGCCGTGGGTCTTCAGGTACTCCGGCTGGATCCCCAGCGTGCGGACGAGGTCCTCCGGGCTGCGGACGAAGTGGGCCGAGCAGTCGAACTGGGCGCCCAGCCACTTGTGCGGGTTGAGGACGACGCTGTCGGCCTCCTCCACGCCGGCCCAGAGGGCGCGGTATTCCGGGCAGATCATCGCCGCGCCGGCCCAGGCGGCGTCGACGTGCACGTAGAGCCCGTGCCGGCGCGCGACCTCGACCACCGCCGCCACGTCGTCGCAGCCGCCGACGCCGGTGCCGCCGACGCAGGCGACGATCCCGGCCGGCAGGAGCCCCGCCGCCCGGTCCGCCTCGATCGCCGCCTCGAGCCGCCGCGCGTCCATCGCCCGCCGCGAACCGGCGACCGGGATCTTCACGAGGTTCTCCTGGCCGATGCCGGCGATCCAGACGGCCTTGTTGATCGAGGAGTGGGTCTCGCCCGAGGCATAGACCCGAACCACCGGGCCGCCGGCGAGGCCCGCCCGGTTGCCGGTAAAGCCGAGCGCCCGCTCGCGCATCACCAGGATCGCGGCGAGGGTGGCCGAGGAGGCGCTGTCCTGGATGACGCCGGCGAAGCCCTCCGGCAGGCCGAGCGCCTGGCGCAGCCAGTCGAGCGTCACGGTCTCCAGTTCCGTCGCGGCCGGCGAGGTCTGCCAGAGCATGCACTGGGCCGCCATCGCCGAGGCGAGCATCTCGGCGATCACCGAGACCGGCGCCGCGTTGGCGGGGAAGTAGGCGAAGAAGCGCGGATGCTGCCAGTGGGTCATGGCGGGCACGATGTCGCGCTCGAAGTCCTCGAAGATCCGCTCCATCGGCTCCGCCTCTTCAGGCGGGTGCGCGGGCAGCCGGGCGGCAACTTCCCCGGGCCGCACCTGCGCGCGCACCGGCCGGTCCCTGAGGGTCGCCCTGTAGCGGGCCGCGAAGTCCACGGCCTTGCCGCCGAAGGTCCTGAATTGGTTGTCGTCCATGATCCCGTCCGGTTCGCCTCTGGCCGGCCGCCTCCCTAGCGCGCCGAACGCCCGGGGGCAAATCCCGGATGGACGCACCCGCGGCGAAGATTGCGCGCGCCACCCGCCGCGGGCTATGGAATCGGCATCTTCGGAGACGCGCCTTGCGCCTGTTCCACCCCGACCTCCACCGCACGGACCTCCCCGCCCCGAGCCACTGGGCGGCGACCGCCGAGGTGCGTCCCGCCCCGGCCCTCGCCGGCGACATCGCCGCCGAGGTGGCGGTGATCGGCGGCGGCTACGCCGGGCTCTCGACCGCGCTGCACCTTGCCCGCGACCACGGCATCGAGGCGGTGGTGCTGGAGACCGGGCCGATCGGCTGGGGCGCCTCCGGCCGCAACGGCGGCTTCGTCTCGCCGGGCGCCACCAAGCTCGGCCTGGCGGCGATGGACCGCCGCTACGGCCGCGGGGCGACGGACGCCTACTGGCGCAGCCAGATGGAGGCGGTGCATTTCGTCCGCGACCTCCTCGCCGACGAGGCGATCGACGCCGACCCGCAGGGGGACGCCGTCTACGAGGTCGCCCACCATCCGCACGCCACCGCCGAGGCCGAGGCCTTCGCCGAGGTCAGCCGCCGGCGCTTCGGCTTCGACGCGACCTTCCTCGACCGCGCCGCCTTCTCAGCCGAGGCCCATGCCGGGCGCGAGCAGTTCGGCGGCCTGCGCATCGCCGGCCCCTTCGCCCTTCACCCGCTGAAGTTCGTCGCCGGCCTGCGCGAGGCGGCGGAGCGGCGAGGGGCGCGCCTCTTCGCCGGGAGCGCCGTGCTCGGCTGGACGCGCGAGGGGGGCCGCCACCGGCTCGCCACCTCGGGCGGGACCGTCACGGCGCGGACGGTGGTGCTCGCCACCAACGGCTACACCCAGGACGCGCTCCACCCCGCGTTCTCCCAGCGGACGCTGCCGGCGCTCTCCAACATCATCGTCACCCGGCCGCTCACGGCGGCGGAACTGGCGGCGGAGTCCTGGCGCACGGAGTGCCCGGTCTCCAACATGCGGGACCTCCTGTTCTACTATCGCCTGCTGCCGGACCGCCGCTTCCTGTTCGGCGCCCGCGGCGGACTGTCCGGCTCCCCGCGCGAGAGCGCGGCGATGAAGCGCCATCTCGAGCGTCGCCTCGGCGAGGTGTTCCCGGCCTTCGGGGCGGCCGAGGTGGAGCGCTTCTGGAGCGGTCTCGTCTGCCTCACCGGGCGGCTGACCCCCTCGGTGGACCGGCTCGACGACGATCCCGGCGTGTTCCATGCCTTCGGCTTCCACGGCAACGGCGTCAACACCGCGCCCTTTGCCGGGGCGCGGATCGCCGCGGCGATCGCCGCCGGCGGCGGCGCGCGGCCGGACGTGCCGGCGCCGATGCGCGGGCTGCCGCCGGGCCTCGTGCACCCGCTCGCCCGCCGCCTCGGGCTCGCCGCCGCCTATGCGTTCTTCCACCTGCGGGACCGGCTGCGCGAACGCTGACCGACTCCTTCAAAGCGCTTTGAATCCCGACCCGACACTCGAGACACCTGCCTGTGCAGAATGGGCTACCGCGCCAAAATCCGGGGCGCCGCCGCTTGACTCGTCACCGCGAAAGCGCTTTGGATCATTGCGGGCGAATGGGGCGTTTCGCGCCTGCCGAGGCAGGCGGCCCGGGCCGGCGGAGCCGGCCCCGGACCATCCGTCCTTCGGAGGACATGATGACCATCAAGGCCCTGGTTTTCGGCGAGAACGTCCACGAGCAGATCAACGAGACCGTCGCCCGCCTCTACCCGGACGGCATGCACGCCACCATCGCCGCCGCCCTCGAGGAGGACCCGGCGATCGAGGCGTCCACCGTGACGCTGCAGATGCCGGAGCACGGCTGCACCGAGGAGCGGCTCGCCGCCACCGACGTGCTGGTCTGGTGGGGCCACAAGGCGCACGGCGACGTCTCCGACGAGGTGGTCGAGCGGATCGCCCGCCGGGTGTGGGAGGGGATGGGCCTCATCGTCCTCCACTCCGGCCACTTCTCCAAGATCTTCAAGCGCCTGATGGGCACGCCCTGCGCCCTGAAGTGGCGCGAGGCGGGCGAGCGGGAGCGGATCTGGGCGATCAACCCCAACCATCCGATCGCCGCCGGCCTCGGCGAGCACTTCGAGATCGGCATGGAGGAGATGTACGGCGAGCCCTTCTCCGTGCCCGAGCCGCTGGAGACGGTGTTCGTCTCCTGGTTCCAGGGCGGCGAGGTGTTCCGCTCCGGCCTCGTCTACCGCCGCGGCGCGGGCAACATCTTCTATTTCCGCCCCGGGCACGAGACCTACCCGACCTACTACGACGCCAACGTCCGGCTGGTGCTGCGCAACGCGGTGAAGTGGGCGCACAACCCGGCGAGCGCCTGGAAGGGCGTCAACGAGGCGCCCAACGTGCCGGTCGACAGGGCGCTCGAGCCGATCGAGGAGCGCGGACCGCGCCTGCACACTCCCGGCGAGGCCGGCTACCGCTGATCCCCCCGCCGGCGGCCCGCCGGCGCACGCCACCCGCGGCCGGGTCCCCCCGGCCGCCCATCCCCGGACGGCCGCCGGCCTCCGGGCCTTCGGTGCGGGCGCACCGGACGCATTCCCCGCCAACCTCCGCCTGCCAGCCTCGGAAGACACCCATGCGCCTCCTGATCCTCGGGACCGGATCCATGGCCAAGACCCACGTGCGCCATTTCGGGGCGATCCCCGGGGTGGAGATCACCGGCGCCGTGGACGTCCTGCAAGCCCGCGTCGACGCCTTCTGCGAGGAGCACGGCATCCCGCGCGGCTTCGACTCGCTGGACGCGGCGATCGCCTGGGGCGAGTTCGACGCCGCCGCCAACGTCACGCCGGACTCCGAGCACCATCCGACCACGATGAAGCTGCTCGCCGCCGGCAAGCACGTGTTCTGCGAGAAGCCGCTCGCCGTCACCTACGCCGACGCCCTGGAGATGACCGAGACCGCCGAGGCGAAGGGCCTCGTCGGCATGGTCAACCTCTCCTACCGCAACGTCGCCGAGATCCAGGCGGCGCGGCAGATGGTGCTCTCGGGCGCCATCGGCGAGGTCAAGCACGTCGAGGCCTCCTACCTGCAGAGCTGGCTCTCCGGACTCCACTGGGGCGACTGGCGCAGCGAGGACCGCTGGCTGTGGCGCCTGTCCGAGGCGCACGGCTCCAAGGGCGTCCTCGGCGACGTCGGCATCCACATCCTCGACTTCGCCTCCTGGGGCGCGGCGGCCGACGTGGCGCGGGTGTTCTGCCGGCTGAGGACGTTCGAGAAGGCGCCGGAGAACCGCATCGGCGTCTACAAGCTCGACGCCAACGACAGCTTCACCATGTCGGTCGAGTTCGACAACGGCGCCATCGGCGTCGTGCACGCCAGCCGCTGGGCGAGCGGCTACGCCAACACGCTGCGGCTGCGGGTCTACGGCGACAGGGGCGGCCTCGAACTGCAGCATGGCACGGACGGCACCCACCTGCGCGTCTGTTCCGGCGAGGACATCCACACCCAGGCCTGGCGCGACGTGACGGTGGAGCCGGTCGGCACCAACTACCAGGCCTTCGTCGTCGCCTGCCTCACCGGCGCCACCGCCGAGCCGTCCTTCCGCCGCGCGGCGGAGTTGCAGCAGGTGCTCGATGCCGGCTTCCTCACCGAGAGCACCCGCCAGGAGGTGGACGTCTCGGCCTGAGCCCCTGGCCGCCCCGGCCACGGCGCCTTCAGGCGCGGCCGATGCTGGCGAGCGTGCGGCCCCTCAGCGCATGCACGTCGGCGATGATGGCGCCGACGTCCGCGGTCAGCAGCCGGCCCGCCTCGACGATCTGCCGGCCGGCGACGAAGACGTCGGTGACGTCGCCCTTGCCGGCGGCGTAGACGAGGTGGGTCACCGGATCGAACAGCGGCGCGGCGTGGATCCGGTCGGTGGCGACGAGAACGAAGTCCGCCTCCTTGCCGGCCTCGAGCGAGCCGAGCCGGTCGACCGCGCCGAGCGCCCGCGCCCCGTTCACGGTGGCCATCCTCAGCGCCTCCGCCGTCGGCACCGCCGCCGCGTCGCCGCTGGCGGCCTTGTGCAGGGTGGCGGCGAGGCGCGTCGCCAGCCAGAGGTCGATGTCGTTGCCGGAGATCGCCCCGTCGGTGCCGAGCGTCACGTTCACACCGGCGGCGAGCAGCGCCGGGACGGGCGCGAAGCCGGAGGCGAGCTTCAGGTTCGACATCGGATTGTGCGCCACATGGGTGCCGGTCCGCGCGAGCAGAGCGATCTCCTCCTCGTCGAGGTGGACGCAGTGGGCGAGCACGGTGCGCGGGCCGAGGAGGTCCAGCCGGTCGAGGTGCTTGATCACCCGCGCGCCGTAGCGCTCGAGGATGGTCGCCTGCTCGACGCGGGTCTCGGCCGCGTGGGTGCAGAAGAAGCCATCGTGGGCGCGGGCGACCTCGGCGGCGGCGAGGAGGCTCTGCGGCCCGGCGGTGTAGGTCGCGTGCGGCATCACCCCGGTGAACAGCATCGGGTCGGCGGCATGGCGCCGGCAGAAGTCCTCGGCGGCGGCCCTGCGGGTCTCCACCGTCCGCCCGTCCATGCCCGGCGGGTCGAAGAAGATGCCGCCGGTGGCAAGGCGCAGGCCGATCTCGTGCGCGGCGGCAACGGTCTCGTCCACGTGCCAGAACATGTCCATCACGGTGGTGACGCCCTGGAGGGCGAGTTCGGCGAGGCCGAGCCGGGCGCCGAGGCGGCAGGTGTCCGGGTCGAGGATCGTCCGCTCCGCCGTCCACACGGTCTGCAGCCAGGGCTCCAGCGGCAGGTCCTCGACGAGGCCGCGGAACAGGCTGTCGCCGGCATGGCAGTGCATGTTGACGAGACCCGGCATCAGGATCCGGTCCTCGCCCCGGACGATCCGCGCTCCTTCGGGCACCTCGACCGCGGCCCGCGGACCGATCGCCGCGATCCGCCCACCCTCCACCAGCATCGTCGCGTCCGGCACCACGCTCATCGCGCCGTCGCAGGTGACGACGGTGGCGCCGACCACGGCGAGGAGGTCGCCGGGCGAACCGGCAGGGGCGGCGGGCGGCGGGCTCAACGGCGACTCCTCGGGGCTCGTGCGGCTGGCGCCAGCCTAGGCGAGCTTCTGGCGGCGTGCCAGAGCGGAGCCGCACGTCGCGATTGACGCCGGGGGCCGGACGTCCATCCTTGTCCTGGCCGAACGCACCGCCCTGGCCGGGACGGCCCGGCCGATGCCGCGGGCCGCCTGCCGACTGCGACCTGCGCCCCCTGAACCGGCGATACCCGGAGGCCACGATGCCCGAAAGCCCGCTCCGCCTGATCCCCGCCTCCGGCCGCGGCGAGGTCTCCACCGGCGAGCGCTGCCACATCGCCGAACTCCTGAACGACCCGGCGGTGCCGGGCGTCTCGCTGGCGCGGGCGCGCGTGGAAGCGGGCGTGACGACGCAGTTGCACGCCCTTGACGTGCGGGAGGTCTACATCGTCGAGCGCGGCGCCGGCGTGATGGACGCCGGCGACGGCGTGGAGGTGCGGGTCGGGCCGGGCGACTGCGTCGACATCCCGGCCGGCGCCGCCCAGCGGATCCGCAACGACGGGCCCGGCGACCTCGTCTTCCTCTGCCTCTGCCTGCCGCGCTTCACCCCGGAGGGATATGCCCCGCTCGGCGCGTGACGCGTCGGGGCGGACCGTCAGAGCCGTCGGCGGAAGCGGAGCAGCAGCCGCCGGCCGCCCCGCTCGGGGAGATCCTTCTCGAGTGCGCCGTCCGGCTCGAACCCCAGCTTCTCGAGGACGCGGAGGGACGCCCCGTTGTCCGGGAGGGCCTCGGCGAGGACGGTAGCCAGGCCGAGGCGGCGGGCGTGCTCCAGCGCGGCGTGGCCCGCCTCGGTCGCGAAGCCGCGGCCGGACCACGGCCGGCCGACCCAGTAGCCCATGGCGCCGACGTCGCCGCCGGGCGCGACCAGCCCCATGCAGCCGACGAAGTCCCCGTCCCGGGTCTCCATGGCGAAGGTGTGCTCGCCGGGGCCAACGCGCAGGCGGATCCAGGCGAGCGCCGCCTCCGGCGTGCAGGGCTCCGGAATCCGCGCGGTCATCCGAACCGCCTCCGGGTCGTCGAGGAGGAGGCGCGAGATGGCGGCCGCGTCCGACCGGGCCAACGGGCGCAGGAGAAGGCGGTCGGTCTCGATCGTCGTCACGGGTTCCTCCCTCGGGCAGTCCTCGCCGGGTCCGGGGCGGCGGAATGCCCCAGGCGGCATCATCTGGAGGCCATGGCGCCGGCGATCCTCGCCGCGACATGGAGGAGCAGGGCATAGACCAGCCACAGCACCACCAGGATCGCGAAGGCGAGCGGGAACAGGTTGGCCGCCGTCGGGTCGGCCATCACCTCCCACCAGACAACGGCCAGCCAGGCGAGCAGGACCGGGGCCGGCCAGCAGGCGAGCGCCAGCCGGAGCCCTGCGCGGGAGGCCAGCGGCCCGGTGCGGGCGATCCTGTTCGCCGCCAGCGAGACCAGCCAGACGACGCCGGCGAGCAGCAGGATGAAAAAGGTCAATATCACGGCGGAATATTCCGGCATTGCCGCCGGCGCCGCAAGCAGCCCACGGCGGGGGTCCGCCACGGCCCGGCTGCGGCGGAAATCGGCCGCCGCCGCGCCACGGCCGCATTGCATCTCCACGATGGACGATCGGAGGCGGAACGCGGGGCCGGGTCACCGGTTGAACCTCATGGGGTCGCGCCTGCGGCCGCCGAGGAGGACCGGATGCCCATGCAGCCAACGCCGATCACCGGACACGCAGCGCGGAGGTTTCCGCGCTTCGGGAAGGGTCCGGCCGGTGGCGCGGGCCGCGGCAGCGTTTCTTTGTACGTGCCCGGCAGGGCTGCACCCCTTGCGGTTCTCCCGTCTTTTACCAATTTCCTTATGCAGGGCCGCCGTCGCGCCGCCGCCAAGCCGGACGGGCGACAGCACCAGGGGGGCACGACCACCTCGGGAGGCAGACCTTGAGTGCTCTGTTCGACAGATATGCGGAGGCCTACGAGGCCAGGCGCGACAGCACGATGACCATCCAGGACTTCCTGGAGGGCTGCCGGAGCGACCCGTTGATGTACGCGGGACCGCACGAACGGCTGCTCGCGGCCATCGGCGAGCCGCAGCTGATCGACACGTCGCAGGACCCGCGGCTCGGCCGCATCTTCATGAACCGGACCATGCGGGCCTATCCGACCTTCGCCGAGTTCTACGGCATGGAGGAGACGGTCGAGCGCATCGTCGCCTTCCTGCGCCAGGCCGCGCAGGGGCTGGAGGAGCGCAAGCAGATCCTCTACCTGCTCGGCCCCGTCGGGGGCGGCAAGTCGTCGCTGGCCGAGCGCATCAAGGCGCTGATGGAGGAGAAGCCGATCTACGTCCTGAAGGCCGGCGACGAGCTCAGCCCGGTGTTCGAGAGCCCGCTCAGCCTGTTCGACCCCGACACCATGGCCGACATGCTGGAGACCGAGTACGGCATCCCGCGCCGCCGGCTCACCGGCCTGATGAGCCCCTGGTGCGTCAAGCGCCTCGACGAGTTCGGCGGCGACATCCGCAAGTTCCGCGTCGCCCGGGTGATGCCGTCGCGGCTCAGGCAGGTCGCCATCGCCAAGACCGAGCCCGGCGACGAGAACAACCAGGACATCTCCTCGCTGGTCGGCAAGGTGGACATCCGCCGCCTCGAGATGCATGCCCAGCACGATCCCGACGCCTACTCCTACTCCGGCGGCCTCAACCGCGCCAACCAGGGCGTGCTCGAGTTCGTCGAGATGTTCAAGGCGCCGATCAAGATGCTGCACCCGCTGCTGACGGCCACGCAGGAGGGCAGCTACGTCGGCTCGGAGAACATCGGCGCGATCCCCTTCTCGGGCATGATCATGGCCCACTCCAACGAGGCGGAGTGGCGGACCTTCAAGAACAACCGCAACAACGAGGCCTTCATCGACCGCATCTACGTGATCAAGGTGCCCTACTGCCTGCGCGTGGACGAGGAGACGAAGATCTACGACAAGCTGCTGCGCAATTCCGAGCTCTCCGAGGCGCCCTGCGCGCCGGACACGCTGGAGATGCTGGCGCGCTTCGCGGTGCTGTCGCGGCTGAAGCCGCACGAGAACTCGACGCTCTACGCCAAGATGCGCGTCTACAACGGTGAAAGCCTGAAGGAGGTCGATCCGAAGGCGCGGACGCTGCAGGAGTACCGGGACGCCGCGGGGGTGGACGAGGGCATGAACGGGATCTCCACCCGCTTCGCCTTCAAGACCCTGTCGTCGACCTTCAACCACGATACCGAGGAGGTGGCGGCCGACCCGGTGCACCTCATGTACGTGCTCGAGCAGGCGGTGCGCCGCGAGCAGTTCCCGGAGGACACCGAGCGGGCCTACCTCGACCTGATCAAGTCGGACCTCGCGCCGCGCTACGCCGAGTTCATCGGCAACGAGATCCAGAAGGCCTACCTGGAGTCCTACAACGACTACGGCCAGAACCTCTTCGACCGCTATGTCGCCTACGCCGACGCCTGGGTCGAGGACCAGGACTACAAGGACCCGGACACCGGCCAGCTGCTCGACCGCGAGCTGATCAACCAGGAGCTCACCAAGATCGAGAAGCCGGCCGGGATCGCCAACCCGAAGGACTTCCGCAACGAGGTGGTGAAGTTCTCGCTGCGCTCCCGGGCGGCGAACCAGGGCCGGAACCCCTCCTGGACCAGCTACGAGAAGATCCGCGACGTGGTCGAGAAGCGGATGTTCAGCCAGGTCGAGGACCTCCTGCCGGTGATCAGCTTCGGATCGAAGAAGGACGGCGAGACCGAGAGGAAGCACCACGAGTTCGTGGAGCGGATGATGAGGCGCGGGTTCACCGAGCGGCAGGTCCGGCGGCTGGTGGAGTGGTACATGCGCGTGAGGCAGGCGGGCTGAGGAAACTCGATGAATATCATCGACCGTCGGCTTGATCCCGGAGGCAAGAGCCTCGGCAACCGGCAGCGGTTCATCCGCCGGGCGCGGTCGCTGGTGCGGCAGGCCGTGCGCGAGGCCTCCGCCTCCCGCAAGATCCGCGAGATCGGCGAGGGCGGGCCCGTGGTGATCCCCGCGGACGGCGTCCACGAGCCCACCTTCCGCACCGGCTCCGTCGGTGTCCGCGAGCACGTGCTGCCGGGCAACAAGGAGTTCGTGCAGGGCGATCGCATCCCGCGGCCGGACGGCGGCGCGGGCGGCGGCGGCGCCGAGGGAAGCCCCGACGGGCAGGGCGAGGACCAGTTCAGCTTCGTGCTCACCAGCGAGGAGTTCCTCGAGCTGTTCCTGTCCGACCTCGAGCTGCCCAACCTCGCCAAGCGCCAGCTGGTCGGCGAGACCCGGGACAAGCGCCAGCGCGCCGGCTTCCAGACCTCCGGCCCGCCGGCTGCGCTGTCGGTGCCGAGGACGCTGCGCCGCAGCCTCTCCCGGCGTATCGCGCTGCGCAGGCCCGGAACGGCCGAGCTCGACGATCTCCGCCGCCGGATCGCCGACCTCGAGGCGGAGGGCGAGGAGGAGGCGGCCGTGCGGCTCAGGGCGGAGCTGGAGCGGCAGGAGCGGCGCTCGCGCATGGTGCCCTTCATCGACCCGCTCGACCTTCGCTTCCGCCGCACCGAGGCCAAGCCCGAGCCGGTGGCGCGGGCGGTGATGTTCTGCCTGATGGACGTCTCCGCCTCGATGGACGAGCGGATGAAGGACATCGCCAAGCGCTTCTTCAGCCTGCTCTACGTCTTCCTGAAGCGGCGCTACCGGCGCGTCGACATCGTCTTCATCCGCCACACCCACGAGGCCAAGGAGGTGGACGAGGACACCTTCTTCCACAGCCGCGAGAGCGGCGGCACGGTGATCTCCTCGGCCCTCGACGAGATGATCCGCATCGCCGGCGAGCGCTACCCGGCCGACCAGTGGAACATCTACGCCGCGCAGGCCTCCGACGGCGACAACTTCCCGCACGACAACGACCGCGCGGTGGGGCTCCTGCGCGAGACCATCCTGCCGATGTCGCAATACTACGCCTACCTGGAGGTCGGCCGCTTCGGGGGCGAGGGCGACGGCGGCTTCACCGGCCGGGAGACGACGCTCTGGGGCGCCTACCGCGGCCTCGCCCGGCCGGACCTGCCCTTCGCCATGCGGCGGGTGGACGACCGGCGCGACATCTACCCGGTGTTCCGGCAACTGTTCGAGCGTCGCAGCGAGACGGCCGGCGTGGAGGGCGCATGATGACCCGGCTCGCGGAGGACCGGCTGCTGTTCACCGGTGCGGACTGGGACTTCGACACCCTGTCGCGGATCCACGAGGCGGTGGAGCCGATCGCCCTCTCCGAACTCGGCCTCGACGTCTATCCGAACCGGATCGAGGTGATCACGTCGGAGCAGATGCTCGACGCCTACGCCTCGACGGGCATGCCGGTGCTGTACAAGCACTGGTCCTTCGGCAAGCAGTTCGCCCGCAACGAGACCCTCTACCGGAAGGGCTGGCAGGGCCTCGCCTATGAGATCGTCATCAACTCCTCGCCCTGCCTCGTCTACATCATGGAGGAGAACTCGGCGACGACGCAGGCGATCGTGATCGCCCACGCAGCCTTCGGGCACAACCACTTCTTCAAGAACAACTACGTTTTCCGCCAGTGGACGGACGCCACGGCGATCCTCGACTACCTCTCCTTCGCCAAGTCCTACATCTCGGCCTGCGAGGAGCGGCACGGGACCGCGGCCGTGGAGCGGCTGCTCGACGCCGCCCACGCGCTGATGAACCACGGCATCCACCGCTATCCGGGCAAGCAGGCGCCGGACCTGCGCTCGGAGGAGCGCCGCGAGGCGGAACGGCGGGCGCATGACGAGCGCGTCTACAACGACCTCTGGCGCACCCTGCCCGACAGCCGCCGGCGCGGGCGGCGACCGACCGAGGACGACCGACGCCGGGCGCTGCTGCGGCTGCCGGAGGAGAACATCCTCTATTTCCTGGAGAAGACCGCGCCGCTGCTGAAGCCCTGGCAGCGGGAGATCCTGCGCATCGTCCGCCAGGTCGCGCAATACTTCTACCCGCAGCGCCAGACCAAGCTGATGAACGAGGGCTGCGCGACCTTCGTGCACCATCGCATCCTCCACCGCCTCCACGAGCAGGGGCGGCTCTCCGAGGGCGCCTTCCTCGAGTTCCTGCACGCCCACTCCAACGTCATCGCCCAACCGGAGTTCGACGACCGGCGCTATGGCGGGATCAACCCCTACGCGCTCGGCTTCGCCATGATGCAGGATATCGAGCGGATCTGCCTGGAGCCGACGGCGGAGGACCGGGCCCTGTTCCCCGACATCGCCGGCTCGGACGATCCCTACGGGGTGCTGCGGGACGCCTGGGCGAACTACCGTGACGAGAGCTTCGTCCTGCAGTTCCTCAGCCCGGCGCTGATTCGCAGGCTGCGGCTGTTCCGGCTGGTCGACGATCCCGACGAGGAGGAGATCCTCGTTGCCGCGATCCACGACGAGGGCGGCTACCGCGAGGTGCGGCGGGCGCTCGCCCGGCAATACGACGTCGGCCGGCAGGATCCGGACGTGCAGGTGGTGGACGTCGACCTCTATGGCGACCGGCGTCTGATGCTGCGCCATTCGGTGGTCGAGGGGCGCACGCTGCACCCCGGCGACGCCGGCCGCGTGCTGCAGCACATCGCCGACCTCTGGGGCTATCCGGTCCGCCTCGTCGAGGAGGACGACAAGCGCACCTTCGCCACCCATGACGCGGTGCCGATCCATCCGATCCGCTGACCGCCGTCACGTTCAGAAAATACTTACATTTGCCGATTAGCACTTTCTGCATTGAGATCCGATGCAGGGGGCTAGGCACAAGATGCGACTCCAGGTTCGGCGGGTGTCCGGTTCGGTGGGCTCGAAGCTGGCGCTCGGCGCCATCGCCATGGCGCTGGTCGCGGGCGCGATCGGAGCGACCTCGATCGTCGGCCTCGGCGAGGTCGGCGGCGCGGTGGACCGCACCGGCAAGTCGGTCGTGATGCTCGCCGACATGAACGCCGCCAGCACGGCCACGATGGAATTCCTCGACCAGCGGGCGCCGGACGCGGCGGAGCGCGCCCGGGCCGCCGCGGCGCGGCTCGACGGCACGATCCACGCGGTCGACCTCGACGAGGAGGAGGGCGCCTTCGTCCGCACGGCGGTCGACCGCTTCTCCGCCGGGCTCGGCGCGCTGCTCGACGCCGCGATGCGGCTGGAGGAGGCACAGTCCGCCGCCCTCGCCCGCCTCGAGACCCTGAGGGCGCGCGGGGCAGAGGTCCAGGAGCTGGGCTTCGACAAGGCGGACGAGATCACCGACGAGGTCGACACGATCGCCGACGACCTCGGCGCCGCCCGCCTCGGGATCCAGCAGATGGCCGGCGTCCGGGCGGACACCCTCCGCACGCTGTCGTCGCTGAAGAGCCACGCGCTCACCGGGGAGCAGCGCTTCGTGATCGCCGCCGGCGCCGGCCTCGGCGGCATGCTGCCGGTGGTGAAGAAGCTCGCCGCGGGCGAGCCCGCCGGGGACATCGCGGCGAAGCTCGCGGCGCTCGCCGGGAAGACCGGCGAAGCCTCCGACCTCCTCGCGCGGGTCCGCGACGCGGCGACCCCCGTCGCAGCCACGTCGGCGCGCGATCGCGCGATCGCCCTGCTCGAGACCGCCGCCAACGACAGCGAGGAGGTTCTCCGGCTCCAGGCCAAGGCCGCGGACGCCCTCTCCTACCAGCAGCAGAACCGCGGGCTGCTGCGCGCCAAGGCGCTCGAGACCAGCCGCATGGGCGCGAGCTTCTCCAGCGTGGTCGCCGGCCTCGCCGCCGAGACCTTCCAGTACCGCGGCAACCCGAAGCCGGAGACGGCCGCGCTGATCGAGGCCGGGCTGAAGCGCGCCGGCGTGCTCGCCGGCGAGATGGAGAAGTCGGGGCTCGAAGGGATCGCGGCGGAGGTCGACGGGTTCGCGGCCGCCTTCGCCGACCTCCTCGTCGCGACGACGGACCTCAGGGCGGCGGCCGACGAGGCCCGCGACGCCTCGCTCGCCGCCTCAGCGGCGATCGGCGACCTCGCCTCGGTCTTCGCGGCCACCTCCGGGCGCGCCGGCGAGATCGTCGCAACCCTCGTCATCGCGGCGGTGGCGGCCGCCCTCGTCCTTGCCGGCCTCACCGCCGTCGGCCTCCACCGGGCGATCGCGGTCCCGCTCGCCGGCATCACCGGCGCCATGCGCCGCCTCGCCGCCGGCGACACCGAGGTCGAGGTGCCCGGCGGCGGCCGCCGCGACGAGATCGGGGCGATGGCCGGCGCCGTCCTCGTCTTCCGCGACAACGAGGTGGAGCGCCGGCGCCTCGCCGAGGCCGCGGAGGCCGAGACGGCGGCGCAGATGGAACGGCAACGGCGGCTCGAGGACCTCGTCGACCACTTCCGCGGCGAGGTCACCACCCTGCTCGCCGCCTTCGACGAGGACGCCGCGCAGCTCGAGCGGAAGGCCACCGGCCTCGCCGAGGTGGCGGGCGGCGCCTCCGGCCGGGCGAGCCGTGCCGCCGAGGCGACCGAGGCGGCCACCGGCTCGGTGCAGACCGTCGCCGCCGCCACCGAGGAACTGGAGTCCTCCATCCGCGAGATCGGCCGGCAGACCTCCTCCGCGGTCGAGGTCGTCGGCCGGACCGCGGTGAACGCCCAGGCCGCCGGCGAGCGCGTCTCCAGGCTCGCCCGGTCCGCCGAGGAGATCGAGAGCGTCGTGGCGCTGATCCGCTCCATCGCCGAGCAGACCAACCTGCTCGCCCTCAACGCCACCATCGAGGCTGCGCGCGCCGGGGAGGCCGGCAAGGGCTTCGCCGTCGTCGCCGGCGAGGTGAAGTCGCTCGCCGGCCAGACCGCCCGGGCGACCGCCGACATCGCGCGCCAGGTGGAGGCGATCCAGGAGACCACCGGCTCCGCCGTCGAGGCGATCCAGGTGATCATGGCCGAGATGTCCGAGGTCGACCGCTTCACCGCCGCCATCGCCGCCGCGGTGGAGGAGCAGGGCGCGGCGACGGGCGAGATCTCGCGCAACGTCAACGCCGCCGCCGAGGGCACCGCAACGGTGGGCGAGTCCGTCGCCGCCCTGCAGCGGGCGGTGTCGCGCACGACCGCCTCCTCCGACGAGGTGCTCGGCCTGTCGCGGAACGTCACCGGCCGGGCCCGGGACCTCAGCGCCGTGGTGGACGGCTTCCTCGCCGACGTCGCCGCCGCCTGAACCGGGGCGCCGCGCCGGAGTTGATGCAGGTTATGGGCCGGCGCGGCGGAGTATGCTTCCGTGAAGGTGCGGGGAGACCGCGACGGCCTCCCCTTGCCCAGGAGGCATGACATGGCAGCGATCAATGAGACGCGCTGGCCCCTCGCCCTGACGGTCACGGCCGCGGCGGTCGTCGCGGCGCTGGTGCTCGCCTGGTGGGCCGGCTGGTTCGACGGCACCGCGATGGTGGCCCCCGAGCCCGCCGCCACCGGCACCGTCGCTCCGGCTCCGGAAGCGCCCGCGGTTCCGGCCGCGCCTGCCCAGTAGCCGGGCGGGAGCGATGAGAGACGCCGCCCCGGACGCCGGACCGCAGATCTTCTCCCTCGACGTCGGCGCCGACTTCGCCGCCGCCGTCGCCGGACGTCTCGGCCTTGCGCCCGGGCGGCACGAGGAGCGCACCTTCGAGGACGGCGAGCACAAGGTGCGCCCGCTGGAGCCCGTCCGCGGCCGCGACGTCTACGTCGTCCAGGGCCTTCACGGCGAGCCGGCGATGACGGGGGATTCCAAGCTCGTCCGGCTGCTGTTCTTCGTCGGCGCGCTCAAGCAGGCCGACGCCGCGCGCGTGACGGTCGTCTCCCCCTACCTCGCCTTCCTGCGCAAGGACCAGCAGACCAAGCCGCGCGACCCGGTCACCACCCGCCACCTTGCCGCGATTCTTGAGGCGGTGGGCACGGATGCAGTGATGACGATGGAAGCGCACAACGTCGCGGCCTTCCAGAACGCCTTCCGCTGCCGGACGGAGCACCTCCACGCGCGCGGGCCCCTGGCCGTGCATGCCGCGGCGCTGGTCGGCGACCGGCCGGCCGCGGTGGTCTCGCCCGACCCCGGCGGGATGAAGCGGGCCGAACTCTTCCGCCAGCGGCTGGAGCGGCTGCTCGACCGGGAGGTCACAAAGGGCATCTGCGACAAGCACCGCAGCGGCGGCGTGGTGAGCGGCGACCTGTTCGCCGGCGACGTGGACGGCCGCGACGTCGTCGTCATCGACGACATGATCGCCACCGGTACCACCCTCGCCCGCGCCGCCGAAGCCTGCCGCCGCGCCGGCGCCCGGCGCGTCTACGCCTTCGCGACCCACGGGCTCTTCATCGGCGGCAGCCCGGCGGTCCTCGACGGCGCCGCGGTCGACCGCGTCGTGGTGACCAACGCCGTGCCGCCCTTCCGCGTCCCCGGGGGCCGCCACGACCGGCTGGACGTGATCGACGTCGCCCCGCTGGTGGCCGAGGCGATCCGGCGCCGTCACGAGGGCGGCTCGATCGTCGACCTGCTCGACTCCTGACCGAGCGCCGCCTCCGCGGCGGCGAGGTAGGCCTCCGCCAGCGGCCGCCACTTCGCCGGTTCGCGCGGCACCGGGTCGAGCAGGTGGCGCATGGCGAAATGGGCGCGCAGGAAGGCGCGGTGGGCCCGGTAGAGGCCGAGGAGCTGTTCCGAGGGAGCGTGACCGAACCCGGCGGCGAGTTCCCCTTCGAGCAGCGGGCCGATCCAGTCGGCGCCGAGCCTTGCGCATTCGAGGCCGAGGTAGGCGACCTCGTCGAAGGGGTCGCCCTCGCGCAGCGCCCGGGAGAATTCGAGGCAGTCGATCACCGCCGGCGGGTCGCCGAGGAAGACGTGCTCGGGGCGGAGGTCGCCGTGCCCCTCTCGGAGAATGCCCCCGGCGATGCGCGCGCGGATCTCGGGCGCGCGGTCGGCGAGGAGCGCCGCCTGCCGCCCGGCGAGGTTACGCACCCGCTCCGGCGGAAGGTCGAAGGCGGGCTCCTGAAGCGCCTCCGCCGCGCCGGCGATGCTGGCGGCGAAGTCGGCGAGGACGGCACCCGGATCCGGGCGGACCGGCTCG
Organism: Pleomorphomonas sp.; assembly: GCA_041687675.1. Taxonomy (GTDB): domain Bacteria; phylum Pseudomonadota; class Alphaproteobacteria; order Rhizobiales; family Pleomorphomonadaceae; genus JAWLBM01. Next base: position 341,072 of record JAWLBM010000001.1, on the reverse strand, counting down.
GCCGCCGCGTAGAAGCGGGCGAGCCGCCGGCCGAGGGCGACCACGGCGTCCCGCCCGACCGCCCGCCGATCGATCATCCGGTCCAGGAAGAGGTCGCGCGGCAGGCGTTGCATGGCGACCAGCCAGTCCACCACCCTGCCCTCGACCCCGACCTGCAGCCTGCCGTCGTCGCGAAGGGTCAGCGGCAGCGTGCCGAGGTAGACCGGCGGGGCGAGGCGGCGGTTGAGGCGCACCTCCTCCTCCGCATTGCGGCGCCGCGCCTCCAGCGTGCGGAAGTCGAGCAGCCGGTCGGCGATGGGACGCTTCAGCTTGTAGGCGCGCTCGCCGACGAGGAAGACGAAGGAGGTCCGCGTCTCGCGCACCACCACCTCGCCGTCCTGCCAGCTTCCCGGCCGGGACAGGAAGGCGACCTTCTCCTCGAGCGTGGGGGTCCTCGCCTCGTTCAATACCGGCTCCGCCTGTCTCGCCGGCCCGGTCGGTCCCCGGCGTCGGGCGGCACGGCCGCGTCGAGAAAGATCCGGGTGTCGGCGTCGCTCATGGCGGTTCTCCCGTCGTCGCACCTCGCCCGGCCGGCCGGGCGGGCACCCGGACCGGCGAACGCAGGCCCGATCCGCCTCGCGGGCGGGTAGGTCCGGCAAGGCTCTCCCGTCCGAACCCGCGAGCGCCGGCGCCGGCTCCCGGCGGGGCGCGCCGCAGTCAGTCGAGCCGGACGGCCGTGCCCGAGGCGGAGACCATCAGCATGTTGTTGATCACTTCGTAGTCGAGGTCGACGCCGACCACGGCGTCGGCGCCGAGCGCGCGGGCCCGATCCTGCATCTCGCCGAGCGCCGTCTCGCGCGCCTTGGCCAGTTCCTGCTCGTAGGCGCCGGACCGCCCGCCGATGATGTCGGTGATGTTGGCGAAGAAGTCGCGGATGATGTTGGCGCCGAGGATCGCCTCCCCGGTGACGATGCCATCGTAGGCGACGATGCGGCGCCCTTCGATGCTGGGCGTCGTGGTGACGATCATGCGGCTTTCCTCCGGCTTCGGGTCCGGGCGCAAGTTCACCGCGCGGTGGCGACCGGCGTCAAGCCCTGCGGGCAACGGCCGAGGCCGGCGCGCGACGACCGATCGGAATCGGTCTCGCGGCCGGCGCTCGCGCCGGCGGAGAGGGGAGGCTCCGGCCGGCGAAAGGCGGTGGAAACCGGCTCAGTCGATGCCGCCCGAGGGGCCCTCGTCGTCGCCGCCGTCCTCGGGCGTGACGTCCAGGATCGCGGCGTGCATCGTGATGGTCACCGGGCCCGGCTTGCAGTCGCTCATGCAGGGCTCAACCTTGGCGTTGTGCGGTTCCGACAGCCGGTCGTCGTCGAAGAAGTTCGCCTCGTTGGGCAGCCTGACCTCGGTGAAGTTCTCGTTGGAGAGCTGGAACTCCTCGTCGGTCACGACGTCGTTGAGGTAGAGCACGTAGGCGGTCAGCGCGTAGACCTCGTCGTCGCTGAGCGAGCGGGCGTTGCCGAAGGGCATCGCCCGGCGGATGTAGTCGTAGACCGTGGAGGCATAGGGCCAGAAGGACCCGATGGTCTTCTCCGGGCGGTCGGCCTGGAGCGTGCCATGGCCGCCGGCGAGCACCGGCCAGCGGCCGATCGCCTCGCCGAAGTCGCCGTGGCATGCGGCGCAGTTCTCCTCGTAGAGCGGCTCGCCGTCGGCGACGGTGCCGCGGCCGACCGGAAGGCCGGCGCCGTCGGGACGCACGTCGATGTCCCAGGCGGCGATTTCCTCGGGCGTGGCGATCCAGCCGACCGCGGGGGCGTCCCCGGCCGCGGCCCCCGCCACGGGGAGGACGAGCGCGGCGAGCGCCGCGACCAGGGCGTCAGGAAATCTCGACATTCTCGACCACTCCGTCCTTGGCCACGTGCCAGGTCTGGATTCCGTTGTTGTGGTAGATGGAATTGGTGCCGCGGGCGGCGCGCAGCTGGTCCTTGGTCGGCTGCACGAAGCCCTTCTCGTCGATCGCGCGGGACTGCAGGAACAGCTCCGAGCCGTCCCAGTCGATGTCGAGGTAGAAGCGGTGCAGCGCCTTCGGCAGGCTCGGCCCGTCGAGGCGGGCGGCCGTCCAGTTGCGGCCGCCGTCGATCGAGACGTCGACCCGCTCGATGCGGCCCTCGCCCGACCAGGCGAGCCCGGTGACCACCAGCGGGCCGGGGCCGTGGCGCACCGGCGCCTGCGGGCTCGGGCTGGTGACGACCGACTTCACGTCCATGCCGAAGGTGAAGCGACGGGCGCGCCCGTCGGCGAGAAGGTCGGTGTACTTGGAGGTCTCCTCGCGGTGCTGCCAGGGCTGGTCGCCGATCTCGATCCGGCGCAGCCACTTCACCCACATGTTGCCCTCCCAGCCGGGCACCACGAGGCGGAGCGGATAGCCCTGCTCGGGCCTCAGCGCCTCGCCGTTCTGGCCGAAGGCGACGAGGCAGTCGTCGAGCACCTTTTCCAGCGGGATCGAGCGCGACATCCCCGAGGCGTCGGCGCCCTCGGCCAGGACCCAGGCCGCGCCCGGCCTGACGCCGGCCATCTCCAGGAGGCGCGACAGCTTCACCCCGGTGTACTGGACGCAATGCACCATGCCGTGGGTGAACTGGACGCCGTTGAGCTGGGCGCCCCGCCACTCCATGCCCGTGTTGGCGGCGCACTCGAGGAAGTAGACGCGGTTCTCGCGCGGCAGCCGCTTCAGGTCCTCCATGGTGAAGACCAGAGGACGGTCGACCATGCCGTGGATCATCAGCCGGTGGTCGCCGGGAGCGATGTGGGCGATGCCGGCGTGGTGACGCTCGAAGCAGAGGCCGCTCGGGGTGATGATGCCGTCGAGCTCGTGCAGCGGCGTGAAGTTCACCGACGAGATCGGGTCCGCCGTCAGCCAGGCCACGTTCTTGCGCACCACATGGGCCTCGAACTCCGAGGGGGTGCCGTAGGGCCGGGCGTCGACGCCCTCGCCCGGGTAGCGGTTCCAGTCCTGGACCTCGGTGATCAGCGGGTCGGAGCCCGCCCGGGCCACGCTCGCCGCGGCGGTCCCGGCGAGCGCCACACCGCCGGCGAGTCCGGTCCGCAGGAACTGGCGGCGGCTCGCACCCGGTTGCTTGTTTTCGTCCTTCATCGGGTCTTCCTCGACATGACGGTTGCCGAACCCCACCCGTTCGGTCCTGCTTGCGATGACGCCCCTTTAGGGCGGTGTCCGGGTCAGCCGACGACCCGGACGGAACGGTTCTCCTCCAGCCGGATCACCGGGTGCCGGGAGAGGTACTCCTCCACCACCTCCCAGATCGGCGGGCCCTCGGTGTCCTCGTTGACCGAGGCCCAGCCGGCGACGGCGTACTCGCGGGAGGGGTCGATCGGCTCGCCGGTGGAGAGCAGCGTCATCTCGCTGATGCGGCTGCCCATGGAGGCGCCGGGGTCGATCGCGTAGGCCATGCCGCCGACGCGGACCATGTCGCCGCCCTGCTGGTAGTAGGGATCGGCGTTGAAGAGGTTGTCGGCGACGTCCTCGAGGATGTCCTTCAGCATCGCGCCGGACATCGCGCTGCGGTAGGCGGCCGGGTAGGTCATGGCGCAGGCGTTGTGCAGGTCCTCGACGGTGATCGGCTGGCCGGGCAGCACCGAGGTGCCCCAGCGGAAGCCCGGCGACAGCGCGATCTCCGCGTCCCGCACCTCGAGCAGCGCGTCGCAGATGAGGTCGTCGAAGGTGCCGTTGAAGTTGCCGCGGCGGTAGAGCAGCGTCTCGGTGACGGCCAGCTCGCGCTTCAGCTCCGCCTCGTGCGGGGCCCGGATCTCCCCGACGAGCGCGGCCATCTCCGGGTCCGGGGTGATCACGTCGGAGAAGACCGGGATCAGCCGGTGGCGGAAGCCCTTCACCTCGCCGCCGGAGACGTCGAGGTCGATGCGGCCGACGAACTTGCCGTGCGAGCCGGAAGCGACCAGCAGCGTCTTGCCGACGAGCACCGGCTCCGGCAGCGCGTCGTGGGTGTGGCCGGTGAGGATCACGTCGATGCCGGGCACCCGGCCGGCGAGCGCGCGGTCGACGTCGAAGCCGTTGTGGGAAAGGAGGACGACCAGGTCGGCCCCCTCGTCCCGCACCGCCTGGACGTTCGCCGCCACGGTCTCCTCGCGGATGCCGAAGGACCAGTTCGGCATCATCCAGCGGGGGTTGGCGATCGGCGTGTAGGGAAAGGCCTGGCCGATGACGCCGACGCGGACGCCGCCGCGCTCGAAGACGCGGAAGGCCTCGAAGGCCGGCTCGTCCCACTCGGCGTCGAAGATGTTGCCTCCGAGGAACGGGAAGGGCAGGCCGTCGATGATCTCCTGCACCCGCTCGGCGCCGAAGGTGAACTCCCAGTGCCCGGTCATGGCGTCGGGGCCGAGCAGGTTGAAGGCGTCGACCATGTCCTGGCCGTTTGTCTTCAGCGCGGTGTAGCTGCCCTGCCAGGTGTCGCCGCCGTCGAGCAGCAGCATGTTGTCGCCGCGCTCGGCGCGGATGCGCTTGACCACCGTGGCGATGCGGTCGATGCCGCCCATCCGCCCGTAGGTCTTCGCCAGCGCCGCGAAATCCTCGTAGGTGAGCGCATGGGCGAGCGGCGAGCCGGGCTCGATGCCGTAGAGCTTCAGGAAGTCGGCGCCGGTCACGTGCGGCGGCAGGCCGGCGACCTCGCCGACCCCGAGGTTCACCGACGGCTCGCGGAAGTGGACCGGCACCAGCTGGGCGTGGATGTCGGTGACGTGCACCAGCGTCACGTTGCCGAAGGGCTCGACGTCGAGGAGGCCGTCCTCGGTGAGTGCCTGCTGGGCGGCGGCGCGCGACCAGCCGCCGAAGGGCGTCGGCCCGGCGATGGCCGACAGCGCGGCGGTGGCCATGAGGAATTCGCGGCGGGTCAGCATGTCCTGGTCGGCTCCGGGCGAAAGGGATCCTCTCCGCGCGGCTGCGGGCCGGCGGGCGATCCGGTCTGGGTGTCCAATCGGGTCGGCGGCGCGCCCGGGCGCGCCGCCGTCATGTCCTCGTCACTGGCGGACCGCCGGCGTCTCCACCGAGAGGCCGGTGCCGCGCCAGGTCACATAGACCTCGAGCGCCACCAGCTCGTCGGAGAGACCCTTCGGGAATTCCGCCCGGGTGTCGCGGATGCAGCCGCGGAAGCGGTTGTGCAGCGAGACCATGCCGCCAGTGTTGAAGCGGTAGGTCGGGAAGCCGTTGACCTGTCCCTGGCTCAGGTGGTCGGCGCGAATGTACCTGCCCATGCTCGCCTCGTGGCAGGAGGCGCAGGCAAGGTTCAGCTGGCCCATGCGGGTGTAGTAGGTCTCCTTGCCGCGGTCCCACCAGGCCTGCATGTCGCCGGCCGCAAGATCGACGGCCACCGGCTTGCCGAGCGCCTGGTGCTTGAGGAAGGCGGTGAGCGCCACCTGGTCCCGGTCGTCGAACTTGTAGGGCTCGAGCCCCATGTTCTCCGTCCGGCACTTGTCGATCCGCAGCTCCACGTTGAGCGGCTTGCCGGAGGCTTCGTCCCACTTGGGGTAGCTGGCGCCGACGTCGGCCATGCTCTCGGCGGCATCGCCGTGGCAGGAGGCGCAGGACTTGCCGGCGCCGCCCTCGACGGTGTTCCAGATCTCCTCGCCGCGCTCCACCGCAAGCATGCCCGGGTTGGCAAAGCTGTCCGCCTGCGTCGCCCGGGTCTCCGCCTCGCGGAACAGCCAGCCGGAGAGCACCTCGTCGAAGGGATGGCCCTCCGGCGCCGGCGCCCGGGTGGTGATCTCGACGTCGTCGATGACCAGCGTGTCGTCCACCGGATCCGCCGCCGCGGCGAGCACCAGCCCCGGCAGGGCCAGGGCGGCCACCGAGGCCGCCAGTCGCATGTATCTCACTGCCGTCCCTCCCAGATCTGCAGGCGGCCTCCCTCGCCGCCCGCCGGCAACAGGATCACTTCACCTCGATCGGCTGCTCGGCCGAGTAGACCGAGCCGTCGTCGTCGACCCAAGTGAACTTGAACGTTCCGCTCTCGTTCACCTTGGCGCTGAACTCGAAATAGGGGTTCGACGACACCGCCGGGGCGATGTCGCAGGAGAACACCGGCTGTCCGTTGAACTCGCAGCTGAACGCGTTGATGATCCTGCGCGGGATGACGTTGCCGTCCTTGTCCTTGCGCTGGCCCGACTCCATGTCGTGGCTGATCAGCGTCTTGATGACGATGACCTCGCCGGCGGAGGCGGTCTTCGGAAGCTTGATGCGGGGCTTTGGGGCTGCCATGTCTCGTCTCCTTCGTCCTCAGCCGCCGCAGCCGCCGATGGTGACCTTCACTTCCTTGCGGTCGACGTAGACCGAGCCGTCCGCCATCCGGGCGATGGCCGCGACGTTCTGCGTCTTGGCCAGCCGGATGCGGGTGGTGGCCGCGGCCGCGCCGCTCATGGCGGTGAAGTGGAACGTGGCGACGTCCGGGTTCGGGTTGCCCTCGGCGACGATCATCACCGCCTCGACGCGGTCGGCGTCGGTCATCTCGCTGTCCACCTCCACCGAGATCGGCACGGTGTTGCCGTTCTCGGCGATCTCCGGCGCCGTCAAGGTGATGCGGCCGGCCTCGGGGGTCTTGCCGCCGGTGAACTCCATCACCAGCTTGTCGGTGGCCTCGTTCGCCGCGGCCGCCGGGAGGACCCGGAAGCCACCGAAGGCGGCGAGCGCGCCGCCAGCGGTGACGGCGAGTGCCTGTCGTCTGGTCAGTTCCATCTCGTGCTCCTTGCGCTTGTGGCGCGGCGTCCCCGCCAGGGGCCGCGCGTCATCCATGCTTCGCGCTGTTGCCGCGCGTCATTCCTTGAGGGTGCCCAGGAAGGCGACCACGTCCTCCACCTCCTGGGCGGTCAGGATGGTCTTGCCGACGAGGTCCTCGCGCACGTTGATGCCGACGTCCAGCGAGTAGAAGCCGGGCATCATGGTCTCCGGCCCGAAGACCTTCTTGGCGTCCGCGACGATCGCCCTCAGTTCCTCGGGGGTCCACCGGTCGGCCACGCCGTCCAGCGGCGGGGCGACGTCGCCGTGGAACAGCTCGTCGGACAGAACGGACACCGCGTGGCAGGCCAGGCAGTTGCCGAGGCTGCGGCTGGCGAAGGCCTTCGCCCCGGCGGCCGGGTCGCCCGGCGCGGCGGCGAGCGCCGCCTTCACGGTGTTGTCCTCGTAGATCACCTCGGCAGGCGCGACGTCCGCCGCGACGGCGACGCCGGTTCCCATCGACACCGTCCAAAGGACGGCGGCGAACATGGCTGGTCTCATCCCGCAGTTCCTCCCCTGCGCGGGGCCGGCCGTGGCCCGGCTCCCGGTTTCGTGATCACCCTAATGCGACGCTTCAACCCATTCAATGCAAAAATATGAATGTATGCATTCAAACCGACGAGAGGCCCGTCCGGCGGTCACTCCGAGAGGTCCCGCCCCGCCTCCCGCGCCTCCTGCAGCATGCGCGCGTGGTAGGTCTGGAAGTGCTCCTCGCCCGCGTAGCCCTTCTCGTGGACCCAGCGGAACATGTTGAGGAACGTCCACTTGCCGAAGGCGCCGGGCATGGTCGCCACCGCGGCCTCGGAGACCGAGCCCTCCGTCGGCACCTCCTCCGGAAGGAAGACGATCGTGGGCGTGAAGACGAGGCCCCACTTGCGGGCGGCGGTCTTCTCGGTCAGCACGTCGCCGTCGAGGTCGGTCACCTCCTCGTCGCCGAACATGTTGTACTGGATGACGTGGAAGTTGGCCTGGATGAAGTCCCGCACCTCCGGGTCGGACAGGATCTTCTCGTGCATGGCGGCGCAATAGATGCAGCCGCGCTGCTCGAACACCAGCGCCAGCCGCTTGCCGTCGGCCGTCGCGGCTTCGATGTCCTCCGCGATGTCGCGGAAGGTGATGGTGAACCAGTCCTCCTTGTGCAGGCCGTCGTCGCCGATCTCCGACGCGAAGGCCGGCACGGCGGCGAGGACGCAGAGGACAGACAAGGCGGCACGCAGCATGGATCCTCCTATCCGAGGTTCTGGAAGGCGGGGAAGGTCTCGAGCAGCCACCAGGAGATGGCGGCCATCTGGCCGGTCATGAACAGGAGCCCGGTGACGACGAGCAGGCCGCCCATCGCCATCTCGACCTTGTGCATGTGGCGCCGGAAACGGCCCGCCCAGGCAATGAAGCCGCTGGCGAAGGCCGCCGCCAGCACGAAGGGGATGCCGATCCCGAGCGAGTAGACTGCGAGCAGCAGGCCGCCCTGCCCCGCCGAGCCCTCCGCCCCGGCGACGAACAGGATCGCGGCCAGCACCGGACCGACGCAGGGCGTCCAGCCAAAGGCGAAGGCGAGGCCCATCAGGTAGGCGCCGGCAAGCCCGGCCGGCCGGCGGCTGACCTGCACGCGCGCCTCGCGATAGAGGAGGCCGATCCGGAACACGCCGAGGAAGTGAAGCCCCATCACCAGGATCACGGCGCCGGCGATCATCGACAGCACGTCGAAATACTGGGCGAGGGTCTTGCCCACCACGCTCGCGGTCGCGCCGAGGCCGATGAACACCGTCGAGAAGCCGAGAACGAAGGCCACCGCCGCGGAGATGATCCGCCGCCGGTGCGCCGCGTCCGGCTGCTCCGCCTTCAACTCGTCGAAGCCGACGCCGGCGATCCAGGCGAGATAGGGCGGCACGATCGGCAGGACGCAGGGCGAGACGAAGGAGAGCATCCCGGCCAGGAGCGCGCCCCCGAGGCTGATGTCGAGCATGTCCCCCCGCCTCCCCCGCAACCGACTTTGCGTCCGTCGCATGCATCTGTTATTCTCTCTATATATCTAGATAAACAGATGTGTTGTCTACAGTCATGTTACGCCGAAGCCCCTCGACGCGGTTGATAGAGGCCGGGATGCCCCGGAATGCGCCCCTTTCGCCGGCATGCCGGCGCCGCCCCACGTCGGAGTCTCGCCTCACACCGGAGCGCGGCCCCACGGCGGAGCGCCACCCCACGGCAGAGCCTCGCCCCACGCCGGAGCGCCACCACACGGCGGAGCGCCACCACACGGCGGAGCGCCACCACACGGCGGAGCGCCACCACGCAGCGGAGCCTCGCCCCACACCGGAGCGCCGCCCCACGGCGGAGCGCCGCCCCACGACGGAGCGCCACCCCACGGCAGAGCCTCGCCCCACGCCGGAGCGCCACCACACGGCGGAGCGCCACCCCACGCCGGAGCACCACCCCACAGCGGAGCCTCGCCCCACAGCGGAGCGCCGCGCCGTCGCAAGGCCACGCAGCGGGGCCGCCGACCAGGACCGGCACGCGCTCGGCAGGCCGATTCCCGCCGAGGCGAACCGACTGCGCCGAGGTCGACTCCGTGCCGCGAGATCCGCGCCGCACGGGGCCGGAAGGCAGCCCATCGACAGGAGACCGCGTCCCGCGGATCCTGGCTTGCGCCGTCGAAACGCTGCCCGGCCAGGGTCCGGCAGGTCCCACCCCCGCCGCATCCTTGCGATTTGTGACAAAATAGATGAAAATGCGGACTTGTAAACAGGAAACCACAAGGATGCGGTGGAGAACCGGACGGCCGCGGATCCCGTCAGTGCTCGGCGCGCTGGCGCTGGCGGTCTCCACGGCCGCATCCGTGGCCACGCATTCCGCGGAACTGCTGGTGCTGGAGCAGCCCGGCTGCGTCTGGTGCGCGAGGTTCGACGCGGAGATCGCGCCGGCCTGGCCGAACACCGCCGAGGGCCGGCGTGCGCCGCTGAGACGGGTGGACATCACCGAGGCTTGGCCCGATGATCTCGCCCATGTACAAAAAGAACGATTTACGCCTACCTTCATTGTGATGGATGACGGGCGTGAAATCGGCCGGCTGAGGGGCTATCCCGGCGACGAGTTCTTCTGGTTCAGGATCGGCGAGCTGTTCGCCCTCTTGCCGGAGGAGCCGCCCGCCGCGCCTTCCGACCGCCCCTGATGACCGACAGTCTGGACTGACCGATGACACTGCCGAAGATCAACAGCATCCAGTCGCCCGAGGACTTCGACAAGCTGGTCGAGCAGGCCCGCAAGGCGAGCGACCTTTTGAAGGCCCTGTCGCACGAGGGCCGGCTGCTGATGCTCTGCCTGCTCGCCGAGGGCGAGCGCTCTGTCTCCGAGATGGAGGAGATCATGCAGATGCCGCAGGCGGCGGTGTCGCAGCAGCTGGCGCGGCTGAGATTCGACCGGCTGGTGAAGACGCGCCGGGATGGGCGCACGGTCTACTATTCGATCGCCGGCGACGACGTGGCGTCGGTAATCGCGACGCTGTACGATCTGTTCTGCGCGCCGGTTCGCAACGGCGCGGACGCGGGCAAGGGTAACAGCCCGGACCGCTGAGGCGCCGCGGCAAGACCCGACGGAGGAGACGATGGACCTGTTCGGGTCGCCCTGGTTCCTGCCGGGCAGCGGCTTGCTGGCCGGAATCGCGATCGGCTACGCCGCCCGCCGCCACCATTTCTGCACCATGTCGGCGCTGGAACGCTGGTTCTATGCCGGCCAGACCCAGGGCCTGCGCACCTGGGGGATGGCGGCGGCGGTGGCGATCCTGCTCACCCAGGCCCTCACCTTCGCCGGCCAGGTCGACCTTCAAAACAGCTTCTACCTCGACCCGGCCTTCGGCTGGACCGGAGCGATCATCGGCGGCGTCGCCTTCGGCTTCGGGATGGCGCTGGTCGGCACCTGCGGCTTCGGCGCCCTGGTGCGCACGGGGGGAGGCAGCCTGCGCTCGGTGGTGGTGCTGCTGGTGCTCGGCCTGTCGGCGATGGCGGCGCAGAGGGGGCTTATCGCGCTCGTCCGCGTGCCCCTGGTGGACGACCTCGCGGCCGACCTCTCCTTCGCCGGCGACCAGTCAATCGGCTCGCTCGCCTCCGCCCTCGCCGGGATCGACGTCCGGCTGCCGGTGGCGGTCCTGGTGGCCGCCGCCCTCCTCGCCTGGGTCCTCGCGGACCGCGGCTTCCGGGCGAAGCCGGAGCGGATGGCCACCGGCGCGGTGATCGGCGCCGCCATCGCCTTCGGCTGGCTCGCGACCAGCCTCGCCGCCCGCCATTCGCTCGACCCGGTGCAGATCGAGGCCGGATCCTTCGTCGTCCCGGTGGCCGACACCATCCTGCAGGTGATCACCTTCACCGGCGTGATGCCGGACTACGGCGTCGGCCTCGTCATCGGCGTCGTCGTCGGCGCGGCGGCCTGCGCGATCCGCCGGCGCGACGTGCGCTGGGAGGCCTGCGACGACGCGCGCGAGCTCAGCCGCCACATGCTGGGCGGCTTCCTGATGGGGACCGGCGGCGTCTTCGCCATGGGCTGCACCATCGGCCAGGGCGTGACCGCGGTCTCCGCCCTGGCGATCTCGGCGCCGATCGTGCTCGTGTCCATCGCGGTCGGCGCGCGGATGGGCCTTGCCTACCTGGTCGAGGGCTCGCCGCTCGCCTTCCTGAGGTCCGGCTCGAGCCAGCCGGCCGCGTGAGCCGTCAGGCCGGCACGAATCGGTAGCCGCCGGCCTGCCGCTCCACCGCGCCGGCGCCCGGGTGGGGGAAGTGGAACCCGACGACCCGCGCCCGGTCGGCGACGATGCGGTCGAGCAGGCGCGCGCGGGTCTCCGCCGCCAGCGCCGGGTCGAAATCGGCGGACTGGTGCCAGTCGGGACGGGCGAGCGACACGACCGCGTTCATCACCGCGTCGCCGATGATCACCACCGGCTCCGCCCCGTGCACCACGAAGGAGACGTGGCCCGGCGTGTGGCCCGGCGTCGGCACCGCCTCGACGCCCGGCAGGACCTCGCCACCGGAGAAGAAGGCGACGCGGTCCTCGATCGCCGCGAACCGGTTGCGGGCGCCGACGACAAAAGTCTTCCTGTCCTCGGGCATCCTGTCGAGGGTCTCCTCGGCCGACCAGAAGTCCCACTCGGCGGAGGAGATGTGGTAGGCGGCCTCGGGGAAGACGAGTTCGTCGAAGTCGTCGACGAGGCCCCAGAGGTGGTCGGGGTGGGCGTGGGTGAACACCACGTCGGTGACCTCCGCGGGGTCGATCCCGGCCTCACCCAATCCCTCGCCGAGCGTGCCGGTGGTCGGCAGGAAGCCCGGCCCGGCGCCGGCGTCGAACACCACCACCCGGTCGCCGGTGCTGAGCACCGTCACGTTGCAGTCGTGGTGGAGCACGTCCGTCGGCATTCCGCCGCCGGAGAGCAGCGCCTCCACCTCGGCCGGCGCGGCCTCGGGGAACGCCGCCGCGGCCGGCATCTCCATGTAGCCGTCGCTGAGGATCGTGAGTTCGCCGTCGCCGACCGCGAGGCGGCCGAGAGCGCGGGCCGGCGGAACCGGTCCGATGAGGCCGAGGGCGCCGGCCGCCGCAGCGGCGCCGAGCAGGCTGCGGCGGGAGAGACCGGCCGGGCGGCCCGGCCGGAGAAGGGAACGAGGCGTGGTCACAGGGCGCGTCCTGACCGGTTTTTTCATACATTTATATTTTTGCATCTTTCCAGTTTCCCCACTTCGCGTCAATCTGGCCGGGCGCTATAGAATGCTGCCGGGCGCCCTGCATGCCGTCGCCGATCATGGCCGCGTAGCAGCGGCCTTCGGCGGGCGCCTCCGGAGGAGACTACGGGATGAAGACCCTTCCGCATCGGATCGCCGGCGCCTTTGCCGGCCTGCTCGTGGCCGCCGCGCCGGCGCTCGCCGCCGAGCCTGTGACCACCTTCTCCACCGACGCGGCCTACGCCGACGTGGTGCAGGACCTCGAGGACGCAATCGTGAACCGGGGCTATGTGGTCGACTACCACGGCCGGGTCGGCGAGATGCTGCAGCGGACGGCCGCGGACGTCGGCGCTTCCAGGCCGCTCTACCGCGAGGCGGACTTCATGCACTTCTGCTCGGCGGTGATGTCGCGCGCCGCGATGGAACAGGACGTCGCCAACATCGCCTTCTGCCCCTGGGTGCTGTTCGCCTACGAGGCCGAGGAGACGCCCGGCACCGTGGTCGTCGGCTTCCGCCGCCTCCCCGACGGGCCCGGCCGCGACGAGGTCAACGCGCTTCTCGAGGAGATCGTCCGCGAGGCCGCCGCGGTCGAGTGATCGACCCTCGGGGGCCGGGGCGCCGGTAAAGCGGAAAGACAGTGGGCCGCGGGACCCAGAGGTCCCGCGGCCTTCGGCCGCTTCGCCCGTCGCCCGGGGCTCGCCCCGAAGACCGGTTGCCGAGATATCGGAGGCCTCCCCCGCGCCCTGCGCCCAGGGGGGTGCCGGCCCGGGCTCACCGCTGCCCCGTTCCGCCCGGCGCGCGGGCGAGGCTGCGTTTCAGCAGCGAGGCGACCGTGGCCTCGCGCTCGGCGCGGGTCATCGTCTGCATCGGCTTCAGCCGGCCGGAAATGAAGAGTTCGGCGACGCCGTGGACCATCGCCCAGGCGGCCATCACGTCCTCCATCGCCGCCGAGTCCTCGAACGGCGAGACGCCTCTCAGCCGGGCCACGTCGGCGGCGAGGTGGCCGAAGGCGTCGCGCGCGGCCGCGGACAGCTCGGGCGTCTCCTCGCGCGGGCGCACCGAGGAGAACATCAGCCGGAACAGGGCCGGCGAGGCCTCGGCGAAATCGAGGTAGCCGAGCCCGGAGGCGACCAGCAGCGCCTCCGCGTCCCCGCCCGTGATCGCCGCCTGCCGCGCCTGCATCGCGGCGAGGAACCGCCGGAACCCCTCCGCGGCAAGCGCCGTCAGCACGCCCTGGACATCGCCGAAATGGTGCGCCGGCGCGGCATGGCTGACGCCGACGCGCTTGGCCACGGCGCGCAGCGAGAAGCCCTCGACCCCGGTTTCCGTCAGCACCGCCTCGGCCGCGGCCAGCAACGCCGCGCGGAGGTCGCCGTGGTGGTAGCGGTCCTTTTCCCTGGTCATGCGACCGGTCTATCCCGCGGACTTGTCGGCGTCAAGATCATGTTGACAGCGTCAGGATGCTCGGGTAGTCGTTGATCTTGACGCCGTCAAGGAGACCGCCGTGACGCCCGAGACCCTGTTCGCCGTCGCCAATCCCGCCGCCATGGCCGGCTGGCTGGCGCTCGCCGCCGCGCCGCTCGCGCCGCGCCTTGCCGACCTTGTCGCCGGCCTGGCGATCCCGGCGCTGCTCTCCGTCGCCTATGCCGGGCTGATCCTGGCCTTCTGGTCCGGGGCGGAGGGCGGCTTCGGCAGCCTCGCGGAGGTGACGGCGCTCTTCGGCACGCCGGAGATCGTGCTCGCGGGCTGGCTGCATTACCTCGCCTTCGACCTCCTCGTCGGCGCCTGGGAGGTCCGCACCGCCCGGCGCGAGGGGATCCCGCACCTCCTCGTGCTGCCCTGCCTCGTCCTCACCTTCCTGTTCGGACCGGCCGGCTTCCTTGCCTTCCTCGCGATCCGCACCGCCCGCCTCGGCCTTGGCCGCGCCGTCCCGGAGACCTGACCGATGAGCCTTGCCGCCTCGCCCGCCGCCGCCCGCCCGGCCCCCGCCCGCGTCCTCCTCGCCGAACCGCTGTTCGCCGCCGGCGGCGTGGTCATCCTCCTGTCGATGGCGCCGACGCTCGCCGCGATGGCGCTGGACGCCCGGCAGTTCCAGGGCGACTCCGTCTGGCTGAAGCCGGTGAAGTTCCAGCTGGCGCTCGTCGTCTACCTGTTGTCGCTGGCGGTGTTCGCGGCCTTCATGCCCCAGCGCGTCCTCGGCGGATGGCCCTGGCGCGCCTTCTCGATCGCCGTGCTGGTCGCCATTGCGGCCGAGCTCGCCTGGATCGGCGGCGCGGCCATGGCCGGCACCGCTTCCCACTTCAACGTCGAAACGCCGCTGATGGCGACGCTCTATCCGCTGATGGGCGCCTTCGCCGTGCTGCTCACCTCGGCGAGCCTGGCGATGGGCATCCTCGTCTGGCACAACCGCGAGAGCGGCCTCAGTCCGGCGCTGCACCTCTCGGTGGCCCTCGGCCTGGTGCTGACCTTCCTCATGACCGTGCCCGTCGCCGGGACGCTGGCGTCGATGCCCGGGCACTTCGTCGGAACGCCGGTGACCGGGGCCGCCCTGCCGGTGTTCGGCTGGTCGCGCGAGGTGGGCGACCTCCGGGCCGCGCACTTCCTCGCCACCCATGCGATGCACCTGCTGCCGCTCGCCGGCCTCGCCGCCCTGCCGCTCTCCGACCGCGCCGGGCGGGGGCTGGTGTGGGCCGCCGCCGCGGGCTTCGTGCTGCTGGTCGCGGTGGTCTTCGCCCGCGCCCTCGCCGGCCTGCCGGTGATCCCGGCCTGACCGTCGCCGGCCGGGACGCCATGCGCCTCAGTCCCAGTCGACGGCGAAGCGGTCGACCACGGCCCTCACCTGGTCCGGCGTCAGCATCTTCGGCGACAGGCTGCGGGTGAGCAGGGCGAGCTTCGCCGTCTCCTCCAGTTCCTCCATCGCCAGCACCGCCGCCTCGAGGTCGCGGCCGGCGACCACCGGCCCGTGGTTGGCGAGGAGCACCGCCGAGCGCCGGCCGGCGAGGCCGCGCACCGCCTCGCCCATCGCCGGGTCTCCGGGCAGGAACACCGGCAGCAGCTTTACCTTGCCGAGCCGCATGATCCCGTAGGCGGTGAGCGGCGGCAGCACGTTGTCCGGGTCCACCTCCGGCAGCATCGACAGCGCCACCGAGTGGGTGGAGTGGAGGTGGACCACCGCCCCCGTGCCCGAGCGGGTGTCGTAGAAGGCCGCGTGCAGCGGCACCTCCTTGGTCGGGGCCGGCCCGTCGACGTGGCGGCCGCCGTCGAGCACCGAGAGGCGGGCGGGGTCGAGCCGGCCGAGGCTCATCCCGGTGGGCGTCGCCAGCACCCGGCCGTCGGAGAGGCGGGCCGAGACGTTGCCGGAGGCGCCCGACGTCAGGCCGCGTTCGAACAGCGACCGGGAGAGCAGGCAGATCTCCTCGCGAAGGCGGGCTTCCTCGCTCATCGCCCCTCCAGGATCCGGGCGGCCTTGGCGAAGAAGTCGTCGGCGCCGAAGTTGCCGGACTTGAGCGCGATCGCGAGCGGCCGCCCCTCGACGCGCAGCGCCGGCACGCCCGGATCGATCCCCGGCCCGATCTCCAGCGCCCGGGCGCCGAGCGCCTGCACAACCGCGCCGGAGGTCTCGCCGCCGGCGACGATCAGCCGGCGCACGCCGCGGGCGACCGCCTCGCGGGCGAGCGCGCCCATGGTGGCCTCGATCGCCGCGGCGATCCGCTCGCGGCCGTGCGCCTCCTGGATCCGGCGCACCTCGTCCGGATCGTCGGAGGTGTAGAGGAGCGGCAGCCCCGGCTGCGACATGGCCCAGTCGACGAGGCCGCCGGTGGCCTCGCCCGACAGCGCTTCCTCCGGGGTGATCCGCCGGGCGGCGCCGCCCGCGCCGACATGGGCCGCGACCTGACGGCGCGTCGCCGCCGAGCAGGAGCCGGAGAGCGCCAGCGCCGGGCCGGCCTCGCCGCGCCAGTCCGCCGCCCCGCCGGCCGCCCCGTGCACCTCCGGCAGCGCCAGCGCCAGGCCCGAGCCGCCGGTCAGCAGCGCGAATCCGGAGGCCGCGCGGCCGAGCCGGCGCAGGTCCTCGTCCTCGACGGCGTCCGCAACCACCAGCTGCCGGCCGGCGTCGCGCTCGGCGACGAGCGCCGCCCGCGCGTCCCGGCGCAGCGCGGCGTAGGGCGCGAGCCCGACCTTCCCCTTCACCTGCAGGCCGAGCCATCGCACCAGCGAGGGATCGGTCATCGGCGTCAGCGGGTGCTTCTCCATGCCGGACTCCGACAGGAGCCGGTCGCCGACGAAGAGATGGCCCTGGTAGACCGTCCGGCCCGTCGCCGGGAAGGCCGGGCAGACGATCACCGGGTCGGTCGTGCCGAGGGCCTCGACCAGCGCCTCGGCGACAGGGCCGATGTTGCCTTCCGGCGTCGAATCGAAGGTGGAGCAGTATTTCCAGTAGAACTGGCGGCAGCCCTGCGCGCGCAGCCAGTCGAGCGCGGCCAGCGCCCGCTCCACCGCCTCGCCCACCGGCGCCGAGCGGATCTTCATCGCGACGATCCCGGCCTCCACGCCCGGCTCGGCCGGGCGGTCCGGCACCTCGACGTATTGCACGGTCCGCATTCCCCCGCCGGCAAGGATCAGTCCGAGGTCGGACGCGCCGGTGAAGTCGTCCGCGATGCACCCGAGAAGCATGTCCCACAGTCCCCTTCGTCTCGTCCGCCGTGCCGGCCGCCGGGCCGGGCAGCGGACGGACGTCGAGTTTGGACGATCACGACCGGCCGGTAAACGCCCGACCGCCAATCCGTTTTTGCAACCCCCGCGCGACTCCGGCGAATCGAGAATTCAGGTTTGACAATCACCCGGGGCGGGCATAGCCTTTCCTGAACTGGTATAACAGGTATGCCACCATGCGCGGAAGACTGGTCCGGCAGCGCAGGCTATCCGACGACGTCGCGGAGCATCTCGAGAGGATGATCCGCGAGGGCGAGGTCGCCGAGGCTGACCGCCTTCCCTCCGAGCGCGAGCTGATGCGGCAGTTCGGCGTCGGCCGGCCCTCGGTCCGCGAGGCGCTGCTGCACCTCAGCCGCATGGGCCTCGTCGAGGTGCGCTCGGGCGAGCGGGCGCGGGTCACCCGGCCGAACCCGCAGGTGGTGATCGACAGCCTCGCCGGGGCGGCCCGGCACATGCTCTCCGCCCCGGGCGGGGTGCGCGACTTCCAGGGGGCGCGGCTCTTCTTCGAGGTGGGCCTTGCCCGCCACGCCGCCGTCCACGCGACGGCGGAGGACCTCGAGGCGCTCAAGGCGGCGCTGGAGGCGAACCGGGACTCGCTCGGCGACCTCCGCCGCTTCGAGCGGACCGACGTCGAGTTCCACTACGTGCTGGCGGTGATCAGCCGGAACCCGATCTTCACCGCCATCCACGCGGCCCTCGCCGACTGGCTGCTGGAGCAGCGCCGCACGACGCTCGCCCGCGGCATCGACGAGGATGCCTTCGAGGCGCACGAGGCCATCTACGCCGCCATCGCCGCCCGCGACCCGGACGGCGCCGAGCGGGCCATGCGGGACCACCTCGAATATGTCGCCGAGCGCTACACAAGGATCGTGGAGGCCGTGCCGTGAACGACTTCGTGATCGTGGTGGATTTCCGACTGAAGGCCGGCGCGCTCGGGGACTTCCGCCCCTTGGTCGACGCCAACGCGCGCGCCTCGGTCGCCGACGAGCCGGGCTGCCGCCGCTTCGACGTGGTCGAGCCCGAGGGCGAGCCGGACCGGGTGCTGCTCTACGAGATCTACGACGACGAGGCGGCCTTCGCGGCCCATCTCGCCACCGCCCACTATGCGGCGTTCGACGCCGAGAGCGGGCCGCTGGTGGAGAGCAAGGCGGTGATCAGGGGCAGGCTGGTCTGCGAGGGATGAGGGCGAGGCGGGGCAGGACGGGGATCCCGCCTGAAGAGCGGGACGTGAGCCTCAAGCAAGGGGGAAGCACAAGATGCCGGAGATGGGCCTCAAGGAGATGGCCGGGACGCGCCAGGTCAAGCTCGGCCACTTCATCGTGGAGTTCGCCACGCCCGGGATCGGGCACATCCTGAAGTCGGCCGGCTGCGACTTCGTGCTGTTCGACCTCGAACACTCGGGCTTCGGCTTCGAGACCGTGAAGAGCGTCATCCGATACTTCGAGGCGGCCGACGTGCCGGTGATCGTGCGGGTCCCCTCGCTGGAGTACCACCACATCGCCCGGGCGATGGACATGGGCGCCGAGGGGCTGATGCTGCCGATGGTGGGCAACGCGGCGCAGGCGAGAAAGATCCTCGACAGCTGCCTCTACCACCCGGCGGGCAAGCGGGGCGTCGCCCTGCAGATCGCCCACGACCGCTACCGGGGCGGCTCGGTGGCCGACAAGTTCGTCGCCTCCAACCGGCGCACCACCGTCTTCTGCCAGATCGAGACCGCCGAGGGCGTGGAGAACGCCGAGGCGCTCGCCGCCCTCGACGGCGTCGACTGCCTCTGGGTCGGCCACTTCGACCTCTCGGTCTCGCTGGGGATCCCGGGCGAGTTCGACCACCCGAAGTTCAAGGAGGCGATCGGGCACACGGTCGCGGCGGCGAGGAAGCACGGCAAGGCGCTCGGGCGGCTGGTGCCGACGGTCGAGCAGGGCATCGACATCTACGGACAGGGCTTCGACTTCGTCTGCTACTCGGGCGACGTCTGGGTCCTCCACAACGCCCTCGCGGAGGCGATCGCGAAGCTGCGCGACGGCTGCAAGTGAGGCGGAGGCGGACATGGCCAAGGACACCTTCCGCGTGGCGCTCTCCGGCGATTTCCGCAAGCCGGACGGCTCGCCCACCTACCCGGACTTCGACCTCGAGCCGCTGAGGACGGCGCCGAACGTCGAGATGGAGTTCCTGCGCTCCGAGAGCCCGCTCTCGGCCGGGCAGCTCGAAGACTTCGACGCGCTGATCCTGCTGATCCACCGCTTCGACGCCTCGAGCGTGCCGAAGAGCGGCCGGCTCTCCGTCGTGGCCCGCTTCGGCGTCGGCTACGACACGGTGGACGTGGACGCCTGCACGAAGGCCGGCATCGCGCTCGTCATCACCCCGGACGGGGTGCGCCGGCCGGTGGCGGTCTCGGTGATCACCTTCATGCTGGCGCTCACCGGCAAGCTGATGGTCAAGGACCACCTGACCCGCCAGGGGCCGGAGGGCTTTGCGAAACGTTCCGACCACATGGGCGTCGGCCTCGTCGGCCGCACCCTCGGCTCGCTCGGCATCGGCAACATCGGCGCGGAGGTGTTCCGGCTGGCGAAGCCCTTCGACATGCGCTTCATCGCCCACGACCCCTATGCCGACAAGGCCCTCGCCGCCGAGCTCGGGGTGGAGCTCGTCGGCATGGAGGAGCTGTTCCGGCAGGCGGACGTCCTCTCGGTGAGCTGCCCGCTGACGCCGGAGACCCGCCACGTCGTCAACGCCGAGCGGCTCGGGCTGATGAAGCCGACCGCCTACCTCATCAACACCGCCCGCGGCCCGATCGTCGACCAGGCCGCGCTGACCCAGGTGCTGTCCGAGCGGCGGATCGCCGGCGCGGGGCTCGACGTGCTCGAGGTGGAGCCGCCGGACCCGGCCGACCCGATCCTGAAGCTCGACAACGTGATCCTCGCCCCCCACGCGCTGTGCTGGACCGACCAGTGCTTCGCCGGCAACGGGGCGGCGGACGTCAAGGCCGTGCTCGAGGTGATGCACGGCCGCGAACCGCGCGGGGTGGTCAACCGCGCGGTGCTCTCGAGCGAGGCGTGGAAGGGGCGCCTCGCCGACTACGCCCGGCGCTTCGGCTCCTGAGGGGGGAGCCGGGCGCCAGCAGGACCGCGGGCCGCCACGACCCGGCCCGGCCGACAAGGACCACCCGGCCGCGATCCCGCGGACCGGGGGCGGGAGGAAACCCGACGCCGGCCACGCCGGCGCTGAGACGGGAGGATGGCAGCATGAACGACCGCGAAAAGCGTGATTTCCAGGCTGGCCTCGCTGAGGAGGTCGATGCCTTCCTGCGCGGCGAGAAGACCCGGCGCGACTTCATCACGCGCTTCGGCCAGATGACCGGCATGCTGGCGGTCTCCGGCCCGCTGCTCGCCAGCATGTCCGACTGGGCCCTCGCCCAGCAGGCGGCCGAGCTGGCCGACCCGGGCACGCCGCTCGGCCAGGCGCAGGCGGCGGCCCTCGCCGCCTCCACCGAGGGCCCGGCCGACGGCTCGGCCTTCCGCGCCGTCGAGGCGGCCAAGCAGTTCTCGGGCGTCACCCTCAACATGACCTCCGAGGCGGGCCTGCAGGCGCTCGACCCGCGCAACTTCTCCGGCCCGATGTGGCAGCAGCTCACCGGCATCGGCAGCAACGTGGTGGAGCTCTCCAACCCGGACCAGTACTCCAAGGCGGTGGCCGAGCACATCGCCGGCTCGGGCGCCTTCGACGTCCTCGACATCTCGCCGGCCTGGACCCCGTCGCTCGCCGACGGCGGCGTGATCGCCCCGCTCGACGACTACATCGCCAAGTACATGAACATGGCGGACCTCGACGACTACCATCCGCTGTACAAGGCCCTGCCGACCTACAAGGGCAAGATCTGGGGCTTCTTCGACGACGGCGACATGTTCGCCCTCTACTACCGCAAGGACATCTTCGAGGACCCGAAGATGCAGGAGGCCTACCAGGCCAAGTTCGGCGCCGCCCTCGGGCCGCCGAAGAGCTGGGAGGAATACACCCAGGTCGCCCAGTTCATCACCGACCAGATGGCGCCCGAGGTCTACGGCGCGGGCCACTTCCGCAAGGCCGGCAGCCCCGGCAACCAGTTCGACTTCCTGCAGCAGTTCCGCGCCAACGGCGGTCAGCTGTTCGACACCGACATGAAGGCGCAGCTCGCCTCCCCGGCCGGCGTCAGGACACTGGAGAACATGAAGGCGGCCAACGCCGCCTCGATCCCCGGCAACAACGAGCTGGACGCGGTGTCGCTCTGGGCCGCCTTCCTCACCGGCAAGGTGGCGATGATCTACTCCTGGCCGCCGACCGGCCGCATGGCGGCGAACTACTCGCAGAGCGCGACGGCGATCAACTTCATCCCGCAGTCGCAGATCGCCGGCAAGGTGGGCTATGCCGTGGTGCCGGGCAACCCGGAGCACGCCACCGGCTTCAACAAGGCGCTGTCGGCGGATTCGCCGAACCCGGAGGCGGCCTACCTGTTCATGCAGTGGGTGACCTCGCCGCCGGTCTCGCTCGCCCGGGTGATGCTGCCCTACGCGCTGCGCGATCCCTACCGGCTGTCGCACTTCAAGTCGGACCTCTACGGCGCCCTGTTCCCCGGGGCCCGGGACTACCTCATCAACCTCAACAACTCGGCGAACGTCGGTCTGCTCGACCCGATCATGCCGGGCGCGCAGGACTATTTCCTCTCGATCGACCGCATGTGCACCTCCGTCTGGGCCGGGACCGACCCGCAGCAGGCGCTGGAGACCGCGGCCGCCGAGTGGAACGACACCACCGACCGGCTCGGGGTCGACTCGCAGAGGGCCTTCTACGAGGAGTTCCTGAAGCTGCCCGGCTCGACCGCGGACAACACCGTGGAGAAGCTCGGCATGGCGGTGAAGCTGGACTGACCGCGTCCTGACGACTGCCCGGCGGGTTCGCCCGCCGGGCCTTTTCACAACGGCGAGGGACGGGGCGGAGAGGCATGAGCGAGGCTGTAGAGACGACCATGCGGATGGAGTCCGCCGGGGCGCCGCCGCGGCTCTCGTCGCTGGCGCGCTGGTCCGACCGGAACTTCAAGTGGCTGCTGGTGGCGCCGGCGGTGCTGCTGATCCTGGCGCTGTCGATCTACCCGCTGCTGTTCTCACTGGTGGTCTCCTTCATCAACTACGACTTCCAGGTGCCCGGCCACGCCTTCGTCGGCTTCAAGAACTTCGAGCGGGTGATCTTCGATCCCGTCGCCCGCTGGTCGCTGGTGCTGACCGCCTTCCTGTCGGGGGCGAGCGTCGCGATCGAGTTCGTGCTCGGCCTCGCCGTCGCCCTGGCGATGGTCCGCAACTTCCGCGGCCGCGGGCTGGTGATGTCGATCCTGATCGTGCCGCTGTTCATCAGCCCGGTGATCGTCGGCCAGGCCTGGACGCTGCTGCTGCAGCGGCCGTTCGGCCCGACCAACTACGTGCTCTCGCAGATCCTCGGCACCGAGGTGACCATCAGCTGGCTGACCGAGAGCCCATGGCTCTACATCTCGCTGATCGTCGCGGACGTCTGGCAGTGGACGCCCTTCATGTTCGTCATCCTGCTCGCCGGGCTGACGGCGATCCCGCCCAACCTCTACGAGGCGGCGGAACTCGACGGCGTCAACGCCTGGCAGGTGTTCTGGGCGATCACCGTGCCGCACCTGGCGCCGATGATGCTGCTCGCCCTCACCTTCCGCCTGCTCGACGCCATCCGGATGTTCGACACCATCTTCATCATGACCGGTGGCGGACCCGGGACCAGCACCTACACGGCGTCCTTCTACCTCTACACGATCGGATTCACCCAGTTCCACCTGTCGCAGGCGACCGCCGGGAGCTGGCTCTTCCTCATCTTCACCGCCGCCGTGGTGTTCCTGCTGGTCAGGCGGCTTCTCAGGGCGGAGGTGACGTGATGGCTGTCGCCGCGACGCGGCCGAGGACCCGGGGGCGCTGGGGGATTCCCGTCGGGCGCATCCTGCTGCTCGGCTTCTTCCTCGTCTTCGTGCTGATCCCGCTCTACTGGATGCTCAACACGTCCATCAAGCCGAGCGACGACTACCTCGCCGTGCCGCCGGTGTGGTTCCCGTCCGAGCCGACGCTGATCCACTACGAGGCCGCGCTGTTCACCTACCGGGGGCTCGACGGGCTGATCAACAGCCTGATCATCTCGCTCTCCGCGACCGTGCTCTCGGCACTCCTCGGCACGCTGATGGCCTACAGCCTCGCCCGCTACAACACCGGCGGCCAGCACCTCTCCTTCTGGGTGCTGTCGCAGCGCTTCCTGCCGCCGATCGCGATCGTGCTGCCGGTCTTCCTCATCTACCGCAACATCGGCATCTACGACACGCATATCGGGCTGATCCTCGCCTATGTCGTGTTCACCCTGCCGGTGTCGGTATGGATGATGTTCGCCTACTTCCGGCAGATGCCGAAGTCGATGGAGGAGGCCGCCCTCGTCGACGGCTGGACGCGCTGGCAGGCGTTCTGGCGGGTGGCCGTGCCGCTCGCCGCGCCGGGCATCGTCGCGGCCGCGGTGTTCGCCTTCATCGCCTGCTGGACCGAATTCTTCTTCGCGTTGCTGCTGACCAGCCGCGACGCGTTCACCCTGCCCACTGTGTTCCGGGCCTTCATCGGCTTCCAGGGTGCGCAGTACGGCGAGGCGGCCGCCCTCGCCATCGTGTCGCTGGGCCCCTCCATCCTCCTCGGCGTGCTGGCGCAGAGGCATCTGGTGCGCGGGCTCACGCTCGGTGCGGTCCGCGGCTAGGAGGGATAGATGGCGGAACTGGCGATCAAGGGCCTGCGCAAGCGCTACGGCGCCTACGAGGCGGTGCGCGGCATCGACCTCGACATCCGCGACGGCGAGTTCACCGTGCTGGTCGGGCCGTCCGGCTGCGGAAAGAGCACGCTGCTGCGCACCATCGCCGGGCTGGAGGAGATCTCCGAGGGCTCGATCGAGATCGGCGGCGAGGTGGTCAACGACTACCGCCCGCGCGACCGCGACGTCGCCATGGTGTTCCAGGACTACGCCCTCTACCCGCACATGAACGTGGCGAAGAACATCGGCTTCGGCCTGATGGCGCGGAAGATGCCGAAGGCGGAGATCGAGGCGCGCGTCGCCGCGGCCGCCCGCATGCTCGGCATCACCCAGCTGCTCGACCGCCTGCCGCGGCAGCTCTCCGGCGGCCAGCGCCAGCGGGTGGCGATCGGCCGGGCGATCGTCCGCAACCCCAGGGTCTTCCTGTTCGACGAGCCGCTGTCCAACCTCGACGCCCAGCTGCGCGACGAGATGCGCGGCGAGATCAAGCGGCTCCACCAGGAGATCTCGACCACGATGATCTACGTCACCCACGACCAGATCGAGGCGATGACGCTGGCGGACCGCATCGTGCTGATGCGGGACGGCCTGATCGAGCAGCAGGGGGATCCGCTGGAGCTGTTCGAGCGCCCGGCGACCACCTTCGTCGCCGGCTTCCTCGGCTCGCCGAAGATGAACTTCCTCTCCGGCACGCTGGCGCGGTCGGACGGCGGCGATGCCGTGCGCATCGGCGATGTCCTCCTGCCGCTGCCGCGGGGACGCGGGGTCGACGGCGCCGCCGACGGCCAGGCAGTGCTGCTCGGCCTCAGGCCCGAGCATCTCACCCGTTCGCAGGGCGAGGCGCCGATGCCGGGCTTCCACCGCCACGAGGCGCGGATCGACCTCCTCCAGCCCACCGGCTCGCGCAGCTACGCCACCTTCCGCCTTGCCGGCGAGGCGGTGATGGCGGAGCTGCAGGCCCACGACGTCAGCCGCCCCGGCGAGCACATCTCGATCGACATCAACATGACCCGCGCCTCGCTGTTCGACGGCGCGTCGGGCCGGGCGATCTGAGTCGAGCCTCGGGGAAGGATCATCTTTACGGTTTCGTCCGACACTCGAGCGACTGCGGATCCAACCAAGAAACCTATCGATGAAGAACGACAAGGGGTGGGGGACCGGCGGCGGGACGGATGCGCTGCTGCACGAGGCGCTGATCGAGGCGATCTCCGAGATCGTCTGGCACAAGGACGTGGCGCGCGACCGGATCGAGCGCCGCGGCTGGTCCGAGTTCACCGGCCAGTCGGTGGCGCCCGACGCCCCCTGGGCCTGGCTCGACATGATCCATCCGGAGGACCGCGACCGGATCCGCGAGGCGGCCGAGGACGCCGACCGCGCCGGGCATACGCTCTGCGTGGAGTACCGGCTCTGGCACGCCTCCGGCGAATGGCGCTGGGTCTGCGACCACGCGGTGCCGATCCGCTCGGGCGGCCGGGTGACCGACTGGGTCGGCGTCGTCTCCGACATCCACCAGCGCCGCTCCGCAGAGGAGCAGTTGCGCGCCAGCGAGCAGCGGCTGCGGCTCGCCATCGAGGCGACCGGGCTCGGCACCTGGGACGTCTGCCTCGTCACCGGCCAGCGGCGCTGGTCCGACGAGCTGAAGGCGATGCTCGGCGTTCCCGCGGACACGCAGGAGTCGGCGGCCCTTCTCGCCGAGTGCGTGCACGAGGAGGACCGCGCGGCGGTTGAGGCCTTCCACACCGCCTTCCTCGAGGTGCCGGAACGGCTCAACCGCGTGGTGTTCCGGGTGGTCCGCCGCGACACCGGCGCCATCGCCTGGATCCTGTCGCAGGGCCGGCTGATCCGCGACGCCGCCGGCCGCCCCGCGCGGCGCATCGGCACCTTCCAGGACATCACCGAGCAGCAGCAGAACCGCGAGGCGCTGAGCCTCGCCGCCCGCCGGCAGGAGGCGCTGATCGCCGCCACCTCCGAGATCGTCTGGCGGGCGAGCGCCGACCAGAGCCAGGGCGGCGGCACCGGCTGGACCGAGTTCACCGGCCAGCCGCTCGACGAGGCGGCGGGCGAGGGCTGGCTCGCCTCGCTCCACCCGGACGACCGCGAGCGCGCCCGCCGCGTCTGCGAGGAGGCCGTCGCCGCCGGCCGGCCCTATACCAACGAATACCGCCTCTGGCACAACAGCGGCGAGTGGCGCTGGGTGCTCGACCGGGTGGTGCCGCTGCGCGACGAGCGGGGCGCCGTCACCGAGTGGGTCGGCATCATCTCCGACGTCCACAACCGCCGGACCGCCGAGGAGAAGATCCTCCGGGCGGCCAATACCGACGGGCTGACCGGCCTTGCCAACCGGGCGAGCTTCCAGACCAGCCTCGACGAACGGCTGGACCGCGCCGACGCCGGGGGCGCCCCTGTCGCGCTGCTGCTGGTCGACCTCGACCGGTTCAAGGAGATCAACGACAGCCTCGGCCACGATGCCGGCGACGAGGTGCTGCGCGAGGTCGCCCGCCGCCTGACCGAGGCGACGCCGCAGGACGCCACCGTGGCGCGGCTCGGCGGCGACGAGTTCGGCGTGCTGGCGACGGTCGCCGACGAGCGCGAGGCGGAGGCTCTCGGAAGGAGGATCCTCGACCGCGTCAATCGCCCGTTCCGCTACGACGGGCACGAGCTCGACTGCTCGGCGACGATCGGCTTCTCGGTCCATTCCAGGCACGACGGCGAGCGGCAGGCGCTGCTGAAGAACGCCGACATGGCGCTCTACGCCGCAAAGTCCGCCGGCCGCGGGCGCGCCCTGCCCTTCGCCCGGTCGATGCGCTCGGCCTTCGAGCGCCGGCTGCTCGTCCTGCGCACGGTGAAGGACGCCCTCGCCGAGGACCGGATCGTCCCCTTCTACCAGCCGAAGATCGCGCTGGACGACGGCCGCGTGGTCGGCTTCGAGGCGCTGCTGCGCTGGTGGGACGGGCGGCGGCTGCAGAACCCGGGCGCGGTCGCCGAGGCCTTCGACGACCACGACCTAGCCGGCCGGATCGGCCGGCGCATGCTCGACAAGGTCTGCGAGGACATGGTCGCCTGGCGGCGCGCCGGCATCGCCTTCGGCCATGTGGCGATCAACGTGGCCGCGCCGGAGATCCAGCGCCCCGGCTTCGTCCAGTCGGTGCTGGAGCGGCTCGACGAGGCCGGCCTGCCCGCGTCCTGCCTCGAGGTGGAGGTGACCGAGAGCGTGCTGGTCGAGAAGGGCCCGCAGACGGTGGCCAAGCCGCTGCAGATGCTGCACGCCGCGGGCGTCGCCGTCGCCCTCGACGACTTCGGCACCGGCTACGCCTCGCTCACCCACCTGAAGCGGTTCCCGGTCTCCTGGATCAAGATCGACCGGTCCTTCGTCAGCAACCTGGAGTCGGACCCGGATTCCGCCGCCATCGTCCAGGCGGTGATCGGCATGGCCCGCAACATGCGCATCGGCGTGGTCGCCGAGGGCGTCGAGACGGCCTGGCAATGGAACTTCCTGCTCGGCCACGGCTGCGACGCCGTGCAGGGCTTCCTGATCGCCAAGCCGATGGCCGGCTCGCGGGTGCCGGCCTTCGTCCGCAGCCGTGCCGACCTGCCGGCGCTCGCCCGCCGCAAGGCCGCCGGGTGAAGCCCCCGCGTCAGGACTTGCGGACCTGCCGGTCCGCCACGTCGTCGCCGGCGAGCATCAGCCCGCCCACCCGCTCCTCGTAGAAGAACAGGTGGCGGCCGATCCGGCCGGTGCGGATCATGTCGTCGGCCCAGCGCGGCGACACGTAGGTGGCGTGGTAGTGGGTGGAGACGGAGAGGAGCCCGGTTGACACCGTGCCGCGCATGCATTCCCGCCAGCCGTTGATCAGGATCGCCGCCCGCTCGAGGATCCGGCCCCAGCTGCGATGGTCGCGGATCCGGTCCGGCTGGCCGTCGCAGGCGAAGGAGAACTGGCAGGCGTTGAGCCGGTCGGCGTTCTCGTAGACGACGGCGCAGATGCTGTCCGGATAGGCCTCGCTCGCCACCCGGTTGAGGATCACCCGGCCGACGGCCACCTGGCCGAACACCGGCTCTCCCCGCGCCTCGAAGTATATGGCCCTGGCCAGGCAGCTCAATTCGTCGTTTGGTCCTTGCCTCTCAGTATCAGCGCGCACTTCCACCGGCGCGAGCGACATCATGACCGCGCACAGCGCGGCCAACCCCCTGTTCATTTCTTTCATCAGATGCTTCTGCCTGAACCGACATGAGAATACGATGACGGGAGTGGCTTTTGACCAAGAACTTCGCTCAAAGCATGGAGCTGGCGAGGCGAGAACCGTACGAGAATCCGGCGACATAGGGGCCGCGCAGCCCGGGACTCGCGGTCGTCCGTCCATCAGCGGCATCGATGGATGCCATCTGCAATTGTCGTTTGCGCCGGGCCGCCGGACGGGGCATATGGTCCGCCATTCCGCGAAAGAGGCAGGAGCCCGACATGAACGAGCATCGGGTGATCGAGACCTCCGTCGCCGCGGCGGCGGCCGCCCCGGCGATCCGCGCCCGCGGCCTCCGCAAGGCCTTCGGTGACACCCTCGCCGTCGCCGGCATCGACCTCGACGTCCCGCGCGGGGTGATCTTCGCCGTGCTCGGCCCGAACGGGGCCGGCAAGACCACCTTGATGCGGATGCTGGCGACGCTGACCCGCCCGGACGGCGGCGAGGCGACCGTGCTCGGCCGCGACATCGTGGCGGAGGGGGATGCGGTGCGCGCCTCGATCGCCATGACCGGCCAGTTCGCCTCGCTCGACGAGGACCTCACCGGGCTCGAGAACCTCGTTCTGGTCGCCCGGCTGCAGGGCTTCGGCCGCCGCGAGGCGCGCCGGCGGGGCGACGACCTGCTCGCCGCCTTCGAACTGTCCGAGGCCGCGCGCCGGCAGGTGAAGGACTACTCCGGCGGCATGCGGCGGCGCCTCGACATCGCCGCCTCGCTGGTGGTGACGCCGGGCGTGCTCTTCCTCGACGAGCCGACCACCGGCCTCGACCCGAAGGCGCGCCAGGGCGTCTGGCGGATGATCCGGGGCCTCGCCGCCTCCGGCGTCACCGTGCTGCTCACCACCCAGTATCTCGAGGAGGCCGACCAGCTCGCCTCGCGCATCGCGGTGATCGACCGCGGCCGCAAGATCGCCGAGGGTACCAGCCGCGAGCTGAAGGCGGCGACGGGCTCCGGCGTCCTGCACGTCACCATCGCCGACGGCGCGCTGGTCGGCGAGGCGATCCGGCTGCTCGAGGCGGCGACCGGCGAGCCGGTGATGGCCGGCCCGGAAGGCTCCCGGCTGTCGGTGCCGGTCGGCGGCGCCGAGGTCGCCAGCCGGGCGGTGGCGGCGATGATCGCCGCCGGCATCGAGCCGTCGGACTTCTCGATGGGGCAGCCCAGCCTCGACGAGGTGTTCTTCGCCCTCACCGGCCACGCGGCGACAACCTCCGGGGAGACTTCGCCATGAGCCCGCCGACCGCCGATCTCGACGCCGTGCTCCGCAACGTCCCGCGACCGCCGCCCGCATCGGCGCTGTCGGCCTCGCTCACCTTCGGCTGGCGGGCGGTGCTGAAGTTCCGCCACGTGCCGGAGCAGATGTTCGACCTCGTGATGACGCCGATCATGTTCACGCTGCTGTTCACCTTCGTGTTCGGCGGCGCGCTGGCCGGTTCGACGACGGAGTACCTGCAGTTCTTCCTGCCCGGCATCCTGGTGCAGACGGTCTGCTTCAACGCCGTCTACTCGGGCATGGGCCTGTCCGGCGACCTCGGCAAGGGCCTGTTCGACCGCTTCCGCACCCTGCCGGTCTGGTCGCTGGCGCCCTTCGCCGGGCTGATGGTCGGCGACGTCTTGCGGCACCTGATCGCCGGCGCGATCATCCTCGCCATCGGGCTCGCCCTGGGCTACCGGGCGGAGAACGGGATCTTCGGCATCCTCGCCGGATTCGCGCTGCTGCTCGCCATCGGCTTCGGGGTGGGCTGGGTGTTCATCGTGCTCGGGCTCCTGATCCGCACCCCGATGACGGTGATGACCATCGGCTTCACCTTCCTCTTCCCGCTGGTGTTCGCCTCCAACATCATGGTCGATCCGGCGACCATGCCGGGCTGGCTGAGGACCTTCGTCGAGGTCAACCCGGTGTCGGCGATGACGACGGCCCTGCGCGGGCTGATGGGCGGCGGCGCCACGCTCGCGGAGGTGGCCCTGGCGCTCGCCGCGCCGGCCGTGCTCACCCTGGTGCTGGCGCCCGTCACGGTGGCGCTCTACACCCGGCGGTCCTGACGGCGGCGGTGCCCGGAACTTTCCCGGGCATAAGGGTTTTTCTCCCTGCCAGCGACACGTCGGCCGGATCCGCCGACGGGTCGCCAACGGGAGGGACCCGGTGCGCAAGCTGCTCGTCGCCATCGTCATCCTGCTCGTCCTCGGCGGGGCGGCCTACGCCTGGGCCGTCAGCGCGCCGGAGATCGAGGCGATCGAGCCCCCCGACCCGGCCTCGTTCGACCCCGAACTGGTGAGCCGCGGCCGGACGCTGGCGCTGATCGGCAACTGCAACGAATGCCACAACGCCGAGGGCGGCGAGCCCTATGCCGGCGGGCGGCCGGTGGAGAGCCCCTACGGCGTCATCTACTCGACCAACATCACCCCGGACCCGGAAACCGGGATCGGCCGCTGGTCGCCGGAGGCCTTCGCCCGGTCGATGCGCGAGGGGCTGGACCGGGAGGGCGGCCATCTCTATCCGGCCTTCCCCTACCCCCACTACAGGCTGCTGCGCGACGAGGACATCGAGGCGCTCTACGCCTTCCTGATGACCCGACGGCCGGTCCGCGCCGAGGCGCCCGAAAGCGAGCTGCCGTTCCCGTTCAACATCCGCCCGATCCTCGCCGGCTGGAACCTCCTGTTCCTCGAGGAGGGGCGCTTCGTCGCCGACCCGTCGCTCGACGAGCCGCGGAACACCGGCGCCTATCTGGTCCGCGGCCTCGGCCATTGCGGCGCCTGCCACACGCCGCGCAACCTGCTGCAGGCGGAGGAGCGCGACCGCTTCCTGATGGGCGGCGAGAACAGCGGCTGGCACGCGCCGGCGCTGGTCGGCGCGGTCCCGGCGGCCGTGCCCTGGACCGAGGAGGCGATGACCGGCTACCTCCGCCGCGAGTTCGTCGAGGGCCACGGCATCGGCCTCGGGCCGATGGAGCCGGTCACCCGCAACCTCTCACGCGTGCCCGAGGAGGCCGCCGTGGCGATGGCCGCCTACATCACCGGCCTCGCCGGTCCGCCGGATCCCGGCGCCGGGGACCGCGCCGAGCGCGTCGCCGAACGCAGCCGCGAGCCGATCCCGACCGGCCTCGGCGCGGATCCCGGCGCCCACATCTACGCCGGAGCCTGCGCCCGCTGCCACGAGCACGGCACGCCGGACCGGCTCGCCTTCGGCATCGAGCTCGCCTACAGCGCCTCGCTGCGGCTGCCGGACGCGCGCAACCTCGTGCATGTGATCCGCAACGGCGTGAAGCCGCCGCCCGGCGAGGCCGGGTTCTACATGCCGGGGTTCGACGGCGCCCTCACCGACGACCAGATCGTCGCGCTGGCCGCCTTCCTGCGGGCCCGATTCACCGACCTGCCGCCTTGGGAAAACCTCGAGGACACCGTCGCCGGCCGGGACCTGGAGGAGGACGAGACCGGCCAGGCGATCCTCGGGCTGGTCCGCTCCGGCGGCGACGGCTGAGAGGGAGACGACATGGTCACGCTCAACGTCAACGGCGCGCCCTTCGAGACGGACACCGACCCGGACACGCCGCTTCTCTACGTGCTGCGCAACGAACTCGAGCTCAACGGGGCGAAGTTCGGCTGCGGCCTCGGCCAGTGCGGCTCCTGCGCGGTGCTCGCCGACGGCCGGCCGATCTTCTCCTGCCTGACGCCGATCTCGGTGCTGGAGGGCCGGGAGATCACCACCCTCGAGGGGCTCGGCACGATCGACGCCCCCGGGCCCGTGCAGGCCGCCTTCATCGAGGAGCAGGCCGCCCAGTGCGGCTACTGCATCCCGGGCATGATCGTGCGGGCCGAGGCCTTGCTACGGCGGAATCCCGCGCCCTCCGACCAGACGATCCGCGACTGGATGGAGCCGCACCTCTGCCGCTGCGGCACCCACATGCGGATCCTCCGCGCGATCCGCAGGGCCATCGACGGCGGCGGCGCTGAGACGCGCGCCCGCGACGGGGAGACGCCGGCATGAACGATCCGATCCCCGATCTCACCCGGCGCGGCCTCCTCTCCGGCGGCGGCGCCCTCGTGGTCAGCTTCGCCATCGGCCCCAGGCTCGCGCTCGCCCAGGGCGAGGAGGCCGAGGTGGTCGAGCAGCGTGGCGAGCTGCCCGGCAGCCTCAAGGACTACCCCTTCGTCGACAGCTGGATCCGCATCGGCGCCGACGACACCATCCTGGTGATGACCGGCAAGGCGGAGCTCGGCCAGGGCATCAAGACCGCGATCATCCAGATCGCCGCCGAGCAGCTGCAGGTGGCGCTGCCACGGATCACCCTGCAGACCGCCGATACCGGCATGACCCCGAACGAGGGCTACACGGCGGCGAGCCATTCCATGGAGGAGAGCGGCACCGCGGTGCTGCACGCGGCGGCGCAGGCGCGGCGGGTGCTGCTCGATCTCGCGGCCGGGCGCCTCGGCGTCCCGGTGGAGACGCTCTCGGTCGAGGACGGCGTCATCGTCGGCGCCGGGCAGCGGATCCGCTACGGCGAACTCGTCGACGACCAGCTGCTGCACGTGCGCGTCGACGCGCGCGACGAGGCGCACGATCCCTCCGGCTACACCATCATGGGCGAGCCGGTGCCGCGGGTGGACATTCCGCCGAAGCTCACCGGCGAGGTGGCCTATGTGCACGACCTGCGGCTCCCCGGCATGGTGCACGCCCGGGTGGTGCGGCCGCCGGTCTACGATGCCCGGCTGGAGAGTGCCGACATCGCGGCCGTCGAGGCGATGCCCGGCGTGCTCGGCGTGGTGCGTGACGGCAGCTATCTCGCGGTGGTCGCCGAGGGCGAGTACCAGGCGGTGCGGGCCATGGCGGCGCTCCAGGCCTCCGCCCGCTGGACCGGCGGCATGACGCTGCCGGACGGCGCCGGGATCGCCGACATGCTGCGGAGCCTGCCGAGCCAGGAGAACGTCATCCACGAGACCGGCCCGGGCGGGGCGGCGGGCGGGGCGGGCGCCCGGCGGGTCGAGGCGACCTACACCCGCCCCTACCAGATGCACGGGTCGATCGGCCCCTCCTGCGCGGTGGGCCTTGCC
The DNA here is from genome assembly GCA_041687675.1 of Pleomorphomonas sp. Classification (GTDB taxonomy): domain Bacteria; phylum Pseudomonadota; class Alphaproteobacteria; order Rhizobiales; family Pleomorphomonadaceae; genus JAWLBM01. Next base: position 307,790 of record JAWLBM010000001.1, on the reverse strand, counting down.
GAGGACGGCGGGCTGACGGTCTGGAGCCACACCCAGGGCGTCTATCCCGACCGGGCCGCCATCGCCGAGATGCTCGGCGTTTCGGAGGACGTCGTCCGGGTCATCCACATGGAGGGGTCCGGCTGCTACGGCCACAACGGCGCCGACGACGCCGCCGCCGACGCGGCGCTGATCGCCCGCGCGTTTCCCGGCCGTCCGGTGCGGGTGCTGTGGATGCGCGAGCAGGAGCACATGTGGGAGCCCTACGGCTCGGGCATGGTGGTCTCGGCCTCGGCGGGGCTCGACCCGTCCGGCGGCATCTCGGACTGGAGCTACGATCTCTGGAGCACCACCCACGTCACCCGGCCGCCGCCAGCCCGCAACCTCGCCCCGGCCTGGCTGCTCGAACGCTCCCTCTGGCCGCCGAAGGACGTCAACATCCCGCAGCCGGCCGGCGGGGCGGACCGCAACGCCGTGCCACCCTACACGATCCCGAACGCCAGGGTGGTCGAGCACTACATCCCGGTGATGCCGCTCCGGGTCTCGGCGCTGCGCTCGCTCGGGGCCTTCATGAACGTCTTCGCGCTGGAGAGCTTCGTCGACGAACTGGCGCTCGCCGCCGGGGCCGACCCGGTCGCCTTCCGCCTCGCCCGGCTCGAGGACCCGCGCGCCCGCGAGGTGGTGCAGGCGGCGGCGGACCGGTTCGGCTGGGCGGACTTCGAGCGCGGGCCCGGCCGCGGCCGGGGCTTCGCCTACGCCCGCTACAAGAACCTCGCCGCCTATTGCGCCGTGGCGATGGAGGTGGAGGTCGAGGGCGAGACCGGCGAGATCCGCATCGGCCGGGTGGTGGCCGCCTGCGACAGTGGCCAGGTGGTCAATCCGAACGGCATCGCCAACCAGATCGAGGGCGGCATCGTCCAGTCGTCGAGCTGGACCCGCTTCGAGGAGGTGCGGGTGACGCCGGACGGGATCCTCTCGCGCGACTGGGCGAGCTACCCGATCCTGCGCTTCCCGCATGCGCCGGCCTCGGTGGAGGTGCACGTCGTCGACCGCCCCGGCGAGCCCTTCCTCGGCACCGGCGAGGCGGCGCAGGGCCCCGCCGCCGCCGCGATCGCCAACGCCGTCGCCGACGCCACCGGCGCGCGGCTGCGCGACCTGCCGCTGACGGCGGAGAAGGTGCGCGCGGCGCTGGCGGGCTGAGCCTGCTCAGCCCGCCTCCCGCGGGCCGGCGAGGAAGCGGAAGTCGCAGCCGTCGGCGGCGGAGGTGACCTCGCGGCGGTAGAGCTCGGAGTAGCCCCGCCCCTCCTCCGCCGCCCGCCGGCTCGCCTCGAACTCCGCGCGGCGTCGGGCGAGTTCGGCCTCGTCGACGAGCAGGTCGACGGTGCGCCGGCTGGCGCTGAGGCGGATCCGGTCGCCGTTGCGGACGAGGCCGAGCGGGCCGCCGACAAAGGCCTCCGGCGTCACGTGCAGCACGATGGTGCCGAAGGCCGTGCCGCTCATCCGCGCGTCGGAGATGCGGACCATGTCCTTGACCCCCGCCCGGGCGAGCTTCCTCGGGATCGGCAGGTAGCCGGCCTCGGGCATCGCCGCGGGGCTCGCGGGGCCGGCGTTCTGCAGCACCAGCACGTCCTCCGGCCCGACGTCGAGGTCGGGGTCGTCGATCCGCCGGGAGAGGTCTTCCAGCGAGGAGAACACCACCGCCCGGCCCTCGTGCTCCATCAGCGCCGGCGTCGCGGCCGCCCGCTTGAGGATCGCGCCGCCGGGCGCGAGGCTGCCGCCGAGGGCGATCAGGCCGCCGCGCGGGTCGATCGGCTCGTCGCGGCTGCGCACCACGCCGCGGTCGACGAAGCGGCCGCGGGTGCGCTCGATGCGCTCGCCGAGGGTCTCTCCGGCGATGGTCGGACAGTCGAGGTGGAGCAGCGGCTCGAGTTCGCGGAGCACGCCGTCGAGGCCGCCGGCGGCGTGGAAGTCCTCCATGTAGTTGTCGCCGACCGGCTTCAGGTTGACCAGCACGGGCGTCTCGTCGGAGAGCCGGTTGATGTCCGCCGGGCCGATCCGGATCCCCGCCCGGCCGGCCACCGCGGTGAGGTGGATCACCGCGTTGGTGGAGCCGGAGAGGGCGAGGAGGACGCGCAGCGCGTTCTCCACCGACTTGCGGGTGACGAGGCGGCGGGGCGAAAGGTCGGAGCCGATCAGCTCGACCGCCCGCCGGCCGGTCGCCTCCGCCATCCTCAGCCGGTCGGCGTGGACCGCCGGGATCGTCGCCGAGCCCGGCAGCGCCATGCCGAGCGCCTCGGCGATGCAGGCCATGGTGCTGGCGGTGCCCATCACCGCGCAGGTGCCGGCGGTGGTGGCGAGGTTGCCCTCCACCTCGTCGATCTCCTCGCGCTCGATGCCGCCCGCCCGGTACTGCGCCCAGAAGCGGCGGCAGTCGGTGCAGGCGCCGAGCCGCTCGCCGCGCCAGCGGCCGGTGGACATCGGCCCGCCGACCAGCTGGATCGCCGGCAGGTCGGCCGAGACAGCGCCCATCAGCTGCGCCGGCACCGTCTTGTCGCAGCCGCCCATCAGCACGACGACGTCCATCGGCTGGGCGCGGATCATCTCCTCGACGTCCATCGACATGAGGTTGCGGTATTTCATGCTGGTGGGGCTGAGGAACACCTCGCCCAGCGACACCACCGGGAAGGCGAGCGGCAGCGCCCCGGCCGCGAGCACCCCGCGCTTCACCGCCTCGAGCAGCTCCGGGAAGTGCCGGTGGCAGTTGTTGAACCCGGAGGGCGTGTAGCAGACGCCGACGACCGGCGCGTCGAGCAGCTGTTCCGAATAGCCCATCGACCGGGCGAAAGAGCGGCGGAGGTAGAGCGCGAACTCCGGGTCGCCGTAGTTGGTGAGCCCGCGGCGGAGCCCCCGCGTCGGCGGGTGTTCGTCGGTCATCGCCCTGTCCTCCCTGGTCGTTCGCCGCGGGCCTTCCCCGGACCCATGCGACTCGCGCCGAGGATAGCGGCCTCGCGGCGAAGGGGGAACCGGCTCCCTACTGCGCCAGGAATCCCCCGTCCACCGGCAGGGTATGGCCGGTGACCATCGACGCCGCCGGGGAGGCGAGGAAGAGGACGGCGGCGGCCACCTCGTCCGGCTCGGCGAGGCGGCCGAGCGGCGTCATCGCCTCGATGCGGGCGACGAGGTCCGGATCGGCCAGCAGCGGGGCGATGAAGGGCGTGCGCACATAGGTGGGCGCCACGGCGTTGACACGGATGCCGGCGCCGGCCCACTCCACGGCGAGCGCCCGGGTCATGTTGACGATGGCGCCCTTGGTGGTCTGGTAGGAGACGTTCGGGTAGAGCCCGCCGCCGGAGAGGCCCATGATCGAGGCGGTGTTGACGATGGCGCCGCCGCGGCCGGCCGCGATCATCCGCCGGGCCGCCGCCCGGGCCGCGAGGAAGCTGCCGGTCATGTTGACCGCCACCACCGTCTCCCAGTCGGCGAGCGGGTGGTCGATCGCCGGATGGCGGAGCGCGATCCCGGCGCAGTTGACGAGGACGCCGACGTCCGGGATCGCCTCGAAGGCGGCCTCGACGGCCCCGGCGTCGGCGACGTCGAGCGCCGCCGCCCGGGCGCCGGGGATGCCGGCGGCGGCGGCCTCCGCCCGCTCCCCGTCGCGGTCGAGCAGGACGACGGCGGCGCCCGCGGCGGCCAGCATCCGCGCCGAGGCGAGGCCGATGCCGCTCGCCCCGCCGGTCACCGCCGCCGTCGTGCCGTCGAGCCGGAACACACCGGGTCCGCTGGTGCTCGTGTCCGCCATGCCTGCCTCCGTTCGGCCCGCTCCCGGGGACTGCCGCCTCCATCGCCGCGGGTGGACGCGGAGCCCCGCCCCGTTGCTCAGTCCGACGTCTCCCCGGGCAGGGCCACCCCGGTGATGCGGGCGAGAAGGCGCGCGACGGAGGCGTCGTCGTCGCCGCCCATGCCGGCGGCGGAGGTGGCGAGGAACATCTGCTGCGCCGCCGCGGCCATGGCCATCGGGAACTTCTCCGTCTGGGCGATGCCGGAGAGGATGCCGAGGTCCTTGACCCAGATGTCGGTGGCGCTGTGCGGGGTGTAGTCGCCGGAGAGAATGTGCGGCACCCGGTTCTCGAACATCCAGCTGTTGCCGGCCGAGGCGGTGATCACCTCGTAGACGCGGTCGAGGTCGAGGCCGAGCTTGCCGGCGAGGGTCATCGCCTCGCAGGCGGCGGCGATGTGGACGCCGGCGAGCAGCTGGTTGACGATCTTGAAGGCCGCGCCGACGCCCGGCTCCCCGCCGAGCCGGTAGACCTTGGCCGCGATCGCCTCCAGCACCGGCTCCGCCGCGGCGAAGGCGGCCTCGGAGCCCGAGGCCATCACCGTGATCTCGCCGGACATGGCCCGGATCGAGCCGCCGCTGATCGGCGCGTCGAGGTAGAGGAGGCCGCGGGCCTCGGCCTCGCGCGCCAGCGACCGGGCGTCGTCCGGCGCCATGGTGGCCGACGAGAGCACGACGCCGCCCGGCCTCATCGCCGCGGCCGCGCCGCCGCTGCCGAACAGTACCTCCCGGGTCTGGGCGGCGTTGAGGACCATCACCACCACGGCGCCGGCGCCCCGGGCGGCCTCGCCGGGGTCGGCCACGGCCGTGCCGCCCGCCTCCTCGAAGCGGCCGCGCCGCACCTCGGAAATGTCGCAGCCGCGCGTCGGAATGCCGGCCTTGTGCAGGGAGACCGCGGCGCCGAGGCCCATCGATCCCAACCCGATGACCGCCGCCTCGATCCTGTCCATGCCCGATCCTCCCTCGCTTCGGCACTGCCACCCCGTTGATAGCGCGGGGGATTTCCCCGAACAAGCCGGACGACCACAGGCTGGCGTGGTCATGCCGGACGCGTCCGCCGCCCCCGCTTGCCAACGCTCCGGCGGAAATCATTCAACAATCTGCTTGCAAACTTACACCGTAAGGCTATCCTGCAGTTGACCTTACGCCGTAAGGTTCCCGGACAATGATGAGGAAACCGCCATGATCCGTCTCGCCACCGCCACCGTCCTCGCCACCCTTCTCGCCTCCGGAGCCGCTCCCGCGCAGGAGACCGAGGCCGCCGCCGCCCGCGCCGACATCCAGGCCACCTTCGGGATGACGCCGAGCTTCATTGGCAGCATCGACCCGGCCACCCTTCCCGGCCTCTGGCAGATGACCAAGGCGCTGCAGTTTTCCGGCGACACCGCCCTCGACGCCAAGACCAAGGCGCTGATCTCGCTCGGCGTCGCCGCGCAGATCCCCTGCACCTATTGCATCTGGATGGACACCGCGACCGCGCGCCAGAACGGCGCCACCGACCGGGAGATCTCCGAGGCGATCGCCGTCGCCGGCCAGGCCCGCATGTGGTCGACCATCTTCCACGGCCTCCAGCTCGACCTCGGCGAGTTCAAGAAGGAATTCGGCGGCAGCTGAGGCCGGCTAGCGACGGCGGGCGCCGCTCCCGGTGCCGCCGGAGGCTTGCAGGGCGGCGCCGGGGCTGCCATGGAGGGCGCGATGGACGACACCGCCTCCCAGAAGCGGCCCCGCCGCCGCGCCAGGCCCCTCGGCCGGGACCTGATCGCCGCCGAGGCCATGGCCCTGGTCGACGCGGAGGGCCTCGAGGCCCTCAGCTTCCGCGCCCTCGCCCGCCGCCTCGGCTGCGAGGCGATGAGCCTCTACCACTACTTTCCGTCCAAGGCGCACCTGGTCGACGCGCTGGTCGACATCTGCATCTCGCAGACGCCGCTGCCGCCGGAGGACCTGCCCTTCCGCGAGCAGATCCGCCGCCTGTGCCTCGCCTACCGCGACACCGCGCTGCGCCACCCTGCCTTCACCACCGTCTTCACCACCCACCGGCTCAACCATCGCGCCGGCCTCGCCTGGCTCGAAGGCATCGCCCGGATCTATGCCGGCACCGGCTTGCCGCCGGAGCGCCAGGCCGTGCTGTTCCGGGTGCTCAGCTACTTCCTGACCGGGGCGGTGATCGACGAGGCGCTCGGCTATGCCCGGGGTCCGAGCGCCGCGGAGCCGGCGCCGCGCGAGGAGGCCGCCGCGGCGTTTCCCGCCATCATGGCCCTCGGCGGCTACTTCGGGGTCGAGCACCACCTCTCGATGTTCGAGGCCGGCCTCGACCTCATCCTCGACTGGTACGACGCGGAGATCGCCCGGCACGGCGGGGGCGGGGGCGCGGCCGGCGGATGAGCCGAAGGGCGGAACCATGCGCGCGAAACGACGAAGCCGCCCGGCCGGAGGAGCGCCGAGCGGCTTCGGAGGCGCCCGATCGGATCAGGTTCGGGGATGACCGCGCGCCTGAAGAGAATGATGCGCCATCGGCGACCGCCTGTCGAGCGGTTCGAGGCGGCCGCCGGCGGCGTCAGTGGCCTCGCCGTGACAGGTCCGGCTCCGACGGCTCGGAGATCTCGCGCAGCGTCCGGCCGACGCCCGGCACCTCGTCGGTCGAGAGGTCGCCGAGGGCGATGATGCCGATGAGGTTCTTGTCGCGGTCGACGATCGGGATCCGCCTCACCTGCAGGCCTCGCATCTTGCTCTCGACGTCCTCGACGGTGTCGTCGTCGAAGCACCAGGCCACCTGGTCGGTCATCACCTCGCCCACCCTGGTGTCCGGGCCGAGCCCGGCGGCGAGCGCCCGCACGGCCATGTCCCGGTCGGTGATCATGCCGACCAGCCGGCGGCCGTTGCAGACCGGGATCACCCCGACGTCGAGGTCGTCCATCAGCTTGGCGGCATGGCGAATGGAGGCGTCGGGTTCGACCACCTTGACGTCCCGTGTCATTACGTCCGCAGCTTTCATCCTGGTAACTCCCTGGCTGGAGGCGGCGCCCGAAGGGGGCCGCCCCGTCCACGCAGCCAACACCGGGCGCCCGCCCCGGTTCCGATGGCCGGCGATCGCTCAGCCCTCCGCGTAGGCCGTGGTGGAGAGCAGCGCGAGCTCGGCCTTGCGCGAGTCGAGCCGGGTATGCTGGACGACCACGGGCTCGTCGGAGAGGATCGTCGAAGCGTAGGGCGTGTCGCGCGGCACCGGCTCAGGGTCGTCGAGGTCGTTGAAGCGCAGGTGGAGCGTCCGCCGGGCCGGCACCGTCACCCGGTAGGGGCCGGCCGGCTCGCGGTCGGCGAAGTAGAGCGTGATCTCCACCGCGGCGTCGCGGTCCCCCGCGTTGAGGATGCAGGCCGCCTCGTGCGAGACGAGGGCGGGTGCGGTGCTGGTGCTGGCCGAGGGAATGTACCCCTCGGCGATGGCCCAGCCGCGGCGTCCGATGGCGGGCATGTTCTCCTCCGTTCCTTTCGTCCGGGAACGGGAACAACGCGGCGGCGCCGCCGTTCCGCGGCGGGACCGGTGGCGTGCCTCGGGCCGTCTGCATGCCGCAGCGAGGCGGTGAGCCTCAACCGATCCCCCGGTCCTCCAGCCAGGGGATCGACGCACGGCCGCGGGCGCGCTTCTCCTCGGCCCAGGAGCGCCGGCAGCCGTCGCCCGCGGCCCGGGCGGCGGCGCAGACCTCGCGGATCCGGGCGGCGACGAGGGGCGCCTCGTCCGCCGTGACATTGCAGGGATCCAAGTAGAGCAGCTGGTGCATCGAGAGGTCGTCGCGCAGCGCCACGGCCGGCGTTCCGGCGAGGCAGCGCTCGGCAAGCTCGAAGGCGTGGAGGCCGGCCGCCGCCGGGTCGACCCGGATCTCCACCCGCACGATCGGATTGTCGGTCCAGTCCGGGTGGCGGGCGAGCGCGAGGCCCGGCTCGCGGCCAAGCGCCGCGATCCAGCCGTCGACGATCGCGGCCTCGCGCGCCGCCTCGGCGGCGTGGTCGCGCTCGGCCCAGGCCTCCAGCGCCGCCATGGCGCCGACCACCGCCTCCTTGCCCGCCTTCATCAGGCGGCCGAGGCCGCGGTTCTGCAGCAGCATCGCGCGGATCATCGGGGCGGTGCCGGCGACGATGCCGCTGGTCGGGCCGCCGAGGAACTTGTGCCCGGACCAGATCACCGCCTCCGCCCCGAGCGCGATCGCGCTGGTGAGGTCGTATTCGGAGGCCATGTCGACGATCAGCGGCAGCCGGTGGGCGCGACAGATCTCGGCGAACAGCGGCAGCGGCAGTTCGCCCTCGCGGACGGTGTGGTGCGAGACCACGTAGACCGCGGCGGCGAGGCCCTGCCGGACGGCGGCCTCGAGGTGGTAGGTCTCAGAGAGCGCCGCCGTGCCGAGCGGCACCACCTCGGCCCCGGACGCAGCGATCGCCTGCGGCACGGGCCCGCCATAGTTGATCATATGGCTCGCCATCACGGCGACCCGCCGCTCCCGCCCGCCGGCCGCCGGCATCTCCTCGATGGCGGCGAGGTCGTCGCCGGTGATGGCCGCGGCGCAGGCGAGGGTCATGGCCGCGGAGGACGAGGAGGTCACGTAGCCCGCCTCCGCGCCGGTCTCCCGGGCGATCACGCGGCAGGCGGCCGCCTGCAGTTCGTCCATCAGCACGAAACGGCCGAGCACGTCGTCCACCGCCGCCCGCACCCGCGGCGACACGCGCGACGCGCCGAGCGTGGTCATCGTTCCCGCCGCGTTGATCACCGGCCTCAGGCCCCAGCGCTCCGTCACGTCCATGCCGGCCCTTTCTCCCCGCGAACTTCGTCCGGCCCGAGCCTGCGACAAGCAGGCTCCGGGCGCAATCGCCGCCCGCAGGGGCGACGCGGCTCAAGGGGAGCAGTTGGTGCGCACGAGCAGCGTGAAGGGGTCGATCCCGAAGGCCTCGTGGAGGTCCGAGCCGGACACCGCGAGCCAGTGCGCCTGGACCCTGAAGGCTTGCGCCTCGCGCTCCTCGGGGCAGGCGAAGCGCTCGCCCGCAAGGTTCTGGGCGTGGTGCACGAGTTCGTGGACGAGGACGGAGCGGTCGCTCGCCGAGGCGCCGGTCCAGTCTTCGCTGAGGAACACCGTGCGGCTGCGGTCGTCGTAGACTGCGAGCACCTCGCCGCCCGCGAGCGGCGGTCCCTCGGCGTCCGGGTCGCCGGTGCGCAGGCTGAGGAGCCTCCCGGCCGGGACGAGGGCGATCGCCGGCAGGGGGTCGTCCGCATTGAGGCCGTGCTCCTCCTCGATCCAGGCGGCGAGCGCGGCGGCGAGCGCCTCCGGCTCCGCCGCCCGGGTCGCGGACGGCGCGAGCAGGCCGGCGAGCGCGAGGAGCGCGAGGTAGCCGCGGGCGGTGGCCACGGGTCCGGTGGCGCCCGCGGGCGGGCGGGCGGCGGGGCAGGGTTGCCGACGAATGGCGAACAGCATCTTCCTGTCGGCAATCGCGGGCGCGATTGCCGCCTCCGTCCGTGTCGGGGCTGTATGTGTCGGGGCAGCGTCTGCGGGGAGTGTGAGCGCGGCGGCCGATGGTGTAAATTCACTACAGAGTATACATCCGGCTGCGGGAGTGGCGGGCATGGCAGACTCGAACCATACGCGCGCGGCGATCCTCGACGCCGCCTACGTCCTGTTCCGCCGCTCCGGCTACGCCCGGGCCAGCCTCGACGAGATCGCCCGGCAGGCCGGGGTGACCAAGCGGACCGTCTACTATCACTTCGAAAGCAAGGACCACCTCGTCGGCGCGCTGCTGGCCGAGCAGGCGGCGCGGGCCCTGGCCGCCTGGCGGACCTACGGCGACGGGCTGGCGGGTTCGCCGGAGGAGATCGTCGACCGCCTGTTCGAGGGGCTGGTCGAGTGGTCGTCGCGGCCGCACTGGTCCGGATCCGGCTTCACGCGGCTTGCCGTGGAGCTTGCCGACATGCCCGGCCACCCGGCGCGCCGTATCGCCAGCGAGCACAAGGCGGCGCTCGAGACGATGCTCGCCGACACCATGCGCCGCGCCGGGCTCGACGATGCCGCCGCCCGCACGCGGGAGATCCATCTGCTCGTCGAGGGCGCCATGGTGCTGACCCTGATCCACGCGGATCCGGCCTACGCCGCCGCGGCCGCCGCGGCGGCGAGACGGCTGGTCGCGGCTCCGGCCGGGAGTGGCGCAAAGGCGTAGGCGGCGGGCGACATCCGCCGTCCGGTTCTGGCCGTCGCCGGCGGCGAGGACGTCGCGACGCCGCCGGAGCGGTTCGCCGCGGAGGTGGAGCCGTTCCTCCGCGCGTCCGGCTGACGGCCGCCGCGGCTCAGGTCTCCGCGTCTGCCCGGGCGAGGAACTCCAGCACCCGGGGGTTCGCCGCCTCCGCCGTCTGGCCGGCGACCGGGACGTCCCAGTAGTCGGCGCCGGGCAGGCATTCCTCCAGGTAGCGCGCCGCCGAGGTCGCGTGGGAGGCGTCGCGGCCGGGGATGATCAGCGCGGGGTGCGGCAGGGTGAGCATGTCCTCCGGCTCCGCGCCGGGCGCCGTGTCGCGGTCGATGAGGGTGCGGGCGAGGCCGGCGACGATCGTGCGGTAGCGCTCCACCGGCATCGCGGCGAACGCCTCCGCGAAGGCCTCGTCGCGGCGCAGCACCGACGCCCAGGGGCCGCCGCGCGGGTCGACGCCGAAGGACTTGCCGCCCTCGCGCGCGACCTTCGCCACCGCGTCCATCCCGCTCGCCTGGACGAAGGCGAGGTGCTCGGCAAAGCGCTGGTGGCCGGCGATCCGGTAGCGCGCCCCGCCGACCGGCCAGAACAGCACCAGTCCGCGAGCCCGCTCCGGGAAGGCCGTGGCGAAGGCGACGGCGACGCCGACCCCCATGCAGCCGCCCATCAGGTGCGCCCGCCCGATGCCGAGGTGGTCGAGGAGGCCCCTGCCCTGCTCGGCGAAATGGCGCCAGGTGACGCGCTCGACCCGCCCGCCCGACTGGCCGGTCTCGCGGCGGTCGAAGCAGATGCAGGTGTATCGATCCGGCAGGTGGTCGAGGAAGCGGATCTGGGCGTAGATGCTCTGCGTCCGCCACTTCTCGACCACGGCGTCGTAGCCGCCGGGCGAGAACATCAGCAGCGGCGGGCCGGAGCCGAATACTTCGTAGCGGGTCTCGATGCCGTCGATGATCGCGGTGGCCATCGCCTCAGCTCCCTCCGCCCCGGGCGGTATCCTCGCAGCCGAGCCGCTGCAGCGCCGCGTCGACCCAGGCCTTGGGATCGAGCCGCCCGGCCTCGGTGTCGGCCAGGATCCTCGCCTCCGCCTCGTTCTTCGCCTTCGCCTCGGCGAACACCGCCTCGACATCGCCATGGGGCACGCAGAGGACCCCGTCGTCGTCGCCGATCACGAGGTCGCCCGGCTCGACGACCATGCCGGCGAAGGCGACCGGCACGTTGATCTCGCCGGGCCCGTCCTTGTAGGGGCCGCGGTGGTTGACGCCGGCGGCGAACACCGGGAAACCGTGGCCGCGGATCCAGCCGTGGTCGCGCACCGCGCCGTTGATCACCACCCCGGCGACGCCGCGGGCGATGGCGTAGGAGAGCATCAGCTCGCCCATCAGCGCGTTGGAGAGCTCGCCGCCGCCGTCGATCACCAGCACGTCCCCGGGCTCGGCCATCAGCAGCGCCTTGTGGACCATCAGGTTGTCGCCCGGCCGGGTGCGGACGGTGAAGGCCGGACCGGCCATGGCGCCGCCCGCGTGCATCGGCCGGATCGCCGGCCCGGCCCCGTTCATGCGGTTCATCACGTCGCTGACGTTGGCGACGGGGAGCCGGCGGAACCGTTCCGCCACCTCCGCCGCCACCCGCCGGCGCCGCGGCAGGATCCTGAAGCCGATCGACATGGCCTTGTCCTTTCGCCCGCGGCTCAGAGCCAGGGCATCAGCGAGGCGTGGATCACGCCGGGCACGCCGTCGTTGCCGACGGAGCGGATCGCGAGGTCCGCGTCCTTCAGCCCGAAGCGGTGAGTGGTGACGAGGTCCAGCGGGAAGCGGCTGGAGGCGATCTGCTGCAGCGCCAGCTCGCAGGCCCGGTAGCTGTGGCCGCGGGCGCTCTTGATGGTGATCGCCTTGGTGGTGACCTTCTCCAGCGGGAAGTTCGGGAACTCCTTGAGCTCGCCCTGGACGAGGATGGTGCCGGCCTTGCGCACCAGCGCCTCGACCCCGAGCAGGATCGGGATCGTCCCGGCGCCGGCGGTGCAGTCGAGCGAGATGTCGACGCCCTTGCCGCCGGTGATCTCCATGATCCGCTCCAGCGGGTCCTCCTCGTCGACGTTGATGACGTGGTCGGCGCCGAGCTGCTTCGCCACCTCCAACCGCGCCTTGTCCTTCGAGGTGCCGGTGACGATGATCAGCGACGCCCCGGCCTGGCGGCAGATCACCGTCTGCGACAGGCCCTGCTGGCCGGGACCCTGGATCAGCACGGTGGAATTGTAGCCCACCCCCGCGTCGAACAGCGACCACTCCACCCCGTTCGCCATCGGCGTGACGAGCCCGGCGAGTTCCGGGCTCACCCCCTTCGGCACGTGGTGGAGCACCGCGTTCCAGGGCAGGTAGACGTACTGGGCGAAACCGCCCCAAAGATGCGGCGGGCGGTCGATCGAGGTGTAGCCGTAGCGGATCGCCTCCGGATTGTTGCGCCAGTCGGTGTTCTCGCAGTGGCGGTACTCGCCCCTATGGCACCACTGGCACTTGCCGCACATGACGTAGTGCTCGACGAAGACGAGGTCGCCCTCCTTGAAGCCCTTGCGGCGGGTGAACTCGCGGCCGGCCTTGGCGATCACGCCGATGTTCTCGTGGCCCATGATGGTCGGCCGGTCGTTCGGCGGCTTCTTGAAGAGCTTGACGTCGGTGCCGCAGATGCCGGCGACCTCCATCTTCATCAGCGCGCCGTCCTCCGGCACGTCGGGCATCGGGAACTCGCGCATCTCCATCCGGCCCGGCCCGGTCCGCACCGCCGCCCACACGCTCTCAGCCATCGATCGTTCCTCCGGAGATCCACATGGCCCGGGGACGCGGCGGGGTCGCGCGCGCCGGCCGGCGGGCCGGGTTTTGACACGGGGCGGCCTGCCGCCCTATGGATCGGGACAGCGGGCGCGGCGGGGGGCGCCCGCCCGAGGGACCTTGGCGATGATCAGGCCGGCGCGACGCAGCGACGAGCACCTCGAGGCGGTCCGCCGCATCAAGGGCTGGACGCGCGCGCGCTTCCGCCTCGGCGAGGACGACGCGGTCGCGGTGGCCGAGATCGCCTGCGGCCTGCCGGGCTGCCCGCCGCTGGAGACGGTGGTCACCTTCTGGACCGCGCCGGACCGCCGCCACGCCTTCAAGGTGTTCAAGCGGGTGGTCGAGGTGGTCGAGGACGACCTGCCGCCGGCTTTCATGAAGACCGCCATCCTGTCCGGCGGCATCGACGCCGACTGCTGCTGAGCGGACCATCACGCCGCCCCGGCCGTCGCCCCGCGCGCCTTCAGGCGCGCGTCGAGGCGCGGGTAGACCCGCCTGGCGTTGCCCTCGAAGATCTTGTGGCGCGCCGCCGCGTCGAGGTGCGGCAGCTGGTCCACGTAGCGCTTGGTGTCGTCGTAGTTGTGCCCGGTCTCGGGATCGACGCCCTTGACCGCGCCCAGCATCTCCGAGGCGAACAGGATGTTGTCCACCGGGATCACCTTGGCCATCAGCTCGACGCCCGGGTAGTGGTAGACGCAGGTGTCGAAGAAGACGTTGCCGAGGAGGTGCTCGGTGAGCAGCGGCTTCTTCATCTCCTGGGCGAGGCCGCGATAGCGGCCCCAGTGGAACGGCACCGCGCCGCCGCCATGCGGGATGACGAACTTCAGGTCCGGGAAGTCGGCGAAGAGATCGCCCTGGATCAGCTGCATGAACGCCGTCGTGTCGGCGTTGATGTAGTGGGCGCCGGTGTGGTGGAAGTTCGGGTTGCAGGACGACGACACGTGGATCATCGCCGGCATCCTGAGCTCCACCAGCTTCTCGTAGAGCGGATACCAGTGCCGGTCGGTCAGCGGCGGGCCGGTCCAGTAGCCGCCCGACGGGTCCGGGTTGAGGTTGACGCCGACGAAGCCGAGGTCGGCGAGCCGCTCCAGTTCCGGGATGCAGGCCTTCGGCGGGACGCCCGGGTGCTGCGGCAGCTGGCCGACCGGGACGAAGTTGTCCGGCAGCAGCGTGGCGATGCGGTGGACGAGGTCGTTGGAGAGCCGCGTCCACACCCGCCCGGTCTCCTCGGTTCCGACGTGGTGCGCCATGCCGGCGGCCCGCGGGGAGAAGATGGTGAGGTCGATGGAGCGCTCCCGCTGCAGCTTCAGCTGCGGCTCGACCGATGCCAGCAGCATCTCGTCGGTGATGCCGAGGTCCGTCGAGGTCGGCCGGCGCATGGGGTCGGCGAGGCCGGCGAGCTGGCGGTCGCGGAAGCGGTGCAGCGCCTCGGGCTCGGTGGTGTAGTGGCCGTGGATGTCGATGATCATGGCGCGCCCGGCCTCGCTCAGGACAGCGGGAACAGCTCGTCGACGGTCCAGCGCCGGTCGACGAGCATCTGGTCGTGGGCGAAGTCGAGCAGCATCTGCATCGGCGCCCGGTTCGCCTCCAGCCCGTAGGGCGGGAAGCCGGTCCCGGACACCGTCCGCGCCTCCTCGAACATCCGCTTGAGCTCGTCGGCGAGCCAGGGATGTTCGGCGAGGAGTTCGTCGCGGACGGTGACGACATGGTTGACCGGGAAGATGCCGGTGCGCGCCGACCACGCCCTCTCCGCCTCCTCCGCGTCCGCGATCACCGGCCGGACGCCGGACGGATCGACGGTCCGCTCGCCCATGATGGCGGCGATCCCGCCGGAGGCGAGCAGGTCGCGCAGCGTCGCCCCTGGCGCGGCGCGGCTGACGTGCGGCGGGTCGCGGTACTCGCCGACGTGGGCGTCCTCCATGGTGATCCACTCGATGTCGCGGTGGTCGACGCCGTATTCGTCCCTGAGGATGCCGCGGATCCAGACGCCCGTCGTCTGCGACCAGGCGCGCACGCCGACCTTGCGGCCGACGAGGTCCTTCGGCCCGCGGATGTCCGATCCGGCGGCGCAGACGAGGTTGGAGTGGTGCAGCCGCCGCCACAGCGGGATCGCCAGCGCGGTCAGCGGCTTGCCGAAGGCGGCGGCGAGCAGGTGGGTGGTCAGCGCCATCTCGCCGACGTCGATGTCGCCGCCGCGGACCATGGTGCGGAAGGCCTTCGGCAGCGGGTCGAAGTCGAGCTGCTCGAGGACGACCCGGTCCGAGCGCACACGCCCGTCCTTCAGCGGCTTCACATGCTCGTGCTTCCCCAGCGCCGTCTTCAGACCCAGCCGATCGCTCACGTCGTCCCTCTCCTCCCGGGAATTCGCCCGTGGCCAGAAAAGCCGCCGCGACGCCTCGCGTCCAATATGCGTTCCCTCTCGGCACCATATCGGTTCGGATTGACGGCGGGGAGGCCGGCGGGAACCGGTTCAGGAGATCACCGCAAGGATCGCCGCGGTGATGCCGGCGGAGACCAGCGGCAGGGGCAGCGAGGAGGCGAGGCGGGTGACGCCGAAGCGCAGGCCCATCAGCGGGATCTCGTAGATCATCACCCGGTGCAGGGCGAAGCAGGACCAGGCGGTGAGAAGGGCGACGAGCTGCGGGATGCCAGCCCCCGATTCGAACAGCACCACCACGAGCGGAAACGAGACGATCGGCCCGGAGGGGATGAAGCCGCCGACCAGCATGGCTATCAGCACGCCGGAGACGCCGGACTCCGGGCCGATGTGCTCGGCGACGACGCCGCTCGGGATCAGCATGGCGACGAAGCCGGCGGTCAGCACGGCGACGACGATCCGGGGCAGCACGCGCAGCGCCCGGTCGACGGCCCTGCGGACGGCCTTCGCCACCTCCGCCGCGCCCTGCCGGCGGAGGACCACGAGCCCGAGGACGGCTGCGAGCAGCCAGAGAAGGAAGGTGGACACGGGATCTATCCGCCGGGAGGGCGCTCCCCTTGGAGGGCGTCGCCGCGCCCGGTGAGCGGATGGATCACCCGCGCGAGCAGCCCGGCGATGATGCCGAGCGGCATCGAGGCGAGGAAGCGGATGGCGGCGAACTCCGGGCCCATCAGCGGGATCTCCCAGACCATCACCCGCTGCAGGCCCATGTTGGCCCAGGCGATCAGGTAGGCGACGAGGCCGCCGATGCCGGTGCCGCCGTCGCGCAGCACGGTCACCATCGGGAAGGCGGTCATCGGCCCGCCGGGGGTGACGGTGCCCGCCGCGGTGGCGATCGCCATGCCCTTCAGGCCCGACTGCGCGCCCATGTACTTCGCCAGCGCCTTCGGCGGCAGCAGCGACTGCACGAAGGCGGCGATCAGCAGCGCCGCGCCGAGTTTCGGGAGCAGGAAGGCGACGAGGTTGACGTCCTCGGCCAGCGCCTCCTCGAAGGCCTCGGGCCCGTGGCTGACCCAGGCCGCGGCGCCGGTGGCGATCGCCAGGGCGGCGATGACGAAGAAGGAGCGGTCGAACGCCTCCTTCAGCGGGCCTGCCCGGGGTCGCTTCGGCTCCTCCGCCGGCTCGCTCACGAAAGCCCGCCCTCCTCGGACGACAGCGGCCGCACCGGCCGGCCGAGATAGCTCGCCTCCTCGCCGTGGAGCAGCGCCTTCACGTCGTCGGCCTTGAGGAGCTTGATCAGCTGGTCCACCTGGCCGGCGAGCGGCAGGACGAGGCCGAGCCGCTGCGCCATCTCCATGGTGACGTCCATGTCCTTCTCCTGCCAGGTGAAGCGGGTGGTGTCCCAGCGCCTCAGCGTGCCGTTGGTGCCCGGGCAGTCGAGCAGCACCTCGCGCATCCGCTGGGCGTCGAGGCCGTAGCGCTTGGCGATCAGCAGCGTCTCGAAGTTGGCGACGCAGTGAACCCAGTGGAGGAGGTTGTTGCAGGCCTTGGCCACCTGCCCGGCGCCGACCGGGCCGACCCGGACCACGTCGCGGCTGTAGCACATCAGCACCGGGCGGATCGCTTCGATATCGGCCGCCTCGCCGCCGCAGAGCGAGAGCAGCGAGCCCTCGCGCGCGCCGGCGGCGCCGAAGACGACCGGCGCGTCGACCAGGCGCTTGCCCCTGGCGGCGACCTCCGGGGCGAGTTCCCGCACCGTCTCCGGCGACAGCGTCGCGGTGGCGACCAGGATCGCGCCGTCGGCGGCGAGGTCCGCCAGCGTCCTTGAGACCTCCGCGGTCTCTGCGTCCGTCGCGACGGCGATGATGAAGACGTCCGCCGCGCGGGCGAGGTCGCCCAGGCTCTCCGCCACCTCGAGCCCCGCCTCTCGGCCGAGCGCCAGCCGCGCCGGGCTGACGTCGTGGCCCGTGACCTCGAAACCCTTCGACCGGATGTGACCCGCCATGGCGAGGCCCATCTCACCGATGCCGACGACGGCTGCCCTCATGCTCCTGCCACTCCTTCCCCCTGCCGGCCCTGACGCCGGTCAGCCCTCATGCTGCGTGATGGTGTCGACCAGCGCCGGGACGCCGCTCTTCACCTTCTCGATCGCCCGCTCCAGCGCGCCGGCGATGTCGCCCGGGTCCTCGACCGGCCCCTCCGCATGCCAGCCGAAGCCGCGGGCGATGGCGGCGAAGTCCGGCGCCGGGTCCATGATGTCCATGCCAATGTAGGCGCGTTCCTCCGGCGTGCCGCGCTGGCGGGCGACGGTGATCTGGTGCTCCCAGTCGTTGTAGTAGGCCCGGTTGTTGTGCATCACGCAGAGGAACGGGACCTTGTGCTTGGCGGCGAACCAGAGGGCGCCGACGTCGAACATCAGGTCGCCGTCGGTCTGGCAGTCGACCACCAGCCGGCCCTTGCCGCGGTGGGCGAGGGCGACGCCGGTCGCCATGCCGATCTGGGTGCCGGTGCCGAGCGCCTTGCCCGGCCAGCGGTAGGGCCGGTCGAAGTCCCAGAGCCTCAGCGCCCAGTCCTCGAAGGCGTTGGTGGTGAGCACCCAGTCCTCGCCGCGGATCTTCTCCCACACCTCGCTCGCGAGCCTCGGCAGCGTGATCGGCCGGGCGTCGCGATCGGCGAGCGCCTGCTCGCGCCACTTCGCCCGCTGGCGGTCGTGCATCTCGCCGACCGCGGCGGCGCGCTCGGCCACCCTGGCTGCGAGCCGCGGGTCGGCCGCGATGCGGGCGGCGCAGAGCCCGGCCAGCGCCGGCAGGGCGAGCGCGGTATCGGCGAGCACCTTCTGCGCGACCTCCGGGTAGCGCTGGTAGTCGGTCGCCCACTTGGAGATCTCGATGTCGGCGAAGCCGATGTCCAGCCACTCGCAGCCGGCCGGGAAGAGCGGCTTCAGCGTGCGGTTGATGCGGTCGTTGACGTGGGTCGGCCGCTCCCAGTCGCGGCAGTCGAGCAGGGTGATGAGGTCGGCCTCGCGGAACACCTGCTTGCTCATCCGCATGTCGAGCGGGTGCTCGGTCGGGAAGTTGAGGCGCCAGCCGGTGTCCACCACCGGCGCGCCCAGCGTCTCGGCGAGGCGGACCATGTCGGAGAAGCCGTTCGGGTCGCGGCCGACGAACTGCGGGAGGAGCACCGGCCAGTCGGCGGCGACGAGGCGGTCGGCGGCCTCCTCGAGCGCCTTCGGGTCCGGCGCGATGCGGCTCGGCGCCCTGGCCGACGAGGGCTTCGGCAGCGTCACCGGCGCGGCCAGCGGCGCCTCCTGCAGCGCCGCGTCGTAGCACATGTAGATCGGCCCGCGCGGCTCGGTCATCATGATCGACCAAGCGCGGGCGAAGCTGTCGACCACCCCGTCGAGGCCGCCGGGCTGGTAGTCCCACTTGACGTAGTCGCGGACCTGGGTGCCCTGGACGTTGGCGGTGTGCGCCCAGTCCACCCGCGGCCGCCGCTTGCCCTCGTCCATCGGCCCGGTGGCGCCGATGACGAACACCGGGGCGCGGTCGGTGTAGGCGTAGTAGATGCCCATGGTGGCGTGCAGCAAGCCGACCACGTTGTGGACGATCACGGCCAGCGGCTCGCCGGTCGCCTTGGCGTAGCCATGGGCGACCTGCACGGCGATTTTCTCGTGCTGGCAGACCAGCATCGGCGGCTGGTCGCTGTTGTGGTTGACGAGGGAATCGTGCAGCCCGCGGTAGCTCGCCCCGGGGTTCAAGGTGATGTAGGGAAAGCCGTACTGCCGGATCAGGTCGGCGATCACGTCCGACTGCCAGCCTGCCGCCGCGCCCGCCTGCGCGCCGCCGCCGTCCTCTTCCCGTTCGACCGCCGTGTCCATCGATCCTCGCGAAAATCCGTTGTGCCGCCCCGGCGCTAGGCCGGAGCGGAAGCCCAGGGGTGAAGCGGCGGCCGGACCTGACCGCCCGGCCGCCGGAGGTGCCGCCCGGGGGCGGATCAGTCCTCCGTCAACGAGGACTTGATGAAGTCGATCGTCGCCTGCGGCTGGTCGAGCGCGGTCGCGACCGAGGCCGCCACCTTGTCGCCGATGGCCGGATCGACCGGCAGCTCGAGCTGCTTGGCCTTCTCGATGAACTCCGGGTCAGAGGTCGCGGCGGCGTAGGCGTCGCGCAGCGCCTGCAGGCGGTCCTCCGGGATGCCCGGGGGGCCGGCGGTGAGGCGGGCGATGTTCGACTGCGACTCGATGAGGGCGATCGCCTTCATGGCCTCGGCGTTGTCGATCAGCGAGGCGAGTTGCGGCACGTCGGTCTCGGAGCCGCCGATCTGGGCGATGAACTTGCCGTGCCCCTCGTCGACGAAGCGCTGGAAGCTCGAGCGCGAGCCGAAGATCCCCTGCACCTCGCCGCGGCGCATGGCGAGCTGGTCGTCGTCGCCGTTGTAGCCGGTGATGATGTCGACCGGCAGGCCGAGGTTGTTGACCAGCATGGTGGTCTCGACCGTCGACGCGCTGCCGACGCCGGCGGCGGCGAACTTCACCCGCTCCGGCGCATTGGCAAGGTCCTCGAAGCTCTCGATCCCCGACTGCTCCGAGACCACGAACACGCGCGGCTCGGAGGAGACCTTGCCGATCCAGGACATGTTGGTCAGGTCGAACTTGATGGCGTCGTCGCCCTTCAGCTGGCCGTAGATGAGGCCGGTGTTGAAGGTGCCGATGGTCAGGCCGTCCGGCTCGGAGTTGTAGATGTAGTTGGCGCCGATGATGTGGCCGGCGCCAGGCATGTTCTGCACCACGACGGTGCTGCCCGGCAGGTGCTTCTGCATGTACTCGGCGACGAGCCGGCCGTTGGTGTCGTAGCCGCCGCCGGGCTTGGTGGCGACGATGTAGGTGACGGTCTTGCCGTCGTAGAAGTCCTTGCCCTCCTGGGCCGAGGCGCCGCCGGCGACGAGACCGGCGATGGCCGCGGCGGCGAGGACCGCCCCGAGGCGGTGTTTCGTGACGTCCATTCGAACCTCCCCTCTGTTGTCCGTTTCCTCCGGCGGGAGCTTCCCCGCCCGGCCGTGCGTCCGGCCGGTCGCCGTCGGCCCTGTCACAGGCCCACGGCGCGAGCGATGTGCGGGGCGACGAGCCCCGGATGCAGTCGGATCTGGAGCAGTTCGCCGAACATGAGGAACAGCACCAGCGTGGCGGCGGCCCCGGCCCCGGCGGCGACGGGCAGCCGCGCGCCGGCCTGGGTCCACAGGAACAGCGTGATCCCGATCGGCACGGTGATGTAGAAGCCGAACAGGACGACCGAGCCGACGAAGGCGACGAAGTAGATCCACATCAGGATCTCGCGGCCGCGGGTGTGCTGCCCGAATTCGGGCAGCTCCGCCGCGGCCTCCGGCTTGCCGGCCTTGGGGGCGGCCCGGAAGCGATCCAGCGAGCGGCTGCGCCGCGCCTTGGCGAAGTCGAGCGCCAGTTGCAGGGCGCAGAGCAGGAGGCCGGGGATGCCGACGATGAGCGGCATGAACCGCGCGCCGGGCGGATACTGCAGCGAGACCAGGACCATGACCGCGAAGATCGCGAACATGAGGCCGGTCAGCCAGGTGCTGAAGCTGTTCATCGCCTCACCCTCCGAAGCCGACCTGCCGGCCATGGCGGCGCGGCCGGAGGTTGCGCCAGACGGCGATCGCCATCAGCGACACGATCATCGCGATCAGCACCAGCGAGAGCGGGCGCAGGAAGAAGCCGTAGCCCCAAAGCTGCAGCGCCTGGTGCAGCGAGCCCTCCGCCTCGCCGCCGAGCACGAGGCCGATCACGAACGGCGCCCGCGGCCAGTCGGCCCTGAGGAAGCCGTAGCCGATGGCGCTGAGCAGGACCAGCACGACGAGGTTCTGCCACTGGAAGTCGCTGACGAAGCAGCCGATCGTCACGAACAGCAGGATGAACGGCACCAGGTAGCGGCCGTTGACGAAGGTCAGCACCGCCACCCAGCGGCAGATGACGAGCAGGATCGCCACCGCGATCAGGTTGCCGACGATCAGGGCCCAGATCAGCGTCCAGACGAGGTCGAGGTGGTCGGTCATCATCCGCGCGCCCGGCTGGATGCCGAGGATCAGGAAGGCGCCGAGCAGCACCGCCATGCCGGAGGAGCCGGGAATGCCGAAGAAGAGCGTCGGCAGCAGCGAGCCACCCTCCTTGCCGTTGCTGGCGGTCTCCGGCGCGATCACCCCCTCGATGGCGCCCTTGCCGAAGCGCTCCGGGTGCTTCGACGTCTGCACCGCGTGGCCGTAGCACAGCCAGGCCGCGGCCGAGCCGCCGAGGCCCGGGATCATGCCGATCACCGCGCCGATGACGGAGGTGCGCAGGACCAGCCACCAGTGCCGCGGCACTTCCAGGATGCCGGAGAGAAGCTGGCGGTAGGAGAAGTTCTTGTCCTCCGCCGACACCGACGAGATCGAGCCGCCCTTGGTGCCGAGCGCGATCATCTCGGGCACCGCGAACAGCGCGAGGACCGCGGTGACGAGGCTGACGCCGTCCCACAGGAACAGGTGGTCGCCGGCGTAGCGCGCCGTCCCGGTCTGCGGGTCCATGCCGACGGTGGCGAGCATCAGGCCCCAGAAGCCGACGATGAGGCCCTTCACGATCTTGTCGCCGGAGGACAGGAAGGCGATGAAGCTGATGCCGAGGATGGCGATCAGGAAGAACTCGGCCGGGCTGAACTGCAGCACGATCGGCTCGAGGAAGGGAATCAGCAGCGCGAAGACCACGGCGCCGATGATGCCGCCGACGCCGGAGGCGGTGATCGACGCCCCGAGCGCCCGCGCCGCCTCGCCCTTCTTGGCGAGCGGGTAGCCGTCCAGCGTCGTCGCGGCGTCGTCGCCGTCGCCGGGAATGCCGAACATGATGCTGGAGATCTGCCCGCTGGTGCCGTTCACCGCGTGCATGGTGAGAAGGAAGACGGCGCCCGCCACCATGTCCATCCCGTAGACGAACGGAATCGCCATGGCGATCGAGAGCTTCCCGCCGATCCCGGGCGTCACGCCGACGAGCAGCCCGAAGATCACTGCGATCAGCATGAGACCCATGATGTGGGGCGAGCTCACGAGCCCGAACAGCGCCCCGAACATGGTCTCGATCATCGTGGTCCGTTCCTCCCGTCCACCAGACGTGACGGTGCCCTGACCGCGCCGGCACCGCTGCTCGGGCGGCGTCCTCCCGGCCGGCGCGCTCCCGCGGTCGCGCCATGGCTCTCCATGAGGGTGATTACGGACCCGCGCGCGGTCGCTGTCCAAGACAAAATCGGCAGGCGAGACCCCCGGAAAAACTGTTGGCGGGCTCCGGACCTTGCAGGCCTCCCCCGCCAAGGACCGCGGGCGCGATCGTGGCCCGCGGCATGTGCCGTCGCCCTCGGCGAGACCGTCCGCCGGCGCGGTGAAGGCGGGACCGACGATCCGCCGAAGGTCGGCGTTGTCCGAGGGTAAAGAATGACCGTCATCCCGGCGAAAGCCGGGATCCAGTACCCCTCAGGGCATTGACTCGGAAGCGTTTTCTGGATCCCGGCTTTCGCCGGGATGACGGATACTGGTTGCCGGAATGACGGACACTGGTCGCCGGGAGGACGACTTCCAGCCCCGATCGTCCGGAGCATCGCACCGCGACGGGTCGGCGTCCCGCCATAGCGGATCGCGACCGCGGGCGGTTGACCCATACGGACGCGATATGACAGATAGCTCCGGGACCGAGGGTCCGCGCCCGTCCGGGGACGGCGGCCAGCGGGAGGAGACTACGGCCGACGATGGATATCCGCAGCCTCAGGCTCTACATGGCCGTGCTCGAGCACGGCAGCATCACCAAGGCGTCCGAGAGCGTGCACGTGGCGCAGCCGGCCCTGGGCCTGCACATCCGCAAGCTCGAGGAGGAGCTCAACCTCCAGCTCCTGGAGCGGCACTCGCGCGGCGTCCGCCCGACCGAGGCCGGGGCGCTGCTGGCGGCGCACGCCGAGGTGATCCTGCGCTACGTGGACCTCGCCCGGGAGGAGATGACCAACTACCGCAAGGTGCCGAGCGGCAAGATCACCATCGGCCTGACGCCGACCGCCCGCGAGGCGGTGTCGGTGCCGCTGGTTGAGCAGGTCTCGCGCGACCTGCCGGCCGTGCATCTCACGGTGAAGGAGGCGCTCAGCGAATCGCTGGTCGAGTACCTGCTCGACTACCGGGCCGACGCGGCGCTGGTCTACAACGCCCGCGAGGGCGCGGACCAGCTCCACTTCCAGCCTCTCGCCACCGAGGCGATGTGGTTCGTCTATCCGCTCAGCCAGGCGCCGGCGACGGACGAGCCGATCCGCCTCGAGGAGGTGATGCGGCATCGGCTGATCCTGCCCACCCGGCCGCATCTCGTCCGCACCGAGATGGACCGCCTCGCCGAGAACATGGGGGTGACCCCGGAGGTGGTGCACGAGGTGGACAGCATGCCGGCGATCCGCGACTTCGTCGCCCGCGGCCTCGGCTGCTCGGTGATGCCGCGCGGGGCGACCATCAACGTGGCCTACAGCGCCTCGGTGGGCCGGCGGCAGGTTGTGGAGCCGGAGATCAAGCGCATCCTCCACCTCGCCTACCTGAAGCGACGGTCGATCTCCAAGGCCTTCGAGGCGACGGTGAAGGTGCTGAAGGGGGTGGTCGAGGCCGAGTGCGACCGCAAGGACGGCCCCTGGCAGCGGCTGGAGGTGCAGGTGCGCCGGCCGCACCCGGCCAGCGAGCCGGCCTGACGGCCGGCCGCGGCCGGTTCAGCGGGGATGATGGTGGCCGTGGCCGTGGTCGTGGTCGTGGTCGTGCGAGTGGCCGTGGTGCTCGTCGCGCAGCCGCCGCATCGTCCGCCCCACCTCGGCCTGGCCGTCGAGCAGGGCCTCCAGCGTCTCGCGGGTCATGTCGGCGGCGGGCGGCAGGTGGCCGGCGAGGAAGCCGGCGAGGCGGGCGAACACCACCGCCTGGTTGGCGATGGTCTCGGCCCTCAGCCCCTGCGGCACGGCGGCGAGGTCGCTCACCGCATGGACGAGCACCCGGCGGAACAGCTGCTCCATGTAGGCGGGCCGCCCCTCGTCGGAGGCGAGCGGCGGGCCCTCGCGGGCGGTCAGCGCGTCCGGACGGACGCCGTGCCCCCCGACGACGTAGAGAAGCCGCGCGAAGATCTCGTCGTCCGGCCCGTGGTCGTCGTCGACGTCGCCGCACATGTCTCACACCCCCTGTTTCACGAGGCCCGCCGGCCGGACCACTCCGGCAGGTCCTCCTTCTCCGCTTCGTAGACCGGGTCCATGTGCGATTCCACCCCGTTGTTCGCCAGCGCCTCGGCGAACAGGCTGCGCACCAGCGGCTTCTCGTCGGCGTAGTCGATCTGGTCGCCGCCGATGCGCTGGCTGATCCAGGCCTTCGGCACGCCCTGCGCGTTGCGGATCGAGACCACCTCGTGCTTGAAGGCGAGATAGCGCGCCGGCGTCTTGCCGGTGTTGAAATGCTGGTGGAACCACATGTTCGGCGGCACGATCATGGTGCCGACCTGCCAGTCGTAGCGGCGCGGCTCCTCGCCCTCGGGCCACATCAGGCTGTAGCCGTCGCCCGACAGCACGATGACGTGCGCGCCGGGGCCGTGCCGGTGGCCCTTCTTGTAGGTGCCGACCGGGAACTGCGAGATGTGGCTGTTCATCGAGCCCTTGGCCATGTTGAAGCGGATGTGGCCGCCGCCGGCGCCGCGCTCCTTGGCCGTGATCAGCGGCAGGTTCACCGCGTCGGCGACGAAGTTGGTCTGCAGCAGCAGGCCCTTCTGCTCGCCGCGGTTGGAGAAGTAGTCCGGCTCGCCGTTGAAGCGGTTCTTGAAGTCGAAGGCCGTGTTGAAGATGAAGTCCTCGTCCTCGTAGAGGTTCATCACCGGCGGGCAGTTGGTGACCGAGACGAAGCGCGCCGGGCGCTGGCCGGACCCGTTGAAGTGCTGGTGCCAGGTGTTGAGCGGGATGGCGAACAGCGCGCCGCCCTGCCACTCGAAGCTGACCTTCTGGCCGGCGTCGTTCCACACCGTCGTCGAGCCCTGGCCGTCGAGCACCAGGATCATCTCCTCGAACAGCTGCCGCTGCGGGGCGAGCTTGCCGCCGGAGGGGATCTCGCAGACGTAGCAGTCGTTGGAGGTCCGGGAGGCGTCGTGGTTGATGAAGACGCCCGACCCGCCGCGCCGGGCCCAGGGCTTCAGCTCCACCGTGCGAAGGTTCGGCACGTAGAAGGCGCTGATGATGTCGAGCCCCTCCTTCGCCACCCACCGCGTGTACGGCGTCTCCTTCTCCGTCGCGAACTTCTTCGCGAGCTCCTCCGATACGATGGCGTCTGCGGCCATGAGGGTCCTCCCCGGTGGGGCCGGCCGTCCGAGGCCGCGGCGGCTTGCGGAAGGGCGGTCGTCCTGTGGTGGTCCAACGGGTAGCCCAGGGGTGGCGGCCCGTGAAATATGGATTGTGGTTGGCTGCCAACACCCGCGCCGCACCCCCTTGCCGGCCGGTATGGCAGCCCGCCGAAATCCGTCTTGCCCGTCCTCTCGAAAGCCGCCGGCCCCGCCGATACGATGCGGCCGACCCGGATCGGGGCTCGGAGGCAGAGGCATGGACGGCGGCGATCGCGACGACCGCGCGACGGGGCACACCCTCGCGGACCACACCTACGGCGACATGTTCGACCACGAGCACGGCCCCGACGCGGACCACGACCACGACAGCTTCGAGATGCTGGGGCCGCTGGAGGAGAACCCGATCTTCATCCAGGACAACGTGGTGCTGACCTCGGTCGGGATGGACATCGGCTCATCGGGAACCCAGGTGGTCTTCTCCCGCGTGCACATGCGACGGATCGGCGAGGACCTCACCAGCCGCTACATCGTGGCGAAGCGCGAGACGCTCTACCAGTCGCCGGTGCGGCTCACACCCTGGCGCAGCGACGAGATGATTGATGAAAAGGCGCTCGGGGCGATCATCGACGAGGCCTACAACACCGCCCGCATCGAGCCGCCGGACGTCGATGCCGGCGTGGTCATCCTGACCGGGGAGGCGCTGCGGCGCGAGAACGCCGAGGCGATCGCCACCATCCTCGCCGAGCAGGGCGGCGACTTCGTCTGCGCCACCGCCGGCCACCACATGGAGGCGCGCCTCGCCGCCTTCGGCTCGGGCGCCGCGCGGGCGTCGTGGGAGACGGGCCGGCGGATCCTCAACATCGACATCGGCGGAGGCACGACGAAGCTCGCCGTGCTGGAGAAGGGCTCGCCGACGGCGACGGCCGCGATCCACATCGGCGGCCGGCTGCAGGTGACCGAGGACGGCGTCATCACCCGCCTCGACCCGGCCGGCCGCCACCACGCCCGCCGCGCCGGGTTCGACTGGTCGCTCGGCGACAGGGCCGCGCCGGAGGATCTCGACGCCGTGGCGGCGAAGATGGCGGCGACGCTCGCCGAGGCGCTGGCGTCGCCCTCTCCCTTGCCCGAGACGATGGCGCTCTACCTCACCGACCCGATCGGCGACCTCTCCGGCGTCGAGGCGGTGATGGTCTCCGGCGGCGTCGGCGAATACGTCTACGGGCGCGAGGACCGCGACTTCGGCGACATGGGCCGCCGGCTCGGCCTGGCGCTGCGCGACGAGATCGGCCGGATGCCCTGGCCGCTGATGGAGGCGGCCGCCTGCATCCGCGCCACCGCGCTCGGCGCCTCGGAGTACACCATCCAGCTCTCCGGCAACACCGGCCATATCACCGACCCCGGCCGGCTGCTGCCGCGGCGCAACGTGCAGGTGCTGCAGCCGCCGGTGCCGGAGGGCCGCGAGGGCGACCCGGCCGCGGTCGCCGCCGCCATCCGCGCCCACTTCACCGCCTTCGATCTCGCCCAGGACAAGGGCGACGTGGCGCTGGCGCTGCGCTGGGCGAGGCCCCCGGAGTACGGCCTGCTGCGCGGCTTCGCCGAGGGCATCCGCGACGGCCTTGGCGAGCGGATCGCCGCGGGGCTGCCGCTCTACGTCATGCTCGACGGCGACGTGGCGATGACCGTCGGCCGGCTGCTGGTGGAGGAACTCGGCGTGGCGAACGACCTCCTCGTCATCGACGGCGTGCAGCTCTGGGACTTCGACTTCATCGACCTCGGCAAGATCCGGCTGCCGTCGAAGACCGTGCCGGTCACCATCAAGTCGCTGGTGTTCAACGAGGACCCGCGGGCGATGCGCCCGCGCGAGCGGCTGCACCACCACGAGGGCGGCGACCATTCCCACGGGCACGATCACCCTCACGGGCATGGGCACGGCCACGGGCATCACGCTCATGGCCACCGCCACGAGGGCGGACATCACCACCACCACGGCGAGGGCCATCACCACGGCCCTGCGCGCGGCCACGACGACCGCGGCGGGTGACGGGACGGGGCCGGTCGAGCCGGCCCCGCCCGTGCTGCCTCAGGCGAGGCCGGAGAGGATGCCGAGGCCGGCGACCGCGGCGAGCGCGCCGGCGGCGCGCAGCAGCGCCGGGGCGAGGCGGCCGAGGCGCGCGGCGGCGAGACCGGCGCCGAGGCCGGCGAGGTGGAGCCCCGCCGTCGCGGCGAGGAAGCCGGCGGCATAGGCCAGCGCGGAGCCGGCGGCCGGGATCTCGGCCGCGTGGGCCTGGCCGTGGAACAGCGCGAAGACGGCGACGAGGCCCGCGGCGGCGACCGGCGGCAGCGTCCACCGGCGCCACACGGCGAGGCCGAGCACCACCACGGAAGCCGCGACCATGGTCTCGACCAGCGGCAGGGCGAGGCCGGAGAGGCCCAGCGCCGCGCCGCCCGCCATCACCGCCACGAAGGCGGCCGGCAGCATCCACAGCGCGCGGCCGCCGAGGTGGGCGGCGAAGAGGCCCACCGCGATCATCGCCAGCGCATGGTCGGCGCCGCCGAGCGGATGCAGGAAGCCGCCCGCGAAATGGGCAGCGCCCGCCGCTCCGGTGTGCGCCTCGGCGATCGCCGGCACCATGGCCGCCGTCGCGGCGACCGATCCCAGTCCCAGTGCTTTCTTCAAGTTCCGTCTCCTTTTCGAGGCTGCACGGCGCCCTCCGGTCCGCACGCCGGTTGGCGCCGCGCGGACCGCGCCGAGGCTGCCATACAAGAACCGGACCGCCCGCCGGCGCGCCAGCACCGAATGCTTATGGCACCCAACACGTCTGGCTATTGGATCGCAGGGCGTCTCCTGCGCTAACTGGTCCCCTGGAGGCTGCCCGTCGTCCGACGGCCGCGGCACGCCCGCCCCGGGCCGGCGGACCCACGCGGTCTGCCCGCCGGGGCGGCCACCCGGGAGGAGCTTGGGAATGACGATCGAGAGCGGAACGGCGGGCACGGGCCACAACAGCGGCGACAAGCAGGGCGAGGTGGTCTGGGAGCGCTGGACGAAGAAGCGCACCTTCGTGCGGGCCCTCGAGGGCACCTATGGCGAACTCATGCAGGAGCTGTTCACGCAGCCGCGCGTCTACCACACCAAGGACCTGAAGTGGAAAGGCGGGCCGCAGAACTTCGGCAAGAAGGTCATCAACCCGCAGGCGGTGAAGGTCGCCCAGTCGATCGAGACCCACATCGACGTGTTCGCGCCGGGCGGCTACGGCCAGAAGCACGGCCACATGAACAGCGCCGTGTTCTTCGTGCTGAAGGGCAAGGGCCATGACATCCACGACGGCCGCCGGCTCGACTGGGAGGCCGGAGACGCGCTGATCGTGGAGAACGGCTGCGTCCACCAGCACCTTTCGGACGATCCGGACGACGAGACGATCGTGCTGATCATGAAGGCCAAGCCGCTGTTCCTGTTCATGCACCTCATCTTCCAGAAGGTGGTCGAGTACCCGCCGACGGAGCCGGTGCCGGGCCAGGAGGGCTACGCCCCGCCCCCCGAGCTCTGAGCCGCCCGCACGCCGCCCCTTCCCTCTTCCAGATCCGGAACCGACGACATGACCGCAATTCCCCCCTTCCTCAGCGAGATCGAGCGCGAGCGCGCCCGCACCGGCGAGTACGTCGACTTCTACGCGCAGGCGCTGGAGGCCTCCAAGGAGTTCCGCAAGGAGTACGACGAGCGCCTCAACGTGGTGAAATGGGACCAGATGCCGATGGAGCGCTCGGCGGACGGACTGATCAAGCACATCATCAACGAGCGGATGAACACCAAGGAGTGCTGCCTCGACATCTACATGCAGTTCATCGCCCCGGGGAAGGCGACCGGCACCAGCCGGCACCTCACCGAGGAGGTGGCCTACGTCATCGAGGGCACCGGCCACGACCTGCACTGGGACGTGCGCTTCGACTGCAAGGACGAGTTCGTCTGGGAGTGGGACAAGACCCCGAAGAAGTTCGACTGGGGCCCGGGCGACTTCCTCTACATCCCGCCCTACTGCGCCCACAAGCGCTTCAACACCGCCGACACCGAGGCCCGCGTGGTGGTGATCAACAGCCGCATCATGAAGGCCATCGGCTTCGACTGGTTCGACCAGCTGGAGCCCGCCGAGGGCTTCGAGGACCTCTGGGTGCCGCCGGCGGACTGAGCGGCCGGCCGCCCCTTTGGGGGCCCCCTCATCCGCCCCTTCGGGGCACCTTCTCCCCGAGGGGAGAAGGGGGCGGGGGGCCCTCTGTCCCCTTCTCCCCCGCAGGGGAGAAGGTGGCCGAAGGCCGGCCGCGGCCAGACACCCGCCGCTGCCGCCGGGCCGCGCCGGCCGCGCCTACCGGTGCTGGCAGACGACGTCGACCAGGGCGGGCTTGCCGGACCTGACCACCTCGAGGGCGCGGCGGAGCGCCGGGCCGATCTCGTCCGGCCGCTCGACCGGGCCCTCGCCCCACATGCCCATCGACCGCGCCAGCGCGCCGAAGTCCGGGGCCGGGTCGAAGATGTCCATGCCGATGTGGGCCTTGGCCTCGTCGGTGCCGCGCTGGCGGGCGATGCGGATCTGGTGCTCCCAGTCGTTGTAGTAGGCGCGGTTGTTGAACATCACGATCAGGATCGGCAGCTCGTGCTTGGCCGCCGTCCACAGCGCGCCGGCGTCGAACATCAGGTCGCCGTCCGGCTGCAGCGCGACCACGATCCGGCCGGTGCCCTTGTGCGCGAGCGCGCAGCCGAGCGACAGCCCGATCTCGGTGGAGGTGCCGAGCGAGCGGCCGGGGTGGCGGTAGGGCCGGTCGAAGTCCCACAGCCGCCGCGCCCAGTCCTTCAGCGTGCCGTTGGAGCAGACCCAGTCCTCCTCCCGGATCACCTCCCAGACCTCCTCGGCGAGGCGGGCGAGGGTGACGGGGCTCGCGTCGCGGTTCCGCTTCGCCTCCTCGCGCCAGCCGGCGACGAGGGCCCGGTGCCGTTCCCCACAGCGCGCCTTGCGCGCCTCGATGCGGCCGGCGAGCGCGGGGTCGGCGGCGATCTTCGCCCGCGCGATCGCGGTCATCTGCGGCATGGCGAGGCGCGGGTCGCCGAGGGCGGAGAAGGTCTTCGGCGCATAGCGGCCGTAGTCGAGCGCCCAGGAGCCGAGGCCGAGCTCGTGGAAGCCGACCTCCATCCACACGCAGTCCTCCCGCATCAAGGAGGTGACCCGGCGGGTGGTGCTGTCGAGCCTGGCCGTCGCCTTCTCCCAGTCGCGGGCGTCGAGGAGGAGGAGGGCGTCCGCCTCGCGCAGGCTCTCCTTGTCGAGCGAAAGGTTCTGCGGGTGCCGGC
This sequence comes from Pleomorphomonas sp., assembly GCA_041687675.1. Classification (GTDB taxonomy): domain Bacteria; phylum Pseudomonadota; class Alphaproteobacteria; order Rhizobiales; family Pleomorphomonadaceae; genus JAWLBM01. The sequence goes on along the minus strand of JAWLBM010000001.1, from coordinate 276,875 downwards.
CCGGGAAGCAGAGCGCGCCGTTGAGGTCCCAGACCGCCGCGCCGACGGTCTCGGCGAGGTCGACGAGCTTCTCGAAGTTGCCGGCGTGGCGGCCGGTGTACTCGGCCATGATCCACGGCCGCTCCGCCCTGAGCAGCGTCTCGACGATCGGCTCCAGCGCCTCCGGGTCCGCCGGCATCGGCGCCGGGGCCTTCGCGGCGTCCGGCGGGGGCAGCGGGATGTCGCGGGTGAGCTTCTCCTCCTGCAGCATGGCGTCGTAGCAGAGGTAGACCGGGCCGCGCGGCTCGGTCACCGCGGCCGACCAGGCGCGCATGAAGCTGTCCGGCACGCCGTCGATCGAATGCGGCTGGTAGTCCCACTTGGTGTAGTTGCGCACCGCCTCGCCCTGGATCAGCGCCGTGTGGCTCCAGTCGCTGCGCGGCCGGCGGCGGGCCTCGTCCATCGGCCCGGTGGCGCCGATCACGAACACCGGCGCGCGGTCGACGAAGGCGTAGTAGATGGCCATCGTGCCGTGCAGCAGGCCGACGAGGTCGTGCAGGATCACCGGCATCGGCTCGCCGGTGACGCGGGTGTAGCCATGGGCGATCTGCACCGCCGTCTCCTCGTGCTGGCAGAGCAGCATCTGCGGGCTGTTGCCGCCGTAGTTGACGATGCTGTCGTGCAGCCCGCGGAAGCTCGCCCCGGGGTTCAGCGTCACGTACTTGAACCCGTAGCGCTGCATCAGGTCGACGATGACGTCGGACTGGTACTTCTCGTATCCCTCTCCCGTCGCGGCCATGGGTCCCCTCCTTGCGACAATCTTCTCGTTCAGTGCAGCAGCCGCACGATGGCGGCCGCGATCAGCCCGGCGGCGACCGGCATCAGCCCGACCGAGGCGAGGCGCAGGCGCAGGAAGCTCGGCCCCAGCATCGGCAGCTCGTAGGTGATCACCCGGTGCAGGGTGAAGAGGCTCCAGGAGGTCACGAAGGCGACCAGCGCCTCCGGGGTCGCGCCCGCCCGCTCCAGCACCGCGGCGACGGAGAAGGCGATCACCGGCCCGGCCGGGATGATCGGCCCCGCCACGGCGCCGACGATGAGCCCCGTCCATCCCGCCTCCGGCCCCATCAGCGCGGCGATCAGCTCGCCCGGGATCAGCTTGGCGAGGAAGCCGGCGGCGAGCAGCGCCACGGCGAGCTGCGGCATCACATGGGCGAACTGCTCCAGCGCCCGCTCCGCGGCATCCTCCGCCGTGCCGCGGCCGCGCCGCGCGACCATGACGGCGAGCACCGCGAACAGCGCGAGCAGGACGATGAGGGCGACGCTCACAGCCGGTCCCTCAGCCGCTGCTCGCCCTTGAGGTCGAGACGGATCGGCAGCGCCCTGGCGAGGAGCCCGGCGGCGACCGGCAGCACGAGGGTGGAGGCGATGCGCAGCAGCGAGAAGTCGGGCCCCATCATCGGCACGTCCCAGATCAGGATCCGCTGCATGCCGAGGGTCGCCCAGGAGGCGATGTAGGCGATCATCGTGCCGCGGTCGGCGCCGAGCGCGCCCAGCATGGCCAGCAGCGAGAAGGCCGAGGTGGGGCCGCCCGGCGTGATCGCCCCGGCGATGGTGGCGAGGACGAGCCCCGCCATCCCGGAACTGCGGCCGACGAGGGCCGAGATCCGCTCGCGCGGCATCAGCACCCAGATCATGCCCGCCACCGCGATGGCCACCACCACCCGCGGCACCGTCTCGACCACCATCCGCCCGTCCTCGACGAGCGCCGCCCGGAACGCGGCCTCGCCCTCGAGGACGTAGACCAGCGCGCCGCAGAGCGCGGCGATGGCGAGGAAAATCCAGAACATCGGGCCGAAGCCGGCCGAGACCCAGGCGCGCCACCAGCGGCGGTCGCGCCAGAAGGGACCGCCGGGGCCGGGGCCGGACGGATCCTCCGGTCCGCGCGCCGGAGCCTCGCCCGGCGCGTGGTCCCCCCCGGTCCGTCGGGCCGGCTCGTCCATCGGGTCAGGCCCTGAGCGCGGTGAGCATGGCCGGCAGGTAGTCGGCGTCGGCAGCCATCACCAGTACCGAGCAGGTGGGCCGCATGGCGGCGACCACGTCGTCGCCGTCCCGGCCGGCGACGACGATGCCGGCCGTCATCACCGACCGCTCGCGGGCGAGCCGGCCGATGATCTCCGCCTCCCGCGCCGCCGCGGAACTGGTCGCGACCATCACCACGAGGTCGGCGCCGTCGAGTTCCTCCGAGGCGAGGCGCTCGCCGCCCTCGGGGCCGACGAGCGTCACCTCGTTCGGGCTGATGTCCGGCTGCCGGCCGAGGGAGAGGAAGCGGGCGCCCTTCCAGGGCTCCTCGCGGGTCGCGGCCATCACCGCCGCCGCCCCGGGGTCCAGGGCGACGATCCGCGAGACGCGCGGCAGCGAGTTCGGGTACGGCACCCGGTAGCGCAGCTCCGCCGCCGTCGCGGCCCTGGCGCAGGAACTCGCCAGGGTCGGACGGTCGAAGGTCGGGGCCGGCTCCGGGTGGCGGCCGAGGTCGTCATCGTCGTGCATCGGTCACACCGAGGTCTGCTTGACGCCCGGGCGCACCCGGAGGTCCTCCTTGCAGGCCTCCACGAAGGGCTCGTCCTTGGGCAGCACCTTGGATACCGAGCGCACCTTCTGGTGCTCCGGGTCGATGCCCGGGGGCGTGGCGCCGCTCTTCATCATCGCCTGCACGGCCCGCTTCAGCCGGTGGCGGGCCATGATGATGCCGTTGTCGGTGGAGACGAGGTTCTCCTTGGTGCGGTCGACGACCGGGCCCATGCTTTCCTGCAGCGAGGCGTCCTGCATGGCGATGCCCCAGACGCCGGAATAGGTCTCGCCGCGCTTCTGGGCCTCGCGGTCCATCAGGTAGTCGTTGTCCTTGTTCTGGCGGGGGCGGAAGGTGCCGGGAACATACTGGTTGTGGACGCCGTAGCCGTCGATCATCGCCTGCCGCTCCTCATGCGTGAGCGGACGCGTCGGATGGTAGTCGAACGACCAGGCCCAGCAGTTCTCGTCGTCGATCGGGATCCAGAAGTGGCCGTGCACCGGGTGGTCGCCGCGCGGCGGCACCATGGTGAAGCTCGGCATCACCCAGGGCGTGATGCGCCAGTAGTAGTGGCCGTCCTCGGCGTTGCGGCGGGCGCCGATGAAGAGGCCGCCCGGCGCGTCCACCACCTCGAACACCGGCTTCTTGTCCTGCTGGTTGTACTGGTTGCCCTTGGCGCCCTTGAACAGCGGGTCCGTCTTGAGCGCGCCCGAGTGCAGGAAGGACACGTGGCTGGAATCGATGCCGCCCTCCATCGCCTGCAGCCAGTTGCACTCCTGCCAGCGCTTGGAGGTGTAGGTCTGCTCGTCGGGGACGTTGCAGAACTCCCAGGACGGCAGCGGCGGGCGGTTCTCCTTGTCGCCCATGTGGGTCCACAGGATGTCGCCCACCTTCACCAGCGGGTAGCCGGTGAGCTTGATCTTCTGGCAGAAGCCCGATTCCGCCGGCTCGGAGGGCACCTCCACGCACTGGCCGGTGACGTCGTACTTCCAGCCGTGGTAGGGGCAGCGGATGCCGCCCTCCTCGTTGCGCCCGAACCACAGCGAGACGCCGCGGTGGGCGCAGAACTCGTCGATGAGGCCGTAGCGCCCGTCGCTGTCGCGGAAGGCGAGCAGCCGCTCGCCGAGCAGCTTGACGCGCACCGGCGGGCAGTCGTCCTCGGGCAGTTCGCGCGCCAGGAGGGCGGGAATCCAGTAGCTGCGGAACATCTTGCCCATCGGCGTGTCTGAGCCGGTCTGGGTGAGGAGGTCGTTCACTTCCCTGGTCAGCATGTCCTCGTCCTCCTGGCGCGCAGGCCGCCTTCGAAACACGCCGGGCGCGGGTTGACGCTCCGCCGGGCCTGCGCTACCTCTCATTCCTGTATGCGGAACGGTGTTCGCTTTTCGAGTGAAAAGCTACATCCCGGTCCGCGCCGCGTCAATTGGGAGACGGAAATGAGCGTGACCGAGACCCTCGACCTGATCGCCGCCGAAGACCTCGCCCCGGGCGAGGCGACGCAGGTGGAGGCGGGTGGCCTGACGCTCGCGGTGTTCCGCGTCGAGGACGAGTACTACGTGACCGACGACCACTGCACGCACGGCCCCGGCCTGCTGCACGAGGGCTGCCTCACCGGCTACGAGATCGAGTGCGACTTCCACCAGGGCAGCTTCGACATCCGCACCGGCGAGGTGATCGAACCCCCCTGCACCGTGCCGCTGAAGGTCTACCGCACCTTCGTGAAGGACGGCCGGGTGATGATCGAGGTGTGAGCCGGGGCGCCGGGACCGCCGGGCGTCTGGCCTCCCCCGCCGAAACGGAGTTGCGGGCGGCATCGGTTCCGGGTAGCCTGTTGCATATGGACCGCTGGTCCGCATAGCGGAACGATCGACAAGGTCACCGCGGTGCGGGTCCGGTCCGGACGCGCAACCCTCCCGCCGGTGCCGCGATGCCCGACGCCGACGCTCCGCCGCCCGCCCCGGCGCCCCTTTCCCGATCCCTCGTGCCGGGGCGCGCCGTTCTGTATAAAGGAACGACACAGCGTTCCCAGGACGAGGCCCCATGACGACCAGCGCGCCCGAGAAGATCCTCAACCGCAACGCCCGCCGCGACAGCCAGCGGCTGTCGTCGGTGACCACCGCCATCCACCTGATGAAGGCCTTCTCGGTCGAGGAGCCGGAGCTCGGCATCTCCGAGCTCGCCAAGCGGCTCAGGATCGCCAAGAGCACCGTCCACCGGCTCGCCACCGCCCTGCTCGAGGAGGGCCTCCTCGAGCAGAACCCGGACAACGGCCGCTACCGCCTCGGCATCGGGCTGTTCTCGCTCGGCTCGCTGGTGCGCACCCGGATCGACGTGGCGGCGGAGGCGAAAGGCTTCCTCAACACGCTCCGGGCGGAGGTGAACGAGAACGCCCGGCTCGCCATCCTGAGCCGGCGAAACGTCGTCTTCATCCACGACTTCGAGAGCAACGACCCGGTGCGGCTGCGCTCGATCACCGGGCAGTCCCGCCCGGCCCACTGCACCGCCGAGGGGCTCTGCCTGCTCGCCGGCCTTTCCGATGCTGCGCTCGCCGCCTTTCTCGCCGAGCCGCTCGAGCCGCGCACGCCCAACACGGTGACCGACCCGGAGGCGCTGATGGAGCGGATCCGCAAGGTCCGCCGTCTCGGCTACGCCACCGAGGACGAGGAATGCGACGTCGGGGCCCGCTGCATCGCCGCGCCGGTGTTCCAGGCCGACGGCCGGACGGTCGCCGCCATGGGGCTCGCCGGCCCCCGCCTCCGCCTGAAGAAGAGCCAGTTCCCCCAGCTCGCAGAAACCCTCGTCGAGGCCGCGCAGAAGCTTTCCGAGCGGCTCGGCTACGTCGCCCGCGAGCCGGTCTTCGCCCGCCTTTGAGACCGAAACGGACCCCCGCCCGATGCCGCTGATCAGACTTGCCGCCGACGACCGGACGTTCCCCTGCGAGGCGGGCGACACCGTGCTGCGCGCCGCGCTGAGGTCGGGCGTCGGCATGTCCTACTCCTGCAACACCGGCGCCTGCGGCAACTGCCGCTTCGAGCTTGTCGACGGCGAGGTCGAGCACCTTCGCGCCGATCCGCCGGCCTGGACCGACAAGGACCGCGCCCGCAACAGATACCTCGGCTGCCAGGCCGCCCCGCGCGGCGACTGCACGGTGAAGTTCCGCGAGGACCCGGCCGCCGTGCCGAAGATCGCCCCGCGCCGGCGCCGCGGCGCCCTCCTCGGCCGCACCGACCTTTCCCGCGACTTCGCCGAGTTCGCCATCCGCGTCGACGGCGACCCGGCCTTCCTGCCGGGGCAGTATGCGCTGGTTTCCGTGCCAGGGGTCGAGGGGCCGCGCGTCTACTCGATGTGCAACCTCCCCGGCGAGGACGGCGTCTGGCGGTTCCAGATCCGCCACGTGCCGGGCGGCGCGGCGACGGGCGTCCTCTTCGGCGACCTCGCGGCGGGGACCGACCTCCTCCTCGACGGGCCCTACGGCCTCGCCCACCTGCGGCCCGAGGCGCCGCGCGACCTCGTGCTGATCGCCGGCGGCTCGGGCCTCTCGCCGATGGCCTCGATCGCCCGCGGGGCGCTCGCCGAACCCGCCCTCGCCGGCCGGTCGATCCACGTCTTCTTCGGCGGCCGAAGCCCGGCCGACGCCCGCGTCGCCGGCTTCCTCGCCGACCTCGCGCCGGGGCGGCTCCGGCTCGTCACCGCGGTCTCGGACCCGGACCACGGCGAGGAGTGGTCCGGCCCGACCGGCTTCGTCCACGAGGTGGTCGACGCCGAGATGGGCGACGGCCTCAGGGACCACGAGGTCTACTTCGCCGGTCCCCCGGCGATGGCGGTGGCGGTGCAGAAGGCGATGCACGCCCGCGGGGTGCCGCAAGCGCAGATCCATTTCGACGAATTCTACTGACGGCGGGGGCGGGACGGCGCGACCATGGCAAGGCTGAACCTCTCCCTCGCCTGCTGGGACTACGACCGGGTGCGCCCGCTGATGGACGGCACGGTGCGCCCGGACGGCATCGACCTCAACTTCCAGACCCTGGTCGTCGAGGAGACCTTCTTCCGGCAGCTGCGCTACCGCGAGTTCGACGCCTCCGAGATGTCGATGTCGTCCTACCTCGTGTCGCTGACCCGGCCCGAGCGGCCCTTCGTGGCGATCCCGGTGTTCCCGAGCCGCTTCTTCCGGCACTCCTGCATCTACGTGAACGCCGATGCCGGCATCCGCGAGCCGAAGGATCTCGTCGGCCGGCGCGTCGGCAGCCCGGAGTACCAGATGACGGCGCCGGTCTGGATCCGCGGCATCCTCGCCGAGCACCACGGTGTGCCGGTGGATTCCGTCGTCCACGTCACCGGCGGCGAGGAGACGCCGGGGCGCGACGAGAAGCTGCCGATCAGCCTGCCGGGGAACTTCCGCATCGAGCGCATCAGCGGCGACCAGACCCTCGCGGCCATGCTGCGCGACGGGGAGATCGACGCGCTGGCCACCGCCCGCAAGCCCTCCACCTACGACGGGCGACGGGTGGTCCGGCTGTTCCCGGACCACGTGGAGGTGGAAAAGGCCTACTTCCGCAAGACCGGCATCTTCCCGATCATGCACGTGATCGCCATCCGCCGGGACGTCTACGAGCGGCACCGCTGGGTGGCGCGGGCGCTGCTGAAGGCCTTCCGCGAGGCGCAGGCGATCACCTACGAGGGGCTGAAGGAGACCGCGGCGCTGAAGGGCATGCTGCCCTGGTTCAACGCCCATGTGGAGGAGGCGGTGGAACTGATGGGGTCGGACTTCTGGCCCTACGGCCTCGAGCCGAACCGGCACGTCCTCGAGACGTTCATCCGCTACCACCGCGAGCAGGGCCTTCACGACGCCGGCCTCGCGCCGGAGGACATGTTCGCGCCGGAGACGCTCGAGGAGTTCGTGATCTAGATCGAGGTCGCGGCGCCCGCGGCAAGGGAGGGGGGACGATGTCCGCGACGAACACCGGGGCGGCCGTGGTGCGGCCCGAGGCGGCGGCCGCCGGGCCTGTGCTCGTCCTCGGCCTGCCCGGCGCCGGCAAGACGACCCTCGCCGCCGCGCTCGCCGCCGGCGGCGGCGCCGTCGTGCACGCCGGATGGCCGGGCGAGCTCGACGCGCTGGCGCTCGCCGGAACCATTGACGACGTCCGTGCCGTCGGCGCCGACCCACGGGCGGCGGTGCGGGCTGTCGCGGACCTCGCCGCCGCGGCCGGCGGCCGCCTGGTCGTCGAGGCGGACGGGCTGGCGGACCCCGCGCCGCTCGTCGCGGCTCTCGCAGACGCCGGCACGCCGCCGTCACGGATCGTCGCCGTGGTCGACGCCCTGCACATCCTCGACCAGCTCGGCCGGCACCCCGCGGCGGCGGAGCAGGTCGCCTTCGCCGACCTGCTGCTGCTGACCCGGACCGATCTCGTGCGTCCCGAGGCGATCGCCGCGGTGCGCGGCCGCCTTGCCGCGATCAACCCGTCGGCGGCGATCGTCGTCGCCGCTCGCGGGGCGGCGGATGCCGAGACGGTGGAGGCGGCGCCGGCGGCCGACCCGGTCCGGCTCGCCGGCCTTGTCGCCGCCGCCGCCGCCCGCGGCCCGCTCGACCACCACCACGAGGACGGCGACCGCCATCACCACGGCGGGCCCGGGCACGACCACGGCCACGGCCCCCACGACCACGGGTCGCACGGGCACGACGGGGTCTCGGGGCGGCCGGGACCGGGCGGGGTGGTCTCCGTCCTCCTCTCCGGCGACCGCCCGCTCGACCAGGTCCGCCTGATCGACCGGCTCTCGGCCCTGCTCTCGGACCGGGGGACCGACGTGGTGCGGATCAAGGGGGTGCTGGACATCGCCGGCTCGAACCGGCCGCTGCTGCTCGAGGGGGTGCACATGCTGCTCGAGGGCCGCTGGCTGCCGGCCTGGCCGGAGGGGCCGCGCCGGAGCCGCCTCGTCGTCGCCGGCTTCGGTCTCGACGGACACGCGCTCGCCCACGCCTTCGAGGACTGCCTCGCCGGCCCGGGGGGCGGCGCATGAGCGGGGCGGGTCGGATCGAGGACCGGCGCCTCGTCACCGGCGCGGGCCGGTACGTGGCGGACCGGATTTCCGCCGGCGCGCTCCGCGCCGCCTTCGCCCGGGCGGACCGGGCCGGAGCCCGCGTCCTCGGCGTGGACACGGCCGCCGCGGCGGCGATGCCCGGCGTCGTCGCGGTGCTGACCGCCGCCGACCTCGCCGGCCACGGGGTCGGGCCCCTGCCCGCCGGGACGCTCCCGCAGGACGCGGGCGGCAGCTTCGACCGGCCGGTGCCGCTGCTCGCCGACGCGCGGCTGCGCCATGTCGGCGAGCCGGTCGCCATGGTCGTCGCCACCTCGGCGGACGCGGCGCGCGACGCCGCCGAGGCGGTGGTGGTGGAAAGCGTCGACGACCCGGAGCCGGAAGAGACCTGCTTCGTCCGCGAGATCGGCGACCGCGCCGGCGTGGCGGCCGCGCTCGCCGCCTCCGCCCACAGGGTGACGGTGACCCTCTCGGTGCCGCGGCTGCAGGCCGTGACGCTGGAGCCCCGCGGCTGCCTGGCGACGCCCGAGGCCCACGGCCGGCTCGACCTCCTCACCACCACGCAGAGCCCCGCCCAACTGGTGGCGCCCCTTGCCGCGGTGCTCGGGCTCGAGCCGTCGAAGGTCCGCGTCCACGCCGGCGACGTCGGCGGCTCCTTCGGGCTCAAGGGATCGCTCGTCCGCGAGGAGGCGCTCGTCGCCCATGCCGCCCTGCGGCTCGGCCGCCCGGTCGCCTGGATCCAGAGCCGGACGGAGGCCTTCACCGCCGACCACCAGGGCCGCGGCGTCTCCGGCACGGTGACCCTCGGCCTCGACGAGGACCTCCGCTTCACCGCCCTGGAGGGCCGCTTCACCGCCGACGCGGGGGCCTATCCGACGGTGCGCAGCCTCGGGCTCGTCAACAACATCGGCGGCTTCGCCGGCGTCTACGATATCCCGGTGGCGCATGCGACCGTCACCGGGCGCACCTCGCCGCGCGCCGGCATCGCCCCCTACCGCGGCCACGGCCGCCCGGAGGCGACGCTGGCGATCGAAGCGGCGATCGACGAGGCCGCGCGCAGGCTCGGCGCCGATCCGCTGGACCTGCGCCGCCGCAACCTCATTCCCCGGGAGGCGCTGCCGCGCCGCAACGCCCTCGGCTTCCCGCTCGACAGCGGCGACTTCGCCGGCGTGCTGGAGCGCTGCGCGACGCTCTCCCGCGCCGCGGACGCGCCGGCCCGGCGGGCGGACGCGGCGGCGCGCGGCCGCCTCTTCGGCCGGGCGCTGGTGCTCTCGGTGGAAACCGCCGGCGGGCCGTTGCGCGGGCCGCGGCCGGACCATGTCACGCTGTCGGTGGATCCGCACGGGCGCGTGGTGCTCGCCCCGGGCGTGATGTCGACCGGCCAGGGCCACGAGACCACGCTGACGCGCATGGTCGCGGCCGGCCTCGGCGTCGCCGAGGAGCGGATCGCCTATGTCCACGGCGACAGCGCCGTCCAGCCCGAGGGGCGCGGCAACGGCGGGTCCTCGGGCCTCGCCGTCACCGGGCCCGCCGTCGCCGCGGCGATCGACCGGCTGGCGGCGGAGGCCCGGGAGGTGGCCGCGACGCACTTCGGCACCCGTCCGGAGCGGATCGAGCGGGAGGGCGACCTCTACCGGCTGGCCGGCAGCAACAACGCCATCACCCTTGCCGAGGTGGCGCGGCTCGGCGGCGGCTTCGCCGTGCTGGAGAGCTTCACCCCGCCGTCGGCCACGTTCCCCAACGGCGCGCATGCCTGCGAGGTCGAGGTCGACCCAGAGACCGGGGTGGTGGAGGTCACCGCCTATGCGGCGGTGGAGGATGTCGGGACGGTACTGTCGCCGGCGCTGGTCGAGGGGCAGATGCACGGCGGCATCCTGCAGGGGGTGGCGCAGGTGCTGGGGGAGCGGAAGATCATCGACGCCGACGGCCAGGTGCTGACCGGCTCGCTGATGGACTACCGGGTCGGCCGGGCGGACGACATGCCGGCGCCGCGGCTGGAGACCCACCCGGTCCCGACGGCGGTGAACCCGCTCGGCGTCAAGGGCGTCGGCGAGGCGGGCACGGTGGGGGCGCTGGCCGCGGCCTGGTGCGCCGTCGTGGACGCGCTGGCGCCGCTCGGGCCCGTGGACCTCGAGATGCCGGCGACCCCCGCGGCCGTCTGGCGGGCGATCGCGCGGGCCGGATCGACCGCCGGATGAGCGGTCCGCTGCTCGGCCAGGTGCTGGCCCTCGCCTCGGCCTTCTGCTTCGCGACGACCAGCGTGTTCGTCTCGCGCACCACCGTGCGCACCGGCGACCGCGGCGTGACCTTCTCGGTGATCGTCACGATCGTTCTGTCGGCGCTGCTCTGGCTGGCGATGGAGGGGCCGGACCTCTCGGCGCTCGCCGGCGACGGGGCGGCCGTGGCGGTCGCCTGGTTCGCGCTCGCCGGGCTGTTCGCCATGGTGTTCGGGCGCAGCCTTCTCTACCTCTCGATCCGCACCCTCGGGGTCACCCGGGCGTCGGCGACCAAGCGGCTCAACCCCTTCTTCTCGGTGGCGATCGCGGCGGTGGTGCTGGCCGAGCCGGTGACGCCGGTCTCCGGCGCGGGCATGCTGGCGATCGCCCTCGGCTTCTGGCTGCTGGTGCGCGCCAGCCTCGCGCGGGCGCGAGCCGGAGGGCCGGCGCCGAGGCTCGTCGACTATGCGGCGGGGGTGGGGTCGGCGCTCGCCTATGCGGGAGCCTATGTGACGCGCAAGCTGGGGCTCGAGATCCTGCCGTCCCCCGCGCTCGGCACCCTGATCAGCGCGGTCGCGGGGCTCGCGGTGTTCGCGGCGATGGTCCCCTTCGACGCGCGCCAGCGGGCGAACTTCACCGGCATGACGCAGAACCTCGACCGGTGGACCTTCGTGGCGGCGATCCTGATGTCGCTCGGCCAGATCTCGCTGTTCGCGGCGCTGCTCTACGAGGACGTGACGGTGATCGTGATGATCGCCTCGCTGGAGGTCTTCATCGCCTCGTTCCTGTCGGTGGTGGTGTTCCGGACGGAGGCGCGGCCGGACCTGTCGACATACGCGGCGGCGACGCTGGCGACCGCCGGCGTCGTCCTGGTGGCGATCGGATGATCAGCCCCGGCGCATGGCCTCGAGGGCGACGCGCGGCAGGTCCTTGCGGGTGAGGCCGCGGGCGGCCAGGGCCTCGTCGCCGAGAGACGCCAGTTCGGTGTAGGCACGGTAGCCGCGCCAGCCGGACACGAGGCCCAGCGGGTCGAAGCCGCGGATCGGGGCGTCGTGGCTGGAGCGGATGTGCGCGGTGAAGTCGGCGGCGGTCATCTCGATCTCCTTTACTACTGGCTCGGATATAGGCCTCATGCTGCACGTGCACAACGCCCGGAATTGCATGGCTGCATCCAATGGAGTGCAAGGCCGCCAAAGTCCGCGTCGTCTAAGTGATTGATTTACACGGATTCGTCGCGCGAACGTTGACCTGGATCAAACTCCGTTCCATTATTTCAACCGCCGTTCCTTCATGCGGAACAAACTTAGGAGGAAATCGGTGCACCTGCAGCACGAGCCCGGGCCGGACCGCGGCGGGGCGCCCCGGGGGCCGGGACACGGGGTCCGGCCGGACCGGCGGCGCGCCTCAGAGCGGGCGGGCGTGCTCCCCGATCGCATCGGTCAGCCGGTCGACGATCATCCGGATCAGCGCTTCGAATCGCGCCGAGTCGAGGCCGGCGACGCCGCGGGCCTGGCGGGCGAGGAACAGGGTGCGGGTCAGCCGCGGCCGTTCCACCAGGCGGGCGGCGAGGGTGCCGCGCCTCAGTTCCTCCACCATCGCCCCCTTCGGCAGGAAGCTGGTGGCCACGCCCTTGGCGACGAGCGCGAACGGGGGCGGACGGGCGGATGACACGGATCGCGATCACCCTGGCGCTGGCGGCGGCGGGCGGCGGGGCGGCGCATCTCGCCGGCCTGCCCCTCGCCTTCCTGCTCGGCCCGCTGGTGGTGGTCGCCGCCGCCACCCTCGCCGGCGCCCCTCTGGCCAGGCCTCCCGAGTGGATGACGATGCCGATGCGGGTCGTGCTCGGGGTGGCCATCGGCGCCTCCTTCGAGCCGGCGCTGCTCGGCGATCTCGCCGCCCTCGGCCTCACCCTCCTCGCCGTGCCGGTCTACGTGGTGGTCGCCACCGCCATCGGCATGGTCGTCTACGGCCGGATCGGCCGCTACGACCGGGCCGAGGCCTTCTTCGCCGCGCTCCCCGGCGGGCTCTACACCATGACCGCCTACGCCGAGGACCTCGGCGTCGACGTGCGCCGCATCGCCCTCGCCCATGCGCTGCGGGTGACCGCGGTGGTGGTGGCCGCGCCGCTGCTGGTGTGGGCCTTCGGCGGCCCCTCCGGCCGGCAGGCGCTCGGCGGCGGCGAGGCCTGGCCCGGCCTTGCCGGGGCCGCGACGCTGGTCGCCAGCGGCATCGCCGGCTACTGGATCGGGCGGCTGTCGCGGCTGCCCGGCGGAGTGATCCTCGGCCCGATGGTGGTGTCGACCGGGCTCCACCTCTCCGGCGTCACCACCGCCGTGGTCCCGAGCGAACTGCTCGGCCTCGCCCAGGTGGTGCTCGGGGCGGCGATCGGCGCCCGCTTCCTCGGCGAGAGCCCGCGGATGATCCGCGACGGCGTCCCCCTCGCCGTCCTCTCCGTTGCGCTCTCCGGCGTGGTGACGGTCGCCCTCGCGGTGCCGCTGGCGCTGGCGAGCGGGTTCGACCTCGTCTCGCTGCTGCTCGCGCTGGCGCCCGGCGGCATGGCCGAGATGAGCCTCGTCGCCGTCTCGCTCGGGCTCGACGCCGCCTTCGTCGCCACGCTCCACCTGCTGCGGATCCTGATCGTCATGCTCGGCGCGCCGGTGTGGTGGCGCCGGGCCGCCCGGCGGCGCGCCTGACCCGCGACAAACCTTCTGGCACCAAGCGAAAAACGCTTGGACGCGCGCGCGCGCGAATGACGTACAGTCGGGCTTCGCGTGGCGAAGCAACGCGTCGCGGCCACAGAACCCCGGCCGCACATCAGGGAGGATAGGCACCGTGAACAGACGGACGGCTCTGGCCGCCATCGGCATGGCGGCGTTCATGGGCATCGGCTTCGAGGCTTCGGCCCAGTCGGTGGAGGAGTTCTACAAGGGCAAGACGGTCGAGCTCTACATCGGCTACTCGGTCGGCGGCGGCTACGACACCTACGCCCGCACCATCGCCCGCCACATCGGCAAGCACATCCCGGGCAACCCGACGGTCGTGCCGGTGAACATGGACGGCGCCGGCAGCCTGCGCATGACCAACTGGCTCTACGAGGCAGCCCCGCAGGACGGCACCGTGTTCGGCACCTTCGCCCGCGCCGCGCCGTTCGACCCGCTGTTCGGCAACCAGGAGGCCACCTTCGACGCGCTGAAGTTCAACTATATCGGCAGCGCCAACAACGAGGTCAGCCTGTGCACCGCCATGGCGCGGACGGGCATCGAGACCTTCGACGACCTCAAGGAGCAGGAACTGATCATCGGCGGGACGGGCGACACCGCCGACACCGTGCAGTTCCCGAAGGTGCTCAACGCGGTGTTCGGCACCAAGATGCGCATCATCAACGGCTATCCCGGCGGCAACGACGTGGTGATGGCGATGGAGCGCCAGGAAGTCGACGGGCGCTGCGGCTGGTCCTACTCGTCGATCATCTCGGGCAACGCCGACTGGCTGAAGAACGGCGACGTCAACCTCTTGATGCAGCTGTCCACCTCCAAGCACCCGGAACTGCCGGACGTGCCGCTGGTGATGGACCTCGTCGAGAACCCGGCCGACCGCAAGCTGCTCAACCTCATGTTCGCGCGCCAGACGCTCGGCCGCCCCTACGCCGCGCCCCCGGGCGTGCCGGAGGACCGCGTCGAGGCCCTGCGCGCCGCCTTCATGGCCACCATGCAGGATCCCGAGTTCCTCGCCGAAGCCAAGGCCCAGGACCTCGAGATCACCCCGGTGGATGGCGCGACGGTGCAGTCGCTCGTCGAGGAGGTCTACCAGTCGGACCCGGAGGTGATCGCCCGCCTCAACGAGATCCTGCAGTAGCAATCCGGGACGCAGACGCCCGGCACCTCGGCAGCCCCCGCCACCCGGCGGGGGCTTTTTTCATGTGGCGGCCGCCGGGCGGAGCGGATCCGGGGATCCGGGCGCCGTGCCGCCGGCGGCCCGTGCGATGGCGGTGAGGCATGCCGGCCGCCGCCACCGCGCGGATCGGCCGTCCTCAGACCGAGGGGATCGCCTGCAGCGTCGGGACGAGGGCGCCGAGGACGGTGTCCGGCCAGCGGATGTGGAGCGCCCAGTCGAACACCGCCCACAGGAACAGCGTCACGCCCGCCGCCATCTTCAGGCGGAGCGGCAGCGGCTCGCGGTTCTCGAACCACATGAAGGCGAGGACGAAGAGCGGCACGGTCGGCAGGAAGCCGATCAGCCACATCGAGGCCATGAAGGCGATGATCCAGCCGAAGAAGGTGGCCGCCCGCAGCAGCGACTGCCGCCGGGTGAGCCCGGCGTCGTCGGCGACGAGGTCCATGTGCACCGGCCCGTCCGCGTCGCGCGCCTCCTCCTCCGGTCGGCGCAGCACGCGGTTGGCGAGGCTGACGGCGACGAGCACGAAGGCGATGCCGCCGACGGTGTAGGGGGCGACCTGCGAGACCCAGTCGCGGAAGGTGGTCGTCTCCACGAGCATCGCCGCGATCACCGCGAGCAGCACGACATGGGGCAGGTCCGAGAGCTTCAGCCGCGGCGTGACGAAGCCGCGCATGCCGAGCCCCTTGCGCCGCCGGCGCAGGTACTCCTCGACGGCGGGGCGGAAGAGTCCCACCACCGAAAGCACCAGCAGCACGAGCACAACCGGATCGAGAAGCCAGGACAGGCCGTAGCGGGCGGTGGAGATGAACATGTAGCGCTCGAGCAGTTCGCCGAGCACGAAGCCGAGGATCAGCGGCGGCCGCGGCCAGCCCATCCGCTTCATGATCCAGCCGACCACGCCGAACATGAGCAGGGTGAGGAGGTCGCCCCAGGACCCCGCGCCCTGGTAGGCGCCGACGATCAGCACCGAGACGATCGCCGGCAGCGTCAGCGTCCAGCGCAGCGTCGCCACCTTGGCGAACTGGCCGCTGAGCAGGAAGCAGGTGCCGGCGCCGAGGATGTTGGCGAGCGCGATGCTCCAGACCATGGCGTAGGTGACGTCGAGGTGCTGGGTCACCATCTGCGGGCCGGGCTGCAGCCCGTGGATCATGAAGGCGCCGAGCAGGATCGCCATCGAGGCGCTGCCCGGCACGCCGAACACGATCGTCGGCACCAGGCTGCCGCCCTCCTTGGCGTTGGCGGCGCTCTCCGGCGCGAGCAGGCCGCGCACGTCGCCGGTGCCGAAGGTCTTGCGGGCATCCTTCACCGTGCGCGCGGCGAAGCCGTAGGCGAACCAGTCGACCACCGAGGAGCCGAGCCCCGGGATGGCGCCGATGACCGTGCCGAGGGCGGAGCAGCGGAACACCAGCCACTTGTTGGAGAAGGCGTCGCGGAAGCCCTTCATCATGCCGGCGCGAGTGTCGTACTTCAGCGTCTCGGTGAGCGCGGTGCGGCGAATCGCGAGGTCGACCAGCTCGGGCAGCGCGAAGACGCCGAGCGCCAGCGGCAGCAGCGGCAGGCCGTCGTAGAGGTAGAGCGTGCCGAGCGTCCAGCGCAGCTCGCCCCCCTGCGGGTCGCTGCCGATCATCGCCAGCATCACGCCGAAGGCGGCGACGCCGACGCCGATCAGCGGCGCCCGGCCGGACAGCACGGCGACCATCGAGATGCCGAACACCGTGAAGGCGAGCAGTTCCGGCGCGCCGATCGCCAGCATGATCGGCCGGAGCAGCGGAATCGACAGCCCGAGCACCACGGCGCCGAAGATGCCGCCCATCAGCGAGGCTGTGTAGGCGGCCGAGAGCGCCCGGCCCGCCTCGCCCTTGCGGGCCATGGCGTGCCCGTCGATGCAGGTCGCCTGCGCCGCCGAGGTGCCGGGGACGCCGAACAGGATCGCCGGGATCGAATCGCCCGTGGTCGTCACCGCGCCCATGCCGAGCAGCAGGGCCATCGCCGAGAACGGGTCCATGCCGAAGGTGAAGGGCAGCAGGAGCGCGAGCGCCGAGACGCCGCCGAGGCCCGGGATGATGCCGATGAACAGGCCCACCATGACGCCCACCGACAGCCACATCAGCCTTTCCAGGCTCATCAGCTGCAGGAACGCGTCGGCCGCGGCCGCCAGCATGAACTCCATCCGGTCCGTCCTCCCCCTCGGCGGGCCGTCTTCTGTTGCTTCGGCCCTTTTCTCCCGGATGCCAGAGTAGGGACCGGGCGGGCAGATGTAAGAATTTATTTCTTGTCTCAGCCCGCAGTTTTTTGTCTGGCCGGGCCCGGCGGCCAGCCCGCGCGAATTTGTCTGGCAGGGTTCGGCGGGAGGGACTGGCGCACGTTCCGCATGCGGAAATATGGTTCTGCCGATCAACGCTGCGAGGAGGCACGCGATGGACCGGAAGACCGATTCCGAGGCCGATGCCGGCCCGTCCGGCTACTACCATTCGAACAAGGACCGGATCTTCGTCCGGCCGATCCAGGGGGCCTACAACCTCACCGAGGAGCTGAAGCGCCTGCGCGCGGTGCCGCGCGTGCGCAAGGCCAGCGAGATCAAGTTCGTCGACGGCCCGCAGGCCTATTCGCGCCACTACGTGGAGCCGAAGGACGGCATCACCCAGACCTTCCACCTCCACCTGGAGGAGTACGGCCCGGGCGGCAGGAGCCAGAAGCACGGCCACGTCAACGAGGCCGCCTTCTACATCCTCGACGGCGAGGGCTACGAGATCCACGACAACATCCGCTACGACTGGAAGGCGGGCGACGTGGCGATCGTCCACAACAACTGCGTCCACCAGCACTTCAACGCCTCCGAGACGAAGCCGGCCCGGGCGCTGGTCATCAAGACCAAGCCGATGTTCCTGTTCATGAACATGCTCTTCCAGAAGACCGTGGAGCCGCGCCGGACCGAGCCCGCGCCCGGCGGCGAGGACTTCCGGGTCCGCGAGGAGGAGGACGACTTCAACCACCCGAAGGGGGGCTACTGAGATGGCCTGGGACGAGACCGCCGTCTGGATCCAGGGCGACGAGAACCGGGCCCTCTACAAGGCGCTGCTGGACGACGCCGCCGCCGCGCCCGAGCGCAACGCCGCCCGCCGCAAGGTGATCCGCCCGCACGAGATGCCGTGGGAGATGTCGCGCCAGGGGCTTCTCAAGCACCTGATCAACGAGGACATGAACACCCGCATGGAGACGGTCGACGCCTACATGCAGATCATCCCTCCCGGCAGCCGCTCCGGCCGCCACCGGCACCTCGCCGAGGAATGCCTCTACGTGCTCGAGGGTCGCGGCTACGACCTCCACCAGGACTGCGACGTCGAGATCACCGACACCTACTTCTGGAAGCCGCAGGAGGAGATCCAGCGCTTCGAGTGGGAGGCCGGCGACGTGATCTACGTGCCGCCGAACACCATCCACCAGCACTTCAACGCCGACCCGGACCGGCCGGCCCGGCTGATCTCCTGCACCAACCGCATCTTCAAGCACTGCGGCCTCAACGACCTGCAGCAGCTGGACGACGCGCCGGAGTACGACCCCCAGGTGGTGCTCACGGCCGACAGCATCCGCGACTACCTGCGCCCGCGCTGATCCGGCACGCCCCATGCTCGGCGCCCTCCTGTCGCTGGCCTCGGCGGCCTTCTTCGGGCTGAACAACGTCGCGGTCCGCCGCGGCGTCATGTCCGCCTCGGTGCTGCAGGGGATGGCGATCACCGTCCCGCTGGGGCTGCCGGTGTTCCTCCTGTTCCTGCCGATCTTCGGCGGCACGGCGGAGCTGATGGGCCTGTCGGCCGAATCCGTCTTCTGGATGTCGGCGGCCGGGATCGTCCACTTCGTGATCGGGCGCTACGGCAACTACCGGGCGATCGCCGCCCTCGGCGCCACGCTGTCGACGCCGGTGCAGCAGCTCTCGGTGCTGGTCTCGCTGGTGCTGGCGCTGGTCTACCTGGGCGAGACGCTGACCGGCGTGAAGGTGGTCGGCCTCGTCCTGGTGCTCGTCGGCCCGGGCCTCGTGATCGGCCGGCGCTCCAGGGCGAAGGCGGCGGCGAAGACCAAGGCCTTCACGCCGCAGTACGGACCCGGCTTCCTGTGGGGCGCCGTCTGCGCGGTCGGCTACGGCGTCAGCCCGCTGCTGGTGGTCTGGGGCATGGGCGAGGCGCGCTCGATCCCGCTGGCGCTCGCCGGCCTCGTCGTCTCCTACATCGCCGCGAGCGTCGTCGTGCTGGCCCTCGTTATGGCGATGGGCGGCGCCGCGTACCTGCGCGGCATGGACCGCGGCGCGCCCGGCTGGTTCCTCGCCTCCACGGTCTTCGTCGCGCTCAGCCAGATGCTCCGCTACATGGCGCTGGCCGTGGCGCCGGTCTCCGTGGTTGTGCCGATCCAGCGGCTGTCGGCGATGTTCCGCGTGCTGTTCGGGGCGATGTTCAACCGCGACGCGGAGATCCTCGACGGCACCGTGGTGTTCGGCGTCTTCCTGTCCGTCGTCGGCGCCGGGGCGCTCGCCTCGGAAACCGAGATCGTCCGCGGCTGGGTCTCCGACTGGGGTGTCGTCGGCCCGATGCTGTTCTGGGAGTGGCGGCCGTGAGGACCGAAGGGATCGCCCGCCCTTATGGCTGAGATCGTCCATCCGGTCTGGCCGGCGCCGGGCCGGTCGGCTACCGCTGTGACGACAACGCGATGAACGGGCGCCGCGCCGCGGACGACCGTCTGGGGGAAACCATGTCCAAGCTGGTGCTGTCGATCGCCACCACCGACTACGACCATTTCCGCGACTTCCGCAGCGGCGAGGTCAGGGCCGAGGGCATCGACCACACCTGGCTCACCCTCGGCCATCACGAGTGCTTCGCCCGCTTCACCGCGAACCGCGAGTTCGACCTCTCGGAGCTCTCCTTCGCCAAGTTCGCCACCCAGGTGACGCGGGAGGACAGCGACATCATCGGCCTGCCGGTGATCTGCTCGCGGCTGTTCCGCTTCTCCTCCTTCTACGTCAACCGCAGGAGCGGGATCCGCACCGTCGAGGACCTCAAGGGCAAGCGCGTCGGATCGCCGGAGTGGGCGCATTCGGCCGCGGTCTACATGCGCGGCTGGATGCAGGAGGAGATGGGCGTCAGGCTCCAGGACGTGCACTGGGTGCAGGCCGGCGCCAATGCCCCCGGCCGCAAGGAGAAGGTGGAGCTCAACCTTCCCGAGGGCGTCACCATAACCCGCATCGAGGACAGGTCGCTGAGCCAACTGCTCGCCGCCGGCGAGATCGAATGCGCCATCATCGCCCGGCCGCCGACCTGCTTCCTCGAGGGACATCCGGACGTCGTGCGCCTCTTCCCGGACTTCCTCGAGATGGAGGAGGCCTACTACGACAGGACGGGCGTCTGGCCGATCATGCACATCATCGCGATGAAGCGGAGCATCGTCGAGGCGCATCCCTGGGCGGCGCGCAACCTCTACAACGCCTTCCTCGAATCCAAGCGGCGCAGCATCGAGCGGATCCTCGACCCGGCCGTGTCGCGCTACCCGGTCCCCTGGCTCACCGCCTATGCCCGGCGCATGCGCGACCGCTTCGGCGGCGACCTGTTCCCCTACGGCATCGAGGAGAACCGGCCCACCTGGGAGCAGATGGCGCGCTACACCCACCAGCAGGGCATCGCCCACCGGCAGTTCACGCCCGAGGAGATCTTCCCGCCGGGCATCATGACCAAGGTGATCATCTGAGCCCGCAGGCAGGCGGGAAAGGGAGGCGATGCGGTGAGCGCTGATCCGACGTCGGGCGGGCCTCTCCCCGCCGATCTCCTCGCCAACCTCGCCGCGGCGAGCCGGATCCTCGCCGACCGCGGGGTGGTGGACGCCGCCGGCCACGTGTCGATCCGCCATCCGGACGCGCCGGACCGCTTCGTCATCGCCCGGGCGATGGCGCCGGCGCTGGTGACGCCGGACGACCTGATGGAGTTCGACCTCGACGGCGCCGCCTGCGCGGGCGACGGCCGAAAGGGCTTCCTCGAGCGCTTCATCCACGGCGAACTCTACAGGGCGCGGCCGGACGTGATGGCGGTGGTGCACAGCCATTCGCCCTCGGTGGTGCCCTTCGGCGTCGTCCGCAAGCCGCTGCGGGCGATGTTCCACAACGCCGCCTTCCTCGCCGAGGGGGTTCCGGTGTTCGACATCCGC
Organism: Pleomorphomonas sp.; assembly: GCA_041687675.1. Taxonomy (GTDB): domain Bacteria; phylum Pseudomonadota; class Alphaproteobacteria; order Rhizobiales; family Pleomorphomonadaceae; genus JAWLBM01. The sequence goes on along the minus strand of JAWLBM010000001.1, from coordinate 256,004 downwards.
GACGAGTTCGGCACCACGGACATGCTGGTCTGCGACTGCGCGCGGGGCAGCGCCCTCGCCCGTTGCCTCGGCCGCCGTCCGGTGGCGATGATGCGGGCGCACGGCATGGTGGCCTGCGGGCCGACGCTGGAACTCGCCGTCTTCCGCGCGGTCTACACCGAGGTCAACGCGCGGATGCAGCAGGCGGCCGAGGCGCTCGCCGCCGGCGACCCGGTCGAGGCGCTGGAGCCGGAGGAGGGCCGCCTCGCCGACGTCGCCAACGAGGGCGCGGCGCGGCGGGCGTGGGAGCTCTGGCGGACCGAGGTGCGCGAGCGCACGGGATGGTGAGCGGCGAGGGAGGGCCGAGATGACCGGGACCGGGGACGCCAGGGCGATGCTCGCCGACTGCATCCGCATGCTCGAGCGGGCGGGGATCGTCGACTACAACGGCCACGCCTCGATCCGGGCCGGCGACGACGCCATGCTGATCAATGTCGGCGCGGCCCGGCGCAGCCTGCTCGAGGCCGAGGACATCTGCACCGTCGCCCTCGACGGGACGCTGGTGGAGGGTCGCGGCAAGCCGCCGCTGGAGTTCCACATGCACGCGGGGATCTACCGGGCGCGGCCGGACGTCGGCGCCGTCGTCCACGCCCACCCGCGCTGGTCGACCTACCTCACCATGGTGGGCGAGGCGTACAGGCCGGTGTTCGCGCAGGGCTCGCTGCTCCATCCGGTGCCGGTCCTCGACACGCCGAACTCGATCAACTCGCCGGAGATGGCCGCCCGACTGGCGGCGACGCTCGGCGACCGGCCGGCGGCGCTGATGAAGTCGCACGGGGCTGTCACCGTCGGCCGCGACATCGTCGAGGCCTTCGTGCTGATCAACTACCTGGAGGAGAACGCCGAACGCCAGTACCGGGCGCTGCAGATCGGCCGCCCCTACGTCTTCAGCGACGAGGAGATGGCGCTCTGCCGGGAGAAGCTCTGGAACGAGGGCCTGTTCCGGCGCACCTGGGACCATTTCCACGCCAAGCTCGACGCCCGCTGAACGGCCCGACGGAGACCCTGATGAGCCGACCCGACCGCTTCCTCCTCGCCGGCGTGATGGGCTGGCCGGTGATGCACTCGCGATCGCCGATGATGCACAACCACTGGATGGCCGAGATGGGGCTCGCCGGCACCTACGTGCCGCTGGCGATCCGGCCGGAGGGGATCGAGGCGGCGCTCCGGGCGCTCCACCCGCTCGGCTTCTCCGGCTGCAACCTCACCATCCCGCACAAGGGCCGGGCGATGGAGGTGGTGGACGAGGTGGACGAGGTCGGCCGGGCCACCGGCGCGATCAGCTGCGTCGCCGTCCGGCCGGACGGCAGCCTGTTCGGCACCAACAACGACTGGCTCGGCTTCCTCGGCAACCTCGACGAGGCCTGGCCCGGCTGGCGGGCGGACGCCGGGCCGGCGGTGGTGGTCGGCGCCGGCGGCGGCGCCCGCGGCGTCGCCTATGCGCTCGTCTCGCGCGGGGCTCCCGAGGTGCGGGTGGTCAACCGCACGCTGTCGCGGGCCGAGGCCCTCGCCCGCGATCTCGGCGGGCCGATCCGGCCCGTGGCCTGGGGCGACCGGCTGGACGCCATCGCCGACGCCGCGCTCGTCGTCAACGCCACCAGCCAGGGCATGGTCGGCCAGCCGGCGCTGGACCTCTCGCTCGAACGGCTGGCGCCGGGCGCCCGCGTCGCCGACATCGTCTACACGCCGCTGGAGACGCCGCTCCTCGCCGAGGCGCGCCGGCGCGGGCATCCGGCGGTGAACGGCCTCGGCATGCTGCTCCACCAGGGCATCCCGGCCTGGCGGCTGTGGTTCGGGCTGGAGCCGCGCGTGTCGCCGGGGCTGCGGGGCAGGATGGAGGAGAGCATCCTCGCCGGCTGAGGCCCGCCATCGCCGGCGCCCGGGGGCTCGCAGACGAAATCGGCATGGGGCGGACGGCGCCGCCCGTGCGATCATCAAGACGGCGCTCCGGAGGGGACGGCTCGATGGAGGAGAGGGACGCAAGGTCGCCGCGGGCGATGGCGACGCGGCGCGCGGTGCTCGGCAACGCCCACGTCGACCGGGCCGAGGCCGCGAAGACCGGGTTCGACGCACCCTTCCAGGACCTGATCACCGAGGCCGCCTGGGGCAGGGTCTGGTCGCGCGAGACCTGGCCGCTGCGCGACCGGTCGATCGTCACCCTCGCCCTCCTGGCCGCCCTCGGCCACGACGAGGAGCTCGCCATGCACATCCGCGCCTGCCGCAACACCGGCGCCAGCCGCGAGGACATCCGCGAGGCCTTCCTGCACGTCGCCATCTACGCCGGCGTGCCCGCCGCCAACCGGGCCTTCCGCATCGCCCGCGAGGCCTTCGCGGCGATGGACGCGGCCGGAGGAAAGGAGAGCCCATGACCAACGAGACCGCACCGGGCGCCTTCTTCCCTCGCGATTTCGACCGCCATCCGCCGGCCTACGCCCCGGGCTACAAGAGCACCATGCTGCGCTCGCCGCAGAAGGCGCTGGTCTCGCTGCCGACGACGCCGGGCGACGTCAGCGGCCCCGCCTTCGGCCACAACATGCTCGGCCGCCTCGACGACGACCTCACGGTCAACTTCGCCCGCCCCGGCGAGAGCGCCATCGGGCCGCGCATCATCCTGCACGGGCGGGTGCTCGACGAGCGTGGCCGGCCGGTGCCGGAGACGCTGGTGGAGATCTGGCAGGCCAACGCCGGCGGGCGCTACCGCCACGCCCGCGACGGCTACCTCGCCCCGCTCGACCCGAATTTCGCCGGGGTCGGCCGGACCCTCACCGACGCCGACGGCGTCTACGCCTTCCGCACCATCCAGCCCGGCCCCTATCCCTGGCCGAACCGGGCCAACGACTGGCGGCCTGCGCACATCCACGTCTCCGTCTTCGGCAGCGGCTTTCCGCAGCGGCTGATCAGCCAGCTCTATTTCGAGGGCGACCCGATGATCGCGCACTGCCCGATCGTCAACACCATCCCGGACCCGCGGGTGATCGACGCCCTCGTCGCCCGGCTCGACCTCGACGAGACGAGGCCGATGGACGCCGTCGCCTGGCGCTTCGACATCGTGCTGCGCGGGCGGCGCGCCACCTTTTTCGAGAACCGGCCGGAGGGAAGCTGAGATGAGCGAGACCCGCCGCCTGCGCGAGACCCCGTCCCAGACCGCCGGCCCCTATGTCCATATCGGCTGCACGCCCTCGGCCGCCGGCATCCACGAGGTCTATCCCGAGGACCCCGGCGCGAGGATGGTCGGCCCCGACACCGCCGGCGAGCGCATCGCCGTGGCCATCCGCGTCTTCGATGGCGCCGGGGCGCCGGTGCGCGACGCGGTGGTGGAGATCTGGCAGGCGGACGCGGCCGGCCTCTACCCCGGCCGCGGGGAGCGCCGCGGCGACGCCGACCCGCACTTCACCGGCTGGGGCCGCAGGGCCGCCGGCGAGGATGGTGCGCTCCGCTTCGAGACGATCAAGCCCGGCCGGGTCCCCTATGCCGACGGGCGGCCCCAGGCGCCGCACCTGCAGGTCTGGATCGTCGCCCGCGGCATCAACCTCGGCCTCCACACCCGGATGTACTTCGCCGACGAAGCTGCTGCCAATGCCGAGGACCCGGTGCTGTGCCGCGTCGACGTGGCGCCCCGGGCGACGACGCTGGTCGCCGTGCGCGACGGCGGCGGCTACCGCTTCGACATCCACCTGCAGGGGCCGGCCGAAACCGTCTTCTTCGACATCTGAGGCGCATCATGGCGACGGTACCGACCGCGGGGGCGATACGGGGACCGGGACCGGGCCGCACCCGCCCCGGCCGGCCGGGGGGCTGACCGCCGATGTCCTTTACCCTCGCCACCGGCGCCCTTGCCCGCAGCCTCCTCGGCGATCCCGAGACCGAGCCGCTGTTCTCCCCCGAGTCCGACGTCGCCGCCATGCTCCGCTTCGAGGCGGCGCTCGCCGAGGCGGAGGCGTCGGAAGGCGTCATCCCGCCCGAGGCGGCCCGGGCGATCGGTGCGGCGATCTCGGGCTTGCGTCCCGATCCGGACGCCCTCGCCGCCGGCCTCGAGCGCGACGGCGTCGCGGTTCCCGACCTCGTTCGCCAGGTCCGCGCCGCGGTCGGCGAGCCGCACGCGGCCGCCGTCCACCGCGGCGCCACCAGCCAGGACGTCGTCGACACCAGCCTTGTCCTCCGCCTCGGCCCTTTCCTCGACCTCCTCGAGGCACGCCTTCGCGCGACCGTCGCCAGGCTCGACGACCTGTCGCGGCGGCACGGCGCGAACGCCCTCACCGGCCGCACCCGCATGCAGGACGCCCTGCCGATCCGCGCGGCGGACCGGCTCGCCGCCTGGCGCGACCCGCTGGCCGGCCACCTCGACCGGCTGTCCTCGCTGCGGCCGCGCCTCCTCGTCGTCCAGTTCGCCGGCGCGGTCGGCACGCTCGGCGACCTCGGCCCGGCCGGCCCGGCCGTTCGCGCCCGCCTCGCCGCCCGCCTCGGCCTTGGCGACCCCGGCCGAAGCTGGCACAGCGACCGCACGACGCTGGTCGGGTTCGGCCAGGCCCTCGCGCTCCTCGCCGGCAGCCTCGGAAAGATCGGCCAGGACGTCGCGCTGATGGCGATGGCGGGGGACGAGATCCGCCTGTCCGGCGGCGGCGGGTCCTCGGCGATGCCGCACAAGCGCAACCCGGTCCGGGCGGAAGTGCTCGTCGCCCTCGCCCGGCAGGCGGCGATCCTGGCCGGCGGCCTCGGCCAGGCGCTCGTGCACGAACAGGAACGCTCCGGCGCCGCCTGGACGCTGGAATGGCTGCTGCTGCCGGACCTCTGCCTTGGCGCCGGAGCCGCGACCCGGCAGGCAGAGGCCCTCGTCGGCGAGATCGAGCGCATCGGCCGCCGTCCGCCCCGCTGACCGCCGCCCCGTTCCCGCGTATCCGGAGACGGCGCTCAAGGCGAGGAACATCCTCTACGACCGCAATGCCGGCGGCGAGTTCCTCCAGCTCTACTCGGCCGCGCGGCCGGAGGGCCTCTTCCTCGAGATCGTCGAGCGGCGGGGATCCTACGCCGACTACGGAGCGCCCAACGCCCCCTTCCGCATCGCCGCCCAGAAGCGGGCCATGCGCCATGCCGCCGTGCCTGGGAGCCCGGCCCGCGCCGCCGGGCGGATGTGACCGGCCGCGCCCAGGGCGGCCCGCGCCGGCGCGTGCGGGTCCGGCTTGCTCAGCCGACCGCCGCGAGCGGTGCCCGCGCCAGGGTGGCGACGGTGCCGCGGCCGAGCACCCTCAGCAGGCCCGCGACCTGGTGCACCGGCAGGTCGAGCCGCGTCACCCGGTCCGGCGACACGATGGCGCTCGATCCGGACCAGGTCGACGGCGCCCCCGGCAGGAACACCACGACGAAGTCGGCGGTCCGCTCCACCTCGAAGGCGATCATCTCGTGGTCGTCGAAATGCACGAGAACCGGCTGGAGGTCGGACTCCTCCCCGGTTTCGGCGACGCCGCTCAGCGTGCTCCTGGCGACGGCGTATCCCGGCACAAGGCCGACGATCGCCCGGTCGAGGCGCATCATCCGTTCGGTGAAGAAACTCAGGCGCGCCGCCAGGCCGGCGAGCAGGCAGACCAGAATGATGATCGCGATCGCCAGGAGGTCGGCGAGCGCCACGCCTCCGATCCGGTCGACCGGGACGAGGGCGCCGAGCGGCTCGGCGACGGTCCTCGCGATGGCATAGGCCTTGCCGAGGACGATGGCGACAAAGACGACGGGCAGGAGAAAGACGAGCCCGCCGAGGAATGTGCTCTTGATCATGTTGCAGCCCCCCGCCCCGACGACCACGGCCGAGGCACTGAATGCTCCGGTGAGGGAGCGCGCGCATCGAGCGGCGATCCGACTATCGCCGCCCGCGCGGCCGCGGGGAAGAGCCCGGGCGGGAGGGGCAGGCCCCCGGGCCTGCGAGCGCGTCGTCGAAGGATCCGCCCGGATCGGCGTGATCGGACCGATGCGACGGCGGCCGGATCGTGGATCGCGATCCGGTCGACCATCGTCGCGCCCGCCCCGTCGAGGCCCGCGCCTCGGCGTCCGCGCTTGGGGCCGCCGGCGCGGATGCCAGGTCGGCCGCTCTCCCGCGCGGAGGGCGGTTGATCCACATCAGGGCTCGCGGTCCCCGTTTCGGCTATGGATGACCTGCCCGTCCGATCCGAAACAGGATGATTTCCGATGAGCGACGTGGAGCCGGCCCGTCCGCGAGACGCGGTGCCATGGCGGGCCATTCCCTGGTTCGTGAGCCTCACCTTTCTGATCACCTGGGGCATCGTCGGGTTCTACATCTTCGATCCGGCGCGGGCGACCGCCTGGTTCGGCGCGATCAGCGGGGCGCATCCGCTCTTCTTCCTCGCCACCTGGGCGCCGGCCATCTCGGCCTTCGTCGTCGTCTTAGCCCTCGCCGGAGCCGCCGGGCTGGCGGCGTTCCTCTCGAGGCTGCTGCTGTGGCGCATCTCGCCCGGCTGGGCGGTCTTCGTGCTCGTCGTCCTGCCCCTCGTGTTCGTCGCGGGCTCCCTGGTCAAGGGCGGCCCGGTGCTGGCGCCCCTGCCGCCGGACGGCGTGCCGGCGATGATCTCGATCCTGTTCATGATGCTGTTCCTCGGCCCGGTGGAGGAATTCGGCTGGCGCGGGCTGCTGCAGCCCCTCCTGCAGAGATACATGGCGCCGATCTGGGCGGGCCTCGTCATCGGCGGCCTGTGGGGCCTCTGGCACCTGCCGGCGTTCCACCTGGCGGGCGTCGTGTTCGGAGGCTGGGACTTCTGGCCCTTCTTCATCGGCAACGTGGTGCTGGCGGTGCTGGTGACGCCGATCCTCAACCGATCCCGCGGCGGCATCCTGTGGCCGATGCTGTTCCACTGGCAGCTCATCAACCCGTTCTGGCCGGACGCCCGGCCCTTCGACACCTGGATCCTCGCCGGGGTTGCGGTCGTCGTCGTCTGGTGGAACCGCGAGGCGATGTTCACCCGCGCCGGGGCGGCGACCCATGTCCTCGCCACGGAAACCGAAGCGGCGCCCGTGCTTGCCGGCGCTGGAGGCAGCCCTGGCGGACCTGGCGACCGGCGCGGCGAGACGACGTCGCGCCGGGCCGGCCACTCGTGAACCGGGCGGATCGGGCGGCCGGCGGCCGGCCTCCCTGCACGCGATCGACTGCAGGAGCGCCCTCCCGACCGCACTGCTTGCGGGGGGCCGGCGAACCTTGCATCTTGGTCCCCCTCGAGGAAAGGGTGGCCGATGTCCGAGATTCAGGGGCGCTCCGCGCGGCTCGCGGTGCTGATCGATGCCGACAACACGTCGCCGCGGATCGTCGACGGGCTGTTCGAGGAAATCGCCAAGATCGGCACGGCGAGCGTGCGCCGGATCTACGGCGACTTCGCCAGTCCCCACCTGAAGGGCTGGGCGGAGGTCCTCTCCCGGTACGCGATCCTTCCGCACCAGCAGTTCGCCTACACGACGGGCAAGAACTCGTCCGACATCGCCCTGGTGATCGACGCCATGGACCTGTTGCACGGCGGCCGGGTGGACGGCTTCTGCCTCGTCTCCTCCGACAGCGACTTCACCCGCCTGGCGGCGCGCATCCGCGAGCAGGGCATCGACGTCTTCGGCTTCGGCGAGCAGAAGACCCCCGAGAGCTTCCGCCAGGCCTGCCGGCGGTTCATCTACACCGAGAACCTGCTCCCCGGCTCCGCATCGAAGGGCGACGGCGAGGGCGGCACCACCAAGTCGCTGCGGCCGGCCGCCGAGGCGGCCCCGATCATCCTGCGGGTCCTCGACGGCGTGGAGACCGAGGACGGCTGGGCGCCGCTGTCGGCCGTCGGCAACCGGCTCGCCAACATGGCCCCGGATTTCGACCCGCGCACCTACGGCTTCCGCAAGCTCAGCGATCTCCTCCGCAAGACCGAGGCGTTCGACATCGAGCGGCCGGAGAACGGGGTGATGCGGATCCGCGTCCGGCCCCAGGCTCCGGCGAAGAAGCCGCGGCGCAAGCGCTGAGCGGCCGCGGCCGGGGCGGCGGCGGGATCACCGCCCTCCGGTGACCGGCACGATGGCGCCCGTGACGTAGGAGGCGGCGTCGGACAGCAGCCAGAGGATCGCGTCGGCGACCTCCCCGGCCGACCCGACCCGCTTCATCGGCACCGTGCCACCGAGGCGCGCCAGACGGTCCGGGTCCCCGGCCCCGCTGTGGATCTCGGTGTCGATCAGCCCCGGCCGGACGGCGTTGACGCGGATCCCCTCCGCCGCGAGTTCGCGCGAGAGGCCGACGGTGAACACGTCGATCGCGCCCTTGCTGGCGCCGTAGTCGATGAACTCGTTGCCGCCGCCGAACACCGCCGCCATGGACGAGAGATTGACGATCGCGCCGCCGGCGCCGCCGTGGCGATGGCTCATCATCCGGATCGCCGCGCGCGAGCAGAGGAAGGTGCCGGTGACGTTGATCCCGAAGACCTCCTCCCAGCGGGAAAGGTCCATATCCTCCAGCCGGGAGGCGGGGCGCAGCACCCCGGCGTTGTTGACGAGTCCGTCGAGGCGGCCGAAGCGCTCCCGGCAGGCCTCGAACATCCGCGCCACCTCGTCCTCGCGGGAGACGTCGGCGCCGACCGCCTCGGCCGTGCCGCCGGACGAGCGGATCGTCGCGACGACCTCCTCCGCCCTCTCGCGGCTGCTCGCATAGTTCACCAGCACGGCCCAGCCCGCCCGCGCCGCCGCGATCGCCGTGGCCGCGCCGATCCCGCGCGAGCCCCCGGTCACCAGAAGTACCTTGTCCATTCCGCCTGTCTCCTCCCCCTTCGAGCCTGCCACGGCAACACGCACGCCGGCATCCCCGCCCGCTCTCCCGGCATCGGCCAGTCGAGAGCCGGTGTGACCGCAACCAGTGAATTGGCGAGCGGCCCTGAAACATCGCCTTTTTTCGCTCGATCGCGAGGCCTCTAATATGCAGAGGTGAACCGATAAAGCCACCCGGGCGCCGTCATCTACGAAAAGCGCGCTTCCTTCGAACAGACGCAGGAAGCACGGGTGGGTGGCTTCGGCCCGGCTGTTCCGGATGGCGGCGCGGGCCGAGGCGGCCACTGGGAAGCCTGAGCCGCCCGGCCGCTCAGTCCGCCAGCAGCCGTCGGGTGGTGTCGCGGATGACGGTCTCGACGTCCACCGGCAGCTTCGCGGCGGTCAGCTTCTGGTCGATCAGCAGGAACGACAGGCCGTGGACGAAGGTCCAGAGCGGCAGGCTGCGCGCCATCACCTCGCTGTCGAAATCGGCGCGACCGAGACGGTGGGCCATCTGTCCGAGCAGGACGCCATAGGTGCGCATGCCTTCGGAGACCAGGTCGGGATGTTCGCCGTGGGTGCGGGACAGGCCGAAGATCAGCCGGAAGACCCCCGGGTTTGCGGTCGCGTAGGCGACATAGGCCCGGCCGATCGCGACCACCGCCTCGACGCTGCCGGGCTCCCGGCCGATCAGGGCGGCCTCCATCGACTCGCGCTGTGCGCGGATGCCCTCGCGCACGACCGCAAGCAGCATCTCCTCGCGATCAGCGAAGTGGCGGTAGGGCGCTGCGGTCGAGACGCCGGCGAGCCGGCAGGCGTCGGCCACGGTGAAGCGGTCGGGTCCCTTCTCCTCGACAAGCCGGCGCACGGCCTCGATCAGGTCGGCGCGCAGGTCGCCGTGGTGGTACGCGTCTTTCTTCTTCATCGCCTCTTCATCACCCGGATCCCGCCCCCACGGAAGGGGGATCGCCCTCTCCTTCGCTTTTTCGTGAGCAGGCGCGCCGGGCCTTGCCAATGTTACTCTCCCTAACATATGTTACCGCCAATAACATTGGAAGGTCCCGTGCATGGCATTCGCCCCAAACCCGCCCGCCCCCGGCAGTCCGCCGGCCCGCCGCCTCAAGGCCGTGCTCGGAACGCTGGCCGTCGCCGCGGCCGCGGCGGGGGCGATCGCCGGCGGCGCCGGGCTGATCGCCGCACGGTCCGACGCGGCGCTGCCCGCCGCAGCGGCGCCACCCGCCATCGTCGACCTCCGCCCGGTGCGGATCGAGAGCGGCTACACGGTCCTGCGCAGCTTCGTCGGCCGGCTGGAGCCCTCGGCAGAAGCCGACCTCGCCTTCGAGGCCGGCGGGCGGGTGACCGGGATCCTCGTCGAGGAGGGGGACCGGGTCGATGCCGGCGAGGTGGTCGCCCGCCTGGACGCACGGGCGCTCGAGGCGGACCGGCGGGCGCTCGCCGCCGAACGGGCGACGCTGGAAGCCGAAGCCGAACTCGCGCGGCTGACGACGGGGCGCCGCCAGGCGCTCGCCGACCGCGGCTTCTCCCCCGAGCAGGCGCTTGACGAGGCCCGGCTCTCGCTTTCCCGCCTCGAGGCGGCGATCGCGGCGATCGACGCCCGGCTGGGCGGGATCGACGTCGCGCTCGACAAGACCCTCCTCCGCGCCCCGTTCGCCGCCGTGGTCGGGTCGCGCCGGATGGATCCGGGTGCGATCGCGGGCTCCGGCGAGCCGGTGCTGACGCTCTATTCGGATGCGGCGCCTGAGCTGCGCGTCGCGCTCCCGCCCGACCTCGCCGCCGCGCTCGACCCGGACACCCGCTATGCGGTGAGGGCCGGCGGGGTCCAGGCCGTCGCCCGGCTGGTCCGGCGCCGGCCGGACCTCGACCCCGCCACCCGGACGGTCGCAGCCATCTTCGAGGTGGGCCTGCCGCAGGGCCCCGATCGTCCCGCCTTCGGCTCCACCGCGACCGTCGTCGTCGAACAGCGGGTCGAGGCGGACGGCGTCATGGTGCCGCTCGACGCCCTGGCGCCCGGGGCGCGCGGAAGCTGGACGGTGATGGTGCACGACAGAGCGAGCGGGACGGTCCGGCCCGAGGCCGTGGAGGTCCTGCATTCGGACGGCGATCGCGCCTTCGTCCGCGGCGCCCTGCGGGCCGGCATGACCGTCGTCGCCCGCGGCGTCCACCGGCTCACCGCCGGGCAGGCCGTCGCCCCGGCCGGCGAGGGCTGACCCATGGAGACCCTCCCGCTGCGCAACCCCCGGCTGGTCGCGATCGTCCTGTTGATGATCCTCACCGCCGGCATCTCCGCCCTCCTCGCCATCGGCCGCCAGGAGGACCCGACCATCACCAACCTCTTCGCCACGGTCACGACGATCTACCCCGGCGCCGACCCGGGGCGGGTCGAGGCGCTGGTGAGCGCCAAGATCGAGGAGGAGCTGAAGACCATCGCCGAAGTCGACGTGGTCTCCTCCACATCGACGACGGGGGTATCGGTCGTCTCGGTCGAGCTGGACGAAACCATCCCGGACGCGCGGATCGAGGAGACCTGGTCCCGCGTCCGGGACGCCCTCGACGACGCCGCCCGCCTGTTTCCGCCGGGCGTCCTCTCGCCCGAGTTCGACAGCGACGGGGCCGGCGCCTACGCGGCGATCGTGGCGGTCGTCGCCCGCGGCGAGGGCGTGACCACGCCCATGCTCGCCCGCCAGGCCGAAATTCTGGCCGACCGGCTCCGGTCGGTGGACGGCACGCGGCTGGTGGATCTCTTCGGCGTCCCCGAGGAGGAGGTGCTGGTCGAGGTCGATCCGGCCGCGGCGGCCACGCTCGGCCTTTCCGCGGACGAGATCTCCGCCGCGATCGGGGCGGCCGACGCAAAGGTGCGGGCGGGCCGTCTCTCCGCGCCCGGCGCCGACCTCGTGCTGGAAGTGGGCGGGGAGATCGCCGCCCTAGACCGGCTCCGGTCGGTGATCCTGCGCCGCGACGCCGACGGCCGCGCCACCTACCTCGGCGACCTGGCGCGGATCGACCGCGGCCCGGCCGACCCGCCGGCGGAACTGGCGCTGCACCAGGGCCGCCCCGCCGTGCTCGTGGCCGCCCGGGTCGCCGAGGGCCGGCAGGTCGACGCCTGGGCGGAGCGCATCCGCGCGGTGGTCGAGGAGGCCGGGCCTTCCATGCCGAAGTCGATCGCGCTCGAACCGGTGTTCGACCAGAGCGTCTACACCCTGGAGCGGCTCGGCGAACTGGCCGTCAACCTTCTGATCGGCGTCGTGCTGGTGATCGCTGTGCTGGTGGTGACGCTCGGCCTGCGCCCTGCCCTCATCGTCGCGCTGGTCCTGCCGCTGGTGGGGCTCGCCTCGCTGGCCAGCCTGAATGCCCTCGGGATCCCCATTCACCAGATGTCCGTGACCGGCCTCATCGTCGCGCTCGGGCTGGTGGTCGACGCGGCCATCGTCATGGTCGACGAGGTCGCCCGGCGGCGGACGGCCGGGGAGACCGCCACCACGGCGGTGCGTGGCGCCGTGCGGCGGCTGTTCATGCCGCTGATGGCCTCCACCGCCACCACCATGCTCGCCTTCGTGCCGATGATCCTCCTGCCGGGACCTGCGGGAGACTTCGTCGGGTCCATCGCAGTGGCGGTGGTGGTGATGCTGGCCTGGTCCTTCGCGGTGGCGGTCGTCGTCACCCCGGCGCTCGCCGGATGGTGGATCGGCGCCCGCCCGAACGACGGGCGGGTCGGCCCCGGGCGTCGCCTGTTCCGGTGGAGCCTTGCGCTTGCCGCGCGCAACCCCGTCCGCGCGCTGCTCGTCGGCCTGGTGCTGCCGGTGATCGGCTTCGCCTCGCTGCCGACGCTCGAGGCGCAGTTCTTTCCCGGGGTCGACCGCGACCAGTTCACCATCGAGATCGAACTCGCCGAGGGGACGGCGATCGGCGAGACCCGGCGCGTGGCCGAGGCCATCGACGGCGTGATCCGGTCGGACCCGGGGATCGACGGGGCGAGCTGGGTGATCGGCCGGTCCGCCCCCGCCTTCTACTACAACGTCGTCTCCGACCGGCGGTCCGAGCCGGCCTTCGCCATGGCGCTGGTGTCGACGGCCTCGCCCGCCGAGACCGAGCGGCTCGTGCCCGCCCTCCAGCGGGACCTCTCGGCCGCCTTTCCCGAGGCCCGGGTGCTCGTGCGCGGGCTCGTCCAGGGTCCGCCGGTCGATGCCCCGGTGGAGGTCCGCCTGGTCGGCCCCGACGTCGGCGTCCTGCGCGAGCGCGGCGAGGAGGCCCGGCGGATCGTCGCGGGGGTGCCGGGCGTCACCCTGGTGCGCGCGTCGCTCTCGGGCGGTGCGCCGAAGGTCCTGCTCGTCCCCGACGAGGCGAAGGTGCGGCTCGCCGGGCTCGATCTCGGCAGCGTGGCCCGCCAGATCGAAGCCGCGCTCGAGGGGGTCACCGGCGGCTCCATGCTGGAGGGGACCGAGGAGCTTCCGGTCCGCGTGCGGTTCGGCGACGGCGTGCGGGGCGACCTCGACGCGATCGCCGATCTTCCCCTGCTGCCGCCGGGATCGGCCGCGGCGGCTGCCGCCGGCGACTACCCCGCGATGCCGCTCTCGGCCGTCGCGGACCTCGTCGTGACCCCGGGCGGGAGCCCGATCACCCGGCGCAACGGCGAGCGCACCAACACCGTTCAGGCCTTCGTCGAGCGCGGCATCCTCCCGGAAACCACGCTCGCCGCGACCCGGGTCGCGCTGGAGCAGTCCGGCTTCGTGGTGCCAGCGGGCTACCGGATCGAGATCGGCGGCGATTCGGACGCCCGCTCGAGCACGCTGCAGAGCCTTCTGGCGCCGCTCGGCCTCATCGCCAGCCTGTCCCTCGGCGTGGTGGTGCTCACCTTCAACTCCTTCCGGCTCGCGCTCGTCACCTTCACGGTCGGCGGGCTCGCGGCCGGGCTGTCGATCCTCTCGCTGGCGCTGTTCGGCTATCCCTTCGGCATCATCGCGATCATCGGCGTGATCGGATCCGTCGGCGTCTCGGTCAATGCCGCGATCGTCATCCTGTCCGCCCTGCAGGAGGATCCGCGGGCGAGCGCGGGGGACGCGGACGCCGTCGCGGCGGTGGTCGCCGGGGCGAGCCGGCACGTGGTCTCGACCACGGTCACCACCTTCGGCGGGTTCCTGCCGCTTCTGCTCGCCGGCGGCGGCTTCTGGCCTCCCTTCGCGATGGCGATCGCGGGCGGGGTGCTGCTGTCGTCGCTGGTCTCGCTCTGGTTCGCCCCGGCCGCCTTCGTCCTGGTGCGACCCGGGCGCCGACCCGCGGAGGAAACGCCTTCCGCGCGCCCCCCCGAGCCGCAGATGCCGTCGATCAGGACGTCCAAAATGGTCGGCCAGGGATCCGCGGCGCCTAGCCCGCAGCGGCAGCAGCGTTCGTCTGCAGATGCCGGTGCTTGAGCCGGCGGCGCAGCCGGAACCCCGCCCGATCGATGGGCGGATCGTCCTGCGGGCGCTTATGGACGACACGCCGCCGCAGGACGCAGGGCGCCCCATTCAGCCTTCGGGCAGCGCAGTCGGCCGGCGGGCACGCCGATGGTTTCGGCTGCTGCCGCCGCTCAGACGTCGAGGTTGGCGACCTGCAGGGCGTTGCTCTGGATGAACTCGCGGCGGGGCTCCACCTCGTCGCCCATCAGCCGCTCGAAGATGTCGTCGGCCTCCACCGCCTCGGAGACGCGGACCTGGAGGAGGGAGCGCGCGTTCGGGTCGAGGGTGGTCTGCCAGAGCTGCTCGGCGTTCATCTCGCCGAGGCCCTTGTAGCGCTGCAGGGCGATGCCCTTGCGGCCGACGGCGAAGACGGCGTCGAGCAGGGCGCGCGGGCCGCGGACCGCCGTCTCCAGGTCCTTGCGGCGGAGCTGCGCCGCCTTGCCGTAGACCTCCTGCAGGTGCTTGGCGTGGCCGTCGAGCTTGCGGGCGTCGGCGGAGGAGAGCAGCGCCGGGTCGATCGAGGTGACCTCGGTGACGCCGCGGACCGTGCGGCGGAAGGTGAGGCTGCCGTCCTCGTTCGCCTCGCCCGTCCAGCCCTTCTCGAACTCGTCGGCGAGGATGTCGAGCCGGCGCGCCACATAGGCCGCCGCCTCGCGGGCGCGCTCCGGGTTGACCAGGATGTCGGCGTTCAGGGCGCCGGCGATCGCCGCCTGCTCGACCACCGCGCGGTCGTAGCGATGGTGCAGGCCGTCGAGCACGGCGCGGATCTGCCGCGCCCGGTCGACGATGGCGCGCAGGTCCTGGCCGGCGCGCTCCTCGCCCGAGGCGAGGCGGAGCACCGCCTCCTCCAGGCCCTGCTCGATCAGGTAGTCCTCGAGCGCGCGCTCGTCCTTCAGGTACTGCTCGGACTTGCCCTTGGTCACCTTGTAGAGCGGCGGCTGGGCGATGAAGATGTGGCCGCGCTCGATCAGGTCCGCCATCTGGCGGAAGAAGAAGGTGAGCAGCAGGGTGCGGATGTGGGCGCCGTCGACGTCGGCGTCCGTCATGATGATGATCTTGTGGTAGCGCAGCTTGGTGGCGTCGAACTCGTCGGTGCCGATGCCGGTGCCGAGCGCGGTGATCAGCGTGCCGATCTCGGCCGAGGAGAGCATCTTCTCGAAGCGCGCCCGCTCCACGTTGAGGATCTTGCCGCGCAGCGGCAGCACCGCCTGGAATTCGCGGTTGCGGCCCTGCTTGGCCGAGCCGCCGGCCGAGTCGCCCTCGACGAGGAACAGTTCGGTCCGGGCCGGATCGCGGTTCTGGCACTCGGCGAGCTTGCCCGGCAGCGAGGCCATGTCGAGGGCGCCCTTGCGCCGGGTGAGCTCGCGCGCCCGGCGCGCCGCCTCGCGGGCCGCCGCCGCCTCGACCACCTTGCCGACGACGATCTTCGCCTCGGTGGGATGCTCCTCGAACCAGGTCGCGAAGGCCTCGTTGAGGGCGCCCTCGACCACCGGCCGCACCTCGGAGGAGACCAGCTTGTCCTTGGTCTGCGAGGAGAACTTGGGGTCGGGCACCTTGACCGACAGCACCGCCGTCAGCCCCTCGCGGCAGTCGTCGCCGGTGAGCGAGACCTTCTCCCTGCGGCTGGCGCCGGAGCTGTCCGCATAGGCGGTGACCTGCCGGGTCAGAGCCCCGCGGAAGCCGGCGAGGTGGGTGCCGCCGTCGCGCTGGGGGATGTTGTTGGTGAAGCAGAGCACGTTCTCGTGGTAGCTGTCGTTCCACCACAGGGCAACGTCCACGGTGATGCCGTCGCGCTCGGTCGAGACGGTGAGCGGCCGGGTGATCAGCGGCTTCTTCGAGCGGTCGAGATAGCGCACGAAGGCCTCGAGCCCGCCCTCGTAGTAGAGCTCCTCCTGCCGCGGCTCGACGCCGCGGTTGTCGACGAGGATGATGCGCACGCCCGAGTTCAGGAAGGCGAGCTCGCGCAGGCGCCGCTCGAGCGTGGCGTAGTCGAAGTCGGTGACGCCCTTGAAGGTGTCCGGGCTCGGCAGGAAGGTGACCTCCGTGCCGGTGCGCCCGTCGGCGTCGCCGACCACGGCGAGCGGCCCGTCGGCGACGCCGTGGGTGAAGCTCATCCGGTGCTCCTTGCCGGCGCGCCAGATCCTGAGGCGCAGCCAGACCGAGAGCGCGTTGACCACCGACACGCCGACGCCGTGCAGGCCGCCCGAGACCTTGTAGGAGTTCTGGTCGAACTTACCGCCGGCGTGCAGCTGGGTCATGATGACCTCGGCCGCCGAGACGCCCTCCTCCCGGTGGATGTCGGTCGGGATGCCGCGGCCGTTGTCGGAAACGGTGCAGGAGCCCTCGGCGTTGAGCGTCACCCGCACCTCGTCGGCGTAGCCGGCGAGCGCCTCGTCGACGGCGTTGTCGACCACCTCGTAGACCATGTGGTGCAGGCCCGAGCCGTCGTCCGTGTCGCCGATGTACATGCCGGGGCGCTTGCGAACCGCATCCAGGCCCTTGAGGACCTTGATGGATTCGGCACCGTATTCCTCGGCGGCGAGACGGGCGGCTTCGGACATCGAATCGGCAACCTTTCAAGGGGCATCTGCAGGCTTCGTCTTAAAGCCCCGCGGGGAGCCATTCAACCGACGGCTCAACCTGTCGTATTTACTGTGGAAATCCGGCCGTTTCGGGGCGGGCCGGGGAGCCCGGGCGGGTGCGCGCCTGCGGCCGACTCAACTTTCGCCTGCTGCCTGCCCCTCCCCGAGCCCGAACATCGCGAAGCCCTCGCCCGCGCCCTCGAAGCCCGCGGGGTCGGCGCCGGTGAGCCAGGCCTGCGCGCCGAGGCCGCCGAGGATCGCGAACAGGGCGGACCGGCGGCCCGGGTCGAGGTGGGCGGCGACCTCGTCGAGGAGCAGGACCGGCGTCATGCCGGCCATCTCGGCGACGAGCCGGGCCTGGGCGAGGGTGAGGCCGATGAGCAGCGCCTTCTGCTCGCCGGTCGAGGCGAGCGCCGCCGGCATGTCCTTCTCCGCATGGCGGACGACGAGGTCGGAGCGGTGCGGACCGGTGAGGGTGCGCCCCGCCGCGCGGTCGCGCGAGCGGGCGGCGGCGAGGTCCTCGCGGTAGCGGTCCTCGGCCGCGGCGGCGTCCGCGCCGGCGAGGAGGTCCTCGATCTCGCCCGAGAGCGCCGCCTCCGCGCGCGGGAAGGTCGCGTCGGCGGCGTCGCCGGCGCGGATCAGCCGGGAGAGGCGGCCCACCGCCTCGCGGCGGGCGGCGGCGACGGCGACGCCGAGGCCGGCGATCTGCGTCTCCACCCCGTCGAGCCAGACCGGGTCGGGGCGGAGGTCCTCGAGAAGGCGGTTGCGCCGGGTCAGCGCCTGCTCGAAGGCGAGCACCCGCCGGCCGTGGGCCGGGTCGACCGCGAGCACCATCCGGTCGAGCCAGCGGCGGCGGTCGCCCGCCGGGCCGGTGAACAGGCCGTCCATCGACGGGGTGAGCCAGAGCACGCGCAGATGGTCGGCAAGGGCGTCGAGGCTCTTCATCCGCTCGCCGTCCACCGCGAGCGTGCGGCTCGGCTCGTCCGGGCCGCTCGTCACCGTGAGCCGCACCGGCCCGAGCGCGCCGTCGACGTCCGCCGACACGCCGAAGCCGCCGGAGCCGCCGTGGCGGGCGATGTCGGCCCGCTGGGCGCGGCGCAGGCCCCGGCCCGGCGAAAGCAGCGACAGCGCCTCCAGCACGTTGGTCTTGCCCGCGCCGTTGTCGCCGGCGAGCACCACAGACCGGGCGCCCGGCTGGAGCGACAGGCTCTCGTGGTTGCGGACGTCGACCAGCCTCAGGGCGGTGACGAAGACGCGGGTCGCATCGGCCATCGGTCATGCATCCGGCGGCCGGCCGCCGCCCGGCGGGTCACACCCGCATCGGCATCAGGACGTAGAGCGTCTCGGAATCGTCGGCATCCTGGACCAGCGTCGGCGAGCCGGGGTCGGCGAGGCGGAACACCGCCGTCTCGGTGGTCAGCTGGGAGGTGATGTCGAGGAGGTAGCGGGCGTTGAAACCGATCTCGAGCGGCGCGTCGTCGTACTCGACCATCACCTCCTCCGTCGCCGAGCCGCTGTCCGGGTTCACCACGGTCAGCACCATCCGGCCCTCGGAGAGGGCGAGCTTCACCGCGCGGCCGCGCTCGGAGGAGATGGTGGAGACGCGGTCCACCGCTTCGGAGAACTCGGCGCGGTCGACCTTCAGTTCCTTGTCGTTGCCCTGCGGGATCACCCGGCCGTAGTCCGGGAAGGTCCCGTCGATCAGCTTGGAGGTCAGCACCACGTCGCCGACGGTGATGCGGATCTTGGCGTCGGAGAGTTCCACCGCCACGTCCGCGTCCGGGTCCTCGAGCAGGCGCTGGATCTCGCCGACGGTCTTGCGCGGCACGATGACGCCCGGCATCCCCTCCGATCCCGACGGGGCCGGCACGTCGGCTCGGGCGAGCCGGTGGCCGTCGGTGGCGACGGCGCGGAAGCGGCGGCCGTTCGGCGTGTCCACCGTGTGGAGGAAGATGCCGTTCAGGTAGTAGCGGATCTCCTCGTTGGAAATCGCGAACTGGGTGCGGTCGATCAGCGTCCGGAGGTCGCGCGCCTTCAGCTCGAAACGGTGCGACATCTCGCCGACGGTGATGTCGGGAAAGTCGCTCTCGGGCAGCATCTGCAGCGAGAAACGCGAGCGGCCCGAGGCGATGGCGAGCGTCGCGCCGTCGGCGGACGTCTCCAGCGCCACCTGGGCGCCCTCCGGCAGCTTGCGGACGATGTCGTGGAACATGTGCGCGGGCACCGTGGTGGCGCCGGGCCGCTCCACCATCGCCGCCACCGTCTCCTGCGCCTCGAGGTCGAGGTCCGTCGCCTTCAGCCGGAGGGCGCCGCCGTCGGTGCGGATCAGCACGTTGGAGAGGATCGGAATGGTGTTGCGGCGCTCGACGACCCGGTGGACATGGGCCAGCGACTTCAAGAGGTTGGAGCGCTCGAGCGTCACTCGCATGGGTGTTCCCGTCTGGCGTTGCTGGACGGCCGACCGGGCGGGTGCGAGGACGCTCTACCGGGGCCGGCCTCATCTTGCGGATCAAGGCGGCCGGCGGAACCCCCGTCAAGGGGGTTTCGCAGGGAACGGCACATTAAGGGAAGTTGCGAAATTCGCAAGTGCGGCTGTGGAAAGCGGCAGGCGCCGCCGGCCCGGTCTCAGGCCTCCAGCATCCGCTTCAGCACCTCGATCTCCTGGCCGAGGGCCTGGTCGCCCTTGAGGCACTCCTCCACCCGGCGCACGGCGTGCAGCACGGTGGTGTGGTCGCGCCCGCCGAAGCGGCGGCCGATCTCCGGCAGCGAGCGCGGGGTGAGGCTCTTGGCGAGGTACATGGCGATGTGCCGCGGCCAGACGATCGAGCGGGTGCGGCGGGAGGACAGGAGGTCCTGCTTCGACACGTTGTAGTGCTTGGCGACGATGCGCTGGATGTCCTCGATCTTGACCCGGCGGCCGTCCATGGCGCGGACCAGGTCCTTCAGCGTGGTCTCGGCGACGGCGAGCGACACCGCGAGCCCGGTCAGCTGGTTGTGGCCGACGAGGCGGGTCACCGCGCCCTCGAGGTCGCGGCCGCTGGTGGTCACGTTGCGGACGATGAAGTCGATCACCTCCTCCGGCACCTCGAAGGCCGGGGCCATCTGCCGCGCCGCCTCGATGCGGCGCTCGACGATGGCCCGGCGCAGCGCGAGGTCCGGCGCGGAGATCTCGGCGAGGAGGCCGGAGGCGAGGCGCGAGCGGACGCGCTCGTCGAGGGTCTCGAGCTCGACCGGCGGCCGGTCGGCCGCGACCACCACCTGGCGGGCGCCGTCGATCAGCGAGTTCACCGTATGGCAGAACTCCTGCTGCACCTGCTTGCCGTGCAGGAACTGCATGTCGTCGATGATCAGGAGGTCGATGGTCCTCAGCGCGTCCTTGAAGGCGATCGCCGACTGGGTCTGCAGGGCGTGGACGAAGCGGTACATGAAGTGCTCGGCGGTGAGGTAGAGCACCTTGGTCTGCTGCCGCTCGGCGCGGATGTGGTGGACGATCGCCTGCAGGAGGTGCGTCTTGCCGAGGCCGACGGCGGCGTGGACGTAGAGCGGGTTGAACTTGAGGCTCCCCGCGCCCTCGGCGACCTGGCGGGCGGCGGCGAGCGGCAGCCGGTTGGCCGCGCCCTCCATGAAGGTGGCGAAGGTGTAGCGCGGGTCGAGCGGCGACGACACCTCCTCGACGAGCCTTGCGGGCGCGGCGCCCAACGCTGCGGCAACCGGCTCGGCGCGGCGCGGCTCGGGCGCCGGGCGGAGCTGGACGGCGGCGGTCTCGGCGGCGGCCGGGCGGGGCTGGCCCGGCGGCACCAGGCGGGTCGGCTCCACCTTCTGGCGGATCGGGCTGCGGCAGGTCACCTCGATCTTGCGCACGGACTGCGTCTCGGACTGCCACAGCGCCGTGAGCTTGTCGCGGTAGTGGGTGGAGATCCACGACTTCAGGAAGCGGCTCGGGACCGACAGGGTGACCGTGCCGGACGAGAGTTCCTCGACGGCCATGCCGGCGAACCAGCAGGAGAAGACCTCGTCGCCGAGGTCGACCTTGAGGCGCGACCGGACGCGGTTCCAGATCTCGCGATGCCCGGTCTGGTCGCCCTCGAGCTCCCCGAAACGTGCGTCCGCCATTCCCTTAGCCTCCTCTTGTCGCCGGACCACCGTCCGGCGATCGCCATCAGCCGCGCGCGGCGGCTCCCGCCGCCACGACGCCGTTCACTCCACAGGGATCCGGCGGGCCCGCGCTACTCGCGGGCCGAACGCGCCGGAACCGGACGTCGGTTGGAACTCAACTCTGGGACCAGGGCAGGCCCGCCGCCTTCCAGCCGAGGACGGTGCCCCGGTGGCCATCGGCGTCGACCGGCCCTTCGAAACCGCCCGCCACATTGTAGGCGGCGGTGAAGCCGTGCGCGGTCGCCGCCATGGCTGCGCCCTGGCTGCGGCCACCGGAACGGCACAGGAAGAAGAGCGGCACGTCGCGGCTCAGCCCGCGTCGCTCGACCTCCGCCTCGAGGGCAGGTACGAAGGCGTCGTTCATCGCCATGGAGGGGTACGACTGCCACTCTATGAGGATCGGCTGCTTGCCGATGGAGCCGAGGTCGGGAAGCCCGACGAAGCTCCACTCGGCGCGGGTCCTGACGTCCACCAGGAGGGCGGACGGATCGTCCCGCAGCCGCGGCCAGACATCGGCCACGCCAACGTCACCACCATAAGAACCAAGCGCCATAGTCAAAAAGCCCCCGCCGCCCCGAAAAGGTTCGGGATGGTCCCAAATTCTGGATATTTTTGAGACTGGTGACACTGCCAAGGAAAGCGGCAGTACATCACTCAACAGAAAGAAGCGTATGCGGTGAGAAATGCTTACGCATGGTACTGATTGCACTAATCGGTAACTGCGAAAGCCCTCATCACCTGTTCCTTTCTATCGCCGTTTCTGGCCAGGCCGGCGGCGACGAAAGAGACCATACACAGGCGGGTTTTGGTGGGCAAGACGTGAATCGCCCAAGCCGGTTCACCAGATCTTAACCCCGAGCCGGACCCTGGACGGCCCACCCGGAGGAGCCCTTTCGGAACGCTTTGGATTCCAACGGATTCGGAAAATTCAAGGCGATCGAGGGGGCGAACGACATTTTTCTTCGAGGCTCGTCGCGTAAGCCGGGGTACCACAATCCCCAGGCCGCCCGCCCGCGGTGCGCCGCTACCACCTATTCGCAAGCTCATGAATTAAAAAAAGAAAATCTGCCATGCCCGGCAGCGGGGATCGGCGGTTTTGCTTAGCCGGACGACACGAAAAAAGAGCCCGGCTGGTTGGCCGGGCTCCGTGACATTTCCGCAACATGGCTCCCCGCCGGGGCGGGCGGCAGGCCCGCGTCAGGCGTTCAGCGACCTGACGCGGCTGGACAGGCGGGACACCTTCCGGGAGGCGGTGTTCTTGTGCAGGATCCCCTTCGAGGCGGCCCGCATCAGCTCCGGCTCGGCGGCGAGGAACGCGGCCCGGGCGGCCTCGGCGTCGCCGCTGGCGATCGCCTCCTCGAGCTTGCGCAGGTAGGTCCGCACGCGCGAGCGGCGGGCCTTGTTGATCTCGGTGCGCGCCGCGATCTTGCGCGTCGCCTTTTTGGCCGAAGGCGTGTTGGCCATGAATGAGCCTTTCCTCTCCGGGGTCGCCGGACGTTCGTTGCGGGAGACCCCGCGGATTGCCTGACGGGCCGGCGGCTGCCGGCGGTTCGGGCCCCGGGCGGCGCCCGGCCGCCCCGAAGGGGCATGCTGGCGCCCCACCTCAGGGCAAAAACGCACGAGCGGCGGACCATCGACCCGCCGCCGTCATTCGGCCGGGCTTATAGACCAGAGGCGCGGCCTGCGTCAATGCCGGCGCTCAGCGCTGGCAGGCGGGGCAATGGAAGGTCGAGCGGCCCGACTGGACGATCCGCCGCACCACCCCGCCGCAGTCCGGCCGCCGGCAGGCCTCGCCCTCGCGGTCGTAGACGGCGAAGCCGTGCTGGAAGTAGCCGAGGCTGCCGTCGGTGCGGACGTGGTCGCGCAGGCTCGACCCGCCGGCCTCGATCGCCTCGGCGATCACCGCCCGGACCGCCTCGACGAGCGCGGCGAGCCGGCGGCCGGGCAGGCCGGCCTTCGTCACCACCGACCCCGCCGGCCGGGTCGGCGCCAGCCTTGCCCGCCACAGCGCCTCGCAGACGTAGATGTTGCCGAGGCCGGCGATCACGGTCTGGTCGAGCAGCGCCGCCTTGAGGCTGGTGGTCCGGCCGGCGAAAGCCGCCGCGAGCGCCTCCGGCGTCAGCCCGTTGCCGGTCGGCTCCACCCCGAGATGGCGGATCAGCGGGTGGTCCTCGAAGCCGGCGCGGTCGGTCAGCGCCATGAAGCCGAAGCGGCGCGGGTCGTTGTAGACGACCCTGGCGCCGTCCGCGAAGTCGAACACCACGTGGTCGTGGGCGGCGAGCTTGCCGCGGGGGTGGTGGAAGGCGCCGGGCGCCGTGGCCGCCCCGGCCTCCTCGATGCGGAAGGAGCCCGACATGCCGAGGTGCATCAGCAGCACGGTCCCGTCGTCGAGGTCGGCGACGAGATACTTCGCCCGCCGGCCGAGCGACAGCGTGCGGCGGCCCTCGAGCCGCGCGGCGAAGCGGTCCGGGAAGGGAAAGCGCAGGTCGGCCCGGGCGAGGCGGACGGCGGCGATGGGCGAGGCCTCGAAGACGGGGGCGAGGCCCCGGCGCACGGTCTCGACTTCGGGAAGTTCGGGCATGGATCCGGCCGGGGGGAGAGGATGCCGCTCGACAACCGCCGGCGGCGCGACACATCAGATAGCGCGGCGGGACGGCTTTCGCTATGGTCCGCCGCGCCGGACCGCCCCCGACCCGCCGCTGGAGACCGCCATGCCCGACGACGCCACCTCATCCTTCGGCTTCCGCGACGTGGATGTCGGCGCCAAGCAGGGGCTCGTCGACGGCGTGTTCCGCCGGGTGGCGGGCCGCTACGACCTGATGAACGACCTGATGTCCGGCGGCCTGCACCGGCTGTGGAAGGACGCGATGGTCTCCCGCCTCGCCCCGCCGCGCTCCGGCCGGCGGCCGTTCGAAGTGCTGGACGTGGCCGGCGGCACCGGCGACATCGCCTTCCGCATCGCCGAGCGCTCGGGCGGCCATGCGCGGGTCACCGTCTGCGACATCAACCCGGCAATGCTCGAGGTCGGCCGCGAGCGGGCGGAGAAGCGCCGCGCCGCCGGCGTCGACTTCGTGGAGGGCAACGCCGAGGAGCTGCCCTTCGAGGACGGCCGCTTCGACGCCTACACGATCGCCTTCGGCATCCGCAACGTGCCGCGGATCGACCGCGCCCTCGCCGAGGCCCGCCGCGTGCTCCGCCCGGGCGGGCGCTTCCTCTGCCTGGAGTTCTCGCAGGTCGACGTGCCGGTGGTCGACCGCATCTACGACCTCTACTCCTTCAACGTCATCCCGCGCCTCGGCGGCCTCGTCGCCCGCGACGAGGACAGCTACCGCTACCTGGTCGAGTCCATCCGCCGCTTCCCGAACCCCGAGCGGTTCAAGGCGATGATCGAGGACGCCGGCTTCCGGCGCGTCTCCTATACGCAGATGAGCATGGGCGTCGTCGCCCTCCATGTCGGCGTGAAGATCTGACGGGCGGCGGCGACACGGCATGGCGATCGGCGACTTCATCCGGCTGGCCCGCGCGGCGTACGTGCTCGCGCGCGAGGGCGTGGCGACGGCCCTCCCCTTTCCGGAGCCGGTGCCGCTGCCGATCCGCCTCGCCCTGCAGCTCGCCCGGCTGATCCAGCGGCACGACACCCGCGGCACCCACGGCGCCGACCGCATCAGCCGGGCGGTGAACCGGCTCGGCCCCTCCTACGTCAAGCTCGGCCAGTTCCTCGCCACCCGTCCCGACGTGGTCGGCCGGCAGATGGCCGACGACCTCTCCGCGCTGCAGGACAACGTCCCGCCCTTCGGCGAGGCGGAGGCGCGGCTGCAGGTGGTGGCCGCCTTCGGCCGGCCGGTCGAGGACGTGTTCGCGACCTTCGGCCCGCCGATCGCCGCGGCTTCCATCGCCCAGGTGCACCGGGCCGAGGTGGTCGACCGGCTGACCGGGCTCCGCCGCCGGGTGGCGGTGAAGATCCTGCGCCCCGGCGTCGCCCGGCGCTTCTCCCGCGATCTCACCAGCTTCTACATGGTGGCCCGGCTGATCGAGCGCTTCGTGCCGCCGGCGCGGCGGCTGAAGCCGCTCGCCATCGTCGATACCCTCGCCCGCTCTGTGTCGCTGGAGATGGATTTCCGCCTCGAGGCGGCGGCCCTCTCCGAGATGGCCGAGAACATCGCCGGCGACACCGGCTTCCGGGTGCCGACCGTGGACTGGGAGCGCTCCACCAAGACCGTGCTCAGCATGGAATGGATCGACGGGCGCAAGCTCTCCGACGTGCCGGGCATCGTCGAGGACGGCCACGACACGGTGGCGCTCGCCGCGGTGCTGATCCAGTCGTTCCTGCGCCACGCCATGCGCGACGGCTTCTTCCATGCCGACATGCACCAGGGCAACCTCTTCGTCGCCCCCACCGGCGAGATCGTCGCGGTGGACTTCGGCATCATGGGCCGGCTCGGGGTGAAGGAGCGTCGCTTCCTCGCCGAGATCCTCTACGGCTTCATCCGCCGCGACTACCGGCGCGTCGCCGAGGTGCACTTCGAGGCCGGCTACGTGCCGCCGACCCACGACGTCGCCACCTTCGGCCAGGCGCTGCGGGCGATCGGCGAGCCGCTGCAGGGGCACAAGGCCTCCGAGATCTCGATGGCGCGGCTGCTGACCCAGCTGTTCGAGGTCACCGACCTGTTCGACATGCAGACCCGGCCCGAGCTGATCATGCTGCAGAAGACGATGGTGGTGGTCGAGGGCGTCGCCCGCACGCTCGACCCCGACCTCGACATGTGGCGGACGGCCGAGCCGGTGGTGACCGAGTGGGTCGCCCGTAACCTCGGCCCCGTGGGCCAGGTCGAGGAGGCCGGCCGGCACCTGCGCTCGCTGGTGACCCTGGTCGAGCGGCTGCCGTCGATCGCCGCCGACATGCAGGACGCGGCGGTCGCGACCGTCCGGCTGATCGAGGTCCAGGACAACCGCCGGCGGACGCTGAACCGCATGGTGCTGCCGCTGTGGATCGCCGCGGCCGCCCTCTCGGTGATCGCCGTGGTGGTCGCCGCCGGCTGACCCGGCTCAGGCCGGCACGCCGAGGGAGAGCCCGTGCTCGGCGGCGAGGTCGGCGAGGCGGACCTGCGGCCGCGGGCCGACGTGGCCGATCACCTCCGCGCCGGCGAGGCAGCCGAGCCGCGCCGCCTCGCCGAGGTCCAGGCCGCGCACGACGCCGAGCAGGAACCCGGCGGCGAACTGGTCGCCGGCGCCGGTGAGGTCGGCGACGGTCTCGACCGGGTAGGCGGGCACGCGGGTGAGGTCGGTCGCGGTCGCCGCCAGCGCCCCGTCGGCGCCGAGGGTGACGGCGGCGAGCGCGCAGTCCCGCCGCAGCGCCGCCACGGCGGTGTCGAGGTCCGAGGTCTCGTAGAGCGCCCGGATCTCCTCCTTGTTGGCGAAGACGATGTCGACGGTGCCGGAGCGCATCAAGTCGAGGAACTCGCCGCGCCAGCGGTCGACGCAGAAGCTGTCGGAGAGGGTGATCGCCACCTTGCGGCCCGCCGCATGGGCGATGTCGGCCGCCTCGCGGAAGGCCTTCTTGGCCTCCGGCGGATCCCAGAGATAGCCCTCGAGGTAGGTGACGGCGGCGGCCGAGACCACGGAGGGGTCGATATCCGCGACGCCCAGCGCGGTGCAGGCGCCGAGGTAGGTGTTCATGGTCCGCTCGCCGTCCGGCGTGATCAGGATCATCGACCGGGCGGTCGGCGCGCCGCCCTCCAGCGCCACGGTCTCGAAGTGGACGCCGAGGGCGCGGATGTCGTGGCGGAAGATGCGGCCAAAGTCGTCGGCGGCCACCTTGCCGATGTAGGCCGCGCGCCCGCCGAAGGAGGCGACGCCCGCGGCGGTGTTGCCGGCCGACCCGCCGGAGGCTTCCACCGCCGGGCCCATCATGCCATAGAGCCTGTCCGCCTCGGCGGGGTCGATCAACCGCATCATGCCCTTGGAGACGCCGATCTCGACGAGCAGGTCGTCCTCGGTCCGCGCCAGGATGTCGACGATGGCGTTCCCGATCGCCAGCACGTCGAAGCCGTTCGCCATGTCTCCGTCTCTCCACGTCGTCTCGTCGGCATGCGTCGGCGGCTCTCGCGCCGGGCGTCGGCCCTTCCTACATGGTCGGGATGCACGCGTCTCGGAGAAATCGATGATCGACGCCGCCGTCAAGGCCCTCTCGCAGATCCTGTCGCCGCCCTTCCGCGGCGTGCTCCTGAAGTCCGTCGGGCTGACGCTCGCGATGCTGGCGGCGGTCTGGGCGGGGCTCTACGCCCTCCTCGACTGGCTGGTCGACCTCTCCTCGCCGGGGCTGGAGACCGCCCTCGGCGTGCTGACCGGGATCGGCCTGCTCATCGGGCTCGGCTTCCTCGTCGCGCCGGTGACCTCCATGTTCGCCGGCCTCTTCCTCGACGAGATCGCCGAAGAGGTGGAGAAGACCCACTATCCCGCCGACCCGCCCGGCCGGGCGATGCCGGTGGCTGAGAGCTTCTTCTCGGCGGTGCGCTTCACTATCGTGGTGGTGCTGGTGAACCTCCTCGTGCTGGTGCTGCTGATCCTGCCCGGCGTCAACATCATCGCTTTCTTCGTCGCCAACGCCTACCTGCTCGGCCGGGAGTACCTCGAGGCCGTGGCCTCGCGCTTCCACGGCCGCCAGGAGGTGAAGGCGCTCCGCGCCCGCCACGGCACGCGGATGTT
This sequence comes from Pleomorphomonas sp., assembly GCA_041687675.1. Taxonomy (GTDB): domain Bacteria; phylum Pseudomonadota; class Alphaproteobacteria; order Rhizobiales; family Pleomorphomonadaceae; genus JAWLBM01. Next base: position 228,310 of record JAWLBM010000001.1, on the reverse strand, counting down.
CCTCGCCGGGCTGATGATCGCGCTGGTGCTCGCGATTCCGATCGTCAACCTGTTGACGCCCCTGTTCGCGACGGCCTTCATGGTCCACATCTTCAAGGGCCTGGACAGGAGCGGGCTGCCGCCGCGCAGCCGGGAGCCCGGGTGACGCGCGTGCCGGCGCGGCGATGCCGGGAAGCATGGGAGACGGGCAGATGAGCGCGAGCGATCGACAGCACCCGGCCGAGGCGGCCATCCCGGACACCCTCGCCCTGGCCGAGGCCTGGGCCGAGGAGGGGCGCCAGGTGGCGCTCGCCACCGTGATCGAGACATGGGGCTCCGCCCCGCGGCCGGTCGGGAGCCACCTGGTGATCGACGCCGACGGCAACTTCGAGGGCTCGGTCTCCGGCGGGTGCGTCGAGGGCGCCGTGGTGGCCGAGGCGGTGGAGGTGATCGAGACCGGCGCGCCGCGCGTCCTCGAGTTCGGCGTCGCCGACGAGACCGCCTGGCGGGTCGGCCTGTCCTGCGGCGGCCGCATCCGCGTCTACGTGGAGAGGGTCGCCTGAGCCATGGACCTCGATCTCCTGAAGCGCATCAACGAGGCCCGGCGCGCGCGCCGGGCGCTGGTCGCGGCCACCCGGCTGGCCGACGGGTCGGCGCGGCTCTACACCGACGACGGCGACTTCTCGAAAGACCCGCTCCGCGCCGAGATCGCCGCCGCCTTCCGCGACGGCCGGTCCCGCGTGGTGGCGACGGAGGAGGGCGAGGTCTTCCTCGCCGCCGAGGTGCCGCCGCCCCGCCTCGTCGTCATCGGCGCGGTCCACATTACCCAGGCGCTGGCGCCGATCGCGGCGGTGGTCGGCTTCGACCTCGTCGTGGTCGACCCGCGCACCGCCTTCGCCACGCCCGAGCGCTTCGCCGGGGTGAACCTCGTCGCCGACTGGCCGGAGACGGTGCTGCCGGGCCTCGGGGTCGACCGCTACACCGCGCTTGCCGCCGTCACCCATGATCCCAAGATCGACGACTTCGCCATCCGCCATGCGCTGGAGCGCGGCTGCTTCTACGTCGGCGCGCTCGGCAGCCGGAAGACCCATGCGCGGCGTCGGGAGCGGCTGCTCTCCGAGGGCGTCAGCGAGTCGGACCTCGAGTCCATCCGCGCGCCCATCGGCCTCGACATCGGCGCCGCCTCCCCCGCCGAGATCGCGGTCGCGATCATGGCCGAGGTGATCGAGGCCTTCCGCCGCCGGGCCGTCGACGGCCCCCTGCGGAGCGGGGCGCGGTGAGGTTCGGCGAGATCCGCCTCGACGAGGCCGAGGGCGCCACGCTCGCCCATGCGGTGGCGACGCCCTCCGGCACCCTGCGCAAGGGCACCCGCCTCGACGCGGCCGCCCTCGCGCGGATCCGCGCGGCGGGGATCGGCGCCGTCGTCGCCGCCCGCCTCGATCCCGGCGACGTCTCCGAGGACGAGGCCGCCAGGCGCCTCGCCGAGGCGCTGGCGGGGCCGGGCGTGCGTGTCGAGGCGCCGGCGACCGGGCGCTCGAACCTCTTCGCCGAGGCCGCCGGGCTGCTCGAGATCGACACCGCCGTGGTCGACGCGATCAACCGCATCGATCCCGCCCTCACCGCCGCCACCCGCCAGCCGCTCCGGGCGGTGGAGGAGGGGCGGATGGTGGCGACGGTGAAGGTGATCCCCTTCGCCGTCCCGGCGCACCTCGTCGAGGCGGCGGTGGAGACCGCGCGGACCGCCCTCGGCCCGGTGCTTTCGGTCCGGCCCTTCGCAGTCCGCCGCGTCCAGGTGATCTCCACCCTGTTGCCGGCGCTGAAGCCCTCGGTGGTGGACAAGACGCTCCGGGTGCTCGCCAGGCGGCTCGAGCCGATGGGCGCCGCGGTCGCCTCCGACCGGCGGGTGCCGCACGAGGCGGAGGCGCTCGCCGCGGTCGTCGCCGGGGCCGCGCGGGAAGGCGGCGCGGTGCTGGTGTTCGGCGCCTCGGCGGTGGTCGACGCCGCCGACGTGATCCCCGCCGCCATCCGCGGCGCCGGCGGCGAGGTGGTGCACTTCGGGATGCCGGTCGACCCGGGCAATCTCCTGGTGCTCGGCCGCGTCGGCGACGTGCCGGTGATCGGCGCGCCGGGCTGCGCGCGCAGCCCCGTGGAGAACGGCTTCGACTGGATCCTCGAGCGGGTGCTCGCCGGGCGGATGCCGGGCGGAGCGGAGATCATGGGCCTCGGCGTCGGCGGCCTGTTGATGGACATCGTCAGCCGCCCGGCCCCCCGCAGCGGCGAGGCGCGGCGCGAGGACCCGGACGCGCCGCGGATCGGCGCGGTGGTGCTGGCCGCCGGCCGCTCCAGCCGCTTCGGGGCCGGCAACAAGCTGCTGGCCGAGGTGGACGGCGAGCCGATGGTGCGCCGGGCCGCGCGGGCCGCGATCGAGGGCGGCGCCGCCGCGGTGGCGGTGGTCACCGGCCACGAGCGGGAAGAGGTGGAGGCCGCCCTCGCCGGCCTCGACGTCCGCTTCGTCCACAACCCGGACTTCGCCGGGGGGCAGTCGACCTCGGTGCGCGCCGGCATCGCCGCCGTGCCGGAGGACTGCGAGGGCGCCGTCGTCCTCCTCGGCGACATGCCGCGGGTGGACGGCCAGGTGGTGCGCCGGGTGATCGGGGCCTACCGGCCCGTCGGCGGCGTTTTCGTCGTGGTGCCGGAGCACGAGGGGCGGCGCGGCAACCCGGTGCTGTGGTCCCGCCGCTTCTTCCCCGAGTTGATGGCGCTCGAGGGGGACCGCGGCGCGCGCGAACTGATCGCCCGCGATCCCGCCGCCGTGGCGACGGTGGAGGCCGGCCCGGCGGTGCTGTTCGACGTCGATACGCCGGAGGCGCTGGACGGGCCGGCGGCGCCCGGCGGCTGAACCGTCACTCCGCCGGCGCCGCGACCTGCCGTACCGGGCGGGACGGCAGCAGCGCCGAGGCGGCGAGCGAGGCGAGCGCGATCACCGCCGCCGCCAGGAAGGCCGCGGTCAGCGCGCCGCGCACGGTCTCGGTGGAGGCCCCGCCGGAGAGGCCGGCGAGGTTGGCGGCCAGGCCCGCGATCGCCGCGCCGAAGGCGTAGCCGGCCGACTGCAGCGTCGGCAGCAGCGCGGAGGCCCGGTCGCGTTCGTGCGGCGGCGCGGTCTCCATGACCAGCTGGCTGACGAAGCCCCAGCTCGCCCCCATGCCCGCGCCGATCGCAAGGTTCGAGGCGACCATCAGCGCCAGGCTGCCGGCCGCGAGCCCCCCGGCGAGCCCGAGGAAGCCGGCGACGAGCATGAGGTTGCCGAGGCGGATCGCGGCGACGTGGCGCCCGGTCGGCACGACGCTGGCGACAAGGATGGCGGTGCCGCTCCAGGCGATCGCCAGCAGCGCCGCGATGGCGCCGGCGACGGCGGCGCCGAGGCCCCAGAGGTCCTGCAGGGCCAGCACCAGGAACACCGTCGTCGCCGCCTGGGAGAGCGGCATCAGCAGCACGACCCACAGGCCCATGGCGACCGGCCCGGCGCCACGGAAAGCCTCGGCGGGAAACAGCGGCACGGCGGAGCGGCGGTCGCCGGCGACGACCGCCGCCAGGATCGGCAGGGCGGCGAGGGCGAGCGCCGCAGCCGCCGCCGGCGTGTCCGCCACCTGCGCCATCGCGACGGCCGCCACCGCGGCGCCGATGCCGGCGAGCCGCCCGAGCGGCGGCCACCCTCCGCCGGTCGCCGAGATGTCCCCGCGCGGCACCACGGCGAGGGTGAGGCCGAGGAAGGCGAGCGCCAGCGGCACGTTGACCAGGAACGCCGCGCGCCAGGACACCCATTCGGTCAGGATCCCCGCCACGAGCGGGCCGCCGAAGGCCGCCAGGGCCCAGACGATCGCCTCGGCGCCGAACACCTTGGGCACCAGCCGCGAGGGAAACAGCTCCGGGATCAGCGCATAGCAGAGCGCCGCGATCACCCCCTCGCCGTAGCCGGAGACGGCGCGGCCGGCGAGCAGCAGCCCCATGTCCCCCGCCGCCCCGCAGAGGACGCTGCCGGCGAGGAACACCAGCGCCGCCCCGGCGAGCGTCCCCCGTCCGCCGAAGCGGGCCTTCAGCAGCGCCGCCGTGGCGCCGCCGAGGATGGCGAAGACGAGGTAGACCGACACCGCCCAGGAGATCAGCGTGAGGCCCTGCAACTCGTCCACCGCCGTCGGCAGCGCCGTCGTCACCAGGAAGGCGTTGAAGGCGAACAGGGCGACGCCGAGCGACAGCGTCGCCGTCGCCGTCCCGTGGCGCGGACTGAGAAGCTCGGACCAGCGGGCGTCGTCGCCCTCGGTGGATGCGGCCATGGTCGTCCCGGACAGGCGTTCGAGGATGGGCCGACCGTTCTAGACGAGCCTCGGCCGCGCCGCCAGTCGCACACAGGTCCTGCCGGACGGGCGGGCGGGGTCAGGGACGCCCTGGCTCTCCGGCCGGGCCGCGAAAGGACCGGCCCCGACCGCGCAGGTGAACGGACACGCGCGGCCGGGGTTGCCCGCGGGAAACAAAAGTGGAACACTCCGCCCGTCAACCCTCGTTCCGGACCCAGCGGACCCGCCGATGACCGATCCCGCCGCCGCCCTCCGGCCCTTCGACCCGCGCATCGTCGACGGGCGCCAGTCCGATAGGGCGCGCCTGGTCCAGCGCGGCGTCGGGCGGATGCTGGTCGGATTCGGTTTCTCGGTGGTCTACGAGCTGCCGCTCGCCTCCGGCCGGCGCGCGGACGTCGCCGGCCTGTCGCCCTCGGGCGACGTCTGGATCGTCGAGATCAAGTCGTCGGTGGAGGACTTCCGGGTCGACCGCAAGTGGCCGGACTACCGGGCGCATTGCGACCGGCTGTTCTTCGCCACCCACGCCGGCGTGCCGCTCGACATCTTCCCCGCGGCGGAGGGGCTGATCCTCGCCGACGCCTATGGCGCGGAGATCCTGCGCGAGGCGCCGGAGGCCCGGCTCGCCCCGGCGACGCGCAAGGCGGTCACGCTGCGCTTCGCCCATGCCGCGGCGCGCCGCTTCCACGCCCTGGTCGACCCCGGCTGCGCGCCGGGCGCCTTCGGCTGACTGGTCAGCGCGGCGCGCGCTTGGCGAGGATCCGCTGCAGGGTGCGGCGGTGCATGTTGAGCCGGCGCGCCGTCTCCGAGACGTTGCGCTCGCAAAGTTCATAGACCCGCTGGATGTGCTCCCAGCGCACCCGGTCCGCCGACATCGGGTTCTCCGGCGGCGTGGCGCGCGCCTCCGGGTCGCGGATCAGCGCGGCGTGCACGTCGTCGGCGTCGGCCGGCTTGGCGAGGTAGTCGATCGCGCCGATCTTCACCGCCGAGACGGCGGTGGCGATGTTGCCGTAGCCGGTCAGGATGATCGCCCGCGAATCGGGGCGGCTGCGGCGCAGGGCCTCGATGACATCGAGGCCGTTGCCGTCGCCGAGGCGCATGTCCACCACGGCGAACTCGGGCGGGCTCGCCTCCACGTGGGCGAGGCCCTCGGCCACCGTGTCGGCGGTTTCCACCCGATATCCGCGCGTCTCCATCGCCCTCGCCAGTCGCAGCAGGAAGGGCTTGTCGTCATCCACGATGAGGAGGGTCGGGCCGTCGCCGGGCTCCTTCGCGTCCATGGAAGCTGAACCTTTCGATCGTTGTCTTTTCGCTCCCACATATAGGCACGGGCCGCCCCCCGGCAAACCGCCAAGTTTCGCCGGGCGCCCGGCGCCTCGCGAGGTCAGCCGGGGGCGGGCGCCTCCATCGCCCGGCGGGGCCAGACGACGGCGACCGACGCGCCGGTCGCCGGCGCCGCCCGGTTGGTGATGTGGACCCGGGCGCCGGTGCGCTCGAGCAGCGTCTTGGCGATGAAGAAGCCGAGGCCGAGGCCGCCCGCCTCGCCCGACCCGCCGCCGTCGCGCCCGCGCCCTCGTGTGGTGACGTAGGGCTCGCCGATGCGGTCGAGCACCTCGGGCGAGAAGCCGGGGCCGTCGTCGCGGACGGTGACCGTCACCCGGTCGTCGCTCCAGCCGGCCACCACCTCCACCCGCGAACGGGCGAAGTCGACGGCGTTCTCGACGATGTTGCCGAGGCCGTAGAGGATCGCCGGGTTGCGGTTACCGACCGGCTCGCGGCCGGGCGGGCCGTCGAGGGTGACGACGATCTCGACGTCGAACTCCCGGTGCGGCGCCACAACGTCCTCGATCAGGTGGCTGAGCGGCTGGCGGGAGAGGCCGCCGCCGAAGTCGGTCGACAGCGAGGTGAGCTTGCCGAGGATGTCCCGGCAGCGCTCCGACTGGGAGCGCAGGAGCTCGATGTCCTCGCGGATCGGCGCGTCCCCCGCGACCTCCCGGTCGAGCTCCTTGGCCACGAGGGCGATGGTGGCGAGGGGGGTGCCGAGCTCGTGGGCGGCGGCGGCGGCGAGGCCGTCGAGCTGGTGCAGGTGCTGCTCGCGCGAGAGGATGAGCTCGGTCGCCGCCAGCGCCGACTGCAGCATCCGCGCCTCGCGGGCGACCCGGGTCGAGTAGGCGGCCATGAACACCAGCGCGCTGACCAGCGCCGCCCAGACGCCGACGAGATAGGGCCGCGGCAGCACCAGCACGTCGCCCTCCGGCCAGGGCACCGGCCAGGACCAGGCCGCGAGCAGGCTGGCGAGCGCCGTCGCCAGCGCGCCGAGGCCGACCGTGTAGCCGACCGGCAGGGCGGTCGCGGACACCACCACCGGGGCGACCAGCAGCACCACGAAGGGGTTCGACAGGCCGCCGGTGAGGTAGAGCAGACCGGCGAGCTGCAGCAGGTCGTAGGCGAGCAGCGCCGCCGCGGCCCGGTTGGAGAGCCGCATCGAGGCCGGAAACCTGAGGCGCAGCAGGAGATTGAGCCAGGCGGACAGCGCGATAAGCCCGAGGCAGTATCCGAGCGGCAGCGGCCAGCCGAGCCACCAGTCGACCGCAAGCACCGTCACGGTCTGGCCGCCGACGGCCAGCCAGCGCAGGCGCACCAGCGTCTCCAGCCTGAGGCGGCCGCCGCTCTGGTCGGGTGGAATGGAAATCGATCCGGGCATCACCGCCAGATATCATCCGCCGGGCCGACGCTTGGCAACCGGTATCGGCGTATGCAAATGAGGAAATCCCGTCAGCTCGAGCGGCCGCCGACCAGTCGTTTACCCACAGAGACTATTGTCGAATTCCTCCGCGCTTGCCGGTGAAGCGTTTTACCGCCTATGCTTCGGAGTCGGACGACTTCGGAACCGAAGCAGTTCGCCGGGCGTATCGGACAGGTGCCGCGTACCGAAGGACGGTGAGGATGAACGTGCCCTTCTATCACCTTTACGAATTCAATCATGCGGCGATGGGGCCGGCCAGGGCCGCGGCGGACATGACCCGGCTCTACTTCCAGAACCCGTTCAACCCGATGTCGCAGACGCAGTTCGGCCGCTCGATCGCGGCGGCCTGCGAGCTGTTCGAGCGCACCACCCGCCGCTACGGCAAGCCGGAGTTCGGCCTGGAGAGCACCGTCGTCTCCGGCGTCCGGGTGCCGGTGACCGAGCGGATCGTCTGGTCCCGCCCCTTCTGCAACCTCGTCCACTTCGAGCGCGAGATCGACAGCCCCCGGCGGGTCGACCCCAAGGTCCTCGTGGTGGCGCCGATGTCGGGCCACTACGCGACGCTGCTGCGCGGCACCGTGGAGGCGCTGCTGCCGCGGCACGACGTCTACATCACCGACTGGGTCGACGCCCGCATGGTGCCGTTGACGGACGGCCGCTTCGACCTCGACGACTACATCGACTACGTCATCTCGATGCTGCATGCCCTCGGCGGCGATTCCCACATCATCGCCGTCTGCCAGCCGTCGGTGCCGGTGCTGGCCGCAGTGTCGGTGATGGAGCGCCACGAGGACCCCTACACGCCGCTGACCATGACGCTGATGGGCGGCCCGGTGGACACCCGCCGCAACCCGACCGCCGTGAACAAGCTGGCCGAGGAGAAGGGCACCGACTGGTTCCGCCGCAACGTCATCATGAAGGTGCCGTTCCCCCACCCGGGGGTCTACCGCGACGTCTACCCGGGGTTCCTGCAGCTGACCGGCTTCATGAGCATGAACCTCGACCGGCATCTCGGCGCCCACAAGGAGTTCTACCACCACCTCGTCCGCGGCGACGGCGACAGCGCCGAGAAGCACCGGGAGTTCTACGACGAGTACCTCGCCGTGATGGACCTGACGGCGGAGTTCTACCTCCAGACCGTCGAGACCGTGTTCATCCGCCATGCGCTGCCGAAGGGCGAGATGATGCACCGCGGCGAGCTGGTGGACCCCTCGCTGATCCGCACCTGCGCGCTGCTCACCGTCGAGGGCGAGAAGGACGACATCACCGGCGGCGGCCAGACCGAGGCGGCGCACGACCTCTGCACCGGCCTGCCCGACGAGATGAAGGCGCACTACACCCAGCCGGCGGTCGGCCACTACGGCGTCTTCAACGGCTCGCGCTGGCGCTCGGAGATCTGCCCGCGCATCGCCGACTTCATCCTGACCCACAACGTGCGCTCGGTCGCCGCCCGCGACGCCCTGCGCACGCGCAAGGAGTCCGCCGCGCCGGCCAAGAGCCGCCGCGGCGGCGCGGCGCAGACCGTCGCCGACGACCTGAAGCGGATCGCCGGCATCGGCCCGAAGCTGGAGACCCAGCTCAACGAGCAGGGCATCTTCCTCTTCCACCAGATCGCCGAGCTCACCGATGCGCAGATCGACGAGCTGGAAGCCCGGCTCGCCACCCGCGGCCGCATCCGCCGCGGCGACTGGGTGGGCCAGGCCCGCAAGCTGCTCGAGACGGTCTGACACGGTCTGACGCGGCAGAGGGGCTGGGCTTCGGGCCGCGGCAGGGATCTCCGCCAAACGGGGGACCTGCCGGGCCATCCACCGCCCGTCCGGCAGTCGAAAGCTGTATCCTCGGGACAGGTTTTAGAGTTTCAGCGCAGCCGTGGAGCGCGCTCGGGCATTCGCCTGCTGTCCAAAAAAGATGTAACAAGCTCTTGAAGGCCGAACCCGGCGGGACCACCTCGTCAGACGTCGAGGTGACGCACGAGGACTTTGAGATGACCAATTCCTGCACCCTGAAACCCGGTTGGAACGCGATGTCCGTGGGCCTTATGGTTCTGGGCTTCATCGTGTTCTGGCCGCTCGGCCTCGCCATGCTCGCCTACATTCTCTGGGGCGACCGCATGAAGGCCGCCTGGAACGAGCACCGACCGAACGTGAGCCGCATGGCCCGCGACGCGGGCTTCCCCGGCCCGACGGGCTACGGGCGCACCGGCAACGCCGCCTTCGACGAGTACCGCGAGCGCGAGCTCAAGCGGCTCGAGGAGGAGCGCGCGGCGGTGGAGAAGATGCGCAACGAGTTCGACGACTTCCTGCGCAACCTGCGCAAGGCCAAGGACCAGGAGGAGTTCGACCGCTTCATGGCCAGCCGCAACAGCGGCCCGGCCGCCTGACGCGGGCGAGCCTGAGACGACCCGAAACGGGCGGGCGATGCCGAAAGGCGTCGCCCGCCCGCGTCGTTTCGGGTCGGCGGCGACGCGCGCCGCTCCCTCCCCGATCGCGCGACCCGCGGCTACACTGGCGCCATGGCGAATCGCTGGATCCCCTTTCTCACCTCAAGGCCCAGGGTGGTCGCGCCCGGCCCCGACACGATCCCCGTGGTCGTCGACGGGCGGATGGTGGAGGTGCGGGTCCGGCGCAACGCCCGCGCCCGCCGCTACACCCTCCGTCTCTCCGCGGCGGCCGACGGCGCGACGGTGACGATCCCCTCCCGCGGTTCGCTGAAGGAGGCCCGCGCCTTCGTCGAGCGCCACGCCGGCTGGCTGGCCCAGCGGCTCGCGCCCGAGCCGGCGGGCCGGATCGGCGAGGGCTCGCTGGTCCCGGTCCGCGGCGTGCCGCACCGGATCCGCCCGGCGATGACGCTGCGCGGGGCGGTCCGCGCCGTCGCGGACGCCGACGGCGCCCCGGTGCTGGTCGTCCCGGGGGACCGGGCCGCGATGGCCCGCCGGGTCGAGGCCCACCTCCGGGCGATCGCCCGGGCCGACCTCCACGAGGCGGTCGCCCGCCACGCCAGGGCCCTCGGGGTGGCGCCGAAGGCGGTCCGGATCAAGGACACCACCTCGCGCTGGGGCTCGGCGTCGAGTTCGGGAACCTTGTCCTTCTCCTGGCGGCTCGCCATGGCGCCGCCCTTCGTGCTCGACTACCTCGCCGCGCACGAGGTGGCGCACCTCGCCGAGATGAACCATTCCGACCGCTTCTGGGCGATCTGCCGCCGGCTCGCGCCGCGGACGGAGGAGGCGAGGGGCTGGCTGAAGGCGCACGGCCGCACGCTGCACGCCACGCTCTGAGGAAACCGGCCGCGGACATCAGCCGCCGAACAGCCGGTCGAGCAGGCTGCGCTCGGCCTCGCTCGGGCCGCGGAAGCCATCCTCGCCCGCCGGCCGGTAGACCACCGGGCCGTTCGGCCCCAGCGCCGGCAAGCCGTCGCCCTCGGCGACGGAGGTGTCGCCCACCTGGGGCAACTGCAGCTCGATGCCGGGCAGCGCGGCGACGGCCATGCCCTTGGTCGCCTCGGTCATGAAGCGGTTCCAGATCACCGCCGTCATGTTGCCGCCGGTCGCCTTGCGGGTCGGCGAGTTGTCGTCGTTGCCGAGCCAGACGCCGGCGACGAGGCCGTTCACGTAGCCGATGAACCAGGCGTCGCGGAACTCCTGCGAGGTGCCGGTCTTGCCGCCGGCGGGACGGCCGGGCAGCACCGCCTTCTGGCCGGTGCCGATCTCCAGCACCTGGCTCATCATCCGGTTCATGGTGCCGACGACGGCGGGGTCGATCACCCGGCCGGCGCGGCCGCCCTGGCGGCGGAACAGCACGGTGCCGTCGCGCGCGGAGACGATCCGGTCGATGACGAAGGGCACCACCGCCTCGCCGCCGTTGGCGAAGGGCACGTAGGCGGCGGTGAGCTCGAGCGGGGTCACCTCGGCGGTGCCGAGCGCGATCGAGGGGTTCTCGTGCAAGCGGGAGACGATGCCGACGCGGCGGGCGGTGTCGGCGACCAGCGACGGCCCGACATCGGCGGCGAGGCGGGCCGAGACCGTGTTGAGCGACTTCGCCAGCGCCGTCGTCAGCGTCACCGGGCCCTCGAAGGTGCGGCTGTAGTTCTGCGGCGTCCAGCCGTTGATGGTGATCGGCTCGTCGACGACGATCCGGTCGGGCCGCCAGCCCTTCTCGACGGCCGCCAGGTAGACGAAGGGCTTGAACGCCGAGCCCGGCTGCCGGCGGGCCTCCACCGCCCGGTTGAACTGGCTCGCGCCATAGTCGCGCCCGCCGACCAGGGCCTTGACCGCGCCGTCCCCGTCGATGGCGACGAGGGCGCCCTGGCTGACCCGGTGCTCCGCGCCCTGGCTCGCCAGCACCTCGCGCAGCGCGGCCTCGGCGGCCTGCTGCATGGAGAGGTCGATGGTGGTCTCGACGACCACGTCCTGGTCGATCGAGGCAATGTAGCCCGGCAGCTGGTCCATCACCCAGTCGGCGACATAGTTGCCGGCGCTGGTGCGGTGCTCGGTGACGAGGCCGGAGGATTCCCGCATCGCCGCCGACGCCTCGTCGGGGAGGACGAAGCCCTGCTCGACCATGGCGTCCAGCACCAGCCGCGCGCGGGCGTCGGCCGCCTCCGGGTTGCTGGCCGGCGAGAGGCGCGAGGGCGCCTTGAGGAGGCCCGCCAGGATCGCCGCCTGCCGCAGGGTCAGCGCGCTCGCCGGCCGGTCCCAGTAGCGGCGGGCCGCCCCGTCGACGCCATGGGCGCCGCCGCCGAAATAGACCCGGTTGAGGTACATCTCGAGGATCTGGTCCTTGGAGTAGCTCCACTCCAGCCAGAGCGCGAGCACCGCCTCCTGCAGCTTGCGCTCCAGCGTGCGGTCGGGCGTGAGGAAGAGGTTCTTGGCGAGCTGCTGGGTGAGCGTCGAGCCGCCCTGGACCAGTTCGCCGGTGGTGGCGTTGGCGATCATCGCCCGGGCGAGGCCGATCGGGTCGAGGCCGAAGTGGGCGTAGAAGCGGCGGTCCTCGATGGCGATCACCGCCTGCGGCACATGGGCCGGCAGGTCGGCGAGCCGCACCGCCTCGCCGCCGGTGTCGCCGCGGTTGGCGATGAGCCGGCCGGAGGCGTCCACCACCTCCACGTTGGGCGGCCGCTTCGGCACCGCCCATTCCGAGGTCTGCGGCATGGTGGCAAGGGTGTAGGCGAAGACGCCGATTACGGCGATGGCGCCCCAGAGCGACAGCACCAGCCCCCAGTAGACGCCACCGCGCACAAGCCGCCCGAACAGGGACCGGCGCCGCCGCCGCGGACGGCGCCCGCCGCCATCGTCCTCCGGGTCGCGCCGCGGCCTGCGGGCTTTGCTGGTGGTTGCGCGGGAAGACGCGGAGGCCGTCCGGCGCGGCTTCGACGGGCGCTCGCCGCCCTGCGGATGGACCCGGTCGTCGGCGGTCACCCGCAGCTCGCGCGGCTCGGGTTCGCCAAGGGTCGGCTCGATCCGGGGGCCCTGGCCGCGCCTTGCCATCTCTCCTCCGCAAACGGTCCTGACCGGCGCGCCCCGACCGGGGGGCCTTCGATCCGGATGGACCCTAAATGAGGCGGTTTAAGGCTGGGTAACCATGGCCGCGGCGGGCCCGCTCAATGCGCCTCGTCCCAGTTGGCGGCGGCGCGGGCGTCGACGGCGAGCGGCACGGTGAGCGCGACGGCCGGGTCGGCGGCGCTCTCCATCACCTTGCGCACCACCGGGATGGTCGCCTCGACCTCCTCCTCGGCCACCTCGAAGACCAGTTCGTCGTGCACCTGCAGGAGGAGCAGCGCGCCGAGCCCGGCGGCCTCGAGCGCCGCCTCCATCCGGATCATCGCCCGGCGGATGATGTCGGCGGCCGAGCCCTGGATCGGCGCGTTGATCGCCGCGCGCTCCATGAAGGCGCGCATCGACGGGTTGGGCGAGGAAATGTCCGGGTAGTGCGCCTTGCGGCCGAAGATGGTGGTGACGTAGCCGTTCTCGCGGGCGGCCTTGCGCGTCGCCTCCATGTAGTCGCGGATGCCGGGGAAGCGCTGGAAGTAGCGCTTGATGTAGTCGCCCGCCTCCTCCCGCGGGATGCCGAGCTGGTTGGCGAGGCCGAAGGCCGAGATGCCGTAGATGATGCCGAAGTTGATCGCCTTGGCGCGCCGGCGCACCGCCGGGTCCATGCCCTCGACCGGGGTGTTGAACATCTCCGAGGCGGTCATCGCGTGGATGTCGATGCCGTCGGCGAAGGCCCGCTTGAGCTGCGGGATGTCGGCCACGTGGGCGAGCACGCGGAGCTCGATCTGGCTGTAGTCGGCCGACAGCAGCCGCCGCCCGGGCGGGGCCACGAAGGCGGTGCGGATGCGCCGCCCCTCCTCGGTGCGGATGGGGATGTTCTGCAGGTTCGGGTCGGACGACGACAGCCGGCCCGTGGTTGTGGAGGCCATCGAGAAGCAGGTGTGCACGCGGCCCGTCTCGGGGTGCATGAAGCCGGGCAGCGCGTCGGTGTAGGTGGACTTGAGCTTGGAGAGCTGGCGCCACTCGAGGATCCGCCGCGGCAGCTCGTGGCCGGCCTGGGCGAGTTCCTCGAGCACGTCCGCGCCGGTCGCCCAGGCGCCGGTCTTGGTCTTCTTCGCCCCCGGCAGGCCCATCCTGCCGAACAGGATGTCGCCCATCTGCTTCGGCGAGCCGACGTTGAAGGGTCCGCCGGCAAGCTCGTGGATCTCCGCCTCGAGCCGGCCCATGCCTTGCGCGAACTCGCCGGAGAGGCGGGCGAGGATCTGCCGGCTCACCTCGATGCCGCGCTCCTCCATGCGGGCGAGCACCTCGACCAGCGGCCGCTCCAGCGTCTCGTAGACGGTGGTCACCCGGTCGGCGGCAAGGCGGGGCTTGAGGACGTGCCAGAGCCGCAGCGTCACGTCGGCGTCCTCGGCGGCGTATTCGGTCGCCCGGTCGATCGGCACCCGGTCGAAGCCGAGGAAGCTCTTGCCCGAGCCGGCCACCTCCTTGAAGGAGATCGGCTTGTGCCCGAGCAGGACCTCGGAGAGCTCGTCCATGCCGTGCCCGTTCCGCCCGGCGTCGAGGGCGTAGGAGAGCAGCATGGTGTCGTCGAAGGGCGCGACGCGGATGCCGAGCCGGTGGAAGATCATCCAGTCGTACTTGACGTTCTGGCCGACCTTGAGCACCGCCGGGTCCTCGAGCAGCGGGCGGACCAGCGACAGCGCCTCGGCGAGGGGGATCTGGTCCTCGACGGCGCCGCCGCCGAGGAGGTCGCCGTCGCCGGACCGGTGGGCGAGCGGCACGTAGACCGCCTCCCCCGGCGCCCAGGCCAGCGAGAAGCCGACGATCTCGGCCTGCATGGCGTCGAGCGAGGTGGTCTCGGTGTCGAAGGCGACGACGCCGGCGCGGGCCGAGGCCTCGATCACCGCCGCGAGGTCGGAGGCGCTGCGGATCGCCCGGTAGCGCGAGCGGTCGAAGGGGATCGCCCGCATCGCCTCCGCCGCGGCCGCGGCGGCCGCCGCCGGGGTGCCCGGGCCGGTCGCGGGCGCCGCGGCGGGCTGGCCGGCGGCCGGGGTGGTGGTGGCGGCGGCGGCGGCGGCGGCGGCGGCGGCGGGCGCCTCGCCCTCGGGCGGCCAGAACCTGAACGGCACCACCGCCGGCTCGACCGAGGCGGCGTCGACGCCGGTCGCCTCGGCGATGCGGCGGGTGAGGGTGTTGAACTCCATGGCCTTCAGGAAGGCGATCGCCATCGCCCCGTCGATCGGGCGGACGGCGAGATCCTCGATCGGGCAGTCGACCGGCATCGCGCAGTCGAGCTCGACGAGGCGGCGGGAGATGCGCGCCTGCTCGGCGAAGGCGATCAGGTTCTCCCGGCGCTTCGGCTGCCTGATCTCGCCGGCGCGGGCGAGCAGCGTCTCGAGGTCGCCGTACTCGAGGATCAGCTGGGCGGCCGTCTTGACGCCGATGCCGGGCACGCCGGGCACGTTGTCGACCGAATCGCCGGCGAGCGACTGCACGTCGACCACCCTCTCCGGCGGCACGCCGAATTTCTCCACCACCTCGGCCGGGCCGATGCGCTTGTCCTTCATGGTGTCGTAGAGCACCACCCGGTCGTCGTCGACCAGCTGCATCAGGTCCTTGTCGGAGGAGACGATGGTGACATGGGCGCCGGCGTCGCGCGCCTGGCAGGAGTAGGTGGCGATGAGGTCGTCGGCCTCGAAGCCGTCCTGCTCGACGCAGGCGACGTTGAAGGCCCGCACCGCCTCGCGGATCAGCCCGAACTGGGGGCGAAGGTCCGCCGGCGGCTCCGGCCGGTGGGCCTTGTACTCGGCGAAGATCCGGTTGCGGAAGGTGGTCGCGGAGAAGTCGAAGATCACCGCCACATGGGTCGGCTTCTGGCGGACGGCGGTGGTCTCGGCCTCTTTCAGCAGCTTCCACAGCATGTTGCAGAAGCCGGCGACGGCGCCGACGGGCAGCCCGTCGGACTTGCGCGTCAGCGGCGGCAGCGCGTGGTAGGCGCGGAAGATGTAGCCTGAGCCGTCGACGAGGAGCAGGTGGTCGCCTGCCGCGACGGGGCGGGACGGGGAAGACGCGTTCGACATGGCCGGGACTATGCCCCGGCCCGCGGGCGGAAGGAAGCCTACTCGGCGGGCGCCGGCGCCGCCGTCCCCCGCCGTCTTCCGAGACGGGCGAAGGCCGGGCGCTCGAACAGGAAGCGGGCGCCGGCGCGCTCGGCGGCGAAGGCGATGAGGAAGGGCACGGCGACGGCGGCGACGGTCACGATCAGCGACATGGCGCCGACGTCCGGGACGAGGCCGGTCTTCAGGAGCACCGCCCGGCTCGCCGCCATCGGCAGGAAGAAGGCGAGGTAGACCACGATGGAGCGCGCGCCGATCCAGCCGAGGACCTCGCCGGGCCGGCCGGCGCGGGTGACCAGCGCGGCGGCGGTGATTACCGCCAGCGCGCCGGCGAAGCCGAGGGCGAGCGAGACCACGGGAAGCTGGGCGACGCCCGCCGCCACCGCCCATCCGTTGACAAGGCCCCAGCCGAGGAGGAGCGCCAGCCCCGCCGGGACCCGCTCCGCCGCGAGGTCGGCGATGCGGAAGGCGAGGGGCGCGAAGGCGTAGCCCGCGTAGAAGTAGACGAAGCGGGCCGCGAACTCGTCGACGGCGACCCAGCCGGTGGCGATCGGCGCCATCTCGAGGAGCGCCGCGGCGGCGAACACCGCCGGCACCGGCAGATGGCGCAGGAGCCGGACCGTGACCGCGAAGACCGGCAGGATCCAGATAAACCAGAGGGTGCCGAAGGGCTCCACGAAGAGGCTGAGGAGATAAAGCTGCACGGTGGCGGCGAGCCCGTCGGCGGCGATGAAGCCGGGGGCCTTGAAGGCGAACTGGATGGTCAGCCAGAGGACGTAGAAGTAGAGGAAGTGCACCACCCGCCGGTCGAGGAAGGTGACGAGGTCGCGGCCGATCACCCGCGAGAGAAAGAGGCCGGAGATCAGGAAAAAGTCCGGCATGCGGAAGGGCTGGGCGAAGGCGACGACCTCGCCCATCCAGCCGGTCGCGCCGGCCGCCTTCTCGACGCCCAGCGTCGCATGCATCATCACCACGAAGATGATGCAGATGCCCTTGGCGGCGTCGACCCAGTCGACGCGGGCGGCGTCGTCGCGCATGAAGGTCCCCTCTCCGGCGTGCCGCAGCGGCCCGGCTCAGGGCGGCCGGGCAGGGCGAGCCTCGCAGCGGCGCCTCGCCGGCGGGTAAAATCCGGGCCGCGATCTCCGGACGTCGTGAACGGTCCCCTAACCGCGTCCGACCAACTGCGGGGATGACAGCGGCGGCCGCCCTGCTAGACCCTGTCCCCGGATCCGGCGGACGAGGGACGGCATGACGAAGACCAGCGGCGGCAACTTCTTCGAGGATTTCCGGGTCGGCCAGGTGATCCGCCATGCGACGCCGCGGACGATCACGCCGGGGGACGTCGCGCTCTACCAGGCGCTCTACGGCAGCCGCTTCGCCGTGCAGTCCTCGGCCGCCTTCGCCCGGGCGATCGGCTACCCCGCGGCGCCGGTGGACGACCTGCTGGTCTTCCATGTCGTCTTCGGCAAGACCGTGCCGGACGTCTCGCTCAACGCGGTGGCGAACCTCGGCTATGCCGGATGCCGCTTCCTCGCGCCGGTCTATCCCGGCGACACGCTCTCCACCGTCTCCGAGGTGATCGGCCTCAAGGAAACCTCGAGCGGCCGGACCGGCGTCGTCTACGTGCGCTCCACCGGCTACCGGCAGGACGGCGCGGAGGTGCTGGACTATGTGCGCTGGGTGATGGTGAGGAAGCGCGACCCGGCGAGCCCGGCGCCGGAGCCGCTGGTGCCGCACCTGCCGGCGGCGCTGCCGGCCGATGCGCTCGGCGACGCGCTGCCGATCATCGACGGCGAGGCCTTCGACACCACCCTCTCCGGCAGCCGCCACCGCTGGGCCGACTACGTGGTCGGCGAGCGGATCGACCATGTCGACGGCCAGACCGTCGAGGAGGCCGAGCACCAGATGGCCTGCCGGCTCTACCAGAACACGGCCCGGGTGCACTTCAACCAGCATTCGGAGGGCGCGGGCCGCTTCGGCCGCCGGCTCGTCTACGGCGGCCACGTCATCTCCATCGCCCGGGCGCTCTCCTTCAACGGGCTGGGCAACGCCTTCCACGTGGCGGCGATCAACGGCGGGCGGCACGTCGCGCCCTGCTTCGGCGGCGACACGGTCTACGCCTGGTCGGAGATCCTGGAGAGCGCCCGGATCTCGGGCCGGGACGACGTCGGCGCGCTGAGGGTGCGCACCGTCGCCACCAAGGACCGGCCCTGCCACGACTTCCCCGGCGAGGACGCCGGCGCGCCGCCGGACCCGTCGGTGCTGCTCGACATCGACCTGTGGCTCCTGATCCCGCGGTGAGCGGCGAGTTGACGTAAGCGTGAGGCGCCGGGTGCAACCTGTCGCACCGGCGTGCCCATGGACGTTCGGGCGCGGCGCCTTAGACTATTGCAGTGCGAAAACGGCTTTGACGCGCGGCAGCGGAAAAGCTAGAAGAAATCGGAACGTGGAGCGTAGTTTACGCTTACGTAAAGGTAAACTCAGGATGCTCCCGGCAGGTCCGACGGCCCTCGCGCCGCCGCCCGCCGGCGGGCCCGGACGGGAGAGAACCCGCATGGCGGACGCACAGACCCGGACCGCGCGACCGATGTCGCCGCACCTGCAGATCTTCAGGCCGCTCATCACCATGGTCATGTCGATCATGCACCGGATCACCGGCGCCGCCCTCTACTTCGGCATGCTGCTGCTGGTCTGGTGGCTGCTGGCCGCGGCCAGCGGCCCGGACGCCTATGCCACGGTGACGGGGGTGTTCGGCTCCTGGATCGGGCTGCTGGTCATGCTCGGCTTCTCCTGGGCGCTGGTCCACCATGCCCTCGGCGGCATCCGCCACATGGTCTGGGACCTCGGCTACGGCTTCGACCCGGTGTGGCGGAACCGGCTCGCCTGGTGGACGATCATCGGCTCCGTCGCCCTCACCCTGATCCTCTGGATCATCGCCGTCGCCATCGCCTGAGGAGGGCCAACAATGACCCGTTCGTCCATGCGGACCCCGCTCGGCAAGGTGCGCGGACTCGGCGCCACCGGCGGCACGAAGACCTTCTGGCGCGAGCGCATCTCCGGCGTCGCCATGCTGCCGCTCACCATCGCCTTCGTGATCGTCGTGCTCGCGCTGCAGGGCGCCACCTACGCGGAGGCGGTGGCGCTGGTCGCCAACCCGCTGGTCGCCATCGTCCTGATCGCGACCATCGCCACCTCGGCCTGGCACATGAAGCTCGGCATGCAGGTGATCATCGAGGACTACGTCCACGGCGAGGTGCTGCGCCTCGTCACGGTGATGGCCAACACCTTCTTCTCGGTCCTCGTCGGGCTGGCGGGCGTGTTCGCCGTTCTCAAGATTGCATTTGGAGGCTGAGTGATGGCTGAGGCCAACGCCAAGACCGGGACGCCCTCGACCTACACCATCGGCGGCCGCGCCTATCCCTTCACCGACCACACCTTCGACGTGGTGGTGGTCGGGGCCGGCGGCGCCGGGCTGCGCGCCGTGGTGGGGGCCTCCCAGGCCGGCCTGAAGACCGCCTGCATCACCAAGGTGTTCCCCACCCGCTCGCACACCGTCGCGGCCCAGGGCGGCATCTCGGCGGCGCTCGGCAACATGGGCGAGGACGACTGGCGCTGGCACATGTACGACACCGTAAAGGGCTCCGACTGGCTCGGCGACCAGGACGCGATCGAGTACCTGTGCAAGAACGCGCCCGAGGCGGTCTACGAGCTGGAGCACTGGGGCGTGCCCTTCTCCCGCACCGAGGCGGGCAAGATCTACCAGCGCCCCTTCGGCGGCATGACCACCAACTACGGCGAGGGCCGTGCCCAGCGCACCTGCGCCGCCGCCGACCGCACCGGCCACGCCATCCTGCACACGCTCTACGGCCAGTCGCTCCGCTACTCGGCCGAGTTCTTCATCGAGTACTTCGCCATCGACCTCATCATGGAGGACGGCGTATGCCGCGGCGTGGTGGCGCTGTCGATGGACGACGGCACGCTGCACCGCTTCCGGGCGCAGAAGACCATCCTCGCCACCGGCGGCTACGGCCGCGCCTACTTCTCCTGCACCTCGGCCCACACCTGCACCGGCGACGGCAACGCCATGGTGCTGCGCGCCGGCCTGCCGCTGCAGGACATGGAGTTCGTGCAGTTCCACCCGACCGGCATCTACGGCGCCGGCTGCCTGATCACCGAGGGCGCCCGCGGCGAGGGCGGCTATCTCACCAACTCCGCGGGCGAGCGGTTCATGGAACGCTACGCGCCCTCCGCCAAGGATCTCGCCTCGCGCGACGTGGTCTCGCGGGCGATGACGGTGGAGATCCGCGAGGGCCGCGGCGTCGGCAAGAACGCCGACCACATCTTCCTGCACCTCGACCACCTCGACCCGGCGATCCTGCACGAGCGGCTGCCGGGCATCTCCGAGAGCGCCAGGATCTTCGCCGGCGTGGACGTCACCCGCCAGGCCATCCCGGTGCTGCCGACGGTGCACTACAACATGGGCGGCATCCCGACCAACTACCACGGCGAGGTGCTGACCAAGGCGGGCGGCGACCCGGACAGCGTGGTGCCGGGCCTGATGGCGCTCGGCGAGGCGGCCTGCGTGTCGGTGCACGGCGCCAACCGCCTCGGCTCCAACTCGCTGATCGACCTCGTGGTGTTCGGCCGGGCGGCCGGGCTGCGCTGCGTCGAGACCGTGGAGAAGGGCGCCCGCCAGCCGGATCTGCCGAGGGACGCCGGCGTCAACTCGCTGGAGCGGCTCGACCGCTTCCGCCACGCCTCCGGCTCCACCCCGACCGCCGAGCTGCGTCTCCGGATGCAGCGCACCATGCAGAACAACTGCGCGGTGTTCCGCACCGGCGAGGTGCTGGAGGAGGGCCACGGCCTGATCCACGAGGTCTGGCAGGGCACCGACGACATCCGCGTCACCGACCGCTCGCTGATCTGGAACACCGACCTCATCGAGGCGCTCGAATACGACAACCTGATCATCCAGGCGGTGGTGACCATGGACTCGGCGGTGAACCGCACCGAGAGCCGCGGCGCCCACGCGCGCGAGGACTACCCCGACCGCGACGACAAGGACTGGATGAAGCACACCCTCGCCTTCATCGACGAGAAGGCGAGGACGGTGAGCATCGACTACCGTCCCGTCCACACCTACACGATGTCGAACGAGATCGAGTACATCGCGCCGAAGGCGCGGGTGTACTGACCTAGCGGATTGCGAGGAAAAGCAACATGGTCCAGCTGACGCTGCCGAAGAACTCGCAGATGGTCGAGGGCAAGGTGTGGCCGAAGCCCGAGGGCGCGACGCGCCTCCGGGAATACCGGATCTACCGCTGGGATCCAGAGGACGACCGCAACCCGCGGATCGATACCTTCTTCGTCGACCTCGACGACTGCGGCCCGATGATCCTCGACGGGATCATCTGGATCAAGAACAAGATCGACCCGACGCTGACCTTCCGCCGCTCCTGCCGCGAGGGCATCTGCGGCTCCTGCGCGATGAACATCGACGGCATGAACACCCTCGCCTGCACCAAGGCGATGGAGGACGTCGACGGGGCGATCAAGATCTACCCGCTGCCGCACATGGCCGTGGTGAAGGACCTCGTGCCGGACCTCACCACCTTCTACGCCCAGCACAGCTTCATCGAGCCCTGGCTGCACACCGCCTCGCCCGAGCCGGAGACCGAGTGGCGCCAGTCGCGCGAGGACCGCGAGAAGCTGGACGGCCTCTACGAGTGCATCCTCTGCGCCTGCTGCTCCACCTCCTGCCCGAGCTACTGGTGGAACGGCGACCGCTATCTCGGGCCGGCAGCGCTGCTGCAGGCCTACCGCTGGCTGATCGACAGCCGCGACGAGGCGACCGGCGAGCGGCTCGACGCGCTCGACGACCCCTTCCGGCTCTACCGCTGCCACACCATCATGAACTGCGCGCAGACCTGCCCGAAGGGCTTGAACCCGGCGAAGGCGATCGCCGAGATCAAGAAGATGATGGTCGAGCGCCAGGGCTGAGGCGGGCGGCGGCCGGCATGCGTCGAGCGGGCGGGCGCCGGCGCGCCCGGCGTGCGCCGGGGCCGGCGCGACGTGCAGGGCTGCAACAGGTCTCGCCAAAACGACCGATGCCGCGCGGCCGGAGCCTCGCGCGATCTCGCCTTCCGCCCCGATGTTGACGTAGCTTCCCGTCACCGTGGACGGCCGGCCCGGGCTCCGGGACGATGCGGCGTCAATTCGAACTTGTATGAGTGTGTTAAGAGTTGGTCGCCCATGGTGGCGGCGAACGGAGTTCCCGGGAGGTCGGATTGAGGCGGATTGCTGCCACCTGCGTGCTGGTGGCCCTTGTGGTGGCGGGATGCTCCCAGCTCCCCGGCGCCGGTCCCTCGGCGGCGGGTATCGTCGGGGGCGGCGACGAGCCCGCAGGCCTCGCCTACACCGTGGTCGACGTCAACGAGCCCGTGCTCGACCTGCTCGCCGGCCGGTTCAAGTCCTCCCTGGCCGGAACCTTCGGGCCCAACGGCGCCCGCATCGCCGAGACCATCGGCATCGGCGACGAGGTGGACGTGACCATCTGGGAGGCGGCGAACGGGGGCCTGTTCTCCAGCTCCGCCGGCCAGCTGGTCGGCGGCGGCAGCAAGTCGACCCAGATCCCGACCCAGCCGGTCGGCTCGACCGGCACCATCTCGATCCCCTATGCCGGCAGCGTGCAGGCGGCCGGGCGCACCCCGATTGAGGTGAAGACCAGCATCGAGGCCGCCCTCGCCGGCAAGGCCATCGAGCCGCAGGCGCTCGTCACCGTCCGCCGGGCGGCGAGCAACCGCGTCACCGTCATGGGCGACGCCGCCCGGGGCGGCGTGGTGCCGCTGACCGTCCGGGGCCTGCGCCTGCTCGACGCCGTGGCGGCTTCGGGCGGCGTGGCCGCGCCGGTCGAGGAGGTGACGGTGGAACTGGTCCGGGGCGGGACGACCGCCCGCGTGCCGCTGACCCGGATCATCTCCGAGCCGAACGAGAACGTCTACCTCAGGCCCGACGACGTCGTGGCGCTGCTGCAGCAGCCGCAGCTGTTCACCGCCTTCGGCGCGACCGGGGCCAACACCCAGGTCAAGTTCCCCGTCACCGGCATCACCCTCGACGAGGCGATCGCCCGCGTCGGCGGCCTGCAGGACTTCCGCGCCGATCCGGCCGGCGTCTTCGTCTTCCGCTACGAGCAGCCGGCCATCGCCCGCCAGCTGTCGCCCGACGCGGCGCAGCAGGGACTGCAGGGCGGCATCCCGGTGGTCTACCGCCTCGACCTGAAGGATCCGAGCGGGCTCTTCCGGGCCCAGCGCTTCGAGGTGGCCGACGGCGACCTGGTCTACGTCGCCAACGCCAACCTCAACGAACTGCAGAAGTTCATCGCCCTGATCGGGACGATCAACCAACCGTTCCTGCTGGCGCAGCGCTTCGAATCCCGGCTGTGACGCGACAGGCGCGGGCGCTCCGCCCGCGCCGCCGGCCCGGCCGGGTCAGATGTGGTTCCGGCGCAGTTCGTAGAGCATCACCCCCGTCGCCACGGCGAGGTTGAGGCTGTCGGCCCGGCCGACCATCGGGATCCGGACCCTTGCGTCGCAGGCCGCGGCCATCGCCTCCGGCAGGCCCTGCTGCTCGTTGCCCATGAGGAGGATCGTCGGGGCGTCGGAGGCGACGGCGCGGTAGTCGTGCGTCGCCTTGAGGTGGGTGCCGACCAGCCGGGCCCCGGTAGAGCGCACATGGGCAAGGAAGGCCTCGCGGCCGGCGCGGGACAGCGGCACGTGGAACAGCGAGCCCATCGTCGCCCGCACCGCCTCCGGCGAGAAGGGGTCGCAGGTCTCGCCGACCAGCACCACGCCCTTCGCCCCGACGGAATCCACCGTCCGCACGATCGTGCCGAGGTTGCCCGGGTCGCGCACCTGGTCGAGCGCCACCCAGACCTCGCCCGCGCCCGGCCTCACCTCGGCGAGCGGCGTCAGCCGCTGGCGGAAGACGCCGAGCACCATCTGCGGGTTGTCGCGCCGGCTGATCTTGGCGAGCACCGGCTCGGACACCTCGAGCACGCTGCCGCCCCTCGCCCGCACCGCCGCGGCCGCCTTCGTCACCGCCGGCTGCTCGCGGACCGCGGAGCCGAAGCAGATGGTGTGCACCGGCCAGCCCTCCTCCAGTGCGTCGGCCACCAGCTTCAGCCCCTCGCCGAGGAAGAGGCCGGTCTCGTCGCGGTGCTTCTTCAGGGCGAGGCCGCGGATGTCCTTGATGATCGGGTTCGCCAGCGAGGTGATCTGCTTGACGGCGCCGGGCGCCGTGGTCTCGGACCGCCGGTCGGTCATCAGGCGTCTCCCTCGAAGCGGGCGAACATGGAGGTGGAGAGGAGCCGGCCGGGGCGCGAGGCATCGCCGGTCTCGCGCAGCGCCAGTTCGCCGGAGCCGAGCCGGCCCGGGCGGTGGCCGAGCACGTCCGCCACCAGTTCGTGGACGGAGAGGAACGAGGCCCGGATCGCATAGGCGGTGAGCGTCAGGAAGGACGGCCCGGGCGCCAGGATCCTGTCGGCGACGTCGACGAGGTGCGGCAGGTCGTCGACGAGGTTCCAGATCTCGCCGGCCGGACCGCGCCCGAAGCGGGGCGGATCCAGGAGGATGCCGTCGTAGGAGCGGCCGCGGCGCACCTCGCGCTCGGCGAACACGGTGGCGTCGTCGACGATCCAGCGGATCGGCGCCGCCTCGAGGCCGGCGAGCGCCTGGTTCTCGCGCCCCCAGGCGACGGCCTTCTTCGAGGCGTCCACATGGGTGACCTCCGCCCCCGCCGCCGCGGCGACCAGCGAGGCGATCCCGGTGTAGCCGAAGAGGTTGAGGACGCGCGGCCGCTCGCCGGGGCGCGCCGCGGCGAGCGCGCGGATCCGCTCGGCCATGCGCGTCCAGTGGACCACCTGCTCGGGAAACACCCCGACATGGCGGAAGGAGGTGAGCCGGCAGACGAAGGACACGCCCAGCACCTGCATCTCCCAGGTCTCGCCGATGCCCTCCGCGGTGCGCCAGCGGCCCGGCCCCTCCTCCTCGACGTCGCCGGTGAAGGCGGCGCCGGCGGCCGCCCAGGCCTCCGGCGAAAGGCGCCGCGGCCCCATCGCCTGCGGCTCCGGGCGGACCAGCGTCAGGGCGCCGTAGCGCTCCAGCTTCTCGCCGGCCCCTGTGTCGAGGAGGGCGTAGTCCTCCCAGCCGCCGGTGACCAGGATCTCGCCGATCTCCTCGCGCACCCTTCGCGGCCCGCGCGGCTCCGGCGGCGGGCGCTTCGGCTGGGCGGCGGAGGGACGGGCGGGCCCGCGCTCGCCGCGCGCCGGCCGGTCGGGCTCGGTCCGGGCCGGGCGTCCGGACGCGCCGGCCGGGCGCTGTGCGGGAGGCGGCGGGCCGGCCTTCGGTCCCTGGCCGCGCGGCGGTCGGTCGTCGGGGCGGCGGGGCGTCTTGCGGGCCAAGCGCGTCAACCTGTCGTTCGGGAACTTCGTGGCAATCTCGGCAGGCGTTATACACCGTGCCGGGTCGGAGGAAAGGCCGGGGCGCGCCGGACGATCCGCCGCCTCGACATCCCGCCCGGCACCGCTTAAGTCGGGTTCATGATCATCCTCGTGCTCGACACCGCGCTGGACCGGACCGCCGTCGCCCTGACCGACGGCCGCCGGCTCGCGGTCGTGCGCGCGGAGCGGATGGACCGCGGCCACGCCGAGCGGCTCTTCCCGATGCTCCAGGAGGCCTTCGCCGAGGCGGGGCTCGCCCCGGGTGACGTCGACCGCATCGTCGCCACGATCGGCCCGGGCAGCTTCACCGGCATCCGGATCGCCATCGCCGCGGCCCGCGGCCTCTCGCTCGCCACCGGCTGCCCGGTGGTCGGCGTCGACACGCTCGCAGGGCTCGCCGCCTCGCTCCCGGAGCGCGCCGAGGGACCGGTGCTTGCCGCCATCGACGCCCGCCGCGGCGAGATCTACGCCGCGCTCTTCGACCGCGACGGCGCCGTGCTCGAGTCGCCCTTCGTCGGCGACGCCGAGGCCGTGCTGGCCCGCGCGGGCGACCGGGCGAGCGCCGTGGTCGGCTCCGGCGCGCCGCTCGTCGGGCACCAGGCCACCGTGACCGGCCGCCGCGTGCCGCCGCTCATTCCCCTCGACGGTCCCGATCCGCTGGCGCTGGCGCGCCTCGGGGCGGGGCTCGACCCCGGCGATCGGCCGCCGGCGCCGCTCTACCTGCGCCCGCCCGACGCCAAGCCGCAGCATTCGCCAGCAGGGTTGCTCGCATGATGTTCTGGTGGCCAGCGTATCCGGTGGTGATCGACCCCGCCCGGCTGGAGGACGCCGGGGACCTCTCCGACCTCCACGCCACCTGCTTCCACCGCGGCTGGTCGCCCGCGGAGATCGAGGCGCTGCTCGCCCAGGACGAGGTGCTCGCGCTGGTCGCCCGCCGCGGCTCCCCCTTCGGCAGCCGGCGCCCGGTCGGCTTCGTGATGATCCGCGCCGCCGCCGACGAGGCCGAGGTGCTGACGCTCGCCGTGACGCCGCGCCAGCGCGGCCGGGGGATCGGACGCCGGCTGATGGACGAGGCCCTCCGCCGGCTCTACCATGACCGGGTGCGCTCGCTCTTCCTCGAGGTGGACGAGGCCAACGCCGCGGCCCGAGCGCTCTACGCGCGCCTTCGCTTCAAGGAGGTCGGGCGGCGGCCCAGCTACTACGGCCGGGCCGGCGAGGGCGCCGGATCGGCCGTGGTGATGCGGGCGGATCTTTGAGCACGCGCGGGCGGACGGGCCCGGGCCGGGGGTGAGACGGGTGACGGACGAGCCGAAGACGACCTCCCTCGAAGAGGCCTGCGTGGCGAACGGCATGCGGATGACCGAACAGCGCCGGGTGATCGCCCGTGTGCTGGAGGCGGCCACCGACCATCCGGACGTGGAGGAGGTCTACCGCCGCGCCTCGGCCATCGACGGCAACATCTCCATTTCCACCGTGTACCGGACGGTGAAGCTGTTCGAGGACGCCGGGATGATCGCCCGCCACGACTTCCGCGACGGCCGCGCCCGCTTCGAGACGGTGCCGGACGAGCACCACGACCACCTGATCGACCTCAGGAGCGGCGAGGTGATCGAGTTCCGCAGCGAGGAGATCGAGGCGCTGCAGGACCTCATCGCCCGCCGGCTCGGCTACCGCCTGGTCGACCACCGCCTCGAGCTCTACGCGGTGCCGCTCGATCCCTCCCGCAAGCGGACCTGACGCCCATGCAGCTGGCGCGGCTGCGCCCGTATGTCACGCTCGGGCCGTTCGCGCTCTATGCGCTCCTGCTCGTGCCGGTGCAGCTGCTGGCCGTCCGCATGAGGTGGCGGCTGGCGGAACGGCTGCCGGTGCACTTCCACCGGCTGGCGCTGCGGGCGCTCGGCGTGCGCGTCACGGTGGTCGGGGCGCCGGAGAGCGGACGGCCGCTGCTGGTCGCCGCCAACCACGCCTCCTGGCTCGACATCGTGGTGCTCGGCGCGCTGATGCCGGCGAGCTTCATCGCCAAGGCCGAGGTGGCCGACTGGCCGGTGTTCGGCACCCTCGCCCGGCTGCAGCAGTCCATCTTCGTCGACCGCGAGCGGCGGAACCGCACCGGCGAGACCGCCCGCCAGATCGCCGCCCGGCTCGCCGGCGGGAGCGCGATGGTGCTGTTCGCCGAGGGCACCACCAGCGACGGCAACGTCGTGCTGCCGTTCCGGTCCGCCCTCGTCGGGGCCGCCCGCCACGCGATCGACACGGGCAACCACGCCCATGTGATGGTCCAGCCGGTGGCGATCGCCTACACCCGGCTGCACGGCCTGCCGCTCGGCCGGACCTGGCGGCCGCTGGTGGCCTGGGTCGGCGAGGAGGACCTGCCGCCCCATCTCCTCGCCATTGCCCGCGAGGGCGCCGTGGACGTCACCGTCAGCTTCGGCGAGGCGATCGCCTTTGACCGCGACGGCGACCGCAAGCGCGTCACCGCCGAGGCGGAGCGGCATGTCCGCCGCATGCTCTCGGCGGCGCTGACGGGCCGGTGAGACGCCGCCGCGGCGCTTCTCAAGCGCGCGTAAAACCGGTAGAGGTCATGGCGCCCGCCCGGCCGGACCCCGGGCGCGAGAGGATTCGAAGGACGGACCGAAGGCTCGTGACGGCGACGAAGACGGTTTTCATCAAGACCTACGGCTGCCAGATGAACGTCTACGACAGCGACCGCATGTCGGACACGCTGGCGCCGCTCGGCTATGCGCCGACGGACGACGTGGCGGACGCCGACCTCGTGATCCTCAACACCTGCCACATCCGCGAGAAGGCCGCCGAGAAGGTCTACTCCGAGCTCGGCCGCCTGAAGACGCTGAAGGCCGAGCGGGCCCTGGAGGGCCGCTCCACCATGGTGGCCGTCGCCGGCTGCGTCGCCCAGGCCGAGGGCGAGGAGATCATCCGCCGCGCGCCGGTGGTCGACATGGTGTTCGGCCCGCAGACCTACCACCGCCTGCCGGACCTCATCCGGCGCGTTCTCGGCGGCGAGCGCCCCGCGGCCACCGCCGGGGCGGCGACGCCGGCGAGGGTGGTCGACACGGAGTTCCCGGCCGAGGACAAGTTCGAGCGCCTCGCCCCGCCGTCCGCGGAGCGGACCCGGGCGCGCGGGGTGACCGCCTTCCTCACCGTGCAGGAGGGCTGCGACAAGTTCTGCACCTTCTGCGTCGTGCCCTACACCCGCGGCGCCGAGACCTCGCGGCCGGTCGCCCGGATCGTCGCCGAGGCGGAGGCGATGGCGCGGGCCGGCGTGCGCGAGATCACCCTGCTCGGCCAGAACGTCAACGCCTACCACGGCGAGGGCGAGGACGGCCGCGACTGGAGGCTCGGCCGGCTCCTCCGCCGGCTTGCGGAGGTGGAGGGGCTGGAGCGGCTGCGCTACACCACCAGCCACCCGCGCGACATGGACGACGACCTGATCGCCGCCCACCGCGACCTCCCCGAGCTGATGCCCTACCTGCACCTTCCCGTGCAGGCCGGCTCGGACCGGATCCTCGCGGCGATGAACCGCCGCCACACCGCGGACGAGTATCTCCGGCTGGTCGAGCGCATCCGCGCCGCCCGCCCGGACATCGCCCTCTCCGGCGACTTCATTGTCGGCTTCCCGGGCGAGACCGACGTGGATTTCGACGACACCATGCGCCTCGTCGAAGCCGTCGGCTACGCCTCCTGCTTCTCCTTCAAGTACTCCGCCCGGCCGGGCACGCCCGCGGCGGAGATGGAGGGGCAGGTCCCGGAGGCGGTGAAGGCCGAGCGGCTGCAGCGGCTGCAGGCCCTGCTCGCCGCCCAGCAGGCCGCCTTCGCCGAGAGCCTCGTCGGCCGCGAGATGACGGTGCTGTTCGACCGGCCGGGCCGCCGTCCCGGCCAGGTCGTCGGCCGCTCGCCCTGGCTCCAGCCGGTGCATGTCGACGCGCCGGCCTCGCTTATCGGCACCCTCGCCACGGTGGTGGTGGAGGGAACCGGAACCCACAGCCTGTTCGGGCGTCTCCGCGACGGGGACCGGGCGCCAGCCGCCCGCTCCGCATGAGGCGGCCCGGCGACGACCCCGGCACTCGGTCGACCCGGCCCGGAGGGCCCATGAACCACGCCTCGGACATGACCCACGTCGTCCTCGTCTTCGACGACAACCGCCTGATCGCCCGCCTCTACGGCGACTTCGACCAGAACCTCGCGCTGATCGAGCAGCGCCTTGGCGTCGATGCCACCGCGCGCGGAAACCAGGTCACCATCCGCGGACCGCACGAGGCCTGCGCCCGGGCCCGCGACGTGCTGGAAGCGCTCTACGCCCGGCTGCAGTCGGGCCAGGACGTCGCCCCCGGCGACGTCGAGGGCGCCATCCGCATGGCGCTGACGCTGGAGAACCAGCTGGCGCTGCCGACGCTCGAGCCGAAGACCCGGCTGAAGCTGGCGCAGATCGCCACCCGGCGGAAGACGGTGGTCGCGCGCAACCCGGCGCAGGACGCCTACATCCGGGCGATGGACCGCGCCTCGCTGGTGTTCGGCCTCGGCCCGGCCGGCACCGGCAAGACCTATCTCGCCGTCGCCTACGCCGCCGCGCTGCTGGAGCGGGGCGACGTCGCGCGGCTCATCCTGTCGCGCCCGGCGGTCGAGGCCGGCGAGCGGCTCGGCTTCCTGCCCGGCGACATGCGCGAGAAGATCGACCCCTATCTCCGGCCCCTCTACGACGCCCTCTACGACATGATGCCGCCGGAGAAGGTGGAGCGGGCGCTGACCTCGGGGGCGATCGAGATCGCGCCGCTGGCGTTCATGCGCGGCCGCACCCTCGCCAACGCGGCGGTGATCTTGGACGAGGCCCAGAACACCACGTCGATGCAGATGAAGATGTTCCTGACCCGCCTCGGCGACGGCTCCAAGATGATCGTCACCGGCGACCCGAGCCAGATCGACCTGCCGCCCGGCCAGGTGTCGGGCCTCGTCGAATCGACGCGGATCCTCAAGGAAACTCAAGGGGTGGTGCAGGTGACCTTCAGCCACGAGGACGTGGTGCGCCACGAACTGGTCGCCCGCATCGTCAAGGCCTACGACGACGACAGCCGCGAGCGGCTGGCGCGGCGGGAGGGAGGCCGGGCGTGACCGACGCCGCGCCGGCGCCGGTCGCCGTCGACATCCTCGTGGAGGACGAGGCCTGGGACCGGGTGCCCGGCCTGAAGGCGCTCGTCGCGGCGGCGGTCGCCGCCGCGGCCGCCCGGGCCGACGCGGAGATCCTGCCCGGCTCGGAGGTCTCGGTGGTGCTCACCGACGACGCGCGGATCCGGGTCCTCAACCGGGACCATCGCGGATTCGACAAGCCGACCAACGTGTTGTCCTTCCCGCAGGAGGGTCCGGAGGCGGACGCCTACGGCCCGCTGCTCGGCGACATCGTGGTCGCCCGCCAGACCGTCGAGCGAGAGGCGGTCGACGCCGGGCTTCCCTTGCGGCATCATCTGACCCACATGATCGTGCACGGGCTGTTGCATCTCGTGGGATACGACCACCAGCACGACGACGAGGCCGAGGAGATGGAGCGTCTGGAGACGGCCATCCTCGCGGCGCTCGACATCCCCGACCCCTATGCCGACCCGCCGGTCGTCGGCGGAGGCCACTAGGGTGACGGGCGGACGAAGAGGACGATGAACGACACCGACGCGCAGAGTAGCGCCGCGGCCGCCAACGGATACGCTCCCAACGGGAGCGACCTTGCCGGGCCGCAAACGACCGCCGGATGGCTCACTCGCCTGCGCGAGGCCTTCGGCTTCAAGACCCCCGCAACGCTCCGCGAGGACCTCGAGCTGGCGCTCGACCAGGAGGACGCGCTCGACGCGGCCTTCTCGCCGGAGGAGCGGGCGATGATCCGCAACATCCTCCGCCTGCGCGAGACCCGCGTCGACGACGTGATGGTGCCCCGCGCCGACATCGATTCGGTCGAGATCGACATCTCGCTCGCCGACCTGCTCTCGGCGTTCAAGGCCTCGGGCCATTCGCGCATGCCGGTCTACCGCGAGACGCTCGACGACGCCCTCGGCATGGTCCACATCAAGGACCTGATGGCCTTCATCACCGAGCGCGCGTCCCGCCCGGCGGCGGAGGGATCGGAGGAGGGGCCGACGCTCGACGTCGGGTCCGTCGACCTCGGCATGTCGCTGGAGCGCAGCGAACTGGTGCGGCCCGTGCTGTTCGTGCCGCCGTCCATGCCGGCGACGGACCTGCTCGCCAAGATGCAGGCGACCCACATCCAGATGGCGCTGGTGATCGACGAGTACGGCGGCACCGACGGCCTCGTCTCCATCGAGGACGTGGTCGAGACCATCGTCGGCGAGATCGACGACGAGCACGACGAGGACGACGGCCCGATGATCCAGACGGTGACGCCGGGCATCTACATCGCCGACGCGCGCGCCGACCTCGAGGACGTCATGGAGACGGTCGGGCCGTCGCTGACGGTGGGCGACTACGACGAGGAGGTCGACACCATCGGCGGCCTGCTGTTCGCGCTGCTCGGCCGGATCCCGGCCCGCGGCGAGGTGGTCACCTCGCCGGAACTGCCGGGCTGGGAGTTCGAGGTGCTGGAGGCCGACCCGCGGCGGATCCGCAAGGTCCGGCTGATCGCCAAGGCGCCGTCCGTGGTCGCCGCCGGCGAGGAGCGGGCCGCGGGCGCCGCCTGAGCGCCGATCCTTGACCTGCCGGGGCGGGAAACGCAGGCTCGCCCCGGTTGCTGCGATTCGCCGCGCGGCCAACGCGGGGAGACATGATGCTCGAGAGGGTCGCGAACGCCGTCGTCCTGTCCTGGGGATGGCGCCGGCCTGCCCTCGCCTTCGTCGCGGGCGCGCTTTCGGCCCTCGCCCAGGCGCCGGTTTACCTGGCGCCGGTGCTGTTCCTCACGCTGCCGGTGCTGGTCTGGCTGGTGGACGGCGCCGTCGCCGCCGGCCGTCGCGGGCCGAGCCGCCTGCGGCCGGCCTTCGCGGTCGGCTGGAGCTTCGGCTTCGGCTATTTCCTCGCCGGCCTGTGGTGGGTGGGCGCCGCCTTCCTCGTCGACGTCGAGGCCTTCGGCTGGATGATCCCCTTCGCGGTGGTGTTGCTGCCGGCCGGGCTCGCCCTGTTCACCGGCGCGGGGGTGGCGCTCGCCCGGGCGGTCTGGATCGACAGCCCGCTCAGGATCTTCGCGCTGGCGCTCGGACTCACCACCGCAGAACTGGCGCGCGGCTATCTCTTCACCGGGTTCCCCTGGAATCTCCTCGGACAGGCGGTCGCCTTCACCGACGTGACCGCCCAGGCGGCGGCGGTGGTCGGCGTCTACGGCCTCACCGCGCTCGGCGTCGTCGTCTTCGCCGCCCCGGCGGTGCTGGCGGACCGGACCCGCGGCCGGGGCCTCGCGCGCGGCTTCGTGCTCGCCTTCGCGGTCCTCGTCATGGCCGCCGACGTCGGCTACGGCTTCGCCCGCCTCTCGGCCGCCGGGCCGCCGCTTGCCGCCGACGGCGAGGGCACCCGGGTCCGCATCGTGCAGCCGGCGATCGACCAGTCGCAGAAGTGGGACCCGGAGGGCCGGGTCGCCACGCTGGAGCGGCTGGTCGAACTGTCCGAGGCGCGCACCGACGAGCGCACCCTCGGGGCGATGAGCTTCGCGCTGATCGTCTGGCCCGAGACGGCCGTGCCCTTCTTCCTCACCGAGGAGCCGGCCGCCCTTGCACGGATCGGGCGGATGATCCCGCCCGGCACGGTGCTGGTGACCGGCGCCCCGCGGGCCGAAGGCAGCGGCGACGACCAGCGCTACTACAACAGCGTCTACGTGCTCGCCGACGGCGGCCGCGTCGTCGACGCCTACGACAAGGTGCACCTGGTGCCCTTCGGCGAGTACCTGCCGCTGGAGCCGCTGCTCACGCGCTTCGGCCTGGAGAAGCTCGCCCACGGGGTCGGCGGCTTCTCGGCGGGACCGGCGCTGCGCAGCATCGCCGTGCCGCAGGTCGGCCGCGTCGGCTTCCTCGTCTGCTACGAGATCATCTTCCCCGGCGCGGCCACCGACCCGCAGGACCGGCCCCGGCTGATCGTCAACGTCACCAATGACGCCTGGTTCGGACGCACCCCGGGGCCGTACCAGCATCTCGATCTCGCAAGGGTTCGCGCCATCGAGGAAGGCATTCCGGTGATACGCGCCGCGAACAGCGGCGTGTCGGCGATAATAGATTCTTATGGCCGCATACAAGCATCCCTCGAACTCGGTAGTAGCGGTGTGGTCGACGGGGTTGTCCCGCCCCCCCTGAACTCGACCGTTTTTTCCGGGCACGGGGCATATTTGCTGTTAACGTTCTACGTGTTTTCCGTCACACTGCTGGTTGCCGGGGGGCGCAAGCGAGTCCGTCCGCTGTAGCCGCGGATCGACAGGTCAGGCAAAAGATGCCGGACAGGCACTGTGCTGAAGAAGAATGAGAACGTCGAGCCGTCAGGGAGAAAAGACGTCCGAATATGCGGGTCCCCACCGGCAATAACATAAAAATCTGGGTCAATCCGCAACGGAAACTAATAATGGCAAGCAAAAAGTCACCGAACCCGATCGACGTACACGTCGGCAGTCGCGTTCGACTAAGGCGAATGATGCTCGGGATGAGCCAGGAGAAACTTGGCGAAGCTCTCGGAATTACGTTCCAGCAAATCCAGAAGTACGAAAAGGGCACGAATCGGATCGGCGCCAGCCGTCTTCAGCATATCGCGACGGTGCTGAAGGTCCCGGTTTCCTTCTTCTTCGAGGACGCGCCGGGCACGCCCGAGGAGGCCGCCGGTTTCGCCGAGCAGCCGCATTCCTACGTGGTCGACTTCCTGTCGAGTTCGGAGGGTCTGTCGCTCAACAAGGCCTTCGTCCGCATCAAGGATGCCCGGGTGCGCCGGCGCATCGTCGACCTCGTCCAGTCGCTCTCCGAGGGCGAGGAGGCCTGAACCGACGGGCCGCCGCGCCGACCCGGGGGACGGCGCGGCGCACTGTGCCGGCCGGGGACCGGACCCGTGCCCCGCGAGGGACGACGACGTTCCATTCGCGCTCCGCTCTTGACGTGACTCGCCGCTGTTGTGAAAACGACGGTCGCCGCCCTGTCGGCGGCCGTACGATCTACTTTGCGGGGTACACCCACATGGCGCGTCAGGACTACCAGTTCACCAGCGAATCCGTATCCGAAGGTCACCCGGACAAGGTCTGTGACCGCATCTCCGACACCGTCGTCGACGCCTTCCTCGGGCAGCAGCCCGACGCGCGGGTGGCCTGCGAGACCCTGGCGACGACCAACCGCGTCGTCATCGCCGGCGAGGTCCGCGGCCCCGAGGCGATCACCGCCGACGTCATCGAGGCGCTCGCCCGCGAGGCGATCCGCGACATCGGCTACGAGCAGGACGGCTTCCACTGGGAGACGGCCCGCATCGAGGTGCTCCTGCACAAGCAGTCCGCCGACATCGCCCAGGGCGTCGATGCCGCCGGCAACAAGGACGAGGGCGCCGGCGACCAGGGCATCATGTTCGGCTACGCCTGCCGCGAGACGCCCGAACTGATGCCGGCGCCGATCTACTACGCCCACAAGGTGCTCGAGCGCCTCGCCGCCGCCCGCAAGAGCGGCCGGGAGAAGAGCCTCGGCCCGGACGCCAAGAGCCAGATCACGCTGCGCTACGAGCGCGGCGTGCCGGTCGAGGCGATGTCGGTGGTGCTCTCGACCCAGCACGTCGACCCCTTTCTCACCTCCTCCGACGTCGAGGCGATCGTCCGGCCCTACATCCTCGAGACCCTGCCCTCCGGCTGGATCACCGAGCGGACCAGGTGGCACGTCAACCCGACGGGCAAGTTCGTGATCGGCGGGCCCGACGGCGACGCCGGGCTCACCGGCCGCAAGATCATCGTCGACACCTACGGCGGCGCGGCGCCGCACGGCGGCGGCGCCTTCTCCGGCAAGGACCCGACCAAGGTGGACCGCTCGGCGGCCTACGCGGCCCGCTGGCTCGCCAAGAACGTGGTGGCCGCCGGCCTCGCCGACCGCTGCACCATCCAGGTCTCCTACGCCATCGGCGTGTCGGACCCGTTGTCGATCTACGTCGACCTGCACGACACCGGCAACGTCGACCCGGCCCGGCTCGAGGCGGTGCTGTCGGACCCGGAATTCGTGAAGCTGAGCCCGCGCGGCATCCGCGAGCGGCTCGGCCTCAACCGGCCGATCTACACCCGCACCTCCGCCTACGGCCACTTCGGCCGGGCGCCGGACGCGGACGGCGGCTTCTCCTGGGAGCGGCTCGACCTGGTCGACAGCCTGAAGACCGCCCTCGCCTGAACCCGCGGCCGCCCGCCGGCCGCACCCTGCCGCCCGGCGCCCCACCGCGCCGGGCGGCGCCGTCTCGAGGATGCCCGACCCGATGAGCGACGAGACCGCCGACGGCCCCGGGATGCGCGAGGCCGCCTTCTTCGGCCGCCGCAAGGGCCGGCCGCTGCGCAGCGGGCAGGCCGAGCGGATCGAGACCCTGCTGCCGCGGCTCGCCCTGCCGATGGACGGGCCTCCCCCGGGCCGGCTCGGCGCCCTGTTTCCCCACGACCCGGACACGGTGCGGCTGGAGATCGGCTTCGGCGGCGGCGAGCACCTGGTGCACCGCGCCGCGGAGGCGCCGGACGTCGGCTTCATCGGGGTCGAGCCCTTTCTCAACGGCATGGCCAAGGCGCTCGCCGTGGTGGACGCGCGGGGGCTCGCGAACGTCCGCCTCAGCGACCGCGACGCCGTCGAGGTGCTCGACTGGCTGCCCGGCGCCTCGCTCGACCGGGTGAGCCTCCTCTACCCGGACCCGTGGCCGAAGCGCCGCCATTGGAAGCGCCGCTTCGTCGGCCCGGACACCCTCCAGCGGCTCGCCCGGGTGCTGAGGCCCGGCGGCGCCTTCCACTTCGCCTCCGACATCGACAGCTACGTCGACTGGACGCTGCAGCACGTGCGCGGCCATCCCGGCTTCCGCTGGACCGCCACCCGCCCGGCCGACTGGACGACCCCCTTCCCCGGCTGGCCCGGGACCCGCTACGAGGCGAAGGCGCTGCGCGAAGGCCGGCGCCCGACCTACCTCGCCTTCGAGCGCCGGCGCCCGGCGGCCGCGGCGGGCGGTCCGGGCGAGCCTTGATTTTCGACCCCGGAGGGTTTATCTCCCCGTCAGTCGATTTCTGATGCGTCTTCGATGACGGATTGGGAGTGGGGCCCGACGGGACCCGCTCCTTTTTCTTATCAGGGCCCTACCGGGGCAGGCGCGTCGCCGAACCAGCAGGAACCCGATCCGCCCGATGGCGTCCGAGCACGAGCATGTCCCGCCCCTCGCCGGGCACCCGGTCGAGAGCCCCTTCGACGAGCCGCGGCTCGTCGCGGAGACCGGCGTCGACGCGCGCATCGCGGCGATCGTCGAGCCGGTACTGGCCGACCTCGGCTACCGGCTCGTCCGGGTGCGGCTCCTGGGCATGAACGGGCTGACCCTGCAGATCATGGCCGAGCGTCCGGACGGCACCATGTCGGTGGAGGACTGCGAGGCGGTGTCGAGGGCGGTGTCCCCGGTGCTCGACGTGGACGATCCGGTCGACAAGGCCTACCATCTGGAGGTGTCGTCGCCCGGCATCGACCGGCCGCTCGCCCGCCGGTCGGACTTCGACCGCTGGGCCGGCTTCGAGGCGAAGATCGAACTCGCCGTGCCGCTGGAGGGGCGCAAGCGCTTCCGCGGCTGGCTTCTCGGCACCCGCGACGGCGAGGGCCGCGCCGAGGGCGGTGTCCGTCTCCTGCAGTCGCTGGAGACCGGGGTCCAGGAGGTCTGGTTCCCCCTCGACACGCTGTCGGAGGCCAAGCTGGTGCTGAACGACGCATTGATCCGAGAATCGCTGAGGGCCGGGAAGACCTGAGGCGGCGCCGGAGGACGTGAGCGGGCCGCCCCGGGCGCCCCTCGACAGGCCCCCCGCGGGGCCGACCAGGAGACGAAGAGACCATGGCTGTCAGTGCGAACCGACTGGAACTGCTGCAGATCGCCGATGCGGTCGCGCGCGAGAAGTCCATCGACCGCCAGATCGTGATCGCGGCGATGGAGGACGCCATCCAGAAGGCGGCCCGCTCGCGCTACGGCTCCGAGACGGACGTCCGCGCCGAGATCAACCCGCGCAGCGGCGAGATCCGGCTGCAGCGGCTGCTCCAGGTCGTCGAGAACGTGGAGAACCCGGCCACCGAGGTCGACCTGCAGGAGGCGCTGCACCGCAACCCGGCCGCCCGCCTCGGCGACTTCATCTCCGAGCCGCTGCCGCCGATCGACTTCGGCCGCATCGCCGCCCAGTCGGCCAAGCAGGTGATCGTGCAGAAGGTCCGCGAGGCCGAGCGCGACCGCCAGTTCGACGAGTACAAGGACCGCATCGGCGAGATCGTCAACGGCACCGTCAAGCGCGTCGAGTACGGCAACGTCATCGTCGACCTCGGCCGCGGCGAGGCCATAGTCCGCCGCGACGAACTCATCCCGCGCGAGACCTACCGCTACGGCGATCGCATCCGCGCCCTGATCTACGATGTGCGCCGCGAGCAGCGCGGCCCGCAGGTGTTCCTGTCGCGCACGCACCCGCAGTTCATGGCCAAGCTGTTCGCCCAGGAGGTCCCGGAGATCTACGACGGCATCATCGACATCAAGTCGGTGGCCCGCGACCCCGGCTCGCGCGCCAAGATCGCGGTGATCTCGAAGGACAGCTCGATCGACCCGGTCGGCGCCTGCGTCGGCATGCGCGGCAGCCGCGTCCAGGCGGTCGTCCAGGAACTGCAGGGCGAGAAGATCGACATCATTCCCTGGAACCCGGACGCGGCCACCTTCATCGTCAACGCGCTGCAGCCGGCCGAAGTGTCCAAGGTGGTGCTCGACGAGGACGCCGAGCGCATCGAGGTGGTGGTCCCGGACGAGCAGCTGTCGCTGGCGATCGGCCGGCGCGGCCAGAACGTCCGCCTCGCCTCGCAGCTGACCGGCTGGGCGATCGACATCCTCACCGAGCAGGAGGAGCGCGAGCGCCGGCAGAAGGAGTTCGCCGAGCGCACCGAGCTGTTCACCAGCGCCCTCAACGTCGACGAGGTCGTCGCGCAGCTGCTCGCCACCGAGGGCTTCGCCTCGGTCGAGGAGATCGCCTATGTCGACCGCGACGAGATCGCGGCGATCGAGGGCTTCGACGAGAACACCGCCGAGGAGATCCAGGCGCGCGCCCAGGACTATCTCGACGAGAAGGAGCGCGAGCTCGACGAGGAGCGCATCCGCCTCGGCGTCGAGGACGCGGTGCGCGAGGTGCCGGGCGTGACCACCGCAATGATGGTGGCCCTCGGCAAGGACGGCGTGAAGACGGTCGAGGACCTCGCCGGCTGCGCCGCCGACGACCTGGTCGGCTGGACCGAGCGCAAGGCCGGCGAGGCGATCCGCCACCCGGGCGCCCTGTCGGGCCTCGAGGTCTCGCGGGCCGAGGCCGAGGCGATCGTGATGGCGGCCCGCGTGGCCGTGGGCTGGATCGAGCCGCCGTCCGAGGAGGACGAGGCCGAGGACACCGGCGAGGCCGACGAGGACACCGGCGAGACCGCCGAGGCGGAGCGGGCCTGACCCGGGGTCGCGGCGGAAAGGACGGGGGCGGCATGGCTCGGCGCGGCGAGGCCGTGGAGCGGACCTGCCTGGTGACGCGCGAGGCGGGATCGCCGGACCGGCTGATCCGCTTCGCCCGCGCGCCGGACGGGACCGTGGTCCCGGACGTCGCCGGCAAGCTTCCCGGCCGCGGCGTCTGGGTGACCGGTCGCCGCGACCTGGTCGAGCAGGCGGTCCGCAAGCGGCTGTTCGGGCGCGGCTTCAAGGCGGAGGCGAGCGCCTCGCCGGACCTGCCCGACCTGGTCGACCGGCTCCTGGCCGAGCGGGCGCTGGGGTCGCTGTCGATGGCCCGCAAGGCGGGCCTGGTGGTGACCGGCTTCGGCAAGGTCACGTCGGCGCTGGAGCGCGGCGGCGTGGTGGCGGTGGTGCACGCGCTCGAGGCGGCCGACGACGGCCGCCGCAAGGTGATGCAGGCGATGAGCCGGCGCGCGCGCCGGCTTCTCGAGGCCGAGGAGTGGACGGACGGGGCCGGCGGCCTCCCCGACGACGAAGACGACGACCCCGACGACGGGGCGATCGAAGAGGGTCCCGATGCCGAACGCGGGACCGCGGCCAGCCCGATCCCGCCGGGGAAACTTCCCCGCGTCGTGACCGGTTTGTTCTCGGCCGCGGAATTGGATTTGGCATTGGGCGGAGCAAATGTGATACATGCTGCACTGCTCGCCGGCGGGGCGAGTACCAGCTTCCTGAACAACGCCGCCGCGCTCGCCCGTTACCGCGGGGGCGAACCGGAGACGGACTGGATGGCGGGAAACCGGGAACCCCGAGACGGTTCCGGCGACCCGCGGCACGATTGGTCGTCGACTGGGCATGCGGCCGCGACAAGCGGCCCGGACGAGACGACCGGCGAGGATTGAGCACGGTATGAGCGATACGAAGAACACCGACGACAAGACCCTGACCGTCACGCCGAAGAAGCCCACCCTGACGCTCGGCCGGCGGACGGTCGAACAGGGCACGGTGCGCCAGAGCTTCAGCCACGGGCGGACCAAGGCGGTCGTCGTGGAGAAGAAGAAGTCGCGCGGAAGCGGCGACGCGGCTCCTGCGCCGTCGCCCGCGCGCGTTGCGGAGGGACTCGGGCCGCGGCGTGAGGCCGCTCCCGCGGCCGCCGCTGCGCCGCGCTCGCCCGAGCGCCGGCCGGACCGGGGCGGCATGGTGCTGCGCTCGCTGAGCCAGGACGAGATCGAGGCGCGCGAGGCTGCCCTG
The DNA here is from genome assembly GCA_041687675.1 of Pleomorphomonas sp. GTDB lineage: Bacteria > Pseudomonadota > Alphaproteobacteria > Rhizobiales > Pleomorphomonadaceae > JAWLBM01. The sequence continues at coordinate 188,271 of JAWLBM010000001.1, read as the reverse complement.
CGCGAGGCGCGCATCCGCGACGCCGAGGAGAAGAAGCGCAGCGAGGAGGAGGCCCGCCGCCGCGCCGAGGAGGAGGTGAGAGCCAAGGCCGAGGCCGAGGAGCGCGCCAGGCGAGAGGCCGCCGAGGCCGCCCGCAACGCCGAGGAAGAGGCCCGTCGCGCCGCCGAGGGCGAATCCGCGCCGCAGCCGGCTCCGGCCGAGGAGGCGCCGGCCGAGGCTCCCGCCGCGGCCGCGCCCGCCGCGGAACCTGCCCGCCGCCCGGCCGCCGAGGCCGCGCCGGCGACCCGCGCCCGCACCCTGGTGCCGGAGGAGGAGGAGCCGCGCCGCACCACCGGCGTCGCCGCGCTGAAGAAGCGCGTGCCGGAGGTGGCCAAGCCCGTCAAGCGCACCGAGGGCGACCGCCGCGGCGGCAAGCTCACCATCACTGCCGCCCTGACCGACGACGAGGGCGGCCGCGCCCGCTCGCTCGCCGCTCTGAAGCGCCGCCGCGAGAAGGAGAAGCGCGCCGGCCAGACCGGCCCGCGCGAGAAGGTGATGCGCGAGGTGGTGCTGCCCGAGGCGATCACCATCCAGGAACTCGCCAACCGCATGGCCGAGCGCGCCGTCGACGTCATCCGCCTGCTGATGAAGGACGGCGAGATGCACAAGATCAACGACGTCATCGATGCCGACAAGGCGGAACTGATCGCGATCGGAATGGGCCACACCGTGAAGCGCGTCTCCGAGGCCGACGTCGAGGAGGGTCTCTACGCCGAGCCGGACGCGGCGGAGGACAAGGTGTCCCGCCCGCCGGTCGTGACCATCATGGGCCACGTCGACCACGGCAAGACCTCGCTGCTCGACGCGCTGCGCCAGGCGAACGTCGCCGGCGGCGAGGCAGGCGGCATCACCCAGCACATCGGCGCCTACCAGGTGGAGATGAACGGGCAGAAGATCACCTTCATCGACACCCCGGGCCACGCGGCCTTCACCGCCATGCGCGCCCGCGGCGCCAAGGTGACCGACATCGTGGTGCTGGTGGTCGCGGCCGACGACGGCGTGATGCCGCAGACGATCGAGGCGATCAGCCACGCCCGCGCGGCCGGCGTGCCGATGATCGTGGCGATCAACAAGATCGACAAGCCCGACGCCAATCCCGACCGGGTCCGCACGGACCTGCTGCGCTACGAGGTGCAGACCGAGGCGATGGGCGGCGACGTCCTCGAGGTGCCGGTCTCGGCGCTGAAGAAGATGAACCTCGACAAGCTGCTCGAGGCGATCCTGCTGCAGGCCGAACTGCTCGAGCTGAAGGCGAACCCCGACCGGGCGGCCGAGGGCATCGTGGTCGAGGCCAAGCTCGACAAGGGCCGCGGCGCCGTGGCCTCGGTGCTGGTCGACCGCGGCACGCTGAAGGTCGGCGACATCGTCGTTGCCGGCACCGAGTGGGGCCGCGTGCGCGCCCTGCTCGACGACCACGGCCAGCAGGTGCCGAGCGCCGGTCCCTCGACGCCGGTCGAGGTGCTCGGCTTCCAGGGCACGCCCGAGGCCGGCGACCGCGTGGCGGTCGTCGAGAACGAGGCGCGCGCCCGCGAGATCACCGAGTACCGTGTCCGCCTCAAGCGCGAGACCCTGCAGAAGACCACCGGCCGCGGCTCGCTCGAGCAGATGATGAAGGGCCTGCAGACAGCCGGCCGCAAGGAGTTCCCGCTCGTCGTCAAGACCGACGTGCAGGGCTCGCTCGAGGCGATCAGCGGCGCGCTGGAGAAGCTCGGCACCGAGGAGGTGGCGGCCCGCATCATCCACGGCGGCGTCGGCGGCGTGACCGAGTCCGACGTCACCCTGGCGGAGGCGTCCGGCGCGGCCATCATCGGCTTCAACGTCCGCGCCAACGTCCAGGCCCGCCAGGCCGCCGAGCGCGCCGGCATCGAGATCCGCTACTACAACATCATCTACAACCTCGTGGATGACGTGAAGGCGGCGATGTCGGGCCTGCTCTCGCCGGAGCGCCGCGAGACCTTCCTCGGCAACGCCGAGATCCTCGAGGTGTTCAACATCACCAAGGTCGGCAAGGTCGCCGGCTGCCGGGTGGTCGAGGGCGTGGTCGAGCGCGGCGCCTCGGTGCGCCTCATCCGCGACAACGTGGTCATCCACGAGGGCAAGCTTGCGACGCTCAAGCGCTTCAAGGACGACGTCAAGGAAGTCCATGCCGGCCAGGAATGCGGCATGAACTTCGAGAACTACCAGGACATGCGCCAGGGCGACGTCATCGAGTGCTTCCGCGTCGAGGAGATCGCGCGCACGCTGTGACGGCGCAGAGCACCGCAGCACCGGGCCGGCGGGCGACCGCCGGCCCGTTTCTTTGGAACAGGAGCGCTTGCCCATGACCCCCAGGCACGCCGACAAGGGCGGCCCCCGCGCGCCGTCGCAGCGCCAGCTCCGCGTCGGCGAGCTGGTGCGCCATGCAGTGGCCGAGCTGCTCGCCCGCGGCGAGATCATGGACCCCGAGGTCAACTCGTTGATGATCACCGTGCCGGAGGTGCGGATGAGCCCGGACCTCAAGAACGCCACGGTGTTCGTCACCCCGCTCGGCGGCGGCGACGCCAAGGCGGCGGTGAAGGCGCTCGATCGCAACAAGCGCTGGATCCGCGGCCAGGTCGCCCACAAGGTGAACCTCAAGTTCGCCCCCGACCTCGTCTTCCGCTTCGACGACCGCTTCGAGGAGAGCGCCAGGATCGACAGCCTGCTGCGCTCGCCGGAGGTCGCCCAGGACCTCGGCGAGTCCCCCGACGCCGACGAAGACCGCGACTGAAGATCCGAGATGGCCCGAGGCAGACGACCCAACACCGTCCACGGCTGGATCCTGCTCGACAAGCCGGTGGGGATCACCTCCACCCAGGCCGTCGGCGCGGTGAAGCGGCTCTACGGCACCTCCAAGGCCGGCCACGCCGGCACCCTCGACCCGCTCGCCTCCGGCATGCTGCCGATCGCCCTCGGCGAGGCGACCAAGACCGTGCCCTTCGTCCAGGACGGCCGCAAGGTCTACCGCTTCGCCGTCCGCTGGGGAGCGGAGACCAACACCGACGACACCGAGGGCGAGGTGGTCGCCACCTCCGACGTCCGCCCCTCGCCCGACGAGGTCGACGCGGTGCTGGGCGAGTTCGAGGGCGACATCACCCAGGTGCCGCCCGCCTTCTCGGCGATCAAGATTGCCGGCGAGCGGGCCTACGACCTCGCCCGCGCCGGCGAGGAGGTGGTGCTGGAGCCCCGCCCGGTCACCATCCACCGGATCGACCTCGTCGAGGCCCCGGACGCCGACACCGCCGTGTTCGAGACCGAGTGCGGCAAGGGCACCTATGTCCGCGCGCTCGCCCGCGACATCGCCCGCCGGCTCGGCAGCCGCGGCCATGTGGTGGAACTTCGCCGGCTCGCCGTCGGCCCGTTCGGCGAACAGGACATGATTCCGCTGGAAATGCTGGACGAGTTGGCGCATAAGGACGCCGGCGAGGGCGACCTCGCCGCCTGCCTTCGACCCGTCGAGACCGCGCTGGACGACATCCCGGCCCTGGCCTTGACGGAGGCGGAGGCGAACCGCCTGCGCTCCGGCCAGTCGGTCATGCTGCGCGGACGGGATGCTCCCATCTTCCACGGCCCGGCCTATGCGACGACCCGCGGTCGTCTCGTGGCGCTGTGCGAGGTGGAGGGGGGAGAGGTCCATCCCCGCCGCGTCTTCAACCTCGCCGCGGAGTGAGATCCGCGGCTCCGATCCCACCGCGGCGCCCCCGCGGCAACTGACGAAGGACAGCCCGATGTCGATCACCACCGAGCGCAAGGCCGCGCTCATCAAGGACTATGGCGCCCAGGACGGCGACACCGGCTCGCCGGAGGTGCAGGTCGCGATCCTCACCGAGCGCATCGCCAACCTCACCGAGCACTTCAAGGCCCACGGCAAGGACAACCATTCCCGCCGCGGCCTGCTGAAGATGGTCAGCCACCGTCGCCAGCTGCTCGACTACCTGCGCAAGACCGACGAGGGGCGCTACACCTCGCTGATCGGCCGCCTCGGCCTGCGTCGCTAGAGCATATTCCGTTCTGATCGGACCGATCTGAACGACAGGACTATGCTCAAGTTTGAACCTGGAGCGATTTCTCTTCGATCAGGTGTTTCCAGCTGATCGAAAATCGCTCTGGCGCCGGCCAGCGCCACGGATTTCGGGGTGCCGGGGCGAGGGTTCCGGCGCCCCTCGTTTTTTTGATCGGTGGGCGTGCCGCCGCCCGGTCAAACGTGTTATGTGCACGGCACGCCGGCACGCGCCACTCGCGCGGGGCCGGCCCGCGGACGACCGGCCGAGGCCGGGCGGCTGCGGCCTGCGGGAGCCGCCGAGGCGGATCCCGGACGGCGGAACCGTCGCCGAACGTCGGCGTCGGGCCGCTCGAGCCGGAGCGAGACCGGCCATGGGGCAGGATCGCAGGGCGCTTCCCGAGGGAAGCGTCCCGCCGTCTTGCCCGTGGTCTGCACGCTCCGGCTGCGAACCGAAGGAACAGGACGACAGACATGTTCGATACCCAGCAAGTCACCATCGACTGGAACGGCCGCCCGCTGACGCTCGAGACCGGCCGCGTGGCGCGCCAGGCCGACGGCGCGGTGCTCGCCACCTACGGCGAGACCGTCGTGCTCGCCACCGTGGTCTCCGCCAAGGAGCCGAAGCCGGGCCAGGACTTCTTCCCGCTGACGGTCAACTACCAGGAGAAGGCCTTCGCGGCCGGCCGGATCCCCGGCGGTTTCTTCAAGCGCGAGGGTCGCCCGTCCGAGCACGAGACGCTGACCTCCCGGCTGATCGACCGGCCGATCCGCCCGCTGTTCCCGGACGGCTACAAGTGCGACACCCAGGTGATCGTGACCGTGCTCGCCCATGACATGGAGAACGCGCCGGACATGGTGGCCATGGTCGCCGCCTCGGCGGCCCTGACGCTCTCGGGCGTTCCCTTCATGGGCCCGGTCGGCGCCGCCCGCGTCGGCCACATCGACGGCGAGCTGGTGCTCAACCCGCCGGTCGACCGCATGGTCGACTCGAAGCTTGACCTCGTGGTCGCCGGCACCGCCGACGCGGTGCTGATGGTGGAGTCCGAGGCCAAGGAGCTGGACGAGGACACCATGCTGGAGGCCGTCATGTTCGGCCACCGCGGCTTCCAGCCGGTGATCGACGCGATCATCCGCCTCGCCGAGCGCGCCGCCAAGGAGCCGCGCGACTTCGCGCCGGCCGACCTCTCCGCGATCGAGAAGGAGATGCTCGAGATCGCCGAGGCCGACCTTCGCGAGGCCTACAGGATCATCGTCAAGCAGGACCGCTACGCCGCCGTCGATGCCGCCAAGGCGAAGGTGATGGCCCACTTCTTCCCCGAGGGCGCCGAGCCCCGCTGGACGAAGGAGCAGGTCGCCTCGGTATTCAAGGAGCTGCAGGCGAAGATCGTCCGCTGGAACATCCTCGACACCGGCACCCGCATCGACGGCCGCGACCTGAAGACGGTCCGGCCGATCGTCGCCGAGGTCGGCGTGCTGCCGCGCGCCCACGGCTCGGCGCTGTTCACCCGCGGCGAGACGCAGGCCCTGGTGGTCGCGACCCTCGGCACCGGCGAGGACGAGCAGTTCGTCGACGCCCTCGAGGGCACCTTCAAGCAGCACTTCATGCTGCACTACAACTTCCCGCCCTACTCCGTGGGCGAGACCGGCCGCATGGGCTCGCCCGGCCGCCGCGAGATCGGCCACGGCAAGCTCGCCTGGCGCGCCGTCCGACCGATGCTGCCGGAGAAGCACGAGTTCCCCTACACCATCCGCGTGGTCTCTGAGATCACCGAGTCGAACGGCTCCTCGTCGATGGCCACCGTCTGCGGCTCGTCGCTGGCGCTGATGGACGCCGGCGTGCCGCTCAAGGCCGCCACCGCGGGCATCGCCATGGGCCTCATCAAGGAGGGCGAGCGCTTCGCGGTGCTGTCCGACATCCTCGGCGACGAGGACCACCTCGGCGACATGGACTTCAAGGTGGCCGGCACCACGGCGGGCGTCACCTCGCTGCAGATGGACATCAAGATCACCGGCATCACCGAGGAGATCATGCGGGTCGCGCTCGAACAGGCCAAGGGTGGGCGCGAGCACATCCTCGGCGAGATGGCCAAGGCCATCACCGGCGCCCGCGCCGAGCTCGGCGAGCACGCCCCGCGCATCGAGGTCATGAAGATCCCGACCGACAAGATCCGCGAAGTGATCGGCACCGGCGGCAAGGTGATCCGCGAGATCGTCGAGAAGACCGGCGCCAAGATCGACATCCAGGACGACGGCACCGTCAAGTTCGCCTCGAGCGACATGAAGGCGATCCAGGCCGCGATGAACTGGGTGAAGGGCATCGCCGCCGAGCCGGAGATCGGCGCCGTCTACGAGGGCACGGTCGTCAAGATCGTCGACTTCGGCGCCTTCGTGAACTTCTTCGGCTCGCGCGACGGCCTCGTCCACGTCAGCCAGATCGCCCCGCAGCGCATCGCCAATGTCAAGGACGTGCTGAAGGAAGGCGACAAGGTCTGGGTCAAGCTGATGGGCTTCGACGAGCGCGGCAAGGTCCGCCTGTCGATGAAGGTGGTCGACCAGGCCACCGGCCAGGAGATCAAGCAGGGCGAAGCGGCCGACGCCGGCTGATCCGTCTCCCCTCTCCAGACAACAGGGCCGGCGCTCCCCGTGGGCGCCGGCCTTTGCACGTCCGGGCGGCAGGCGGGATGGCGGGCCGGTCAGGCCACCCAGTCGGTGGCCGGCACGACGCCGAGGCGCACCGCCGTCTCCAGCGCCTCCGCCCCGGGCGCCGCGGCAAGGCCGGCGATCAGCCGCTTCGCCGCCGACAGGGCGGCCGGATCGCCCTTGATCAGTCCGACCAGCGCCCGGTCCGCCGCCTGGGCCAGGTGCACCCGCGGCGCCACCTCGTGGACGAGGCCGATCGCCCGGGCCTCCGCGCCGCGGATGCGCTCGCCGGTGAGCACCAGCCGCAGCGCCTGGCGGGGGCCGACCGTCCGCACGAGAAGCGGCGCCAGCGCGGCGGGCAGCAGGCCGGCCCGCGTCTCCGGGGCCGCGAACTCGGCCTCCTCGGACGCGACCGCCACGTCGGCGGCGAGCGCGAGGCCGAGGCCGAGGCCGCTCGCCAGGCCGTCGATGCGGACGAGGACCGGCTTCGGGGACGCATCCACCCGCCCGAGCAGCGCCAGCCGCCGGCGCAGCGCCGCCTCCGCCTCGGCCGGGCCGAAGGCGGCCTCCCTTGCCACGAGATCCGCATCCGGTCCGGCGACGAAGCAGCGGTCCGCGCCGGCCAGCACGATCGCCCGCGCCGCGGGGTCCGCCAGGGCCGCCTCGAAGGAGCCGGCGAGGGCCGCCTCGAAGTCCTCGCCGTGGAGGCCGGCCGGAAGGTCGATGGTGAGGCGGCAGACGCCGCCGCGGGTCTCGCTCAGGACGCTCAAGGATGTCTCCTCCGCCGGGTGCTCGCAGCCGTTGGGAGGAGGATAGCGGCAAGAGGTCAAGCAAACGTCGCCGCGGCGTCGCCGCGCTTGACACGGGCCGGCGGTCCGGACTTGATGCGCCGGCAGACCAACAGGACGAGACGAGATGGCCGGCCCCAGCTTTCCGACGGACGACAAGCCCCTCTCCCCCTTCGACGCGCTGATGTCGGCGATCGGGGCGATGCTGCTGATCGTGACCGAGATGCTCGGGGCGGTGTTCGCGCTGGCCTGGGCGGTCGGCAGCATGCTCGGCCTCGGCGAGACCGCGACGCTGGTGCTGGTCGCCATCATGGGACTGCCGGGGCTCTACGTCGCCTGGGCGCTCGTCCGCCGCATCCTGCGCGTCGAGGCGCGGCTGAGGGAAATGCCGCCGACGGCGGCCTGACGCCCGGAGACGGCTGCACGGCCGGGCGACACTGCCCGGGCGCCCGGGCGAGGGGCCTCAGGGCGGCGATGCGCCGGTCTCTTCCGACCATTCCACCACGCGATAGGCCTCGCGGCCGAGCGGATCGGGGATGATCAGCGCCTCGATTGTGCGCATGGCGCCGCGGTTCGGCCGGGCCTCCAGCCGCAACCGCACGATCCGGTCCGCCCCGAGGTCCGCGTTGACGAAGGGCCGGGCCGCCTCTGGCACCGCCGCGAGCAGGCGCGGAACCGTCTCCTCCTCGCGCTTGGCCCTGAGCCGCATCACCCGGTCCACCACCCGCCGGTCGAAGCCGGGCAGCAGTTCGAGCACCTCGCGCGGCGCCTCGAAGAGGTTGATCGTGCCCTTCACGTTGGTGACGGTGAAGAAGCGGCCGAGCCGCTCGATGTCCGCCGGGCGGATGCCCAGCACCCATCGCAGGTCGTCGACCCGGCGGAAGGCGTCGTTGGCCGGGGCGAAGGGCAGGCCCGCCTCGGCGTAGTCCTCCGCCTCGGCCCCGCGCGGCAGCTTCTCCTGGTCGCGGTCGCGCCAGTCCACCACCCGGTCGGCGAAGTCGCGCTCGCGCATCTGCTTCAGCCCGCCGGCCTTCCAGGCGGCCTGAAGCAGCGCCGGGTCGCTGGTGTTGAGGTCGATCCAGCCGCCGGTCGGCAGCACGAACACCGTCACGCTGCCGCTGTCGAGGCGGATCAGCTGGCCGTCGACGAAGCGCGGCGGCTCGGCGAGGGTGACGAGCTGCCAGGCCGCCACCTCCAGCCCGGCGCGGAGCAGGGCGTCGCCGACGAGGTCGTCGACCTCCATCCGCACCGTCTCCAGCCCGGACCGGGACACCGTCGACACGGCGGCCACCAGAGCGGCGAGCAGCGCGGTGATCGCCATCATGGCGACCAGCACGAAGCCGGCGCGGCGGGGGCGGGCGGCGGGCGGCATCAGTTCCCCCGTCCGCCGTCGCGCGGGTCGGGATCGCCCGGCCGCGGGCGACCGGGCCGGCCCGGGCGGCCGGGATCCACCGGATCTGCCGGCGGCTCGACGGCGCCGCCGCTGGCGGTGGTCGGCGCCGCCCGGCGTTCGTCGTTGCGGCTGCCGGTGAGGCTGCAATAGCCGGGCAGGCCGAGGCAGGCGATCTCCGCATCCGTGCGGATCGGCACCCGGACGGACGTCTCGACCTCGATGCTTCCGGGCGCGGAACGGGCGATGCGGATCGCGGCCGGCATCCGGGCCGGGTCGTTCCAGGTGTCCATCAGCACCTCGCCCGAGCCGTCCGGCTGCGGCGCGAAATAGGCAAAGCGCACCACCGCCCGGCCGGTATCGACGGAAACCGGGTCGCCCGGCTCCTCGGGCACGGCGACGCCGGGCAGGATCGGCGCCTCGCTGCGGATGAGCCGGCCGCGGCCGGCGGTCGTCTCCTCGCTGGTCCAGCGCACCAGGACGGGCTCGGCGAAGCCGTCCCGGTCGGTCCGCTCGATGACGAAGGACAGCGCCTCCGGCTCGCCCAGGAACACCATCGTCTCGGCCGACTGCCCGGGCCGGCTCAGCCGCGTGACGGCGGCGAGATCGCGCTCCAGCGCGGCCACCGCGCGCCCGCCGGTCTCCATCTGCTCGAGCGCCAGCGCAGTGCGGTCGGCCGAGCGGAGCATCACCGCGACCAGCGTCGCCGCCCCGGTCAGCACCAGCGCCCCGAGGGCGAGCGTCGCCAGCGCCTCGATGAGGACGTAGCCGGCGCGCGGAGGATCGCGGCGGCGGCTCATGGCGATGCCTGCCGCGGCACCAGCCGCACCGTCTCGAGGCGCACCTCGCGCCGGGCGCCGGCCGAGACGACCACGGCGATGCGGAGCGGCACGAAGGCCGGTTCGGGGCGCGGCCCCTCCTCCCGCGAGCGCTTGCGCAGCGGGATCTCGATCGGCGAGGACTGCATCGCATAGGCGTGCCCCTCCAGCGTGCCGGAGAGCCGGCCCGGGCTGCGCAGCGCCAGCGGCACCGGCCCCTCGAGCAGGGTCCGGGCGACCGCCTCCGCGCCGATGTAGCCGTCCGAGGCGAGGATGCCGCCGCGCGCGACCACCACGGCGCGGGTGATGGCAAGGCTCGCCGCCGCCAGGATCAGCAGCGCGGCCAGCACCTCGAACAGGGTGAAGCCGTCGCGGCGGCCGCCCCGGCAGGTCATGGCGCACCCGTGAGGATCTGGACGCCGGCGGTCAGCGGATCGATGCGGATGGTGTAGGCGACGCCCTCCCGGCTGAGCACGATCGCCCCGCCGCTGGAGCGCCCGTCGGGGTCGAAGCGGACCGCGCCGTCGATGCCGGCCGTGCGGATCTCGAGGTCCTCCGGGATCTCCGTCGCGCCGACCCGGCGGGCCTTGCCGTCCACCGGGACGCTCGTCGCCGAACCGCCCGCCAGCGCCGTGTTGCGGGCCTGCCTCAGCGAGGCCGCCAGGGAATAGGCCGTCGCACGCATCGAGGTCGCCCCCTGCCCGGGCCAGACCCGGGGCAGGGCAAGGGCCGCCACGAGGGCGATGATCGCCATGGCGAGCGTCACCTCGACCAGCGTGAAGCCGGCGTTCCGGTCGCGCCGCTCACTCGTTGGAGATGTCGGCCCCGTCATCGGCACCGCCTCGCTGACCGTCCGCGCCGAGCGAGACGATCGTGTAGGGGGCCCGGTTGCCCGGCACCCGGTAGTCGTAGGGGTTGCCCCAGGGATCGACCGGCACGTCCGGCTGCTGCAGGTAGGGGCCGCTCCAGTTGGCGGCGGCGCCCGGCCGCCGGACCAGCGCCTCGAGGCCCTCCTGCGTGCTCGGGTAGCGGCCGTTGTCGAGATAGTAGAGGTCGAGCGCCGAGGCGAAGCTCTCGATCTGCAGCTTGGCCGCGCGCGACTGCGAGGAGGAGAGGAACCTCAGCACCTGCGGGCCGACGAGGCCCATCACCAGGCTGAGGATCACCAGCACCACGAGCAGTTCGACCAGTGTGAATCCGCCGCGGCGATCGCGGCGGCGGGCGTTCGAGCGGAATGCGGGTCGTTTGTCCATCGCCGTCCTATACGAGAAGCTCGTTGACGCTCATGAGGGCCGAGATCACCGAGATGATCAGCCAGGCGATCAGCACGCTGACGCCCATCATCATAACAGGGCCGATGATGGCCGTAACGCGACCGAGCGCCGTCTCAAGCTTGGTTTCGTAAAAAATGCCTATACGGTCTGCACTGTCGGCGATGTTGCCGGACTCCTCGCCGACCCGCAGCATCTGCACCACATGGCCGGGCAGGAAGGGATGGCGCGCCAGCGCCTCGGAGAGCCGCCGCCCCTGGCGCACCTCGCCGATCACCGCGTCGATGCCGTCCCGGGCCGCCGGGTCGCGGAGGACGCCGTGGATGAGCCTGAGGGCGGAGGAGATGTCCACCCCGTTGGAGACCAGGATCGACAAGGTGCGGCAGAAGGTGAGCGTGGTGTCGTAGGCGATCACCGTCCTCAGGCCCGGGATCCTCGAGCCGAGCCCGACCCAGATGTTGCGCCCGCGGCCGAGGCGGCCGGCCACGAGCACCAGCCCGAGGATCCCCGCCGCGGCCCCGCCGACGAGGCCGAGGTTGTCGCGCAGCCAGGCTGCAAGGTCGAACACCCGGAGCGAGGAGGGGTCGAGCCGGTTGCGGAAGCTGCCGATCGCCTGCTCGAACTGCGGCACGATGAACAAAAGGACGAAGAACAGCACGCCGATGGCGGCCAGCATCAGGAAGGCCGGATAGGCCATGGCCGACAGGAACTTGCGCCGCAGTGCCTCGACCCGCTGCCGCTCGCGGGCGACGCCGGTCAGCGCCTCCTCGAGCCGGCCTGCCGCCTCGGCGACCTCGATCATCTTGACGTAGATCGGCGGGAACAGGGTCGGGTGCATCGCCAGCACCTGGCTGAAGCTCTTGCCGCCGGAGAGCTCGACGTGGAGGGTGCGGATCAGCCGGGCGAGCCAGCGCCGGCTCTCCATCTGCGACAGGATCAGCAGCGCCTCGTCGAGGGTGACACCGCCCTTCAGCAGCATCGCGAGGTCGAGGGTGAAGCCGGTGATGTGCTGCGGGCTGGGCTCCGGGGTCAGCTGGTCGCGCCAGCTGCGCTTCGGCGCCCCGGTCGTTTCGGCGACGGACACCGGCGTATAGCCGACCCGCTCCAGGTGCTCGAGGACCTCCGACCGCGTCTCGGCGTCCATCCGTCCGGCGAGCATCCGGCCGGCGTTGTTGATGGCCTTGTACTCCCAGTTCGCCATCTCAGACCACCGGCCCGGGCAGCAGGCCGGCGGCGCCGGCGAGGAAGACGAGGGCGATCGCCGGGGCCAGCACCGCGCCGAAGGCGAGCCGCCGGGCGCCGATCGGGGTCGTTGCGCCCCGGTGGAGGAGGAGCGCGACGGCGATGCCGACGAGGCTGGCGGCGGCGAGGGCGAGGGCGAAGCCGAAGCCGCCGAGAAGGACGGCGCCGGCCGCGCCGAGCTTGACGTCGCCGAGGCCGAGCCCATCGAAGCCGCGCCGCCGGAAATAGACCTCGCGCACGAGCCACAGGCCGCCGCCGGCGAGCACCGCGTCGAACAGGACGAGGAGCGCCGCCTCGCCGGGCGCGACGCCCGCCGCCGCGCCACCGACGATGCGCCAGGTGACGCCGACCAGGGCGAGGCCGGCCACGGCGCCGTCGGGAATGGTGAAGTCGCTGAGGTCCTGCCAGGCGATCCAGGCGGCCATGGCGGCCACCGAGGCGAGGGCCGGCGCCGGCGGGACCAGCGGCGGCGGGTCGGCGGCGAGCACGGCGGCGGCGGCTACGGCGGCGATCCCGAGTCCGACCACGTCGCGCAGGAGAGCCGCGCGGGTCATGGTCAGGGGCTCCGGCGCTCGCGCTGGCCGATCGCCCAGAGCTTCGAGCGCAGGTCCTCCGCCACCGACTGCGCGTCCTCGCCGTTGCGCACGATCTGCGGCCGGATCAGCACAACGAGTTCGTTGCGGATGGTTCCCTTGTTGTTGTTGGCGAAGGCGTCGCCGACGCCGGCGAGGCGCGAGAGCAGCGGCACGCCCTCGCGCCGGGTCTCCTTGGTGGAGCTGATGAGCCCGGCGAGCACCACCGTCTGGCCGTCGTTGACGGCGATGTTGGAGGCGACGCGCCGGCGCGAGATGGTCGGGTTGCCGCCCGGCGAGGTCTCCGGCACCGAGGAGATCTCCTGCTCGACGAGCATCGTCACGGTGCCGTCCTCGCCGACGCGCGGGGTGACGTTCAGGATGATGCCGGTGTCGCGGTACTCGGTCTGGGTGATCAGCGTCCCGCCGTCGGTGGACTGCTCGGCCACCTGCACGGGGATCTGGTCGCCGACCTGCAGCGTCGCCTTCTGGTTCTCCACCACCACCAGCGAGGGCGAGGAGAGGATCTCGACGTCGGTGACCCGGTCCAGCGCCGAGACGATGACGTCCGGGTTCTTGTCGCTGCCGATCAGGAAGTTGAAGCCGGGGATCTGCTTGCTCAGCGCGCCGGCGACGTCCTTGAAGCTGATCGAGCCCTCGTCCTCGCCGAGGCCGACGGAGCCGCTCTTGACGAAATACTGGATGCCGTACTTCAACGCGTCGTTGAGGCGGACCTCGGCGATGGTGACGTTGATCGCGACCTGCACAGGCGCAACGTCCAGCTGCTGGATCGCGGCGAGCACCTTCCGGTAGATCGCCGCATCGCCGTAGATGATGACCGAGTTGTTGGCCGGGTCGGCGGCGATCTTGACGGCGGCGCGACCGCCGCCCGAGGCCGAGGCGGTGAGGTCGATCACGTCCGGCGGGGCGGTCTCGTCCTCGAACCCGTCCTCGCCGGCGCCGGTGACGTCGTCGATCGGCTGCTCCTCGAAGCCCTCCGCGTCGGCATCCTCGCCGATGGAGAAGCCGTCGTCCCCGCCGAAGGCGCGGTCCGCCGAGGGCGTCGCGGCGGAGAGGTTGAGGCTGCCGCCGGCGAACAGGCCGTTGGCGATCCTGGCGAGTTCCTTCGCGTCGCGGTGGCGGGCCTGGTAGACGTACATCTGCTCGCCGCCGGAGAGGCTCTCGCGGTCGAGCCGCTGCACCCAGGTCTCCGCGCGGCGGACGAGGTCGGCGTTGCGCGAGACCACCATCACCGCCTTCAGCCGGGTGATCGGCCGGAAGGTGATCACGCCGGAGCCGGCGCCGGCCGCGTCGAAGACCCGTTCCAGCTCCGGCACCACGGCGGCCGGGTTCGCCCGGCGCATCTCGAAGATGCCGACCGTCTGGTCCTTCATCCAGTCCTCGTCGAAGGAGAGGATGGTCGCGACCACCTCCTCGCGCTTCGACCCCGGCCCGGAGATGACCATGGTGTTCCGCGTGCTGTCGATGCGGATGCCCTCGGCGTCGATCACGAAGCCGCCGAGCAGGCGGCCCATGTTGCGCACCGAGACGAAGCGCAGCGGCACGATGGAGACGCCGTAGCCCGGCTGGGTGCGCGCGCCGCGGTCGACGACGCCGCCGCCGCTGACGATGGCCCCGACCTTCCAGACCTCGCCGGTCTTCACCATCGAGAAGCCCTGGGCCGCGAGCGTCGTCTCGAGGATCGAGAGGAGCTCCGTCCGGTTGACCGGGCGGGCGGAGGAGATGGTGATGGTGCCGGCCACGTCCGGCGTCAACGTGTAGTTGAGCTTCAGCGCCTCGCCGAGCACCGCGTGGACGACGTCCTTGATCTCGGCGTTCTCGAAGTTCAGCCGGTAGGAGCCCGGCTCGCCGGCCTCTCCCTCACCTTCCGGCGAATCGGAATAGGCCGCCGCCACCGGCGTCTGGCCGTCCGGACCGTAGATGAGGCTGGTGCCCGTGGTGGTGTCGACCGGGATGAGGCCCTGCGGCTCGCGGCCGCCCGCCTTCGGATGGCGCGCGCGGATGTCGCCGAAAACCCCGTTCTCGAGAACGGACGCACGGTTCTCCGTGGATGTTTCCAGCGCGGCGCAGCCTGCAAGTCCGACCAGGACGGCGCCTGCCGCAAGGACCCTCATCATCCGCATGCCTGCTCCGAATCCCGCGAGGGAGGATGGCTCCGTTAACGCTTCGGCAACCTTTGTTGACGGGTTGCCCGTTAACATTCCCTTAACGGTGGCCGGATCGGGGCACCGCCGCCGCCCGACCCGGGCGGCCACTGCAACCGCAGCGCCCACGAAAATGACGGCTATGTCAAAAAAGTCAATGATGTTTCATGCGATAGGGTGTAACGTTTTCTTACCGGGATGCTGTGAGGCTGCCCCAATCGGGGCCGAATCTCGCGATAGCGTCGAAGTTGGGTCATGATGCGCCGATCGGCGCATCGAAGGGGACGGAATGTCGTCGGTCGAGCGACTCGAAAGTGTGGAAAAGGGCTTCTCGGCCTGGCTCGCCGCCCGGGGGGTGGTGGTCGACGCCGCCCTGCGCCCGCTCGCCGACGGCGAGCTCGAGGCCTTCTGGCGGGCCGGCGGACTGCCGGCCGGCGAACTCGCCGACCACGCGGCGGGTTTCCACGGCCTGCCGCGCGGGCGTTTCCAGCAGATCGCCGGGCACCGGCCGCTGTTCCAGGACCTCTCCCGGCGCTACCTGCGCGAGGCCGCCGTCTTCCCCTTCGAGGACCAGGGCCGCGCGGGCCTGGCGGTCGCCGACCCGGGCCGGCGGGAGGCGATCAACGCGGTGCGCCTCGCCCTGCAGCGCCCCCTCACGCTGCAGGTGGTCTCCTTCGAGGAGATCGAACTGCTGTTCGAGCGGGTGGGCGCCGAGGCGGCGGCGACGGACCTTTCCGCCGACGCGGACGAGGACCGCGAGCAGGCGGTCGCCATCGCCGACAGCGTCGAGGCGCTGCAGGACCTCGCCCGCGGCGCCCCGATCGTCCGCACCATCGACCAGTTGCTCGAGCGGGCGCTCGAGGCCGGCGCCACCGACATCCACATGGAGACCGGCCGCGACCAGCTGCGCGTCCGCTTCCGCGTCGACGGCTACCTGCGCACCGACCAGAGCTTCCCGCGCCACCTCGCCCCGGCGATCATCTCGCGCGTCAAGATCCTCGCCAGCCTCGACATCGCCGAGCGGCGGCTGCCGCAGGAGGGCCGCGCCAACGTCAAGATCGGCAACCAGGAGGCGGACCTTCGCGTCGCCATCATGCCGACGCTCTACGGCGAGACGGCCGTGCTGCGCATCCTGCTGAAGGACACGCGGCTGCTGGAGTTCGCCCGCATCGGCATGAGCCGCCGCGACCAGTCGATCTTCGAGGCGATGCTCGCCGAGCCGCACGGCGTGGTGATCGTCACCGGCCCCACCGGCAGCGGCAAGACCACGACCCTGGCGACGGCGATGCAGTTGCTCAACGATCCCTCGCGCAAGATCGTGACGGTCGAGGACCCGATCGAGTACCAGATCCCCGGCGTCCACCAGACGCAGGTGAAGGCCTCGATCGGCCTCACCTTCGCCAATGCGCTCCGCTCGTTCCTGCGCCATGACCCCGACGTGATCATGGTCGGCGAGATGCGCGACGGCGAGACGGCCAGCATCGGCATCCAGGCCGCGCTCACCGGCCACCTGGTGCTGACGACGCTGCACACCAACACCGCCTCCGACGCGGTGGTCCGCCTCGCCGACATGGGCGTCGAGCCCTACCTCATCGCCACCACGCTGCGCGGCGTGCTCGGCCAGCGCCTCGTCCGGCGGCTCTGCGAGCGCTGCCGCCGGCCGGACGCCCGCGAGGCGGAGATCGCCCGCGACGTCGCCGCCTCCCGCGGCCTCGCCCTGCCCGCGGACGCGGTGTTCCACGGCCCGGTCGGCTGCGAGGCCTGCGGCCACAGCGGCTACCGCGGCCGGGTCGGCATCTTCGAGGCGCTGAGGGTCGACGACGACATGCGCCGGCTCATCCGTCACCAGCCCGATCCGCTGAAAATCCTGGAGGCGGCCCGTCGGGCCGGGATGGCGACCATGCTCGAGGACGGCCTTGCCAAGTCCGCCCGCGGTCTGACATCGATGGAGGAGGTGCTGCGCACGACCGGATAGGCGTGCCGCAGCCCGCTCCGCCCATGGGAAGCTCCATGACGGTCTTCAGCCAACACGGGATCCGGGCATCTTCCGGGCCGTCCGCCGGGCGGCGGGAGGCGGGCGGATGACGTCCCTCGTCTCGCGCATGCTCGACGCCATGGTGGACGGCCTCGAGCCGCTCGTCCGGCGCCGCCGGCCCCGGCGCCGCGCGATCGTCGTCGACAGCGACGCCGGCTTCCGCTTCTTCGAGGCGGACCGCAAGGGCGTGCGCCAGGTCGCCGAGGGCGAGCCCGCCGCGCGCGAGCTCCGCCGGCTGCGCCGGGCCGGCCGCGATGCGGTGGAACTCCGCCTCGCCCCCGAGCGGCTGATCGCCCGCACCCTGCAGCTGCCAGCCGCCGGCCGCGAGTACCTCGCCCCCATCATCGAGCACCGGCTGGAGCGGCTGACGCCCTGGCGGCCGGACCGGGTCGCATACGGCTACGCCGTCGCCGGAGAGGCCGCCCCGGACGGCAGCATGGGGGTCGACTTCCTCGCCACCTCCACCGAGATCGTCGCCGAGCGGGCCGAGCGGCTCGCCCGGCTGCAGCTCGCGCCGACGGCGATCGGCTCGGCGGCCGAGCCGCTGGAGACGCCGCTGCGGATCGACCTCTACCGCGGCGGGCGCGACGCCGGGCGCCGGCGCCTGCGCCGCCGGGTCGCGCTGGCGCTGGTGCTGGTCTTCGCGACGGTCGTCCCCGCCTTCGCGGTGTCCCAGTGGCTGTCGCTCGAGGCCGAGACCCGCCTCGCCGACCTCGAGCGCCGGCTGGCGGTGAAGCGCCAGGTGCTGCGCACCGCGACCGGCGACACCGCGGCGGAATCGCGGGACCTTCGCCTCATCGGCGGCAAGGTGCCCGGGACGGCCGCCATGGTGATGGTGGACCGGCTCGCCGGCCTGCTTCCGGACGGGACCTGGCTGCGCGAGCTTGAGATCGACGGGGCCGAGGTGCGCATCGTCGGCTGGTCGGCGGACGCGCCGGCGCTGATCCCGATGCTGGAGGCCGACGAGGCGCTGGCCGGCGTGCAGTTCGCCGCCCCGGTGACGCGCGACGAGAACGGCCGCGACGACTTCGACATCGTCGCCCGCTGGGTCGCCCGCGAGGCGCCCCCGGCCGACGGCTCCGACGGCTCCGATGGCGCCGGCGGTTCCGGCGAACCCTTCCGAACCGGAGCCCTGCCGTGAGCGCCGCCCCTCCCCCGACCCGCGGCATCCGCCTCGCCGCCCTCGCCGTCTTCGTCGCGCTGCCGCTGGCGGCGGCCGGGGTGACGGCGGCGAATGTCGTCCGCCTCGACGAGACCACAACCCTCATCCGCGCCCAGGAGGCGCTGCTCGCCCAGATGGACGCCCGCCTCGCCCGCCTCGAGGGCACCGCGGCCGAGCCGCTCGACACCACCGCGCTCTACCTTCCGGCGGCCTCCGCGCCGCTCGCCGGCGCCGCCCTCCAGCAGCGCCTCGTCGCCGCGGTCGAGGGCGTCGGCGGACGGGTGATCGAGACGCAGGCGATCGAGGAGCTCGAGCCCGACGACGAGGACGACGTCCGGCTGCGCATCACCCTCGACGTCGACAACGACGGCCTGCGCCGGCTGATGCACGACCTGGAGACGGGGCTGCCGATCATGACCCTGGAGCAGGTCGCCGTCCGCCAGCTGCCGAGCCAGGGCGCCGAGCCCGGCGACAATCCCGCGCTGCGCGTCGACCTCGGGGTGCGCGGCTTCTGGAGGGCCGGATCGTGACGGCCGTCCGCGCAGCCCTCGCCGCCGTCCTCCTCGCGAGCGCCGCGGCCGCCCAGCCGGCCGGCGCCCCCGGCGTGGCGCTGGACCAGCGCGCCTTGCTCAACCCGCTGTCGGAGATTTCCGTCGACAGCCTCGAGGCCTTCCGCGAGCGGCCGCTGTTCGTGCCCTCGCGCCGGCCCCCGCCGCCGCCGCCGGTCTACGAGCCGGAGCCGGAGCCCGAGCCGGTCGTCCTCGACGAGCCGGAGCCCGAGCCCGTGGAGGAGATCGCCCCGCCGGACGTGATCCTCTCCGGCATCCTCGAGGTCGACGCGGTGCCGGTGGCGGTGCTGCGGGACCTCGCCGAGGACCTGACGCTGTCGGTCCGCGTCGGCGACCCGGTCGCCGAGTGGACCGTCGCGGCCATCGGCGAGGGCAGCGTGACGCTGGAACTCGAGGGCGAGGAGCACGAGATCCGCATCTTCGAGCCGGGCGGCGGCGACGACGGCTTCTACGCGCCGACCCCGCAGCGGATCCAGCCGGGCCGCCTTCCGGACATCGCCAACCGCCAGGGCATCGACGGCGCCGGCATGCCGGGCCAGCCGGCGGGCGAGCCGACGACCTTCGACGAGAGCGACTTCGGCATCGTCGACGCAGCCGATCCCGACTCCTGGGAGACCGACGACGGCTCGATGGACGACGAGATGTACGACGAGTCCACGATGGACGAGGGCTACACGGACGAGGAGCTGATGGGCTTCGAGGACGAGGTGCCGTTCGACGCCGCCGTCGACGAGGGCGACGACGTGCTCGACGCCGGGACCGACGACCAGTTCTGAGCGGCGCGGGTCCCGGAAGGCTTGGGCATCAGCGCGAGGTCTCAGCCTGGTACTTGACCTCCAGCCAGCCGACGAGGCGCACCATCGGCCACAGGAAGGCGAGGTAGATGATCGCCGCGCCGATCAGCGGGGTCGGGTTGGCGTAGAGCGCCTGCGCGTCCGTCGCCTCCTTGAGGAGTTCCGGCAGGGCCACCGCGGAGGCGAGCGAGGTGTCCTTGAACAGCGACACGCAGTTGCTGGTGGTCGGCGGGATCACGGTGCGGATCGCCTGCGGCAGCACCACCTTGCGCAGCACCAGGAAGAAGGGCAGGCCCAGCGCCGCCGCCGCCTCGAACTGGCCCTTCGGCACCGCCTGGATGCCGGCGCGGAAGATCTCGGCCGAATAGGCCGCCATCACGATCGACAGCGCCATGGTGGCGGAGGTCCAGGAGGAGAAGCGCAGGCCGACGAAGGGCAGCGCGTAGTAGATGAGGATCAGCACCACCAGCACCGGCGTCGCGCGCAGGATGTCGATGTAGGCGACGGCGACGAGGCGGAAGGGCTTCGGGGCGTAGAGCCGGACGATCGAGATGGCGAGGCCGGCGGAGATGCCGATCACGATCGCCATGATGCCGAGGAGGATGGTGGTCCACAGCCCGCGCAGCAATGCGGGAAAGGCCGAGAGCAGCACCTCGCCGTTGAAGAAGGTGTCGATAAGCGACATCTGGCAGCCCCCGTTCGTCGCGTCGATTGAGAGGAGCGGTCAAAAGAAGGACCGCCCGGCAGAGACTGCCGGACGGTCGCGTCGATGGCGATCCCCCGCGTGCGTCAGGGCGCCGGCAGCGGCATCACGGTGACCGTGGAGGAGCCTTCCGGCGGGGTGGTGCCGAACCACGTCTCGTGGATCGACGCCATGGTCCCGTCCTCCTTCATGGCGGTGAGGGCGTCGTTGACCTTGCCGAGCAGCGGGTGGTCCTTGGTCATCATCATGGCGTACTGCTCGCCGGTCTTGATGCGCTCCTTGACCGTGAGGCCGTCCATCCGGGTGAAGGCGTATTCCATGCCCGGGACGTCGCTGACGGCGGCGTCGACGCGGCCGGCGTTGAGGTCGAGCAGCAGGTCCTGCTGGGTGTTGTAGCCCTTGATCTCGGCGATCCCGTAGGTCTCCTGGTTCTCGCGGATCCACTTCTCGCCGGTGGAGCCGGAGAGCCCGCCGACGATCTTGCCCTTGAGGTCCTCGGGCTTGGCGATGTCGCTGTCGGTCCGGGTGGCGATGCCCATGTCGGCGTCGTAGTAGGGCTGGGTGAAGGACTGGCTCTGCAGCCGCTCGGGGGTGATGGTGATCGAGGAGATCGCCGCGTCGATGCGCTGCGAGGAGGTGGCGGCGAACAGGGCCTGGAAGCCCATGTCGGAGATCTCGGTCTCCATGCCGAGGCGCTTGGCGACCTCCTTGGCGATGTCGACCTCGAAGCCCTCGAAGTTGCCGTCGGCGTTCTTGAACTCGAACGGCGGGTTGCTCGGGTAGGCGCCGATGGTGATCGACTCGGCGGCGGCCATGGTCGTGCCCGCGGCGGCGAGGCCGATGGCGGCGGCGAGGCCGAGGAGGCTGCGACGGGTGAAGCTCATGTCCTGGGTCCCCTCTTCTGGTTGACGCCGGCCCGCCCCGCTCGGGCGCCCCGGCTCCCTTCTCCGGCCCGTCTCGCGCGGGCCGTTTTCCTCACGCGAGCCCTTCAACCATGCGGTCGAGGGCGGTCTCGAGCACGTGTTCCTCCCGGAAGACGCAAAGCCGCACGAAGGGGCGCGAGCTCTCGCCGAACAGGTAGCCGGGAGCGAGGCCGACGCGGGCCGTCTCCAGGATGCGCCGGCAGGCGGCGCCGGAGTCCGGCTCGCCCTCGAAGCGGAAGAAGGCGTACATGCCGCCCTTCGGCTTCTCCGGCAGGAGGATGGCGTTGATCCGAGAGAGCCGCTCGTAGGTGAGATCCAGCCCGCGCTTCACGCGCCCGCGCACCTCGCGGACGAGGTCCTCGCCCCGGGTTAGCGCCGCCGCGGCGCCGGCCTGGATCGGACCCGCGGTGCCGCTGTTGACATACTGGGTCATCGCCGCGAGCTGCGGCGCGATCTCGGACGGATGGCTCAGCCAGCCGACCCGCCAGCCGGTCATCGCCCAGGCCTTGGAAAAGGAGTTGACCGAGAGCACCCGGTCGCCGTCCTCGGCGAGCTGCAGCACCGACGGGGCGACGTCGGCCTCGAAGGAGAGGCGCCCGTAGACCTCGTCGGAGATGATCCAGATCCCGGTGCGGCGGGAGAAGTCGATCAGCGCCAGCAGCTCCTCGCGGCTCGCCGTCCAGCCGGTCGGGTTGGCCGGGGTGGAGAACATGATGGCCCGGGTGCGCGCGTCGCAGCGGTCGAACAGCCGGTCGAGGTCGAGCCGGAAGTCGGTGTCGAAGTCGAGCGGCACCGGCCGCGGCTCGCCGCCGGCCAGGTGGATGGCGTTGTGGATGTTCGGCCACTGCGGCTCGACGTAGACGACGTTCGTGCCCGGATCGACCAGCAGCGCCATCGCGAGATGCACCGCCTGCATGCCGCCCGGGGTGATCGTCGAGCGCTCGACGGGGATCGGCCGGCCGTGCACCCGGGTCTGGTAGGCGGCCAGCGCCTCGGTCAGCGCCGGCATGCCCCGCATGTCGGGAATGTAGAAGGTGTTGCCGGCGTCGAAAGAGGCCTTGGCGGCGTCGCGGATGAACTCGGGCGTCACCAGGTCGCCCTCGCCGTACCACAGCGGGATCACGTCGCCGAGTTCGAGCGCCCGCACCGCCAGGGCGGCGATATTCTCCGTCCTGAGGTCCTGGATCTGCGGCCGGATGCCCTTCAGCGGCGAGCGGATCGGCGCCGCGTCGGGGCCGGCCTGCGGGGTGGGGAGGGGCGAAGCGACCATGGCGTACCACCGGAACCAGACGTTATCCGCGACGACTTTCAGCCGGAACCGTATCCATTTCAAGCCCAAAATTTTGGCCAGCCGACTTGCAAACCGCCCCGCTCGGATCGCATACTTCCCCGGAAAGCCGGCATATTCTGCTGCGCCGCAGGAGCATTCGTGACCGCCGTCCGGGCGGATGTCGTCGCGATCGGCCCGGAAACCGTATACGGAACCCACCCGGAGGCGCTGATGAACGCGCGGAGCCCGGCCCGGATCGGCCGATCGGAGAGCCTCCGGAGCCAAATCTATCAGGACATCCGCGCGCAAATCCATCGCGGCGAGTTCGGCCGCGAGGATCGCCTCGTCGACACCGAGATCGCCGGCCGCCTCGGCGTCTCGCGCATGCCGGTCCGCGAGGCGCTGATGCGGCTGATGCACGAGGGCTACCTGGTCGGCACCACCCGCGGCTTCATGCTGCCGCGGCTCACCCCGGCCGACATCGCCAATATCTTCGAGGTCCGGCGGCTTCTCGAGCCGCGCGCCGCCGCCCACGCGGCCCGCGACCTCGACGCCGACGGCCGCCGGGAGATCGCGGCGGCGGCGCGCGAGGCGCGGGCGGCGGCGGAGGCTGGGGACGCCGACCGCCTCTACCAGGCCAACGTCGCCTTCCGCGCGGCCTGGCTCGGCGCCGTCTCCAACGACCGGCTCGCCTCGGCGATCGCCCGCTTCGCCGACCATGTCCAGGTGGTCCGCCAGCGCACCCTCGGCGACCCGCCCACCCAGCGGCTGGTCGCCGGCCGGCTGGAGGGCCTCGCCCGCGCCTTTCTCGCCGGGGATTCCGTCGCCGCCGCCGACCTCATGCATCGCTTCATCGACCAGGCCGAGAGCGCCTTCGCCGCCTTGACCGCGGCCGACCAGGAGGACGGCCCGGCGGACGAGGCGGCCGGTGCCGCCCGATGACCGCCCTCCTCCCCCTGACCCTCCATGGAGACCCCACATGACCGCACCCTCCCGGCCCGGGCTTCGCGGCCGCGTCGCCGCCGGCGACCACCTCGGCGTGCTCTGGCTGGCGCTCGGCAGCGCCGCCGTCGCGGAGATGGCGGCGCGGGCACGGCCGGGCGCGCTGGTGATCGACCTGCAGCACGGGCTGTGGGACCGGGCGGGGCTGGAGGCCGCGGTCGGGCTGGCGCGGCCGCACTGCCCCGTGCTGGTGCGCGTGGAGGACTCCACGCCGCTGTCGATCGGGCGGGCGCTCGATTCGGGGGCCGACGGCGTCATCGTGCCTATGGTGGAGACGGCGGCGCAGGCGGCGGCGGCGGCGGCGGCGGGGCGCTTCCCGCCGCACGGGATCCGCTCCGGCGGCGGCGTGCGGCCGCTCGGCGAGGGCTTTGCCGACTACCTCGCCCGGGCGGAGGGGCACCTGGTGGCGGTGATGATCGAGACCGCGGCGGGCGTCGAGGCCGCCGACGCGATCGCCGCCGTGCCCGGGATCGACATGGTGCTGATCGGCACCGGCGACCTCCTCCTCTCCTACGGCGGCGACGCCGACCGGCGGGAGGCGGGCTGCGCCCGGGTGCTCGCGGCGACGCGGCGCGCCGGCATCGCCGCCGGGATCTTCACCATGGGCGCCGAGGCGGCGAAGCGTCGCCGCGCGGAGGGATATGCCCTGACGGTGCTCGCCAACGACATCGACGCGGTCCGCTCCAGCTTCGCCGCCGCGGTCGGGTGAGTCGCCCGCGAGACGGGTGGCTCGGTATCCGAAGATTGCACTAAATGCATGGCTGGTCCGCGTCGGGACCGCTGCCTGAAGGCCCTGCGGAGGGCCATATCAGGGGCGTAGAAACGGAGCCTTCGCCATGACCCGCACGTCCCTGTTCGCCCGCCTTCGCGGCGCCGCCGAGATCCTCGATAGCGCCCGCAGCGTCGCCGCCGCCGTCGACGCCGGCCGCCGGCCGTCCGCCCGCCACCTCGCCCGGCTCGGCATCTCCGAGGCCGCCTTCGAGAGCATCCGGATCCGCTGACCGCGGCGGCGCTTGCGTAAATTCCTACCTCATTAGCGGTTCCATAAGGAGCCGCCCCTTAGCTTCCGTCCGAACGCATCAAATCCATTGAATGCAGTTCGGAGGGAGCGAATGAAAACGTTTGTGGCGGCCGCCCTCGCGCTTCTCGCGGGGCCGGCCCTGGCGCAGGAGGCCACCGCGCCGAACCCGCGGGCGCTGATCGACGACGCCGTCGTCGCGGACCTTCGTGAATTGCTGGCCAACGATGTGGTGGCGATCTCGGTCGCCGCCCAGAACCGGCGCTATGCGGGGATCGACGCCGCCGAGATCGAGCGGCTCGACACGCAATGGGTGGCCGAGCGCGAGGCGGCGGACAAGCCGCTGATCGCCGCCACGCTGTCGAGCCCCCTGTCGATCTACCTGATCCGCCACCAGGCGCAGTCCCTCGGCCTTTTCGTCGAGATGTTCGTGACGGACCGGAACGGCCTCAACGTCGGGCAGTCCGCCATCACCAGCGACTTCTGGCAGGGCGACGAGGCCAAGTTCCAGAAATCCTTCTCCGCCGGTCCCGACGCCGTCTTCATCGACGACGCCGAGTGGGACGAGGACCATCGCATCTGGCGCGCCCAGGTCAGCCTGACCGTCGTCGACGAGGCCGGCGCGCCGGTCGGCGCGGGCACCTTCGAGCTCAATCTCACCGAACTGATGCGCCGCCGCGCCGGCGTCTGATCCGGAAGTCCATCTGCGGAAGGGGGTACCGCATGTCGTTGTCGGTTTCGATGAAGGGCCTGATCGCCTTCGCCTCGGTCGCCCTGATCGGCGGCGTCACCAGCCTGGTCACCGTCTTGAACGTGGGCAAGGCCGACGCGGTGGTCGAGGAGAACCTGCGCCTGCAGGAGATGATGGTCGACGTCCAGATGCTCGACCGGGACATGGCCGGCCAGGCGCTCGGCCTCAAGAACTTCCTCCTCACCGGCCAGGGCGACTTCCTCGCCGGGATCGACGAGGCGACGCCGCGGATCGAGGCCCTGCTGGACGAGGTCGCCAACGATGTCGCCGAGGTGATGCCCTCGGCCGCGGCGGAGGCGGCCGCGGTGGGGGACGTCTGGCGCGCCTGGAAGACCGGGGTGGCCGACCGGCAGGTCGCGCTGATGCGCGACCCGGCGACGGTGGACACCGCCCGCGCGCTGGAGATCAGCGGCGAGGGCAACGCCCTGCTGGCCGACCTGGTCACCGCGGCGCACCGGCTGTCCGATGTCCTTTCGGCGCGCCAGACCGAAATCGCCAGGGTGCAGTCCACCGCCCTCCACCAGGGCTTCCTGGTTGCGATCGGCGGCGCCGGGACCATCCTCGTGATCGCGCTCCTCGCCGGCCTGTTCAACCATCGCCTGGTGTCGCGCCCACTGGCCCGCCTCGGCGCCGCCACCGTCCGGATGGCCGAGGGCGACCTCGACACGCCGGTCGCGACCGGCTCGCGCGACGAGATCGGCCGCATGGCCGAGGCGCTGGAGGGCTTCCGCACCAGCCTTGCCCGCGCCCGCCAGCTGGAGGCGGAGAGCGGGCGCCAGCGGGAGCTGGCCGAGGCCGCAAAGCGCGCCGACATGGAGCGGGTCGCCGCGGAGTTCGAGGCGACCGTGCTCAAGCTCAGCGACGAGATGCTGGAGGCCTCCCGCACGCTCGACGGCAGCGCCGGCTCGCTGGAGAGGATCGCCACCGGCACCACCGAGGAGGTGGTCGCGGTGTCGTCCTCGACCGAGCAGGCCACCGCCAACGTGCAGACCGTCGCCTCCGCCACCGAGGAGCTCTCCTCCTCGATCGAGGAGATCAACAACCAGACCGGCGCCGCGGCGGGCGTCGCCCGCGACGCCTCCAGCGAGGTGAAGCGGACCAGCGAGGCGATCGGCCAGCTCGCCGGCGTCGTCGACCGGATCGGCGAGGTGACCGGCCTCATCAACGCCATCGCGGCCCAGACCAACCTCCTCGCCCTCAACGCGACCATCGAGGCCGCCCGCGCCGGGGAGGCCGGCAAGGGCTTCGCGGTGGTGGCGAGCGAGGTGAAGGCGCTGGCGACCCAGACCTCCCGGGCGACCGAGGAGATCGACAAGCAGATCGCCGAGATGAAGGCGGCCACCGCGGCCTCGGTGGAGGCCACCAACGCGATCACCCGGATGGTCACCCAGATCTCCGACCGGGCCAACTCGATGGCCGCGGCCGCCCAGCAGCAGACCGCCGCCACCGCGGAGATCGCCCGCAGCGTCAACGAGGCGGCCGCCGGGACCCGCGAGATCAGCCGGGCGATCGGCAACGTCAGCGAGTCCGCCCGACGGACCGGCGCCCTTTCCGGGGAGATGCGCGGCAGCATCGGCGACCTGCACCGCCGGTCGGAGGACCTGCGCCGGGCGATGACGGACTTCCTCGGCCGCATCCGCGCGGCCTGACCGGGTCTGTTCCTGAACGAGACAGGGCGCCCCGCTCACCCGAGCGCGGCGCCCTTTTCTCTCACCGGCCGGCGGTCAGCCGCTGTACTTGGCGTCGAGCGCGTCGATCGCCTCGACGTTCGGGCCGGAACTGCTGGCCGGGTCGAAGTCGGAGGCGAGATAGGCGTCGGCGATCGCCTTGGCGAGTTCCGGGCCGATCACCCGGGCGCCCATGGTGATGATCTGGGCGTTGTTGCTCTTCGCCGCCCGCTCGGCCGAATAGGTGTCGTGGGCCTGCGCCGCCCGGATGCCGGGCACCTTGTTGGCGGAGATGCAGACGCCGATGCCGGTGCCGCAGAACAGAAGCCCGCGGTCCGCCCGGCCCTCGCGGATCGCCAGCGCCACCCGCTCGGCGGTGCTGGCGTAGCGCTCGCCGGCGTCCGCCGGGCTGAGGTCGGTGACGGTGAGATCCGCCCGCCTGGAAAGATGTTCGGCCACCGCCTTCACCAGCGGCTGGCCTGCGCTGTCGCCTCCGACGACGATCCTCATGGCGGTCTCCCTCATGCCCTCGGCGGCGCGGTGCTCCGTCCGGCGCATCCGCATGCAATCACGCGCATAAGAGCAATTCTGTTCCGGGCGCGCAACAAACGTTCGGCCGGCACAGGCGGCGTGGCGCCGGCTCGGGCGCACTCGGCCGATCGGGAGCCGGGGAGCCGGGACGCGCGCGGCGGTCGCCGGTCAGGCCACCTCGAGCCGGGCGAGGAAGGCGTTGGCCCACCAGGCGGCGTCATGCGCGACCAGGCGGGCGTAGAGCGCGGCGTGCCGGGCGCGGCGTTCGTCGAGCGGCATGGTGAGGGCGGTCTTCAGCGCCTCGGCCGTCTCGTCGGTGGCGTAGGGATTGGTGATCAGCGCCTCGCCCATCTCCTCCGCCGCGCCGGTGAAGCAGGACAGCACGAGAATGCCCGGGTCGTCGGGATCCTGGGCGGCGACGTACTCCTTGGCGACGAGGTTCATGCCGTCGCGCAGCGAGGTCACGAGGCCAACCCGGCTCTTGCGATAGATCCCGGCGAGCGCCCGGCGCGGAAAGCTCCGTGACAGGAAGCGGATCGGCGTCCAGTCGATATGGGCGAACCGCCCGTTGACGTGGCCGGCGAGATGCTCGAGCTCGCGGCGGATCTCGGCGTAGGCGAAGACCTCGCCGCGCGAGGGCGGCGAGATCTGCAGGAGGCTCACCCTGCCGCGGAAGTCCGGATATTCGTCGAGCAGGCGCTCGAAGGCGCGGAAGCGGTGCGGAATGCCCTTGGAATAGTCGATCCGGTCGACGCCGACGATCTGGTCGCGGCCGATGAGGGCGCGATCGAGCCGGCCAATCTCGCGCTTGGCCTCGGCGCTCTCGGCGTAGCCGCGGAAGCCCTCGGTGTCGATGCCGATCGGAAAGGCCTCGACCCGCACCACCTTGCCCCAGGCCTCCCAGCGGCCGTCGGCATGCTCGAAGCCGCCGGCCTCCTCGCGCAGGTAGTCGACGAAGTGCCGGCGGTCGCGCTCGGTCTGGAAGCCGATCAGGTCGTAGTCGAGCATCGAGCGCACCAGCCAGCGGTGGCGCGGCAGCGCGCTGATGATCTCGGTCGGCGGCCAGGGAATGTGCAGGAAGAAGCCGATCTTGTTCTTCACGCCCATGTTGCGCAGGTAGGCGCCGAAGGGGAGGAAGTGGTAGTCGTGCACCCAGATCCGGTCGTCGTGGCCGATCAGCGGCCGGAGGCGGGTGGCGAAGCGCTCGTTGACGCGGTTGTAGCCCGCCTCGAAGTCGTGGCTGAACTCCGCCACGTCCAGGCGATAGTGGAGGATCGGCCAGAGGGTGCGGTTCGCATAGCCGGCGTAGAACTCCTCGCTGTCCGCCGGGGTCATGTCGATGGTGGCGAGTTCGATCGCCCGGCTCTTCTCGCGGCGCAGGTCGGAGAAGGTGCCGGCCTCGCTGATCTCGCCCGTCCAGCCGAACCAGATTCCGCCGCGTTCCCGCAGCACGTCGACCAGCGCGACGGCAAGGCCGCCCGCCTTGCCGGTGTCCTTCATCGGACCCACGCGGTTCGACACGACGATCAGGCGCCCCATTCCCCTCAGCCCCCCACCACGTCCGCAAGCCAGCGGTGCACGTCGGCCGGCGACTGCAGCCGGTTCTCCGCGACGCTGTTGCCCTCGCCCACCTTCACCGCCGACCCGCCGGCGGCGATCGCCGCGCTCATGCCGTCCTCGTCGGTGACGTCGTCGCCGACGAACACCGGCACGCGTCCGGCGAAGGGCTCGACGTCCATGAAGCGGCGCACCGCCGAGGCCTTGGACGCGGCGCGCGGCTTGATCTCGACGACCATCTTGCCGTCGAGCAAGGTCAGTTCGGGAAACGGCCGGGTGGCGGCGTTGGCGAGCGAAATCACCCGGTCGCGGAGATCCGGAGCCTCGCGGTAGTGGAGCGCGATCGACAGGCCCTTGTCCTCCACCCGCATGCCGCGCGCGGCGAGGCCGGAGGCGTCGATCTGGTCGCGGATCTCGTCCAGCGCCGGCAGCGGCCGCAGCCGCTCGACGCCGTCGTCGACCCGCCACTCCATGCCGTGCAGGCCGGCGACGGGCAGGCGCTCGGGCGCCAGCCAGCGGTCAAGTTCCTCCACCGGGCGGCCGCTGACCACGGCGACCGCGCCGCCGAAACGGTCCCGGAGCCGCCCGAGCAGGGGCGGCAGCGAGGGCGGCACGACGACCGCGTCCGGTCTCTCGACGATGTCGACGAGGGTGCCGTCGAAGTCGAGGAAAAGTGCGGTCTGGCGGGGGTCGAGGTCCAGCATCGGTCCTATTCATAAGTCCGTTTGTGCCTCACGTCGACCGCCGCAGCCCTGGAACCGCTCACCCGACGCGCACTGCGCCCTTGGGAAACGCCGCGAAGCAGCCGTCGGTTCCGCCGGATGATGCAGGCAATGCAGAGGGCTTCGTGGCCGGGCGGGCACGCCGGTCGCCGGATCGAGGGCAGCGCCTCGATTAGGGGTTCACCGTGCTCCGGATCCTTGCTTGGATGGGGCACCGGCAAAAACCACCTTGGAAGGAGCGATGATCCTCAACCTCAGGGGAGCCGGCGGCTCGGGCAAGACCGAGCTCGCCAGACGCATCATCCGCCGCTACGGACCGCTGCGCGCGGCCGGAACCCCGGGAAGCGGCGGCCCGGACATCGGACTCGCCCACCATCCTGGCGGCGGTCGCCCGCTGGCCGTCGTCGGCAGCTACGAGCGGCAGAGCGGCGGCTGCGACACTGTCCGAAAGGAGGACGGCGGCCTGCCGGCCGTCCTGGAGGCCGCCGCCCGCTGGTGCGCGGAGGGTTGCGACGTCCTTCTCGAGGGCAACCGGCTCAGCCGCGAGGTCGATGGCACCGGCGCCCTCGCCGGGCAGCGGCCGCTGACGGTCCTGCAGCTGTCGACGCCGCCGGCGCTCTGCGCGGCGCAGCTCCGCCGCCGCCGGCGCCTCGCGCTGGCCGAGACGGCGCGGCTGCTGGCGGCCGCCGAGGCGGAGGCGGCCGAGGTCGAGGCCGCCTGCCGGGCGCTGGCCGAGCGTGCCGAGGTTCTGCGCCTCGGCTTCGACGAGGCCCTCGGCGCGGCGGTGGCGCTGCTCGATCTCCCGGTCGGCGGTGACGGCGTGCTGCCGGTCGGCGACGGGCAGGGGCGGCGCGACGAGACGCGCCGCGAGGAGAAAAGGCGCGCGACCGCGTCGGTGTCCGGGTGAGCCAGGCGAGCCCCGGCTTGCGCCGGGCGACGACCGCCGGGCGAGACTTCACGGCCCGCGTGGCGGCAGGCCCCGGAGGTTCGGCCCTCAGGCCGCGAGCCTGCGATAGGCCCCGGCCATGACGAGCGGCGTCAGGTACATCGGGATCTGGTAGCAGCCGATGAAGAGGAGCACCGGGTCCGTCACCGACTGCGGCAGCGCCACCAGGAAGAGGGCGATGTTGCGGTTGCCGGCGACGATCGAGAAGGGCACCGTCGAGGCCGAGAGCGGCGTGCGCCTGAGGATCGCCGCCGCCGCAAGCTGCAGGCCGAAGTTGGCGAGGCAGGCGACGGCGAGCCAGCCGAGGAAGCGCTCCGGCGTCTCGCGGATCGCCGGCCCGACCGCCGACATCAGTCCCACCACCACCACCGCCATCGCGATCGCCGAGAGGCCGTCGAGCGCCCGGACCTCCTGCGCCGTGGGCGCGCGGAGCACGGTCGCGCGGATCAGGAAGGCGGCGCCGCCGGCGGCGACGATCACCGCGAAGAGCCGCGTCGCGGCGGCGAGCACCTCTCCGGCGCCGCCGAGGGCGGGCAGCGCCCAGAGCACCGGCAGCACCGTCAGCGGCAGCGCCGCAGTGCCGAGCACCAGGAGCCGCAGCGCCGGGGCCGGGTCGTGGCCGGTCATCAGCGTGAGATTGGGGCTGCCGGAGATCGACGCGGCGGAGAGCATCAGCACCAGCGCCGTCGCGAGCGGGTGGCCCGACACCCCCGCCAGGAAGGCGACGGCGACCGCCGAAAGCGGCATCACGGTCTGGTAGAGGACGACGAGGCCCGCGGTCGCCGGCAGGTCGCGGATTGCGCCCACCGCCTGGCGCGGGCCGATCCGCAGCGCGGCGATGAACAGCAGCGCGGCCACCAGTTCCTGGAGGTAGGGCCGCATCGCCCCGGCGAGCCCCGGCAGCGCGATGCCGGCGGCGAGCCCGAGGACGAGCAGCAGCCGCCCGTGCGCCTGCGCGAAGTGCAGCGGGGCGAGCAGCGCGCTCACCAGAGCCCCCGGGCGACGAGGACCACCGCGGCGGCGCCGCTGATCCCCAGCATCAGCGACCGGTAGCGCCGGTCGAAGCGGCCGGCGAGGCGGCGGGCGGTGAGGATGCCGGCGATCATGCCCGGGGCCATGGCGAGGGCGAGGACGAAGTCCGACAGCCCCGCCCATCCGGTTGCATAAAGCCCGGCGAGCGACAGCGCGCAGCCGACGGCGAAGAAGGCGGCCAGCGTCGGGCGCGCCTCGCGGGCGGGCCGATCCTGGTAGACGATCGCCAGCGGCGGCGCGCCGACGGAGGTGATCGTCCCCATCAGCCCGGAGACCGCCGCCATGCCGACCAGCCCGGCCCGGGTGAAGGGCAGCCGCCAGCCCGCCACCGAGAGCAGCACCGCAAGGCCCACCATCAGCCCGAAGACCAGGCTGAACGAGCCCTCGTCGACCACCGCCGCGAGCAGCGCCGAGGCCGCCGCCACGCCGGCGAGCCGGCCGCCGGAGGCCCGCAGCACCTCGTCCCAGGCGATCCGGTCGCGCTCGGAGACGGCGCCCCAGGTCGCGGTGGCGAGGCCGAGGAACAGGGTGGACGCGGGCACCAGCTGCGGGTCGAGCACCGCCAGCAGCGGCGCCGCCGTCAGCCCGAATCCCATGCCGAGCCCGACCTGCACGATGGCCGCGAACCAGACGATCGCCAGGATCGCGGGCAGCAGCCAGGGCGTCGCCGCGAAATGGGAGAGGATGTCCGGCACGGCGCCCCGTCAGCCCCCCGGTTGCTGGCGGATGTTCTCCGGCAGCCAGGTGGCGAGGTCGGGGAAGGCGATCAGCACGAACACCATCAGCACCATGATGAGGAACATCGGGAAGGCCGCCCGCGCGATGAAGCTCATCTCGTGCCCGGTCATCCCCTGCAGCACGAACAGGTTGAAGCCGATCGGCGGGGTGATCTGCGCCATCTCGACGACCACCACGATGAAGATGCCGAACCAGATGATGTCGATGCCGGCCTGGCGGATCATCGGCTCCACCACCGCGATGGTCAGCACCACCGAGGAGATGCCGTCGAGGAAGCAGCCGATGACGATGTAGAAGACGAGCAGCGCCATCAAGAGCTCGAAGCGGGAGAGCCCCAGCGAGCCGATCCATTCCGCGAGCGCGCGCGGCAGGCCGGTGAACCCCATCGACAGCGACAGGAAGGCGGCGCCGGCGAGGATCAGCGCGATCATCGCCGAGGTCCGCGTCGCCCCCATCAGGCTCTGGGTGAAGGTCGACCAGTTGAGCGAGCCCTGGGTGGCGGCGAGCAGCATCGCGCCGATCACGCCGATCGCGGCGGCCTCGGTGGCGGTGGCGTAGCCGAGGTACATCGAGCCGATCACCATGGCGATCAGCACCATGACCGGGATCAGGAAGCGCGAGTTGGCCAGCTTCTGCGACAGGCTCATGTCGGCGTCGAGGATCGGCTTGTAGCGCCGCGACACCTTCGAGTAGAGCGCGACGTAGGTCATGAACATGGCGGCCAGCACGAGGCCCGGGATGACGCCGGCCATGAACAGCTTGGTGATCGATTCGTTGATCGTCACCCCGTAGACGATCAGCGTCAGCGACGGCGGGATCATCAGGCCGAGCGTCGCGGCGCCGGCGAGGGTGCCGATCACCATGGTCTCCGGGTAGTCGCGCCGGCGCAGCTCCGGGATCGACATCTTGCCGACCGTCGTCAGCGTCGCCGCCGAGGAGCCCGAGACGGCGGCGAAGACGGTGCAGCCGACCACGTTGGTGTGGAGAAGGCCGCCCGGCAGCCGCGCCATCCACGGCGACAGGCCGCGGAACATGTCCTCCGACAGCCGGGTCCGGAACAGGATCTCCCCCATCCAGATGAAGAGCGGCAGCGCCGTCAGCGTCCAGGACGAGGAGGACCGCCAGATGGTGGTCATCATCGCGTCGCCTGCCGGGCGGACCGTGAACAGCTCCATGCCGACGAAGGCGACGCCGAGCAGCGCGAGGCCCACCCAGACGCCGGTTCCCAGCAGCAGGAACAGGACGAACAGGAAGATGGCGATCGGGGCGAAGTCTTCCATGTCACCCTACTCCGCGTGGCTCTGGTCGACGAGGTCGGAGCCGATGTTGTCCCGCCGGGTGAGGACCAGGGTGACGAGGTTGTCGGCGAAAGCGATGGCGAGCAGCACAGCGCCGGCGGCCATCGGCGCCTGCACCATCCACAGCGGCGTGGCGTCCTGGCCCTGGCTGATGTCGTTGAGCTTCCAGGAGAACCAGACCAGGCGGACGGCGTACCAGGCGAGGTAGGCGGTCGCCGCGGTGCCGATGACGAGGCACCAGAGCTCGCCCCAGAAGCGGTGGCGCCCGAGCGCGGCGAGGAACAGGCCGACGCGGATGTGGGCGCCCCGGTTGAGCGCGTGGGCGAAGGCGAGGAACGAGGCCGTGGCCATCAGGTAGCCGGCGTATTCGGCAAGGCCCGGCACGGAGACGTTCACCCAGCGCGTCACCATCTGCGTCACGATGACGGCGAGGATGGCGACGAGGCAGAGCGCCGCGACGGCGCCGGCGGCGTCGTAGATCGCGTCCAGCGCACGCCGGACGAACGGTCGGTCGGTTGTCATGGATGGTCGCCCCCGGAGGGCGGGCGGCCCGATCCACCGGGCCGCCCGCATGTCGTGGTCGGGGGGTCACATCGCCCGGTAGGACTCGACGATCGCCTTGCCCTTGTCGCCGGCCGCGGCGATCCACTCGTCGGTCATCGTCGTGCCGAAGCCCTCGAGGTCGGAGCGGAGCTGGTCGCTCGGCTCGGCGACGGTCATGCCGTTCTCGGCGAGGGTCTTCAGGTACTGGCCGGACAGCTCGGCCGACTTCGCCGCGCCGCGGGCGGCCGCCTCGGCGCCGCAGTCCGTCAGCGCCGCCTGCGCCGACTCCGAGAGGCCCTCGTAGGCATCCTTGTTGACGAAGATGACGTTGCGCGGCAGCCAGGCCTGGACGTTGTAGAAATGCGTCAGGCTTTCCCAGACCTTGGAATCGACGCCCGTCGAGCCGGAGGAGATGAAGCTCTCCGCGACGCCGGTCGCCAGCGCCTGGCTGAGCTCGGCCGCCTCGATCTGCACCGGCACCATGCCAGCGAGCTCGGCGATCCGGGCGGTGGCGGCGTTGTAGGCGCGGAACTTGACGCCCTGCATGTCGGCGGCCGACTCCACCGGCTTCTTGAAGTAGAACCCCTGCGGCGGCCAGGGCACCGAGTAGACGAAGACGAGGTTCTGCTCGGCGAGCGCCTCGTCGATCGCCGGCCGGGCCACCGACCAGAGCTTCTCGGAGGCGTCGAAGGAGGTGGCGAGGAACGGGATCGAATCGACCCCGAACAGCGGGTTCTCGTTGGCGTGCGCCGAGATCAGCCGCTCGCCGATCGGCGCCTGTCCGGTCTGCACCGCCCGCTTGATGTCGTTGCCGGCGAACAGCGAGCCGTTCGGATGGGTGACGATGTCGAGCTCTCCGCCGGTCGCCTCCTTCACGCAGGCCGCGAACTCGACCGCGTTCTCGGTGTGGAAGTTGGTCGCCGGATAGGCCATCGGCATGTCCCAGGTCTCGGCGAGGGCGGCGCCCGCGCCGGCGAGCGTCAGAGCGGTGGCTCCGAGAAGTGCAGCAGATCTCGTCATTGTCATCTCCCGTTCCCTTGTTGTTGCCCCGTGGCCGATGTTCGACCCCTTCGGTCCCCTTTTTCGTTGGCGACCCTATTGAAATCGGACCGGCGCGTAGGGCGCAAGGTCGATGTTCGGGGTCCGCCCGGCGATCAGCTGGGCGAGGATCCGCCCGGTCTTCGGCCCGCCGGTCAGGCCGACGTGGTGGTGGCCGAAGCCGAGGAAGGCTCCCTTCACCCGCGGCGCCTCGCCGATCACCGGGATCGAGTCCGCCGGCGCCGGCCGGTGGCCCATCCATTCGGTCTTTTCCCGCCAGGTGAGCCCCGGGATCGCGGCGCGGATGTCGCGCTCGAGCAGCTGGAACGGCGCCCGCGAGGGCGGCGCGTCGAGGCCGCCGAATTCGACGATGCCGGCGAGCCGCAGCCGCCCCTCCATCGGCGTCGCCACGAACTTGCCGGAGGCGACCATCACCGGCGAGCGGGGCATGACGCTCGGCTCCCAGAGCTCGAGGTGGTAGCCCCGCTCGCTCTCGAGCGGCACGTCGAGGCCGAGCTGGCGGGCGAGCGGGCCGGACCAGGCGCCGGCGGCGAGCACCGCCGCTGCGCAGGGGATCGTCTCGCCTCCGGTCCGCACCCCGGTGCAGCGACCGTCCTCGACGACGATCGCCTCCGCGGCCGCCTTGACGAAGCGGCCCCCGCTGGCGGCCACATGGGCGGCGAGGTCCTTGACGTAGCGGCCGGGGTCGCTGATGCGGCCGTGCTCGCCGAGCCGCACCGCGAAGCCGAGCTCCGGGCTGAACACCGGGTCGTAGGCGCTGAAGGCCTCCTTCTCCAGCTCCTCCCAGGCGATGCCGTGCGCCCGGCGCACCGACCAGCCGAAGGCGTCGCCCTCGAAGTGCGCGCGGTCGCGGTAGAGGAAGAGGTAGTCCGAGGGCACGATCCACCGCTCCGCTCCGGTGCCCGCCGCGAGGGCCTGGTGGTCGGCGAGGCTGTCGGAGACGATCGGGTGCATCGCCGCCGCGATCCGCCGCACGTCGGCGGCGTTGGCGTGGCGGAGGTAGCGGACCAGCCAGGGCGCCAGCCGCGGCAGGTAGGACCACTTCAGGAACAGCGGCTGGCCGGGATCCATCAGCATCCGCGGCGCCTTGGCCAGCAGCCCCGGCACCGTCACCGGCACGATCGAGCAGGCGGCGAGGACGCCGCCATTGCCGTAGCTCGCCCCCTCGCCGACCCCGCGGGGGTCGACCAGCACCACGTCGAAGCCGTCCCGCTGCAGCCAGACCGCGGTGGACACGCCGACGATGCCGGCGCCGATGATCGCGACCGTGCGGCGCTCGCTCATGCCACCCACTCCGAGACCGGCGCCGCCGCCTCGTGCAGCGGCTGGACGATCACGTCCACCAGCGTCGGCCCGTCGTGGCGGAGCGCCTCGCCGAGCACCCGCTCCAGGTCGCCTGGGTCCTCCACCCGCCAGCTCTTCACGCCGAAGGCCGAGGCGACGGCCGCATGGTCGGTCCGGCCGAAGTCGACGTTCCAGTAGCGGCCGCCGAAGCCGGATTTCTGGCCGGCCTTGATCCAGCCGAAGGTGGCGTTGGAGAAGACGAGCGAGGTGATCGGCATGCGGTGGCGGACGAGCGTCTCCAACTCGCCGCAGCAGAAGCCGAAGGAGCCGTCGCCGATCAGCGCCACGGTCTTGACGTCGGGCCGGCCGGCATGGGCGCCCATCGCCGCGGCCAGTGCATAGCCGAGCGCGCCGTGGGCGCGGTTGGTGATGAAGCGCCGCCCCGCCGTCCGCCAGCGCAGGTGCGCGGAGACATAGGGGCAGGGCGTGCCCGGGTCGGCGACCACGATGGCGTCGTCGTCGAGGAGGCGGGCGAGCGTGGCGATCACCCGCTCCGGGCGGATCGGCGCCTCCCCGCTCTCCGCCAGCGGCTCGAAGGCGGCGAGCTTGGCGGCCCAGGCGGCGGCGGCGCGGGCGGCGCCGCCCTGCCGGTTGCGACCGGCCCGCCGCACGACTGCGTCGCCCAGCGCCTCGAGGCCGAGGCGGGCGTCGGCGGCGATCGCGACCGCGGTCGGGTAGTTGGCGCCGATCACCATCGGGTCGGAATCGATGTGGACGATCGTCCGTCCGCGCGGCGGCGAGCGCCAGCGCTCCGTCGTCACCGATCCGGCGCGGCAGCCGACGAAGAGCACCACGTCGGCCTCGTCCACCAGCGCGCGGGTGGCCGGCACGCCGCCGTTGGAGCCGACGACGCCGACCGCCAGCGGGTCGGTCTCGGCGATCGCGCCCTGCCCGGACACGGTGGTCGCCACCGGCAGGTCGAGGAGGTCGGCGAGCCGCTTCAGCGCGTCGAAGGCGCCGGCGAGCACCGGGCCGCCGCCGCAGATCGCCACGGCGCGGCGGGCGCCGGAGAGGATCTCCGCCGCCGCCTCGATCGCGTCCGGGTCCGGGCCGGCGCGCTCGGCGGGGAAGCTGCGGTGGCGCTGGTCGGCCCAGATCTCGGCCGGGTCGACCTCGCCCTTCTGGGTGTCGAAGGGGAGCGCGAGGTGGGTGGCGCCGGGCCGGCCGGTGGTCATCGCCCGGAAGGCGGCGCGCACCATCGCCGGCAGCCGGGCCGCGTCGTCCAGCGAGGCGTTCCACTTGGCGAGCGGGCGGAACAGCGCGACCTGGTCGAGTTCGGTGAGGGGATAGCGCCCGCGCGAGGTGGTGGCGACGTCGCTGGTGATGGCGAGGATCGGCACCGAGCTCTCGTTGGCCTCGACGACGCCGGGCAGGATGTAGGTGGCCCCGCCGCCGGACGGGCCCTCGCAGACGCCGGGCCGGCCGGTCACGCGGGCGTATCCGTCGGCCATGTAGGCGGCGTGGCGCTCGTCGCGGGTGAGCAGGTGGGTGATGCCGTGGTCGAGCCGGGCGAGGGCGTCGTAGAAGGGCAGCGTGGTGTCGCCGCACAGGCCGAACATGTGGGTGACGCCGTGCGCCTCCAGCATGCGCACCATCGCCTCCGCCCCGGTCATCCGGTTGGCCCCGTCGCTC
Source organism: Pleomorphomonas sp. (assembly GCA_041687675.1). GTDB lineage: Bacteria > Pseudomonadota > Alphaproteobacteria > Rhizobiales > Pleomorphomonadaceae > JAWLBM01. The sequence goes on along the minus strand of JAWLBM010000001.1, from coordinate 150,029 downwards.
AAGATCCCCGTCCCCCGATCATTCATCCCGGCGAAAGGCAGGTTCCCCCGGCGCCGGCCTTCCCTCACGTCCAACGTCATCCCGGCGAAAGCCGGGATCCAGGCCCCGCGCGGGTCGGGCGCTTCGGCCGGGCGCTGGATCCCGGCTTTCGCCGGGATGACGTCGAAGGTGTGACGACGGCTCGTGCCGGATGCGATCCTCCCCGAACCCTCCGACAGCCCCCACCTCCCCTGCCCCGCGCCCGCCCCGAGTGCGCGCAGGCCTGCATACAGCGCTGCATGTTGCGAACGGGGCGGGGCTGTGTCAACAAGGACCGGACGCTTTCCGGGACGGCGCGGGCGATGAGCGAGGGGCGGGTCGAGGATCTCTACCGGCGGCTGAAGGAGCGGGCGGTCAACTTCGGCTTCCGCCCGGGCGAGCGCCTCAACGAGGTGCAACTCGCCCGCGACCTCGACGCCAGCCGGACGCCGCTGCGCGAGGCGCTGAACCGGCTCGCCGCCGAGCAGCTGGTCGACTTCCAGCCCGGCCGCGGCTTCTTCTGCCGCGACCTCGACGCCCGCTCGATCTTCGACCTCTACGACCTGCGCGAGGCGATCGAGACGGCCGCGGTCCGCCGCGCCTGCGAGCGGGCGGACGAGGCCGAGATCGCCGCCGTCCAGGCCGATCTCATCGCCCACGGCCTCGACCATGCGGGGCGCACGATCCGCGAGGCGACGGCGCAGGACGAGGCCTTCCACCTGGCGCTCGCCCGCCTCTCCGGCAACGCCGAGTTCGTGCGCCAGCTCGGGCAGCTCAACGAGCGCATCCGCTTCATCCGCTTCGTCGACATGGCGGCGAGGGTGCGCGAGAGCCGCGGCGAGCACCGGCGCGTCATGGAGGCGGTCCGGGCCCGCGACGCCGACCTCGCCGCGGAGATCCTGAGCCGGCATATCGTCCGGCGGATGGACCAGGTGGTGGCCGCCGTGAAGGAGGGCTACGCCAGCATCTACGTCAGCCGCCCGGAGGACCTGCTGGATCGCCGGATCGCGCCGGGGGAGGATCGGGAATGAGGGTACCGGGCGGCAAGTCGGTCTACGGCGCGGCGGTCGGCATCCTGATGCTCGACGCCCGCTTCCCGCGCATCCCGGGCGACATGGGCAACGCGCTCACCTGGCCGTTCCCGGTGCTCTACCGGGTGGTCCGCGACGCGACGCCTGACCTCGTCGTCCGCCGCGGCGCCGCCGGCCAGCTGGACGCCTTCGTCGCCGCCGCGCGCGACCTCGTCCGCGACGGCGCCGAAGGGATCACCACCAACTGCGGGTTCCTGTCGCTGTTCCAGCGCGAGCTCGCCGACGCGGTCGGCGTGCCGGTCGCCACCTCGTCGCTGATGCAGGTGGACCTCGTCAACCGCCTGCTGCCCGCCGGCCGGCGCGCCGGCATCCTCACCATCTCGGCATCGACGCTGACCGACCGCCACCTCGCCCTCGCCGGGGTCCCCGCCGGCACGCCGGTCGGCAGCACCGAGGGCGGCCGCGAGTTCACCCGGGCAATCCTCGGCAACGAGCTGCACCTCGACGTGGAGGCGGCGCGGGCCGACAACGTCGACGCGGCGCGGGCGCTCGCGGCGGCCCATCCGGACCTCGGCGCGATCGTCCTCGAATGCACCAACATGGTCCCCTACGCGGCGGACATCCGCGCCGCGACGGGGCTGCCGGTGTTCTCGATCGAGACCTTCGTCGGCTGGTTCCAGGCGAGCCTCGTGCCGCGGCGCTTCCCGGCGCCCTGAGCCCGGCCCGCCCTCAGCGGGGGTCGGCCTGCGGCGCGGCGCGCCGGCGCGAGGCGGGGCAGATCATGCTCTCGCTCGCCATCCGCGCCGTGCCCTCCTTGAGGTCGCGCACGCGATAGGACGGCTCGACGCCGTCGGCGCCGTGGCGCGAGACGATCTCGAACGGATTGCGGGGCAGGACGAGGCCGTCCGCATTGGCGAACCGGACGCGCTCCCCGACGGAAAAACGGAAATCGGTCATGGTCATGTCCTCCATGGCCACAAACGCAGAGCCGGCCGCGAGGTTCCCTCGACCGTGGCGGGAGGGGGGCCGGAATGCGGCGACGGCGGGCCGCTCGCCATCACCCCGGACCTGGAGGGCTTCCCCGGCGGCCGCCGCCGCTGATCGAGGGGCGGAAGGCGCCGGTCACGCGCTCGCGCTGGCGGCGGGCGCCGCGACCGGGTCCCGCGAGGCCATCCCGAGCGCGCCGAGGAGCGCTGCGGCCGTGTCGTCGACGCTCCCGCCCGCCTCCACCTCCAGGGTGAGGTCGCCGGCAAAGCGCCTCCACGGGTCGAGGTTGACCTGCGGGACGGCCAGCAGCACCGGGATGCCGGCCTCCACCGCGTCGGCGATCATCTGCCGCGCCCCGCCGCCCTCGGCCTCGACCTTGCCGAACTTGCTCACCACCATCAGGTCGGGCGCGAGGCCGACCGCGCCCGTCGCGGCGGACACGGCCTCGGCGAGAAGGCCCGGGTCGAGGTGGCACCCCCGGGCGCCGGCGCCGCGATCGGCGGTGATCGGATAGCGCCGGCCGCTGTGGAGGTCCTCCACTTCCATGTCGCACTTGCGGCGGTCCGGCCGCTGGATGTCGTGCTGCAGCAGGCCGCCGACGGCGAGGCCGGCGTCGCGGGCGATCGCCACGACCCGTCGCAGCACCGCCTGGCCGTCGGTGCCGGCCGGGTAGGTCAGGGCGAGGATCGGGGCCTGCGGGGCGGGGCGGGGCATCGGGGGGTCCTCTCAGGATCCGCGGGGCCGGAAGGCGGCAGAGTAGGCCGGGTCGGTGTCGATCCGGGGGCCGCCGACGAGATCGATGCAGTAGGGCACCGCCGGGAAGACGGCGTCGAGGCAGGTCTTCACCGCCTTCGGGTTTCCGGGCAGGTTGACGATCAGGCAGCCGCCGCGCAAGCCCGCCGTCTGCCGCGACAGGATGGCGGTCGGCACCTCGGCGAGGCTCGCCGCCCGCATCGCCTCGCCGAAGCCGGGCATCATCCGGTCGCAGACGTCGGCGGTGGCCTCCGGCGTCACGTCGCGCGGCGCGGGGCCGGTGCCGCCGGTGGTCAGGATGAGCGGGCAGCCCTCCTCGTCGGCAAGGCGCCGCAGCGTCGCGGCGATCACCGCCCGCTCGTCGGGGACCACGACGAGCAGCGGACGCCAGGGGGTGACGAGGGCGGTCCGCAGCCAGGCGTCCACCGCCGGGCCGCCGCGGTCCTCGTAGACCCCCGCGTGGGCGCGGTCCGAGGCCACCAGGATGCCGATCCGCGTCTCCGTCATGAGCGCGCTCCCCGGTCGTCGTGCCCGGCGCAGCAGGCGCTTCCCGCGGCGGCGAAGGCGGCCATCGCCTGGCGGCGCAGCGCGCTGACGGGCTCGGCGGGGCGGAGCACCCGCTCGTCGATGCTCGGCAGCGCGTCGCGCTCGGCCACCGACGACAGGTGCGGGCCGAGGTCGCGCAGGAGGCCGTCGTGGATGGCGTAGATCCAGCCGTGAAGGTGGAGCGCGCGGCCGGCAGCCCAGGCCTTCTCGACGGTCGGGGTGGCCGCGAGCCGCCGCACCTGCATCTCGACGTTGAGCTCGCAGAGCCGGTCGAGCCGCAGTTCCGGGCCGAGCGCGTCGAAGCGGCCCCGGTGCAGCCTGTAGAGCATCGACAGCGGCTGCAGCCAGTGGTCGAGCATGGCGCCGCGCTCGTCGCCGAGCGCCCGCTGGACGCCGCCGCAGCCGTAGTGCCCGCAGACGATGACGTGCTCCACCCGCAGGTGCTCGACCGCGAACTCCAGCACGGAGAGGATGTTCATGTCGCTGGTGTGGACGATGTTGGCGATGTTGCGGTGGACGAACACCTCGCCGGGGTCGAGCCCGAGGACGTCGTTGGCGGTGACGCGGCTGTCCGAGCAGCCGATCCACAAGAGGCGGGGCGCCTGCTGCTCCGCCATCCGCCGGAAGTAGTGCGGATCGTCCCGCGTCTTCGCATCGGCCCAGGCGACGTTGCGGTCGAACAGGTGCTCGAGCGTCAGCCCCATGGCCGCCTCCCCGCGGGAGCGGCGCTTGCGGTCAGGGGGGCGGTCACGGGGCGCCCCCGCCGCAGCCGCAGCCGCCGCCGCAGCCCTCGTGCCCGGAGGCGTCGCTCTCCAGCGACCATTCGATCATCCGCCGGAGCGCGACCGCGCGCGGATCCTCGGCGCGCTCCATCGCGGTGGTGAGGGCCATCCACGCCTCGTCGCCGGCGCGGGCGGCGAAGCGGCGGACGCCGCTCGCGACATACTCCCCGGGCGTCTCGTCGAAGCGCGCCCCGGTCTCGGCGACGCGGGCCATCAGCAGGAGGTCGCCGAGGCCGCCGAGGGCCGCCGCGGCCTCGTCCTCGTCGTCGAGCCGGGCGAACAGGGTGCCGAGCATTGGTGTCCGCTCCCCTACTGGACCAGCGGGCCGTCGGCGGCGGCGAGGTCGATCCCCTCGATCTCCGCCCGACCGGCCAGCATGGAGATGTACTGCCGCACGGCGACATGGCGCGCCCGCGCCGCGAGCCAGGCGCCGATCGCGCCGCGCACCGCCTCGAAGGGGAGCGCCCGACCGGCGATCCGCCGCTCGACCAGCACGACATGGAAGCCGTAGCGGGTCTCCACCGGGTCCGGCGCCACCTCGCCGACCGGCAGGCCGGGGAGCGCCCGCTCGAACTCCGGCACGGTCTGCCCGGGGCCGATCTGGCCGAGGTGGCCGCCGGTCTGCCCCGAGGGGCAGGCGGAGAAGGCGGCGGCGAGCGGCGCGAAGCGGTCGGCGCCGCGGCGGGCGGCGGCGGCGATGCGCCGGGCCTCCGCCTCCGCGGCCGTCCGCGCGTCGGCGTCCGACGGCGGCGCCGCGAGGAGGATATGGCTAACCTCGTAAAGGTCCGGCGTGCGGAACCGCGCGGGGCTCGCCTCGTAGATCCGCCGCGCCTCCGCCTCGCTCGCCTCCGGGGTGGCGACCTCCCGCTCGACGAGGCCGCGGATGCGGGCCTCGTCGTCGGTCTCGCGGCGGCCGGCGGCGTCCTCGGCCGGCTCGGCCGGGATCGCCAGCCGCTCGGCCTCCTGCAGCAGGAGTTCGCGGACGACCAGCGCCCGGGCCGCGGCGAGCCACGCCTCGACCGGCCGCTCGGCCGGGTGGTTCTGCGTCTCTCGGGCGATGTCGCCGGGGGCGATCACCCGGCCGTTGACGGCGATCCTGCGGCGGCGGCCGGCGATCGCCGGCTTGACGGCGCAGGCGGCGGGGGCTTCGAGCGTGCTCAATGTCGTCACTCCGCGGGCTGGCCGACGGGAGCCGGCGCCGGGCGGCGCGGCTCGGGGGACGGCGCCGGCGCGCCGGTGGGGACCGGACGCTGGAGCCGCCGGCGGGTGCGGACCACCTGGTAGCCGGGCCGGCCGAGATACCAGACCGGCGCCGACCAGATGTGCACCAGCCGCGAGAAGGGGAAGACGAGGAAGATGGTCATCCCCAGCACGAGGTGGACGAGGTAGGGCCAGTCGAGCGTCTGCAGCGCCGCCACGTCGACCGGCTGCAGCGTCAGGATGCCCTGGGCCCAATGGGCGAGGACGAGCATGGCCGAGCCGTCGGAATGGGCGATCGAGAAGGGCAGCGTCAGGAGGCCCAGCGTGAGCTGGACCCACAGGATGCCGAGGATCGCCAGGTCCATCCGCGTCGAGGTCTGGCGGATCCGCGGGTCGGTCAGCCTGCGGTGCAGCAGCATGGAGAGCCCGACGAAGCAGACGGCGCCGGCGATGCCGCCCGCGACCACGGCCACCATCTGCTTGGTCTCGACCGACATCACCAGCGTGTAGACCGGCGTCGGCGTCAGCAGTCCGACCGCGTGGCCGACCAGCAGGAACAGGATGCCGAAGTGGAAGAGGTTGGAGCCCCAGCGGAGCTGGCGCTTCCTCAAGAGCTGGCTCGACCCCGCGCGCCAGCTGTACTGCTCCCGGTCGAAGCGGACCAGGCTGCCGACCAGGAAGACGGTCAGGCAGACGTAGGGGTACCAGACGAACAGGATGTGGAAGATCGTGTCGCGCATGGGTCTGGCCTCAGTCTCGGGCGGAAGGACGGACCGTGACGGTCGGTCGGCTGGCGATGGCGGACGGCGGCGGCTCGAGGCCGGGGGCCGGGCGGCGGGCCTGGCGCAACCGCGAGGCGAGCGCGTCGTGGCCGCAGGCGGCGGCGGCCTCGGGCCCGAAGGTGACCTCCTCGTCGGCCCAGGCGGCGTCGAGGGCCTCGAGGTCCTCCGGGTCGTCGTCCGGCTCGGCGGCGATGGCGGCGAGCGTCGCCGCGTCGAGCCTGGCGTCGGCCAGCGCCACCAGCGCCGCGAAGACGGCGGCATAGGCCGACTCGCGGCGCAGCAGCCGCTCGTGCAGGGCGGCGAAGACGTGCCCGGGCTGGCCGACGAGGTCGATCGCCTCCTCGGGCGGCCGGGTCGAGGCGTATTCGAGGAACAGCGGCAGGTAGTCCGGCAGCTGCGAGGCCGTCGGCCGCATGCCGCCCGCCTCATAGATGCCGAGGAGGTCGACCATCGCCTGGCCGCGGTCGCGGCTCTCCCCGTGCACATGCTCGAAGAGGTGCAGCGACAGCGTGCGCGTGCGGTCGAACAGGAGGACGTAGCGCTCCTGCGCCTCGTAGATGTCCGTGGCGGCGAGGTCGTCGATGAGCGCGACGACGCCGGCGAGGGTCTGCTGCGGCAGGAGGCCCTCGCAGAGCAGCGCGGCGCGGAGTTCCGGGGCAGCCTGCCGGAGGTCCTCCCCCGGATAGCCGAGGAGGGCGGAAAGCACCTTGAGCGTCTTCATCAGAGAACCCCCGCCTTCTGCTTGTCGTTCTTGCGCTTGACCCCGCCGAAGAGGTTCACCCGGTCGTCGCTCGGCAGGCAGCCGTCGCCGAAGGAGAAGCCGCACTGGCCGCGCAGCTCGTAGGCGTCCTCGGTCGCCTCCCGGTGGGTGGTCGGGATGACGAAGCGGTCCTCGTAGTTGGCGATGGCCATGTAGCGGTACATCTCCTCGATCTGCCGGCCGGTGAGGCCGACCCGGATCGCGATCGCCTCGTCGAGGACGCCGTCGACGGTCTTGGCGCGCATGTAGGAGCGCATCGCCAGCATCCGCTCGAGGCCGAGCGCCACCGGCCGCTCGTCGCCGGCGGTGAGGAGGTTGGCGAGGTAGCGAAGCGGGATCCGGAGCGAGCGCACGTCGGGCATGTCCCCCTCGGCGGCGATCTTGCCGGCCGAGGCCGCGGCGGTGATCGGCGACAGCGGCGGCACGTACCAGACCATCGGCAGCGTGCGGTACTCCGGGTGGAGCGGGAAGGCGACCTTCCACTCCATCGCCATCTTCCAGACCGGCGAGTGGCGGGCGGCCTCCAGCCAGGCGTCCGGCACCCCGTCGGCGCGGGCCTTGGCGATCACCGCGGGATCGGACGGGTCGAGGAAGATGCCGAGCTGGGCCTCGTAGAGGTCCTTCTCCGACGGGACGCTCGCCGCCTCCTCGATGCGGTCGGCGTCGTAGAGCACCACGCCGAGGTAGCGGATGCGGCCGACGCAGGTCTCCGAGCAGACGGTGGGCTGACCCGACTCGATCCGGGGGTAGCAGAAGATGCACTTCTCGCTCTTTCCCGAGGACCAGTTGAAGTAGATCTTCTTGTACGGGCAGCCGGAGACGCACATCCGCCAGCCGCGGCACTTGTCCTGGTCGATCAGGACGATGCCGTCCTCCTCGCGCTTGTAGATGGCGCCGGAGGGGCAGGAGGCGGCGCAGGCCGGGTTGAGGCAGTGCTCGCACAGCCTCGGCAGGTACATCATGAAGGTGTTCTCGAACTGGCCGTAGATCTCCTTCTCGACGCCCTCGAAGTTGACGTCGGCCGAGCGCTTGGAGAACTCGCCGCCGAGGATCTCCTCCCAGTTCGGCCCCCACTCGATCTTCTCCATCCGCTGGCCGGTGACCAGCGACCGCGGCCGGGCGGTCGGGAAGGCCTCGAGCTCCGGCGCCTTCTGCAGGTGCTCGTAGTCGAAGGTGAAGGGCTCGTAGTAGTCGTCGATCTCCGGCAGGTCGGGGTTGGCGAAGATGTTGGCGAGGATCCGCCACTTGCCGCCGATGCGGGGCTCGATGCGGCCGTTGGCGCGGCGCCGCCAGCCGCCCTTCCAGCGGTCCTGGTTCTCCCACTCCTTGGGGTATCCGATCCCGGGCTTGGTCTCGACGTTGTTGAACCAGGCGTATTCCATGCCTTCCCGGTTGGTCCACACGTTCTTGCAGGTGACCGAGCAGGTGTGACACCCGATGCACTTGTCGAGGTTCAGCACCATCGCGATCTGGGCGCGGATCTTCATGTCGGGTCTCCTCACTCGGCCGCTTCGGCGGGGGACGCGGCGCCGAGCGGGCGCTCGAGCCAGTCGACGTCGGCCATCTTGCGGACGACGACGAACTCGTCGCGGTTGGTGCCGATGGTGCCGTAGTAGTTGAAGCCGTAGGCGAGCTGGGCGTAGCCGCCGATCATGTGGGTCGGCTTCAGCACGGTGCGGGTGACCGAGTTGTGGATGCCGCCGCGCCGGCCGGTCATCTCGGACCCCGGCACGTTCACGATCTTCTCCTGGGCGTGGTACATCATCACCATTCCGTCCTTCACCCGCTGCGAGACCACCGCCCGTGCGACCAGCGCGCCGTTGGCGTTGTAGGCCTCGATCCAGTCGTTGTCGGCGATGCCCGCGCTGCGGGCGTCGTTCTCGCTCAGCCAGACGATCGGCCCGCCGCGGGAGAGCGTCAGCATCAAGAGGTTGTCGGTGTAGGTGGAGTGGATTCCCCACTTCTGGTGCGGGGTGATGAAGTTGAGCACCACCTCGGGATTGCCGTTCGGCCGCATGCCCTTCACCGGGGCGACCGCGCGCAGGTCGACCGGCGGGCGGTAGACGCAGAGCGCCTCGCCGAAGGCCCGCATCCACGGATGGTCCTGGTAGAGCTGCTGGCGTCCGGTGAGGGTGCGCCAGGGGATCATCTCGTGGACGTTGGTGTAGCCGGCGTTGTAGCAGACCTTCTCGCTCTCCAGCCCCGACCAGGTGGGCGCCGAGATGATCTTGCGCGGCTGCGCGACGACGTCGCGGAAGCGGATCTTCTCGTCCTCCTTGGGCAGGGCGAGGTGCGCGTGCTCCCGGCCGGTCGCCTTCGACAGGGCCTCCCAGGACCTCACCGCCACCTCGCCGTTGGTCTCCGGCGCCAGCACCAGCAGCACCTCGGCGGCGTCGATGTCGGTCTCGATGCGGACCATGCCCTCGGTCGGGCCGGGCCCGGCGACGGTGCCGTTCAGCCGCTTCAGCTGCTCGACCTCGTGCCCGGTCTTCCAGGCGATCCCCTTGATGCCGTTGCCGACGGTCTCCATCAGCGGGCCGAGGGCGGTGAAGCGGCGGTAGAGGTTCGGATAGTCGCGCTCGACGACGGTCACCGCCGGCATGGTGCGCCCCGGCACCGGGTCGTCGCCGGTCTCCTTCCAGTCGACCGGGTCGAAGGGCTGGGCGAGTTCGCCGGGGCTGTCGTGCAGGATCGGCGTCAGCACGACGTCCTTCTCGACGCCCAGCACCTCGGGGCAGACCTCGGAGAAGGCCCGGGCGATCGACTTGTAGATCTCCCAGTCCGACTTCGCCTCCCAGGCCGGGTCCACCGCGCTGGTCAGCGGGTGGATGAAGGGGTGCATGTCGGAGGTGTTGAGGTCGTTCTTCTCGTACCAGGTGGCCGTCGGCAGCACGATGTCCGAGTAGACGCAGGTGGTGGACATGCGGAAGTCGAGCGTCACCAGGAGGTCGAGCTTGCCGCGCGGGGCCTCCTCGTGCCAGCGCACCTCCTTCGGCCGCTCGCGGCCCTCCTCGCCGAGGTCCTTGCCGAGGACGCCGTGCGAGGTTCCGAGCAGGTGCTTGAGGAAATACTCGTGCCCCTTGCCCGACGAGCCGAGCAGGTTCGACCGCCAGACGAACATGTTGCGGGGGAAGTTCTCTTCCGAGTCCGGGTCCTGCCAGGCGAAGTCGAGCTCGCCGGATTTCAGCCCCCTCGCCACGTAGTCCTTCGGCTCGAGGCCGGCCTCGGCGGCGCGGGCGGCGATCCCGAGCGGGTTCTGCTTCAGCGTCGGGTAGGCCGGCAGCCAGCCCATCCGGACGGCGCGGAGGTTGTAGTCGATGATGGCGCCGTCCCACGGGCCCGGGGGCGCCGTCGGCGAGAGGATGTCGCCGGCGTGCATGGTCTCGTAGCGCCACTGGTCGGTGTGGGTGTAGAAGAAGGACGTCGAGTTCTGCTGGCGCGGCGGCCGCCCCCAGTCGAGGGCGAAGGCGAGCGGCGCCCAGCCGGCCTGCGGCCTCAGCTTCTCCTGGCCGACGTAGTGCGACCAGCCGCCGCCGGACTGGCCGACGCATCCGCACATGACCAGCATGTTGATCACGCCGCGGTAGTTCATGTCGGCGTGGTACCAGTGGTTCATCGCCGCGCCGATGATGATCATCGACCGCCCGCCGGTCTTCTCGGCGTTGGTGGCGAACTCGCGGGCGACCTGGATGATCTTGTCGCGCGAGACGCCGGTGATGCGCTCGGCCCAGGCCGGGGTGTACGGGGTGTCGTCGTCGAAGCCCGCCGCGACGTTGCCGCCGCCGAAGCCGCGGTCGACGCCGTAGTTGGCGAGGAAGAGGTCGTGCACGGTGGCGACCAGCGCCTCGCCGCCGGGAAGCGCGAGGCGCTTCACCGGGACCCGGCGCTCCAGCACGCTGGCGTGGTCGGTGTGGGTGAAGTGCTCGTGCTGGAGGTTGCCGAAGTAGGGGAAGGCCACGTCGGCGAGGTCGTCGTGGTCGTCCGCAAGGCTGAGGCGCAGCCGGGTCGGCTCGCCGCCCGAGGCCTTCTCCTCGATGTTCCACTTGCCGCTCTCGCCCCAGCGGAAGCCGACCGAGCCGGTCGGCACCACGATGCGGCCGGTCTCCTCGTCGACGGCGACCGTCTTCCAGTCCGGGTTGTTCGCCTCGCCGAGGCCGCCGTCGAAGTCCGAGGCGCGCAGGAAGCGCTCCGGAACGAGCCGCCCGTCCTGCTCGACCAGCTTCACCAGCATCGGCATGTCGGTGTAGCGGCGCGCGTAGTCGCGGAAATAGGGCACCTCGCGGTCGACGTGGTACTCCTTCAGGATCACGTGGCCCATCGCCATCGCCAGCGCCGCGTCGGTGCCCTGCTTCACCGACAGCCAGATGTCGCCGAACTTCGACGCCTCGGAGTAGTCGGGGCAGATCACCGCGCTCTTCGTTCCGCGGTAGCGCGCCTCGGTGTAGAAGTGCGCGTCCGGCGTGCGCGTCTGCGGCACGTTGGAGCCCCACAGGATGATGAAGCCGGCGTTGTACCAGTCGGCGCTCTCCGGCACGTCGGTCTGCTCGCCCCAGGTCTGCGGCGAGGCCGGCGGCAGGTCGCAGTACCAGTCGTAGAAGGACATGCAGACGCCGCCGAGCAGCGACAGGTAGCGCGAGCCGGCCGCGTAGGAGACCATCGACATCGCCGGGATCGGCGAGAAGCCGATGACCCGGTCGGGGCCCCAGGTCCTGGCGGTATAGGCGTTGGCGGCGGCGATGATCTCCGTCACCTCGTCCCAGGGCGCGCGGACGAAGCCGCCGTGGCCGCGGACCTTCGTGTAGTCGGCCCGCTTCTCCGGGTCCTCGACGATGCTCCGCCAGGCGGCGACGGGGGAGAGCGTCCGCCGCGCCTCCCGCCACAGCCGGATCAGCCGGGAGCGCACCAGCGGGTACTTCAGCCGGTTGCCGGAGTAGAGGTACCAGCTGTAGCTCGCCCCGCGCGAGCAGCCGCGCGGCTCGTGGTTGGGAAGGTCCGGCCGGGTGCGGGGATAGTCGGTCTGCTGGGTCTCCCAGGTGACGATCCCGCCCTTGACGTAGATCTTCCACGAGCAGGAGCCGGTGCAGTTGGCCCCGTGGGTGGAGCGCACGACCTTGTCGTGCTGCCAGCGGGCGCGGTAGCCCTCCTCCCAGCCGCGGTCCTCGTCGGTGGTCACGCCGTGGCCACCGGAGAAGGTTTCGCGGGTCTTCTGGAAGAAGGCGAGGCGGTCGAGGAAGTGGCTCATGTCTCGGCCCTTTTCGGGATCGTGGTCATTCGGCGGGGGTCGGGGCGGCGGTCGGGGCTCGCGGCCCGCCGCGCTCGACGTCGAAGAGGAGGCCGCCGCGCCGGGTGTAGAACCACCAGGTGATGGCGATGCAGCTCAGGTAGAAGGCGAGGAAGCCGTAGAGCGCCGCCTCGGCCCCACCGGTGAGCGAGATGGAGGTGCCGAAGCTCTTCGGGATGAAGAAGGCGCCGTAGGCCGCCACCGCCGAGGTGAAGCCGATGATCGCCGCGGCCTCCTTGTCCGACTGGCGGACCCGGTCGGCGCCGGCGAGCTGCGGCTCCAGCCTCGCCACCTCCTTGCGCATGATCGCGGGGATCATCTGGAAGGTGGAGGCGTTGCCGACGCCCGTCGCCGCGAACAGGAACAGGAAGCTGGCGAAGAACACCGGGTAGGCGGCGGCCTCGCCCTTCATGCCGATCGCCGTGAGGACGCCGACGACGCCGAAGCACATGGCGATGAACACCCAGAAGGTGATCCGCCCGCCGCCGATGCGGTCGCAGGCCCTGCCCGCCGCCGCGCGGGCGGCGGCGCCGACCAGCGGCCCCAGGAAGGCGAAGCGGAGTGCGTCGACCTCGGGGAAGAGGATCCTCGACAGCAGCGGAAACGCCGCCGAGAAGCCGATGAAGGACCCGAAGGTGCCGGTGTAGAGCCAGCACATGATCCAGTTGTGGGCCCGGCGGAAGATCACCGCCTGGTCCGAGAAGCTGGACTTCATCGTGGCGAGGTCGTTCATGCCGAACCAGGCGGCGAAGGCCGAGACGACGATGAACGGGACGAACACGAAGCCGGCGTTCTGCAGCCAGAGCGTCGTCGTGGTGTCGCCGACCGTCGCGGTCTGCGGGTCGCCGCCGAGGGCGCCGAACACGCCGGCGGTGATGGCGAGCGGCACCACGAACTGGACGACGCTGACGCCGAGGTTGCCGAGGCCGGCGTTGATGGCGAGCGCATTGCCCTTCTCCGCCTTCGGGAAGAAGAAGGAGATGTTGGCCATCGAGGAGGCGAAGTTGCCGCCGCCGAGGCCGCAGAGCAGCGCCAGGCCGAGGAAGATCCAGTAGGGGGTGTCAGGGTTCTGCACGGCGAAGCCGATGCCGAGCGCCGGGATCACCAGCGACCAGGTGGAGAGGGTCGTCCACAGCCGGCCGCCGAATATCGCCGGCATGAAGCTGTAGAAGATCCTCAGCGTCGCGCCGGAGAGGCCCGGCATCGCCGCCAGCCAGAACAGCTGGTCGTTGGTGAAGGCGAAGCCGACGCTCGGAAGCTTGGCGACGACCACCGACCACACCATCCAGACCGCGAAGGCGAGCAGCAGGCAGGGGACGGAGATCCACAGGTTCCGGCGCGCGATGGCGCGGCCCCTGGTCTCCCAGAAGGCCCGGTCCTCCGGACGCCAGTCCTCGATCGCCCCGCGGCCCGCGAGCGCGCCCTCCTGGGCGGCGCCGTGGACCGGCTGCATCTCGGGAAGCTCGGGCAGCGAGCGGACCGGCACGCCGGCCTCGGCCGCGGTGCGCTCCATCTGCCGGACGGCGATGTGCATCCACACCAGCGCGACGGTGACGACCAGGAACAGCAGCCAGAAGCAGCTCTGCCAGATGCCGGTGAGGTCGTTGAGCGCGCCGAAGGCGATCGGCAGGACGAAGCCGCCGAGGCCGCCGACCAGGCCGACCACGCCGCCGACCGCGCCCACCCGGTCCGGGTAGTAGACCGGGATGTGCTTGTAGACCGCCGCCTTGCCGAGGCTCATGAAGAAGCCGAGCACGAAGGCCACCGCCACGAAGCCGACCAGCGGCATGCCCATGGAGAAGGCGATCGGGCCGTTCATGCCCTGCATCACGTAGTCGGTCGGCGGATAGGACAGCAGGAAGGTGCAGGCGACCGAGACCATGAAGGTCCAGTACATCACCCGCCGGGCGCCGAACTTGTCGGAGAGGTGGCCGCCATAGGCGCGGAAGATGGACGCCGGGATGGAGTAGAGCGCGCCGATCATGCCGGCGGTGGCGATGTCGAGGCCGTAGACGCCGATGAGGTAGCGCGGCAGCCACAGGGCGAGCGCGACGAAGGCGCCGAAGACGAAGAAGTAGTAGAGCGAGAAGCGCCAGACCTGGACGTTCTTCAGCGGCTCCAGCATCGCCGAGATCGGCTCGGGACGGATCCCCTCGCGCCGGCGCCGGGCAAGGTCCGGGTCGTCCTTGGTGAACAGGTAGAAGACGACCGCGGTGACGGCGAGCGCCGCCGCCCAGACCAGCGCCACCGTCTGCCAGCCGAAGGCGATCATCACCGTCGGGGCCGCGAACTTGGTGACCGCCGCGCCGACGTTGCCGGCGCCGAAGATGCCGAGCGCCGTGCCCTGGCGCGACTTTGGGAACCACTTCGCCACATAGGCGACGCCGACCGAGAAGGAACCGCCGGCGAGGCCGACGCCGAGCGCGGCGACGAGGAAGGTCGGGTAGTCGTAGGCGAAGGTGAGCAGCGCCGTCATCAGCGCCGCGCTGAGCATCGTCAGCGTGAAGACGATCCTGCCGCCGTACTGGTCGGCCCAGATCCCAAGGATCAGCCGCACCAGCGACCCGGTCAGGATCGGCGTGCCGACGAGGAGCCCGAACTGGGTCTCGGAGAGACCGAGGTCGGCTTTGATCTGGATGCCGATGATGGCGAAGATGGTCCAGACGGCGAAGCAGATGGTGAAGGCGAAGGTCGACAGCCAGAGCGCGCGGCCCTGGTCGCCCTTGTCGAAGTGCGCGGTGTCGGACACGGCTAACCCCCGTTCCCGGTGCCGAAGCGGCCCCTTTGCGCCGGAGGATCCCGGCCGGCCGGCCGGGCCGACTTGATGTGGGTCAAAAACGGCGGGTCCCGGGGCGATTCAAGCCGCCGCGCCGGCGATGTCAGGCGGGGCGGCCGGCCAGGTCAGCGGCGGCGGACCTGAGCGGCAATCGAGCCCTTGACTTTGGTCAAGTTTGGGATTGCCCTTTTCGGGGGAGGTGGAGCGATGCGCGAATCCGAGATCGTGGAACTGGCGGGCCATCCGCTGTTCGAGGGGCTGGACCGGCCGCAGGTCGAGACGCTGCTCCGCCCGTCGCTGCTGCAGCGTTTCCCGGCCACGGTGGAACTGATCCGCGAGGGCGACCCGGCGGACTTCCTCCACCTGGTGCTGGACGGCCAGGTGGAGGTCTACGCCAGCCACAATGGCCGCGAGACCACGGTCTCGGTGCTGACCGCCGGCAGCACCTTCATCCTCGCCGCCGTCCTCTCCGACAAGCCGTACCTGAAGTCGGCCCGCACCCTCGCGCCCTCGCGCGTGCTGATGATGCCGGCGGAGCGCATCCGCGAGCTGGTGGCCGAGAACGGCCGCTTCGCCCTGCGCCTCGCCATCGAGCTGGCGGGCACCTACCGCGGCGTCGTCAAGGAGCTGAAGAACCAGAAGCTGCGCTCCGTGGTGGAGCGCCTCGCCAACTGGCTGATCCGAACGGAGCTGGACCAGGGCGGACGCGGGCTGGTCGACCTGCCGTTCGAGAAGCGCGTGCTCGCCGCCCGGCTCGGCACCTCGCCCGAGGTGCTGTCGCGCACCTTCGGAACGCTGGAGCACTACGGCGCCAGGGTGCAGGGCCGGCGCATCACCCTCTCCGACATGACGGCCCTGAGGACGCTCGCCAAGCCCTCGCCGCTGATCGACGACCCGGACTACTGAGCGGGCGCCGCCGATGCCCTGCGGGCCGACCCGGCTTGACTCGCCCCGGCAGGAGTGGAACTGTTTCTATGGGGAAAAAGCCATATAAAGTATTCGCAGGATGCGGACGCCATCATGCTTCCGCGGCTGGGAAAAACCAGGGAGGAGTCAAATCATGGCGAGGCGCTTGAGCTTGTCGTTTCTCGTTCCGCTTGTATTCGGGGCGGGCATGACCGGGGCCGTGGCACAGGACGATCTGACGATCGCCACGTCGCTTCCAAGCCTCGGCTTTCCGTTCTTCGTCCACATGCAGAACCAGCTCGACCAGGAAGCCGAAAAGATCGGCGGGATCACTCTGCTGGCCACCGACGGACAGAACTCCACGCCGAAGCAGACGGCCGACGTGGAGGCGGCGATCACCCAGGGCGTCGATGGCATCATCATCAGCCCGATCGATTCCGTGGCGATGGCCCCGGCCATCCAGCAGGCGGTCGAGGCCGGCGTGCCGGTGATCACCATCGACCGCAGCGTCCAGGGAGTGGACGGCATCCTGGCGCATGTCGGCGCCGACAACGTCAAGGGCGGCGAGGCGCAGGGCCGCCTCATCATGGAGCGGTTCCCGGACGGCGCCCGCATCGTCAACCTGCAGGGCCAGCCGGGGTCGAGCCCCGCCATCGACCGCAACGCCGGCGTCCACAATGTGCTCGACGGCAACGACAAGTACCAGTTCGTCGCCGAGCAGACCGCCAACTTCGCCCGCGAGGAGGGCGCCTCGGTCACCGAGTCCATCCTCGCCGGCCTCGACCAGCCGCCGGACGTGATCGTCGCCGCCAACGACGACATGGCCCTCGGCGCGCTGCAGGTCGTCCAGGAGCAGGGCCTCGACATCGCCATCATCGGCTTCGACGCCCTGCCGGAGGCGCTCGCCAGCGTGCGCGACGGCGGCCTCACGGCCACCATCGAGCAGTTCCCCGGCGGCCAGAGCCGGACGGCCATGCAGGCGATGGTCGACCACCTCACGAACGGCAAGGAGGTTGCCCCGCTGATCCTTCTCGAGCCGATCGCGATCACCGCCGAGAACATCGACGAGGCCGAGCGTCTCGGCGAGGTCCAGTAGTCGGACACGACACGCACCGGCACGGGCCGTCGCCGACGGCCCGTGCCATTCCGGCCGGGTGGCGGATGGGCAGAGGGGCTACATGAGCATCGAGACCGGTTCGCGACCGACCCCGGCCAAGGCCCCGGTGCCCGCCGCGGCCCTGGCGGCCCGCTACGCCGCCCCGCTGTTCCTGCTGATCCTGGTCCTGGTGTTCGCGGTGCTCGAGCCGCGGTTCCTCAGCCCCTTCAACCTCATGAACGTGCTGCGGCAGGTCTCGATCTCGGGGCTGATCGCGCTCGGCATGACCTTCGTGATCCTGACGGCGGGCATAGACCTCTCGGTCGGCTCCCTGCTCGCCCTCTGCGGGCTCGTGGCCGCCTACGTGGCCAAGGGCGGCCTCGACGACCGCTTCGCGGTGGGCGCCGGCGTGGAGGCGGGCAATCCCGTTCCGCTCGCCCTCGGCGCCGCCATCCTGGTCGGGATGGCCGGGGGAGCGATCCAGGGCTGGATCATCACCCGCCTCAGGGTGCCGCCCTTCGTGGTGACCCTCGGCGGCCTCACGGCCTTCCGCGGCGCGGCCCTGCTGTTCTCCGGCGGCGGCCCGATCTCGGGCTTCACGCCGGACTACACCTGGTGGGGCCTCGGCCGCGTCATGGACGTCCCGGTGCCGGTGATCGTCTTCGCGGTCGCGGCGATCATCGCCCATGTGGTGCTGCGCTACACCCGTTTCGGGCTGCACGTCTACGCCACCGGTGCGAACCCGGCCGCGGCGAACCTCAACGCAGTGAACACGCGCCGGGTGATCTTCTCCGTCTACGTCATCGTCGGCTTCTTCTGCGGACTGGCGAGCTTCCTGCTGATGGCCCGGCTGAACTCGGCCGAGGCCGTCGCCGGGCTCCAGCTCGAGCTCGACGTGATCGCCGCCGTGGTGATCGGCGGCACGTCGCTCTTCGGTGGCGTCGGCGGCATCGTCGGGACGGTCGTCGGGGCGCTGCTCATCGGCGTCCTGCGCAACGGCCTCGTGCTGCTCAACGTGTCGTCCTTCATCCAGCAGATCGTCATCGGGATCGTGCTGGTGGCCGCGGTCGCGGTCGACCAGTACGCCGCCCGCCGGCGCCAGGAGGTCTGACGTGAACCGCCCCGCCGAAGGTCTCCCGGATCCGGACGGCCGGCCGGCCGCCGTGCTCGAGCTCCGCGGGATCGCCAAGCATTTCGGGGCGATCCATGCGCTGGCGGGGGTCGACCTCGCGATCGCCCGCGGCGAGGTCCTAGGCCTCATGGGCGACAACGGCGCCGGCAAGTCGACGCTGGTCAAGATCATCGCCGGGAACTTCCCGCCGTCCGCGGGGGAGATCCTCCTCGACGGCCGGCCGGTGCGCTTCCACGGGCCCAGCGACGCCCGCGGCCAGGGCATCGAGATCGTCTACCAGGACCTGGCGCTCTGCGACAACCTGCCGGCGGCGCTCAACGTCTTCCTCGGCCGGGAGATCGTCACCCGCGTCGGGCCGTTCCGCTTCCTCAACCGGGCGGCCATGTTCGACCGGGCCGGGCAGCTGTTCGCCGAGTTGAAGTCCGAGACGCGCCCGCGCGACCTGGTCCGCGACATGTCCGGCGGCCAGCGGCAGGCGGTGGCGATCGCGCGGACGCGGCTGTCGGACCCGAAGCTCGTCCTGATGGACGAGCCCACGGCGGCGATCAGCGTCCGCCAGGTGGCCGAGGTGCTCGACCTCATCCGGCGGCTGAAGGAGAGCAACCACGCGGTGATCCTCATCAGCCACCGCATGCCGGACGTCTTCGCCGTCTGCGACCGCGTCGCGGTGCTGAGGCGCGGCACCAAGGTGGCCGACAAGCCGATCTCCGCCACCTCCCCCGAGGAGGTCACCGGGCTGATCACCGGCGCCATCGAGACCGCGTGAGGCTGCATCTGGCGGGTGGCGGGGCGCAATGGGCGGTTTGCGAACCAATCCTGAAATGAGAATGTTTATTTTACAACAGCCTGCCAGGTTCATGGCTGGTCTGACAATTCCTAGACTCTGAAGTCCTACAAACACGAAAGTGATAGATGCGTAGCGCTGTACCGTATTAAACAGAATTGATCTTTTAGGTGACAAGCGCCTCATGAAGGCGCTCAAGAGCGTCACTGCGATGCTGGGAACCCCAATATAGAGCAATGCCGACATACTTATTAGTATGAAAGGTATATTGCCCCTCCCCACGGCGCCAATCAAAACGGCTGCCATTAAAACCAAGTATTATTGCTTTTTTCATGAAGTTAATATTATAATAGAAGAATTTTTATGGCCGTTAAAACCGTTGGTGGGGAAAATATGGGTTGGTACAGCTTTTGCGTATGCTTTTAGCTTTTTCCGACCTTCTGTATGACAGACATGATGCTTAAATCTTTTAATCTTCGGCGGAGATTCTTTGCCTAATTTTTTCCACAGCCAGACGTAAAATACAGTAAAAGATTCCGTAACCAAAACCAACAGCGAAGCCATGAGGCGCAAAAGCGACCTCGCTATACGTTAATCCGCCATGCAGTGGCATAGCAGCCATAATGCTTGCTGTTGAGATCGCTATCTGCGATAAAAACGCTGCAACAAAGGCTATTATGTACCAACGATTTGGGAGTGAAAAAGCCGATCGGCTTGCTATAAAAAAACCGAAAGGAAGCATGAATGCAAGAAAGAGAGACGAAAGAATTGTTAGCCCAGGGACGATACACCCCCAAAGCGAAGACATTGCATCCGCACGTGTGTAGCATCCCCAAGGTATAATCCAAGTAGCCACAGAGAAGGACAAACCGCCTAAAATGACAGCCGTTAATATCCCAGCCAGAATATTGTCCAATATCTGTTGTGCTCTATTACTACATTTCATAGCTCACACATAACAGCCATCAGTATCAAAAAAAACACTTTTCAATAACAATGCTAAGTTGATTTGCGAAATGGCAAGTCAACGCATTCTGCCAAACTCAGCGCTTTTTTGTAAATTGGCGGAGAGAGAGGGATTCGAACCCTCGATACGGTTTCCCGTATACACGCGTTCCAGGCGTGCGCCTTCAACCACTCGGCCACCTCTCCTTGCGCCCGGCGGGCCGGTCGCGGCGCGCACTATACCCATCGCCGGCCGCGGTTCAAGGCCATAGCGGGCAATGTTTTCGCCGGCCTGCGCACCGCTGCGCACGCGCAGGCGGGAGTACTCCTGCACGCGCAGGCGGGAGGACTCCTCCACGCGCAGGCGGGAGGACCTCCGCCGGCCGGCTGGCGCCTGGCCCGACGTCCCGGCGGCGGCCGGGGGCGGGCCCGGCCGGCCATGTAATCGATACAGCTGGCGCGCGCGGGGCGTCCGGCCGATTGAGACGCTCACGCCGAGCGGCTATGGTCCGCCTCCCCGGCCGGGGTACCGGGGCAGGGAGGACACCATGACGGACAAGAAAAAGAGCGGACCGTCGTTCACGGACCAGGAGGCTCTCCTGTTCCACCAGCAGGGACGACCGGGCAAGCTCGAGATCGTGCCGACCAAGCCGATGGCGACCCAGCGCGACCTGTCGCTGGCCTATTCGCCCGGCGTCGCCGTGCCGGTTCGAATGATCGCCGAGAACCCGGCGCTCGCCTACGACTACACCACCCGCGGCAACATGGTGGCGGTGATCTCCAACGGCACCGCGATCCTCGGCCTCGGCGCCCTCGGCCCGCTCGCCGCCAAGCCGGTGATGGAGGGCAAGGCGGTCCTGTTCAAGCGCTTCGCCGACGTCGATTCGATCGACCTCGAGGTCGACACCACCGACCCGGACACCTTCGTCAACTGCGTGCGCTACCTCGGCCCCTCCTTCGGCGGCATCAACCTGGAGGACATCAAGGCGCCGGAGTGCTTCATCATCGAGCAGCGGCTGCGCGAGCTGATGGACATCCCGGTCTTCCACGACGACCAGCACGGCACCGCCATCATCTCCGCGGCCGGCCTCATCAACGCGCTGCACCTCACCGGCCGCGACATCGCCGACACCCGGCTCGTCTGCAACGGCGCCGGCGCCGCCGGGATCGCCTGCATCGAGCTGATCAAGGCGATGGGCATGCCGCACCAGAACGTCATCCTCTGCGACACCAAGGGCGTCGTCTACAAGGGCCGCGCCGAGGGCATGAACCAGTGGAAGTCGGCCCACGCGGTGGAGACCGACCTGCGCACCCTCGAGGACGCGATGAGGGGCGCCGACGTCTTCCTCGGCGTCTCGGTGAAGGGTGCGCTCACCGCCGAGATGCTGCGCTCCATGGCCGAGAACCCGATCATCTTCGCCATGGCCAACCCCGACCCGGAGATCACCCCGGAGGAGGCGCACTCGATCCGCGAGGACGCCATCGTCGCGACCGGCCGGTCGGACTATCCCAACCAGGTCAACAACGTCCTCGGCTTCCCCTACATCTTCCGCGGCGCCCTCGACGTGCAGGCGACCACCATCAACGACGAGATGAAGATCGCCGCCGCCGATGCGCTCGCCCTGCTCGCCCGCGAGGACGTGCCCGACGAGGTGGCCGCCGCCTACCGCGGCAACCGTCCCCGCTTCGGCCGCGACTACATCATCCCGGTGCCCTTCGACCCGCGGCTGATCTCCACCGTGCCCGAGGCGGTCGCCCGCGCCGCGATCGAAAGCGGCGTCGCCCGCCGGCCGATCGTCGACTGGGCGCAGTACCGCGACCAGCTCTCCGCCCGCCGCGACCCGGCCGCCGGCACGCTGCAGCGCATCTTCGCCAAGGTGAAGCAGCGGCCGCGCCGCGTGGTCTTCGCCGAGGGCGAGGAGGAGCAGGTGATCCGCGCCGCGGCGAGCTACGCCAACCAGGGCCTCGGCACGGCCATCCTGCTCGGCCGCGAGGACCAGATCCGCGCCACGGCCGCCGCCGCCGGCATCGACCTCGGCCGCGACGGCATGGCGATCATGAACGCCCGCCTGTCCGACCGGACCAAGGACTACGCCGACCACCTCTACGCCCGGCTGCAGCGCAAGGGCTACCTCCACCGCGACTGCCTGCGCCTCGTCAACACCGACCGCAACCACTTCGGCGCGTTGATGGTGGCCCTCGGCGACGCCGACGGCATGGTCTCCGGCGTCACCCGCAACTACTCGGTGGTGCTCGAGGACGTGCGCCGGGTGATCGACCCCAAGCCCGGCCAGCGGGTGATCGGCGTCTCCATCGCGCTCTGCCGCGGCCGCACGGTGCTCATCGCCGACACCGCCGTGCACGACATGCCGTCCTCGGACGAGCTCGCCACCATCGCCATCCAGGCCGCCCGCTTCGCCCGCCGGCTCGGCCACGACCCGCGCGTCGCGATGCTCGCCTACTCGACCTTCGGGCACCCGGAGGGCGAACGCGCGGCGCGCGTGCGCGAGGCGGTGCAGATCCTCGACGGCCGCCGGGTGGACTTCGAGTACGACGGCGAGATGTCCGCCGACGTGGCGCTCAACCCGGACAAGATGGCGCTCTACCCCTTCTGCCGCCTCACCGGCCCGGCCAACGTGCTGGTGATGCCGGCGTTCCACTCCGCCTCGATCGCGACCAAGATGCTGCAGGAGCTCGGCGCCGCCACGGTGATCGGGCCGCTGCTGGTCGGCCTCGACAAGCCGGTGCAGATCATGGGGCTCGGCTCCAGCGACACCGACATCGTCAACATGGCGGCCTTCGCCGCCTTCGAGGCGGGCTGAGACGGAGCCGTTCGGCCGGGTCCGCCAGGACCTGGCCGGCCGCTGTCCAAGGCGTTTCGAAAGCTGTTCCGGTTTCCCGGCGGCCTTAGTAGAGTCGCGGCGACCTCAAGGGCGAGCGACGTGAGTCTCAGCAAGGATACCGAGTTCCTCATCGACGAGCAGGCGGTGCGCGAGGAGATCGCCGCGCTGTCGGACGCGTCCGGCCCGGCCGACCCGCGGGGCGAGATCCTGGCGCTGCTGAAGCGGCTCAACACGGAGGGGCGGGCCGAGGCCCGGCGGCTGCTCGCGGAGGACCGGCAGGGGCTGGCCTGCGCCCGCCGGCTCTCGGCGATGATGGACACGATCATCCGGATCATCTTCGGCCACGCGGTCGAGCGGGTGTTCCGCACCGACAACCCGTCGTCCTCCGAGCGGATGGCGGTGACGGCGGTCGGCGGCTACGGCCGCGGCACGCTGGCCCCGGGCTCCGACATCGACCTGCTCTTCCTGCTCCCCTACAAGCAGACCCCCTGGGGGGAGAGCGTCGTCGAGTACATGCTCTACATGCTGTGGGACCTCGGCCTCAAGGTCGGCCACGCCACCCGGCGGATCGACGAGTGCATCCGCCTCGCCCGCTCGGACGCCACGATCCGGACCGCCGTCCTGGAGATGCGCCACATCTGCGGCGACGAGGTCCTCGCCGCCGACATGCTGGCGCGCTTCCAGGCCGAGGTGGTGAAGGGCTCGGCGCCGGAATTCATCAACGCCAAGCTCGCCGAGCGGGACGAGCGGCACAAGCGGCAGGGCGCCTCGCGCTATCTCGTCGAGCCGAACGTCAAGGAGGGCAAGGGCGGCCTTCGCGACCTCCACACCCTGTTCTGGATCTCGAAGTACTTCTACGAGGTGCGCAACACCGACGACCTCGTGAAGCTCAGCGTCTTCTCTCGCCAGGAGATGAACAACTTCAAGAAGGCCGAGGACTTCCTCTGGGCGGTGCGCTGCAACCTGCATTTCATCACCCGTCGGCCGGACGACCGGCTGAGCTTCGACCTGCAGCCGGAGGTCGCCGCCCTGCTCGGCTACCAGGAGCACCCGGGCCTCTCGCCCGTCGAGCGCTTCATGAAGCACTACTTCCTGGTGGCGAAGTCGGTCGGCGACCTGACGCGCATCTTCTGCGCCTCGCTGGAGGAGGCGCACGCCAAGCCCTCGCCGCTGCTCGACCGGGTGCTCGGCCGGGTCGCCCGCCGCCGCCGCCGGCTGGTGCCGGGCCACCCGCAGTTCGCGGTGGAGCACGAGCGCCTCACCGTCGCCCACGACGGCGTGTTCGAGGCGGACCCGATCGACCTCCTGCGCATCTTCCACGTGGCCGACAAGTCGGGGATCGACTTCCATCCGGACGCGCTGAAGCTGATCACCCGCTCGCTGCGACTGGTCGACGCGAAGTTGCGCGAGAACGAGGAGGCCAACCGGCTGTTCCTCGAGATCCTGACGTCGAAGAACCACGGGGAGACCGTGCTCCGCTCGATGAACGAGACCGGCGTGCTCGGCCGCTTCATCCCCGACTTCGGCAAGATCGTCGCGATGATGCAGTTCAACATGTACCACCACTACACGGTGGACGAGCACACCATCCGCGCGATCGGCATGCTGGCGTCCATCGAGCGCGGCGACGCGCAGGACAAGAACCCGCTGTCGGTGCAGCTGATGAAGTCGATGCAGCACCGCCAGGTGCTCTACTTCGCGCTGTTCCTGCACGACATCGCCAAGGGCCGGCCGGTCGACCACTCGGCCGAGGGCGCCCGGATCGCCCGCCGGCTCGGCCCGCGCTTCGGCTTCTCGCCGGCCGACACCGAACTCGCCGCCTGGCTGGTGGAGCACCACCTCACCATGTCGATCATCGCCCAGTCGCGCGACCTCGCCGACCGCAAGACCATCCGCGACTTCGCCGCGGTGGTACAGACGCTCGAGCGGATGAAGCTGCTGCTGATCCTCACGGTCGCCGACATCCGCGCGGTCGGCCCGACGGTGTGGAACGGCTGGAAGGGCCAGCTCCTGCGGACGCTCTACTACGAGACGGAGCCCTTCCTGCTCGGCGGCCACTCGCAGGTCTCCGGCCGCCAGCGCGTCGAGGAGGCCAAGGCGGAACTCGCCGCCCAGCTCGGCCACTGGCCCGAGGCGGAACGGCGGCGCTACCTCGAGCGGCACTACCCGCCCTACTGGCTGCGGGTCGATCTTCCGGACAAGGTCGCCCACGCCGACCTGCTGCGCCGTGCCGACAAGGCCGGCCGGCGCCTTGCCACCTCCTTCCAGACCAAGACATTCGAGGGCGTGACTCAGGTCACCGTGGTGGCGCCCGACCATCCGCGCCTGCTGGCCACGCTCGCCGGCGCCTGCACCGCGGCGGGGGCGAACATCGTCGACGCGCAGATCTTCACCACCACCGACGGCCTCGCCCTCGACACCATCGTGGTCTCGCGCGAGTTCTCCGAGGACGAGGACGAGAAGCGCCGCGCCGCCCGCATCGCCGGCCTCATCGAGGCGACGCTGGAGGGCCGCGAGCGGATGCCGGAGATTGTCGCCCGCAAGGTGGCCGGGCGACGCACGCCGAAGGCGTTCCGCCTCCCGACCGAGGTCAACATCGACAACTCGCTGTCGGAGAACTTCACGGTGGTCGAGGTCTCGGCGCTGGACCGGCCGGGCCTCCTCTACGAGCTCACCAAGGCGATCTCCTCGCTCAACCTGAACATCGCCTCGGCCCATGTGGCCACCTTCGGCGAGCGGGCGGTGGACGTCTTCTACGTGACCGACCTCACCAAGCAGAAGATCTCCTCCTCGAGCCGCCAGTCCACGATCCGGCGCCGCCTGCTGCAGGCCGTCGACGAGGCCGGGGCCGAGCGGCAGCCGGCGCGCAAGGCGGGATGATGCGAATGAGCCATCCGCGGGCCGACGCCCGCGCCGTCGACGCCTGCGGGCGCGGACCCGGTCGATGAGCCTGCTGCGGAACTTCGCCACCGTCGGTTCGGCCACCATGGTCTCGCGCGTGCTCGGCTTCGTGCGCGACGTGCTGATGGCCGGCATGCTCGGCAGCGGCCCGATCGCCGACGCCTTCATCGTCGCCTTCCGCCTGCCCAACCTGTTCAGGCGGCTGTTTGCCGAGGGCGCCTTCTCGGCCGCCTTCGTGCCGCTGTTCGGCCGGGCGCTCGCGGAGGGAGGCGAGGGACGCGCGCGCGCCTTCGCCGAGGAGATCCTGTCGGTCTTCCTGCTCGCGCTGGTGATCGTCACCGCGCTTGCCGAGATCGCGGCGCCGCTGCTGGTGTGGGCGCTGGCGCCGGGCTTCGCCGAGGACCCGGCGAAGTTCGCCCACACCGAGACGCTGACGCGGATCATGTTCCCCTACCTCGCCTGCATGGCCCTGACGGCGATGGCGGCGGGGATGCTGCAGTCCTTCGGCCGCTTCGCCGTGGCCGCCTTCGCGCCGGCGCTGCTCAACGTGATCCTCGTGGGCGTGCTGGGGCTGATCTGGTGGCTCGGCTGGGCGGGGACGCCGGCGGCGGCGAACGCACTCGCCTGGGGCGTGCTGGCCGCGGGCGTGCTGCAACTTTTCGCGGTCGCCGGGTCGCTGTGGTGGACCGGCTTCCCGCTCTCGCTCCGCCGGCCGCGGATCACGCCGGCGGTGCGCCGGCTGGTGGTGCTCGGGATCCCCGGCGTCCTCTCCGGGGGCATCACCCAGATCAACATCGTGATCGGCACGATCATCGCCTCGCTGCAGGCGGGCGCGGCGAGCTGGCTCTACTACGCCGACCGGCTCTACCAGCTGCCGCTTGGGGTCGTCGGCGTCGCCATCGGCGTGGTGCTCCTGCCCGACATCACCCGCATGGTCCGCTCCGGCGAGCCGGAGACGGCGATCCACACCCAGAACCGCGCCTTCGAGTTCGCCATGGCGCTGACCCTGCCGGCGGCGGTGGCGCTGCTGGCGATCCCCTTCACCATCGTGCGGATCCTGTTCGAGCGCGGCGCCTTCACCGCGGCCGACACCGAGGCGACGGGCCTCGCGCTCGCCGCCTTCGCCGTCGGCCTTCCCGCCTTCGTGGCGATCAAGGTGCTTCAGCCCGCCTATTTCGCCCGCGAGGACACCCGCACGCCGACGATCCAGGGCGGCATCTCGGTGGCGGTGAACGTCGGCGGGTCGCTGGCGCTGTTCCCGGCCTTCGGCCATGTCGGCATCGCCGCGGCGACCGCCCTCGCCGCGCTCGTCAACGCGGTGATGCTGTGGGTGGTTCTCGCCCGCCGCGGCCATGCGGCGAGCGACCGGCTGCTGGCCAGGCGCGTGCCGCTGCTGGCGCTGGCGAGCCTCCTGATGGGCGCCGCGCTGGTCCTCGGCGCCAGTCTCCTCGAGCCCTGGCTGCGCGATCCTTCCGACCTCGTCGCCGGCCTCGCCCTCCTCGCCCTCTGCGCCGGCGGCGCCGCCGTCTACGCGGCCGCGGCGGTGCTGACCGGCGCCATCGACGTGAAGCGCTACCGCCGCATGATCTTCGACCGCCGCCGCCCTCCCGCGGCGACGTGAGGGAGGTGCTGGACTGGACCGTGAATTATGCTAATGTTCGGGCAGGAGGTGGCCGATGTCGAGGGCAGGGCAACACGTGGTCCCGAGCGGCAGCGGGTGGAGCGTCCGGCGGGCCGGCGCGACGCGAGCGTCCCGGACGTTCGAGACCGAGCAGGAGGCCGTCCGGCGGGCCAAGGACATTGCGCGGAGCGAAGGCACCGAGGTGTTCATCCACGGCCGGGACGGCCGGATCCGCGAGCGCAGATCCTACGGGCAGGATCCGTTTCCGCGGAAGGGTTGAGGGCGCGTGGGCGAAACCGACTTCGACCGATCGGTCTTCGTGAACTGCCCCTTTGACGAGGCCTATGCGCCCCTTCTGCAGGCCATGCTGTTCTGCATCGTCGACATGGGATTCCGGCCACGTATCGCCAGCGAACGCAGCGACTCGGGCGAGATTCGGGTCCTGAAGATCGTCGAACTGATCTCGGCAAGCCGCTATTCGATCCACGACCTCAGTCGGGCCCAGTCGAGCGGGCCGCACGAGCTGTTCCGCCTCAACATGCCGTTCGAACTGGGGATCGACTACGGTTGTCGCCTGTTCGGCAACAGCCGATGCACGGAAAAGCGAATCCTCGTCCTCGAGGAGCAGCAGTACCGCTACCAGGCGACGCTGTCCGACATCTCGGGCTGCGACATCGCAGTCCATTCGAACGACTACCAGAAGATCATTCGGCAGGTCCGCAACTTCCTGCGCCAGGACCGCTCCGCGCACGCCGACGGTGCCAGCCGGATCGCCGCGCGCTATGCCGACTTCCAGGGCTGGCACTATGACCGTCAGCTTTCCCGCGGCTTTTCGGAGGACGACATCCGGGACTACCCCACCGCCGAACTGCTGCAGGCGATGCAGGATTGGCGGCTGGCCGGCCGGCCGGCCTTCTGGCGACCCGTCCAGACGACCCCCGCCCCCATCCGCCCTTGAACCTTCCCGCGCTCTCCCGCATAAACCCGGCCGATCGAACCGCCGGCCCGGCCGGCGAAGCCCTGGGAAGTCCTCGCAATGGCGTTCAAGCCCCTCGTCTTCTCCGGCGTGCAGCCGACCGGAAACCTGCATCTCGGCAACTACCTCGGCGCGATCAAGCGCTTCGCCGAGCTGCAGGCGACGCATGACTGCATCTACTGCGTGGTGGACCAGCATGCGATCACGGTCTGGCAGGACCCCGCGGAGCTCAAGCGGCAGATCCGCGAGGTGACCGCCGCCTTCCTCGCCGCCGGCATCGACCCGAAGGCGCACATCGTTTTCAACCAGAGCCAGGTGCCCGGCCACGCCCAGCTCGCCTGGGTGTTCAACTGCGTCGCCCGGATGGGCTGGCTCAACCGGATGACGCAGTTCAAGGAGAAGGCCGGCAAGGATCGCGAGAACGCGTCGGTGGGCCTCTTCGCCTACCCGAACCTGATGGCCGCCGACATCCTCGTCTACCGGGCCACCCACGTGCCCGTCGGCGAGGACCAGAAGCAGCACCTCGAGCTCTCGCGCGACATCGCCCAGAAGTTCAACAATGACTTCGCTTCGTCGATCGCCGCCAATGGCCACGACCCGGAGGCGGGCTACTTCCCGTTGCCCGAGCCGCTGACACAGGGGCCGGCGCCGCGGGTGATGAGCCTTCGCGACGGCACCAGGAAGATGTCGAAGTCGGATCCGTCCGACTACTCCCGGATCAACCTCACCGACGACCAGGACGCCATCGCCCAGAAGATCCGCAAGGCCCGCACCGACCCGGAGCCGCTCCCCTCCGAGGTCGACGGCCTCAAGGAGCGGCCGGACGCGGACAACCTCGTCACCATCTACGCCGCGCTCGCCAACCACAGCCGCGAGCAGGTGATCCGCGACTTCGGCGGCGCCCAGTTCTCGGTGTTCAAGCCGGCGCTGGCCGACCTCGCGGTGTCGGTGCTGTCGCCGATCAACCAGCGCATGCGCCAGCTGATGGCCGAGCCCGACCACATCGACGCGATCCTCGGCGACGGCGCGGAGCGCGCCAACGCGATCGCCTCCAGGGTGGTCGACGAGGTGAACGACATCGTCGGATTCCTGTCGAGCCGCCCGAAGCGCTGACCGGGGGTCAGCGGCGGGCGCGCATCAGCAGCATCAGCCCGCCGCCGGCGACGAGGCCCCAGAAGGCGGCGCCGATGCCGAAGACGGAGACGCCCGAGGCGGCGGTGACGAAAGTCACCGCCGCGGGCAGCCGGTCGTCCTCGTGGGCGAGCGCCGCCGCGAGCGCGCCGGAGAGGCTGCCGAGCAGGGCGAGGCCGGCGACCGCCTGGATCAGCAGCGGCGGCGAGGCGGCGATGAAGGCGGCGGCGAAGCCCGCGGTCAGCGCCAGCAGCACCAGCGTCACCCCGTTGGCGACGCCGGCGATCCAGCGGCGGGCCGGGTCCGGATGCGCCTCCGGACCGGCGCAGAGCGCCGCGGTGATCGCCGCGAGGTTCAGCGTGTGCCCGCCGATCAGCGCCGTGCCGACGCTACCGAGGCCGGTCGCGACGAAGATGCCGGAGAGGTCCACCCGGTAGCCGTTCGCCCGCAGCACCGCCAGCCCCGGCACGTTCTGTGATGCCATCGTCACCACGAACAGCGGCAGCGAGATGCCGACCAGGGCGTCGAGGCCGAGGCTCGGCCGGACGACCTCCACCACCGGCCAGGGGCGCGTCAGCGCGCCGGCCGGAATCTCCGTCGCCCAGACGACCAGCACCGCCGTCACCAGCACCGCGACCGGCACGGCGTAGAGGCGGGCAACGCGCAGCATCACCGCCCATGCGACGACGATCGGCAGCGCCAGCGCCGGCATCTCGGCCACCGCACGCACCGGCGCGAGGCAGAGGTCGAGGAGCACGCCCGCCAGCATCGCCCCGGCGAGCGGCAGCGGAATCGCCGCCACCGCCCGGCCGAACGGCTTCCACAGGCCCGCGAGCACGACGAGGAGAGCCGTGCCGATGAAGGCGCCGACCACGGCCGGGTAGCCGCCCGGCAGCGCCCCGGTGGACACCAGCAGCGCCGAGCCCGGCGTCGACCAGGCGATCGCGATCGGCATCCGGTGGCGGAGCGTCATCACCAGGGTGAGCGCGCCCATGCCGAAGGTGACGGCGAACAGCCCCGAGGCCGCCTCGGACGGCGTGGCGCCGACCGCGCGGAAGCCGGCGAGCACCACCGCGAAGGTGCTGGCGAAGCCGACGAAGGCGGCGAGCGCGCCGGCGGACAGCGGCTGGATCGGCGTCGCGGCCGGCCGGGTCGGGTCAGGCATGTCGGCTCCGGGAGGGATCGTCCGGCGAGGAGGCGGAGACTACACTCTCGCCGCCGCGGATCAACCGTCCCGCGCCGTCAGTGCTGCGGATGCGCGTTGACGAAGTGGTGCAGCGCCCTGAACAGCAGCCCCGCGTGCACCGTGTCGCCGCGGTCCAGCGCCGTGCGGATGTCGTCCTTGATCATGTTGCGGATCACCGCCGCGCCGCGCTGCTGGTGGAGCAGGTAGTCGGCGAGGGCGGCCGCGACCACGTCGGGGACGTGCTCGTGCTCGGCGATCGCCTCGACCTCCTCCTCCCCGAGGCCGCACATGCCGATGATGTCGTCGCGCGTGATGTTCATGGCGCCTCCTCCCGTCGGCCCTCCGGTCGACGAGGATAAACCCTAAGCCGGATATCGCCCAGCCGACTTGCGGCGGATCAAGTCCGGCGGCCGCTCGCCACATCTCCCGCCTCGACGGGCGCGGCTGCATGCGATAGGCGAAGGCCTATGACACCGGACCCTCACCGCCGTCTCTCCGACGACCTCCTGCCGCTGCTCCGCGCCCATCCGCGCGAGAGCTGGCCCGCGCACCCGAACCTCGGCGAGCTGTCGCGGTTCTGGCTCGCCCGCCACGACTGGTTCCGCCGCGCCGAC
The DNA here is from genome assembly GCA_041687675.1 of Pleomorphomonas sp. GTDB lineage: Bacteria > Pseudomonadota > Alphaproteobacteria > Rhizobiales > Pleomorphomonadaceae > JAWLBM01. The sequence goes on along the minus strand of JAWLBM010000001.1, from coordinate 118,978 downwards.
GCCGAGATCGCCGCGGCGACCGCCGCCGCCATCGAGCGGCGGATCGACCCGCAGCGCTTCGCGCCCTGGCTCCCCCAGGCGATGAGCCGGTTCCTGGGAGACCTCGAAGGCCACCACCACGTCGAGGACCACCATTACTTCCCGGCGTTCCGGGAGGCCGAGGCGCGGCTCGCCCGCGGCTTCGACCTGCTCGACGGCGACCACGAGGCGCTGCACCGCGCGATCGGGGAGATTGCCGAAGCCACCAACGCCTGGCTCGCCGCGGTCCGCAAGGGCGGCCCGGAGGACGCCGCCGCCATGGCCGCCCTGTCGCGCTTCGCCGACGTCCGCGGCCGCCTCGGCGCCGGCCTCCTCCAGCACCTCGACGACGAGGAGGACCTCGTCATCCCGCTGATCCTGGAGCGCGGCGAGGACGGTTTCTGAAACGTCGACGAGGGCCCGCCATCCTCGACCGATCTGCTATCGGACTGTCAAGGCTTTCGGGGTATAGGATTTATAAACCCCGCAAGATGTTTGGAGCGCGCCATGGCCTTTCCGGTTCCTGTCGACAGCGTCCAGCCGAACAGCCTCGCCTTCGAGACCACGCCGCTGGTGAAAGCCACCGGATTTCGCGAATACGACGCCCGCTGGTGGTTCGGCCACCCCGGCTCGTCTAAGGCGCCGGAGCTCAACCTCCTCGGCGTCGAGGCGCTCGGGCTCGGGCTCGGCACGCTGCTCGCCGAACTCGGCAAGCCGCAGGAGGTGGTGGTCGGACACGATTTCCGCGGCTATTCGCAAGGAATCAAGATCGCCCTTTCCCAGGGCCTCGTCGCAGCCGGCTGCCGGGTGCACGACATCGGCCTCGCGCTGTCGCCGATGGCCTACTTCGCCCAGTTCCACCTCGACGTGCCGGCGGTGGCGATGGTGACGGCGAGCCACAACGACAACGGCTGGACCGGCGTGAAGATGGGTTGCGACCGCCCGGTCACCTTCGGCCCGGAGGAGATGGGCCGGCTGAAGGAGATCGTCCTCTCCGGCCGCTTCCGCGAGGCGCCCGGCGGCTCCTGGCGGCTGGTCGAGGGCCTCGCCGAGGCCTATGCGGACGACCTCGTGAAGGGCCGCCGCATCGCCCGGCCGCTGAAGGTGGTCGCCGCCTGCGGCAACGGCACGGCGGGCGCCTTCGCCCCGGCGATCCTGGAGCGCCTCGGCGTCGAGGTGGTGCCGCTCGACACCGAGCTCGACCACACCTTCCCGCGCTACAATCCCAATCCCGAGGACATGGAGATGCTGGAGGCCATGGGCGAGGCCGTTCGCGCCCACGGCGCCGACCTCGGCTTCGGCTTCGACGGCGACGGCGACCGCTGCGGCGTCGTCGACGAGCGCGGCCACGAGATCTTCGCCGACAAGATCGGCGTGATGCTCGCCCGCGACCTCTCCTCGATCCACCCGGGCGCCCGCTTCGTCGTCGACGTCAAGTCGACCGGCCTGTTCGCCACCGACCCGGTGCTGAACGGCAACGGCGCCGCGACGGACTACTTCAAGACCGGCCACAGCTACATCAAGCGCCGGGTCCGCGACCTGAAGGCCCTCGCCGGCTTCGAGAAGTCCGGCCACTTCTTCTTCGGCCCGCCGCTCGGCCGCGGCTACGACGACGGCATGATGACCGCCATCGCCGTCCTGGAGATGCTCGACCGCAACCCCTCGAAGTCGATGGGCGACCTCTACGCCGCCCTGCCCGTCACCCACGGCTCGCCGACCATGTCGCCGCACTGCCCGGACGAGGTGAAGTACGAGGTGGTGGACCGCGTCGCCACCCGGCTGGCCTCGATGATCGAGGGTGGCGACCCGCTCGGCGGGCAGAGGCTCATTGGCGCCGTCACCGTGAACGGCATCCGCGTCACCGCCGAGGACGGCACCTGGGGCCTGGTCCGCGCCTCCTCCAACAAGCCCGAGCTGGTGGTGGTGGTGGAGAGCCCGGTGTCCCGCGAGCGGCGCGACCAGATGTTCCGCGCCCTCGACGAGGTGCTCCGCCTCAACCCCGAGGTGGGCGCCTACAACCAGAGCCTCTGACCTCCAGCATGCCTGCCGAGCCTAGCGGAGACGCAATGCCGACCCTCGTTCCCGTGATCCTCGCCGGCGGTTCCGGCACCCGGCTCTGGCCGGTGTCGAGGGACGCCTTCCCCAAGCAGTTCCAGCCGCTGGTCGGGCCGCTCTCCACCTACCAGGAGACCCTGAAGCGGGTGTCCGACCGCAGCCTCTTCGCCGACCCGGTGGTGATCACCTCCGATCCCTTCCGCTTCTTCGCCCAGCGCCAGGCGGCGGAGGTCGGCGCGCGGCCGACCGTGGTGCTCGAGCCCGACCGGCGCGACAGCGCGGCGGCGATGGCCGCCGCCGCCCTCGTCGTGGAGCGGCTCCATCCCGGCGCGCTGATGCTGGCGCTCGCCGCCGACCACGTGGTGCTCGACGACGACCTCTTCGTCGACGCGGTCCGCCGCGGAGTCGCCCCGGCCGCGGCCGGCCGGATCGTCGTCTTCGGCATCGAGCCGAGCGAGCCGAAGACCAGCTACGGCTACATCCGCCCCGGCGATCCGCTGGGCGACGACGCGGACGTCGCCGCCGTCGAGCGCTTCGTCGAGAAGCCGGACCTTGAGACGGCGATCGGCTACTGCCGCGACGGCTACCTGTGGAACTCCGGAAACTTCCTCGTCTCCGCCGGCGGCATGATCGAGCAGTTGCGCCAGCACGCGCCGGACGTGATCGAGCCGGTCGAGCGGGCGGTGGCGGGATCGTCGAGCGACCTCGGCTTCCTGCGGCTCGACCGCGACGCCTTCGCCGCGGCGCGCAGGACCTCCATCGACTACGCAGTGATCGAGAAGGCGCGGGACATCGCGGTGGTGCGCGGCCGCTTCCGCTGGTCCGACGTCGGCGCCTTCGACGCCATCTGGCAGGTGAGCGACAAGGACGGGCGGGGCAACGCCGTCCACGGCAACGGGGTGGTGGTCGATTCCGACGGCTGCCTGGTCCACTCCGACGGCCTGCTCGCCACCGTGGTCGGCGGGCGCGACCTCGTCGTGGTCGCCACCGGGGACGCGGTGATGGTGGCGCCGAAAAGTTCGGCGCAGGGGGTGAAGGCGCTGGTCGACCGGCTGAAGGCCGACGGCCACCCCGAGACCGCCATGGGCCGCCGGGACTACCGGCCCTGGGGCTTCGTCGAGGCGGCCGTCGCCGGCGACCGCTTCGACGTCAAGCGGATCGTCGTCGATCCCGGAGGGGTGATGAGCCTGCAGCGCCACCTGCACCGGTCCGAGCACTGGATCGTCGTCCGCGGCACCGCCACCGTCACCCTCGGCGACGGCGACGGCGAGCGCCTCCTCACCGAGAACGAGTCGCTCTACGTGCCGCTCGGCACCCGCCATCGCCTCGCCAACCGCGGCCACATCCCGCTGGAACTCATCGAGGTGCGCACCGGGCCCTACCTCGAGGAGGACGACATCGAGCGATTCCCGGACCCGGACGCCGTCTGAGCGCTTGCGGCGCCGGACGCGGCGGCGCTACGCTTGACCGGGCCGGGCAGGTGCCGCCCGGCCGACCTTGCCGACGGACGTTTCCATGGACCTGTCCCACTGGCTCGCCTTCGCCGCCGCCTCCGCGGTGATGCTGGCGATCCCCGGGCCGACGATCCTGCTCGTCGTCTCCTATGCCCTCGGTCATGGCCGGCGGGCGACGGGCGCCACCGTCGCCGGCGTGGCGCTCGGCGACTTCACGGCGATGACCGCCTCGATGCTCGGCCTCGGCGCGCTGCTCGCCGCCTCGGCGACCCTGTTCACGCTGCTGAAGTGGGTCGGCGCCGCCTATCTCGTCTATCTCGGCGTCAAGCTCTGGCGCGCCCCCGTCGCCGACCTCGGCGCGGCGGCGGAGAGCGCGGCGGCCGAGGCGCATGGGCGGCGGATCTTCCTGCACGCCTTCGCGGTGACCGCGCTCAATCCCAAGAGCATCGTCTTCTTCGTCGCCTTCCTGCCCCAGTTCCTGGATCCGGCGGCGCCGCTGCTCCTCCAGATGGTGGTGTTCGAGGCGACCTTCCTGGTGCTCGCAACGGCGAACGCCCTCGCTTATGCGCTGATGGCCTCCGCGGCGCGCTCGACCATCCGCCGCCCCTCGGTGCAGCGGACGGTGAACCGGATCGGCGGCTCGCTGCTGATGGGGGCGGGCGCCGCCGCGGCGCTCTGGCGGGGCGCGGCGGCCTGAAGCTCAGCCGGCGACGCGAACCTCGCGCCGTGGCCGGGCGATGTATTCCTCCGAGCGCATCTCGACGAGGCGGGAGGCCGTGCGGTCGAACTCGAAGGCCTCGGCGCCGCTCCGCGCCCGGTAGAGCTCCGCCGGCTCGGCGGCGGCGGAGACCACGAGCTTCACGCCGGCGTCGTAGAGGGTGTCGACGAGGGTGATGAAGCGCTTGGCCTCGTTGCGGCGTTCGTAGTCCAGCTGCGGCACCCGGCCGAGGAAGACCGTATGGAAGGCGTCGGCCACCGCCCGGTAGTCGGAGGCCCCGAGCGGCCGGCTGCAGAGGTCGGCGAAGTCGAACCGCGCCATCCCGTCCACCGCCATCGGCACCTCCACCTCGCGGCCATGCACCTTCAGCCGGCGCGACGCGCCCGCCTCGGCGCCGGTGAGGCGCAGCCACAGCCGGTCCATGGCGAGGTCGGCGTCGCGGCCGAGCGGCGACAGGTAGACCTCCGCCCGGCCGAGCTTCTCCAGCCGGTAGTCGGTCGCCGCGCCGAGGTGGACCACCTCGGTGCGCGTCTTCAGCATGCGGATGAAGGGCAGGAAATGGTCGCGGTTGATGCCGCCCTCGTAGAGCAGGTCCGGCTCGACGTTTGAGGTCGCGACCAGCACCACCCCGCGCTCGAACAGCTTGCCGAACAGCCGCCCGAGGATCATCGCGTCGGCGATGTCGGTCACCGAGAACTCGTCGAAGCAGATCAGCGTCATGTCGGCCGCGAGCGACTCGGCGACGATGTCGACCGGGTCGCGGTCGACGCCCTCGGCGAGCTGGCGCCGGGCCTCGAACACCCGGGCGTGGACCTCTGCCATGAAGACGTGGAAGTGCTGGCGGCGCTTCTTCTCGACCGGCGCGCGGTCGAAGAAGAGATCCATCAGCATGGTCTTGCCGCGGCCGACGCCGCCCCAGATGTAGAGGCCGCGCAGCTCCGCGCCGGCGGCCTCGGGCTTCCTGCGGGCGAAGAGCCAGCCGAGGGCGCTGCGCTTGGAGGCGAGGCGCCGCTCGCCGAGTTGCAGCACCAGGTGGTCGAGCCGCCCGGCCACCGCCCTCTGGGCCGGGTCCGGGGTAATCTCGCCGGTGGCCGCCAGATGGTCGTAGGCCTCGGTGACCGCACGGCCGACGGGTCGGTCCACGGCCGCCTCGGAGGCCGTGAGCGCATGCGGGACGGGGGACACTCGAACCTCTGGTCCTCGGGTTGGGCTCGGCGGCGGGTCGGCTCAGCGGTAGACCTGGATCCCGCGCCCGGCGGTGGACTGGCCGGAGAAGCGCGTCGGCGCCGAGGCCAGCAGCCGGGCGATCGGCGCCCCGGTGCTGTCCTTCAGCACCACCTCCTTGCCGGCGAGGTCCCAGGCGCCGACGGACTTCAGCTCGTCGGAGGCGCAGCCGCGGGTGTTGGCGCGGTAGCCGCCGGACCAGGTGGTGAGGCTCATGAACAGCTGGCAGGTCTCGCCGCCCGAAGCGATGGTCCAGCCGCCGGAGAGGTCCGGCCGGCGGATCTCCAGCGCCTGCGACGGGTCCGGAGCGGGCGCCGCCACGGCGACGTCGGTGGTGGGCTCGGCCATTGGGTCAGGCTGGCCGGCGAGGCTCGGGTCGAGCGGCGGCAGCTGGCCCGCGCTCACCGGAGCGATCGGCTGCGGCGCGAGGGGAGCGACGCGCTGCTCGGTGTATCCGCCGCGGCTGCCGCAGGCCGCGAGCGTCAGCGCAAGCCCGACGCCGGCAAGTAAACTCGTGCGCATGGATCTCCTGCTCCCATCAAAATCTGCATCGCCGGCGGAGTGGCCCCTTCCGTCGCGGCCCGAATTGACGTTGTGTAACATAGACGGGTCGCCGCCGGGGCGAAAGGCGACCTCCCGCCGGTCCGGGGGCGAAACGCACGCCCGCGTCGGTGCGTTGCAGCAAGGACACGGAAGGAGCGGCCGGCCCGGGCCGCCCGGAAAGCGGGGTTCGTCCACATGATCAGATTCCTGCTCCGGCTCGCGGGCCTGATCATATTTGCTGCATCCTTCATCGCCCTCGTCGCCGACGGGATCAGCTCGCTCGCGGCCGACCGCATCGTGACAACGCCGCTCGGCCAGACCTGGTTCTCGCTGAGCCCCGACTCCCTCAACCTGGCCCAGGCCGTGGTCCAGCGCTACGTCCATCCCTATCTATGGGATCCGGTGATCCAGTCCGTGCTCCTCTGGCCGACCTTCGCGGTCGGCGGCGTGGTCGGGATCCTTCTGGTGCTGCTCGGGTCCGTCCGCCGCCGCGGCGAGCGCTGAGCCGCCGGCAACACAACGGAGACGCGCGATGTTCCTTCTCGACATGCTCGGCAAGAAGACGGCGATGCCGAGGCCCGACGAGGCCCTGCCGGGCCGCGACGCGCCGATCCCCACCGCCGCCACCCACTTCGTCAACGGCCGGCCGCTGAAGGGACCTTACCCTGAGGGCAGCCGCGCCGCGACCTTCGGGCTCGGCTGCTTCTGGGGCGCCGAGCGCATCTTCTGGCAGACGCCGGGCGTGATCGTCACCGCGGTCGGCTACGTCGGCGGCCATACCCCGAACCCGACCTACCAGGAGGTCTGTTCGGGCCGCACCGGCCACAACGAGGTGGTCCGGGTGGTCTACGACCCGGCGAAGGTCTCCTACGGCGAACTCCTGAAGGTGTTCTTCGAGGCGCACGACCCGACCCAGGGCATGCGCCAGGGCAACGACGTCGGCACCCAGTACCGATCCGGCATCTATGTCGAGACGGCGGAGGAGAAGGCGGCCGCCGAGGCGATGCGCGCGCGCTACGCCGCCGCGCTGAAGGCCGCCGGGCACCGTGACGTCACCACCGAGGTCGTCGAGGCCGGGCCCTTCTACTTCGCCGAGGACTACCACCAGCAGTACCTCGCCAAGAACCCGAACGGCTACTGCGGCATCGGCGGCACCGGCGTCGCCTGCCCGCTGCCGACCGGCGTCTCCGCCGGCTGACCCGCCGGGCGGCGCGCACCCTCGCGCCGCCCCACCGGCCGCCCGTTCCCGGGACTCCCGATGCCGCGTACCAAGGCCCGCATCCTCGTCTTCCCCGGATCGCTGCGCAGCGGCGGCCACAGCGCGGCCCTCGCCTCGCTCGCGGTGCAGACCCTCGCCCTCGCCGACGTCGAGGTGACGCGGATCTCGCTGGCCGACTACCCGCTGCCGATCTACGACGCCGACCTCGAGGCGGAGGCCGGCGTGCCCGAGCCGGCCCGCCGCCTGCACGGCCTGATGGCGGCCCATTCCGGCATCTTCGTCGCGACCCCGGAGCACAACGCCTCGGTGCCGCCGGCCCTGGTCAATGCCCTGTGCTGGGTGAGCCGGGTGCGCCCCGCCGGCGCCGCCGCGGCAAGCCCGTGGACGGGTCGGGTCTGGGCGGTCGGCTCCACGTCGGGGGGGCCCTTCGGGGGCCTGCGCGCCGCGATGCACCTGCGGCAGGTCTTGGAGCTCGGCCTCGGCGCCACGGTGCTGCCGGAGGAGGTCACCATCACCCACGCGGCCGGCGCCTTCGCCGCCGACGGCACCCTGCTCGACGAGGTCCGCGCGGGCGAGCTGCAGCGGCTGCTGAGGCGGCTCGCCGACGAGGCCGAGCGGCTCGCCTCGCTGTGACGCTCAGCGCCAGCCGTCCTCCTCCCACATCCGCCTGAGCGCCACCCGGTAGTTCGGATAGTGGTAGGCCATGCCCAGCACGTGCTTGCTGCGGGCGTTGAACACCCGCTTGTTGGAGCCGTAGAAGCTGCGCGCCATCGGCGAGAGGGGCGCCGTCGCGAAGTCCTGCTCGGGCGGCGGGGCGACGCCCATCAGCTCGGCGGCGTAGGCCACGACGTCCTGCGGCGGCGCCGGCTCGTCGTCGGTGATGTTGAAGATTCCACGCGCCCGGACGGCGAAGGCCCGGTCCACCGCCTGGGCGATGTCCTCCACGTGGATGCGGTTGAACACCTGCCCCGGCTTCACCAGCCGGCGGGCGGTGCCCTCGGCGAGGTTGACGAAGGTGTTGCGGCCGGGGCCGTAGATGCCGGAGAGGCGCAGCACTGAGACCGCCGCGCCGGTCTCGCGGCCGAGCTCCAGCCAGCCCTCCTCGGCCGAGCGCCGCGCCGCGGTGCGCGCGGAGTCCGGCTCGCAGGGCCAGTCCTCGTCGACCCAGGCGCCGCCGGCGTCACCGTAGACGCCGATGGTGGAGAGATAGACGATGCTGCGCTCGGCGGCGTGGCCGGCCCTGAGGTCCTCGCCGAAAGCGTGCAGCACCGGGTCGGCGAAGGAGCGCGCCACCACCTCCGGCCGGTCGAAGGCCGGCGAGATCGAGACGAGGAGGTGGCTCGCCCCGCGCACCGCCTCGGCCAGCGCCGGCTCGCGCCGCTCGCCGTCGAACAGGAAGGGCTCGACGTCCTCCGCCCGCATCGCCCCGGCCTTGCCGGGCGAGCGCGTGGTGCCGCCGATCCGCTCGAAGCGGGCCCGCAGGCGGGCGACTGCGGCGGCGGCGGAGTATCCATATCCGAACACGAGGAGGCGCATCGCGGGGGTCCCGGCGGTTGGCGTCGAGCGGAGCGGTTTGCGAAAACCGCGGCGGCGCATACATAGACGCAGATCCCCGGCGGTCAAAGCCAGGGATCGCTCGCGGCTCCCGACCGGGATCCGCCGGATCAGAGGGGCGACGGCGGTGCTGCGGGCCGCGCCGCCCGCCGAAGGAGTGGCTCATGTCCGAGGACAGGCAGATCCCAGTCTGGCACGGCACGACGATCGTGACCGTCCGCAAGGCTGGCAAGGTGGTGGTGGCGGGCGACGGCCAGGTCTCGCTCGGCCAGACCGTGATCAAGCACACGGCCCGCAAGGTGCGCCCGCTCGGCCGCGGCGACGTCATCGCCGGCTTCGCCGGGGCGACCGCCGACGCCTTCACCCTGTTCGAGCGGCTCGAGGCCAAGCTCGAGCAGTATCCGGGCCAGCTCACCCGCGCCTGCGTCGAGCTCGCCAAGGACTGGCGCACCGACCGCTACCTGCGGCGGCTGGAGGCGATGATGATCGTCGCCGACCGCACCACCAGCCTGGTGCTGACCGGCACCGGCGACGTGCTGGAGCCGGAGAGCGGGGTCATGGGCATCGGCTCCGGCGGCACCTACGCGCTCGCCGCCGCCCGCGCGCTGATCGACACCGACATGGACGCCGAGGCGATCGCCCGCCGCGCCATGGCGATCGCCGCCGACATCTGCGTCTACACCAACGCCAACGTCGTGGTCGAAAGCCTCGACGCCGCCTCCGCGTGACCCCGAGGATCCCATGACCGATTTTTCGCCCCGCGAGATCGTCTCCGAGCTCGACCGCTACATCGTCGGGCAGAAGGACGCCAAGCGCGCGGTCGCCATCGCGCTGCGCAACCGCTGGCGCCGCCTCAAGCTGGAAGGGTCGCTGCGCGAGGAGGTGCTGCCGAAGAACATCCTGATGATCGGCCCGACCGGCGTCGGCAAGACCGAGATCTCCCGCCGGCTCGCGAAGCTCGCCAACGCGCCCTTCATCAAGGTCGAGGCCACCAAGTTCACCGAGGTCGGCTATGTCGGCCGCGACGTCGAGCAGATCGTGCGCGACCTCACCGAGACCGCCATCGGCCTCGTCAAGGAGGCGCGCCGCAAGGACGTGCGCGCCAAGGCCCACTCGCTGGCCGAGGAGCGCGTGCTCGACGCCCTGGTCGGTCCCGGCTCCAGCCCGGCGACCCGCGACGCCTTCCGCCGCAAGCTGCGCGACGGCGTGCTCGACGACAAGGAGATCGAGGTCCAGGTCGCCGCCTCGCCGCAGGCCCCCACCTTCGAGCTGCCGGGCATGCCCGGCGCCTCCGTCGGGGTGATGAACCTCTCGGAGATGATGTCGAAGATGATGGGCGGCCAGAAGAAGGCCCGCCGCGTCTCCGTCAAGGATTCCTACGAGCTGCTGATCCAGGAGGAGAGCGACAAGCTGCTCGACCAGGACCAGGTGGTGCAGGAGGCGATCCAGTCGGTGGAGAACAACGGCATCGTCTTCCTCGACGAGATCGACAAGATCTGCGCCCGCGAGGGCCGCGTCGGCGGCGACGTCAGCCGCGAGGGCGTCCAGCGCGACCTCCTGCCCCTCATCGAGGGCACCACGGTCGCCACCAAGTACGGGCCGGTGAAGACCGACCACATCCTGTTCATCGCCTCCGGCGCCTTCCACGTCTCCAAGCCGTCCGACCTCCTGCCCGAGCTGCAGGGCCGGCTGCCGATCCGGGTGGAGCTGCGGGCGCTGGAGAAGGACGACTTCCGCCGCATCCTGACCGAGCCGGAGGCGAGCCTGATCAAGCAGTATGTGGCGCTGCTCGGCACCGAGGGCGTCACCCTCGCCGTCACCGACGACGGGGTGGACGCCATCGCCTCGATCGCGGTGGAGGTGAACGCCTCGGTGGAGAACATCGGCGCCCGGCGGCTGCAGACGGTGATGGAGCGCATCCTCGACGACATCTCCTTCACCGCCCCCGACCGCGGCGGCGAGACCGTCACCATCGACGCCGACTTCGTCCAACGCTCCGTCGGCGACCTCGCCAGGAACGCCGACCTGTCCCGGTTCATCCTGTAGGGGCCGGAGGAGGCGGGGGCCAGAGCCTTCACCGGTCGGGACGGCGAGTTGCGCTCAGTGGCGAAGGGCTCGCGCCTTGAGGGCGACTGGAACGGCTACCAACGTCATCCCGGCGAAAGCCGGGATCCAGAATTCGGTAGCTGAGTCAAGACGTTGGGGGCTAGATCCCGGCTTTCGCCGGGATGACGAACCGGAGCGGCGGCGCCGTCCATAACGGGGCGACCCAGCCACCCCGGGTCCGCCACCCCGGCCTGCCATCCCGGCCCGCCATCCGGGCCCGGCGCCGCCGTCCCGGGCGGTCCCCGCCGGGACGGCGCGGCTCGTCGGCTCGTGACCTTCCAGTGCCCGCCGTCACGCCCCCGTTGCCATCGGCGGCGCCCGGGCCTAAGCCTTTGCCATGAGCACCCTCTCCCCCGCCGAGATCGAACGCTATGCCCGCCACATCATCCTGCGCGAGGTGGGCGGGCCGGGGCAGGCGCGGCTGAAGGCGGCGCGGGTGCTGGTGGTGGGCGCGGGCGGGCTCGGCGCGCCGGTGATCCAGTATCTCGCCGCGGCGGGGATCGGCACCCTCGGCCTCGTCGACGACGACCGGGTGTCGCTGTCCAACCTGCAGCGGCAGGTGATCCACGCCACCAGGGAGGTGGGCGAACTCAAGGTCGACAGCGCGGCGCGGGCGGTGGCGGCGGTCAACCCGCATGTGGCGGTGGAGGCGCACCCGGTGCGGCTCGGTCCGGACAACGCCGCGGCGCTGGTCGAGGCCTACGACATCGCGGTGGACGGGTCGGACAACTTCACCACCCGCTACCTCCTCGCCGATACCGCCGAGGCGGTGGGCCGGCCGCTGGTGACGGCGGCGATCGGCACCTTCGACGGCACGATCACCACCCTGACGCCCTATGCCGAGGACGCCGAGGGCCGCCGGCTGCCCGGCTACCGCGACCTCTTCCCCGAGCCGCCCCCCGCCGGCCTGGTGCCGACCTGCGCGGAGGCGGGCGTCGTCGGCGCGCTGCCGGGGATCATGGGCTCGCTGCAGGCGATGGAGGTGATCAAGCTCGTCTGCGGCATCGGCGAGCCGCTGGTCGGCCGCCTGCTGATGGTCGACACCCTGGCGATGCGCTTCGAGACGATCCGCTACCGGCGGCGCGGCGCGTGAATTGATGAAAATGACAGTTCCGGCTACGATCCGCGGATGGTCTTCCTGCTGCGGCTCGTCTTCGCGATCCTGGACTTCGCCGTCCTGCTCGTCCTGACGCTGGTGGAACTGGCGCTGGTCGCCGTCGTGCTCTTCGTCCTGTTCAACATCCTGACGGGCTGAGCGGCCGGGGTCGCCGGCCTCACAGCATCGACGGCAGGACGCGGTCGGGCGGGCGGTGGCCGTCCATGAAGGTCTTGATGTTGATGATGACCTTCTCGCCCATGTCGATGCGGCCCTCGATGGTGGCCGAGCCCATGTGCGGCAGCAGCACCACCCGGTCGGACTTCTTCAGCTTCGGGTTCACCGCCGGCTCGTGCTCGAATACGTCGAGGCCGGCGCCGGCGAGGTCGCCCGCCTCCAGCATGCGGGCGAGGGCATTCTCGTCGACGACCTCGCCGCGGGCGGTGTTGACGACATAGGCCTCCTTCTTCAAGAGCTTCAGCCGCCGCGCCGACAGGAGATGGTAGGTGCCCGGCGTGTGCGGGCAGTGGATCGAGACCACGTCCATGCGGGCGAGCATCTGGTCGAGGCTCTCCCAGTAGGTCGCCTCCAGCCTCTCCTCCACCTGGGCGGGGACGCGGCGGCGGTTGTGGTAGTGGATCGACATGCCGAAGGCGAGCGCCCGCCGCGCCACCGCCTGGCCGATCCGGCCCATGCCGATGATGCCGAGCCGCTTGCCCCAGATCCGGTGGCCGAGCATCCAGGTCGGCGACCAGCCGTGCCACTCGCCGGCCTCGATCACCTTGATGCCCTGGGCGATCCGGCGCGGCACCGCCAGGATCAGCGCCATGGTCATGTCGGCGGTGTCCTCGGTGAGCACCCCCGGCGTGTTGGTGACCGTGATGCCGCGGGCGGTGGCGGTCTCCACGTCGATGTTGTCGACGCCGTTGCCGAAGTTGGCGACGAGCTTGAGGTTCGGCCCGGCCTGGGAGAGCACGCCGGCGTCGATGCGGTCGGTCACGGTCGGCACCAGCACGTCGGCGGTCTTCACCGCCTCCACCAGTTCGGCCTGCGTCATCGGCCGGTCCTCGGTGTTGAGCCGCGTCTCGAACAGCTCCCGCATGCGGGTCTCGACGACCTCCGGGAGTTTCCGCGTCACCACGACGAAGGGCTTCCTGCGCGCCATCTCGCCTCGCCTCGCTGCCACGGGTCCGGCCGGGGCCGCCCGCGTTGACCGATCGTTAAGGTTTCGGGGCCGACACTCGCCGGCGGCGACCCTCGCCTTGCGCCCCCGAAAGCCCGTTCCAAGCCTTCCTAGCAGATGATCGGGCAAAGACAATCGGTCCGAAAGGCGTGGCGGCGCCGCGTACCTTCCGGCGGTCGCACCGGCCGCCAAGCTTTTGACACGATCGAATTGTGAGTCCGGGCCCATGCCCTCCCCGAGTTTCCGAGCCGCCCTCGCCTGCCTCGTCCTCGTGCTCGCCGCGACGGCCGCGGCCGCCCAGGGCGTGCGCCCGGGCACCGACAGCGCCCTCCCGGTGCCGCGCTTCGTCAGCCTGAAGTCCGACGCGGTGAACGTGCGCCGCGGCCCCAGCCGCGACCACGAGGTGGTCTGGCGCTACGTCCGGGCGGGGCTGCCGGTGGAGGTGACGCAGGAGTTCGAGAACTGGCGCCGGATCCGCGACTTCGAGGGCGCCGAAGGCTGGGTGTTCCACAGCCTGCTGTCCGGCGTGCGCACCGCGCTGGTCGCGCCGTGGGACAAGTCCGGCCGCAACTACGAACTCCACGACGCGCCGGCGATCTCCGCCCGGGTCACGGCCCTGGTCGAACCCGGGGTGCAGGCGCGCGTCGCCGAATGCGGCGACAGCTGGTGCCGGCTGGAGGGCCAGGGCTTCGGCGGCTGGATCGAGCAGGGCACGCTCTGGGGCGTCTATCCCGACGAGACGTTCGACTGAGGACGGCCGCCGCCGGGCCGGCGGTGGTCCGGTGTCAGAGGGCCTCGACGGTGCGGATCGCGCCGTCGAGCGCCTCGCCCTCCTCGTCCATCAGCGCGGCGCGGATCAGCCGGTCCATCCACGCCGCCCCGTCCTCGCGCCCCGCGAGCAGCGGCACGGCGGCCATCACCCGGTCGAACTTGGAGTGGCCGCGGGCGTGGGTGTCGGAGTAGCCCTTGACGAGCCGCCGCGCCTTCAGCACCTCGACGGCGAGCGGGTAGTTCTGCGTCAGCAGGTCCTCGGCGCGGGCGAGCCAGGCCTCCATGTGGTGGCGCTCGCGGGCGTGGCGCAGCGTGCCGCGGCGGCGCGGCTTCAGCGCCGAGACCATGTGGAGCCCGAGGAACCAGACCACCGTGTCGGTGCGCACCCGCCGGCCGCGGTTGACGACCCGGTCGAGCGCCCGGAACAGCCTCGGCCGGCTCTCGATGGCGAGGCCGAGGCGCTCGGGCAGGGTTCCGCAGACCTCCTCCATGCGCGGGTGCATGTACTCGGTCGTCTGCAGGACCTGCCCGTCCCTCACGCCCGCCTCGGCGCGCACGCGGGCGAAACGCGAGGCGCGGACCTTGAGGTCGGCGACGCGGATCACGTCGTCGTAGGCCATGGCGTTGGCGAGATACTTGGCGGCGGCCTCGCTGAAGGCGAGCCCCCGCGCCTCGCCGCCCGGCGCCCGGTCGGCCGCGACGATCCGGCCGAGGCGGTCGAGGTATTCGCCCGCATAGGCCGGATCCTGGAAGTCGACCAGCTTCTTCACCGCGGCGTAGACGAGGGCGTGCAGCGCCTCCGGCACCTCGCTCCGGATCCGGCCGACCAGGGCGTCGAGGTTGGCGTGGCCGGTCGGTCCCGGCAGCGGCTCGCTCCGCTTCGGCGGGGTGCGGACGACCGGGGCGCGCGGCGCCTCGCCCACCCGGTCGAAGGCGGCGGCGAAGGTCGAGAGGCTCGCCTCGATGCCCTTGCCGCCCGCCCGGATCGTCCGCTCGAAGGCCTCGCGCGGGAACGGCAGGGCGCCGGAGGCGGCCAGCGCCCCGAACAGGGCGGCGGAGATGACGCTGCCGTTCTCCTCGGCGATCGCCTGCATGTCGAAGGCGATGGTGCGCCTGGCGGCGACGTCCGCCGCCGCGTCGACCACCAGCGGGTCGCCGACGCCGTCGCCGGGCGTTGCCTTCTCGACCACCGCGAAGGAGCGGTGCGAGGAGGCGATCAGCGTCGTCCGGTCGGGGGTGACGAGGCCGCGCAGCACCGAGCGGCCCGCCTCCATGAACTCGGCGGCGAGCACCAGGTCGACGTCGCCGGGCGTCGGCATCAGCGACAGCACCGGCTCGGCCCCCTCGCGGGCGCGCAGCAGTTCCAGGTAGTAGATCGTCGCCCCGGTGCGCTGGGCGACGCCGGGCACCGACGTCGCCTGGGCGACGAAGCCCTCGCTCTCGGCCATCGCCACGATCCAGTCCGCCAGCACGCCGCCGCCCTGGCCGCCCATGGCGAGGATCGCGATCGAGATCGGCTTGTCGGTGGACAGCCGGACCGGCGTGGGGCTCGGGTCATGCGCGGTCATGGCGGGTCCTTCAGGCCGGGAAGGCGATGCGGCGGGCGTCGCGGCGGCGCTGCAGCCAGCCGATCACCGCGCCGCGGACGCGGGCGAGGACGCGGTCGACCCGGGTCGGATTGTGGATGATGTCGGCGCGCCAGAAGGACGGGCAGAGCACCGCCGCCTCCGAGACCTCGCCGCAGTTGCCGCAGCCGACGCAGGAGTTGTCGATCGCCGCCACCGGATCGTCCCGCAGCGGGTCGTCGAGGTGCTTGACCGACAGCGACGGGCAGCCGGAGAGGCGGATGCAGGCGTGGTCGCCGGTGCAGACGTCCTCGTCCACGCCGAAGCGCTGGCGCACCATCCGCTTGCCCTCCTTCACCGCCTTCTGGAACAGCGGCTTCACCCGGCGCTGCTTGTTCAGCATGCATTCGGAGGAGGCGACGATGACCTTCGGGCCCCCCTCCTTGGTGGTGAGCGCCTCGCGCAGCGTGTCGCGCATCCGCTTGACGTCGTAGGTGTGGTCGATCTGGCGCACCCACTTGACGCCGATGCCCTTCACCGCGTCGACGATGGTGTTGTTGGTCTTGCGCCGCGGGTTGAGCGCGCGGGAGGACATGATGTCCTGGCCGCCGGTCGCCGCCGAATAGTAGTTGTCGACGACGAGGATCACCCCGTCCTGCTTGTTGAACACCGCGTTGCCGACGGAGGTCGACAGGCCGTTGTGCCAGAAGCCGCCGTCGCCCATCACCGAGATCGCCCGCTTGCCGGCCGGCACGTTGAAGGCCGAGGCCGACGCCGGCCCGAGGCCGTAGCCCATGGTGGTGGCGCCGATGTTGAACGGCGGCAGGATCGAGAAGAGATGACAGCCGATGTCGGCGGCCACGTGATGGGGCCCGAGTTCCTTCTCGACCAGCTTCATCGCCGCGAAGATCGGACGCTCGGGGCAGCCGGTGCAGAAGCCGGCCGGCCGCGGCGGCACCACTTCCGCGAGGGCCTTCACCTTCGGGTCGGAGAGCACCGGGGCCGGGTCCGGCAGCGGCGGGCGGTTGCCGAGGAGCGCGGGGGCGTGCGCCTCGAGGAAGGCGCCGATCCCCTTCATCATCACCGGCGCGGTGTACTCCCCGCCCATCGGCAGCACGTCCTTGCCGGCGATCCGGGTCTGGATGTCGCGGCGGCGCAGGATGGTGTTGAGGGCCTGCTCGATGTACTCGGGCGCCCCCTCCTCCACCATCAGCACCGCCTTCTTGCCGGCGCAGAAGGCGGCCATCTCGTCGTCGACCAGCGGATAGGTGACGTTGAGGACGTAGAGCGGGACCGCGCTCACGCCCCAGACGTCGGCGAGGCCGAACTGCTGCAGCGCCCTCATGACGGCGTTGTACATGCCGCCCTGCAGGATGATGCCGACCTCTCCGTCGGCGGGCCCGAAGAACTCGTTCAGCCGTCGGCTCTTCACGAACTCCACCGCGGCCGGCCAGCGCTTTTCCAGCTTCTCCTTCTCGTGCAGGAAGGAGGCGGGGGGCAGCACGATGCGGTTGGTGTCGCGCCTTGGGTTCTCGAGCGCCTCCCTCAGCGCGAAGGAGGGCCGCCGGTTGTCCTTCGCCACGAACTGGCCGTGGACGTGGCAGGTGCGGATGCGCACCTCCAGCATCACCGGCGTGTTGGTCGCCTCGGAGAGCTCGAAGCCGTCCTCGACGGCCTTGACGATGGAGGGCAGGTTCGGCCGCGGGTCCAGGAGCCACATCTGCGACTTCATCGCGAAGGCGTGGCTGCGCTCCTGCATGATCGAGGAGCCCTCGCCGTAGTCCTCGCCGACCACGATCAGCGCGCCCCCGGTGACGCCGCCGGAGGCGAGGTTGGCGAGCGCGTCGGACGCGACGTTGGTGCCGACGGTGGACTTCCAGGTCACCGCGCCGCGCACCGGGTACATCACCGAGGCCGACAGCATCGCCGCCGCGGCGGCCTCCGAGGCGGAACTCTCGAAGTGGACGCCGAGGTCGTCGAGCACGGGCTTGGCGTCGGCGAGCACGTCCATCAGGTGCGAGATCGGCGAGCCCTGGTAGCCGCCGACATAGGAGACGCCCGACTGCAGCAGCGCCTTGGTGATCGCGAGGATGCCCTCGCCGCGGAAGATCTCGCCGTCGCCGAGCTTCAGGTCCTCGACTTCCCGCGCGAATGAACGCTCAGCCATCGCCGCTTCCTCCCGACAGGCCGGAAAATCCCTTGCAAATCCATATTTCTGCCGGCTCCGCTTGTCAATCGAGAGCCCTGCCGGCGACCGCCCTGAGGTCGGGTTTCCTTGCGTTCCCTGTGGGATCCGCGCGGTCTGCGGGGTTGTCGCGCGGTTTCATGCTGCAGCATAAATCGGGCCGGAGGCAGGGCCGAAAGCGGGCGATCCCAGCCGCGTTCCGGGGCTTTCCGCGTCCAGGCTGCCCGGTCGGCGGCCCCACCCGCGGCGCCGGCCGTGCTAGAATGCGTTCCGGCGCAGCAGAAATCGCTTGGCAAATGCGCCAGCATATTTTTAAGCTTGAAGTATCCAAGGATCGGGACAACCCGACAGATCGCCGCCCGAGCTGCCGGACGGCCATTTCCAGGGGATCATCAGGGAGACGACGAACCATGCTGACGTTGACGCGTCGCCAGACTCTCGCCCTCGGCGCGGGCGGGCTTCTCACCGGCATTCTCGCAGGCCACGGCATCGCCCGGGCCGCGGTGGGCGACACCCTCACCATCGCCTACAACGTGAACCTTCCGTCCTTCGACCCGACCGTGGGACCCTCCGCGGTGAACCCGACCATCCAGGCGATCTACCGCTCGGTGTTCGACCAGTTCATCGGCCAGGCGCCGGACCTCTCCTTCCAGCCGGGGCTTCTCACCGACTGGGGCTGGAACGAGGACAGGACCAAGGTGTGGATGGACGTCCGCGAGGGCGTCACCTGGCACGACGGCTCGCCGTTCACCCCGGAGGACGTGGTCTGGTCGCTCGAGCGCGCCGCCGACGAGACGACCGGCAACCCGATCCAGTTCATCTGGTCCACCGCCGGCAACTACACCATCGAGGGCAACCGCATCACCGGCGACGTCCTCCGCTTCGAGCCGACCTTCTTCAAGTGGATGGCCTTCCTCACCGGCTACGTGCTGCCGAAGGCCTACTACGAGAAGGTCGGGCCCGAGGGCTTCGAGAAGGCGCCGATCGGCACCGGGCCCTACATGGTCGACGCCTACGAGGGCAACGCCTTCCTGCGCCTCAAGGCCAACCCGAACTACTTCGGCGGCAAGCCGGCCTTCGAGACCGTCGTCTTCAAGTTCGTGCCGGACGCGACCAGCCGCGTCGCCGAGATCGAGAGCGGGTCCTCCGACATCACCCTCGAGGTGCCCTACGAGGAGTACGACCGGCTGCGCGAGGCCTCGGGCCTTGCCGGCGTCGCCACCCCGATCTCCGACATCGGCATGATCTTCCTCAACGACATCGACGTGATGGAGGACAGGAACGTCCGCCTCGCCGCCCACCACGCGATCGACAAGAAGGCGATCGTCGACCGGCTGCTGCGCGGCTACGGCGTGCCGATCGACACCCTGGAGGCGCCTGAGTACGAGGCCTTCGACCCCTCGATCACGGTGCCCTACGACCCCGACAAGGCGGCCGAGCTGCTCGCCGCCTCCGGCTATTCGCCGGACAACCCGGTGAAGTTCACGATCCAGACGACCCGGGGCTTCAAGCCCAAGGACTACGAGATGATCCAGGCGATCGTCGGCATGTGGCGCAAGGTCGGGATCGAGGCCGAGATCGAGGTCTACGAGATCGCCAAGCACTACGAGCTGCGCGCCGCCGACCAGCTCGCCCCGGCCGCCTTCTACAACTGGGGCAACGCGATCGGCGACCCGACCACCTCGACCGGCTTCGCCATGTTCGGCCCCTCGCCGCACTCGGTCTGGGACACCGACGACCTCGACGGCATGATCGGCCCGCTGTGGGGCGAGCCTGACGAGGAGAAGCGCATCTCCGGCTGGAAGGCGGTATCGAAGTACATCGCCGAGAACGGCTACGTGATCCCGCTGCTGCAGTATGTGCAGCCGGTCGTCTACAAGGCCGACCTCGCGGTGACCCCGAACGTCTCCGGCGCCCTTGAGCCGACGCTGGTCTCGCGCAGCTGACGCCGGTCCCGCGCGCGGCGGATCCGTCCGCCGCGCGCGTTCCGTTTCCGGGAGAGACATGCTCGCGCTCCAGGCCCTGCACCGGCTCCTGATGGCCGCCGTGACCCTGTTCGGCGTCGCGGTGGTCGTCTTCGTGCTGCTGCGCGTCGTGCCGGGCGACCCGGTGGCGATGATGATCGCGCCTGGCGCCAGCCCGGAGGACGTGGCGGCGCTGCGCGCCCGCTACGGCCTCGACCTCTCCATCCCCGAGCAGTTCCTGGTCTGGCTCGGCGGCGTCGTCACCGGCGACTTCGGCACCTCGATCTCGCTTCGCCGCGACGTTCTCGAGCTCCTCTCCGAGCGGCTGCCGGCGACGCTGGAGCTGGCGGTGGCGGCACTGCTGGTCGCGATGCTGGTCGGCGGCGCCGTGGCGGTCGCGGGCACGCTCGCCCGCCGCTCCGTCCTCGGCTCGGCGATCGACGGCTTCAACGGGGTGATGCTGGCGATCCCGGACTTCGTCTGGGCGCTCGCGCTCGTCCTCGGCCTCGGCGTGATGGTGCCGCTGTTCCCGCTCACCGGCCGCATCGACCCGACCGCCGCCGATGGCTTCTCCTCCCGCTTCTACCTCGTCGAGAGCCTCCTCACGCTGCGCTTCGAGGTCTTCGCCGACGTCGCCTCCCACATGGTGATGCCGACGCTGGCGCTGGCGCTGCCGCTCGCCGCGATCATCGCCCGGGTGCTGAAGGCCTCGCTGGTCGAGGCGATGGGCGAGGACTACATCCTGCTCGCCCGCCTCAAGGGGATGTCGGAGACGCGCCTCGTGCTGCAGGAGGCGCTGCGCAACGCCGTCGGGCCGACGCTGGCCCTCACCGGCGTCCAGTTCACCTTCCTGATCGGCGGCACGGTGATCGTCGAGCGCATCTTCGCCTACCCGGGCATCGGCAACATGGCCATCGACGCGGTGATCAACCGCGACCTGCCGCTGATCCAGGGCCTGGTGCTGATGTTCGGGCTGCTGTTCATCCTGGTCAACGTCGCCGTCGACGCCGCCGTCGCCGCCCTCAACCCGAGGCTCCGCCATGGCTGACGCCGGTCTCGACGCGGCGGGCGCGCGCGCGGCCCCGAGGCGCCGCTCGCGGACGGGGGCGGCCCTTCTCGCCGAGCCGAAGGTGCTCGTCGGCGGCGGCTTCATCCTCCTCCTCGTGCTGGTCGCCCTGTTCGCCCCCTGGATCGCCCCGAAAGATCCGCTGGAGCAGGACCTGATGCTCGGCACCCTGCCGCCCGTCGGCTTCGCCGGCACGGAACCCGGCTATCTCCTCGGCACCGACGACCTCGGCCGCGACGTCCTCTCCCGCATCGTCTTCGGCGCGCGGGTGGCGCTGACCGTCGCCTTCGTGGCGGCGAGCCTCGCCGCCCTCATCGGCACCGTGCTCGGCCTCGCCGCCGGCTGGTTCGGCGGGCGGGTGGACGCGGCGATCTCGCGGCTGGTCGAGATCTGGATGGCCTTCCCGCCGGTGCTCCTCTCCATCCTGCTGGTCGCCATCCTCGGCGCCGGCCTGCACTCCGTGATCGCCGCCATCGTCATCATCGACTGGACCCGCTTCTGCCGGGTGGTGCGCGCCGAGACGATGGCGCAGGCGCGGATGGACTACGTCACCGCCGCGCGCACCGTCGGCTTCCCGGGGTTCACCATCCTCACCCGCGAGGTGCTGCCCAACGTCGCCCCGGTGCTGCTCGCCCTCGTCAGCCTGGAGATGGGCATCGCGGTGATCGTCGAGGCGATCCTCTCCTTCGTCGGCCTCTCGGTGTCGTCCGACACGCCCACCTGGGGCGGCATGATCGCCCAGGGCCGGCAGATCGTGCACCACGGCTGGTGGGTGCTCGCCTTCCCGCTCCTCGTGCTGACGCTGACCGTGCTCGCCTTCAACATGCTGGGCGACGGCCTCCGGCGCGCCCTCGACCCGGTGATGCGGCGATGAGCGGCCAGATCCTCTCGGTCGAGTCGCTCTCCGCGGTGTCGCTGCGCGAGGGCGGCCAGGCCATCCTTCGCGACGTCTCGCTGTCGCTGGCGCCGGGCGAGGTGCTGGGGCTGGTCGGCGAGAGCGGCGCCGGCAAGTCGACGATCGCCAAGGCAGTGCTCGGCATCCTGCCGTCCGGCATCCGGATCACGGAGGGCCGGATCCGCTTCGAGGGCCGCGACATGCTGGCGATGCCGCGGGCCGAGGTGCGGTCGATCCTCGGCTCCGAGATCACCCTGATCCCGCAGGACCCGCTGAGCGCGCTGAACCCGGGCCGCCGCATCGGCCCGCAGATCACCGACGGGCTGCGCCTGCGCCGCGGGCTCTCCCGCTCCGAGGCCCGCGCCCGCGCCCTGGCGCTGCTGTCGGAGGTGCACATCCGCGATCCGGAGCGGGTGCTCGGCGCCTTTCCGCACCAATTGTCCGGCGGCATGCGCCAGCGCGTGCTGATCGCCGCCGCCTTCTCCATGGAGCCGAAGCTGGTCATCGCCGACGAGCCGACGACGGCCCTCGACGTCACGGTGCAGAAGCAGATCCTGAGGCTCATCCGCGCGATGCAGGAGACCCACGGCACCGCCGTCGTCTTCGTCACCCACGACCTCGGCGTCGTCGCCCAGATCTGCGACCGGGTGACCCTGCTCTACGCCGGCCGCGTGATCGAGAGCGGCCACACCGCCGACATGCTGCAGCGCCCGGCGCATCCCTACACCCGCGCGCTGATCGCCTCGAGCCCGCGCTACGACCGGCCGGACGTCGGGCTCGCCCCGGTGCCGGAGAGCGTCTTCGAGGGGCTCCGCGCGGAGATCGCCGCCTTCGACCGGGAGCGCCGAGCATGACCGCCCCGCTCGTCGAGGCCCGCGACCTCGTCGTCGCCTACGGCCGGCGCAACCGCCTGTTCGGGGCCCCCTTCCCGGGCGTCGCCGTGCTGCACGGGGTGAACGTCGCGATCGGCCGCGGCGAGACGGTGGGGATCGTCGGCGAGTCCGGCTCCGGCAAGAGCACCCTGGGGCGGGCCTTGCTGCGCCTCGTCGACGCCGCCGGGGGCCGGATCCTGTTCGACGGCGAGGACATCACCCGCAAGGGCGAGGACGAGATCCGGCCGCTCCGGCGGCGGATGCAGATGATCTTCCAGGACCCGATGTCGTCGCTGAACCCGCGGCAGACGATCCGCCGCATTCTCGCCGGCCCGGTGCTGCTGCACGGGCTGGAGGTCGGCCCGGCCGCCGCCGACCGGCGCGTCGCGGCGATGGTCGAGCGGGTGGGGCTGCCGCAGGCGGTGCTCGACCGCCACCCGCACGAGCTCTCCGGCGGCCAGCGCCAGCGCGTCGGCATCGCCCGGGCGGCGATCCTGAAGCCGGACTTCGTGCTCGCCGACGAGATCGTCTCCGGCCTCGATGTGTCGACCCAGGCGCAGGTGCTCCGGCTGATCGCCGACCTCTCCGCCGAGATGGGCCTGGCGATGGCCTTCATCAGCCACGACCTCAGCGTGGTGCGGGCGATCTGCCACCGCGTCTACGTGCTGAACGGCGGCCGCATCGTCGAGGAGGGCGACTGCGAGGCGGTGTTCGCCGCGCCGAGGGATCCCTACACCCGCGCGCTCCTCGACGCGATCCCGCTGCCGGAGATCGACCCCGGCTGGCTGCAGCGCGGGACCGGCGACGAGGCGGCGTGAGGGGAGTGGCTTCAGGCGCACCGGGGCCGCGGGCGCTCCGGTGATCGGCGCCGACACAAGCGCCCGCAGGGGAGGAACAGCATGAAGGCCTATCTCATCGGCGC
This sequence comes from Pleomorphomonas sp., assembly GCA_041687675.1. GTDB lineage: Bacteria > Pseudomonadota > Alphaproteobacteria > Rhizobiales > Pleomorphomonadaceae > JAWLBM01. Next base: position 95,568 of record JAWLBM010000001.1, on the reverse strand, counting down.
CAGCGTCGCCGCCGTTCTCGCCGCCGCGGCGCCCGTCGCGGCAGAGGGAATCCCGGGCATCCGCGGCCACGACCATACGGGCGTGACGGTCCCGGACATGGCCGAGGCCGTCGCCTTCTTCGAGACCATCCTCGGCTGCCAGAAGGCGATGTCGTTCGGCCCGTTCCGGGACGACGAGGGCACCTTCATGCAGGACGCGCTCGGCGTCCACCCGCGCGCGGTGATCGAGGAGATCACACTGATGCGCTGCGGCTTCGGCTCCAACGTCGAGCTGTTCAAGTACACCGCTCCGGACCAGGCGGACGCCACGCCGAAGAACAGCGACATCGGCGGCTACCACATCGCCTTCTATGTCGACGACGTGCAGGCGGCCAAGGATTTCCTCGACGCGAACGGCATCGCCACCCGGCTCGGCCCGATCCCGGTGAACGAGGGACCCGCCGCCGGCCAGACCATCCTCTACTTCAACGCGCCCTGGGGCCTGCAGCTGGAGGCCATCAGCTATCCGGGCGGGATGGCCTACGAGAAGGACGGCGGCGTGGTCCTGTGGTCGCCGAAGGCGCCCGCCGAATAGACGGGGGGTCACCGACCGGGCGCGCGGTGGCGGCTCGCGATCTCGAGGCCGCAGCGTTCCAGGTCGGACCGGAGGGCCGCGACGCTCTCGACCATGGGGACGAGGAGCACCGCGTCGCCGCCCTCGGCGACGCGCGTGAGGGCCGGGTGGGACTTCGCGTAGCCGAGCCGGCGGCGCACCAACGCCACCGCGGCGCCGGGCACGTCGAGAACGGCGCCGTCAGTCCGGCGGATGCGGACCCGCACGGGTGAACCGGAGGGGACGGGGGACACGTCCCGGACCTGCACCCGAGGTCCGGCGCGCTCCCGCAATCTCGACCTCAACGACATCGAGGATCTCCCTGGCCGTCGTCACGAGTCCGCAAACGTAGAAACCTGGGCGGGACGTCCCTACCCCGTCGTGCGCGCCTGGTAGCCCTCCAGCGCCTCGCGCAGCTTCGCCGGGATCGGGACGGCCTTGTGCTCGACGAGCGAGGTGCAGACCACGACGAGGCGGCCGCGGACGGCCTCCTCCTCGCCCTTGAGGGCGTGCAGGGTGAGGTTGAAGGAGGCGCGGCCGATCTTGCCGAGGACGACGGCGACATCCACCGTCTCGCCCATGAAGCCGGGCAGCAGGAAGTCGGCCGAGGCGTGGGCGTAGCCGACGCCGATCCTGTCGTCGCGCAGGATGGCGTGGTAGTCGAGGCCGAGGCAGGCGGGGTACCAGTCCTCGACGACGCCGTTGAAGATGTCGAACCAGTTCGGGGTGTAGACGATGCCCGCCGGATCGCACTGGCCGAAGCGGATCTTCACCAGGGTGCGCCAGACGGAGGCATGGAGATCGCCGACCCTGATGCGTTCGATGCGCGACATGTCCTGTCCGTCTCCGGTCCGTTGGCGGGACGGGCGTTCATAGCAGGGTTCCCGGCGCTCCGGAACAGCCCCGGCGGGCGCGCCGGACCCGCCTTTTGTCGACCCGCGATGCTTCATAGTTGAAATATCTCGCGCATCCCCCGATACTCGTTTCCGAAGCACGGGAGGACGGCACGTGGCGACGGGACGACGGGCCCTGGTGACGGGCGGCAGCCGCGGCATCGGCCGGGCGGTGGCGGAGGCGCTGACGGGCGCCGGCCACGAGGTGACCATCTGGGGCCGCGACGAGGCGCGCCTCGCGGCCGCCGTCGCCGAGGGAGCGGCGGCCGACGGCCGGGCGGTGGACGTCACCGATCCGGTGGCGGTGGCCCGCGCGGTCGCCGAGGACGGGCCGTTCCACATCCTCGTCAACAACGCCGGCGGCGCCACCACCGCTCCCTTCCAGAAGACCGACCGCGAAGCCTTCCGGGCGATGCTCGCCCTCAACCTCGAGAGCGTCGTCGAGGTCACCCGCGCCTGCCTTCCGGCGATGATCGCCGGCGGCTTCGGCCGGGTGATCACCGTCGCCTCGCTGGCCGGCCTCAAGGGCTATGCCTATGCCAGCGCCTATGTCGCCGCCAAGCACGCCGCCGTCGGCCTCACCCGGGCGCTGGCGCTGGAGGTGGCGCGGACGGGCGTCACCGTCAACGCCCTCTGCCCCGGCTACACCGACACCGACCTCGTCGCCGAGGGCGTCAGGACCATCGTCGCCCGCACCGGCCGCGACGAGGCCTCCGCCCGCGCCCATTTCGAGGCGTCCAACCCGATGGGCCGGCTGGTGAAGCCCGGGGAGGTCGCCGACGCCGCCCTCTGGCTCGCCGGCGACGGGGCGGCCGCGGTGACGGGCCAGTGCATCGTGATCGCCGGAGGAGAGCAGTGATGACGGACGCGCCCGGGGCCGAGGTCTGGATCGACGCCGAGACCAAGGTGGAGGAAGCCCCGCACGACCACCGGGCGGAACTGCGGCTGTGGCTGCGGCTCCTCACCTGCACCAACCTGATCGAGGCCGAGGTCCGGCGCCGGCTCCGCGAGGAGTACGACTTCACCCTGCCGCGCTTCGACCTTTTGGCCCAGCTCGACAAGGCCGAGGACGGGCTGGTGCTCGGCGAGGTCTCGCGCCGGCTGATGGTGTCCGCCGGCAACGTCACGGCCCTGGTCGAGCGCCTGCTGGAGAGCGGCCACATCACCCGGGCCCCGTCGCCGACCGACCGCCGCGTCCAGATCATCCGGATGACGCCGGAAGGCCGGGCGGCCTTCGCCCGCATGGCCGAGGACCACGGCGACTGGATCGGCGCCCTGTTCGAGGGCCTCGACGAGGCCGAGATGGACACATTGATGAGCGCGCTCGGAAAGCTGAAGGCGTCCGTCCGCAGCCACATGCGTGAGGGAGGAAACGGAGCATGATCGCAGCCCGCGCCATCGAGGGGCCGCTGGACCGCTACGACGCCGAGCACGTCCGCCTCCAGGTGGACGCCGGCGTCGCCACGCTGACGCTGGACCGGCCGGAGAAGAAGAACCCGCTGACCTTCCAGTCCTACGCCGAGATGGTCGCGATCTTCCGCGCGGCGCGGAGCGACGAGACGGTGAAGGTGTTCGTGGTCACCGGCGCCGGCGGCAACTTCTCCTCCGGCGGCGACGTCTTCGAGATCATCGGGCCGCTGATCGCAATGGGCGCCAGGGACCTGCTGCGCTTCACCGAGATGACCGGCGACCTCGTCAAGGCGATGCGCGGCTGCCCGCAGCCGATCGTGGCGGCAGTGGACGGGGTCTGCGCCGGCGCCGGGGCGATCATGGCGATGGCCTCGGACCTGCGGTACGCCGCCCCAGAGGCCAAGGTCGCCTTCCTGTTCAACCGCGTCGGCCTCGCCGGCTGCGACATGGGCGCCTGCGCCATCCTCCCCCGCATCATCGGACAGGGCCGGGCGGGCGAACTCCTCTACACCGGCCGCTCGATGTCGGCGGAGGAGGGCGAGCGCTGGGGCTTCTTCAACCGCGTGGTCCCGGCCGCCGAGCTGATGGACGAGGCGGCGGCGATGGCCCGGCGCCTCGCCGAGGGCCCGACCTTCGCCACCGGCCTCACCAAGCGCATGCTCCACATGGAATGGGCGATGAGCGTCGACGACGCCGTGGAGGCCGAGGCGGTCGCCCAGGCGCTCTGCATGAAGACCGGCGACTTCGCCCGCGCCTACGAGGCCTTCGCCGAGAAGCGCCGGCCGGTGTTCGAGGGCGACTGAGATGGCAGACGACAGCTTCCTCGCCTGGCCCTTCTTCGGCCCCGAGCACACCGAACGCCGGCAGGCGGCCCGCGGCTTCGCCGCCGAGGTGGTGCCCGGCCTCGTCGACCACGACGACGCCGACGGCACCTGCCGCCGCCTCGTGAAGGCGCTCGGCGAGGCGGGGCTGCTGGCCCATGCGGTCACAGCGCCTCACGGCGGCGTCGCGGAGCGGCACGATGTGCGGACCCTCTGCCTCCTGCGCGAGACGCTCGCCTATGAGGACGGCCTCGCCGACTTCGCCTTCGCCATGCAGGGCCTCGGCGCCGGGCCGATCGCCCTCTTCGGCAGCGAGGAGCAGAAGCGGGACTGGCTGCCGCCGGTCGCCCGCGGCGAGGCGATCATGGCCTTCGCGCTGACCGAGCCGGAGGCCGGCTCGGACGTCGCCGCGCTCGCCACCACGGCGACGCCCGACGGCAACGGCCATGTCCGCCTCGACGGTGCGAAGACCTGGATCTCCAACGGCGGCATCGCCGACCGCTACGTCGTGTTCGCCCGCACCGGCGAGGCCCCCGGCGCCCGCGGGCTCTCGGCCTTCGTGGTGGACGCCGGCACGCCCGGCTTCACCATCGCCGAGCGGCTGGAGACGATCGCCCCGCACCCGCTGGCGACGCTCCGCTTCGACGGCGCACGGATCCCGGCCGGAAACCGAATCGGCGGCCCCGGCGAGGGCTTCAAGGTGGCGATGGCGACCCTCGACGTGTTTCGCTCCACCGTGGGCGCCGCCGCGCTCGGCTTCGCCCGCCGCGCCCTCGACGACACCCTTGCGCGGGTGACCACCCGCCGGCTCTTCGGCGGACCGATGAGCGACCTGCAGACGGTGCAGGGGCAGGTGGCCGACATGGCCGTCGACGTCGACCTCTCCGCCCTCGCCGTCTACCGCGCCGCCTGGACGCGCGACGCCGGCGCGGCGCGGATCACCCGGGAAGCTTCGACGGCCAAGCTGGTCGCCACCGAGGCGGCGCAGCGGGTGATCGACACCGCCGTCCAGCTCCACGGCGGCAACGGCGTCCGCGTCGGCTGCAAGGTCGAGGCGCTCTACCGGGAGATCCGGGCGCTGCGCATCTACGAGGGCGCCAGCGAGGTCCAGAAGGTGATCATCGCCCGCCAGCTGCTGGCCGAGGCGGGAGGCAAGGCATGAGCGTGGTCCGGACCGAGGTCGCGGACGGCATCGCCGTCGTCACCATCGAGAACCCGCCGATCAACGCCTCGTCCCATGCGGTGCGGCAGGGGCTCGCCGAGGCCTTCGCCCGGCTCGCCGCCGATCCGGCGGTGAAAGGCGTGGTGCTCGCCGCGGCCGGACGGACCTTCGTCGCCGGCGCCGACATCTCCGAGTTCGGCAAGCCGCCCGTGGCGCCGGCGCTGAGGGAGGTGTGCGCAGCGATCGAGGCCATGGAGAAGCCGGTCGCCTGCCTCGTCCACGGCACCGCCCTCGGCGGCGGCTTCGAGCTGGCGCTGGCGAGCCACTACCGCCTGTTCGATCCGGCGGCGGAGGCCGGGCTTCCCGAGGTGACGCTCGGCATCATCCCGGGGGCCGGCGGCACCCAGCGGCTGCCGCGCCTCGCCGGCCTCGCCGCGGCGCTGGAGCTGATTCCGACCGGCCGGAGGATCGGCGCAAAGGAGGCGCTCCGCCTCGGTCTCGCCGATGCGCTCACCGAGGGCGACCGGGTCGCCTTCGCGAGGGCCTTCCTCGCCGGGCGCCTCGACCGGCCGCCGCCGCGCGCGTCGGAGCGTCCCGCGCCCGCGATGGACGAGGCGGCCGTGGAGGCCGCCCGCGCCACGGCCCGCAAGCGGATGGCGGGGCAGGTCGCGCCTCTCCGGGCGATCGACGCCGTCGTCGCCGCCTGCGGCCCGTTCGAGGCCGGGATGAGGCGCGAGGCGGAGATCTTCGCCGATCTTCGCGGCTCCGGCCAGGCGCGGGCGCTCCGCCATATCTTCTTCGCCGAGCGGGCCGCCGCGAAGATCCCCGAGGCGGAGAGCGGCGCCGCGCGCGAGGTCCACCGGGTCGGCGTCGTCGGCGGCGGCACCATGGGCGCGGGCATCGCCACCGCCGTCCTGCTCGCCGGGATGCCGGTGACCCTGCTCGAGCGCGACGAGGCAGCGGCGGACGCCGGCCGCGAGCGGGTCGAGGGGCTTCTCTCCGAGGCGGTGCGCCGGGGCAAGCTGTCGCCCGAGCGGCAGACGGCGATCCTGCACGAGTCCTTCGCCACCACCATCGAGGCGGCCTCGCTCGGGGACGTCGACCTGGTGGTCGAGGCGGCCTTCGAGGACATGGGCGTCAAGACCGCCCTCTTCGCCGAGCTCGGCCGGGCGGTGCGGCCGCATGCGGTGCTCGCGACCAATACCTCCTACCTCGACGTCGGCCGCATCGCCGAGGCCGCCGACCACCCCGAGCGGGTGATCGGGCTCCATTTCTTCTCCCCCGCCCATGTGATGAAGCTGGTGGAAGTGGTGGTGCCGCCTTCCGCGTCGGCCGACGCGGTGGCGACCGGGCTCGCCTTCGCCCGCCGGCTCGGCAAGATCGCGGTGCGCTCCGGCGTCTCTGACGGCTTTATCGGCAACCGCATCCTCTCCGCCTACCGCAAGGCGATGGACTATGCCGTCGCCGACGGGGCGAGCCCCTACGAGGTGGATGAGGCGATGACGGGCTTCGGCCTGCCGATGGGGCTCTACGCCATGCAGGACCTCGCCGGTCTCGACATCGGCTACGCCACCCGCCGCCGTCTCGACGCCACCCGCGACCCGCGCGAGCGCTATGTCGCGATCGCCGACCGCCTGTTCGAGGCCGGGCGCCTCGGCCGCAAGTCCGGCGCCGGCTTCTACCGCTACCCGGAGGGCCGGGCCGAGCGGGATCCCGAGGTGGAGGCCGTCGTCGCCGCCGAGCGCGAGCGCATGGGCGTCACGCCGCGCGGCTTCACGGCCGACGAGATCCGCCGCCGCCTGCTCGCCGCCATGGTCAACGAGGGCGCGCGGATCCTCGGCGAGGGGATCGCGCTCCGGGCCTCCGACATCGACGTGGTGATGGTGCACGGCTACGGCTTCCCGCGCTGGCGCGGCGGGCCGATGCACGCGGCCGAGGCGGCCGGGATCGCGAGGATCCTGGCCGACGTCAGGGATCTGTCCCGCGAGGACGCCGTCTTCTGGGACCCCGCCCCGCGCCTCGTCGAGGCCGCGAAGACCGGCCACTGGTGAGCGGGCGGAGGCGTCCGCCGCCTCACATGTCGTGGCGGCGGATGTTGCGCAGCACCTTGTGCAGGGTCTGGGTGAAGGCCTGGTACTCCTCCTCGTCGATGCCGTCGAACATGCGGACGAAGCGGTCGTACATCTGCGGCCAGACCTCGGCGAAGGCGGCGCGGCCGGCCTCGGTGATGTGCACCTCGCGCACCCGCATGTCCTCGCTGCGCTGCTGGCGGCGGATGAAGCCCTGCTCCTCCAGCGCGTCCAGCGTGCGGCTCATGGTCGACTGCTCGGTGACCGTGAACACCGACAGTTCGTTGATGGTCAGGCCGGTGGTGATCGACAGGATGGCGAGCGCCCGCATCTTCGCCGTCGACATGTCGAAGGCCTTGAGTTCCTCCGCCATGTTGGCGTTCCAGCGGGCGGAGATGCGGTTGATGAGGTAGGGTGCGAACTGGTTGAGGCCGATCTCGCCCATGGTCGGGCGAACGAGCCCGTCCGGCCCCGGCCGGCGCAGCACGCCGCCGCCGAAGCGCTCCTCGTCGATCTCGCCTGGAAGTCCGTCGGGCTTCTCGTTCATGGCAGCCGCGATCCGACCAGGAAGCCGGAGCCGCCGCCGAGGCCGGGCCCGGGATGGGTGGAGGCGCCGATGTGCCAGAGGCCCGGCACGTGGGTCCGGTGGTTCACCGAGGTCTTGAAGGGCCGCCAGATGAAGAACTGGTCGAGGCCGCAGAAGCCGCCGTAGGGATCGCCCTCCTCGAGGTTGACGTTGAGCGCCTCGAGGTCCGCCGGGGAGTAGGCCCGGCGGGCGATCACCGTGTCGCGGAAGCCCTCGACGTGGCGCTCCAGCATCGCCTCGACGCGGTCGGCGAAGGCCTCGCGCACGGCCTCGGTCCAGGCGCCGTCGGCCGGGGTCTCGATCTCGCCGGCGGCGTCGCCCTTCGGCCGGCGCGGCGCCTCGGGAAGCTGCAGCCAGAGGATCGCCTTGCCCTCCGGCGCCCGGCTCGGGTCGAGCGCCGTCGGCTGGCCGACGCAGACGGTGGGCTCGGCGGGAAGCAGCCCGCGCTCGGCCTCGTTGGCGGCGCGGGAGACGCCGTCGAGGCCGGAGGTGAGGTGGATCAGCGCCACCTTCTCGAGGCCCGGGCTCTTCCAGCGCGGCGGCCGGTCGAGGGCGTAGTGGATCTGCATGTCGCCCTTGCCGAGGCGGTAGCCCTTGACGCCCGCCTCGACCTCCGGCGGCAGGTCGTCGCCGGCGAGCAGGCGGGTATAGAGCTGGCGCGGGGTGACCGAGGCGATGACGCCGCGGGTGGCGGCGATCCTCGTGCCGTCGGCGAGGCGCACGCCGGCGGCCCGGTCGCCGGGGCCCCTGAAGATCCGCTCCACGTCGGCGTTGACGTGGATGGTGCCGCCGGTGTCGACGATCAGCCGCTCGAAGGCCCTCAGCGCCTGCTCCGCCCCGCCGGTGACGATCGGGCAGCCGGCCGCCTCGATGGCGAAGGCGATCACCTTCGCCATCTGGCCGGAGTAGGCGGCCTCCGGGCCGAGGCCGGTGTGCAGCACCCAGGGCGCCCAGAGCGCCCGGGCCTCCTCGGAGGCGTAGGTGGTCTCGAGGTGCGCGCGGGCCGTCTCCAGCGCCTCGCCGAACCAGGCGGCGAGGCCGCGCGGGCCGCGGCGCCACATCTCGCGGGTGGCGAGGCGGACCATCTCCATCGACCAGAGCCGGCCGCCGAGCAGCGAGAACAGGAACGGCGCGTCGGCGCCGACCCCGGCCATCGTCCGCTCGAAGGCGGCGCCGTCGCCGGCGGCGAAGCCCTCGAACAGGGCGAGGTTGCGGGCGCGGTCGGTGGTGAACACGGCCGCCCGGCCGTCCGGCATCAGCGCGGCGGTGGGCGTGTCGGTGTGCGAGAAGGCGAGCCCCCGCTCGGCGAGGTCCTTGCCCAGAGCCGCATGGGCGGGCGACAGCAGGAACAGCACGAAGGTGGTCGCCATCACGTCGTGGACGAAGCCCGGCGCGGTGATCGCCTCGGTGCGGATGGCGCCGCCGATCCGGTCGTTGCGCTCCAGCACGACCACCCGGCGGCCCTTCTTGCCCAGCATCGCCGCGGCGACCAGGGCGTTGATCCCGCTGCCGACGATCACATAGTCCGCTTCACTCATCTCGGCCGGGACCTCCGGGACCTGGTGGCGTGGCCGCCTCTGCGGGGCGGGGCGGATTCGGGGGATCGGAGCGGAGGCCGGCGGGCGCCGGCCCGCCCTGCCTCCGCCCCGGCCGCGCTCAGCCGGCGACCAGCGCAAGGGCCCGGATCGGCGAGCCGGTGCCCTTGACGAACTTCAGCGGCGCGGCGATCAGGATCGCGCCCTTCGGCGGCAGCTGGTCGAGGTTGCAGAGGCTGGCGAGGCCGTACTTGTTGGCCTTGTGCATCAGGTTGTGGGCCGGGAACGGCGGGTTCATGCCGCCGGCCGAGCCGGCGTCGGTGCCGATGCACTCGTTGCCCCAGCCGACGATGTCCCTGGAGAGCAGGTACTCGATCGCCTCGGCCGTCGGGCCGGGCGAATGCGGGCCGTTCTCGTCGGCGTTGAGGAACAGCTCGGTCGAATGGTTGCGCTTGTACCAGTCGGTGCGCAGCAGCACCCAGGACCCGGCCTCGATCTCGCCGTGCTCGGCCTCCCACGCCTTGATGCTGTCGACGGTGAGCAGGTAGTCCGGGTCCGCGGCCGCCTCCTTCGAGCGGTCGATCACGTTCACCGGCCCGACGAAGCGCTGCGGCGGGATGGTGTCGGTGGTGCCGTCGGCGAAGTCCTTGCCGGTGATCCAGTGCGTCGGCGCGTCGAAGTGGGTGCCGGTGTGCTCGCCGAGCTCCAGCCAGTTCCAGGCCCAGAAGGGGCCGTTCTCGTCGTAGTGCGAGATCTCGTGCACCTTCACCTTCGGCGTGTTCTTGCCGAATTGCGGCGGCAGGTAGAGCACCGGGGTGTCGGGGCCGAGGTTGGCGGTGAGGTCGACCACCTTCACCTTGCCGCTGAGAAGGGCCGAGGCGAGGCCGGCGAGGACGTTGTCGGTCATGGGCGGGGTTCCCCCTTGAGTTGGCGAGGCGCGGCCCGGTTGCCGGATGGCCCGCCCGGGATCCTCCCTCCGGACGGTCGCCGACCCGCGGTCATCGGCTATCCTACCCGGGAAATATGGGAGCGCAAGTATCCGCCGGCGGTGCGCCGGGACGCGGGGACAGGCCGGTCGCGGGCAGGCTCGACGGCGCCTAGCTCACGGTTCAAGGCATTGCAGATAAGAGATTTTTGTCCAGCCCCGAGACGCGTGGCGTTCCGTCCGCGGCAACCGTCCGGGGGTGACGCGCCGCAGCCGGCCGGGCTCGTCTATGGACATGATCTATGCATTTGAGAATAGTGGAGTCGGGAACTGTCGGCGGGCGCTCCGGGAGGACGAGGGATCATGGCCGAGGGCGGGCGAGTCGTGGATGCGGTGGTGGTCGGCGCCGGGCACAACGGCCTCGCGGCGGCGGTGCACCTCGCCTCGAAAGGGTGGAGCGTCGTCGTGGTCGAGGCCAAGGACGAGCCCGGCGGAGCGGTGAAGACGCGCGAACTTACCCTGCCCGGCTTCCGCCACGACGTGGCGGCGATGAACCTCTCCATGTTCGCCGGCTCCGGCTTTCATGCCGCCCATGGCAAGGACCTCGCCACGCACGGCCTCGAGTTCGTGCCCGCCGCCGACTGCTTCGCCACCGCCTTCCCGGACGGTCGCTGGCTCGGCGTCTCCACCGACATCGACGCCACCGCCGGGCGCATCGCCGCCATATCGGAGAAGGACGCCGCCGCCTGGCGGGCGATGGTCGCGGAGTTCGGCGCCGACGCGCCGCACATCTTCGGCCTGCTCGGCGCGCCGATGCCGTCCTGGGCTGCGGCGAAAGTGGGCTTCCGGGCCTGGCGCAGCCGCGGCAGCCGATGGATGTACGACACCGCCCGCCTGCTCCTCGCCTCCCCGCGGGACTTCCTCGACGCCCGCTTCGAGAGCCCCGAGGTGAAGGCGATGATGGGTGCCTGGGGCATGCACCTCGACTTCGCCCCCGACGTCGCCGGCGGCGCCCTGTTCCCCTACCTGGAGTCGATGGCCAACCAGGCCTTCGGCATGGTGATCGGCAAGGGCGGCGCAGACGTGATCATCCGCTCGATGGTGTCGCTGCTGAAGGCGACGGGCGGGGAGGTGATCACCGGCGAGGCGGTCGAGCGGATCGAGACCTCCGCCGGGCGGGCGAGCGGCGTGGTGCTCGCGGGCGGCGCGCGGATCGAGGCGCGGAAGGCGGTGATCGCCAACGCCCACCCGCGGATCGTCTTCGGCCGGCTTCTGGCGAAGGACCCGGCCCGCGCCGACTACGACGCCCGCATCGAGCGCTTCCGGGCGGGTCCCGGCACCATGATGGTGCACCTCGCCCTCGACGGCCTGCCCGACTGGGCCGCCGGCGAGGCCCTGCAGCGCTTCGCCTACGTCCACCTCGCCCCCGACTTCCAGATGATGTCCCGCGCCTATGCCGAGGCGATGGCGGGGCTGCTGCCGGCCGAGCCGGTGCTGGTCGTCGGCCAGCCGACGGCGATCGACCGCAGCCGCGCGCCGGAGGGCCGGCACGTCCTCTGGGTCCAGGTCCGGGTGCTGCCGGCCGAGATCCGCGGCGACGCCGGCGGCAGCATCGACGCCCGCGACTGGGACGCGGCGAAAGCGCCCTACGCCGAGCGGGTCGTCGACCTCGTCGAGCGCTACGCGCCCGGCCTCAGGGCGAGGATCCTCGGCCGCTCGGTGTTCTCGCCGCTCGACCTCGAGCGCGAGAACCCGAACCTCATCGGCGGCGACAATCTCTCCGGCAGCCACCACCTCGACCAGAACTTCCTGTTCCGGCCGGTCGCCGGCTGGTCGCGCTGGAACACCCCGGTGAAGGGGCTCCACCTCGTCGGCGCGCCGACCTGGCCGGGCGCCGGCACCGGCGCCGGCTCGGGCTTCGGCCTCGCCAGGCGGCTGGCAGGCTCCTGAGCCGGCTCACCGTCTCCTTTTCGGGCTGCCCGCGGACCCGGAGCGGCCCGTCGCCGACCGGACCCGCTTGCAGGGGTCAGTGCTTGGCCGTGGCTCCGCTGTCGCGCAGGGCGACATAGCGGCGGGTGATCTCCTCGAGGTGGTCGCCGATCCACCGCGCCATGTCCTCCTCCTCCTTCAGCGAGGCCTCGAGCTCGACCCGGGCGTCGGAGAGGCCGACCATCTCGGCGAGGGTGATCAGCGAGCGGTAGGAGGCCACCTCGTAGTTCTCGAAGGCATAGTCGGCGAGGCCGTTCTTGATCACCTCGTCGCTGGCCGCGGCGTGGCCCATCGCCGCCATACCGCCCATCATGCGGCCGCCGGTGTCCTTGAAGGTCGAATGCTGCTCGCCGAGTTCGGAGAGGATGCGGTCGAGCCGGGCGATCTGCCCCTCGGTCTCGGTGACGTGCCGGCGGAGCCGCTCGACCACCTCGGGGTAGTGCTCCAGCCTGTCGATCTGCGGCTTCATGATCGAAAGCGCCTGGTTCTCCAGGGCATGGGCGTCCTTGAGGCCGGCGACGAAGGTGTCGCGGGCGGCGTGGTCATGCGAGGGCGTCGTCGAGCTCATGGCGTCGTCTCCTTGGCGTTGGGAGGGCCGAACCCCGGCGGTGCCGCGGGGGTTCCGCCGGAACTTTCGCCGGCCCGCGCCTGTTGCGCCGCGCATCGGCCCCCGGAGAAGGACCCCGCCCATGCGAGCGCTGCGCTATCACGGCAAACAGGACATCCGCTGCGACACCGTCCCCGATCCCACCATCGAGGATCACAAGGACGTGATCGTGAAGGTCTCCAGCTGCGCCATCTGCGGCTCCGACCTCCACCTCTACGACGGCTTCATTCCGGGCATGGAATCGGGCGACATCGTCGGCCACGAGTTCATGGGCGAGGTGGTCGAGACCGGCCGGGAGGTGAAGCGGCTCAAGGTCGGCGACCGGGTGGTGGTGCCCTTCACAATCGTCTGCGGCGAGTGCCCGCAATGCCGGGCCGGCAACTTCTCGGTCTGCGAGCGGACCAACCGCAACGCCGGCCTCGCCAATGCCGCCTTCGGACACACCGGCGCGGGCCTCTACGGCTACACCCACCTCACCGGCGGCTATGCCGGCGGCCAGGCGGAATACGTCCGCGTCCCCTGGGCGGACGTCGGGCCGGTGAAGGTGCCGGACGGGCTCTCCGACGAGGCGGTGCTGTTCCTATCCGACATCCTGCCGACCGGCTGGCAGGCGGCGGCGCACTGCGAGATCAAGCCGACCGACACGGTCGCGGTCTGGGGCTGCGGCCCGGTGGGCCAGTTCGCCATCCTCTCCGCGCTGATCATGGGCGCCCGGCAGGTGGTCGCGATAGACCGGGTGCCGGAGCGGCTCGCGATGGCCCGCGGCAAGGGCGCGATCACCATCGACATCTCCAGCGAGAGCGTGATCGAGCGGCTGAACGACCTCACCGGCGGGCGCGGGCCGGAGAAGTGCATCGACGCGGTCGGGATGGAGGCGCACGCCACGGCGACGCTCGATTCCATGTACGACCGGGTCAAGCAGGCGGTGATGGCGGAGACCGGCCGTGCGCACGTGCTCCGGGAGATGTTCTACGTCTGCCAGCCCGCCGGCATCTGCTCGATCGCCGGCGTCTACGGTGGCCTCCTCGACAAGATCCCGATGGGCGCGGTGATGAACAAGGGGCTCACCATCCGGTCCGGCCAGACCCACGTGAACCGCTGGACCGACGACCTCCTCGCCCGCATCGAGCGCGGCGAGATCGACCCCACCTACATCATCACCCACACGGTGCCGCTGGAGAAGGGCCCGGAGATGTACAAGACCTTCCGGGACAAGCAGGACGGCTGCATCAAGGTGGTGCTGAAGCCCTGACGGGCGACCGCGCCCGGACGGGATTGCGGCCCGCCCGCCGGTCTGCCACCCTGTCCGCCGGGAAAGGGATCGTCGCCGGGAGGAGGGGCCCGGTTGGACGGCGGCGGCGCCCGCGGGGAGCGGGCGTCGGCGGAGGGTCCCGTTCGGCCATGAGACAATGACCGGGAGGGAACGGCCATGAGCGACGTGACGGGCGGGGGCGTGGCCCCCGCGACTCCAGCCACGACCATGCCGAGGGTGCGGGCGGTGACGCCCGACGACATCCGCGCCGCGCTGGCGGCGGGCATCGACGACTTCCGCCGGGCGCCGCTCTACGGCTTCCTGTTCGGCGGCTTCTACATGCTCGGCGGGCTGCTTGTGCTCGGCTCGGTGACGCGCCTCGGGATGCCCTGGTTCGCCTATCCGCTGGCGGCCGGCTTCGCGCTGATCGGCCCCTTCGTCGCCGTCGGCCTCTACGAGGTGAGCCGCCGGCTCGCGGCGAAGGAGCCGCTGTCGCTCGGGGGCGTGTTCGGCGTCGTCCTCGCCCAGCGGGGGCGGGAGCTCTCCTGGATGGCCTTCGCGACGCTGTTCGTCTTCCTGATCTGGATGTACCAGATCCGCCTGCTGCTCGCCTTGTTCCTGGGCCTGACGCCGGCGGCGAGCTTCGCCGGCTTCGTGACGGTGATCTTCACCACGCCGGAGGGCCTCCTGTTCCTCGCCATCGGCCATCTGGTCGGCGCGGCGCTGTCGCTGCTGGTGTTCTCGATCACCGTGGTCTCGGTCCCGCTGCTGCTCGACCGCGACGTTGACTTCATCACCGCGATGATCACCAGCGTGAAGGCGGTGGCGACCAGCCCGGTGCCGATGATCGGCTGGGGCCTGATCGTCGCGGCCTCGCTGCTGGTGGCCTCGCTGCCGATGTTCGTCGGGCTGCTCGTGGTGCTGCCAGTGCTCGGCCACACCACCTGGCACCTCTACCTGAGGGCGGTGGAGCCGGCGACCGCCGACGCGGCGGCCCCGGCGGCTGCGACGGCCCCCGGCTGAGCCTCAGCCCTCCGCCGGCAGGAGGGCCATCAGGCTGTCGATCCGGTCGGCGTCGGCCGGCCTCTTGTCCCAGCGCAGGCGCGCGATGCGGGGAAACCGCATCGCGATCCCCGACTTGTGCCGCGTCGACCGGTTCAGTCCCTCGAAGGCCACCTGCATCACGAGCCCCTCGTTCTCGCTGTGCACCACTTCCCGAACCGGTCCGAAGCGGTTCACGGTGTGGTTCCGCACGAAGCGGTCGATCTCCTTCAGCTCCTCGTCGGTGAAGCCGAAGTAGGCCTTGCCGACGGGCACCAGCTCGCGCCCGCCCTCGCCGTCGCGCCAGACCCCGAAGGTGTAGTCGGAGTAGAAGGACGAGCGCTTGCCGTGGCCGCGCTGGGCGTACATCAGCACCGCGTCCACCTCGAAGGGGTCGCGTTTCCACTTGAACCACTCGCCGCGCACCCGGCCGGGCAGGTAGGGCGCCGCCGCCCGCTTGATCATCAGGCCCTCGACCGCCTCCGCGTCGTCGCCCGCCCCGTGCGAGGCCGGGTCGGCGCGCGCCGCCGCGAGGTCCTGCCAGCTCCCGAACGGCACCATCGGCGACAGGTCGATCCGCGGCTCGCCGAGCCGGGCGACGAAGGCCTCGAGCCGGGCGCGGCGCGCGAGGAAGGGCAGCGGCCGGAGGTCCTCCCCGCCCTCGGCGAGGAGGTCGTAGGCGCGGATCGCCGCGGGCATTCCGGCGAGGAGCTTCAGCGTCACCGTCTTCCGGTTGAGCCGCTGCTGCAGCGTGGAGAAGGGCTGCACGCGGCCGTCGATCACGATCAGCAGTTCGCCGTCGATCGCCCCCTCGAAGGCGAGCCGCTCGACGACGTCCGGAAAGGCGGCGGAGATGTCGTCGCCGGAGCGCGAGAACAGTCGCCGCACGTGGCGGCCGTCGGACATGGTGCCCGCCGCCGCCTGGACGCGGATGCCGTCCCACTTCCATTCGGCCAGGAAGTCCGCGGGGTCCTGGACCTCGGTGTCGCGGTCCTCCAGCGGGTGGGCCAGCATCGGCGTGCGGAAGGGCGCGGCGTCCGCGGCCTCGGGCCGGCCGGCGCGGCCCTCCAGCCAGGCGAACAGCGAGGCGTAGGGCGGCTCCAGCCCGTGCCAGACCTCCTCCACCTCGTCCGCCTCCCGGCCGCCGATCCGGGCGAGCGCCGTCTTGGCGAGCCGCGCCGAGACGCCGATCCGGAGCGCCCCGGTGATGAGCTTCAGGAGGGCGAAGCGGCCGCTCTCGTCGAGGAGGTCGAGCCAGCGGGCGAGAAGGCCGGGGATCTCGGAGCGGCCGGCGGAGCGGAGCGTCTCCACCACCTCGGCGAGGCCGGGCGGCGGCTGGTTCGGCCGGACCGCCGGCGCCGGCCACATCAGCGCGACCGTCTCGGAGAGGTCGCCGACATAGTCGTAGGAGAGCGCGAAGAGCACCGGGTCGGTGCGCTCGGCCGCCAGCGCGCGGATCAGGCCCGGCTTGGCGTTGGGAAGGTCGAGGCCGCCGGTGAGGGCGGCGAGCGCCCAGCCGCGGTCGGGGTCCTTCTCGGATCGGAGATAGTCCTCGACCAGCGCGATCTTGTTGTTGCGGCCGGGCTCGAAGGCGAGCCGGTCGAGGAGTTCGGCGAAGCGGTTCATGACGGGCCCGGCTCGGTCCGGTCGACCGCGGCCGCAGCCGGCGCGGCCTCCTCCGGCTCGCCCTCGTCGCCGTAGCCGATCATGTTGAGCGGCCGGGCGGCGATGCCGTTCGACCCGCACCAGTGGACGAGCGCGTCCTCCTGGCCGTGGGTGACCCAGATCTCCTCGGCCTCGGTGTCGAGGATCGTCTCGCAGAGGTCGTCCCAGTCGGCGTGGTCGGAGACGACCAGCGGCAGTTCCGCCCCGCGCTGGCGGGCGCGGGCGCGCACCCGCATCCAGCCGGAGGCGAAGGCGGTGACCGGATCGGGGAAGCGCCGCGCCCAGAGGTCGGCGGTGGCCGACGGCGGGCAGACCACGATCCGCCCCTTGAGGTCGCCCTTCGCCCGCCCGGCCACCGGTTCCAGCGGCCCGAGGCCGACGCCCTGGCGCTCGTAGAAGCGGCAGAGCTTGTCGAGGGCGCCGTGGATCAGGATCGGCTCGTCGCAGCCGGCCTCGCGCAGGAGCCGGATCATCCGCTGCGCCTTGCCGAGGCTGTAGGCGCCGACGAGATGGGCGCGCTCGGGGAAGAGGTCCCGGGAGGCGAGCAGCTTCTCCACCTCCCCCCGTGCGGAGGGATGGCGGAACACCGGCAGCGCGAAGGTCGCCTCGGTGACGAAGGCGTCGCAGCGCACGGGTTCGAAGGGCGCGCAGGTGGGGTCCGCCTGGCGCTTGTAGTCGCCGGAGACGACCAGCCGGTACCCGCGCCACTCGATCAGCACCTGCGCCGACCCGAGCACGTGGCCGGCGGGGACGAGCGTCACGTCCACCTCGCCGATCCGGACCGTCTCGCCGTATTCGGCGGGCTGGCGGGCCCCGGCGAAGTCCGCCCCGTAGCGCAGCGCCATGATCGACAGCGTCTCTGGGGTCGCCAGCACGGCGCCGTGGCCGGCCCGGGCGTGGTCCGAGTGGCCGTGGGTGATCACCGCGCGCGGGGCCGGCCGCACCGGGTCGAGGTGGAAGCCGCCCGGCGGGCAGTAGAGACCGCAGCGGTCGAGGCAGAGGAGGTCTTCGGCGCGCATCGTGCCGAAGAGATAGCGTTCGGGATCGAACTTCCCAATGGGCGAGCCGACCTGATAGGGTCCGCCGCCGAAGACGACCAGCCAGACGAGCCAGTCCATGACCGCCACCGCCGCCGGCATCCTGCCCTCGCACCGGATCGAGGAGCTCGCCGACAAAGGCGCCATCCAGTCCGCCAAGCCCTTCGACGCGGACCAGGTCCAGCCGGCGAGCCTCGACCTGCGCCTCGGCTCGGTGGCCCACCGGCTGAGGGCGAGCTTCCTGCCCGGCCCGCAGTCCAGCGTGCACGACAAGCTCGAGCGGCTGAAGCTGCACACCATCGACCTCACCGGCGGGGCGGTGCTGGAGACCGGCTGCGTCTACCTCGTGCCGGTGCTGGAGCGGCTGGCGCTGCCGCCCGACGTCTCCGCCTCCGCCAACCCGAAGAGCTCGACCGGCCGCATCGACGTCTTCACCCGCGTGATCACCGACCGCGCGGCCGCCTTCGACACCATCGCCCATGGCTACCGCGGGCCGCTCTACGTGGAGGTGAGCCCGCGCACCTTCCCGGTGCTGGTCCGCACCGGCTCGCGGCTTTCCCAGGTCCGCTTCCGGATCGGCGACGCCCGGCTGGGTGACGAGGAACTCGCGGCGCTGCACGCCCGCTCGCCGCTGGTCGACCACGACCCGGCGGTGTTCGAGAACGGCCTTGCGCTGTCGATCGACCTGCGCCGCGAGGGGCCGGGCGCGCTGATCGGCTACCGGGCCAAGCGCCACACCGGGGTGATCGACGTCGACGTCAAGGCCGCCCACGACCACCTCGACTTCTGGGAGCCGATCCACGCCCGCGGCGAGGCGTCCTTCATCCTCGACCCGGACGAGTTCTACATCCTGGCCTCCCGCGAGGCGGTGCAGGTGCCGCCGGAGACCGCCGCCGAGATGGTGGCGATCGACCCGCTGGTGGGCGAGTTCCGCGTCCACTACGCCGGCTTCTTCGACCCCGGCTTCGGCCATGCGCCGGCCGGCGGGTCCGGCTCGCGGGCGGTGCTGGAGGTGCGCTCGCGCGAGGTGCCGTTCATCCTCGACCACGGCCAGACCATCGGCCGGCTCGTCTACGAGCGGATGCTGGAGACGCCGGCCGCGCTCTACGGCCAGGGCCTCGGCTCCAGCTACCAGGCCCAGGGGCTGAAGCTCTCCAAGCACTTCCGCTGAGCGGGCGCTCGCGGGGCTCTTGACAGGACGCGGGGGCGCCTGCGATCTAGAGGGCATGCGGGTGTAGCTCAATGGTAGAGCAGGAGCTTCCCAAGCTCACGACGAGGGTTCGATTCCCTTCACCCGCTCCAGCTCTCCACCTCGCTCCCCTCGTGTGACTTCTGCCGATCCGGCATCGTCCCATGCGTCGGACTCGCCGCCGTCGTGCGGGTCGTGCGGGGTCTTGTCCCAGCGGTGCGGCGCCACGACGAGTTCGGCGAGGGCCCGCCAGGCGGCCCAGGAGGCGAGCAGCCAGTAGGCGGGCAGCCACCAGGTCGCCGGGGCGAGGTCGGGTCGGCCGCAGGCCGCCGCCAGGCGTCGTGCGGCGACCACGCTTGCGCCGTAGCCGAGGCCGAGCCCGGTGAGGGAGGCGGCGAACAGCACGTCGCCGACGAAGCTGGTGCCGAAGGGAAGCGGCAGCAGGCCGGTGAGGTGCAGGGCGAGGAGGGCGAGCCCGACCGGGTGGCAGAGCGGCGCCGCCACGTTGGCGAGCCCGTGCGCGACCACCATGGCGGCGTTGCGTCCGCCGATCTCGCGGGCCAGCGCGGCGGGCCGGCCGCCGTGGACCACCGCGGTCACCATCCAGCCCTTGATCCAGCGGCGCCGCTGGCGGAGCCAGGGCGGCAGCCGGGCGGGGGCTTCCTCCCGGGTGGCGCTGTCGACCACGTCGATGGCGAAGCCGAAGCGCATCAGCCGGAGGCCGAGGTCGGCGTCCTCGGTGACATTCCACGGATCCCAGCCCAGCGCCGCCTCCAGCGCCTCGCGGCGGAAGTGGTTGGAGGTGCCGCCGAGCGGCATCGGCAGGCCCCGCTCGGCGAGCCAGGGCAGCATCCCGGCGAAGAGCACCAGGTATTCCAGCGCGAACTGCCGCTGCAGGCCGCCGCGGATCCGGTCGACCTCGAGCCGCGCCTGGACGCAGGCGAGGTGCCGCGGCCCCGCGACGAAGGCCGCCGCGGCGGCGCGGAGCTGCCCCGGATGCGGCCGGTCCTCGGCGTCGTAGACCGTGACGAGGTCGCCCCGGGCCATGGCGAGGCCGAGCGCGAGCGCCCGGGGCTTCGTCCGCGGCGCCCCGGGCGGGCAGACCGCGCGGCGGAAGCAGGGCCGGCCGGCGATCGACCGCTCAACCGCCGCGATGGTCTCCAGGTCCTCCGCCTCGAGCAGGAATCGGACCTCGAAGCGGTCGCGCGGATAGTCGAGGCGGTCGAGCGCGGCCACCAGGCCCGGCACCATGGCCGCCTCGCGGTAAAGCGCCACGAGAACGGTGTAGCCCGGCAGCCGCGCGTCGGCGAGCGGCGGCGGCGGGATCCGCGCGGCGGCGCCGGAGCAGGCGAGCAGCCTCAGGTAGGCGAGCGCGGCGAAGGACACCGCCGAGACGACATGTGCGAGGGCGAGCAGGAGGTCGGGATCGAGCGCGAGGATCGCCGGCGGCGCGGCGACCCCGGCCACGATCGCCACCCGTCCGGCGATCCCCGGACGATCCCGGGCCGAAAGGTCCGGGGCGGCCCGCGCGAGCCGCCCGGCGGCGGCCGCCATCCAGCGGCCGGCCGCGAGATCCTGCAGGCGGGCCTCGAGCAGCCGCGGCGTGGTCACCGCGACGCCGCCCTGGCCCGCGAGCGCGTCCAGCCGGTCGAGCAGCCGCCGCGACGGCGGCGCGACGACGAGGAGCGGCTCCCCGTCCGCCGTGCGGAAGCGGAAGGCGGCGAGCGCGGCGGCGACCCGGGGCGGTGGCGGCCGCGGCATCGCCGGCGCGAGGTGGCCGAGGTCGGGAAGGAAGCGCAGCCCCCGCCGCGCCGCCGCCAGGGCGTAGATCGTCCGCTCGCCGCCCGGGACGAGGCGCGCGAGCAGGCCGACAGGATCGTCCGTCGCCGCGGCCTCCTCCGCAGCCGCGAGGTCCACGGGTCCGGCGAACCAGGCGGAGACGACGCCGGGCGGGCGGCCGCCCTCGCCGGCGCGGACGGCCACCAGGACCCCCGGCCGCCCTTGCACCAGCGCCCGCCGGGCGTCGACCGGCGGCGCCAGGCGGTCGAGCAGCGCGGCCGCCGGTGCCGACACGACCGGCAGCCCGCCTGCCGGCTTCCGCGCAGCGGCCGGGTCCGATAGCCTCGGCGCCCGGACGGGGGTGGCGAGTCGCAGGGGATCGAGGTCGGTGGTGGGCCGCATCTATTCGAAATCGCACAACTTTTTCGTGCATGCCGTCGCCACTGTCGCGCTGGCCGTGACCGTGTTCAACGGCCCGGGCGCCGGTTCCGTGACAGCGGCGGAGCACACTGTCACGCCGATCACGGTCCCCCGCTTCCTGCCGCCGGCCACGGGCGAGCCCGGGCCGGAGCGGCCCGGCTCGATCCGCTTCGTCACCTCGGACGACTTCCCGCCCTTCAACTTCCTCGATGGCGGCGGGCGTCTCACCGGCTTCAACGTCGAACTCGCCCGGGCGATCTGCGCCCGCCTGCAGGTGCCCTGCACGATGCAGGTGCGGGGCTTCCCGATGCTGGTCGACGCGGTGGCCTCCAACGAGGCGGACGCGATCATCGCCGGGCTCAAGGACACGCCCGGCCTGCGCCGCCTCGTCTCCTACAGCCGGCCCTACCTGCGCCTGCCGGCCCGCTTCGCCGTGCGCGGCGAGGCGAGGATCGAGCCGGTGCCGGAAACCATGGCGGGCAGGACGGTCGCGGTGGTGTCGGGAACGCGCTACGCCGACTACCTCGCCGACTTCTTTCCCGCCACCGGGCGGCTCGAGACGGAGAGCCTGGCCGAGGCCCTCGCCGCGCTCTCGGAGGGACGTGCCGACGCCGTCTTCGACGGGGCGCTGCCCCTGGTGTTCTGGCTGACCGGACCCGAGGGCTCGGCCTGCTGCACGCTGGCGGACGGAGCCTGGACAGAGCCGGCCTACTTCGGCCGCGGGCTCACCATCGCGGTCGGGCGCGACAACGCCCCCCTCTGGCGCGCGATCGACGATGCGCTCCGCGCGCTGGAGGCGGACGGCGTGCTCGCCGACCTCCACCTCCGCTTCTTTCCCCGGAGCCTTTACTGAGCCACCCCGCTGCGGGCGAGATCCTCGAGGAGGGCGACCAGCCGCGCCGCGCTCCGCTCCAGCGGGCCGTCGTTGGCAAGCGCCACCGTTCCGGCCGGGAGGGCGGGCGCCGGGCGGGCAAGGCGCCGCTCGATCTCGGCGGCGCCCTCCCGCGCCCGGGCGGCGAGGCGCGCGGCGATGACCTCGGGCGGGGCGGTCACCTCCACCACGCGGACGGCCGGGAAGGCGGCGAGGGCCTCGACCACGGCCCCGCGGGAGAGGTTGGCGACGACCACCCGGCCGACGGCCACGGCCGAGAGCGCCGAGGCGGGAATCCCGTAGAACAGCCCGTGCGCGCCCCAGGCGAGCACGAACTCGCCGGCGGCCCGGCGGGCGGCGAACTCCTCCAGGCCGGCCGTGTCGTGCTCCTCGTTGCCGCCTTCGTGCCGGGTGACCACCCGGCGGACGAAGTGGAAGCGGGGATCGCCGGCGAGCCGGCTCCGCGCCGCCGCGATGAGCGTGTCCTTGCCGGCGCCGGACGGCCCGACGATCGGCACGAAGACGCCGGTCACGACACCCGCCTCCCCTCGCGCCAGACCGCGCGGACCAGCGGCACCTCGTGGTCGAGGCGGACGCGGACGAGGTCGGCGCGCCGGCCGGGCTCGATGGCGCCGCGGTCGTCGAGCCCGGCCGCGGCGGCCGGGTTGCGGGTGATGGTGGCGATCGCCGCCGGCACGCCGATCCCGCCCTCGCCGCCGGCCACCATGAAGGCGGCGTGGATCAGCGAGAAGGGCACGTAGTCGGAGGAGAGGATGTCGAGCAGCCCCCGCTCGAGCAGCGCCCTCGCCGCCACGTTGCCCGAGTGGGAGCCGCCGCGCACCACGTTGGGCGCTCCCATCAGGATCGCGAGGCCCCCGTCGCGCGCCGCCTCCGCGGCCTCGAAGGTGGTCGGGAACTCGGCGATGGCGACGCCGTGCCCGATCCCCTCGCGGACATGCCCGGCGGTGGCGTCGTCGTGGGAGGCAAGGACGATCCCGGCCGCGCGGCAGCGGGCGGCGATCTCGGCGCGGTGCCGGGCGGCGTATGTGTTGGAAAGCGCCGTGCGCGACTCGATCATCCCGAGCAGCGCCTCCTCGGTGATGCCGTCCCTGCCGAGATAGAAGGCCTTGAAGTGCTCGATCGAGCTGAACTGCCGCTGGCCGGGCGTGTGGTCCATCAGCGAGACGAGCCGCACGCGGGGGTCCGCCTCGAACATCAGGAACCCCTCCAGCGCGTCGGGTGCGGAGACCTCGCAGCGCAGGTGGATGAAATGGTCGGCCCTGAGCCGGTCGCCGGCGACGCCCGCCTCGATGGCGTCGGCAAGGCCGCGCATGTCGGCGTTGCCGAGCGGATCGTGGTCGTGATCCAGGCCGACGCGCAGGGCGTCGAACACCGTTGTGATGCCGGACGCCGCCACCTGGGCGTCGTGCGCCTGCACCGAGGCGAGCGGGTTCCAGCGCACCTTCGGCCGGGGGGCGTAGTGGCTCTCGAGGTGGTCGGTGTGCAGTTCGACGATGCCCGGGATCAGCCAGTCGCCGTCGAGGTCGTCGCCGCGCGCCGTGGTGCCCCCGGCGATCTCGGCGATCCGCCCGTCGCGCACGACGACGGTGCCCTGCACGACCTCCTCCGGCAGCACCACCCTGGCGTTGGTCAGGATCATCTCGGTCATTGACGGCTCGCGGTGGCGGATGCCCCGGCGCGGGGCGACACGGAGAGGGAGGCGGTTCGAAGCACGGCGAAGGGGCCGCCGGGCTCCCGCTCGACGAAGAGGCCGAGGGTGTCGACGGCGACCGGCTCGTCGAGGAGGTCGTCGAAGGCGGCGCGGGCCGCCCGTTCGACGGCGGACAGCTCCGGTTCACCGAGCCGCTGCGACAGCGTCATGTGGAAGCGGAAGCAGTCGAGGACATAGGGGTATCCCCAGCGGACGAGGTTCCGCTCCTCCGCGACTGACAGCCCGGCCCGCCGCCGGCGGGCGAGTTCGGCCTCGTCGGGCGCCCTGCGGAACCGGTCGAGGTCGCGGACCGCAGTTGCGGCGAACTCCTCCAGTTCCGCGACCGGCCCCGCCGGAAGCAACGCCAGGAATCCGCCGAGCCGGCCGACGGCGAGGCGGGTCGCGAACGCCGCCTGCCGGTCCGCCAGCCTCTCGAAGGCCTCGACGAGGGCCGCCTCCTCGCAGCCTGCGGCGAGGCCGAAGGGCGGCTTCAGCGTGGCGTGGAAGCCATAGCGGCGGGGATCGGCGGTGACGGCGGCGAGCCGCTCCGCCGCAACGCCGGGCACGGGCGGCTGCGGCAGCCTCTCGTCGAGGAAGGCGTCGCGGCCGAGCCAGGCTGCGCCGGCCGCGGCAAGCGCGGTGTCCGGGGCCGGCGTGAAATAGACGGCGTAGCGCATGATCCGGCCTGGCTCCCTCGGTACGGCCCCGTCTACCGCTGCTGCGTGTCGTGCCGGTGACCGTCGCGATCCCGGTCCCGCCCGAGCAGGGCGAGATACTCCCAGATCACCGTCGCCGCCGCGAGGGCGGTGATCTCAGAGACGTCGTAGGCCGGCGCCACCTCGACCACGTCCATGCCGCGGAAGTCGGTGCCGCCGAGCCGGCGCATGATTGCCTGCACCTGCCAGGAGAAAAGCCCGCCGATCTCCGGAGTTCCGGTGCCCGGCGCGAAGGCCGGGTCGAGGCAGTCGACGTCGAAGGTGAAGTAGGCGGGGTGCTCGCCGACCACGCTCCGGACCCGCTCCGCGACGGCGGCCGGTCCGGCCTCGTGCACGTCGATCGCCGAGAGGATGGTGACGCCCTTGCCCACCGTCCAGTCATAAACGTCGCGCGGCACCGGCGAGCGGATGCCGATCTGGACCACCCGGCGGGGATCGAGCAGTCCCTCCTCGATGGCATGGAAGAAGGGCGAGCCGTGCCCGTAGACCTGGCCGAAGTTGTCGGGCCAGGTGTCGACATGGGCATCGAAGTGCACCATGGCGAGCGGCGCGCCGACGCGCGCCTTCAGCGCCCGCAGGAGCGGCAGCGAGATGCCGTGCTCGCCGCCGATGGCGAGCAGGTGGGAGAGCCCGGCGGCCTGCCGCTCGATCATCCCGAGGCTCGCCGCGATGTCGCCGAGGGCGATGTCGAAGTTGCCGATGTCGGCGACCGGCATCGCCGCCGGGTCGACCCAGTGCGCCGGGTGCTCGCCGTCGACCAGCATGCGGCTCGCGGCCCGCACCGCGGCCGGCCCCTCGCGGCTGCCGGTGCGGCCGGTGACGCCGACGTCGAGCAGGATGCCGGCGATCACATAGTCGGCGGCGCGGTCCCGCGATTCGATGCCGAGGAAGCTGGGCGGGACGGCGAAGGTGGGCGTGTGCGCCATGGAGGTCGGCTCTCGCTCGAGGGATCGGGCCCCGAGTGATAGCCGCTTGCCGGCCGGGTTGGCAAAGGGGTCAGGCGCCGCGCGGCAGCCGCAGCGTCGCCGTGAGCCCACCGCCGGGGCGGTTCGCCAGCGTCAGGTCGCCGCCATGGGCGCGGGCGATGGACCTTGCGGTGGAAAGGCCCAGGCCGACGCCGCCGGTCTCGGCGCTGCGCGAGGTCTCGAGCCGCACGAAGGGCTCGAACACGTCCTCCATCCGCTCCGGCGGAATGCCCGGCCCGTCGTCGTCGATGGCGACCACCACCTCGCCGGGTCCCTCAGACAGCGCGATCCGGGCCCGCTCGCCATAGCGCACGGCGTTCTCGACGAGGTTCCGCAGCGCCCGCCTCAGCGCCACCGGCCGGACCACGTGCTCGATCCGCTCGGGACCGGTCACGGTCACGTCGGCCCCGAGGTCGGCGAAGTCGTCGGCGACGGCGCGCACCAGCGCCGAGAGGTCGGTCGGCCGGGCCCGCTCGCCGTCCGCCTCGTCGCGGGCGAAGGCGAGGGCCGCCTCGGTCATCCGGCTCATCTCGTCGACGGTATCGACGATCCTCTCGCGCAGGTCCTCGTCCTCGACGAACTCGGCGCGGAGCCGCAGCGAGGTCAGCGGCGTCCGGAGGTCGTGGCTGATCGCCGCGATCATCCGGGTGCGGTCGGCGACGAAGCGGCCGACACGGGCCTGCATGGCGTCGAAGGCGGCGATGGTGCGGCGCACCTCCTCCGGACCCTCCGGCTTCAGGTCCGGCACGCTCTCGCCGCGGCCGAAGCGGTCGGCGGCGGTGGCGAGCTTGCGCAGCGGCCGGGTGATCCGCCGCACCGACAGCACCACGACCACCACCAGCGCGGCGCCGATCAGCAGCGTCGAGACCAGCGCCGGCCAGGCGAAACGGGCCGGGTCCGGCAGCGCCGTCTCGGCATTGAGCCAGCGCCCGCCCTCCAGCCGGACGGCGAGCGCGATCACCGGCGCCCGGGCGCGGAGGGCGCGGCCGTCGTCCTCGTCGTCGTCGTCGCGGCCGCGGTCGTGCATGTGCAGCATGCGGGGCCGGCCGATCATCGCGGCCCGCACCTCGCGGGCGCCGAAGGCGTCGCGCAGCAGCGCCGCCGCCAGCGGGCCGTCGGCGGCGTCGCCGGCGCCGACCTGCGGGCCCTCGTCCAGGCTGAAGCGGGTGGACCCGCCCTCGGCGGCGCGGAGGATGCGCCCGTGGAGGTCCGCCGGCGTCTCCTCGAGGAGCCGCACCAGCGCGGCGGCGCGGGCGAGCACCTGCTCGCGGCCCGCCTCGCGCAGCGCCGAGCGCCGGCTCTCGGCGAAGATCACCGCCGTGGCGATCTGGGCGAGCACCAGCGCGCCGAGCAGCAGCAGCACGAGCTGGCCGGCGAGGCTCTGCGGCCAGGGGCGGAGGCTCATCCGGCCACCTCCGTCACGTCGGCGGTGAAGCTGTAGCCGCCGCCCCACACGGTCTTGATCAAGGTGGGGGACCTGGGGTCGCGCTCGATCTTCTTGCGCAGCCGGCTCACCTGGTTGTCGATCGAGCGGTCGAACACCTGCGGGGTCCGGCCGGAGGTGAGGTCCATCAGCTGGTCGCGCGACAGCACCATCCGCGGCCGCTTGAGGAAGGCCGCGAGCAGCTGGAACTCGCCGCCGGAGAGCGGCACCGCGACGCCGGCCTCGTCGGTGAGCTCGCGGCGGCCGACGTCGAGGACGAAGCGGTCGAAGGCGAGGCGCTCCGCCTGCAAAGGATCGCGCTCGCGCGGGGCGAGGCTGGTGCGCCGGAGCACGGCGCGGATGCGGGCGAGCAGCTCGCGCGGGTTGAAGGGCTTCGTCACATAGTCGTCGGCGCCCATCTCGAGGCCGACCACCCGGTCGGTGTCCTCGGCCATGGCAGTGAGCAGGATCACCGGCGTCGCGCCGGTCTCCCGGAGGTGGCGGCAGAGCGACAGGCCGTCCTCGCCGGGCATCATCACGTCGAGCACCACGAGGTCGATGGCGGCCGCCTTCATCGCCTTGCGGGCCGCCGCCGCGCTCTCGGCGGTGGTGACCCTGAGCCCGTTCTTGACCAGGTAGCGGCCGATCAGGTCGCGGATGTCCCGGTGGTCGTCGACGACGAGGATGTGCGGCGCTGGGTCGGTCATGGGCGGCGTGGGTAGGTCCGGCGGTTTTTTCGGGGCCCACTCTAACCTGTGTCGCACGGCGCGCCAGACGAAGTGGTAACGGGATGTAACAGGCTGCAGGGTCGCGACATCCGGCGACACACCGGGGTCGTCGCGGGTGAACTCCTGCGACATTCGGAGCCTAGCTTCGGGACATCGGAAACGGCGGGCCCCGCCCGTGTGTTCGAATGGCCGGTCCGGGCCAAGGTCCGGGACGTCCCGAGCAACCAGGAGACCAGACATGAAGACGATCACTCTCAGCATCCTCGCCGTCACGGCGCTGGCCGGCGCGGCCGTGGTCGCGATCGGCCCGGGTGCGATCGCCCACGAGGCCGGCTGGGGCGGCCGCGGCGGCGGCATGATGGGCATGATGGGCGGCGACGGCATGATGGGCGGCGGCATGGGCGGTCCACGCGAGATGTTCGAGCAGCTCGACACCGACAACGACGGCCGACTCACCCAGGCCGAGATCGACGCGGCCGTGGACGCCAAGTTCTCCGAAGCCAATACCGACGGGCAGGGCGGCGTGACGCTCGAGGAGTTCGAGCCCTGGTTCTGGGCGCAGCACCGCGAGCGGATGGTGCGGGCCTTCCAGTTCCTCGACCGCGACGGCGACGGCACCATCACCCGCGAGGAGGTCGGCACCTTCACCGGCCGCATGGTCGAGCGGATGGACCGCAACGACGACGGCGTGCTCACCCTCGAGGATCGCCCCCGCCGCGGCGAGGGCCGGCGCGGCCGTGGCATGCACGACGACGACGAGCGCCGGGGCCGGGGGATGCGCGGCGACGACGACGGCTGGGGCCCGCGCGGCTGGTGGGGTGATGACGACGACGATCGTCCCCGGCGCCGGATGATGGACCCGGACGGCCAGATGATGGGTCCGGGCGACGGCATGGGCCCGCCCCCGGGCATGGGGCCGGGCAACGGTCCGGGGCCGGGCAATGGGCCGGGGCCGGGCAATGGGCCGGGGCCGCAGCAGAACCAGTGACTCCGCCGCAAGGCTTGAAACGTCGACGGGGCGCCGCTGCGGCGCCCCGTTTTTTTTCGTCCGCCGCCCCTCGGCCCTTCACATCCCCCAGCGGAGCGCCGGGGTGTGCACCGGCGCGTCCCAGCCGGCGGCGATGTCGTCGGTGAGACGGGTGACGGTGATCGAGCATCCCGCCATGTCGAGCGAGGTGACGTAGTTGCCGACCAGCGACCGCTCGATGCGGAAGCCGGCCTTCTCCAGACGGGTCCGGGCGGCGTTGTACATCAGGTAGAGCTCCATCGACGGCGTCGCGCCGAAGCCGTTGACCAGCAGCAGCGCCGGGCCGCCGGCGTCCGATCCGAAGTCGGAGACGATGGCGCCGACCATCTCGTCGGCGATGGCGTCCGCCGGCATCAGCGTCTCCCGCCGCCGGCCTGGCTCGCCGTGGATGCCGACGCCCATCTCCATCTCGTCCTCGCCGATCCGGAAGGTCGGCTTGCCGGCCGCGGGCACGGTGCAGGAGGTGAGCGCGATCCCCATCGAGCGGGTGCGCGCGTTCACCTCGCGGCCGAGCGCGGCGAGGGCGGCGAGGTCGGCTCCCGCCTCGGCGCTGGCGCCGACCACCTTCTCCACCACGAGCGTGCCGGCGACGCCGCGCCGACCGGTCGACCAGGTCGAGGCCTCGACGGCGACGTCGTCGTTGGTGACCACCTGGACCACCTCGCCCTCGCACATCTCGGCGGCCATGTCGAAGTTCATCACGTCGCCTTCGTAGTTCTTGACGATGAAGAGCGTCCCCGCCCCGCCGTCGACGGCGGCCGCGGCGGCCAGCATCTGGTCCGGCGTCGGCGAGGTGAACACCTGGCCCGGGCAGGCCGCGTCCAGCATGCCGCGGCCGACGAAGCCGGCGTGCAGCGGTTCGTGGCCGGACCCGCCGCCCGAGACCAGCGACACCTTGCCCGGCCTCAGGTCGCGCCGGCGGACGAACTTCGCCTCCTCGCCGAGCACGACGAGGTCCGCGTGGGCGGCGGCGAAGCCGGCGAGGCTCTCCGACAGGATCGTGTCCGCAGCGTTCATCAGCTTCTTCATGGCGTCTCCCCTCCCGTGCCCGGCGGCGGGCCTTCCCGGTCCTGCCCGCCGGCCATCAGCCGGCGGACTCGCGCGACGATGTCGACGACGAGCGCATCGAATTCCTCGTTGAGCCGCTCCGACCCGAGGTCCGGGACCTCGAGCGACAGGACGCGGCTCGGTTCCTCGCCCGCAGGCGCGGCGGGCGCCGCGCCGCCGCGGCGCGGATGGGCACGGCGGTAGGCGGCGAGAAAGCGGTCCCGCTCGGCCTCGGAGAAATGGCAGACCTCCAGCACCGTCGCGATGTACTGCGCCGGGATCGGCGTCGAATAGGCCGGATTGGTGATCTGCGAGATGAAGCTGCGGGTGGTGCCGAGCGCCTCGGCAAGCCGCTGGCGCATGCCCGACGGCCGGCGCTCCAGCACCTCGCGCAGGATCTGCTTGTAGGCGCCGACCAGGCCGCCGTCGTCCTCCGCCTCGGCTGCCACCTCACGCCTCCCCCACGCGCCAACCGGCGATCACCCGTTTCACCCGGCCGACCGCCGCCGGCGCGACCGACACCGAGCGCAGGCCGGCGGCGAGCAGCTTCGGCAGGACCTCCGGGTCGCCGCCCGCGTCGCCGCAAAGGCTGACCGGCATGCCGCGGCGGCGCCCGGCGTCCACCACCATCCGCACCATCCGCTGCACCGCCTCCGCCCCGGCGTCGTCCAGCCCCTCGCCGAGGTCTCCCGCCTCGCGGGAGGCGGCCATGACGTATTGGGTAAGGTCGTTGGAGCCGATCGAGGCGAAGTCGGCCGGAAAGAGGTCCAGCGTCAGCGCCGCGGCCGGCACCTCCACCATCATGCCGATCGGCGGCATCCGGTGCCGCGTCCCCGCGGCGGCGAGCCCGGCGGCCTCCTCTTCGAAGATCGCCCGCACCCGCGCCATCTCGCGGGGAAGCGCCACCATCGGCACCATCACCTGCAGGTCGCCGGCCACCGCCGCCCTGAGCAGCGCACGCGCCTGGACGCGAAAGACGTCCGGCCGCGCCAGCGACAGCCGGACGCCGCGCAGGCCGAGGAAGGGATTGGCCTCGTCCCGCGTCAGTCCGTCGACCGGCTTGTCGCCGCCGGCGTCGAGGGTGCGGATCACCACCGGCCGCCCGTCGGCGAAGGCGAGGAGGCGGGCGTAGGCGGCAAGCTGCGTCTCCTCGTCGGGAAGGCCCGCGCCGCGGTGGAACAGGAACTCCGTGCGCACCAGGCCGATGCCGTCGCATATGGCCGTGTCGAGCCGGTCGAGCTCGGCCGGGTCGCCGACGTTGATCATCACCTTGACCGCCTCGCCATCCGCCGTCGCGGCCGGCCGGAGGACGAGGTCCGCCTCGCGGCGGGCGTCGGCCTCGGCATCGCCGCGCCGGCGGCGGAAGGCGGCCTCGTCGGCGGGGCCGGGCGCCACCACCAGCGACCCGGCGGCGGCGTCGAGAAGGGCGGTCGCCCCGTCCTCCGCCTCGACCCGGCCGAGGCCGACCGCCATCGGCACCCCGCGCGAGCGGGCGAGGATCGCCACATGGGCGGTCGGGCTGCCCTCCGCGAGGGCGACGCCCTGTCCGCCGGACCAGTCGGTGGCGAGGAAGCGCGAGGGGGTCAGGTCGCGGGCCAGCAGGATCGCGCCGGGCGGCAGGGCGAGCGCTCCGGTCGGGCGGCCGGCGAGATGGGCCGCGACCCGGGCTGCGAGGTCGTCGAGGTCGCCGGCGCGGGCGCGGAAATACTCGTCCTCGGCCTGCCGGTAGCCGGCGGCCATCGCCTCCATCGCCGCCGCGAAGGCCTGCGCGGCCGGCTCGCCGCGGGCGATCGCCGCGAAGGCGTCCTCCGCCAGGCTCTCGTCCTCGGCCAGGGCGACCTGGAACTCGAGGATCGCCGCGGCCTCCTCGTCCTCCTGGCCGGCCATCAGCCCGGCGATCTCGGCGGCGGCCGCGGCGAGCGCCGAGTCGAGGTGCGCCCGCTCCTCCTCCGGCGACCCCGCGGGCGCCGCCGCTGTGGGGCGGTCGTCGGCGAGACGGACCAGCGGGCCGCGCACGAAGCCGGGCGAGGCCGGCCGGCCCCGGTGCACCGTCCGCTCCGCTGCGAGCCCGGCCGCCGTCATCGCGAACTCCCTCAGTGCCCGCCCTCGTCGAAGTCGCGGGCGACCAGGCCGGCGAGCGCCGTCACCGCCTCCGCGCCCTGCGGCCCGGAGGCGCGGAAGTGGAGCGTCACCCCCTTCGGCGCCTTCATGGCCATGACCTTGACGATGCTCTTGGCGTCGATCCACGGCCCCTCCGCCGCGGCGGCGATCCCGACCTCGGCGTCGAAGCCCTTGGCGAGCTTGGTGAGCTTGACCGAGGGCCGGGCGTGCAGCCCGACCTCGTGGGTCATCAGCACGGAGGCTGTGTGGACGTCGGATACGGTGTCGTTCATCGCGGGTTCCGGTGCCTCTCCATGCGTCCGCGCCGGTCAGCGCGGCGACAGTTCCTCGGCGGTGCGGCGGACCTGGTCGAGCGAGGCGCCGCTGGACGCCTCGGTGGCCGCCATCACCGCGCCCTCCACGATCGGGGCGTTGCAGACGACCACCCTGCCC
This sequence comes from Pleomorphomonas sp., assembly GCA_041687675.1. GTDB lineage: Bacteria > Pseudomonadota > Alphaproteobacteria > Rhizobiales > Pleomorphomonadaceae > JAWLBM01. The sequence goes on along the minus strand of JAWLBM010000001.1, from coordinate 63,555 downwards.
TGCCGGTCCGCGGGGAGCATCTCGATCGCCATCTCGCTGTTGGTCTCGGCGCCGCCGAGGTCGACGAGGATCGCCACGCCCTTGTCCGACCAGGCGCTGTCGATCGCCGCCATGATCTTCTCGACGCTGGTGCCGAGCCCCCCGTCCGGGTTGCCGCCGCAATGGGCGAGCGGCACCTCGTCCCCCACCATCTCGCGCACCATCTCGGCGGCGCCGGCGGCGACGAGCGGGGAATGGGAGACGATGACGATGCCGACGCAGGAGGTCATCGGGCGCCCTCCACCACGTCGCAGATCGCCTCGAGGATGATCTGGCTCGACCGGGCGCCCGGGTCCATGTGACCGATCGACCGGTCGCCGAGGAAGGAGGCGCGGCCGCGGATCGCCTTCATCGGCACGGTCGCGGCGGCGCTCTCGGCGGCGACCCGGCGCAGCCCCGCGAGATCGGCCGAGGCGACCACGGCCTGCGCCGGCACCAGCACGTCGAGCATGGTCTTCTGCCCGGGCTCCGACTTGCCGCGGGCCTTGACCTTCTCGATCGCGGCGGCGAAGGCGGCGGCGAGCCTTTCTGCGGTCGGCTCGCCGTCCATCGCCTTGCCGAGTTCCATGAACAGCGTCCCGTAGAGCGGCCCGGAGGCGCCGCCGACCTTCATCACCAGCGTCGTGCCGACCTGCTTTAGGCCCTCCGGCAGCGGCTTGGCCGCGATCGCGTCGAGGTCGGCCAGCACCGCCTCGAAGCCGCGCTTCATGTTGATGCCGTGGTCGCCGTCGCCGATCGCCTGGTCGAGCGCGGTGAGTTCGTCGGCGGCGGCGATGACGCGGGCCGCCACGGTTTCGATGAGGGATCTGGCGAGGTCTGTCGATGTCACTCGGCGCGGTCCTTGGTTCAGGCGGCGGCCCGTCGGCCGGCCGCGTCGAAGAAGAGCGGGTTCCGCGCCCCGAGGGCGACGCGGTCGCCGCGGGAGAGGGGCGCGTGGGGATTGACCAGCGTCACCAGAGCCTGGCCGGCGAGGTCGAGATGGAGGTGCGACTGGTCGCCGAGATGCTCGACCCGGGTCACGGTGGCGTTGGCGGCGCCGCTCCCGGCCGGTCGGATCTCGATGTGCTCGGTCCTCAGCCCCATCCAGGCGGCGCTGGCCGGCGCGGCGCCCACCTCGAGCGTGCCCATCGGCACCAGGTTGATCCGCGGCGTGCCGAGGCGGGTGGCGACGTAGACGTCCTGCGGATCCTCGTAGATCTCCCGCGGCGTGCCGAACTGGGCGAGCCGGCCGCGGTTCATCACGCCGATCCGGGTCGCCATCGTCATCGCCTCGACCTGGTCGTGGGTGACGTAGATCAGCGTCGCGCCGAGGTCCTGCTGGATGCGCTTCAGCTCCAGCCGCAGTTCGGAGCGCAGCTTGGCGTCCAGCGAGGAGAGCGGCTCGTCCATCAGGTAGACCGACGGCCGGCGGACCAGCGCCCGGCCGATGGCGACGCGCTGCATCTCGCCGCCGGAGAGCCGGGTGGCGCGGTTCTGCAGCTTGCTGCCGATCCTGAGGAGGTCCGCCACCTCCTGGACGCGGCTGCGGATCTCCGCCTCCGGCACCCGCCGCGCCGGCGAGCGCAGCGGGAAGGCGAGGTTGTCGTAGACGGAGAGGTGGGGATAGAGCGAATACTGCTGGAAGACGAAGGTGACGTCGCGCTCCGCCGGCGAGGCGGCGGTCATGTCGCGGCCGTCGATGCGCAGCTTGCCGGCGTCCGGCCGCTCGATGCCGGCGACGAGGCGCAGCGTCGTCGTCTTTCCGGCGCCGGTCGGGCCGAGAAGCACCACGAACTCGCCGTCGCCGACGGTGAGGGTGAGGTCGTCCACCGCGACGGTGTCGCCGAAGCGCCTGGTGAGGCCGGCGAGCGCGATCTCAGCCATGGACCACCTCCGCGGCCTGTCCGGTCGGGATCCGCGCGCCGCTCGCCGCGTCGAACAGCGACACCCGCTCGGCCCGGAAGTCGAGGCCGAGGGTCTCGCCGCGGGCGACCGCGCGGTCCGAGGGCACCCGGGCGCGGACGGTGCCGAAGCCGGTCTCGAGGGTGACGATCTGCTGGGTGCCGAGATACTCCGCGCCGAGCGTCCGCGCCCTCAGCCCGCCCTCGTCGAGGAGGCGGATGTGCTCCGGCCTGACCCCCAGCACCAGCGAGGTTTCCTTAAGGTCGGCGCCGAGCGGCGGGATGGCGATCTCGTTGCCGCCGACGGTCATCGTCGTCGCGCCCCGCCGGCCCGCCCCGTGGAAGCGCAGGAGGTTCATCGACGGCGAGCCGATGAAGTCGGCGACGAACAGCGTGGCGGGATTGTCGTAGATCTCCTGGGGGGTATCGAACTGCTCGATCAGGCCGCGGTTCATCACCGCGATCTTGTCGGCCATCGCCATCGCCTCGTGCTGGTCGTGGGTGACGTAGATGGTGGTCGCCGAGAGGCGGTCGTGCAGGGCGCGAAGCTCGTGGATCATCACCTCGCGCATCTCGGTGTCGAGCGCGCCGAGCGGCTCGTCCATCAGGAAGGCGAGCGGGTCGCGCACGATCGCCCGGCCGAGGGCGACGCGCTGCCGGTCGCCTGAGGAGAGGCCGCCGACGCCGCGGTCGAGGAGGTCTAAGATGCGCAGGATCCGGGCCGTCTCCTCCACCCGCCGCTTCGCCTCGACCCGCGGCACGCCCTGGTTCTTCAGCGGATAGGCGATGTTGCCGCGCACCGTCATGTGCGGGTAGAGCGCGAACAGTTGGAACACGAAGGCGATGTCCCGCTCGGACGCCCGCTTCATGCTGACGTCCTCGCCGCCGAGGTGGATGCTGCCCGACGTCGGAAGCTCCAGCCCGGCGATCATCCGCAGCGTCGTCGTCTTGCCGCAGCCGGACGGGCCGAGCATGACGAAGAACTCCCCGTCGGCGACGGTGAAGCTGGAGTCCTTCACCGCGACGAAGTCGCCGAAGGCCTTGTGCAGGTGGGTGACGCGAATCTCGGCCATGGCCTCACCCGGGGAACTTGGAGCCGACGATGAACAGAACCGTGCCGGCGAGGGTCACCAGGAAGGACCAGGAGTAGAGCGTCAGCGACAGGGGCTGCATCAGCATGATCACCCCGGCAGCGATCAGCACCACGGCGAGGCCCTCCGCCACCACGCGCGGGGTCCAGCGCGGCTTGGGGACGACGGCGGGGCGGTCCTCGGGGAAGGGCGAGCCGATCATTTGCGCACCGCTCCGAAGGTGATGCCGCGCAGGAGATGCTTGCGCAGCAGGATGGTGAAGACGAGGATCGGGACGAGGAAGATGGTGGTGCCCGCGCCGACCGCCGGCCAGTCCATGCCGCCCTCGCCGATGATCGTCGGGATGAACGGCGGCGCCGTCTGGGCGGTGCCGGAGGTGAGCAGCACCGCGAAGGCATACTCGTTCCAGGCGAAGATCAGGCAGAAGATGGCAGTGGCGGCGATGCCGGTGGCGGCCTGCGGCAGCACCACCTTGCGGAAGGCCTGCAGCCGCGTGTAGCCGTCGATCATCGCGGCCTCCTCGTACTCGCGCGGGATCTCGTCGATGAAGCCCTTGAGCAGCCAGACGGCGAGCGAGACGTTCACCGCGGTGTAGAGCAGGATCATGCCGAGGGCGGTGTCGGAGAGGCCGATCTCCCGGTACATCAGGTAGATCGGGATCGCCACCGCGATCGGCGGCATCATCCTGGTCGACAGGATGAAGAACAGCAGGTCGTCGGCGAGCGGCACCTTGAAGCGCGAGAAGCCGTAGGCGGCGAGCGTTCCGAGCGACACCGCGAGGAAGGTCGAGCCAAAGGCGATGACGATCGAGTTCCAGAAGCGCGGCAGGTAGTTGGACGGCCCGGCGATGACCATCGAGCGGCTGCGGGTGATCTCGTCGCAGATGCCCGAGGGCGGCCCGAGGCTCTCGATGTACTCGGGCGTCTGCCGGGTGCGGGTGGTGAAGAGGTTGCAGTAGCCCTCCAGCGTCGGCTCGAAGACGATCTTCGGCGGATAGGAGATCGAATCCGGCGGCGACTTGAAGCCGGTGACCAGGATCCAGAACAGCGGGATCATGGTGACGAGCGCATAGGCGACCACGATCACGCCGGCGATCCGGCGGGTGGTCGTCGACGGCTCGACCACGGAATGGGCTGTGGTGGTCCCGGTCATCGGCTTTTCACCCGGTTGAGGGCCTTCACGTAGATGTTCGCGAGGCCGAACACGGCGACGAAGAGGATGATCGCGAAGGCGGAGGAGTAGCCGGTGCGCCACTTCTCGAAAGCCTCGCGCTTCAGCGTGATCGAGGCCACCTCGGTGATCGAGCCCGGGCCGCCGCCCGTCAAGAGGTTCACCATGTCGAACATCTTGAAGTTCTCGATGCCGCGGAACAGCACCGCCAGCATGATGAAGGGCGCCGCCATCGGCACGGTGATGGTCCAGAACTGCCGCCAGGGGCTGGCCCGGTCCACCTCCGCCGCCTCGTAGATGTAGTCGGGGATGGAGCGGAGCCCGGCGAGGCAGATCAGCATCACGTAGGGGGTCCACATCCAGGTGTCGACGATGACGATGGCCCAGGGGGCGAGGTTGACGCTGCCGAGCATCTCGAAGGACGACGGCTCCACCCCGGTGAAGAAGGCGACGATGTAGTTGAACAGCCCGATCTGCGGCTGGTAGAGGAAGCGCCAGAAGTTCCCCACCACCGCCGGCGACAGCATCATCGGGATCAGGATGACGGTCGTCCAGAAGGCGTGGCCGCGGAAGCGGCGGTCGATCAGGTAGGCGAGCGCGAAGCCGATCACCGTCTGCAGCACGATGGTCCAGACCACGAAGTGCGCGGTCGACTGCATCGCGAGCCAGATGTCCTCGTCGCGCAGGATGCGGGCGTAGTTCTGCAGGCCGACGCTCTCCACCTCGGCGTTCGGCCGGTTGGCCCGGTAGTTCGTGAAAGAGAGCCGGATCGTCCAGATCAGCGGGAAGATGTTGATCGCCAGGAGGAGCACGATCGTCGGGGCGATGAACAGCCAGGCGATCGCCCGGTCCGACAGCCCGCGCACCCGCCGGGCGAGCGTCGGCGGGGTCGCCGCCGCGGCCCGGTCCGCCAGTTGCGAGATGGGGGTCGTGTCCGTCATGGCGCTGCCGATGGTTGGCCGGTCGCGTCTGCGCCCGGTCGGGCGCGGCCGCCTCGAGGACCGGAAAAGGCGGGCCGGCGGCGGGATCCGCCGGCCCGCAGTTGGCGGTTGGTCAGAGCTTGCCTTCGTCCTCGAAGACCTCGGTCCAGTCCTCGATCAGCTTGTCGAGGGCCTCCTTGGCGGTGCCCTGGTCGGCGACCACGTAGTCGTGCAGCCGCTTTTGCATGGCCTGGAGGAGCGAGGCGTAGGCCGGCTCCTGCCAGAAGTCCTGCACCTGGTTCATGGCGACGAGGAAGTCGGCCGCGAAGGGCTGGCTGTCCTTGAACGAGGGATCGTTCAGCACGGCGTTGTGGCAGGAGTAGCCGCCGAGCTGCCACCACTTCTTCTGGACGTCCGGCTGGGCGAACCATTTGATGTAGGCGAGCGCGCCGTCCATGTTGTCGGTGTTGGCGACCACCGAGATGCCCTGGCCGCCGAGGGTCGAGGCCTCGACCGTCTGCCGCGGGTTGACGAAGAAGCCGATGCGGTCGCCGCCGACGTTCTCGTCCTTGTACATGCCCGGCCAGAAGGCGAACCAGTTCATCATCATCGCGACCTGGCCGGATTTGAAGGCGTCGAGGCCCTCACCCATGTAGCTGTCGGTGTAGCCCGGCGGGGTGCAGCACTTGTAGAGCTCCTTGTACATCTCGAGCCCGGCCACCGCGTCCGCGGAGTTGACCGCGCCCTCCATGTCGTAGGAGCCGGGCGTGTTCTCGTACTTGAAGCCGTGGGAGTAGAGCGCCGAGGTCGCGCCCATGGTGATGCCCTCGGAGGCGCGCTCGGTGAAGATGGCGGCGCCGTAGACGGTCTTGCCGTCGATCTCGCGGCCCTGGAAGAACTCGGCCACCTCCTTGAGTTCCTGCCAGGTCATCGGCGGCGCGAGGTCGCGGCCGGTCTTCTCCTTGAAGGCCGCCTGGATCTCCGGACGGGCGAACCAGTCCTTGCGGTAGACCCAGCCGTTGGCGTCGCCCATGGCCGGCAGCGCCCAGTAGTTCGGCGTGCCCTTCGGCCAGGTCGAGTAGGCATAGACGGTCGCCGGGGCGAAGTCGTCCATGCTGATGCCTTCCTTGTCGAAGAAGTCGTTCAGCTTGACATAGTAGCCGTTCTCGGCCGAGCCGCCGAGCCACTGGCTGTCGCCGATCAAGAGGTCGCAGAGCTTGCCGCCCGAATTCAGCTCGTTGAGGATGCGGTCGGCGAAGTTCGGCCAGGGGACGAACTCGAACTTCATGGTGGTGCCGCTCTGGGCCTCGAAGTCCTTCGAGAGCTCCACCAGCGCGTTGGCGGGGTCCCAGGCGGCCCAGCACAGGGTGAGTTCGCCCTCCGCCCGCGCTTCGCCCGTCAAGGCGACCGCGCCGAGCCCCGCGAGGACGACCGCGGAAGCAGTAGCCAGTGTCCTCATCTTGCCCTCCCTCTGATTGGCGTGCGGGCGGGACCTCCTCCCCGCGCGCAAGCGTCCGGCCCCGCGGACGACGGCCGCCGGGTCGCCTCGAACCGGCGCGAGCGGCGCCGGAAGTCCTCCTCCGGATCGAGGGGGCTCGGCACCCTGCTCCGGGTGCCGCCGATGACCGAATTGTGCCCCACCCGCCCCGGAAAATCAGATCGATTAAGTTTAGTGAACCACGATCCACTTAACTTCGCAAGGGCCAACTTTCGCTGCAATGCAACGGAAAACGGGCGGCTTGTTTAGCAAGCCGCCCGTCCGACTGAACGTTTCGTCGAGGACCGTCAGCCGACCTCGGTCCAGGCCCCGTCGGCCTTCGACGAGCGCACCGCGGCGTCGATGAAGCGCATGCCGGCGACGCCGTCGTCGATGGTGGGATAGACCACCTCGGCGTCCGGGGCCTGGCCGTCGCGGGCGGCGCGGATCGCCCGGGCCGCCTCGGCGTAGATGTTGGCGAAGCCCTCGAGGTAGCCCTCGGGGTGGCCGGCCGGCACCCGGGTCATCCGACCCGCCGCCGGGCCGGAGCCGTCGCCGCCGCGGGTGAGCAGCCGCTTCTGGTCGCCGTGCGGCGTGTACCAGAGGTGGTTCGGCTCCTCCTGCCGCCATTCGAGGCCGCCCTTGTCGCCGTAGACGCGCAGCGACAGGTTGTTCTCGTTGCCGGGCGCCACCTGGCTCGCCCAGAGCATCCCCTTGGCGCCCTCCGACCAGCGCATCAGGATCGCCACGTTGTCGTCGAGGCGGCGGCCGGGAACGAAGCTGGTGAGGTCGGCGGCGACGGACCGGAGCTCGAGGCCGGTGACGAAGGCGGCGAGGTTGCAGGCGTGGGTGCCGATGTCGCCGATGCAGCCGCCCGCGCCAGACTTCGCCGGGTCCACCCGCCAGGCCGCCTGCTTCTGCCCGCTCTCCTCGATCCGGTCGGTGAGCCAGGCCTGGGCGTATTCCGCCTGCACCACCCGGACCTTGCCGATCGCCCCGGCGGCGACCATCTCGCGCGCCTGCCGCACCATCGGGTAGCCGGTGTAGTTGTGGGTGAGGATGAACAGCTTGCCGGACTCCCGGACGATCTCCCGCAGCGCCAGCGCGTCCTCCAGCGTCGACGTCACCGGCTTGTCGCAGATGACGTGAATGCCGGCCTCCAGGAACGCCTTGGCGGCGGGGAAGTGCATGTGGTTGGGCGTCACGATCGCCACCGCCTCGATGCCGTCGGGCAGCCGGCTCTCCGCCCGCGCCATGCCCTCGTAGGAGGTGTAGGCGCGCTCGGGCGGCAGGCCGAGGTCGAGCGCGGAGAGCCGCGCCTTCTCCGGGTCCGCCGACAGCGCGCCGGCGACCAGCCGGAACTCGCCGTCGAGGCGGGCGGCGATGCGATGCACCGCGCCGATGAAGGCGCCGCGCCCGCCGCCCACCATGCCGAGCCGGATCGGCCCGGCCGCCGCATCGTCGCGTCCCTCGATCGTCATGGGATGGTCCTTTCCCTTCTGTCCGCTGCCGCGCCGGTCAGCCGGTGATGCCGAGCATGCGCCGGTTGGCCGCCTCGTCCGTCCCGCCGGCGGCGAAGTCGTCGAAGGCCTTCTCGGTGACGCGGATGATGTGGTGGCGGATGAACTCGGCGCCCTCGCGCGCGCCGTCCTCCGGATGCTTCAGCGCGCATTCCCACTCCAGCACCGCCCAGCCCTTGAAGCCGTACTGGGTGAGCTTGGAGAAGACGGCGCCGAAGTCGACCTGCCCGTCGCCGAGCGAGCGGAAGCGGCCGGCCCGGTTCACCCAGGACTGGTAGCCGCCGTAGACGCCCTGGCGCCCGGTGGGATTCAGCTCCGCGTCCTTGACGTGGAACATCTTGATCCGCTCGTGATAGATGTCGATGTTCTCGAGATAGTCGAGCGCCTGCAGCACATAGTGCGACGGATCGTAGAGCATGTTGCAGCGGGGATGATCGCCGACCCGCTCCAGGAACATCTCGAAGGTGATGCCGTCGTGGAGGTCCTCGCCGGGGTGGATCTCGTAGCAGAGATCGACGCCGCACTCGTCGAAGGCGTCGAGGATCGGCGTCCAGCGCTTCGCAAGCTCGGCGAAGGCGGTGTCGACCAGCCCGGCGGGTCGCTGCGGCCAGGGATAGACATAGGGCCAGGCGAGCGCGCCGGAGAAGGTGACGCAGGCGTCGAGGCCGAGGTTGCGCGAGGCGCGCGAGGCCTTCGTCACCTGGTCCACGGCCCATTCCTGCCGGGCCTTGGGGTTGCCGCGCACCGCCGGCGCCGCGAAGCCGTCGAAGGCCTCGTCATAGGCCGGGTGGACGGCGACCAGCTGGCCCTGCAGGTGCGTCGAGAGCTCGGTGATCTCGACGCCGTGGCGCGCCGCGATGCCCTTCACCTCGTCGCAGTAGTCCCTGGAGGACGCGGCGCGGTCGAGGTCGATGAACCGGGCGTCCCAGCTCGGGATCTGCACGCCCTTGAAGCCGATCGAGCCGGCCCACCTGCAGATCGCGTCGAGCGAGTTGAACGGCGGCTGGTCGCCGGCGAACTGGGCGAGGAAGATCGCCGGGCCCTTGATGGTCTGCATTGGTCGCGCCTCTCCCGGGTCGGCGCCGCCGGACGCGCGGGGATCTTTCCCGGAACCTCCGGGTGCCCCCAATGTTCAGGCGGCGAATGATGCAATCCCGTCAGGATCTTACGTCCTGCCTGCGAGAGGCTTGCAGAAACTCGGGTCAAAGGCAAGCGGACACGGCTGTTCACCTGTAGGATGTATATAAGATCACGAACGCGTTATTGTTCAGTATGAGTGAACATCCTGTTCAGGCGCTCGCGGCGGCCGTTGGAGCGACCATATGCCGGAAATCCACCATCCGACCGCCGGCGGGACGGGTCCGGCCGGCGAAGCGAAAGAGAGACAGGCGAACATGGCCAAGGTACTCGTACTCTACTACTCCACATGGGGCCACATCGAGGAGATGGCGAACGCCGTCGCCGAGGGCGCCCGGTCCGCCGGCGCCGAGGTGGCGGTGAAGCGCGTTCCCGAACTCGTCCCGGACGAGGTCGCGGAGGCCGCCCACTACAAGCTGGACCAGGCCGCGCCGGTGGCCTCGCCGGGCGAACTCGCCGACTATGACGCGATCGTGTTCGGCACGCCGACCCGCTTCGGCAACATGGCGGCGCAGATGAAGAACTTCCTCGACCAGACCGGCGGCCTGTGGGCGAAGGGCGCCCTCGTCGGCAAGGTCGGCGCGGTGTTCACCTCCTCGGCGACGCAGCACGGCGGCCAGGAGTCGACCATCCTCGCCACGCATACGGTCCTGCTGCACCATGGCATGGTGATCGTGGGCCTGCCCTACACCTTCGCCGGCCAGTCCGGCCTCGAGGAGATCAAGGGCGGCTCGCCCTACGGCGCGTCCACCATCGCCGGCGGCGACGGCTCCCGCCGGCCGAGCGAGGTCGAGCTGGAAGGCGCCCGCTTCCAGGGCCGCCACGTCGCCGAGATCGCGACCAGGCTGCACGGCTGAGCGTTGCGCCGGCCGGCCCGTGCGGGACCGGCCGGCAAGCCGTCCCGGGGCTCGGCGCCTTAGCTTTCCGATCAGGCGGATTCACCTGATCTACGAGATATCGCTCCGGATTCAGAGCTCTAGTATCCCCGTCGGCGATCGACGAGGTTGGACAGTCCCTCGCCGCGCTCGAAGGCCTGGATCTGGCGGACCACGTAGGCGGAGAGGGCGACCGGGTCGCTCTCGGCGGCGACGTGCGGCGTCACGATGCAATTGGGCGCGGTCCACAGCGGGCTGTCGGCGGCGAGCGGCTCGGTCTCGAAGACATCGAGGCTGGCGCCGCGCAGGTGGCCGTCGCGCAGCGCCACGTCGATGTCCGATTCCACCTGCAGGCCGCCCCGGCCGGCGTTGATCAGCACAGGCCCGCCGAGCGGCCCGTCCTTGGCGAGCCTCTCGATCAGCCGGGCGTCGAGGATGCCGCGGGTGTCGTCGGTGAGCGGCAGCAGCGCGACGAGGATGTCGGTGCCGGCGAGGAAGGCGTCGAGCCCGTCCGGCCCGGCGTGGCAGGGAATGCCGTCGACCTCTTTCGGGCTGCGACTCCAGCCGGAGACGCGGAAGCCGAGCGATTTCAGAGCCCGGGCCGAATCGACGCCGAGCACGCCCATGCCCATGATCCCGACGCGCACGTCCGCCGCCGACCACTGGCTGAGCGACAGCCAGCGCCGCTCCGCCTGCAGGTGCAGGTAGGCGAACTGCTGGCGGTGGTGGAACAGCACCTGCAGCACCACCCACTCGGTCATCCGCATGGTGAGGTCCGGGTCGACGATGCGGACCACCGGCAGGTCCGGCAGGCCCGGGTCGGAGGTGAGATGGTCGACGCCGGCGCCGAGCGAGAAGATCACCTGGAGGTTTGGAAAGCCCGCGAGATAGCCGGGCTCCGGCTTCCAGACCAGCGCATAGCGCACCGCCGCCGGATCCTCCACCTCCGGCGCCCGCTGCACCTGGCGCGAGGGATCCTGCGCCTTCAGGGCGTCGATCCAGTGGTCCGGCGACCAGCCGCGGACGGCGACGAGAATGGACATGCGTCTCTTCCTTGCACGACGGAACGGGCCCGAGACCGTGCCGCACCGGCGCGACAAGCTCAAGGCCGGCGAGCACATGGGCGGCGATCCCCACGCGGCGGCCATAGGCCACGGCCCTGGCATGTTCCATGCGCCCGAGTGTCCCGTAGCCGTCGACCCATGCCCGTCCGCCCCGTCCTCCCGCGCCCGCGGTTGGGCCGCCCCCGTCCCGCGCGGAGTGGAAGCGCGGAGAGCGACCGAAGGTCGGCTCGCCGCCGCAGCCTCTCTCACGCCGCCATGGCGGCGCGGTCGGTGCGGCCCCGGTAGGCCACCGCCTCGCCGATGTGAATCCGGCCGACGGTCTCCGCGCCGTCGAGGTCGGCGAGGGTGCGGGCGACCTTCATGACGCGGTGGTAGCCGCGCGCGGTGAGCCGGAGCGCCTCGGCGGCCTCGCGCAGCAGCCGCAGCGCCGCGCCGTCCGGCGCCGCGACCGACTCGACGAGGTTGGCCGGGGCGGCGGCGTTGGTGAGGATGTCGGGGCGGCCGAGGGCGGCGTAGCGCTCGACCTGGATCCGCCGCGCCTCGGCCACACGCCCGGCCACCGCCGCAGACGGTTCGGCCGGGCGCTGCACGGCGATGAGGTCCGCGGCCGAGACCGCCGGCACTTCCACCGTGAGGTCGAAGCGGTCGAGCAGCGGACCGGAAAGCCGCTCCTGGTAGTCGGCGGCGCAGCGCGGGCCGCGGCGGCAGCTGTGGCCCGGCGTTCCGGCGAGGCCGCAGCGGCACGGGTTCATGGCGGCGACCAGCTGGAATCGGGCGGGATAGGTGACCCGGCTGTTCGCCCGCGCGATGACCACGTCCCCCGTCTCCAGCGGCTGGCGCAGGCTGTCGAGCACGGCCGGGTGGAACTCGGGCAGTTCGTCGAGGAAGAGCACGCCGTTGTGGGCGAGCGAGATCTCCCCCGGCCGGGCGCGGAGGCCGCCGCCGACCAGCGCGGCCATCGAGGCGGAGTGGTGCGGCGCCCGGAACGGCCGCCGGTCGGTCAGCCGGCCCTCCGGCAGGTCGCCGGCGATCGAGGCGATCATCGAGATCTCGAGGAGTTCGCGCGGGGTGAGGCGCGGCAGGATCGACGGCAGGCGGCTCGCCAGCATCGACTTGCCGGAGCCCGGTGGACCGACCATCAGGAGGTTGTGTCCGCCGGCCGCGGCGATCTCCAGGGCCCGCCGCGCGGTCTCCTGGCCCCGCACGTCGGCGAGATCTGGCAGCAGGGCGGCGCCCTCGGCCACCTTCGGCTGCGGCCTGGACAGCACCTGCGTCCCCTTGAAGTGGTTGACGGCGGCGATCAGGCTCATCGGCGCCAGGATCGGCATGTCCGGGTCCGCCCAGGCCGCCTCGCCGCCGCAGGCCTTGGGGCACATCAGACCAAGCCCCTCGGCGTTGGCGGCGATCGCCGCGGGCAGCACGCCGGCGACCGGCGAGATGGTGCCGTCGAGCGCCAGTTCGCCGAGCACCACAAGATCCTCGATCTCGCCGGCCGGGATCGCGCCCATGGCGGCCATCAGGCCGAGTGCGATCGGCAGGTCGTAGTGGCTGCCCTCCTTGGGAAGGTCCGCCGGGGCGAGGTTCACGGTGATGCGCCGCGGCGGCAGCCCGAGGCCGGAGGCGGTCAGCGCCGCCCGGATCCGCTCCTTGCTCTCGGCCACCGCCTTGTCGCCGAGCCCGACGATGGCGAAAGCCGGCCCGCCCGGGGCCATGTGCACCTGGACGTCCACCGGCGTCGCCTCCACGCCGGAGAAGCAGACCGTCCGCACCCGCGAAACCATCGCCGCATCTCCCGATCTTTTCTGCAACCTAGGACGGCACAGGGTTGCAGGTCAAGAACGGGAAGGGAACGAAAGCGGGGTGGACCGGAAATCCTGTCACGCCCTGTCACGCCCGGACCGGCCGGGACGGCGGGGCGGAGCACGGAAAGGGCCGGCGCCGCCGGGCCGGCGAAGTCAGCCCCGCTTCGCCTCGATCGCGTCCCAGATCATCGCCGCGATGTCCGGGCCGCCGAGGCGGCGGATGGCGCGGATGCCGGTCGGCGAGGTGACGTTGATCTCCGTCAGCAGCCCGCCGATCACGTCGATGCCGACGAAGAGCAGGCCGCGCCGCTTCAGCTCCGGCCCGATCGTCTCGCAGATCTCCCGCTCCCGCTCGGAAAGCTGGGTGGTCTCGGCGGCGCCGCCGCGGACCATGTTGGAGCGCAGGTCGTCGGCCGCCGGCACCCGGTTCACCGCCCCGGCGAAGACGCCGTCGACGAGGATGATCCGCTTGTCGCCCGCCCGCACCGCCGGAAGGTAGCGCTGCACCACCCAGGGCTCGCGGAACTGGGTGGCGAACAGGTCCATCAGCGAGCCGAAGTTCTCGTCCTCCGGGCGGACGCGGAACACCCCCTGGCCGCCGTTGCCGTAGAGCGGCTTCATGACGATGTCGCCGAACTCCTTGCGGAAGGCGCGGATCACCGCGGCGTCGCGGGTGATCAGCGTCTCCGGCATCAGCTGCGGGAAGTCCATGACGAAGAGCTTCTCGGGCGCGTTGCGGACCTCGGCCGGGTCGTTCACGACGAGCGTCGCCGGGTGGATCCGCTCGAGGAGGTGCGTGGTCGTCACATAGGCCATGTCGAAGGGCGGGTCCTGGCGGAGAAGCACCACGTCCATCTCTGACAGGTCGGCGATGCGCCCCTCGCCGAGGGTGAAATGGCCGCCGGGCCTGTCGGCCACCGTCAGCGGCTCGACCGTCGCCGAGACGGCGCCCGAGCGCAGGGCCAGCCGGTCCGGGGTGTAGTGCCACAGAACGTGGCCGCGCCGCTGGGCCTCCAGCAGCAGGGCGAAGGTGGAGTCGCCGGCGATGTTGATCGAGGCGACGTGGTCCATCTGGACGGCGACGGAGAGCGGCATGGGATCCTCGGGGCTGGCTTCGGCCGGACGGGCCCATATGGGCCGGCCGGCCGGGGGATTGCAATCGCGGCGGCGTTCACGTCCCCGCGTCGAAGGCGTCCGTGAGGAACACCGGAAGCCGCCGCGGGGCGACGAGGGCGATGTCGAACCGGCGGTGGTGGCCGGCGAGCCGGGGATGGCGGGCGACGAACTGGTCGGCGGCGGCGAGGATGCGCCGGCGCGCTCCCGGCGGCACCGCGTCGGCGCCGGCCTCGAGGCTGCGGCGCGCCTTGACCTCGACGAAGAGAAGCAGCCGGCCGCGCCGGGCGACGAGGTCTACCTCGCCGACCGGCGTCCGGTAGCGGACCGCGAGGATGCGGAAGCCCCGCAGCCGCAGCATCCAGGCGACGAGGGTCTCGGCGTCCAGGCCGAGGCGGTAGGCGCGGCGGCGGCGCTCGCCGCCGTCCATGCCGGCCGGGGCGGTCATCCGGCGCCGTCGGCGTCGTCGATTGCTGCCGCCTCGACCAGCGCCTTGAGCTCCAGCGCCCGGGCGTAGACCTCGCGCCGGGGCCGGCCGGTGGCCCTGGCGACCTCGGCCGCCGCCTGGCCCGGACCGGCGCCGGCGAGGGCCGCCCGCAGCAGCGCGTCGAGGTCGTCGGCGTCCGCCGCCTGCTCGCCCGGCGGGCCGGCCAGCAGCACCACCTCCCCGCGCGGCGGCACAGAAAGGGCGCCGCGGGCGAGGTCGGCGAGCGAGCCCCGGCGCACCTCCTCGAAGCGCTTGGTGAGTTCGCGGCAGAGCGCGCCGGGCCGGTCCGGGCCGAGCACGGCGGCCATGTCCTCGAGGGTCTCGGCGGCCCGGTGCGGCGCCTCGTAGAGGACGAGCGTCGCCGGCACCGTCGCGAAGGCCGCCAGCCGCGAGCGGCGGGCGGCCTGCTTCGGCGGCGGAAAGCCGAGGAACAGGAAGGTGTCGGTCGGAAGGCCGGCGGCGACGAGGGCGGCGAGGATCGCCGAGGGGCCGGGCACCGGGATCACCCGGGAGCCCTGCGCGAGCGCCTCCTCCACCAGCTTGTAGCCGGGATCGGAGACGAGCGGCGTGCCCGCGTCCGAGACGAGGGCGATCCGCATGTCGCCGGCGAGCATGGCAAGGAGCCGCGGCCGCTCCCGCCCGGCGTTGTGCTCGTGGTAGGCGGCGAGCGGGCGGGTGATGCCGTAGCGCTCCAGCAGCGTGCGGGTGACGCGGGTGTCCTCGCAGACGATCAGGTCGGCGCCGCCGAGCACCTCCAGCCCCCGCAGCGACATGTCGCCGAGGTTGCCGATCGGCGTGGCGACCGGGTAGAGCCCCGGCTCGAGCGGCGGCGAGGGGAAGCGGTGCGGGCCGATCGAGAAGCCGGTCGGCCGACCGTCCGCGGTGTCGGGCGCGGCCATGTTGGGTCCTGTTCGCAGCGGGTGGTCCCCGGGGCGCGGGCGGCGCGGAAAAGACCGGGCCGCCCGGCCACAGGGAAGGGCGGAAACGGCCGCCTTGTCGAGGATTTTATTGCAGTCGTCCGGTTTTTCGACATGATCGCCCTGCCGAAAGGGCGAACGGCGGACCACGGCGGGGCTGATCATGCACATCAAGTCGGACGAGAAGCGGGGCGCAACCGGAACGGCGCGGGCGGGCTTGAGCCGCCGCGCGGCGCTGGCGTTCATCGGCGGGACGGGGCTGGCGCTGGCGGGCTGCTCCTCCTCCTCCTTCGACACCGCCCGGCCGCCGGGGCTGCTGCCCGAGCCGGCCATCTTGCCGCCCGCCGGAGACGTGCTCGGCACCGGCTCGGTGCGGGTGGCGATGCTCTTGCCGCTGTCGGCGCAGGGCAATGCGGCGGGGCTCGCCCAGGCCATGCGCAACGCCGCGGAACTCGGACTTGCCGACTTCGTCAACAACGACCTCACGGTGGTCGTCCGGGACACCGGCGGCACCCCGGAGGGCGCCATGGCGGCGATGAACTCGGTGCTGGTCGAGCGGCCGGAACTGGTGATCGGGCCGCTGTTCGCCGCCGAGGTGCGCGCCGCCGGGCCGATCGCCAGGTCGGCCGGCATTCCGATGATCTCCTTCTCCTCCGACCCGACGGTCGCCTCCCAGGGCATCTACGTGCTCGGCTTCCTGGTCGACGATCAGGTCCGCCAGGTTGTGGCCGAAGCCGCGGCGTCGGGCCGCCGCTCGATGGCGGCGCTGATCCCGGACACCGCCTACGGCACCCTCGCCGAGGCGGCGCTGCGCGAGGCGACGGCCCGCTCCGGCATCCGCCTGGTGCAGATCGAGCGCTACACGGCGACGGATCTCCCCGACAGGACCCGGGCGATCGCCGCCAACGCCGGGCAGATCGACAGCCTGTTCGTGCCGGAAGGGCCGGGCGTCGCCCCGCGCGTCGCGGCGGCGCTCTCCTCGGCGGGGGTCGACCGCAACCGGGTGAAGCTGCTCGGCACCGGGCTCTGGAACGAGCCGTCGGTCTACGGCGACCAGGTGCTCGCCGGCGCCTGGTTCCCCTCGCCGGACATCGCCGCCTTCCAGGGCTTCGCCGGGCGCTATCGCAGCACCTTCGGCAGCGAGCCGCCGCAGACGGCGACGCTCGCCTATGACGCGGTGGTGCTCGCCGCCGGACTCGTCCGCGCCGCCGGCCCGCGCCGCTTCCAGCCGGACGTGCTGGCGAACCCGGAGGGGTTCCTGTCCAGCGTCAACGGCCTGTTCCGCTTCACGCCCTCCGGCACCAACGACCGCGGCCTCGCCATCTACGAGATCACCGGATCGTCGCCGCGGCAGGTGAGGCCGGCGCCGCGGTCCTTCTCGTCCGTGTGAGCGGGGCGGGCGCCGCCCGCCGCTCACGCGGCGAGGTCGGCGACCACGGCGTCGAGGACGAAGAAGCCGTCGCGGCTGGCGCGGATGCGGCCGTCGGGCATGGTCTCGATCATGCCGTGGGCAAGGAGGTCGGCGATGCGGCGCTCGTCGAAGCGGCGGCCGGCGAGGCGCTCGTAGCGGGCGGGGTCGATCCCCTCGACGAGGCGAAGGCCCATCAGCAGCATCTCGTCCCCCGCGGCCTCGCCGTGGATCGGCTCGGTGGAGACCACGCCGTGGCCCCGGCTCTCCACCAGCCCGGCCCAGGTCTCCGGATGGCGCTCGGTGGCGGTGGCGAGCCGCGTGAGCCCGCCGTCCTGGACGATGCGGCCGTGGGCGCCCGCGCCGATCCCGACATATTCGCCGTAGCGCCAGTAGACGAGGTTGTGCCGGCTCTCGGCGCCGGGAGCGGCGTGGTTCGAGATCTCGTAGGCGGGCAGCCCGGCGCGGGCGGTGGTCTCGCGCGTCGCCGCGAAGAGGTCGGCGGCAAGGTCAGGATCGGGGATCTCGAGCTTGCCCGCGGCATGGAGCGCCGCGAAGGGCGTGTCCGGCTCGATGGTGAGCTGGTAGAGCGACAGGTGGTCGGCGGCGAGCGCGATCGCCCGCTCCAGTTCCGCCTCCCAGGCCGCCACCGTCTGGCCGGGGCGGGCGTAGATCAGGTCGAAGGAGAGGCGGGGGAAGGTGGCGCGGGCGAGTTCGACGGCGCCGAGCGCCTGGCCGACGTCGTGCAGGCGGCCGAGGAAGCGAAGGTCCGCGTCGTCCAGCGCCTGGACGCCCAGCGAGACCCGGTTGACCCCGGCGGCGCGATAGCCGCGGAAGCGGCCGGCCTCCACCGAGGAGGGGTTGGCCTCCATGGTGACCTCGGCGTCGGCGGCCACCGTCCACGCCCGGCCGATCGCCTCCAGCACCCGGCCGACCGTCGCCGGGTCCATCAGCGAGGGCGTGCCGCCGCCGAGGAAGATGCTGGTGACGGTGCGCCCCGGCGTCAGCCGCGCCATCGCCTCCGCCTCGCGGACGAGGGCCGCGGCGAAGCGCTCCTGGTCGACGCCCTGGTGGCGGACGTGGCTGTTGAAGTCGCAATAGGGGCACTTCGCCGCGCAGAACGGCCAGTGCACGTAGACGCCGAAGCCGACCTCCGGCGTGCCGGCCGGGTCTGGGCCGATCGCCGCGAGGAGGTCGGCGGCGCTCATCGGGCGGCGCCCGGGCGGGTGCCGGCGGGGAACGCCTCGGCGACGAGCCGGGCCAGCGAGCGCGAGCGGTGGGAGAGCGGCCCCGGCGGCCCCCAGATCGAGCCGTGCTTCTCGGCGGGCTGCATCTCGCCGAAGGTGCGCGTCTCGCCCGCGGGCATGAACACCGGGTCGTAGCCGAAGGCGACGCCGCCGCGCCGGCCCGGCCAGACGAGGGTGCCCTCGCGCTCGCCGAGATACTCCTGGGTGTGCCCGTCCGGCCAGGCCAGGCAGAGCAGGGAGACGAACCTCGCCCGCCGCTGTTCCGGGCGGCTCGCGCCGCGGGCGGAAAGTTCCTCCTCGACGAGGCGCATCGCCCGGTCCCAGTCGCGGTCCGGGCCGGCCCAGTCGGCGGTGTGGACGCCAGGGGCGCCGTCCAGGGCCTCGACGCAGAGGCCGCTGTCGTCGGCAAGCGCCGGCTCGCCCGCGGCTGTCGCCGCGGCGAGCGCCTTGATGCGGGCGTTCTCGACGAAGGTGGTGCCGGTCTCGGCGGGCTCGGGCAGCCCGAGCTCGCCGGCGGTGACCAGTTCGATCGGAAGGTCGCCGAGCAGGAACCGCAGTTCGCCGATCTTCCCCTTGTTGTGGGTGGCGAGCAGCAGCCGGCGGCCGTCGATCCTGCGCGGAGCGGGCATTGCGGTCATGGCGGTCCTCAGGCGACGGCGGCCTTCTGCAGGGCGACCAGCTCGGCGATGCCCCCCTTCGCCAGCGCCAGCATGGCGGCCAGCTCCGCTTCGCTGAAGGGGGCGCCCTCGGCCGTGGCCTGGATCTCGACGATGCCGCCGGAGCCGGTCATCACGAAGTTGGCGTCGGTCTCGGCGGCGCTGTCCTCGTCATAGTCGAGGTCGAGCACCGGGGTGCCCTCGAAGACGCCGCAGGAGACGGCCGCGACATGGTCGCGCAGCACCTTCGCCGAGGGGGCGATCATGCCGCGGGCGCGCATCCACTCGACGCAGTCGTTGAGGGCGACGAAGGCGCCGGTGATCGCCGCGGTGCGGGTGCCGCCGTCGGCCTGCAGCACGTCGCAATCGAGGGTGATCTGCTTCTCGCCGAGGGCGATCAGGTCGACCACGGCGCGCAGGCTGCGGCCGATCAGGCGCTGGACCTCGAGGCTGCGGCCGGACTGCTTGCCGGCGGCCGCCTCGCGGCGGGTGCGCTCGTGTGTGGAGCGCGGCAGCATGCCGTATTCGGCCGTCACCCAGCCCTTTCCGCCGCCGCGCAGCCAGGGCGGCACCTTCTCCTCCAGCGAGGCGGTGACGAGCACATGGGTATCGCCGAACTTCACCAGGCAGGAGCCCTCGGCGTGGCGGGAGAAGCCGCGTTCCAGCGAGACGGGCCTGAGCTGGTCGGGGGCGCGGCGGGATGGGCGCATGGGTCGGGTATCCTGGGGTCCGGAGGAGCCCGCGCGGCGGCGGGGCTGTCGTCGCGGTCTTGTAGACCCCGGCCGGCGGCGGCGTAAAGCCCGACTTGCCATCCCCCGCGGCGCGCATAACATGCGGGGCCGATCTGAACGATCGCGGCAGCGCCGCGCCAGGGATGAAGAACGACGTGACCTTCGACAGCCCGGCCGGAAGCCTGCGCGACCTCGACGCCCGCTCGCGGGAGATTTTCCGGCGCATCGTCGACACCTACCTGGAGACCGGCGAGCCCGCCGGCAGCCGCAACGTCGCCCGGCTGCTGTCTGCGCCGCTGTCGCCGGCGAGCGTGCGCAACGTGATGGCGGACCTCGAGCACGCCGGCCTCATCTACGCCCCGCACACCTCCGCCGGGCGCCTGCCCACCGAGCGGGGCCTGCGCTTCTTCGTCGACGCCATGCTGGAGATCGGCGACCTGACCGGCGAGGAGCGCAGCGCCATCGAGGCGAAGGTCCGGGCCGGCGGCTCGGGCAAAACCATCGAGGCGGTGCTGACCGAAGCGAGCCAGCTGCTGTCCGGCCTCTCCCGCGGCGCCGGCGTGGTGGTGACCGCCAAGTCCGACATGCGGCTGAAGCACGTGGAATTCGTCCGCATCGAGCCGACCCGGGGCATCGTCGTCCTGGTCGGCGAGAACGGCGCGGTGGAGAACCGGCTGATCGACCTGCCGCCCGACCTGCCGCCCTCGGCGCTGGTGGAGGCCTCCAACTACCTCAACGGCGTCGTGCGCGGGCGGACGCTCGCCGAGGTGCGCGGCGAGCTGGAGCGCGTCTCGGCGGAGAAGCGGCAGGAGCTGGACGCCCTCACCCGCCGCCTCGTCGACGCCGGCCTCGCCTCCTGGGCGGAGGTGCCCGGCGAGCGCGCCTCGACTCTCATCGTCCGCGGGCGCGCCAACCTCCTCGAGGACGTGCGCGCCGCCGAGGACCTCGAGCGCATCCGCACGCTGTTCGACGAGCTGGAGACCGACCGCGACCTCATCCAGCTGCTCGGCCTCGCCGACTCGGGCGACGGGGTGCGCATCTTCATCGGCTCGGAGAACAAGCTGTTCGGGCTCTCCGGCTCCTCCTTCGTGGTCTCGCCCTACCGCGACAGCGAGCAGCAGGTGATCGGCGTCATCGGCGTCATCGGGCCGACGCGGCTCAACTACGCGCGGGTGGTGCCGATGGTGGACTACACCGCCCGGCTGGTGGGCCGGATCCTCGGCTGATCCGTGCCGTTGGCGCCCGACCGCCTTGATTTTCGCCGCGCGAGGCCTCAAATCCGGGGCCGACGAACCGATCTTCCGCCGGCCGCCGCGCGAGCGCGCCCCCGCCGGCCCGTTCCGATCCACGAGGACATCCGATGAGCGACGAGACCAGGACCGACACCGCGGCGCCGGAGAGCGGAGGCGCCGGACCCGACGCGGCGACCGACGCCGAGGCGCGGGTGGCCGAGCTCGAGGCCGAGGCGGCGAACCTCAGGGACCAGATGCTGCGCACCCTCGCCGACATGGAGAACCTGCGCCGGCGCACCGAGCGGGAGATCGCCGACACCCGCTCCTACGCGGTCGCCGGTTTCGCCCGCGACATCCTGTCGGTCGGCGACAACCTCGCCCGGGCGCTCGAGTCGGTGCCGGCCGAGGCGCGCGGGACCGCCGACCCTGCGCTGAAGTCGCTGCTCGAGGGCGTCGAGATGACCGAGCGGGAGCTCCTGAAGACGCTCGAGAAGCACGGCGTCAGCAAGGTGGACCCGGTCGGCGAGCGGTTCGACCCGAACTTCCACCAGGCGATGTTCGAGGTGCCGAACAGCGAGGTGCCGAACGGCACGGTGGTGCAGGTCATGCAGGCCGGCTACAAGATCGGCGAGCGGGTGCTGCGCCCGGCCATGGTCGGCGTCGGCCGCGGCGGGCCGAAGCCGGCGCCGAAGGCGGAGGCCCAGGGCGAGGGCGAGGCGGCGCCGGAGGCCGGGGCCCGGGTCGATCGCAGCGTCTGACGGCGCGGGCGGCGCTCCGCCCGGCCATGCACGGGGCGGGGGCGGCGGATGGATGCGGCGACGATCCTCGGGGTGCTCGACTACGTCGGCGTCGCCGTGTTCGCGGTGACGGGCGCGCTCGCCGCCAGCCGCAAGGAACTCGACATCGTCGCCTTCTGCTTCTTCGGGCTCGCCGCCGGCCTCGGCGGCGGGACGCTCCGCGACATCCTGCTCGGCCAGCTGCCGATCTTCTGGATCCGCGAGCCGACCTACGCGGTGGTGGCGATCCTCGCCGCGGTCGCGGTCTTCTTCACCGCCCACTGGTTCTACCGTACCTGGTCGCGCTACCGCCTGCTGCTGTGGGCCGACGCGGTGGGCATGTCGTCCTACGCCATCATGGGGACGGCGAAGGCCCTCGCCGCCGGCGCGCCGGCGGTGCCGGCGATCATCATGGGCGGCATGACCGCGGCCTTCGGCGGCGTCATCCGCGACGTCATCGCCGGAGAGCCCTCGGTGCTGATCCGCCGCGAGGTCTACATCACCGCCGCCTTCGCGGGCGCCGCCGCCCACGTGCTGATGGTCCGCCTCGGCGTGCCCTTCTGGGCGGCGGCCGTCGGCGGGGCGGCGATCGCCTTCGCGGTCCGCGCCGGGGCGCTGGTGTTCGGCTGGACCCTGCCCGGCTACCGCAGCCGGCCGGGCCGGGACTCCCGCATGCTCTGAACCCGGTGCGCCGTCCGGACCCGGCGAGCCTTCCGGCCCCGTCGGGGCCCGAGGCACGGCTTGCCAACCCGCGGGGTTCGCGACACCCTGCCCGCCCGGGCCGACGATGCCGGCCCGCAATCCGCGGGAGGCGGAACATGCCAGGAAACGGATACGTCTACTGGAACGAGCTGATGACCAGCGACGTGGAGGCCTCCAAGGCCTTCTACGCCAAGACGATCGGCTGGACCTTCTCCGCAATGCCGATGTCGGAGGGCACCTACTGGGTGTTCTCGCCGCCGGGCGCGGAGCAGCCCGCCGGCGGCATGATGCAGTTCACCGAGGGGCCGACGAACCTCTGGTTCACCTACCTGCACGTGGACGACCTCGACGGCGCCCTCGAGCGGGCGACCGCCGCCGGCGGCAGGATCATCCGCCCGCCCTTCGTGGTCGAGAGCGTCGGCCGGATCGCCATCGTGCAGGATGCGACCGGGGCGGTCATGGGCTGGATGACGCCGGCTCCGGCCGCGAGCTGAGCCGACCTTCGCCGGTCAGGGCGGTCCGCCGCCCTGGCCGGTCGCGTTCATCAGCGTCTGGCCGAGGATCGCGGCGGCGCTGTCGAGCCCGCCGCTGCCGCCGGTGACGACGGTCTGGGGCACGAGGCGGGTGATCAGGCCGACGATCTCGGGCCGCCGCTCCAGGGTGGCGAGCACCTTGTCCATCGCCTGCAGCATCGCCACGCGGTCCTGTCCGAGCACGCCGGCCTGGGCGGACTGGCCCTTCGCCAGTTCCTCGAGGAACTTGCGCTCGGCGCGGCCCAGCGCCTCCCGCTCCTGCTCGCGCTGGTGCGCCACCTGGACGGCGATCTGGCTCTCGACCAGCCGCGGCTGCTCCTCGGCCGTGGATCGCGCCTGCTCGGTCTTGATGCGCTCATTCTGGGCGGCCGTTTCCCGGACGTAGGCCTGGCTGAGCTGGTCGGCGAGTTGCTGGCGCAGCCGCGGGATCAGGATCTCCGGCGGGATCGCCGGCTCGCCCAGCCGGATCTCGCGGACGTCGACGCCGGCCTTGGCGCCCTCGACCTTGGTGATCGCCTCGATGGTCTGCTCCAGCGCCTCGCGGTTGTCGATGAGGTCGAGCACCCGGGTCGGGCGGACCTCGAACCGGGCCGGCACCTCCAGGGAGCCGTCGGCGTTGCGGGCCGGCGCGCGGATCGCCGAGCCGGCGACGTTGCGCACGATCGACCGGATCGCCGGCACCAGGATCCGGTCCTCCACCTCCTTGAGGCCGCCGACCGAGCCGACCACCACGGGGGCGTCCTGCGGATCGACCTGCACGAGGACGCGAAGCTCGACCGGGATGTCCCAGCCCTCGATCTTGACGAACACCGCGCGGTCCGCCGCGCCGGGCGGCACCTGCTCCTCGGTCGTGCGCTGGTCCTGGCGGATGTTGCCCTGCTGGTCGACGCTGAGATCGACGCTGCGCTTGGTGTAGCCGCCCTTGAACTCCCAGGTCTGCACCCGGGTCTCGACGAGTTCCACCTCGTAGGCGCGCCGGTTCATATAGTAGGCGCCCGGCAGCAGCGGCTCCTTCCAGATCCCGACGCAACCGGTCGGGACCAGCGGCACGGAGAGGGATTCGACGTCCTCCTCCGTGGTCGCGGAAACCACCTCCTCGCGGCAGGCGATGCCGGGCGTCGCCACGTTCGACTTGACCACGCCCACGTGCCCGGCGGGGATCACGGTGGCCGCGGTCCGGTCGCTCACCGAAACGTCGAACAGGTAGCGGTTCAGCCGGTAGGAGCCCGGCTTCAGCACCGTCTCCTGGGGGCCGCGGTAGCCGCCGTCGGTCAGGAAGGTCCGGGCGTTGAGCATGTCGGCGACCCGCTCGTCGGGGATCGCCGGCGCCATGTACATGCCCGCCGGCATCGGCTGCCCGTCGACGGCGGTGACCTGGCCGTAGTAGCCCTCCGGGACCTCGACCAGGGGGAACTCCTCGAAGTCGTAGAGCACCCGGACCAACGGGATGAAGTGGAAGCCGGGGCCGAGGACGTCGGCCTGCGGCCCTTTCTGGCCCGGCAGCGCGACCACGCGCCCGGGCGGGAGTTCCTCGAAGGCGTAGACGCGCTTCAGGTGGCCGACCCGGTCGGCGCCGACGGAGACGAAGGACGTTGTCGCCAGCAGGATGAGCCCCGCAGCGACGAGGGCGAGCGGGCCGGCGGTCCGTCCGAGCCGCGCGATCAGGGCCCGCGGGCCGGACCCGGCGGACGCGCTCCGCGACATCACGATGAACCCGAGCAGCAGGGCGACGGCGCCCGCGATGATCCAGACCATGGCCCCACCCCGATGTTTCCGGACCGCCGGGCCGCCGCCGGGTCCATCCCGGTGCGATCCGGTGTGTCCGGCAGCTCCCGTCCCGGCAACCATGGTGATTCTACGGTATGCGCGTTACCGAATCGTGCGCTGCCGGCCGCCGCTCTCACGGCGGTGTGATCCGCCGTCTTGCAGCCCCGCCGGCCCCCTCTTATATAGCCGGGGAAACCAGCACCGGAGGCGGGGGCGCCCCGGGCAATCCCAGTGTTTCGAAGGGGACCGGCCGGCTTTCCGGCCTCGATCGGACGCCTCGCCGAGGGTCCGGGCGGTCTGCCGAAAGGAGAATAGACATGGGCAAGGTAATCGGCATCGATCTCGGAACCACCAATTCCTGCGTCGCCGTCATGGACGGCAAGAACGCCAAGGTGATCGAGAATTCCGAGGGCGCGCGCACCACCCCCTCGATCGTGGCCTTCACCGACGGCGGCGAGCGCCTCGTCGGCCAGCCGGCCAAGCGCCAGGCGGTCACCAACCCCGAGAACACCATCTTCGCGGTCAAGCGCCTGATCGGCCGGCGCTACGAGGACCCGATGGTGGAGAAGGACAAGAAGCTCGTCCCCTACGCCATCGTCAAGGGCGACAATGGCGACGCCTGGGTGCAGGCGGGCGGCAAGAAGTCGTCGCCGTCCGAGATCTCGGCGATGATCCTGACCAAGATGAAGGAGACCGCGGAGGCCTACCTCGGCCAGCAGGTCACCCAGGCGGTCATCACCGTCCCGGCCTACTTCAACGACGCCCAGCGCCAGGCCACCAAGGACGCCGGCAAGATCGCCGGCCTCGAGGTGCTGCGCATCATCAACGAGCCCACCGCGGCCGCGCTCGCCTATGGCCTCGACAAGACCGAGGGCAAGACCATCGCCGTCTACGACCTCGGCGGCGGCACCTTCGACATCTCGATCCTCGAGATCGGCGACGGCGTCTTCGAGGTGAAGTCGACCAACGGCGACACCTTCCTCGGCGGCGAGGACTTCGACATGCGGCTGGTGAACTACCTGGCCGACGAGTTCAAGAAGGAGCAGGGCATCGACCTGCGCGGCGACAAGCTCGCCCTGCAGCGCCTCAAGGAGGCCGCCGAGAAGGCGAAGATCGAGCTCTCCTCGGCCACCCAGACCGAGGTGAACCTGCCGTTCATCACCGCCGACCAGACCGGCCCGAAGCATCTGGCGATGAAGCTCACCCGCGCCAAGTTCGAGGCACTGGTCGATGATCTCGTGCAGAAGACCATCGAGCCCTGCAAGGCGGCGCTCAAGGACGCCGGCCTCTCGGCCGGCCAGATCGACGAGGTGGTGCTGGTCGGCGGCATGACCCGCATGCCGAAGATCCAGGAGGTGGTGAAGCAGTTCTTCGGCCGCGAGCCGCACAAGGGCGTCAACCCGGACGAGGTGGTCGCCATCGGCGCCGCCATCCAGGCCGGCGTGCTGGCGGGCGACGTCAAGGACGTGCTTCTGCTCGACGTGACCCCGCTGTCGCTCGGCATCGAGACGCTCGGCGGCGTGTTCACGCGCCTGATCGACCGCAACACCACCATCCCGACCAAGAAGAGCCAGGTCTTCTCGACCGCCGAGGACAACCAGACCGCCGTGACGATCCGGGTGTTCCAGGGCGAGCGCGAGATGGCCGCGGACAACAAGATGCTCGGCCAGTTCGACCTCGTCGGCCTGCCGCCCGCCCCGCGCGGCGTGCCGCAGATCGAGGTGACCTTCGACATCGACGCCAACGGCATCGTCAACGTCTCGGCAAAGGACAAGGGCACCGGCAAGGAGCAGCAGATCCGCATCCAGGCCTCGGGCGGCCTCACCGACGCCGATATCGAGCGAATGGTGAAGGACGCCGAGTCGCACTCGGCCGAGGACAAGAAGCGCCGCGAGGCGGTCGAGGCGAAGAACCAGGCCGAGGGGCTCGTCCACTCGACGGAGAAGTCGCTCGCCGAGTACGGCGACAAGGTCTCCGCGGCGGACAAGGGCGCCATCGAGGCGGCGATCGCGGACCTCAAGTCGTCGCTGGAGTCGAACGACGCCGAGGCGATCAAGGCGAAGACGTCGAAGCTCGCCGAGGTGGCGATGAAGCTCGGCGAGGCGATGTACGCCGCGTCCCAGCAGCCCGGCGCGGAGCCCAAGCCCGGCACCGAGGGCGAGGACGTGGTCGACGCCGACTTCGAGGAAGTCAAGGACGACGACAAGAAGAGCGCCTGACGCCGTCAGGCGCGAGGCGCAGCGGCTCTCCCCCGGTCGGGGGGGAGCCGTTTTCGATCCGGGCGGCCGCCTTTCCTTGGTCGAGGACATCTGACGAATGGCAAAGCGCGACTACTACGACGTTCTCGGCGTGCCACGCGACGCGGACGAGAAGACGCTGAAGTCCGCGTTCCGCAAGCTGGCAATGCAGCTCCACCCCGACCGCAATCCGGGGGACACGGCCGCCGAGGCGAAGTTCAAGGAGGCCGGCGAGGCCTACGAGGTCCTGAAGGACCCGCAGAAGCGGGCGGCCTACGACCGATTCGGCCACGCGGCCTTCGAGAACGGCATGGGCGGGCCGGGCGGCATGGGCGACGGCTTCTCGTCCATGGCCGACATCTTCGACGACATCTTTGGCGAGTTCATGGGCGGCCGGCGTTCGCGTTCCGGCGGCCGCGAGCGCGGGGCGGACCTGCGCTACAACCTCGACGACCTCACCCTCGAGGACGCCTACGCCGGCAAGACCGTCGAGATCAACGTCCCGACCTCGATCACCTGCACCGCCTGCAGCGGCTCCGGCGCCAAGCCGGGCACCCAGCCGACCACCTGCCGCATCTGCGGCGGCATGGGCAAGGTGCGGGCGACCCAGGGCTTCTTCACCATCGAGCGGACCTGCCCGACCTGCCACGGCCGCGGCACCACCATCCAGGACCCCTGCGACGTCTGCGCCGGCACCGGCCGCACCACCGAGGAGCGCACGCTCTCGGTCAACATTCCCGCCGGCATCGAGGACGGCACCCGCATCCGCCTCGCCGGCGAGGGCGAGGCGGGCCTGCGCGGCGGCCCGCCGGGCGACCTCTACATCTTCGTCAGCCTGAAGCCGCACGCCTTCTTCCAGCGCGACGGCGCCGACCTCTACTGCCGGGTGCCGGTCTCGATGACCACCGCCGCCCTCGGCGGCGCCTTCGAGGTGCCGACCATCTCCGGCGAGAAGACCAAGGTGCGCGTTCCGGAGGGCACCCAGACCGGCAAGCAGTTCCGCCTGCGCGGCCAGGGGATGCCGGTGCTGCGCTCGCGCGACAAGGGCGACATGTACATCACGGTGGTGGTGGAGACGCCGCAGAGCCTGTCGCGCCGGCAGCGCGAGCTCTTGGAGGAGTTCGAGCGGGAGTCGTCCGGCGACACGCACCCGGAATCCGCCGGCTTCTTCTCCAAGGTGCGCGACTTCTTCGGCGGCTGAGGGGACGGCCGGCCGCTGACGCGGTCGTGAACCGGCGCACCACAATATCGCCATGGCGGCGCGCCAGCGTCGCGACGGCCGACGGACCCGGCATCGCCGGCGGGCGCGGCGGCCCCGACCGACAGGGAGGACGAGGATGGGAGCCGAGCGGCTGCGACGGGATCCGCGCGAGGAGGTGAAGCGCATCGGGGCGCTGGTCGCGGACGAGATGCGCTTCTTCCGCACCTGGGCGTCGAAGCCGCTGACCACCGGCGCCGTCAGTCCCTCCGGACGCTCCCTAGCCCGGGCGATGGCCGCCCGCATCGACGGCTCCTGGCCCGGCGTGGTCGTCGAGCTCGGACCGGGCACCGGCGCCGTCACCGCCGCCCTGATCGAGCGCGGCGTCGAGCCCGAGCGGCTGGTCGCCGTCGAGTACAACGGCGAGTTCGCCCGCCACATCTCCCGCCGCTTCCGCGGCCTTCGCGTGATCGAGGGCGACGCCTACGACCTCGCCGCCACCCTGGCGCGCCACGAGGTCGGCCCCGTCGCCGCCGTCGTCTCCAGCCTCCCCCTGTTCACCCGCCCGATGGAGGAGCGCCGCGACCTCGTCTCCCGGGTGATGGACCTCGTCCCGCCCGGCCGGCCGCTGGTGCAGTTCTCCTACGCCCTGGTGCCGCCGGTGCCGGCGGAGCCCGGCCGCTGGTCGCTTGACGTCAGCGACTGGATCCTGATGAACCTTCCGCCGGCGCGGGTGTGGACCTACCAGGCCCCGGCGGCGGCCTGACAGTCGGGGCGCCTTACCCCGCCTCGCCCCGACCGCAGTCGCAGGCCTCCCGGTCGCACAGCCGGCAGTCCCTCTCCCGATCGAACGGGGGCCTCGCGACGAGACGCGCCAGCAGGCCGTCGAGAGCCGCGCGATCCGCGCCGTCGAGCGCTTGCAGGAAGCTCGCCGCCCCGGCGAGCCTGGCGGCGGCAAGGCTCGCCGCGCGCCGCCGGCCGCGGGCGGTCGCCTCCACCACCACCTCGCGCGAGATGCGCCGCTGCCGCTGCATCAGGAACGCCCGCTCCATGCGGTCGACCAGCCGGACGGCGGCCGACTGGCTGAGCCCGGCGGCCCGGGCGACCTCCCCCACTGTCAGCGGACCCCGGCCGGCGACGGCGAGGAGCGCCGCGGCGTCCGACGGGCCGAGGTCGTCGTCTGCCGGCCGCACCGCAGCGGCGACGGCACCTGCGAGGGCGGCGAGCTTGTTGGCGAGGGCCCGGTCGTCCATGGGCGTCTCCGGCGTCAGGCGGGCGGCGGGCCGTCGTCGAGGATGAACTGCATGAAGACGAGGTCGAGCCAGCGGCCGAACTTGAAGCCCACCTGCGGCATCCGGGCGGTCTCGACGAAGCCGTGGCGGGCGTGCAGCCGGAGCGAGGCCTCGTTGCCCGCCTCGATGCCGCCGATCAGCACGTGGATGCCGCGCCGGCGCGCCTCGCCGACCAGCGCCGTCATCAGCGCGTCGCCGATGCCGAGGCCCCGGCGGCCCGCCGCCACGTAGACCGACAGTTCGGCCGAGAGGCGGAAGCCCTCGAAGGCGCGGAACGGGCCGTAGCTCGCATATCCGGCGACCTCGCCCGCAACGTCCGCCACCAGCACCGGAAAGCCGCCTTCGAGCCGGCGCTCGTACCAGGCGCGCCGCTCGGAAAGGTCGGTGGTGGCCTCGTTCCAGATGGCGAGGGTGCTCACGACCGCGTCGTTGTAGATGTCGAGGATCGCCGGAACATCGCCGGGCTCGGCGGGGCGGACGAGGGGGGCGGTGGGGGCGGCCAAGGCTGGGGTCTCTCCGGGTCGGCGAATCCGCCGCACCATAGGCCGAGGCGGCCGCGCTGTCAGGGCCGAATTCCGGGCCCCGCCGCGCTTGGCGACGGGCCGGGCGGGTGCTATCTAGCGCGCCATGACGAGCGCCCCCATCAAGCACATCCGCAACTTCGCGATCATCGCCCACATCGACCACGGCAAGTCCACGCTCGCCGACCGGTTGATCCAGACCACGGGCGCCCTCAGCGACCGCGAGATGAAGGAGCAGGTGCTCGATTCCATGGACATCGAGCGGGAGCGCGGCATCACCATCAAGGCGCAGACGGTGCGCCTCTCCTACACGGCCCGGGACGGCCAGACCTACACGCTGAACCTGATGGACACGCCCGGCCACGTCGATTTCGCCTACGAGGTGTCCCGCTCGCTGGCGGCCTGCGAGGGCTCGCTGCTGGTGGTCGACGCCAGCCAGGGCGTCGAGGCGCAGACGCTCGCCAACGTCTACCAGGCGCTCGACAACGACCACGAGATCGTGCCGGTCCTCAACAAGGTGGACCTGCCCGCCGCCGAGCCGGAGCGGGTGAAGCGGCAGATCGAGGACGTGATCGGCCTCGACGCCTCCAACGCCATCGAGATCTCGGCCAAGACCGGCCTCAACATCGAGGGCGTGCTGGAGGCGATCGTGACGCGCCTGCCGCCGCCGCAGGGCGATCCCACAGCGCCGCTGAAGGCCATGCTGGTCGACAGCTGGTACGACGCCTACCTCGGCGTCGTGGTGCTGGTCCGCGTCATCGACGGCACCCTCGCCAAGGGCCAGCGCATCCGCATGATGCGAACCGGCGCCGTCTACGAGGTGGACCGGGTCGGCCACATGTCGCCGAAGCTGGTGCTCTCCGACAAGCTCGCGACCGGCGAGATCGGCGTGCTCACCGCCTCGATCAAGGAGGTGGCGGACACCGCCGTCGGCGATACCATCACCGACGAGAAGAAGCCCGCCGCCGAGCCGCTGCCCGGCTTCCGCCCGGCCCAGCCGGTGGTGTTCTGCGGCCTCTTTCCCGTGGACGCCGCCGACTTCGAGGACCTGCGCGCCGCCGTCGGCAAGCTGCGCCTCAACGACGCCAGCTTCTCCTACGAGATGGAGTCCTCCGCCGCCCTCGGCTTCGGCTTCCGCTGCGGCTTCCTCGGGCTCCTCCACCTCGAGATCATCCAGGAGCGGCTCGCCCGCGAGTTCAACCTGGACCTGATCGCCACCGCCCCGTCGGTGGTCTACAAGGTGACGCTCACCGACGGCCGCGAGATCGACCTGCACAACCCGGCCGACATGCCGGACGTGGTCAAGATCGAGGAGATCGCCGAGCCCTGGATCCGCGCCTCGATCATGACGCCGGACGAGTACCTCGGCTCGATCCTGAAGCTCTGCCAGGACCGCCGCGGCATCCAGGTGGACCTCACCTACGTCGGCAACCGGGCGATGGTGGTCTACGACCTGCCGCTGAACGAGGTGGTGTTCGACTTCTACGACCGGCTGAAGTCGGTCTCCAAGGGCTACGCCTCCTTCGACTACCAGCTGACCGACTACCGCCCCGGCGACCTCGTCAAGATGCAGATCCTCGTCAACGGCGAGCCTGTCGATTCGCTGTCGATGCTGGTCCATCGCAGCCAGGCCGAGCGGCGCGGCCGCTCCATGTGCGAGAAGCTGAAGGACCTGATCCCGCAGCACATGTTCCAGATCCCCGTGCAGGCGGCGATCGGCGGCAAGATCATCGCCCGCGAGACGATCCGGGCGCTCCGCAAGGACGTGCTCGCCAAGTGCTACGGCGGCGACGTCACCCGCAAGCGCAAGCTCCTCGAGAAGCAGAAGGAGGGCAAGAAGCGCATGCGGCAGTTCGGCAAGGTGGAGATCCCCCAGGAAGCCTTCATCGCCGCCCTGAAGATGGACGACTGAGCCCCCGCAACCCGCCGCGCCCCTGCCTCCCTGTCCGCCGCCGCCTTGCGTGCGCCGGCGAACGAAACCATTTGCCTAGGGAATGCTTTTGTCACACGGGCGTCGTCGGCTTATGATTCCGACTGGGTGGAGCGAGGACTCGGCCCGACTCGCGCGGCCCGACCTGCTGGGAGCTCTGGTGGGGGACCCGTACAGATGGACAAGACCGGACCGTTTCCGGAAGGCGCGCTGGCGCCTTCGCCCGAATCGTTCCTGAGCAAGGTGGCGCCGCTGGTCTCGGCGACGCTGCGCGGCGGCCTCGCCGGGCGGCCGTTCGCCCGGATGGCGGGCCTCGCCGGCGGCCACGACAGCCTCGGCCGGATCGGCTCGCTGGAGGTGCGGCTCGCCCGGACGTCCGCCGAGGTCCGCGTCGCCCAAGCGCTGCGTTACCAGGTGTTCTACGAGGAGATGGCCGCGGTGCCGGATGCGCGGACGCTGGCGACCCGCCGCGACGCCGACCGCTTCGATGCCGTTTGCGACCACCTGCTGGTGCTCGACCACGACGACCTGCAGGCGCGGCGCTTCCGCAAGGCGCAGCCGCGCGTCGTCGGCACCTACCGGCTGCTGCGGCAGCAGGTCGCCGAGCGGCACGGCGGCTTCTACACCGCCGGCGAATTCGACATCGCGCCGCTGATCGCCCGCCACCCCGGCCTCAACTTCCTCGAGCTCGGCCGCTCCTGCGTGCTGCCGCCCTACCGCAACAAGCGGACGATGGAGCTGCTCTGGCACGGCATCTGGGCCTATGTGCTGCGCCACGGGCTCGACGTGATGATCGGCTGCGCCTCGCTGGAGGGCACCGATCCGGCGAAGCTCGCCCTGCCGCTCTCCTTCCTCCACCACTTCGCCGCCGCCGGCGGGGACTGGCGGGTGCGCCCGCTGCGGCACCGCGCGGTCGACATGAACCTGATGCCGCGCGAGGCGATCGACCCCAAGGCGGCGCTGCACGCCCTGCCGCCGCTGATCAAGGGCTATCTCCGGCTCGGCGCCTCGGTGGGCGACGGCGCGGTCGTCGACGAGCAGTTCGGCACCACCGACGTGCTGATCGTGCTGCCCGTCTCGGCGATCTCGGCGCGCTACGTCAGCTACTACGGGTCGGACGCCAGCCGCCACGCGGGTTGAGGACACCGGCCACTCGAGGGGAGAGGGTCCGGCGCGCCGGCTCCGCGCCCACCGGACCGGTCCCCCGTTACCCTTGCTTAACCCTGTCGCGCCATGGTCGGGGCGAGGACCGGCCCGTGTCGCCGGCGCCCACCCGCCCGACGGACTCCCATGACGCGATCATCGACGACGGCAACGGCAAGCGGGACGCCGGCGGCCGCCGCGCCCTCGCCCGCGCCTCTGGTCGTCGCCGCCGCCCTCGGCGCCGGGGCGCTGCTCGCTGCGCTCGGCTGGATCGGCGACCCCGCGGCAGGATGGGCCTCCGCGCCGGGCATGCGCGCCTTCGCCGACCTCCGCGACCTCCTCGCCGGCCGCCCCTGGCACGAGGTCGCCGCCGGGGCCGAGGCGCTGCCCGTCTTCCTGCTCGCCGTGCTCGCGGCCGCGCTGTCGGAGATCGTCGGCCGGCCGGCGGCGGACCTCGTGGTCGTCAACCTCTGGCCGCCGCTCCTGTTCTCGCTGCTGCTGCTCGCCGCCGTCGCCGCCGGGCAGCGGATCGGCGGATGGCGGGCCGGCCTGCTCGCGGCGGTGCTGGCGGGTCCTGCCGCCGCACCCTCCTTCCTTCCGGGCCGGATCGACGCCGGTCCGGTGGAGATCCTCGCGGTTGCGGTGATGGCCGCCGGCTGCGTGCGCGCCGACGAAGGGACCAGCCGGGGCGTCGCGGCCGGCGTCGCCTTCGCCTTCCTTCTGGCGCTCGGGCCCGGGCAGGGCGCGGCGACGCTCGAATTCGGCCTCGGGCTCGCGGCCGGGCTGCTGGTCACCCATGTCTACGGGCCCGCGCCGACGGCGGCGGCCCTCGGCGGCTTCGGCCTCGCCCTCGCAACCACGCTGCCGGCGATCCACCTCGCCGTCACCCCGCCGGCGGCGTGGCTGGCGCCGGGCTGCGGACCGCTGTCCCCGGCGGGAGCGCTGGTGGCCGCGCTGACGGGCCTTGGCCTTGCCGGCATCGCCCGCCTAGGCTCCGCCGCGCGCGGCCAGGGGCCCGCCGATCTCGCGATCCGCGGCGGACTGGTGGCCGGCCTGCTGTCGATGGGGCTGATGCTGGCGGCGCTCGCCGCGCCGGGCTGCTTCGATGCCTCGGCGCCCGGGCCGGACCCGGCCGTGACCGGGTCGATCGGCCGGCCGGCGCTGAAGCCGTCCCTGCCCTGAACGGCTATCCCGCCCTGACGCCCGGCTGCCCGACCATGGCCCGCTCCATCGAGGCCGCCACCTGGGTGGTCACGACCGAGCGGGCGGTGCGCTGGAAGGCCCGCACCAGCGTGGGGTCCAGCTTGCCCGCCTCGGCCATCTGCTCCAGCTGCCGGCAGGCCGCCTCGGCGGGCATCGGCAGGCGGTAGCTGTGCTGGCCGACGAGGCCGGCGAACACGTCGCAGAGCCCGACGATCCGGCTGAGGCTGGAGATCTCCGCGCCGCGGAGGCGGTCCGGATAGCCGCTGCCGTCGAGGTACTCGTGGTGCTGGCGAACCGCGGCGACGATCCGCGCATCGAGGCCGGAGTCGGCGAGGAAGGCGGCGCCGACGGTAGGATGCTTGCGCACGATCGCCGCTTCCGCCTCGGTGAGACGGTCGCCCTTCTCGAACAGTTCCTGCGGGATGCGGGCCGCCCCGATGTCGTGCACGAGGGCAGCGGCGGTGAGCAGACGGCGCTCCGGCACGGGCAGTCCCAGGTCGGCGCCGAAGCGGCTGGCGAGGCCCGCCACCAGCATGGTGTGCTGCATGGCGCCGCCGTGGTGGTTGCGTGCCGTGGCGAGCCATCGGTCGATGCCGACGGCGTCGATCTCCTCGTCGATGGCGCCGCTCCAGCCGTCGAGCGCCGCCGGCGACGGCGGCCGGCCGTTGCGGAAGCGGGCGAAGACGGCGGCGGCCGAGGCGGTGCCGGCGCGGATCGCCGGCGGGACGCCCGGCGCCTCGTCGGCGAGGTCGCCGGCTCCGTCGTCCGCGACCGCGTCGGGCAGCAGGACGCGGATCGCCTGTTCCAGCGCCAGGGGCTCGATCGGCCGGGTCACCAGCCGGTCGGCGCCGAGCGCCATCGCCTGGATCTCGTCGGCGTGGCTGCCGCGCTCGACGGCGAAGACGGCGGGCAGCGCCTCGTTGCGGGCGAGCCCTGCCTTGACGATACGAACGTGGGTGGTGTTGCGCAGGTCCACGTCGACCACGAGCACGGTGTGCTCGCCCCGCTCGTCGTGGCGGGCGAAGCGATCCACCGGCAGCGCCACGGCCGCGACCTCGCCGAGGGTCCGCCGAAGCGGGAGTTCCGGGCGATGCTTGGACCGGACGTGGACGACCCGCAGGGGCATGCGCACCTCGTTTATGCGATATCAGGGATGCTACGCAGATCGGAATAAGGGAAAGTAAAGGCTGACGGGCCTCGCGCGCGGCCTCGGAACCCGGGCGTGCATCGGCCGGCCGTCATGGTTAATCCTTTGTTAACGGGGACGGGGCGAGTCTCACACCCCTGGGGGCGAGGCCGACGGGAGCTGACGACCATGTCGATCACGAAACTCCTCGCCGCGGTCACCATGGCCGCGCTGATCGCCGCCGGCATGGCGAGCCGGCAGGCCGGGGCGAACGAGCGCCCGGCCAAGGAACTGTTCGGGGCCGCCGCCAAGCCGGCGGACCTCGCCGCACGGTCCATCGGATCCTATTCGCGGGGCTGCCTCGCCGGGGCGAAGGCGCTGCCGGTCAACGGCGCGAACTGGCAGGTGATGCGGCTGTCGCGAAACCGAAACTGGGGCAGCCCGGTGCTGATCGACTACCTGGAGAAGCTGGCCGCCAAGGCTCCGTCCGCCGGCTGGACTGGCCTCCTCGTAGGCGACCTCGCGCAGCCGCGCGGCGGGCCGATGCTGACCGGCCACGCCAGCCACCAGATCGGCCTCGACGCCGACATCTGGC
This sequence comes from Pleomorphomonas sp., assembly GCA_041687675.1. Lineage (GTDB taxonomy): Bacteria > Pseudomonadota > Alphaproteobacteria > Rhizobiales > Pleomorphomonadaceae > JAWLBM01. The sequence continues at coordinate 27,766 of JAWLBM010000001.1, read as the reverse complement.
TGACGGCGATGCCGGAACGCACCCTGTCGACCGGCGAACGGGAGACGATGAGCGCCGTCTCCATGCTGGACCGCAGCGGCAAGCGGGTCGACCCGGCGGTGTTCACGCCGCGCCATGCGGCGATCCTGAAGACGGCGGCGCGGATGCCGGGCGTCGCCCGCATCTTCGTCAACCCGGCGATCAAGCTGGCGCTGTGCGAGGGCGAGGGCGGCGACCGCTCCTGGCTGCGGGTGGTCCGGCCCTGGTGGGGCCACGACGCCCATTTCCATGTCCGCCTCGACTGCCCGCGCGGAGAGGGCGCCTGCAAGGCGCAGGACCCGCCTCCGCCGGGCGACGGATGCGGGGAGGACCTGATGAGCTGGTTCAAGCCGCCGCCGGAGCCCGCGAAGCCGTCGAAGCCGGCAAAGCCACGCCCGCCGCTGACGCTCGCGGACCTGCCGGCCGCCTGCAGCGAGGTGCTGGTGGCGAACTGACCGCGGCCGGGCCGGAGCGGTCCGCGCCCGCGCGGATCTCCCCGGCCGCCGCGCCCCTCAGCCGCGCAGCGTCGCGCCGGTCGCCTTGGCGACGGCGCCGACGATCGACTTCGACACCGCCTCGATCTGCTCGTCGGTCAGCGTCCTCTCGGTCGGGTTCAGCGTCACCTCGACGGCGACGGACTTCCGCCCCGCCCCGACGTGCTCGCCGCGGTAGACGTCGAAGACGCTGACGCCGGCGATCAGCTTGCGGTCGGCGCCCTCGGCCGCCTTGACGATCTTCGCCGCCTCGACGTCCTCGTCCACCACGAAGGCGAAGTCGCGCGCGACCGGCATCAGCCCGGAGAGGGCCAGCGCCGGGCGGGTGCGGGTGGCCTTGGCCTTCGGCAGGGGAATGCGCTCCAGCAGCACCTCGGCGGCGACCAGCGGGCCGGGCAGGTCCAGCGCCTCGACGATCGCCGGGTGGATCTCGCCGAAATGGCCGAGCACCGCCTGCGGGCCGAACTGCAGCGTGCCGGAGCGGCCGGGGTGGAACCAGTCCGGCGCGCCGCGCACCACCTGCAGGCGCGAGGTGTCGACGCCGAGCGCGCCGAGGAGCGCCAGCGCATCCTGCTTGGCGTCGAACACGTCGACCGCGCCGGCCGCGCCCGACCAGTGGCGCCCGGCGCCGGAGACCTTGGCCGTGCCCTGGCGAACCGTGGTCGCCGCCGTGAACTGGTCCTCCGGCCGGTCGCCGGCGAACACCTGGCCCACCTCGAACAGGGCGAGGTCGGCGGCGCCGCGGGCGTGGTTGCGGCGGACCGCGCCGGCGAGCCCCGGGATGAGGCTCGGCCGCATGTCGCTCATCTCGGCGGAGATCGGGTTGGCGAGCTTCAGCTCCGGCCTCCCGCCGCCGAACAGCGCCGCCTCCCTCTCCGACACGAAGGACCAGGTGACCGCCTCGACGAGCCCGCGCGCGGCGAGCGCCCGCTTGGCCCTGCGGGTGCGCAGCTGGATCGGCGTCAGCACCTTGGAGGCGACGCTCTCAAGCCGCGGCAGCGGCGTCGGCTTCACCCGGTCGAGGCCGACGATGCGCACCACCTCCTCGACGAGGTCCGCCTTGCCGTGGATGTCCGGCCGCCAGGACGGCACGGAGACGGTGAGGGTGTCGCCGAGGCCGGCGGTCGAGAAGCCGAGCGCCTCCAGCGTCGCGGTGATCTCGGTGGCCGGCAGGTCGAGCCCGGAGAGGCGCTTCACCTCCAGGAGCGGGAAGTCGACCGTGCGCGGGACCACCGGCTCGGCGCCGGCGACGACGCGCTCCGACGGCTCGCCGCCGCAGATGTCGAGGACGAGCCGGGTGGCGAGTTCGAGGCCCTCGATCACGAAGGCCGGGTCGATGCCTCGCTCGAAGCGGTAGCGGGCGTCGGAGTTGATGCCGAGCCGGCGGCCGGTGCGGGCGGTGCGGTGCGGGTTGAACCAGGCGCTCTCGATCAGCACCTCGGTGGTGTCCGGCTGCGATCCCGACGCCTCGCCGCCCATGATGCCGCCGAGGCCGACGACGCCGTCGTCGTCGGCGATGACGCACATCTCCTCGTCCACCTCGTAGGTCTTGCCGTCGAGGGCGAGGAAGCTCTCGCCGGTGTGGCCGAGGCGGGCGCGGATGGTGCCGGCCACCTTCGTCGCATCATAGACGTGCAGCGGCCGGCCGCGGTCGTAGGTGACGTAGTTGGTGATGTCGACGAGGGCGCTGATCGGCCTGAGGCCGATCGCCTTCAGCCGGTCCTGCATCCACTGCGGCGACGGGCCGTTGGTCACCCCGCGCACCACCCGGCCGGAGAACACCGGGCAGGCGCTCTCCGAGCCCTCGGGGAACTCCAGCACGATGCCGATCGGCGAGCGGAAGCGGCCCCGGACCGGCTCGATCGTCGCCGGCTTCAGCCGGCCGAGGCCGCGGGCGGCGAGGTCGCGGGCGATGCCGCGCACGCCGAGGCAGTCCGGCCGGTTCGGGGTGATGGCGATCTCGATCACCGGGTCGGCGCCGCCGCGCCAGTCGGCGAAGGAGACGCCCAGCGGCGCGTCCTGGGGCAGTTCGATGATGCCGCTGTGCTCGTCGGAGAGCAGGAGCTCGCGCTCCGAGCACATCATCCCGCGGCTCTCGACGCCGCGGATGGTGCCGACCGAGAGGTCGACGCCGGTGCCGGGAATGTGGGTGCCCGGCGCCGCGAAGACGCCGACCAGCCCTGCCCGGGCGTTCGGCGCGCCGCAGACCACCTGCACGGGCTCGCCGCCGTCGCCGGCGTCCACCGTCAGCACGCGGAGCTTGTCGGCGTTCGGATGCTGCACGGCTGTCAGCACGCGGGCGATGCGGAACGGCTTGATCGCGGCGGCGGGGTCGGTGACCTCCTCCACCTCCAGTCCGATCATGGTCAGCGCCTCGACCACGTCGTCCAGCGACGCCTCGGTGTCGAGGTGGTCCTTGAGCCAGGAAAGCGTGAACTTCATCGGTCTCGTCCGTTCCACTGCCCCGCGGGGGGTGTCGATGATGAGGCCCCCGGGCGTCTCCCGGTCGCCTTTCGTCCGGCGGCGCAGCTGCCCGCCCCCTCCCTGTCCCTCCCCCACGAGGGGGGAGGGGACCCTCTTGGACGTCGCTGCCCGAAACCGGCACGCCCGCAGCGGCGGAGCCGGTGTCGGCCGGGCACTGCGCTTCGTCCTCGCCGCAGCCCGGCCCCCCTCCCCCCTCGTGGGGGAGGGTTGGGGAGGGGGGCGAACGTCTCCGCCTACTGCTCCGGGGCGGCCCATCCACCCCGGTCGATGCCGATCCCGAGGCCGATCCGGTAGAGAACCGCCTCGAGATCCTCGACGACTTCCGTATTCCAGAACCTGACGACACGGTAGCCTTCGGCCTCGATGAACCGGGTCCGAACCTGATCGGCGACGATGTTCGCCCCTTCCGCATGCTGGCCGCCGTCGAGTTCGATGACCAGCCTGTGCTCATGGCATATGAAGTCGACCACGTACCGTCCGATCGGAACCTGCCTGCGAAATCCGACGCCGTGAAACCTGTGCGCCCTGAGACGAGCCCAGAGACGTCGCTCAACCTCCGTCATGTCCTGCCGGAGACGCTTCAAATTCCTCCGGGTTTCCGGCGAAACGAAATGCCTCCCCATCGCTACCCCGAAAGACCGCCCGCCAGCGTCGGTAGGTCCAGCGGGCGGAAGCCATAGTGCTTCAGCCAGCGGACGTCGGCGTCGAAGAAGGCGCGCAGGTCTGGCATGCCGTATTTCAGCATGGCGATCCGGTCGATCCCCATGCCCCAGGCGAAACCCTGGAACTCGTCCGGGTCGAGGCCGACGCCGCGGATGACGTTGGGGTGGACCATGCCGCAGCCGAGGATCTCCAGCCAGTCGTCGCCCTCGCCGATGCGGATCTCCGAGCCGGAGCGGTCGCAGCCGACGTCCACCTCCATCGACGGCTCGGTAAAGGGGAAGAAGGACGGCCGGAACCGCGTCCTCACCTCGTCCACCTCGAAGAAGGCCTTGAGGAAGCTCTCGAGCACCCACTTGAGGTGGCCGAAGTGGCTGTGCCGGTCGATGACCAGGCCCTCGACCTGGTGGAACATCGGCGTGTGGGTGGCGTCGGAATCGCAGCGGTAGGTTCGGCCCGGGATGATCACCCGGATCGGCGGCTTCTCGGCCTCCATGGTGCGGATCTGCACCGGCGAGGTGTGGGTGCGCAGCAGCAGCCGCGTGCCGTCCGGCTTCGGACGGAAGAAGAAGGTGTCGTGCATCTCCCGCGCCGGGTGGTCCGGCGGGAAGTTGAGGGCGGTGAAGTTGTAGTGGTCGGTCTCCACGTCCGGCCCCTCGGCCACCGCGAAGCCCATGTCGGCGAAGATCGCGGTGATCTCGTCGATCACCTGGCTGACCGGGTGGATGCGCCCCTCCTCGATCGCGGCCGGGCGCACCGGCAGCGTGACGTCCACCGTCTCGCGGGCGAGCCGGGCCTCGAGGGCGGCCCGGCGCAGCACGTCGCGGCGGACGGCGATCGCCTCGGTCACGTGGTCGCGGGCGGCGTTGACCGCGGCGCCGCGGGTGCGCCGCGCCTCGGGGTCGAGGCTGCCAAGCGTCTTCAGAAGCTCCGACAGCGAGCCCTTCTTGCCGAGGGCGGCGACGCGCACGGCCTCCAGCGCCGGCTCGTCGGCAGCCGACTCGACCCTGCCGAGGATGTCGTTTTCCAGCTTCTCGATGTCGGACATCGGGGCCAACTCTTGCATCTCGAGGTATCCTTCCGGCGGCGGTTCTAGCGCTTCGGACCGTGCCGCGCCAGAACGGCCGGCGACAAAAAAGGCGGCCCACCGACCGGTGCGCCGCCTTTTCTCCGTTTCAGCGACCGATCGGGGGATCGGCCCGGTTTCGCGCGTGCCTCAGGCCGCGCTGCGGGCCTTCTCGACCAGCGCCCTAAACGACTCCGGCTCGCGGATGGCGAGATCGGAGAGCACCTTGCGATCGACCTCGATGCCGGTCTTGGCGAGGAGGTCGACGAAGCGGGCATAGGTGAGTTCGCCGCCGGTCACGTCGCGGACGGCCGCGTTGATGCGCTGGATCCAGAGGGCGCGGAAGTTGCGCTTCTTGGTCCGGCGATCGCGCGTGGCGTACTGCAGCGACCGGTCGACGGCCGCCAGGGCGGCCCGGATGGTGTTCTTGCGACGACCCCGGAAGCCCTTCGCGGCCTTCAGGACCTTCTTGTGCTTGGCATGGGACGTGACGCCCCGCTTGACGCGCGCCATGGTGTGATCTCCTCAGATCTGAAGTGACGTCGATCGATGGCGCGATCAGGCGTAGGGGAGGAAGTTCTTCTTGATGATGATCGCGTCCGGCTCGCTCAGCACCGTGGTGCCGCGCGCCTGGCGGACGAACTTCGCCGTCCGCTTGATCATCCCGTGACGCTTGCCGGCCTGGGCCGACTTGACAAGGCCGTTGGCCGTGACCTTGAAGCGCTTCTTGGCGCTCGACTTCGTCTTCATCTTGGGCATTTTGCTCGTTTCCGAGTAAACGGCCGCCCCTTGCGGGAAGGCCTCGTCCATCTTGAACCGGGCGGCGGCGCCGGGCCGGCGGGCACCCCGGAGGGTGCTGCCTCGGCCGAACCGCCGCGTGTCCGGGGTTGAGCGTTCGAGGCCGCCACGGCATGCCCTGGGAAACGGCAAGCCGCCCCCGAGCCGGGCGACCCGAAGTGCGGGTCTTCTAGCGGACATGCGCCGCCCGCGCAAGAGCGGGCAGGTCCCCCCAAAAGAATGGGCGCTCGCCGGCCTTCGGAGCGAAGGCCCGGGGAGCGCCCGAGGAGATCGCCCCGAAGACGCGGCCACGGAGCGGCCGCGCCTCGCCGCGGCGGGGAGGAGGACGCCGCGGCCCCCCGCGCGGACCGGGGGACACGAAAGAAAGGGAGGGTCAGTGCGTGCCGGTGAGGCGGCAGACGCGGCACACGTCCGCAAGGCGGATGCGGTCGTTCTTCTCGATCGAGATGATGCCGCGGCGCTTGAGGTCGGAGAGCACCCGGCTCACGGTCTCGATGGTGAGGCCGAGGTAGTCCGCGATCTCCTGGCGGGTCATGCGGAGCACCACCACCTTCTCGTCGCCGCCCGCCTGCGGGCCGCCGCAGCCGATGACGCCGCGGTTCGGCACGAAGCGCATCAGGAAGCTGGTCACGCGCTCCTGCGCCGACTTGCGGCCGAGCAGCACCGCATGCGAGTGCAGCGCCTCGATGCGGCTGGTCAGGCATTTGGCGACGTGGCCCTGCAGGTCCGCCGAGCGCTCGATGTCGCGCCGGTCGAGGATGCGCACGTCGGCGCTGGTCAGCGTCTCGGCCGAGCAGTCGTGGAAGCCGGTGGTGGACAGGCCGAACAGGTCGCCGGCGCCGAGGATGTCGACCACCTGGCGGCGGCCGTCGGAGAGCAGGCGATAGAGGATCACCGTGCCGCTCGTCACCTCGTAGACGTTGTTGGCCTGGTCGTCCTCGTAGAACAGGACCTGGTGGGAGTCGAAGCGCTCGCTGCGGGCCTTGGGGGAGGCCAGGAACTCGGCCCAGGCGGTGTCGTCCGGGCGCGGCCGGGCGCGGGTCCCGGCATAGCGGCCGGTGCCCACGGTGCGCGGCAGCACGCCGCCGTCATGGCCGCTGGCATGGTCCTCGAGGTGCTTGGCTTCGACGTACATGGCAGTCCCTCCTCGCCGGCCGGGCCGGCATGTCGTCGGGACCCGGTTCCTCCGCCCGCCGTCCACGGGGTTGCCGGAGGTGCGACGCCCGCCGTTTCCGGCGGGTCCCGGTCCGATCCGTCCGATCGCCCCGGGGCCGTCAGGTCCCTGATGTCCGGACGTTAAGCCTACGCCCCCGCCCCGCGCCATTCGGGTCGCCTACGTAAGACGGTGTACTTACGTGCTTTCACGATGCGGCGAGGCACCGCAGACGAAAGGCTTGGGGGAACGGCGGGAAAACCGCGGGCGGGATCAGCCCGCGATGACTTCGAGCCAGTCGGAGGCGGGCGGCTTGCGCAGGACGGCGAGGCCCGGATGCGCCCCGGTCTCGCGGGCGATGGTGCCGGAGGACTTGCCGGAGATCACGATCACGCGCGGTTTTCGGGCGAGGCCATGCAGCCAGCCGATCACCTCGCCGCCGCTGATGCCGGGCAGGCCGAGGTCGACGACCACGGTGTCGGCGGGGGCAGGCGGCCCCGCGGCGATGAACTCCTCGCCGCTGCGGAAGACGCGCGTGTCGTGCCCGGCGCCCCGGAGCAGGGCCTCCAGGGAATCCGCCACCGCGCTGTCGTCCTCGACGATGAGGAAGGTCAAGACCGGCGTCCTCGAAACATCGGGGGCCCCACGGAACGCACGTTGCGCTCCGCCTGCCCCCGAAGTGTCGAACATAGACCCGTGAGGCCCGTCCGGTTATCCGGTATCGCCCGTATGAGAGGTCAGCACGATCCGCACCAGGTCCGCGGCGTTGCGGGCGCCGAGCTTCTCCATGATGCGCGCCCGGTGCACCTCGATGGTGCGCGGCGAAATGCCCAGCGATCGCCCCGCCTCCTTGTTCGACGCGCCGCCGGTGATCGCCTTGAGCACGTCCCGCTCGCGCGGGGTGAGGAGTTCGGAGCCCGGGAACTCGGATGCGTCGCGGTTCCTTGCCTGGCGCGCCATCGCCTCCATGGCGTCCCGCACCCGCCGGACCACCGTGTCGGCGTCGAAGGGCTTCTGGATGAAGTCCACCGCGCCCAGCTTGATGGCGCTCACCGCCATCGGGATGTCGCCCTGGCCGGAGATGACGAAGACCGGGGCGGGAAAGCTGTTCATGTCCAGCGCCTTCAGCACGTCGATGCCGGAGCGGCCCGGCATGTGCACGTCGAGCAGCACGCAGCCGGGCGTCCCGGAGCCGATGGCGTCGAGGAACTCGTCGCCGCTCTCGAAGGCCAGCGCCTCGAAGCCCTCGAGGTCGAAGACGACGGTCAGCGCGTCGCGCACCGAGGGATCGTCGTCGACAATGTAGATCGTCCGGTTCGTCTCGTCCGTCATTGATCTCACTCTCCGGCGCTTGTGGCGTCCTGGTCCCCCAGCGGGAGCGACAGCGTGAAGGTCGCGCCGCGACCGTTCCCGCCCGGGTCCACGCCAAGGTCGCCCCCGTGGTTCTGTGCGATCGACCTGGAGATGGCCAGCCCGAGGCCCATCCCGCTCTTCTTGGTGGTGGAGAAGGTGCGGAACAGCGACTGCGCCGCCTCCTCGGAGATCCCGGGCCCGCTGTCGGACACCCGCATGAGGGCGCGGTCCGCCGTCCGCTCCAGCGACACCTCGACCCAGCGGCCGCGGCTCTCGCGCGCCACCTCGACCGCGTTCTTGAGGAGGTTGATGGCGATCTGCTGGATCTGGATCGGGTCGACGTCCACCATCAGCGGGTGGCGGCCGTAGTTGCGGCGGATCTGCACCTTGGAGCCCTGGGCGACGAAGTCGGTGAGGTCCACGGCGTCGTCGATCACCGTCCTGAGGTCGACGTGGCTGCGCTCCGGCTCGCGCTTCTCCACCATCTGCCGCATCCGCTGGATGATGCCGCCGGCGCGCTCGGCCTCGGCGAGCGCCTTCTGCATGATGCCGATGACCTTCTCCGTGGGCACCGGCCCCTCGCTCGCCTTCAGCGGCCGCATCACCGCCTGGAGGTAGAGCATCAGGGCGGTGAGCGGCTGGTTGAGCTCGTGCGCCATGGCCGCGCCCATCTCGTCCATCGCCGAGAGGCGGGTCATGTGCATGACCTGCGCCTGCAGGTGCGACAGGCGCTGCTCGACCTGCTTGCGCGGCCTGAGGTCGCGCAGGATGCCGATGAACTGCCGGCCGTCCGCCGACCGCGCCTCGCCCACCGAGAGTTCCACCGGGAACACCGTGCCGTCGCGGTGCAGCCCCGAGACCTCGCGGCCGATGCCGATGATCCGCTTCTCGCCGGTATCCCGGTAGTGGCGGATGTAGCTGTCGTGGTCCCGGGCGTAGCTCGGCGGCATGATGACCTTCACGTTCTGCCCGATCACCTCCGGGGCGGAATAGCCGAAGAGCTTCTCGCAGCTCTTGTTGAAGGCGAGGATGCGTCCCTCCTCGTCGATCACGACGATGCCGTCCGCGGCCGTGTCCAGCACGCTGGCGAAGCGGGCCTCGGACGGCGTCGTCCCGACGCCGTCCTGGTCGGCCCTGTGGTCGGAGGTCGTCGTCGGCCCCGTCATCCAAGATCCCGTCCGGCGTCGGACGCCTCCGACCGGCCGTGCACGTAGTTCCACGGACCCATCATACAGCGCACCGTCATTTCGCCAACCATCCGTTCAGCCGTTCGATGGCGGCCGAAAGGCTCTTCTCGCTCCGCGCGAAGCAGAGGCGGACGTGCCGCTCGCCGCCGGCCCCGAAGGCGGTGCCCGGGGCGAGGCCGATGTTCGCCTCCTCGACGAGGCGCAGGCAGAGCGCCCGGGTGTCGGCCTCGCCGTCGATGCGGAAGAACATGTAGAAGGCGCCGGGCGGCCGGACGAAGCGGACCCGCCCGGAGGCCTCCAGGGCCTCGCAGGCCGCGTCCAGGCTGCGCCGGGCGCGGCCGACCTGGTGGGCGATGAAGCCCTCGCCCTCGTCGAGCGCGGCGATGGCGGCCCGCTGCATGAACTGCGCGACCCCGCTCGAGGAGTACTGGACGAGGTTGAGGACCGTCCCGGTCAGCGACGGCGGGATCTCCAGCCAGCCGATCCGCCAGCCGGTCATCGCCCAGTTCTTGGAGAAGGTGTTGACGAAGATCACCTTGTCCTCGGGCTCGATGATCGCGTGGAAGGAGGGCGCCACCGGCCGGTCCGCGGCGAAGTGGAAGCGGCCGTAGATCTCGTCGGCGATGATCCACAGCCCGTGCCGGCGGGCGAGGTCGAGCAGTGCGCGGAGGGTGGCCGCGTCGCCGGTCCAGCCGGTCGGGTTGGACGGGCTGTTGACGAAGATCGCCCGCGTCGCCGGCGTGATCGCCGCCTCGATGTCGGCGACGTCGAGCACGAAGGCGCCGCCGTCCTCCCGCATCGGCACCTCGACCGCCCGCGCGCCGCGGACGCCCACGGCGGCCGGGAAGTTCGGCCAGGCCGGCGTCGGGACGATCACCTCGTCGCCGGCGCCGGCGACCATGGTGACCGCGAGCAGGATCGCGTGCATGCCGGAGGAGGTGGCGATGAAGCGGGCGGGGTCGAAGGGGGCGCCGAAGAGCCCGCCGTAGACGCGGTCGTGGTAGCGGGCGAGCGCCTCGCGCAGAGCCGGGATGCCGGCGTTGTCGGTGTAGAAGGTCTCGCCGGCGGCAAGCGCCCGGGTGGCGGCGTCGCAGATGAACTGCGGCGTCGGCAGGTCGCCCTCGCCGGCCCACATGGGGATCAGGCCGGGACGGCCGTGCCCCCGGCGGAACACTTCGAGGATGCCGCTGGGCGGAGCGTCCAGCGCCTCGCGTCTCAGGGTGGAAAGCATGAATGAGGTCCGAAGGTGTGCGGGTGCATGCGGGGCGGCCCCTCCATAGCGGGCCGGAGCGCCGCCCGGAACCCCGTCCGCCTCAGTTGCGTGTCGCCAGGATGTCGCGGATCTCCTGAAGCAGCGCGATTTCGGGCGCCACCGCCGGCGGGGTGTCGGGCTGCGCGGGTTCCTGGCGACGCAGCCGGTTCATCATCTTGACCACCAGGAACAGGAAGAAGGCGACGATGAGGAAGTTGATGACCAGCGTCAGGAAATTGCCATAGGCGAGGGTGGCCCCTGCCTGGCGCGCCGCCTCGAGGTTGTTTTCCACTGCCGTGCCGGTGAGCTGGACATAGAGGTTGCTGAAGTCGATCCCGCCGGTGAGGGCGGCGATGATCGGCGTGATCACGTCGGCCACAACGGAGTTGACGAGGCCGGTGAAGGCGGCGCCGATGACGATGCCGATCGCCAGGTCCACCATGTTGCCGCGCAGCGCGAATTCCTTGAACTCCTTCAGCATCCTCGCCCCCGATGGTTGCTCCTCCGGCAGCGGCCGGCATCGGTCTTCTAGCATCCGTCGCGCCTACGCGAAAACCCTGACCTTCGCCGGGTGTGACCGGGCGGCGGCGGGCGGAGGCGATGGACAACCGGCGCGGCGTGTGGTCGGATCCGCGGATCCGGGCGGCGGGGAGGGGTTGCGCCTCGGGCCATGATACAGGGTTCGGTGATCATCGCGGTGGCGCTGGCCTATCTCGGCCTGCTGTTCGCCGTGGCCAGCTTCGGCGACCGCATGGCCCGGCGGCATCCGCCGGGGCGCGGCCGGCCGACCATCTATGCCCTCTCCCTCGGCGTCTACTGCACCTCCTGGACCTTCTTCGGCGCGGTCGGGCTCGCCTCCGGCCGCGGCTTCGACTTCCTGACCATCTATGTCGGGCCGATCGTGATGTTCGCGCTCGGCTATCCGCTGATCCGCCGGGTCGTCCGCCTCGCCAAGGCCGAGCGCATCACCTCCATCGCCGACTTCCTCGCCGCCCGCTACGGCAAGAACCAGGCGGTGGCGGCGATGGTGGCGCTGATCGCGGTGGTGGCGACGCTGCCCTACATCGCGCTGCAGCTGAAGGCGGTGTCGAGCTCGGTCTCGGCGCTGATCTCCTACGAGCAGGGCGTGCCGATGGACACGGTCCCGGTCATCGGCGACGTGGCGCTGCTCGTCGCGCTTGTGATGGCCGCCTTCGCCGTGCTGTTCGGCACCCGCCACATCGACGCCACCGAGCACCAGGAGGGCCTGATGCTGGCGGTGGCGGCGGAATCGCTGGTGAAGCTCGCCTGCCTGCTGCTGGTCGGCGCCTACATCACCTTCTGGCTCTTCGACGGACCCGCCGACCTCTGGAACGCCGCCGAAGCCGCGGGGGCCACCTCGATCTTCCGGAACGACATGAACGGCGGCACCCTGGTGGCGCAGGCGCTGCTCTCCACCTTCGCCATCCTGCTGCTGCCGCGCCAGTTCCACGTGACCGTGGTGGAGAACAACTCCGACGACGAGATCCGGCGGGCGCGCTGGATGTTCCCGCTCTACCTCGTCCTCATCAACATCTTCGTGGTGCCGATCGCCCTCGCCGGCCTGGTGACCTTCGGCTACGGGGTCAGCGGTGACCTCTTCGTGCTGGCGCTGCCGATGCACGCCGGCAACGGCTTCATGACCCTCGCCGCCTTCATCGGCGGCCTCTCGGCGGCCACGGCGATGGTGATCGTCGCCAGCGTGGCGCTCGGCATCATGATCTCCAACGAGGTGGTGGTGCCCTTCATCCTGCGTCAGCGGCCCGACGAGGCGCTGACGCGGCGGAACATGGGCGGCCTGCTGCTCACCGTCCGGCGCACCGCGATCGTCGTGCTGATGCTGTGCGGCTACGCCTACTACCGCATCGCCGGCAACTCCGCGGCCCTCGCCTCGATCGGCTTCCTCTCCTTCGCGGCGATCGCCCAGCTCGCCCCGGCCTTCTTCTTCGGCCTGGTCTGGCGGCGGGCTACGGCGGCCGGCGCCATGTGGGGCATGGGAATCGGCTTCCTCGTCTGGTTCTACACCCTGTTGATCCCGTCGCTGGTCGGCGCCGGCCTGTTCGGCAACTCGCTGCTGGTCAACGGCCCGTTCGGCTGGGCCGCGCTCCGTCCGGAGGGCCTCTTCAACATCAGCTTCGAGCCGTTCACCCACGGCGTGTTCTGGAGCCTCTTCCTCAACACCGCCGCCCTGGTGCTCGTCTCGATGATGCGCGACCCGCGGCCGATCGAGCGGGCGCAGGCCTCGGTGTTCGTGCCCACCCAGTTCACGCCGCAGCCCTCCTTCCGGCTCTGGCGCACCTCGGTCACCGTCGACGACCTGCGCTCGACGGTCGCCCGCTACATCGGCGAGGAGCGCACGGCGCGCTCCTTCGCCCGCTTCGCCGAGGAGACCAAGGCCACCCTCAACCCGCTCACCCCCGCCTCGATCGAACTCGTCCGCTTCTCCGAGCAACTTCTCGCCAGCGCCGTCGGCGCCGCCTCCTCGCGGCTGGTCATGTCGCTGCTGCTGAAGCGGCGGGATCCCTCGACCAAGAGGGCGATGAAGCTGCTCGACGACGCCACCGAGGCGATCCAGTACTCGCGCGACCTGATGCAGATCGCGCTCGACCAGGTCGCCCAGGGCATCGGCGTGTTCGACGCGGACCTCAGGCTCATCTGCTGGAACCGCCGCTTCCGCGAACTGCTCGACCTGCCGCCGGAGTTCGGCCAGGTCGGCACGCCGCTGAAGGATATCCTGCGCTTCAACGCCGAGCGCGGCCTCTACGGACCCGGCCACCCGGACGCGATCGTCGACGACCGGCTCGACCGCTTCGTGCGCCGCCTCGCCACCGTGCAGGAGACGCTGCAGCCCTCCGGCACGGTGCTGGAGATCCGCACCGGCTCGATGCCGGACGGCGGCATCGTGATGACCGCGACCGACATCACCGAGCGGGTCGAGGCGGAGCGGGCCCTCGCCCGCGCCAACGAGACGCTGGAGCGGCGCGTGCGCGAGCGCACGGAGGCGCTGGTCGCCGCCAACGAGGCGCTCGCCAGGGCGAAGGCGACCGCCGACGAGGGCAACATCGGCAAGACGCGCTTCCTCGCCGCCGCCAGCCACGACATCCTGCAGCCGCTCAACGCCGCCCGGCTCTACACCACCTCGCTGGTCGAGCGCTACGCCGGGACCGAGGCGGGCCAGCTGGTCTCCAACATCGACCATTCGCTGGAATCGGTGGAGGAGATCCTCGGCGCGGTGCTCGACATCTCCCGCCTCGACAGCGGCGGCTTCAGGCCGGAGGTGACGCTGTTCCGGATCGACGAGATCCTGAAGCCGATGGCGCTGGAATTCGAGCCGCTCGCCCGGGAAAAGGGCCTGAAGCTCACGGTGATTCCCTGCTCGGCGACGGTGCGCTCCGACCGTCGGCTGCTGCGCCGCCTGCTGCAGAACCTCATCTCCAACGCGATCAAGTACACGCCCGCGGGCCGCGTCCTCGTCGGCTGCCGGCGCGAGGACGGACGGCTCCGGGTCTGCGTGCACGACACCGGGATCGGCATTCCCGCCACCAAGCAGAAGGCGATCTTCCAGGAGTTCCAGCGCCTCGAGGGCGGCGCCCGGGTGGCGCGCGGCCTCGGCCTCGGCCTCTCCATCGTCGAGCGCATCGGCCGCGTGCTCGACCATCCGGTCGGCGTCACCTCCCGCCCGGGCAGGGGATCGGTGTTCCGGGTCGAGCTGCCGCTGGCCGCGCCGGTGCCCGAGCGCGCCGTGGAGGTGGAGCGGCCCGCCGTGCCCGCCAGCGACCTCAACGGCCTGTCGGTGCTGTGCATCGACAACGAGCCGCGCATCCTCGAGGGCATGAGGGCGCTCCTCACCGGCTGGGGCTGCATCGTCACCACCGCGCCGGGCCCGCGCGAGGCGATCGCCATGCAGCGCGACACCCGCACGCTGCCGGACGTGATGCTGGTCGACTACCACCTCGACGACGGCAACGGCATCGACGCGGTGATGCAGCTGCGCTGGCGATTCGGCCCCGACGTGCCCGCCGCGCTGGTGACCGCGAACCGCTCGCCCACCGTGCGCGAGGAGGCCTCGGCGAAGGACATCGCGGTGCTGTTCAAGCCGGTCAAGCCGGCGGCGCTGCGGGCCTTCCTCGCCCAGCAGCGGGCGACCCACAGCGCGGCGGAGTGACTCCCGCCGGCGGCGCTTGCCTCAGCCGCTGGCCACTGTCAGCGCCTGCCATTGGCCGGCCTCGATCTTGGAGGCGGCGATCACGGCCTGGGTGCGGCTCTCGACGCCGAGCTTCTGCAGGATCGCCGAGACATGCGCCTTCACCGTCGCCTCGGAGACGGAAAGCTCGTAGGCGATCTGCTTGTTGAGCAGGCCCTCGGACAGCATCATCAGCACCCGGACCTGCTGCGGCGTCAGCGACGACAGGCGCTGGACGAGATCGCTCGCCTCGTCGCGGCCGGTGATGTCGATGTCCGGCGGCGTCCAGAGCCCGCCCTCGAGGACCCTGGCGATCGCCGAGCGGATCGACTCGACCCCGAGCGACTTCGGGATGAAGCCGGAGGCGCCGAGTTCCATGCAGCGGCGGATCGCCACCACGTCCTCGGTGGCCGAGACCACCATCACCGGCACCGTCGGGAACTGCGCCCGGAGCAGCAGCAGGCCGGAGAAGCCCCGCACCCCCGGCATGTTGAGGTCGAGCAGCACGAGGTCGACGTCTTCGTCGGCGGCGAGCGCCTCGGCCATCTCCTCCAGCGAGCCGGTCTCGATGATGGTGACGCCCTCGAACATGCCCTCGAGCGCCTGGCGGAGCGCGCCGCGGAACAGAGGATGGTCGTCCGCGATCAGGAAGCGGTAGCGTGTGGTTTCCAAGACCCCGTTCCCCCCTTGTGACGGCGCGGACGAGACCGGCGCCGTGTCGCCCCTCCCCGGGCGGCCGGCCTCCCTCCGGTCGCCGCCGCGGTGTCGGCGTTCCGACGACAATAGCCAGCGAGGACAGTGGACCACAAGCGGCGCGACGGCCCGCGCAGGGTCAGCGCAGCCGCGCCGCGAGCATCGGCAGCCGGGCGACCAGCCAGGCCGCCGGAACGAGGCTGCCGAGGAAGGGCGTCGCCAGGATCACCGCCGCGGCCACCGCCCGCCGCGGCTCGGCGAGGGCGATGATCACCGAGACGACCGCAAAGCCGGCGTAAAGGTCGACGAGGGTGACCACGCCCCAGGGATCCGAGGTGATCCGGTCGAAGCTCTCCCAGAAGTTGGCCGCCCCCATGGCCGAGGCAATCGCCGCGGCGAGGACGAGGAAGGCGGCGGCGGGAACGAGGCGGAGGAGGGTCATGGCGCGGGTCCGGCGAGGGGGCCGGAGGGGTCCGGCGGTGGACGGCTTGCCGACTTCACACGCAGCCGCCCGGCCGCCGGATCACCGTCGGCGCCGTTGAGTTACAAGGAGGCGAGCCGGGACGCCGCGCCGGCGGCTCGCGGCTTTGCTCGGGGCGGACAAAAAGCGTTTCCGCCGGATCCCGGAACGAGACGCTCCGCGCACCGACCCGAACGCTCGGGCCGTCAGAGCGAATCCGGCTGCTCGAGGTCGCGCTTCAAGTCCTGCACCATGCCGAAGAAGCGGCGCAGCGCCTTGTCGGAGAAGTCTAGGAACTCCTCGACCTTCTTTTCGTCCTCCGGCCCGATCCAGCTGTCGCCCCCGGCGAGGGCGTCGCGCTCCGCCTCCAGGGCTGCGATTCGGTCGAGAAGGCGGTCGTTCTCGGCCTGGAGGCGCTCGATCTCGTCCTCGTAGGCTCGGCGGTCGTCGGGAACGAGGCGGCAGCTCCAGGCGCCGGCGGCCTCGGAGCAGATCGAGACCTCGCCGCTGCGTCGGTCGATCTTCAGGTGGCGGCCGTCGGCCGGCATCATGCTGAAGGCGCCCTCGTCGGCCGGGCCGGGAACGGGGATCTGCACCTCCTCGGCGACGGCGACGGCCGTTGCGCCGGCGAGGGCGGCGGCAAGGAGCGTGGTGCGCAGGATCGGCATCTGGTCGGTCTCCCTCGGGTCGTTGCCGAGCGTCGCCCCTTGATGCGGCGGCAGCAAGGCACGTCAGCGCGGGCCGGCGCCCTCCTTCTCCTTGAGGAGCCCGGACACCACCGCGGTGGTCCGCCGCAGTTCCTGGAGCGCCTGCTCGATGTCCTTCTTCTGGCGCTCGAGAACCGCGATCTGCTCGTTGAAACGCGAGAGCGCCGTCCGCAGTTGCCCGACCTGCCCGTCGCGCAGGTCGTAGAGGTCGAGCATGTTCTTGATCTCGGTGAGCGAGAAGCCCACCCGCTTACCCATCAGCACCAGCTTCAGCCTGGCCCGGTCGCGGCGCGAATAAAGCCGGTTCATGCCGTCGCGGCGCGGCGACACCAGTCCCTTGTCCTCGTAGAAGCGCAGCGTGCGGAGGGTGACGCCGAATTCGCGGGCGAGGTCGCCGATCGAGAACAGGGCGGGACGGGAGGGGTCGCCGTCCTCGACGTCGAAATCCTCGCCGGTGATCATGGTGCCGCCGGCGGGAACGCCGGTCGGATCGCGCTGGGACGCCATGGACGTGTCCGATGCAGGAGTCAAGAAGGGGGCCGCGCGGGCGCCCACTGCCCTTTGCGTAAAGGGAAACTCCGGCGAAGTCACGGCCTTTCGTCCGGGTCCCTCCTGTTCGCAGGTTACGAAGCGTTCACCGACCTTAAGGAAGCCTCACGCCGGACGTGCGGCGTTAACCGCATGTTTACCGTCTCGAACGAAAGTTGCGACGGTTGACATAGGAAAGGGTCGCGCCGCCGACCCGTGGCAGGCCGTCGCGAGGGCCGCTGCGCGGGCGCCGACCTGTGAATGGGGGTCCGGCATGACCGACTCGACCGCTCGCCAGACGGCACCGGATGCAGACAGCGCCAGCACGGGCGGAGATCCCGCCGCCGGCGGCGAGACCAACTGGACCCGGGTCATCCTGGAGGAGCGGGCCGCCCGACGCGCCCGGGCATCCGGCGCGCCGGCGGACTCCGACGAGTCGATGATTCGCATCATGAGTTCGCTCGACCGGCTCTCCGAGCGCATCCGTTCCCTTTCGCTCTCCGGCGGGCAGGCCCGGGCGCCGGTCGAGCCCGCCCCGGCGGTCGAGCCGGCCCCGGCCGCCGCCGCGCCGCCGCAGGCGGAGGAGCCGCGCGCGACCGTCGCGGAGCCGGCCTCCCCCCTGCCCCGGCAGCGCGGCGTCATCGAACTCCAGCGCGCCGTCGAGGAGATCTCCCGCAAGCGCGATTCGCTCGAGCGGACCGACCGCGACCCCGAGGAGGAGGCCGCCCCGGCGGACGCGGCGGTCTCCGCCGACCAGATCGGCGCGCTGCGCGGCGAGATCGCCGCCGTCCGCGCCGCGGTGGAGGCGAACGCGGCCCATGCCCGCCTCGCCGCCCTCGAGGAGAGCTACGACCAGGTGGTCCACCGCCTCGACCAGTTGCGCGGCGCCATCGACAACCCGCGGACGGTGGCGGACCTTGTCCAGCGCCTCGCCGAGATCCGCCGGCTGCTCGCCCAGGTCCCGACCGAGACGCAGGTCGCCACCATCGGCGACCGGATCGACCGTATGGAGCAGCGGCTCGCCGCCGGCGCCGGACCCGGCGACGCCTCCGAGGTCATGCACCACATGGCGCTGCTGGCCGAGGCCGTCGCCGGGCTCGACGCCTCCGGGCTGCTCGACGCGATCGATTCGCGGCTCGACCGGGTCGGCCGCCAGGTCGGCGAACTGGAGGCCCGCCTCGGCGACCTCGGCGGCCTCGTCGCGATGCACGACAGCATCGAGCGGCAGGCGGCCGTTCTCTCCGTGCTCGCCCAGCGGACCGACCAGATCCCGCGGGTGGCCCACGAGATGGAGCGCCAGTCCGCCGCGGTCGAAGGACTCGCCCGCCAGGTCGAGACACTCCCGCAGCTGATGACCGACGTCGCCGAGCTGCGCGGTTCGCTCGACGCCGAGACGCTGCGGACACGGCAATTCGCGGACGAACTCTTCGCCCGCCTCGACGACCTCTCCGAGCGCGTCGCCTTGCCCGCCGATCCCGGGAGCCTCGCCGCCGCGCTCGAGGACCGGCTCGGCGCCCTGTCGGACCAGCTGGCGGACTTTGCCCCGCTGCTCCGCTCCGAGGTGGTGGACGGGCTCGCGGCGAAGCTCGACGGCCTAGCCGAGGAGGTGGACCGGCGCATCGCCGCCAGGCCGGTCCCGGTGGCCGACCTGCCGGCGGAACTCGTCGACGCGCTGGCGCGGATCGAGGCGCATCTTTCGGCCGATCCGGGCGGCGAGCGCCTCGGCGCGATCGAGAGCCGCCTCTCCGGCCTCGCCGTGGCGGTGGAGGGACTGGAGCGGATCTCCGCGCCCGACATCGGCGCCCTCGAGGCGTCCGTCACCGCCATGCGCAAGGACCTTGCGGCACTCTCGGTGCCGTCGATGACGGCGCTGGAGAGCGAGGTCCGCAGCCTCACCGAGAGCGTCGAGCGGCTTCAGATTCCGGCGAGCGACCCGGCCCGCCTCGACCAGATCGAGCGCCGGATCGAGGCGATCGCCGAGGCGGTGGAGCGCGCGCCCGGCGACGCCGCCCGGCTCGGCGAGACGCTCGAGCGCTTCGAGGCCATGCTGGCCGGTACCCTCGCCGAGGGCGGGCCGATCGGCGGCGCCACCCGCCAGGCGGCCCCGGCCGCCGGGGCCGGCGACATCGCCGCCATCCGCGAGGAACTCGCCGGCCTGCAGGCGGACCTTCGCAGCGGCGCGGACCGCGACCGTTCGCTGCTCATCGCCATCGGCGAAACCGTCGAGCGCCTCGCCGCGCGCGAGGCGGAGCGGGGCGAAGCCGCCACCCGCGCCACGAGCGCCGGCCACGAGGCCGAGGCCCCGGCCGTCCGCGAGCCAACGCCGGCCGGTGGACCGGCCCGGCTCGACGTCGCCGGCCTCGGTCCGCGCGAGGCGGCGGCCTGGGACGAGATCGGCCGCACCCTCGCCGGCACGCTCGGGATTTCCGAGCCCGCCGCCGCGCCCGTGATCCCCGAGGCGGACCGCCAGCCGGTACCCACCGTCCGGCGCAACCTGCCCTTCGAGCCGCGACTGAATCCGGCCGCCACGCCAGCTGTGGAACTATCGGCGGGCGACGACCGTCCGCTCGAGCCCGGCTCGGGCAAGCCCGCGGCCCGGCCCGCCGAGGCGGCCGGGCGCGCGCGTCCCGAACCGGATGCCGGGAGCACCGGGCCCTTGGACGGGCACATCGCGCCCGAGGAGCCGGAGACCGGGCGGAGCCTCGAGCGGACCGAGCCGAGCAAGGCCGACTTCATCGCCGCCGCACGCCGGGCCGCCCAGTCGGGCGGCGTCCATACGCCGCCGGGTCGCCGGCCGGAGCCGGTGGTCCGCCGCAAGCCCGACGCGGGCCGTGGCCGGCCCTCGAGCCGGGTCCGCCGCGGCCTGCTGGCCGCCGTGGCGGTGGGAGTGCTGGTCTTCGCGACGGCGCAGATGCTGCGCCCGCTGTTCGACGGCAGCCTGCAGGGGACCGGCGTCGCCGCCCTGCCGCCCGCCCCCGAGGCCCCCGTGGCCGAGGTCCAGGCCGACGAGCCGCCCACCGGGACGACGCTCGCCGGTGCGACCGGCGAGGCCGGAGTGCCGTCGGCTGCGAACGAGGACTCCGCCGCCGGGACGCCCGGCGCCGACGTCGCCATTGTGCCCGATGCCGCCCTGGTGGACGAGACCGCCACCGGCTCGGCCCCGATCGGCCCGCCGGTCGCCTTCGGGCCGGTGCCATCGACGCTCCCGCCCGAGCGATTCGCGCGCCCCGCGGCGGCGCCCGCGGCCGAGCCGGTCTCGGACCTTGTGCCGCCGCCGGAGGAGATCGGCACCCCGGCGCTGCGCGAGGCCGCCGCCGGCGGCGATCCCGGCGCGCAGTTCGAGGTGGCGGTCCGCCTCGCCGAGGGCCGCGACGGTCCCGCCGACCTTGCCGAGGCGGCGCGCTGGTACACGATGGCCGCGGAGGCCGGCCTGCCGGTCGCCCAGTACCGGCTCGGCAGCTTCTACGAGAAGGGCCAGGGTGTCGCGCGCGACGCGGCCACGGCCATGGAGTGGTACCGGAAGGCGGCGGATGCCGGCAACGCCAAGGCGATGCACAACCTCGCGGTGATGATCGCCGAGGGGGGCGCCGGGGTCGACCCGGACTATGCCGCCGCCGCGCGCTGGTTCCGCGCCGCCGCGGACCTCGGCGTGCGCGACAGCCAGTACAACCTGGCGATCCTCTACGCCAAGGGTCTCGGGGTCGAGCGGGACCTCACCCAGTCCTACAAGTGGTTCGCCGTGGCCGCCGCGGCCGGGGACGCCGACGCCGCCCGCAAGCGCGACGACGTCGCCCAGGTGCTCGACGAGGACAGCCTCGCCCGCGCCCGCCTCGCAGTGGAGACCCTGGAGGTCACGCAACCGGATCCGGCCGCCAACGAGCCGCCGGCGCCCGACCCCGCCTGGCTTGCCAAGCCGGAGAAGACCGCCTCGATCGAGGTGGTGGCCGATCCCGTCCAGACCGCCCAGGCGCTGCTCGCCGCGCGCGGCTACGATCCCGGCCCGGCCGATGGCGTGATGGGCGAGCGCACCCGCCTCGCGGTCGAGGCCTTCCAGCGCGACCGCGGCCTGGCGGTGACCGGCGCCGTCGATGCCGGGCTGCTGCAGGCGCTCTCCGAGCAGCAGATCTGATCCCGGACCCGCGGCCCCTGCGCGGGGCCGCGGTGTCGCCCCGGGGTCGCAGTCGATAAAATTCGACCGGCGTTCCGCTGTTCGGCCCAGAACGGCAATATTCTGTCCACCATAGTCTCGGATCGTGAGTCCAAGGCCCCGGCCGCCGGGGCCGGGGGCGTCGATCCATTGCGCCCCGTTGCGGAGCCGGTCCTTGGAACTCTACCTGCCGATCGCGGAACTCCCGATGAACGTGTTCATCCTGCTGGGGATGGGCGCGGCGGTCGGGTTCCTGTCCGGCATGTTCGGGGTCGGCGGCGGCTTCCTGCTGACGCCGCTGCTGATCTTCTCCGGGATCAGCCCGGCGGTGGCGGTGGCGACCGTGTCCAGCCAGATCGTCGCCTCCTCGGCCTCCGGCAGCCTCGCCTATCTCCGCAAGAAGGCGATCGACCTGAAGCTGGCCGGCTTCCTGCTGGTGAGCGGCATGGCCGGCTCGGCGGGCGGCGTCTGGGTCTACACGCTGCTGCGGCTCACCGGGCAGCTCGACGTGGTGATCGCCCTTTGCTACGTCACCTTCCTCGGCACCGTCGGGGCGCTGATGCTGAGCGAGGCGCTGCGCGCCATCGCCGCCCAGCGGCGGGGACAGCCGCTGCCGGTGCGCCGGCCGGGCCAGCACGGCTGGGCCCAGCGGCTGCCGCTGAAGGTGCGCTTCCGCCGGTCGCGGCTCTACATCTCGGCGATCCCGGTGGTGGTCCTCGGCGTGGCGATCGGCTTCCTCGGCGCCCTGCTGGGCGTCGGCGGCGGCTTCATCATGGTTCCGGCGCTGATCTACCTGCTCAAGGTGCCGACCACGATCGTGATCGGCACCACGCTGCTGCAGACGCTCGGCACCATGGCCTTCGCCACGGTGATGCAGGCGACCACCAACCAGACCGTCGACATCGTGCTCGGCCTCTGCCTGATGATCGGCGGGGTGATCGGCGCGCAGTTCGGTGCGCGGGTCGGCCAGCGCCTGCGCGGCGAGACGCTGCGCGCGCTCCTCGGCCTGCTGGTCCTCTCGGTCGGGCTGCGCTTCGCCGTGGACCTGGTGCTCGAGCCGCAGGAGCTCTACTCGGTCACCACACCGGCCGGTGGAGGCATGCGATGAGGCCGGCGCGCCTCCTCGCCGCGCTGGCCGTGGCCGCCGCCGCGGCCGCCGGGCTCGCCTCGCCCGCCGGGGCGGAGCGGCTGGTGACGGCGCTCAGCCATGACAATGTCTCGATCAGTTCCAACTTCACCGGCACCGAGGTGGTGGTGTTCGGCACCATCGAGCGCGACGCGCAGACGGTGGCCCGCTCCGGCGCCTACGACGTCGTGGTGACGGTCGCCGGACCGCTGAGGACCCTGGTCACCCGCCGCAAGGAGCGCACCGTCGGCATCTGGATCAACGCCGACTCCGAGGTGATCGAGCGTCTGCCGGTGTTCCTCGCCGTCCACTCGACCCGGCCGCTGACGGAGATCGCGTCCGACATCCTGCGCGCCCGGCTCAGCCTCGGCCTCGACATGCTGCCGATCAACGCCGAGCCGGGTCCCGAACCGCCGGTCCGCACCGACTTCGAGGAGGCCTTCCTGCGGCTGATGCAGCAGGAGCGGCGCTACGTCCAGGTCGAGGACGGGGTGGAGTTCCTCGGCGCCGATCTCTTTCGCGCCACCGTCCGCCTGCCCGCGAACGTCAGCGTCGGCACCTACACGGCGAAGGTCCAGCTGTTCCGCGGCGGCGCCCTGCTCTCGACCACGGAGGAGACGCTCGACATCGGCAAGGTCGGATTCGAGGCGCACGTCAGCGAGTTCGCCCGGGACTGGTCGTTGCTCTACGGCCTCGTCACCGTCATCATCGCCGTGGTCACCGGCTGGCTCGCCGGCGTGATCTTCCGCCGCGACTGAGCCGGCCGGCGTGACAGCCGGGCCTCCCGGGATTATACTCAGTTCCCGGAAATTGAGTATAAAGATGGACCGACTCCCTCTCGCGGTCACCACCCTTTACGCCGACCTCCTCCAGCGCACGGCCGGGCCCGCTCCCCGGGCGGCGACGATCTCCCGCCGGTCCATCAACGGGGTGCGCTACGTCTATGCGCTTGAGAGCGTCGGCGCCCAGCGGGTCCAGAGGTTTCTCGGCCGCGAGGGCGACGACGCCGTCGAGGAGGAGGTGCACCAGATCCGCCGGCAGGCGCGGATCGCGGCGGCCGGTCGCAAGACGGTCACCATGCTGAAGGCGGCCGGCATTCCCGCGCCGTCCCGCGAGATCGGCCGGGTGCTCGACGCGGTCGCCTACGCGGGACTCTTCGAAGCAGGGCTGGTGCTCGTCGGCACGATCGCCTTCCAGTGCTATCCCTGTCTCGTCGGCGCCCGCCTCGACCATGCGGCCATGGCGACCCAGGACGCCGACCTGGTGGCGGCCTCCGTCGCCGCGCCCGCCGCTGCCCTCGTGAAGGAGAAGCAGGACTTTGCGGCCATTCTCCGCCGGGCGGACGCAACCTTTTCCGCCGTGCCGACCCTCGACCCCTCGGCAGCGCCGGCGAGGTTCCGGTCCGCCGCCGGCCTGGACGTGGAGCTTCTGACGCCGATCCGGAACCGCCGCGACGAGGAAGGCGGCGCCGTGCCGCTGCCGGGGCTGGGCGCGTCCG
Source organism: Pleomorphomonas sp. (assembly GCA_041687675.1). GTDB lineage: Bacteria > Pseudomonadota > Alphaproteobacteria > Rhizobiales > Pleomorphomonadaceae > JAWLBM01. Next base: position 3,941 of record JAWLBM010000001.1, on the reverse strand, counting down.
CCATCCCCCTCCGCTTTCTCGAATACCTGGTCGAAGCCGCTGTGCCGGCCGTGGCCCTTCACGGGGCGGGCACGCGAATACGGGTGCCGCAGCCGGCGCGTTTCGCCATCCACAAGCTGATCGTGGCCGACCGGCGGGGGCCGGGCAATCCGAAGCGGGAGAAGGATCTGCGCCAGGCGGCCTCCCTGATCGCGTCCCTGGACGAGACGGAGGTGTCGGACGCGCTCGGTGCGGCGCGGTCGAAAGGACCGGCCTGGCGCAGCCACATAGCCCGCAGCCTCGCCGCCCTGGAGGCCCGGCCGCTCTCCGCCGGCTGACCCTCGGCGCGGCGATCCCGCCGGGCCTCAGTCCGGCAGCAGCGAGGGGCCGCGGACCGGGTAGACGCGGGCGTCGCCGATCATCCAGGCGACGAGGCGGGAGCGGTCCATCAGCCCGCGCCAGGCGGGATCCATGAGGTTGAGGCCGCCGGTGTAGGCGCCGAAGGCGGGCAGCACGCAGCGCCGGCCGTCGCAGGCGAAGGCCCGCCGGCGGAGCGAGCGGCCGCGCACCGCGATCCGGGCGGCCGGGTGGAGGTGGCCCGCCACCTCGCCGACCTCGCGCCCGGACGGCTCGTGGCGGAACACCAGCGGGCCGATCGCCACCACGTCCGCGGCGGTCCCGCCGAGGCCGCGCGGCGGCTCGGGATCGTGGTTGCCGGTGATCCAGAACCAGTCGGCCGCGGCGGTCATCGCACGAAGCCGCGCCGCGTCGTCGGCGTCCATCCGCCCCTCGCCCCTGCGGTCGTGGAAGCTGTCGCCGAGGGCGACCACACGGCGGGGCTTCAGGCGCACCATCACCCGCTCGAGCGCGAGCAGCGTCGCCCGGGTGTCATAGGGCGGCACCAGGGAGCCGCGGACGGCCTGGGCGGAGCCCTTCTCGAGGTGCAGGTCGGCGACGACGACGAGATCCTCGTCCGGCCAGTGCATCACCCCGGCGGGATCGAAGCGCACGGCGGCGCCGGCGAGGCGGACGAGGCCGTCAGCGGTCAAGACCGGCTCCTCCGCGATCCGTGCCGCAACCGTCACTGCCCTGCTCCCGCCGGTTCGGCCGGACGGGCGCCGGATGGGCGCCGCCGGCCGTCATGTCATCGCCTCGGCGATAAGGTCGTCCGCCGCCTCGCGCAGCAGGTCCTCCTCGCCCTCGCCGCCGGAGACCCGCTCCTTGCCGACCTCCAGCATGACGGGGACGGCGAGCGGCGAGATCCGGTCCAGCCTCTTGTGCACGATCCGGCCGCTGATTCGCGACAGCATGTCGGCGAGGCGCCTGAGGTCGAGGAGCCCCGTGGCCGCATCCGCCCAGGTGGCGCGGAGCAGGATGTGGTCGGGCTCGTGCTCGCGCAGCACGTCGTAGATGAGGTCGGTCGAGACGGTGACCTGCCGGCCGCTCTTCTCCTGGCCCGGATGGTTGCGCTCGACGAGGCCGGAAATGAGGGCGCAGGCACGGAAGGTGCGCTTCAGCAGCCAGCTCTCCGCCATCCAGGCGTCGAGGTCGTCCCCGAGCATGTCCTCGTCGAGGAGGTCGGCGAGCGACGGCCGGCCGGACGCGAACAGGGCGCCGAGGTCGGCGAGGGCCCAGACCGCGACGCAGTAGTCGGTGGCGACGAAGCCGAGCGGCCGGCCGCCGCCGCGCTCCAGCCGGCGGGTCAGGAGCATGCCGAGGGTCTGGTGCGCGAGCCGGCCCTCGAAGGGATAGGCGACCATGTAGAAGCGGTTGCCGCGCGGGAAGGTCTCGACCAGCAGCTGGTCGCGGCGCGGGATCACGCTCTTCAGCCGCTGGATCGCCAGCCATTCGCCGACCTGCTCCGGCAGGCGCGACCAGGACGCCGGGTCGGCGAGGAGCGCGCGCACCGTCTCGGCGAGATAGGTGGAGAGCGGGAACTTGCCCCCGGCATAGACCGGGATCTTTGCCTCGGTGTCGCGGGTGCGGGAGACGATCACCTCGTTCTCGCGGATGCCCTCGTAGCGCAGCACCTCGCCGGCGAACAGGAAGGTGTCGCCGGCGGCCATCGTCTCGCAAAAGTACTCCTCGATCTCGCCGAGGACGCGGCCGCCGCGCAGCGGCCCGGTGCCGCGCGTCTTCCCCCCGAGCCGGACCTTGAGGAGCGGCGCCTCGACGATGGTGCCGACGTTCAGCCGGTACTGCTGGGCGAAGCGGGGATGGGTGAGCCTCCAGCTGCCGTCGGCGGCCTTGCGGATCTTGGCGTAGCGCTCGTAGCTCCGCAGCGCGTAGCCGCCGGTGGCGACGAACTCCACCACCCGGCGGAAGGTGTCCGGGTCGACGTGGCGGTAGGGGAAGGCCGAGATCACCTCGCGGTGGAACTCCTCCTCCCGGAACGGACCGGCGACGGCGCGGCCGAGCACGTGCTGGGCGAGCACGTCGAGGGCGCCGTCGCGGATCGGCGGGGTGTCCTGGGCGCCGACGTAGTTGGCGTCGAGCGCCGCCTGGCACTCCATCACCTCGAAGCGGTTGGCCGGCACCAGCACGGCGCGCGAGGGCTCGTCCATCCGGTGGTTGGCGCGGCCGATCCGCTGCGCGAGCCGGCTCGCGCCCTTGGGCGCGCCGACGTGGACCACGAGGTCGACGTCGCCCCAGTCGATGCCGAGGTCGAGCGTGGAGGTGGCAACCACCGCCCGGAGCTGCCCCGCCGCCATCGCCGCCTCGACCCTGCGCCGCTGCGAGGCGTCGAGCGAGCCGTGGTGGAGGGCGATCGGCAGGCCGTCCTCGTTCGCCCGCCAGAGTTCGGCGAACAGCATCTCCGCCTGGCTGCGGGTGTTGACGAAGACCAGCGTCGTCCGGTGCGCGGCGATCTCGGCGAGGACGTCGCCGATGGCGTAGCGCGCCGAATGGCCGGCCCAGGGCACCCGCTCGGCGGTCGCAAGGATCCGGATCTCCGGCCGCGCGCCGCCCTCGACGGTGACGAGGTCGGCGAGGCGGGGCGGCTCGCCCGGCGCCTGCGCGACCAGCCAGGCGCGGAGGTCGTCGGGCTCGGCGACCGTCGCCGAGAGCCCGACCGTGCGGATGCCCGGCGCGATCGCCCGGAGCCGGGCGAGGCCGAGGGCGAGCAGGTCGCCGCGCTTGGAGGTGACGAGGGCGTGCAGTTCGTCGAACACCACCGTCTCGAGGTCCTCGAAGAAGGTCCCGGCGTCGCGGGCGGCGATCAGCAGGGCGAGCTGCTCGGGGGTGGTCAGCAGGATGTCCGGCGGGGCGAGCTTCTGGCGCTGGCGCTTGTGGGCGGGGGTGTCGCCGGTGCGCGTCTCCACCGTCACGGGAAGGCCCATGCCCGCGATCGGCACCTCGAGGTTGCGGTGGATGTCCACCGCCAGCGCCTTCAGTGGCGAGACATAGAGCGTGTGCACCCCGCGCCGGCGGGTCCCGGACTTCCACGCGGATCGTCTCGAAAGCGAAACGAGCGAGGGCAGGAAGCCGGCAAGCGTCTTGCCCGCGCCGGTCGGCGCGATCAGCAGCGTCGAACGCCCCGCCGCCGCCGCCTCGAGCAGCGCCGTCTGGTGCGCGCGCGGCGTCCATCCCCGCCCGGCGAACCAGTCGGCGAAGCGGTCGGGCAGGAGGGCGCTGGCGGCGGCGTCGGACACGGAGCGAAAATAGGCCGGCAGGTGACGTGATGCGAGAGGGAACGGTTTCGCCCGCCCCCGATCGCGACGGCAGCACTCGTCGTTGCTTGGCCCGGGTGAACGGAACTGCCCGCCTTCTCCCCCTTGGGGGAGCTTTCCTTCTCCCCCTTGGGGGAGAAGGTGCCCCGAAGGGGCGGATGAGGGGGGTGAACCCCTCCAGCCGGGCGAACCCTCCGGCCGCGCGCCCCTCATCCGCCGGCATTCGCCGGCACCTTCTCCCCGGGAGGGGAGACGGGGAGCGTGCCCCGCCCGCCGCGCCAGTCTTCTGCCGTC